>CBDIDP010000015.1:0-207500 GCA_965277785.1 Caulobacteraceae bacterium
TCTCGACGATCTTTGAACCGTCGCCGCCGCATCGGGTAGAAAAGTGCGATGACCCCTTCTGGACCATCGGCTACGAGCGTTCGACGCTGTCGGCCTTCATCGACGCCCTCACGGCGGCGGGCGTCGAGCTGTTGATCGATGTGCGGGCGGTCGCCGCATCGCGTGGCTGGTGGAGCAGGTCCGGGCGCGGCGGGCATGCCTGCTGTGCTACGAGGCCGACCTGGCCTGTTGCCACCGCGAGGTGCTTGCCTGGAGGTTGGCGATGACCGCGCCGAGGCCGATCGTCGATCTTCGCGCCGGGCTCGGCGGCGATGCTCCGGCGGCGGCTTAAGACCGGCTGCTGTCGCCCGGCTTCATTCCGGCCGGGCAGGCGCCGACCCAGTGGGCGTCGACGTGGCTTCTGAACGACATCGGCGGGCGGCCCGGCATCGTGATCGCGCCGGTGCTGTCGATGGTGTAGGCGGTGTCGAAGTCTCCGCGCGCGACGAGGTGCGATGTTCCCGTGATGCCGTTCATCGCGCACGTCCCGTCGCCGACGACGCTGGAGGCGGTGCGCGCGTAGTTGACCCGGCAGTACCTGGCCATTGGGCCGTTCAGATTGGGCGGCGAGCCGTCGGAGCAGGTGTGACGGATGCTGGTGCGGCCGCCGGCGCCGGTGATCTTCACTTCCCAATAACCCGCGCGGCCGTGCGGCAAGCTCGGAGCGGCGGTGGGCGCGGCGTCCGCGCCGGTGAGTTGTGGCGCGGCGGCGGCGAGGGCCAGGATCACGATGTCGGCCACGCTGCTGAACTTCATCGGATAGTCTCCTCGGATGAGCAGGCGCAATTCGCGTTACGGCAAACCCGCCGATTATCTTAAGGCAGTCTGATCGACGGCGTCGTCGCCGCGCGGGAGAGGGCGGTCTTGTACGTCGAATCTTCGATGCCGCCCGGCAGCAGATCGAAGCGATTGGGGGACGGTCGCTTCGGGGTCGATGACGCGAGTCGGGAACACGCGCCGATCCATGCCTCCCGCCAGGGTCAGCACGACATCGCGCCAGAACACCGGCTGGCCGAAATAAAAAGAGTGCGTCGTGATCGGATCGAGTTCCGTCAGCGGCGAGGGGTAGACCGCGTCGAACAGGTCGCTGCAATTGACCTCGCTCATCGAGGGCGGCGCATCGTCCGGCAAGCCGACGCGGCCCAACCTCGGGTTGAGTTCCAGACGCTTGGCCTCGGATGCGGCCAGCGCCTTGTCGTAACGGTTGGTGTAGGCGGTGAGACGCCCGGCGTGCTCGCGGAACATTTTGGCGCTGTAGTTCGACGCCGAAAAAACGCTGTGATCGACATCGCCAGCGACAAGCATCAGTTGCGCCACGCCCCAGCTTGTCGGGACGTCCTGGTATGACCAGGTGAAGGCCTGCTGAACGACGAAAGCGCCCATCGAATGGGCCATGACATGGACGTTAATCGTACAGTCGGTCTCCTGCGCGTCCTCCAAGAGGGCGATGGCCGAGACGACCAGGGCGCTCGCCGCCGCGCGGGCGTTGAAACGGTCCGCCAAATAGGCGAACACAAGGCCCTCCGACGGCCAGTCGTAACTGATCAGCCGCCCTGCCCAGCCCTGGGCCGCAAGCCGAGAAACGTAGTCGAGGTGCGACCGCCGCGCGGCCTGCTCGCTGACATTGAAGCCGTGGACGAAAAACAGGATGTCGCCGGTGCGGCGGGGGTTGCCGCGATCGACATTGGTGGTCGTGGGAAAGCTTGCCACGATCTGGTCGCGCCAGCGATCCGGTCTCACTTCCCGCGCGGGCGAGACAGCGTCGTCGAACACTAGATAGCGGACCGGCCCGATCCCGTCGCTCCCATCAGCCTTGCGCAGACTGATCGCGTATTGCGTCATGGTCGTGATCTTCGGCCGGCCGGATGCCATCGAAGATCACGAGTGCCACCGAATCGCGCGGGTCGGCAACCGACGCCGTCGCCGACGCGTCGCCTCGGCCCGCCAATCCATGACGTCGGCCGCCGGCGCGGCGGCCGACGCTGGAGGCTACTTAGCCGAGGACGTGAGAGCGGCGGCGAAGCGCCACGCCGATGCCGAACATGCCGATGAGCATCAGCGCCCAGGAGGCGGGCTCAGGAACCGCGGCGACCTGCGGCAAATTGGCGGCCGGGGGATCGAAGAGCGGGTGGGCGGACGCGGACGCCGCGATCGCCAGAGCCGCGCCGGCGCAGGCAAGGGTCTTGAACATGGTTTTCTCCTCTGAACGTCGGCGCCTACCTCGGTGAAATGCAAAACACCGTCAAACTATTTCTGATCAACGCCTGATCAGGCCATGAGAAAAGATGGCGGCGCCCTATCTTGAGCGCGGCGCGAGGCATTTCTGGCCGCGCCCGCCGATTTGCGGGCCGCGTCGAGAAGACTAGGAAATTTTTGCGTGAGCGCTCATCGGTCTTTGGAAGACCGCGCGGGGGCCGCGGTCACTTCGGGTGGGCGATTTTGAATAGACGAACCCCAGCGCGGAACAACGCGCCCTTCGACCGCGCCATGGGCGGCTTCGGCGCGCTGATGATCACACTTTCAGGATTGTCGCCGACCATCGGGGTGTTCGTGATCGGGGCCGACGTGATCCATCAGGCGGGAACCGGGACGCTGCTGTGTTTCCTGGCGGCCGCCCTGCTCGGGATCGCCATGGCCCTGGTCTACGCCGAACTGGTGTCGGCGTTTCCGGAGACGGGGGCGGAGTACACCATCATCACCCGCACCCTCGGGCCCGCGCTGGGGTTCGCCGCGCTAGGGCTCAACCTGGTGAATTTCACCGTCGCCCAAGCGTTGTCGGGCCTCGGAGTGGCCGACTACCTCGGCGACGTGCCGCCGGGACTTTCGGCGCGCGGCGTGGCGCTGACCCTTGTCGGCGGCGTGACCGTGCTGGCTGTGCTCAACGTGCGCTTCAACGCGATGCTCACCGGGATCTTCATGGTCTTGGAGATCGCCAGTCTGGCGGCGCTGTCGTGGCTCGGGTTCGCCCATCCCCATCGCGAAGTGACCGAGGTGCTGTTCCATCCAGTCGCCGCGGGCGCGGGCGGTCGGTTGGCGGCCGCCAGCTTGGCGGTGATGGGCGCGGCGGCTTCGGCGGCGGTCTACGCCTTTGACGGCTACGGCGGGGTCTGTTCGCTCGGCGAGGAGGTCCGCGAGGCGCCGCGCAAGGTGGCCTCCGTGGTGTTCTGGTCGCTCGGCCTAGCCATCGTGTTCCAGCTCACGCCGATCCTCGCGGTGATGATCGGGGCGCCGGACGAGGCCGCTTTGGTTTCAGGGGTCCAGCCTCTGCCGGAGTTCATCCGAGCCACGGGAGGGCCCATGATGGCGCGGGTGCTCGGCATCGGCGTGGCGATCGCGATCTTCAACGCCATGCTGGCGCTGTCGCTGCTGGCCGCGCGTCAGCTTTACGCCACCGGACGCGACCGACTGTGGCCCACGGCGCTGAACAGGGCCTTTACCCGGCTCCATCCGCGCTTCCGCTCGCCGTGGATCGCCGCCTTGACCATGGGCGTGGTTTCCTTGGCGTGGTGTTTCGCGCCGCTCGACTTCCTGGTCACGGTGATCGCGACGGTGACGGTCGCGACCTATGTCGGCCTCTGCTTCGCCGTCATCGCCGGGCGGACGCGCGGGACCACGGCGGCCGGCGTGTTCCGCATGCCGCTCTATCCGGTCGCGCCGGTTCTCGCCCTGATCGGCATGACGGGAGTATTGTGGGTCAGCTTCGCCGATCCCAAGGAGGGAAGGCCCGGCTTGGTCGCGTCGGCCATCGTCATCATGGCGTCGATCGCGGTCTATGCTATGTTGCGGCGCAACCACAGTCCGTGGGCGGATCGCGGTCCGGGCCGGCCGCGCGAGGTTGCGAACACGGATTCGGCCACTAGCTGATATCCAACCGCCGATCTGCTAGGATGTGGGACTCGCATTGACGACGTGGATGGCATGACCGATCTCGCTCCGGATCTCGACGAACGACCCGCCGCCACGCGGGATGCGCCGGTACGCCGCGTGATCCTGGCGCAGCCGCGCGGCTTCTGCGCCGGCGTGGTGCGGGCGATCGACATCGTCGAGCGGGCGCTGGAGAAATACCAGGCGCCGATCTACGTCCGTCACGAGATCGTGCATAACCGCCATGTGGTGAACAGCCTCAAGGCCAAGGGCGCGATCTTCGTCGAGGAGCTGACCGAGGTGCCCGACAACGCCCACACCGTGTTCAGCGCCCACGGCGTGGCTCAGACGGTGATCCAGGCCGCGGCCGCCCGCAACCTGCCGGTGCTCGACGCGACCTGCCCGCTGGTCACCAAGGTGCACAACCAGGCCAAGCGCTATGTTCGCCAGGGCAGGACGATCATCCTGATCGGCCACGCCGGCCATCCGGAGGTCGAGGGCACCATTGGCCAGATCGATGCTCCGACCCATCTCGTCTCCACCGAGGCCGATGTCGCGGCTCTCGATCTCGCCGTCGACACCCCGCTCGCCTATGTCACCCAGACCACGCTCAGCGTCGACGACACCCGCGCGGTGATCGCCTCGCTGAAGGCGAAGTTCGCTAACATCGTCGGTCCCGACACCACGGATATCTGCTACGCTACTCAGCACCGCCAGAGCGCCGTGCGCGACATGTGCAAGATGGCCGACGTCATCCTGGTCGTCGGGGCGAGGAATAGCTCCAACTCCAACCGCCTGTGTGAGATCGGGCGGGAAGAGGGCATCCCGAGCTATCTGATCGACGACGCCTCGGCGCTCGATCCGCTGTGGCTGGAAGGCAAGAGCGCGATCGGTCTGACCGCCGGCGCCTCCGCGCCCGAGCAACTGATCCAGGAGGTCATCGAGGCGCTGCGCGAGCTCGGCCCGGTAATGGTCGAGCCGATGGACGGCGTCGAGGAAAACATCGAGTTCCGCCTGCCGGCCGAACTCCGCACCTAGGTTTAGTTTAGAAGGAGGGGGACATGGGTCTTCCGATACAGGCGGTGTCGCGCATCGGCGCCTACATCGCCAAGCAGCATTTCAGCGGCGTCAAGCGCTACCCGCTTGTCCTGATGCTGGAGCCGCTGTTCCGCTGCAACCTGGCCTGCGCCGGCTGCGGCAAGATCGACTATCCCGACGACATTCTCAACCAGCGGCTGAGCTATGATCAGTGCATGGAGGCCATCGACGACTGCGGCGCGCCGGTGGTGTCCGTCGCCGGCGGCGAGCCGCTGCTGCATCGCGACATGCCGAAGATCGTGCGGGGTTTCCTCGACCGCAAAAAGTTCGTCATCCTGTGCACCAACGCCCTGTTGCTGACCAAGAAGATCGATCAGTACACGCCGGACCCGATGTTCACCTGGTCGATCCACCTCGACGGCGACAAGGCGATGCACGACAAGTCGGTCTGCCTCGATGGCGTCTACGAGACGGCGGTGGCGGCGATCAAGCTGGCCAAGTCCAAGGGTTTCCGCGTCAGCATCAACTGCACCCTGTTCGACAACGCGGTGCCGGAGCGCGTCGCCGCGTTCCTCGACGAAATGAAGGCGATCGGGCTTGACGGAACCACGATTTCCCCCGGCTACGCCTATGAGCGCGCGCCGGACCAGGACGGCTTCCTGAACCGCACCAAGACCAAGCAACTGTTCCGCGACATCTTCAAACTGGGCGACAACGGCAAGAAGTGGTCGTTCACCCAGTCGACCATGTTCCTCGACTTCCTGGCGGGCAACCAGGCCTACAAGTGCACGCCGTGGGGCAATCCGACCCGCGCCGTGTTCGGCTGGCAGCGGCCCTGCTACCTCGTCGGCGAAGGCTATGCCAAGACGTTCAAGGAGCTGATGGACGACACCGCCTGGGACGAATACGGCGTCGGCAACTACGAGAAGTGTCAGGATTGCATGGTCCACTCCGGCTTCGAGGCCAGCGCGGTGACGGATACGATGAAGCATCCGCTCAAGGCGGCGATGGTCAGCCTGCGCGGCGTCAAGACCACCGGCCCGATGGCCAAGGACATCCCGCTCGACAAGCAACGCCCGGCCGACTTCGTCTTCAGTGGCCACGTCGACAAGATGCTGGCCGAGATCAGGGCGACGAACCCTCGTTCGCGGAAGGTTCAGCGGGAGCCGGCGGAGTAGGTCGCCGGGCGCCGCTCAGCCTGGAACGATCTTCCGCGTCGCGGGGTCAACCTTGATTGGGCGACGGTGGTTGACCTCGGACGGGTCGACTTCGACGACCTCGGCGCCCGGGCGCGACCCCGCCATGCGCTTGGCGCGGGTTTCGGGGCGTTCGGTGACCGGCGCGCCGCCCTCGAACTCGACGGTGTGGTGGACGTGTAGGATAGATCCGGTCGCTGTATCGTAGACGACGTGAGCGCGGGATCCGTGCTTGGGTGTTCCGGGCGTGGCTTGAGCGTTCTTCATCGTCATCCCCACTGAAACAGCGTGACCGTGCCGCTCGAGCGCAGGTCGGCGACGATGTGCGCCAGGGTGACCGAAACCATGTTCGGCACATACAGCCGCGGCACGAGGTTCTCCGGCACGACGGAGTTGAGATCGTTCGGGTCGCCGAACTGTTGAACCCGAAGGTTGCCCTGGTCGTCGAGCGAGACGACCTCGATGATGCCGAAGCCGCCGAGGCAGGGGGCGTCGTTCACCTGCATCGCGGGAACGGTGCATTGGATCCAAACGTCGTCGGTTCCCCATGGGTTAGGTACGAATTGCGTGGCGGTGCTTCCGTTGAGCCAGCCGGGCGAGAAGATGTTGAGGATGGCCATGTCGCGAGTCCCCGTGCCGCTGGCCGCGATCCTACACCCGAACGTCTCGGGGCCAAGCCGCCACCGCTCTTCGCAAGGCGGCAAACCCCTTGGCGGCGTTGCGGGCGGTGCGGATCAGCGCGGGAAGCTCGGCGGGCCGCGCGATCAAGCCGCGCATCACCGCCGCGATGTCCGTGCTCCCGTCCGGCCGGAAGCCGGCCTGGGCGGATAGCGGAAGGGTCTCCGCCGCGCCGTCGGACACGGCGCGAAGGATGGCGAACGGAACGCCGAAGTCCCGCGCGGCGGCGGCCACGGCGTGGCTTTCCATATCCGCCGCGATCGCGCCGGTCGCCGCGCGGAGTTCGGCCTTGGCCGCGGCCGAACCGACAATGACGTTCGATCCCGCCACGGCGCCGAGCGCGGCGTGTGGGAACGCCCGGGTCAGCCGCGTCAGCCAGTCGACGTCGGCGGCGAGACGCCGTCCTCCGAGACCCACGCCGGTCCCGATGACCAGATCGCCGGGCTGAAGCGCGGGGTCGAGCGCGCCGCAGAGTCCGAAGCTGATCACAGCGGATGAGGTCTGCTGCAGCGACATCGGCAGATCACGCGCGCCGACCAGGACCTTGTCGAACTTCGACAGGAGACGCGCCTCCCGCTTCAAGCCGCAAACCCAGATGATACACGGGCGCTCGCTGATTTCGGACTCGTTCCGACCGCGGCTTTGTCGACCCCCTGGCATTCCGCCCCGGCCTCCCGCGATTGTCGCCAATGCGATTGAAGTATAAGTGCTTACACGGATACCAACAGGAAATAGGTCATGTCCTCGCGTGCGGTGCGAATTGTCGAAGGGGGGAAGATGGTCATTCCGGCCACCTTCCGCCGGCAACTGGGGCTTAGGGTCGGCGATACCGTGATCGTTGAAGTCGCCGATGGCGAACTTCACGTCCGTTCCCGCGCCGGCGCGATCGCCAACGCCCAAAAGTTGATGCGTGGCCTCGTTCCCGAGGGAGTCAGTCTGGTGGACGAGCTCATCGCCGATCGTAGAGCCGAAGCGGCGCGGGAATAGCCTTGGCGGAGCGGTACGTCCTCGACGCCTCCGCGCTGATATGCCTGATCAATGGCGAGCCGGGCGCCGACATCGTGCGGGCGGCTCTGGCGGACGCGGTTATCGGCGCGGTGAACCTCTCCGAGGTCGTCGCGAAGATCATGGAGCGCGGAGGAACAATTCCGCTGGCGTCGTCGATCCTTGATCCGCTTCACTTGAAGACAATCGAGTTCGACCGCGCGCAGGCGCTCGCTGCGGGCGCGCTTCGAGCTGTGACGCGAGGCGCTGGCCTGTCGTTCGGGGATCGCGCCTGCCTGGCGCTCGCCGCCGCGCGCGGACTGACCGCCTTGACGGGTGACCGCGCGTGGGCGGCTTGCCCGGGCGGCGCCGAGATCCAGGTGTTCCGCTAGGCGAGTGCGTGTGTGCGCAGTGGGAAGCTTTACTGCTAACATCCCCCGCTCTTCAATGAGGGGCATCCAATGACCAAACTATTTTTCGTACTCATCAATGCGTCCGCCGTCCTGCTCGCCGCCTCGGCCCAGGCCGGGGATGCGGGAGTTGAGGGGACGATCGCCGCTTTCGGAACCGCCTTCAACAAGGGCGACATACCCGCCGCCAAGTCGACCATGGCGCCCACGATCACGATCGTAGACGAGGTGGCGCCTTTCGCCTGGAGCGGACCTGGCGCCTTCGACGCCTGGCTCGGCGATCTAGGCAAGTCAGAGGCCGCCGAGGGCAAGACCGGCGGAACGGTGGCGATTTCCGCGCCGAGCCGCGAAGTCGTCGTGGGCGACCACGCCTATGCCATCGCGCCGGCCACCTACACCTTCAAGCAGCACGGCGGCGCGAAGCGCGAGACGGCCCAGATGACCTTCGCCCTGTTCAAGACCAACGGCGCGTGGAAGATCGCCGCCTGGTCCTGGACCGGGCCTGACGCCGTCCCGCTCAAATAAGGGCTGTCTGGCGTCTGGCGACAGCGAGTTCGGCGCCGAGGTCTGCTAAGCTCCGGCGGTAGCGCCAAGGGAGCCTCCAGTATGCCGAACGAGTTCCGCAGGTCGCGCATCGGAGATCGCACCCTCGAGCCGGACACCCTGATGCTAGGGTTCGGCTTCGACCCGACGCTGTCGGAAGGCGCCGTCAAGACCCCGATCTTCCTCACCTCGACCTTCGCATACTCGACCTGTGAGCAAGGCAAGCTGCTGTTCGACTATATGAGCGGCCGCCAGATCTCGCCGGAGGGCGCCGACGCCGGGCTGATCTATACCCGGTTCAACAATCCGAACCTGCAGATCGTCGAGGAGCGGTTGGCGATCCTGGAAGGCGCCGACGCCTGCTCGGTGTTTTCCAGCGGCATGGCCGCGATCTTCACCTCGATCCTGGCGCTGACCGAGCCCGGCGAGGCGATCCTGCGCAGCCGACCGCTGTACGGTGGGACGGAGACCCTGTTCGATAACCTGCTCGCCCGCTGGGGGGTGCGCGGCGCGAGCTTCATCGACGGTGTCGATCCTGTCCCGGTGCGCGCCGCGGCGGAGGAGGCGCTGGCCATTGGCAAGGTGGCGGCGATCTATGTCGAGACGCCAGCCAACCCCACCAATGCCGTGGTCGACCTCGATTTGATGGCGGTGGTCGCCGACGAGGTCGCTGCCCGTCAAGGGTCGCGCCCGCCGGTCATCGTCGACAACACTCTGCTCGGACCGCTGTACCAGTCGCCGCTTAAGCACCGGTGCGACCTGTCGGTCTATTCGCTGACCAAATATGTCGGCGGTCATAGCGACCTGATCGCCGGGGCAGTGGCCGGCCACGCGCCGCTGATGCGCAAGATCAGGGCCTTGCGCAATTCGATCGGCAACCAACTCGACGTTCACAGCGCCTGGATGTTGACGAGGTCGCTGGAGACCCTGCGCCTGCGCATGGACAAGGCCTTCGCCAACGCGCGCGAGATCGCCGACTGGCTGAAAGCGCAGCCGACCGTGGAGCGCGTGCTCTACCTGGGCGATGTCGATCCCGACTCGTCGGCGGGCAAGGTCATCGGCCGCCAGTGCGGCGCGATGGGCGCGACCTTCTCCTTCGTGGTAAAAGGCGGCCGCGCGGCGGCGTTCAAGGTGCTCGATGCACTGGAGGTGTTCAAGCTGGCGGTCAGCCTCGGCGGCACCGAGTCCCTGGCCTGTCACCCCGGCAGCACCACCCATTCGGGCGTGTCGGCCCACGAACAGGGCATGCTCGGCATGGAGGAGGGCCTGATCCGCCTCTCCATCGGCATCGAAGCGCCAGGCGACCTCATCGCCGACTTGGCGCGGGGGTTGGAGGCGGCTGCCGGAGATCGCAAATTCGCGAACGCCGAGTGAGGCTCAGCTCCTCGGCGCATCTGGCTTTAGCGAACCGGACGTGCCGATAGCCCGCCAGCACTTCAAGTGCGGGCGGGCTAAGCGCAGACTACATCAATGTTATGGAGTGGCCACTGACGCCACTCCATGGCGGCCTCGCTAAGCGCGGACAGCGGCTCCCTGCCTGCGTGAGCGCCGCATCAGCCCACCCGCCGCGCCGAAGCCGATCAGCATCAAGGACCAACTCGCCGGCTCGGGCACGTTCATGGATGGCGGTGCGGCGATGGTCGCGGACGCCGAGTAGGCCGAAGCGCCGGTCTTGTTGATCGTAATCGTTTCCGAAGTCGGCGCCGCGGACAAGCTCAGGTGCGTGTCCCCGGCCGTACCTAGAAGATAAAGCGTAATGCTCGTGGATGACGGGGAGGTGAAATACGACAGCGTCTCGACGGAACTCACGTCGAAAAAATACTGGCCACCGCTGGTATCGGCGAACGTCATGAAGTTCGTGACGACGTTGGGAACCGAGGTAAGCGGGACGTTGGAAAAATTCAACGTTCCCGAAACCGTGCCGGGACCGCTCGCGGAGCTAAGGTCGCCGGTCGTGGAAAATATGGCCACGGGTGCGCTGAAGCTCGCCGTGCTCGACAGCGCGCCGAGGGTCACCATTGGCGAGCCAAGAATAGATATCGCTCCGGTCGCCGGACCGAAGGGCTTGGCGTCGGCGGTGCTTGTGATCGCGAGCGCCACGGCGACGCCCGACAGAAGCGAAATAATCTTCATTTTTGAATCTCCTGAGAAATTATCGCGCCGCTACAGCGCCCCTAATCGGAACCCCAGAACCGCAATAAGACACTAGTGTTCCCAAAGGGTCAAGCCCAATCTCAGTATTGAGCCAGCGGATAGCCAGATTGTCTTGTAAAAGATCGCGTAATCTTATAGTAAAAAAGCGCAGAATCGTTGGATATTCATTAAATAGGTCACGCTAATTGTTAATCACTGTTATTTATGCACAATAGCGACGCCTAATTTGTAAATTAATGATAAATCCGCGAGAAAGAACTGCCATGGTCGCGCTGGTCGGCGAAATATCGGATCGCAATGCGCGGACGCCGTCGAAACCATCTCTGGACGGTTTCGAACAATGTGACCTAGTGATCCCATTGTGTTGACTTTGGTGCAAAAATTGGTTTGACGCCGGTTCGCCGCTGCCGACGGATTTTCAGCCTTTTTTTTGTCCGACGCACAAAAAACCCGCATTGCGGCATTGGCGGAGTACCCGCCGTGTCGTCCGGTCCTTCCGACCTCGGCTGGGTCAAAGCGGAGGCCGACGGCGAGCACAGTCGGATCTCGAGCCGTTGTTGAGCCTGTCGGTCGCCGGTCACATTCCCCAGGTGACTCTCGCGCCGTTCCCCCGCGTCAGATTTCGGTATCTCGCCAGCGCCCATAGCGGGAAAATTTTCGAATAGCCGTGGTAGCGGAGATAGAACACGCGAGGAAAACCGCCTCCGGTGTAGACACTCTCCGGCCATTCGCCATCGGCGCTTTGATGGGTGGTGAGCCACGCGACGCCACGCGCCACCGCTGGGTGATCGGCGCGGTTCGCGGCCATCAGCCCCAGCAACGCCCAACTGGTCTGTGACGACGCGCTTGGAGCGCGCTCGTAGCCTGAATAGTCGAGCCTGTAGCTGTCGCAGCCTTCGCCCCATCCGCCATCCGGGTTCTGGATCGCGATCAGCCAGTCGGCGGCGTGGAGGACCATGGGATCGTCGGAGGCGAGGCCGGCGGCGTTGAGGGCGCAGAGAACCGACCAGGTTCCGTAGACGTAGTTGACCCCCCAACGGCCAAACCAGCTTCCGTCCGGCATCTGCTCGCGGCGAAGATAATCCAGCGCCGCCTTCATGCGCGGAGTGTCGGGCGCTTCGCCGAGTTGGGCCAGCAAGCTGACGCAGCGGGCCGCGACATCGGCGGTGGGCGGATCGAGCAAAGCTCCATGGTCCGCGAACGGAATATTGTTGAGATAGTGATAGGTGTTGTCGGCGTCGAACGCCGCCCAACCGCCGTTGGCGCTTTGCAGGCCCTCGACCCACTCCCGTCCGCGAGAGATCGCCTCTCCGTGGCGGCCTATTTGGCCGTCCGCGCGATCCATGGCCATGGCCACGACGGCGGTGTCGTCGAGGTCTGGGTAGTGGTCGTTGCGGTACTGAAACGCCCAGCCGCCGGGCCGCACGCCAGGTCGGATCTCGGCCCAGTCTCCGGCGACGTCCAGCACCTGAAGCGGTGTCAGCCATTCCAGTCCACGCGAAACGGCGGCCTCGGCCTGCGGCGTTCGGGTTTCCAGCAGCGCGTGGGCGGCGAGGGCGGTGTCCCACACCGGCGAGAAGCACGGCTGGCAGTAGGCCTCGTCGTCCTTGACGATGAGCAGCTTGTCGATCGAGCCCCGTGCGGTGGCGCGGAGGGGATGCTCGGGCGGATAGCCCAGGACGTCGTACATCATTACCGAGTTGGCCATGGCCGGAAAGATGGCGCCCAGGCCGTCCTCGCCGTTCAGGCGTTCGGTGACGAAGGCCTCGGCCTTGGCGATGGCGCTCCGGCGCGGACCCTTGGGCCAGAATAGTTCGAAGACGACGAGGGCGCGGTCGAGCACGCCGAACAGGAAGGCCCAAGGCTGCTTCTGGTGCGCGCCCTTGGGCAGGCCGCGCAGAGCAGCGGGGTCGCCGACGAACAGTTCGTCGATACGCACGCCGCGCGGGTTGCGAGCGCGGGTCTTCAGGGTGCGGAGGACGAGCAGCGGCACGACCACCGTACGCGCCCAGTAGGAGATCTTGGAGAGGTGCACCGGGAACCAGCGCGGCAGGTGCATGATCTCCACCGGCGTCTGCGGGACGGCCCTCCAGCCGATCATGCCGAACATCGCCAGCAGATAGCGGGTAAAGACGTTGCAGGCTCCCGCGCCGCCGCGCGCTAGCAGGGCCCGCCGCGCTCGCGCCATGTGCGGGGCGTCGATATCGTCGCCGATCATCTTGAGGGCGAAATAGGCCTTCACCGTCGCGCTGACGTCGAGGTCACCCGCGTGGTACAGCGGCCAGCCGCCGTGCTCGCCCTGGATACGGCGCAAGTAGACGCCGATCTTGCGCTCCAGTTCGAGATCAGGCGTCTCGCCCAGGTAGTGGACCAGCAGCACGTATTCCGCCGGGATGGTGGCGTCGGCCTCTAGTTCGAACAGCCAGTGTCCGTCTTCCTTCTGGCGTCCGAGGAGGGCGGCAGAGGCGTCGTCGATCGCGCGGTCCAGCGCCGGGTCGTCGGCCATGGCGCGAAGCGAGGTGAGGGGAGCGGCGTCGTCCATCGAGAGCTTCTATCAGAATCAGCGCATCTGTTGGAGAGCTAGGGCCGCGGCGGCGTAACCGGAGCGCACCGCCCCTTCGATGGTCGCGGGAAGTTTGGTGTCGGTCCAGTCGCCGGCGAGGATCAGGTTGCGCCATTTCGTTGCGGCCCCGGGCCGCTTGGCGTTCTGCTCCGGAGTAGCGGCGAAAGTGGCGCGGCGTTCCTTGACGATCCGGCACGGCGGCGGCGTGGAGGTCAGGCCGTAGGCCTTGGCGATGTCATCCCAAAATGTTTGGGTAAGGCTGTCGCGATCCTGATCGACGAGATGGTCCGCTCCACTGACCGTGACCGAGAGCCGGTCGGGGAAGGCGAATATCCACTCCGCCGTACCGCCGATCACCCCTAGCATCGGCGACGCGCCGGGAGGCGGCGCTGTCTTGAAGTGGGCGTTGACGATGGGGTTGAAGATGTCGGGCGCGATAAGGCCAGGGATGAGCGTCGGAGCGATCCACGGCGGCGTGGCGACAATGACGACGTCGTCCGGGGCGGGGTCTATGCGATCGTCCTGTATCTCGATCGCGGAGAGGCGGTCGCTCTCGAAGGCGAGAGTTTTGACGGGAGAGCTGAAGCGCACCGCGCTGCCCGCCGCCGCCAGAAAGTCGAGAGCGGGGTCGACGAAGGCCGCGGCGAGCGTCGGGTGGGCGATCCGCACGCGGTAGGCGCTTCCGCCGCGCGCCAGCGATTGCCGCAGCACCTCGCCCGCCAGCGCCGCCGATCCGGACCGCGGATCGCTATTCAGCGCGCCGAGGAGGAAGGGTTCGATCAGCCGGTCCCACAGCGGTCCGGCGCACCGGATCACCTCGTCGATGCGCTCTCCGCCTCGCGCCCCGACAAGCGGCGCCAAGGCTAGGTACTCGGCCAGCCTGGTCCCGGCGACTCGACGGTCCCGCGACAATAGCCACCATGGAATGAGCCCGTCGTTCGGCCGGATCGTCCAGCGCGCGTCGTCGCGGAAGTCGATGAAGTCGAGATAGGCGTGCTCCGGCCCGGCCATCCGGTCGGCCGAACCGATCGTGCGCAGATAGTCGAACACCGCGCCGTTGCCGCTTAGGATGAAGTGATTGCCATTGTCGAGCACCATGTCGAGTTGGGCATCGTGGTAGGACCGGCATCGGCCACCCGCCTGGGCCGAGGCTTCCAGCACGGTGCAGCGCACACCTTTCGCCGCCAGAGCAACCGCGCAGGAAAGACCGGAGAGACCGGCGCCGACGATCCAGACGTGGTTCAAGCCCGAAGTCCGTTACGCAGGACCAGCCAGACCAGATGCGCCTTGCCCAGGCTGACCCGCGTGCGCGGGCTCGTCCAGCCCACCCGCTCCATGCCGCGCAGGATCTCGCCATAGACCGCGCTCATCAGGCGCGGCGCGCGTAGCCGGCCCTTCGTTCCGCGCCTCAGCAGATAGTCGGCCTTGCGATAATGCTCGTGCGCGCGCGCCGCCAGCCAGCGGCAAGCGGTGTCGACTCTACGATCGGCGATCACCTCAGCCGGATCGCGGGACTCGATTCCCGCGGCGGACAACGCTTCGGCGGGCAGGTACAGCCGACCCATCGCCGCATCCTCATCGAGGTCGCGCAGCACGTTGGTGAATTGCAGGGCGCGGCCGAGGTGGTGGGCGAGCTGCCGGCCGTGATGCTCCTCCATGCCGAACACCCGCACCGACAGCCGGCCGACCGCGCTGGCGACGCGGTCGCAATATAGGTCGAAGGTCGCGAAGCCCGGGCCGCGGATCGGCGGTCCGACGTCCATGGCCATGCCGTCGATAACGTCCAGGAAGTCGGTTTCCGCCAAGTGGAAATCGGCGACCGCCTCAAACAGAAATCGGACGCTCAGGCGAGCATCGCCGACATAGAGCGAATGGATGTCTCCTCTCCATGCGTCCAGCGCCGCGATTTGTTCCGGCGGTGAGCGGCCCGGCTCGTCGGCGATGTCGTCGACTTCGCGGCAAAAGGCGTAGATGGCGAACATGGCGTCGCGCTCGCGCTTCGGCAGGATGCGCAGGGCGGTGTAGAATGAGCTGCCCGAGACCTTGGCCTCGAGATCGCCGGCGGGGTTGGGGTCGGTGCCATCCATCCGCTCGACGCTATGCCCGAAGGCGGCGGCCCTGCCGAGAGCCGAGGCGCCACACCAGCGTCGTGATCGCGCCCCACGCCGCCACGCCGAGCGCGGCGTCGCGGGTATGGTGGACACGGTCGACGAGAGGGTCGCGCCGCGTGAGGCGGCGATTCAGGCTCACCGCCAGAGTCTGGATCACGCCGATCTCCAGCGCCAGGCGGGTGTCGCGCACCTCGGGCGAGAGCGTCTTCGACTCGCCGAGGAGACCGGCTGTCCGCGCCGCGAGAGCGCGAATCGTAGCGAGCAGCGCTGAGGTCGAACGCTCCTCGCCGAGGTCTTCGACGGTCGCGCCATGAACGGCCAGGGCGTCCAGCGGCAAGTAGACGCGGTCGAGTTCGCGGTAGTCCTTGGCGCAGTCCTGCAGGTGGTTGATAATCTGCAGCGCGGCGCAAAGCGCGTCCGACGCCGGCCAAGTGTCTGAACTCTCGCCGTGAACATCGAGCATGAAGCGCCCGACCGGGGCCGCCGAATAGCGGCAATAGTCCATCAACTCGGCCCAGTCGGGGTAGCGGTTCTGCACCGCGTCGCGGCGAAAGGCGACCAGCAGATCGCGGGCGTGGCGGTCGGTCAATCCGCGCCCCGCGAGAGCGACGCGCAACGAGGCTGCTTCGGGAACCGCGTCACCGCCGTCCAGCGTCGCCTCGACCTCATCCAGCAGTTCGATCTTTCGCGATGGGCTCAGCATGGCGTGGTCGGCGACGTCGTCCGCCAACCGCGCGACGGCGTAGAACCGCATGACCACCTCGCGGTGACGAGGCGCGATCAGGCGGGAGGCGACGGGGAAGTTCTCGTCGGCCGCGCCCTTGCCGGAGGAAAAACCGGCGGCGTCGCTCAAGCCGGCGTCCCCGTGATCGCCTGCACCCGGCCCTTCCAGAGGCCGCCGCGCCCGCGCCAGACGTCGATCGCGGACTTGAAGGTAAAGACGGCATAGACTCCGCCGATCACGGGCAGGACGAGCCCCCACAGCGGCGAGCTTCGATAGAAGCGCAGCATGGGCTGGAAAGCGAGCGCCATAAGTAACCACGCCAGCGCGCCGAGCATTTTTGAAGGGCCGCTCGTAAACAGGACCAGCGCGGGAGCGACGAGATAGACGACGGCGAGACCGATTAGGGTTCCGGCGAGCAGCCAAGGCGAGAACCTGAGCTGGGCGTAGGCGGAGCGGGAGATCATCCGGCCGATCTCGCCCATGTCGCCATAGGGCCGCAGGCTCCGCGCGCGTTCGGTAAGGCCGAGCCAGATCGGCCCTTGGCGCTTCATCAGCGTTGCCAAAGCGCAGTCATCGATGATTTCGCGCCGGATGGCCGCGATGCCGCCGGCGCGTTCCAAAGCGTCGCGGCGGACCAACATGCAGCCCCCGGCGGCGGCGGCGGTGTTCCGTGTACGGTCGTTCACCCAGGCGAATGGAAACAGCATGTCGAAGAAGAAGACGAAGGCTGGGATCATCATCCGGTCGGCCCAGCTCTCCACCGCCAGCTTGGCCATGAGGGAGGTGAGAACCAGTCCGCCGACTTCCGCGCGAGCGACCAGGGCGCGGAGATTGTCGGATGTATGAGCAATGTCGGCGTCGGTGAGCAGCAGGTAGTCGGGCGGCGCGTCGCCTCGTGAAACATAGTCAATACCCTGGCTGACCGCCCACAGCTTGCCGGTCCAGCCGGGTGGAAGGGGCGCGCCGCTCCGGATGTCCAAGCGGTCGCTGACCGGTGCAGCGGCGGCGGTGCCGTCGGTGCTGCCGTCGTCGACCAGCACCACGCGAAAGTCGCCCGGGTAATCCTGCGTGACGAGGCTACCGAGCGACCGAGCGATCACGTCCGCTTCGTTGCGCGCCGGAACGAGGATGGCGACGCTCGGCCACGAGCTGGGCGAGGCCATCGGCTCACCGCGGTCGTCGCGCTCCCGCGCCAGCCAGAACAGGCCTCGCCCCAGCAGGAGATAGATCCAGGCGATCACCGCCGCCGCGCCGAGGGCGAAGGTCACGTCAGATAATCGTGGGCGCGGAACCAGGCCAGCGCGTCGGCGATGGCTTCCGAATAGGGCCGGGCCGTGTAGCCCAGGTCCCGCTCGGCCTTCGCCGAGGAGAAGAACATGTGATGAGACGCCATCTTGAGCGCGTCGCTGGTGATGAACGGCTCCTTGCCGGTGACCCGCGCCACCGCCTCCGCCGCCCACGCGAGAGGGTAGAGCGGCGCGCGCGGCAAGGCGATGGTCGGCGCCTTATGGTCCACCTGTCCGGCGATGACGGCGAGCATCTCCCGCAAGCTCACGTTCCGCCCGCCCAGGATGTAGCGCTCCCCGATCACGCCCCTCTCCATCGCCATCAGGTGCCCGATCGCCACGTCATCGACATGGACGAGGTTAAGGCCGGTGTCGACGAAGGCCGGGATCTTGCCGTTCGCCGCTTCGACTAGGATTCGCCCGGTCGGTGTCGGCTTGACGTCGCGGGGACCGATCGGGGTCGAGGGATTGACGATCACCGCCGGCAAGCCTCGCTCGCGGACCATTGTTTCCACTAGACGTTCGGCGGCGACCTTGCTGCGCTTGTAGGCCCCGATCGCCTCCGTCTCGGTCAGCGGTTCGGTCTCGTCGGCGCAATGGCCGGCGTCGCCCGCGCGAAGGGTAGCGACGCTGCTGGTATAGACGATGCGCTCGACCCCCGCCGCCAACGCCGCCTCCATCACCGTCCGGGCGCCCTCCAGATTGGCGCGGAGGATGTCGTTCGGGTCCCGCGCCCACAGCCGGTAGTCGGCGGCGACGTGGTAGAGCCGGGTGACGCCCGCCATGGCGTGGGCCATCGAGTCCGCGTCCCGCATATCGCCGACGACCACCTCGCACTCGACGCCATCGAGGTTGCCACGCGGGCTGGACGCGCGACTTAGGGCGCGGACCCTCACCCCGTCTCCGCTCAGCGACCGCAACACCGCCGATCCGACGAACCCGGTAGCGCCGGTGACGAGGACGATCTCCGTCATCAGAACAGGATACTGTTACCGCAAAAGGCCGCGAGGGTTGCATCGTGCGTTACGAGGCGCAAGGGCTCCGAAATGGCCTGCGCCGCAAGCAGTCGATCGAATGGGTCGCCGTGCAGGTCCGATAGTTCGTCGACCGTAATGACGTGTTGCGCGGTCAGGGGGAGGATATTGAATGCGGCATCGTCGAAGTCCCGCAAAGCCTCCGCCGCGGACAACGGCATTCTATTAGGCCCGGCTCGTCCGAGCGCGTGTTTGACGCCGATTTCCCAGATACTCACCACGCTCACCCAGTTTTCATAGACCGGGTCGCCGATCATCTCCAAAATTTGGATTGGTAGCCTTGACCTGGCGGCTACCGCCCAGAACGCGACATGCGTGTCGAGCAAGATCCTCAAAGCCAGTCAATCTTTGACTCGTCGAACATCTTCTGAATTTCTGGGTTTAATGCGTCAAAGTCGTGCGGAATCTCATACTTGCCTTCCGCCAAGCCGAGCCTGACGGGCCGGCGGCCGGGTTCCAAGGTCGTGATCCGAACGGCAGGCTTGCCGTTGCGCGCGATGATCACCTCCTTCTCACGACCGCTTTCCACATCGTCAATCAGTTTGGAAAGATGGGTCTTGGCTTCGAGGACGTTGTAAACGGGCACGGGGTGTTTCCTGGTCAGACTTGACTAAGATACGATCCGCGTCTTCTCGGCGCAAGCAGTCACCCGTTCGCCAGCGCCATTCCGAACTGCTCCACGATCCAGTCGACCTGATCCGCGGTGATCACCAGGGGCGGAGCGACGCGGATGGTGTGGTCGTGGGTCTCCTTGCACAGCAGGCCTTGGGCCTGGAGCTTTTGGCAATACTCGCGAGCGCCGCCGGCTTCAGGGTGCAGTTCGACCGCGATCATCAGGCCACGACCGCGCACGTCCTTGACGATGTTGCTGCGCAGGCCTCGGAAACCTTCGAGTAGGCGCTCGCCCTGACGCGCCGCGTTCTCGATCATGCCTTCCTCGACCAGGACCTTCAGCGCCATGCGCGCCACGGCGCAGCCGAGCGGGTTGCCGCCGAAGGTGCTGCCGTGCTCGCCCGGTTTCAGCACACCGAGCACCTCCTTGTTCGAGAGCACGGCGGAAACCGGATAGAAGCCGCCGGACAGCGCCTTGCCGATCAGGGTCAGGTCGCCCTCGACGCCCTCATGTTCCTCCGCCAGCAGCTTGCCGGTGCGCCCGAGTCCGGTCTGGATTTCATCGAGGATCAGCACCACGCCATGCCGGGTGCAGATGTCGCGGACGCGCCTGAGATAACCGGCCGGCGGGATGATCACCCCGGCTTCGCCCTGGATCGGCTCGACCAGAAAGGCGACGGTGTTGCGCGTGATCGCCGCCTCTAGCGCATCCGCGTCGCCATAGGGAACGACCTTGAAGCCCGGACTGAACGGCCCGAAGTTGGTGGTCGAGACAGGGTCGGTGCTGAAGCCGACCACCGAGATGGTGCGGCCGTGGAAATTGTCCGAGCAGACGATGACCTCGGCCTGATTCGGCGCGACGCCCTTCACTTCGTAGCCCCACTTGCGCGAGACCTTGATCGCGCTCTCCACCGCTTCGACGCCGGTGTTCATCGGCAGCACGGCATGGGAGCCGGTGAGCTTGCACACCTCCTCGTAGAACAGGCCGAGCTGGTCGTTGCGGAAAGCGCGGGAGGTCAGCGTCAGGCGCGAGGCCTGATCGACCATCGCCTTCAGAATCTTCGGGTGGCAGTGACCCTGGTTGACCGCCGAATAGGCCGACAGCCCATCGAGGTAGCGCTTGCCGTCGACGTCCCAGACGTAGACGCCCTCGCCGCGCGTCAACACGACATCAAGCGGCTTGTAGTTGCGCGCGCCGTACTCGGACTCCAGCGCAAGATAGTCCGTTGCCGGAAAAGTCCGCGGTTCCATCGTCATCGTTGTCACAACACCGCTCCTTCAAAAGCGTTGTCGGCGCCCGCGGCGAAGCTGGGCGAGGACGTCAAGTCGATGCGCAGGGTCATGCAGAAGGCCCCGCCGCCGGACAGGATGAACGGTGCGAGATCGACGCCGAGCACCTTGTAGCCAGGGGCGTTGAGGCGCCGGCGCAGTCCGAGCGGCGGCTCGGCCATGATGATGGTGTCGCCCAGGCTGACGGCGTTGACGCAGAACGCCGCGGCGTCCTCGGCCGTCGCTTCGATCAGGAGGTGAGGCGGGACGAGGTCGCGCAGGCGGCCGCGCGCCTCGGTGGTCAAGGCGGGCGGGTAGTACAGGATCTCGCCGCCGCTCAGCGGGCAGAAGCAGGTGTCGAGATGATAGAACCGTTCGGTGGCCAGCGGCAGTTCGACGACCTGACGGTGGAAATAGGCGGCGATGCGTTCGCCGGCTTTTGGGCTTGAGCGCGGCCCGCTGCCGACCCAAAACAGTTGGCGGGACGTGTCCCAGATGCAGTCGCCCGCGCCCTCGTGGACGACATCGATCTGTTCGACTTGCGTCGCGACGCCCTGCTCCTTCAGCCGCTCGAAGGCGCGCGCGAAGTGCGGCTCCTCGCCTGAGCGTTCGGCGTGACGGAAGCGGGCGAGCAGAACCTTGCGGTCGAGCATGACCGCGGCGTTGGCCGGAAAGACGAGATCGGGAACGCCGGCCTCGGCTGGGATCATGGTGACGTTGGCCCCGCTGTCTTCCAGGGCGATGCGCAGGGCGGCGGACGCTCTCTTCGCCGCTTCGCGATTGACGGCGGGGTTCGCGCTCCAATCACCCGGCCGCATCCAGGGATTGATCTCATAAGCCACGTCATAGAACGACGGATCGGTCATCAGGTAGGATGGTCGGCGTGTCACGTGCGGCGGTCCCCAAGCTGTTGCGCGCTCAAGGATTGCCCCGACGGATGATTACGGAACAGCTAGCAGGATCATGTTTATAGCCCGTCCACTATGCTAAACGTCAGCGTCGACTAACGATAAGCGAGTGGGCCTTGGATGACATCGATCGCAAGCTGCTCGCGCTCCTGCGGGTCGACGCTCGGGCTCCGGTCGCTCGGCTGGCCAAGGCGGTGAACCTGTCGCGCGGCGCGGCGCAGAACCGCATCGACCGGATGATCGCGCGCGGCGACATCGCCGGCTTCACCGTGCGCGCCAACGCCGGCGCGGACCGCGACCGGGTCCGCGCGATCATGGCCATAGCCGTCGAGGGCGAGCGGTCCGGCGCCGTGCTCCGCCGCCTGCGCGGTGTCGCCGCGGTGTCCGCCGTGCATATGACCAACGGCCGTTGGGACATGATCGCCGAACTCGACACCGAGAACCTTGCCGGCTTCAGCGCCGCCCTGGACGAGATCCGCTTGGTCGAGGGCATCGCCGCGACGGAGACCAGTCTGCTGCTGACCACCGTGAGGCTGTAGCGGTAGCGGGCTTCCGGCGATCCGCCTAAGACCTGCCCCATGAGACAGTTTCTGATCACCGTAGCCGGCGTCTTCCTCGGCCTCGCGCTGTTCTTCATCGGCGTGCCGCTGATCGTCGTCGCCTATATCGCGGCGGCGGCGCAACCCGCGCCGGTGGTCGGGCGTAACGTCCTGGTGCTCGACCTGCGCGGCGGCCTCACCGATCAGGATCCGCGCGACCCGTTCAGCCTGTTCACCGGCAAGACGCAGTCGGTGATCGGTTTGGAGCGGGCGCTGCGCCGGGCGGCGGCGGACGATCATGTCGGCGGACTGCTCGTCAGGCTGCCCGAGGCGGGAATCGCGCCCGCCGCCGCCGACGAGTTGCGCGGGGCGTTCCTGCGGTTCCGCGCGGCGAAGAAGCCGATCCTCGCCTTCAGCCAGGGCCTCTACGCCTCGGGCATGGTGACCTCGACCTATGAGCTGGCGGCGGCGACGGGCGATATCTGGATGCAGCCGTCATCGCAGTTCCAGGTCACCGGCATGGCGCGGGACGACATCTTCTTTAAACGCTTCTTCGACGCCCACGCGATCAAGCCGGATTTCCAGCAACGCAACCAGTACAAGACGGCGATCAACGGCTATCTCTACAGCGACTACACGCCCGCCCACCGCGAATCGGAACTGTCGTGGATGGGTTCGGTCTATGACGCCGCCCTGCAGGCCTCCGCCGCGGACCGTGGGCGGCCGGCGCGGGTCATCCGGACGACGCTGGAGGCCGGACCCTATTCCGCCGAAGACGCCGGCGCCAAGGGCCTGATCGACCATGTCGGCAGCCTGCACGCGGCCGGACTGGAAATCCGCCGGCTCGCCGGCGACGACGCCAAGCTGATGAAGTTCAGCGACTACCAACGGGACGACGACCCGACCGGGTCCGGGCCGACGGTGGCGGTGATCTCCCTGGAAGGAGACATCATGACCGGGAGCGGCGGGGGAGGGCCCAACCCGCTCAGCCGCGGAACCACCGTGCGTTCCGACGACGTGACCCGGGCGTTCCGCGCGGCGATCGACGACGACCGGGTCAAGGCGATCGTGTTCCGGGTGTCGTCGCCCGGCGGCTCCGACACCGCGTCCGAACAGATCCTGGAGTCCGTGCGCGACGCCCGCGCGGCGGGCAAGCCGGTGGTGGTCAGCATGGGGACCTACGGCGCCTCCGGCGGATACTGGATATCGTCCCAGGCCAACGAGATCGTCGCCGAGCCCTCGACCCTGACCGGATCGATCGGCGTGTTCGGCGGCAAGTTCGCTCTGGGGGACGCGCTGGCCAAGTTCGGCGTCGACATGCGCGGCCTCAAGGTCGGCGGCGACTTCGCCGACGCGCAGGAGCCGAACGCCGCGATGACCGCCAGCCAGCGCGCGGCGTTCTCGGCGGAGATGGACCGCATTTACGGCGCTTTCGTCCAGCGGGTCAGCGAGGGGCGCCGCATTCCAGAGGCGCGCGTGCGGGAGATTGCCAACGGCCGGGTGTGGACCGGCGCCCAGGCCAAGGGTCTCGGCCTGATCGACTCGGTCGGCGGGTACTACGACGCGGTCGAGCGCGCCAAGGCTTTGGCCGGCCTCAAAGGCGGAGCGCGCGTGGTGAACTTCGGCATCGAGCAGTCGCCGCTGATGGCCCTGCGCCACATGGTGGGCGCCTCGATCGCCGGCGTTCGGGCGATGTCCGCGGTCGCGGACTTCGGCGACACGCCGGCGACGAGGGGGCTGGGCTCGGCGCTGGAGGATGGGCGGCTGAGAGCGATGGGCGCGACGGTGCTGGCGCCGCGGGTCGATTGAAAGCGTCGGTCACGCCCGCCTTGGATCCACTTTCGATGCGCCACGCGCTCAGCACACCCGAACTCTTTCCCATGACTTTGGACGTCGTCCGCGACCAGGTGCGATTGGTCCGCCTCGACGAAGAGAGGTACCGTTCGGCAAGTTTTCTCGACGAACGGATTTTGCCGCGAACCGGCTCCGGAGAATGGATCGCGTGGGAAAATCTCGAAGCACATGTTCCGGCGCGGCAAGATTGCGACTTCATCTTTCACATCGGCCATGTCGGATCGACGCTCATTTCGCGGCTTCTTGGCGTGGGCGGCGAGTTCTTTTGCCTGCGCGAACCCGCGGTGCTGCGACAGCTCGCGATCACAGTGTCGAACGATTCGCAAAAATCGCCCGCCGCGCCAGGTCGCCAAGCTCTTGAGCGGAAGATGGAGGTGTTTCTCGGCCTCTTCGCGCGTGTATGGCGACCGGAACAGCGTTCGCTCGTGAAGGCGACCAGCTTCGTCAGCGAGATCGCCCCGGACTTCCTGACGCTTCAACCTTCCGCCAAGGCCATTCTGATGTTCGTGCCGCCGGTCGCATACATGGCTACTATCCTCGCGGGTCCGGCGTCGCGTGAGGAGACGCGCCTGAACGCGTCGATGCGGCTGCGGAGGCTGCATCGGCGGCTTGGCTCTCCCATCTGGGAGTTGAGCGACATGAGCGAAGGAGACGTGGTGGCCATGAGTTGGCTCTCCGAAGCGATGGCTCTCGTCGAGGTGTCGGCCAAATTTGCCGGCCGAACCCGATGGCTGAATTTTGAGCGCTTCCTTGTGTCGCCAGCCGAAGAACTGCGAAGCCTCTTGATGCACCTGAGGGGCGCGGCCCGGGAAACAGACGTCGCGACCATGATGAACAGTCCGGATTTGACGCGCTATTCGAAAGCTCCGGAGTTTGCCTACGATTCAGTGCTTCGTCGGCGAGTCATCAGCCAAGCGTATGTTGAACACCGAGAACAAATCAACCGTGGCGTCGCATGGCTCAACGCCGCCGGTCGATCACGTCCAGCGGTGGCGGAGGCCGTGCGATCACTGGCGGCCGCTGATCGGCGTCCCTGAGGACCTACTCCGCTTCTCCCCACATCCGCCTCAGATTATTTCGGACATACTGAAGCCGCGTACGGTTCTCCCAACTTATATTGAAGCCTTCGAGGGCGGCGAGTTCGTCCAGGTTGTACAGCAGATCGCGGTTGATCGGGTCTGGGATCGCGCTTTCGATGAAGGTCAAGCCCACCAAGCGCTCTCCGCGGGCTACCGGCGTTACCTGATGCAACGTGGTCGACGGGTACACGATCGCTGAGCCCGCGACCCCCTTGAAATTTACGCATCGCGCGCCGAGCTGGATCGACAGTTCCCCACCCTCGTATGCGTCCGGCTCGGCGATGAAGAGCGTGCACGACAGGTCGGATCTCAAGGGTCGCGAGCCGATAGGCAAGAAGGCGGCGTCCGTATGCAGGCCGTAAGCCATGCCCGGAACGTATTTCGCCAACATTGGGGGCGCCATGACGCGAGGGAACGCAAAGTTTCGAAAAGACTCGCTGCGCTGGAGCGCATTAGCCATTAGAGTTGATGACTCTTTGTAAGACGGGTCGGCATAGTCGATCTGCGAATTGTTCTTGACCTTGGAGTGCGGATTGGACGCCCGGCCGTCGGTGAAGCGCGCCGTCCGCGCCAATGCACGAAGCCGCTGCAGCTCCTGAGGCGAGAGAACCTCGGCGAGTTCGAGAAACACAAGACCTCCTACGACACGCGGGCGGAGAGCGCCACCGGCGCCCGCGTCCCGATATTGCGTGGCTCACGCTGCAAGAGGAGCTTCAACCAGGAAGTGGTACATGTGCCAGAAGGTGTCTGGGTTTTCAAACTCGAAAGTCTCCCACTGGCTCAACGAGAGTGGATCGGCCTCTTTGCCGAAGCGAGTCTTGAAGGCGTCGGAGGTTCCGCGATCGACGGAAAAGCCGCAGAATTTCAGGCTCAGCCTAGCAAGAATGTCGCCCAACTCCGCGATCGTGAAGCAGGTCTCCTGCTGGTGAAAGATTAAGTCCCGCAACATGCTGAGACTGTAAAAGTCGTCCCGCCGCAGAAGGTCGTCGCGCCACGGCGCCTCTGCGGCCGTCAAGTTCAACACATCCGCGCGGTAGCGGCGCAGCTCGTCCGGTGTCACGCCATAGCCGCCTCCGCTCGCGTGCGCGCGGGCGCCGACCACGTGCCGCCGCCCCGCGGAGCTGTAGAGGGCGATGAGTAGCGCGCCCCCCGGCCGGGCGAGGTCCCTCAGCGTTCTCAAGCCCTCGTCCGGATGTTCGAGGTGGTGTAGGACACCCGCGCTTACCACCAGATCGAACCTGCGATCGAGGTTGCGGAGTTCAAGGATGTCGGCCGAGGCGAAATCGATGTTTCGCACCCGAAGTTCGGCCATTTTTCGGACGGCGTAGGCCAGGCTCGCTCGGCTCAGGTCGATCGCGAGGTAATCGACATCCAAAAACATACGGCTCAGGCGGGCAAGCTCCTGTCCGGTTCCGCAGCCCGCCACCAGGCCGTCATATCGCGAGTTTTCCGCGAGTGATCTGAGCCGCGGCATGATCGGGAAGGTCGCTCCGATCCAATCACGCAGTCTCCTCGCGACGGCGGGCCGCGGCGCTTGAACCCATCTGGGAAAGGGATTCGCCTCATATTGATCCCGCACGGCGCGCGACACCGGATCCATGACGGGAGTCAGCGCCTTCAATCCGTCGCGGACCTCCAGATCTTCAGCCGGTTCGCGAACTTGTTGCGTAATGAGGGGCTCCAGTTCCGCGGGCCAAGCAATCTCCAGAAGGCAAGGGGAGTCCGGCATGGTGTGGAGGGGCCGATACGATCCGAGAAGCGCGAGCATCCAGCCCGACCCGGAGCCCGGCTGTTGGAGTTTCTCTTCGCAACGTTGGACAAGCCCATCACAGATGGATTTTTCATCGTCGGAAATGTCGAAGGCGAACTCGTTGATGAAACTCTGAAGCGCCATCGCCGTCACGAAGGGCCGCAGCGTGTTTGCCTCCTCCTCCTGATCCGCCAAATCGGGATCGGTCGACGTCATCAGGATGGCTCGTCTGGCGTACGTGAGCAGCCGCTCTATCGCGGAGTCCGTTATCGGGCTTCGACGAAGCAACGTCAGCAGCAAATGCTCAGTGAGCACTTTCACGGCGAGTGAGGACCGGATGATCGATACGTTGTCCTCGCCACTCTCAAATCGCGCGAGCAGGGTTATGAAGTCTTCTTCCAGGCTCAAGATGTGGGTAGCAAGACGCCCGATGTCGGCGGGTTCCGCCCAGCCCTCTTCCAAAGCCCTCGCGAGGATCGGTTTCAGTGTCGGGTGGGGCTGTGAAAACCTGGCGCCAAGGATCAGTTGAATGAACTGGTCCTGCACGACGGGTCCGGCCTTCAATGAGACCGCGTGCTCCAGATGGCCCAAAGCCTGAAGGGGTTCTCGAGACTTCAGATAGCCGTTCGCCATCTGCTCGGCCAAACCCGATCTCCAGCTCAAGAGCTGCGACGGAGACTCGAGCCAGCCGCGCGGTCCATGAATCCTATTGATCAAAGCATCGGCGCGGCCAAGGACGCCTTCGGCTTCGGCAAACCGTCCGCGAAAGGCGAGAAATCCCGCGAGGTCCAAAAGATAGCCCGGCTCTTCGCCATCCGCCGCGACAGCGCTCCTGAAGGCCAGTTCCGCGTTCGTATAGTCCGCGCCACGAAGATACGATTTCGCGAGGTTGCTCCACGCCGCGGCGAAGGACGGATCGATCGTGACCGACGCTCGCCAGTGAAATTCCGCCTTCCGACGATCGTCACCCTCATGGGCCAGCGATCCCAACATGTTGTGCAGCAGGACGGAGCGAGGGTTGACGGCGACCGCCCGTTCGAGATCCCGTGTCGCCTGGGCAAGCGCGCCGTCCAACTTCCTGGCCAAGGCGAGAAACGCCCATCCCTTTACGGACGAGGGCTCAGCCTCGACGATGCCAGCGGCGATCGATGAGGCGGCCTCGAAGTCGCGGCGCGCGAAGGCCGCTTCGGCCTGTCCCAGAAGCGCGGACGTATCGAGTTCAATCAGGTGGGGATCGTTCAATGCGCTGATCCTCATGAGGCTCGCAAACCCCGGATCATCCTAGAGGCGATCCACCCGTCAGGATAGGACCGCTGGAGACATACGAAACGTCGGTCGGAGCCGGCTTTCGGCGGCGCGCGTCAACCGCAGCGCGTCAACGAGTTTGGGGAGGCGAGCAGCCGAACCGAGCGGCGGCCAGCGTGGCCGCCGCTCAGAGTTCTTCAGCCGATCGATCAGAAGTCGGCCGTGAAACCAACGAACACCTGACGTCCGAGAAGGTCATAGGTGTTGAAGGTGTTGGGGGTGCCGGAACCCGTCACACCATCGTCGAGCAGCGGCGGATCCTTGTCGAAAATATTGTTCATGCCGACGCGAAGCGCGATACCCGGCCGGACTTTCAGCACCGCCGACAGATCGAAGTAGCTGTAGTTGCCGATGTGCGCATCGAGCGTGTCGATTCGACCAGCGTAGAGGAGGGGGTTGTTCACCTGGTTATTGTCCAGGTCGGTGCCGCTGGTAAATCTCCACTGTCCGGACACCGCTAAATTCCACGGGGTGTTCCAGGTCACTCGAAGCTGGTGCTTCCATGCCGGCGTGGGAACAAGACAGGTGTTCCCATAAAGCCCTGCACAATCATACTGGCCTTCGCCGGGGATCGGTTCGAAGTTCAGATGCTCGGTATAGGTGCCGTTGAACCGGATGGCGATGGACCCTTTGTCCCGCAGGCCGAAACGATCCAGATCGAAACGATAGTTGGTCTCGAAGTCGAAGCCTTCGGTTTGGATGAACCCAATGTTCAGGTTGGTGCCCTGAATATAGCCGCCGAGGCGAATATCGGAGCCAAACAGCGATCCGTTGGCCTGACGGACGACCAGGCTACAGTGGGTGTCCTGCGTCAAGCAATCCTGGAAGGCGATGTTGATTGGGAAGGTCGAAATCGCGTTCTGAACGTCGATGTGGAAGTAGTCGACGCTGAAGGTCAGGCCAGGCGCGAAGTCCCTTGGCGTCAGCACCATGCCGACGGAATAGGTCTTCGATACTTCAGGCGTGAGGTTCGGGTTGCCTCCGAGCACCGTGCCGCACTGGAACGCGGGGCATTGAGCGACCTTGTTGGTGCCGCCGATCGCCGGGTCACGACCATCGCCATATTGCGCGGCGGTAACCCCAGTGTTCATGCACTGGGCCAACGTGGCCGTGGCGGAACCGCCCGAACCGGCCGCCGAGCAGGGATCGGACGAGACTACGGAGGTGTTGGTGATCAATTGCGGCGTGAACAGCTCATTGACGTTCGGCGCCCGAACCGCGCGCTGATACGATCCGCGGAAGCGGACTTCAGGAATGGGCGAGTAGTTCAGGGCCAACTTGTAGGTGTTCGTGTCCCCCGATGAGCTGTAGTGCGAAAAGCGATAGCCGCCTTCAAAGGTTAGGTCCTTGATGAACGGCGCGTCCTGCACCAGCGGGACCCTAACTTCTCCGAACAGCTCCTTCACGTCGAACGCGCCGTGAACGGGAGGCGAGGCGCCGCCCGCGCCGGCGAGGTCACCGGACAGGGAGGTTTCGTCGGGAACGAGGTCGAGTTGTTCACGCCGATACTCCGCGCCGAAGCTCACGCCCACCGCGTCGGTGGCATACGGCGACTTCATGCCGTATTTGCCGAGGTTTCCGGTGATATTGCCGCTGACGATCTGCTCCTGCGTGTCGCCGGACGTGCTGCCGGATGTAAGGATGTATCCCAGCGCCGCCGGCGTCACGCCACCATCGGAGAAAATATTATAGGGAACGCAGGCCGGGTCGACTCCGAGGCATGTGGGATTCGCGGCGGTGCCGCCCACCAGCAAGGCGTTTTGTGTCTTGCTCAAGCTGATGTCGTTTTGCACCGAGGAATTGTACTGGGTGCGACCGAACTGGCCGTAGACATCATAGCTCCAGCCGTCCCCGATCTCGCCCCTAACGCCAACATCGGCTTTGTAACTCAGGTGTTCGAAGGAATAGATGCGCGGGCCGCCTTCGATATCGCGCCGGCCAATCGAGAGCGAGGCATTGTCCGTTGGGCCCAGGCCGTTCGCGGTGCAAATTGTCGCGACCTGCTGAGCGCTGAGCAGAGGATTGTTGCAATTGACGTTGAAGATTTGCTGGAAGAGAGCGCTGGGCGCAGCATGGATGACCGAGCGGTCGTCGGTGAACGAGAAATCCGAGTAGACGTCGGCCCAGGGCGCGGCTTGATAGTGGGCGAAGAAACCGCCCAGGTACCGTTCATCACCCCGCGAAAGGTATTCGTACGGGTTGGCGTTAAATCTGCTGGGCGGAGTCGTAACCGCCGAGCCGCGGGGAATAAAGGCGTTATTCGGGGTCGTACCGAAAACACTGTAGGTGAGCCCGGTATTCTGATCATTAAAGAAGTTCGAATTGGAGGAGCCGGTGCACGATGGAGTGCCGCCGGCCTGGCTCAGTTGACACGAGGAATAGTCGCGCGCGCCTTGCGTGACCGGATCCTCGTGGCGGTATTCCACGAAAGCGGTAACGTTACCCTTGCCGTCGGGCGTATTGGCGCCGACCGTCACGGTGGCGTCGTAGGTCTTGCCGTCGAAGACGCCCCCGCGCGGCACGTTGACCACCCCAAGGCTCGGCAGAGCTTTCGCCGCCAGCCCGGGAATCAGGTTGTTGCCGTTGTTGTGGGTGTCGCCGCTGAATTGCGCGTCGACTTCCACGCCTTCGAAGTCGTGCTTCATGATGAAGTTCACGACCCCGGCGATGGCGTCCGAACCATAGACGGCGGACGCGCCGCCGGTGACGAGATCGACCCGGCTGATCAGCGCCTGCGGGATGGTGTCGAGGTCGGCCGCTTCGCCGCCCAGGGTCGGGTCGCCCGGCATCAGGCGCTTGCCGTCTTGCAGAACCAGGGTGCGGACGGTGCCGAGATTACGCAGGTCGATCGTCGTGAAGCCGCCGCTGCCGGACAGCGGATTGGGCGTGTTGTTCAGACCGTTGCCGACGCTGACCTGCGGAAGTTGGTTCAACAGGTCGATGGCGTCGGTGGAGCCGGTGATCTTGAAGTCTTGGTTCGTGACCGCCGTGATCGGGCTGACGCTCGTCAGGTTCGGCGACGGGATGCGCGAGCCGGTGACCACGAGTTCCTGCACGGTGGAAGAAGCGGCCGTGACGCCCGTTGCGCCCGTGGAGCTCTGGGTCTTGTCCGGCACAGGGGACGCCGCCGGTTGGGCAAGAGCATTCGTCGAAAAGGTGACGAACGCGACGCCGGCGATCATCGAGGAAGTCAGAAGTTGGGCGCGTGTGTTCGCGATTTTCAAGTTGGTAGTCCTCCGTCAAGGCCGCGGAATCCCATGGACGGGACGCGCCTTTGCACAATCTGATCCCAGGTCCGAACCCCCCGGTTGCGGCGCAGTTATGGTCCGGCGCGCGGCTTGGTCAACGAGCATTACAGTCCTGAAAGGTTTTCGGCGCGCCACTGTCACTTTCCAGTCACAGACGCTTGCGCCACGGTCTCGGAGCCCCGACGGCCAGCTCGAAATCCCGCTCTCGGGCGCGCGGTATATGCGTCGGCCGAGGTCCGCGCACGTCTGGCGGACTTCGAATCGGGTGAAGTCCGGCTCGCCCGGCCGGGGACAATTGTGCAACGGCGAGCAATTCGCCCGCGTCGGTCGTGGTCCTGATTCGGATTGAATGGAACCGCCGATCCGGTTTGTAAGCGCGGCCGGATTGGGAGAAAGTGTCGGTCATGAAGATCACCTTTGGGCTTGGAAAAGGTATCCTGGCGTCAGCCTTTGTCGCCAGCGCCATGGCCGTGGGCCCGGCGGGCGCTTCGCCCACTCCGGCCGCGCCCGTCCGGGCTCCGGCCGTTCAGTCTTTGCTCGACTGCCGCTCGATCGCGGACGATTCCCATCGTCTTGCGTGCTTCGACGCCGCCGTCAGGGTGCTCGACCATGCCGAGGCGACCGGGGATCTCGTGACGATCGACCGCAAGCAGCGGCAGGCCGTCCGCAAGCAAGCCTTTGGCCTGACGCTTCCAAGCCTCGCCATGTTCGACCGCGGGATGAAGCCGGAAGAACTCGATCGCATCGCGGCGACCGTCGCCGAGGCTCACCAGTCTCCGACAGGTCGCTGGCTCGTGCGGCTCGATGACGGCGCGTTGTGGCGTCAGATCGACGACACCGAACTCAATCGGATGCCGCGAGCCGGAGCCAAGGCCACGATCCGCCGAGCCATGCTCGGCAGCTTCTTCATGGACATTCAGGGCGAGTCCCAAATGCGTGTCCACCGCGATAATTGACGCGCGCGCGACCTGTTCCGTCTGACGCGCGCGCGTCCTTGTTCCGTCGCTGCTTTCAAATGCCAGCCAGCGGTGTATCGTGGGTTGTGGAGAGGGTGACACAAAGTGGTCGGGACCCCTTACAGCCGGAGGGAGACGTTCGCTGGAGTAGGCGCGGCCCTCATGTGCGCCTCCGTCGCGGACGCTTTCGAAGTCCGCGATAGTTCCACGGCGAGTCGGCTGAGAGCCGCCAGCGGAGACCTCTACGTCCCGCCGACGAATCTCTCCACCGTATGCGACATCTACAATCGGATGAGGTGTGGCGTGCGGTTGGCGGGTCAGGGCCCGTTTCCGTTCGTCGTCGACACCGGAGCCAACCAGTCGGTCGTTTCCGCCGAGCTCGCGCAGAAAATAGGGCTGCCGTTCAATCCCCCCGCTCTTTTGAACGGGGTCGCGGGCGCGCTGATGGCGCCGACGACCTTCGCGGTTCTGGACATCGGCGGCAAGCGAAAGGCCGACGCCGCGTTTTCCATACTCCCCGCCGCCGCCATCGGCGGAAACGGCCTTTTGGGGCTCGATCATCTTGGCGGCCAACGTCTCATTCTCGATTTCAAGAACGAAGCCTTGCGTATCGCGGCTTCGAGCCGGTTCTTCGGCTCGACCGACGATGTCGTCATCAAGGCCAGCCGGGTAAGTGGTCAGTTGACTCTGGTGGACGCCGACGTGGCCGGGATCCACATAACGGCTTTCATCGACTCCGGGGCGCAAAGCACGATCGGCAATATGGCTTTGAGGACGCTCGCCATCGCTCGCGGCGCCACAAGCGCCTGGTATTCGACACCTATCTTGAGCGCCACGGGTCAGACCATCGCATCCGAGATGGCCAGTCTGCCAAACCTCAGGATCGGCGGCCTGAAACTCCCGAGCTGGCCGGTCGCCTTCGCGGATCTACACACTTTTCGTATGTGGGACCTTGTCGACAAGCCCGCCATCCTCATCGGCGTGGACATCCTCAGTAGGTTTGAATCGGTCTCCCTCGACTTCGCCCGCAACGAGGTCCGCTTCCGGCTTCCCAACGTCGATGGGGCGATGGTCACCCGCGCCTGACCACGCGGCCTCGTCGCGACGGTCAGCCTCGGTTATGATAAGGCCATGAGCGCCTTCAGGACCGTGACACCAACCTTCTCCGTGGCGTCGCAGATCGCGCCGGACGATCTGTCCAAGGCGGTGGCGCAAGGCTTCACCCGGGTCATCAACAACCGGCCCGACGGCGAGACGCCCGACCAGCCGTCCAGCGCCACGATCGAGGCGGCGGCCCGAGCGGCGGGGCTCGACTATGTTTGGGACCCGGTCATTGGCGGCCCGACCCTGGCGCAGGCCGACGCGATGTTTCGCGCCACGAACGACAGCGGAAAGACGCTCGCCTTCTGCCGTTCGGGAACGCGGTCGATCAACACCTGGGCGCTCGGCCAGCTCCGCTCCGGCGCGATGACGGCGGACGAGCTGGTCCCGCTCGGCGAGCGCGCCGGCTACGATCTCTCCTGGCTGCGCGGCGCGGCCTAAGTGATCCCCTACGTCCGCGAAATCGATATCGAGTACGGCCGAAGCGACCGGGTCTCGCCGCTGATCCGCCGGGTGACAGCGAACAATCCCGGGCCGTTCACCTTCCGCGGCACCGGAACCTACATCGTCGGCCACGGCGAGGTCGCGGTGATCGATCCGGGACCCGACCTGCCCGAACACTTGGCCGCGATCCAGGCGGCGGTCGCGGGGGAACGCGTCAGCCACATCCTGGTCACCCACCACCACCTCGACCACTCCCCCCTTGCGCGCCCGCTCGCCGAGATCACCGGCGCTCCGGTCCATGGCTGCGCGGTTAAGCGCCCGGTCGAGGACGACGCCATCCCGCTGGAGGCGGGCTACGACCAGTTCACGCCGGATGTCTCGGTCTGCGACGGCGGCGTCGTCTCCGGACCCGGCTGGACGCTGGAGGCGATCCCGACTCCGGGACACACCTCCAACCACATCTGCTTCGCCCTGGCGGAGGAGAACGCCCTGTTCAGCGGCGACCACATCATGGGCTGGTCGACCACGGTGATCACGCCGCCGGACGGCGACATGACCGACTATCTGGCCAGCTTGGACCGGGTCAGGGCGCGAAACTTCAAGACGCTGTGGCCGACTCACGGACCGCCGATTACCGACGTCGCGCCGTTCATCGACGCCTACATCGCTCACCGCCACGACCGCGAGCGGCAGATCCTGGACCGTCTCGCCGCCGGCGACCGCACTATCGCCCAGATGGTGCCCAGCGCCTACGCCGCCGTCGACCAGCGCCTCTGGCCCGCCGCCGCCCGCTCCATGCACGCCGCGGTGATCGCGCTGGTAAAGGCGGGAACGGTCAAGACCGACGGTGAACCGGGGTTGGAAAGCGAGTACCGGCTGGCTTAGGCGAGGCGGCCTTGCGCCCCCTCCGTCACTCGACGCAAGCGGGCGTCGAGCGCCACCTCCCCCGCAAGAGGGCGTGGGAGGATTGAAAATCTCCTACTCCTCACCCGCCCTCTTGCGGGGGAGGTGGCGCGGCGCTCTTCCTTGCGCCGTGACGGAGGGGGCGCGGGGCCGCCTCCCGACCTTTCAGGCGTCCGCCGCCATCCGCTGGCGGATCAGCTTCTTGTCGATCTTGCCCGTGCCGCCAAGGGGGATCTCGTCGACGAAGCGGACCTCCTCGGGGATCCACCACTTGGCGATCTTGCCGTCGAGGAAGCCCAGGAACTCCTCGGCGGTCGCCGTGTGGCCGGGCTTGAGCTGCACCAGCAGCAGCGGCCGCTCCTCCCATTTCGGATGCGGCACGCCGATCACCGCGGCGATCAGCGCCTTGGGGTGGCCGGCGGCGATGTTCTCGATCTCGATCGAGCTGATCCATTCGCCGCCGGACTTGATGACGTCCTTGGCGCGGTCGGTGATGCGCATGAAGCCCGCGGGGTCGATCGTCGCGACATCGCCGGTGTCGAAATAGCCGTCCTGGTCGAGGATCTTGCCGCCCTCGCCGCGGAAATACTCGCGCACCACGGTCGGACCCTTCATCGCCAGCCGTCCAAACGCCTCGCCGTCACGCGCCGTGGGCGTACCGTCGTCGTTGGTCAGCTTGAGCTGGATGCCCGGCGGCGGGCGGCCCTGTTTGAGCTTGTACGGCACCTGCTCGTCGAACGGCAGGGCGGCGATCTCCGGCGTGAGGGTGCATAGCGTTCCCATCGGCGAGGACTCGGTCATCCCCCACGCCTGGATGACGTCGACGCCATAGCCGTCGTGGAAGCCGCGCACGATCGATTCCGGCACCGCCGATCCGCCGATCACCACCCGCTTCAGCGTCGTCAGCGTGGCCTTGGTCGACTGCAGATGCGCCAGCAGCATCTGCCACACCGTGGGCACGGCGGCGGAGAAGGTGACCTGTTCCGTCTCCAGCAGTTCGTGGATCGAGGCGCCGTCCATCTTCTGGCCGGGCATCACCAGCTTGGCGCCCACCGCCGGACAGGAGAAAGTCAGCCCCCAGGCGTTGGCGTGGAACATCGGCACCACGGCCAGCACGGTGTCGCGCACCGACAGGCCGAAGACGTCGGTCTGCAGCGTCGACAGCGTGTGCAGGTAGTTGGAGCGGTGCGAATAGAGCACGCCCTTGGGATTGCCGGTGGTGCCGGAGGTGTAGCACAGGCCGCACGCCGTCTGTTCGTCGAACCCTCCCCACGTGACGTCGGACCCGTGTTGTTCGATCAGGGTCTCCGAGGCGAGGGCTCCGGGAACTGTCACCGTATTCAGGCGGTCCTCGTCGCCAAGGACGATGATCCGCTCCACCGTCGGCATGCGGTCGCGGTGTTCCAGCAGCATGGGCAGGAAGGTGGTGTCGGCGAAGATGATCCGGTCGGCCGCGTGGTTGATGATGTAGCAGAGCTGATCGGCGAACAGCCGCGGGTTCAGCGTGTGGCACACCGCGCCGATGCCCATGGCGGCGTACCACGCCTCGATATGCCGGCCGCTGTTCCAGGCTAGGGTCGCGACCCGGTCGCCCGGAACGATGCCGAGGCTCTTCAGCGCATTCGAGAGCCGCTTGGCTCGTTTGAAAATCTGGGCGTAGGTCGCGCGGACGATCGGCCCTTCAACCGAGCGGGTGACGACCTCGCGGTTGGTGTGCCACTCGGCGGCGTGCGCCAGGAACTTGTCGACCGTCAGCGGCCAGTCCTGCATCAACCCCTGCATTTTCGCCTTCCCACCATGCGGAGCGCGGACGTCCCGTCCGCGTCTTTTCTCGATCGGAGCGCGGACGGGACGTCCGCGCTCCGGAAGATTTACGGATAAAGCCTGCTCGTCGTCCAGCCGTCGCCGGCGCGGGCGAAGACCAGGCGCTCGTGCAGGCGGAACGGCCGGTCGCGCCAGAACTCGAAGCTGGCGGGCAGCACGCGATAGCCCGACCAGTTCGGCGGCCGCGGCACCGCGCCCAGACCAAAGCGCAGCCCGACCTCGGCGACGCGCTTCTCCAAGGCGAACCTGTCCGGCATCGGACGCGACTGATCGGACGCCCAGGCCCCGATCCGCGCCGACCGGGCGCGGCTGGCGAAATAGGCGTCGGCTTCCCGCTCGGTGACGGTCTCGACCTCGCCGCGCACCCGCACGGCCCGCCGCAGCGACTTCCAGTGAAAGCAAAGCGCCGCCTTCGGGTTGGCGGACAGCTCGCGGCCCTTGGCGCTGTCGATATTGGTGTAGAACACGAACCCCCGCGCATCGACGCTCTTGAGCAGCACCATCCGCGCGTCCGGCATCCCGTCCGCGTCCGCGGTGGCCAGGGTCATGGCGTTGGGATCGTTCGGTTCCGAGGCGGTCGCCTCGCCGAGCCAGTTCGCGAACAGCGCGAACGGGTCGTCTTCCGACAGCAGCGGCAGCGGCGCGGCGGCCTCCACGGCGCGAACGTAGTCGTCTTCGGCCGGGGAGGGCGGGATCAAGGTGTCGGCCATGCCATGCAATCTAGGGAGCGAAGCCTCATCTTGAAACCAGGTGCGACATCGCCCGCTGGCAGCGAGTTCTCGAGGCGGCGAATCGGGCTGGACAGCCAGACGGGTCCAAGTTCAACATCGACGCACTTGCATTTTTTTAGCGTGGAGAAGACCTCGCCTCATGAGACGACGCCAATCTAGCGGTCCAGAGGACCAGAGTGCTGGACAGCGCGGCGTTCGTTGATGCCGGAAGCCAACGTTCGAAAAGTCGCGCTCGTCGGAAGCTACCCGCCGCGCCTGTGCGGCATCGCGACCTTCACGCACGATCTTCATGAGTCGCTGGCGTCGCACCTGCCTCCGCAGGCGATCGACGTGGTTGCGGTGGACGACTTGCCGCTCTCGCAACCGTACCCAAGCGAGGTGACGATCCGGCTTCAGGCGGATGCGCGCCATTGCTACCGCGAGGCGGCCAAGCGCCTGAACGGCTCAGGCGTGGAGGCTGTTTACCTACAGCACGAGTTTGGAATTTTCGGAGGAGCGGGCGGGTCCCATGTGCTGGATCTCGTCGAGGCGCTGAATGCGCCGCTGATCACGACGCTGCACACCGTTCGCCAGTCGCCGACCGAGATCCAGCGGGAGGTGATGGACGCGCTGCTGGCGTCGAGTTCGGAGGTCATCGTCATGACCCCGGCATCGGTGGGCTTTCTGGAGCGTCACCACTCCACCGCGTGCCCCGTGAACGTCATCGCCCATGGCGTGCCAAATCTGTCCTTCGTTGAGCATCAGCGCGCCAAGGCGGAGCTTGGGCTCCAGGGGCGGCGTCTGCTCCTCACGTTCGGGTTGCTTTCGCGCGATAAGGGCATCGAGACCGTGATCGAGGCTCTTCCAGCCGTAATTCGGAAGCATCCGGATCTGATCTATTTAGTTCTAGGCGCCACTCACCCCAGTATCCTGCGTTGGGAGGGCGACGCCTATCGGCAATCTCTTGAGCGCCAGATCGACCATTGTGGACTACGTCAGCACGTGCTGTTCGAGAACGAATTTGTCGATACCCCGACGTTGTGGCGGTATCTCTCCGCTGCCGACATATACGTCTCACCTCATCGCAACCCGGAGCAAGAGGTGTCGGGCACGCTGGTCTTTGCCTTGAGCGCGGGAAACGCCGTGGTCGCGACGCCCTATGCGAGCGCGCGGCAACTCATCACCGACGATGTGGGCCGCCTATTCCCGTTCGACGACCCCGCGGCGCTTGCGAGGACCCTAACCGAACTCCTCGACGATCCAGCGAGCACTACAAAAATGCGTTGCTCGGCCCGTGAGAGAACGAAATCCGCGATATGGCCGCTCGTGGGACGGCGCTACCTGGCGCTGGCCGAACGCGCGGCAAGGAACCGGATCGCCAAAAGCCGGGCAGGCGAGCCATGACGGGCGCTGAGGCGGGCGTCGAGGTCGACCTCCGACACCTGAAGCGAATGACGTCAAAGGCGGGGCTTTGGCAACACGCCCGCGGAGCGTCGCCCGATCCGCGCTTCGGCCTCTGCACGGACGACAATGCCCGCGGCCTGCTGGCGCTGGTCATGCACCACGGGTTGTTCCGACAATCGTCGGTGCTGCCTCTGGCCGAGCGGTACATGGCGTTTCTCGAGGATGCGTTCGACGCCATCACCTGTAATTTCCGCAATTTCCGGTCGTGTGAAGGAAACTGGCTTAACTCTCCCAACGACGAAGACGCCCATGGCCGAGCCCTGTGGTCCCTCGCCAGGGTGCTCACCTCGGACCACCTTGAGGCCGGCTGGGGAGCCCGCGCCGAACGACTGTTCGATCTTAGTCTCAGCAGAGCGAAAGACTTCCGTCACCCTCGACCTTGGGCTTTGGCGATCCTGGCTTGCGACGCCGCGCTGGAAGGCGGAGCGGATAGGCCGGCGGTCAGGGATTGTCTCCTGACCTCCGCTCGACGTCTGCATGAGGCGCTGCAAGCCCATAGTCATGGTCACTGGTGTTGGTTCGAGGATCAAGTCACCTACGCCAACGCCTGTCTGCCCCACGCTCTCGCTCGCGCCGGCGTCCTGCTCGGAGACTCGCGCATGGCGCGGGACGCCACCGCGGCGATGCGGTGGTTGCTCAAGGTGCAAACGACGCCCGCGGGCGCATTGACGGTCGTTGGCAACGCCGGGTGGATGCCGCGCAACGGTCGGAGAGCCTACTTCGACCAGCAGCCCATCGAAGCGGCGTGCCTGGTTCAGGCCGCCTCGGCGTTCGGGCGCATGGAAGGGGGCGCCGAATGGCCCGAAATTGCTCGCCGGTGCTACGGCTGGTTTCTCGGTGAAAACGATCTCAAGCTTGCAATGATCGATCCGACGACCGGCGGCTGTTACGACGGCCTGACACCGAGCGGCGTCAACACCAATCAGGGCGCCGAGTCATTGCTTGCGTGGCTGATCGCGCGTCTCACTATGATCGCCGATGATAACGGCGATCGGAGCTGAGACTGAACATGGAGAAAGAGTCCTCCCACCTTACCGACTATCTCGCGCATGTTCTCTTCGTCATTGCGCAATCCTACTGCGGCGCGTTCCTGATCCTGTTGCTCGGCCCAATCTTCTTCTTCCTGTCGGCGACGGGGCTCACGATCGGCGCGCTGCTCTCGTCGTTCCCGACATTCTGGACGCACACGCCAAAGGACGCCGCCGGATTGCTCGTCGCGGCGGTGCTCGCCTATCCGATCGGACTGTTGGCCGCGGAGTTCTTCTACCGGGTCGGACGGCGGCTGCGTCTTCACAACGATCTCAATCTCGAGACCACCGGCAGAGACGCCACCGAGGAGGAGCAGATCCAGTTCTTCCGGGAGAAATGCCAGATACAGGAACAGCCGGCGTTCGCGCGGATATGGGAGTGGGAAAATTTCCAATCCGCCGTGATGTTTTACTCAGAGTATATCTCTCTGAGCTTCACCATCTTGTACTCCGTATCCTTGATCGTGGCGTTTTTTCACCCGGAGCCAGCGTCGGTCGGCGGTCGCTCATGGATTTTGGCGGGAGCTTTGGAGGTGTTCTCGATTCTGTTCTATGCCGTCATGCGCCAAGCCCGCATCGGCAAGTACGAAAGCTTCCGCTTCGCGAATCGCGCCATCAAACAGATCCTGCGGGAGGTGTCCGATGAGAGAACGACCGCGACGCAAACTCTCGATAGCGCGAATCGCATCCGTGGCGACGCCGGACCGGCGGACAATTCGCCGATGACCGAATCCATCGAAGAGGTCGGGTTCGCGATCATCCAGCCGCGGGAATAGATCGAAACTCGATCGGCGCGCCAAGGCGGCGCCGAACCTGTCCAGGCCGAAGCTGTCGCATCCGCCGTTCGATGGACGCTTCGGCGAAACCGGCTAGAACCGATCCATGTCGCACAACACGTTCGGCCACCTGTTCCGCGTCACGACCTGGGGCGAGAGCCACGGGCCGGCGATCGGCTGCGTGATCGATGGCTGCCCGCCGGGACTGCGGTTGACCGAAACGGACATTCAGGTTTGGCTCGACAAGCGCCGTCCGGGACAGGGCCGCTTCGTCACCCAGCGCCAGGAACCGGACACGGTGCGCATCCTCTCCGGCGTGTTCGAGGACGACCGGGTCCGCGAGCGCTTCGGCGGCCAGGTTACCACCGGCACGCCGATCGCCCTGCACATCGACAACGTCGACCAGCGCAGCCGCGACTACGCCGATATCGCCACCCGGTTTCGCCCGGGCCACGCCGACTATTCCTATCAAGCCAAATACGGCGTGCGGGACTATCGCGGCGGCGGCAGGCAATCGGCGCGCGAGACCGCCAGCCGGGTGGCCGCCGGCGCCGTGGCGCGCAAGGTGCTGGGTGAGGCCGTCGGTGTACGGGGCGCGCTCGTGCGGATCGGTCCGTATGCGGTCGATCCGAGCCACTGGGACTGGGCCGAGACGCTACGCAACCCCTTCTGGTGCCCGGACGCCGCGATGGTTCCCGTTTGGGAAAAGCACCTCGAGGCGACCCGCAAAGCCGGCTCTTCGACCGGCGCCGTGGTCCAGGTCGAGGCGGACGGCGTTCCCGCCGGCTGGGGCGCGCCGATCTACGGCAAGCTCGACGGCGAACTCGCCGCCGCCCTGATGTCGATCAACGCGGCCAAGGGCGTGGAGATCGGCTCCGGCTTCGCCGCCGCCGCCCTGTCGGGCGAGGACAACGCCGACGAGATGCGCATGGGCGAGGACGGTCCGGTGTTCCTGTCCAATCACGCCGGCGGCGTGCTGGGCGGCATCTCCACCGGCCAGCCGGTGGTGGCGCGGGTGGCGTTCAAGCCGACGTCGTCCATCCTTACCCCGCGCCGTTCGATCGACGAGGACGGCGCCGAGGTCGAGATCCGCACCACCGGCCGCCACGACCCCTGCGTCGGCATCCGCGCCGTGCCGGTCGCCGAAGCGATGATGGCCTGCGTGTTGGCCGACGCAATGTTGCGGCACCGGGGGCAGGTGGGGGGGATTAAGTCCGCACTGGGAAGCGCTGCTCCAGCATAGTTCAGTCTGTAAGTTCGTGGCGCGACAACCGCCAGCTATGGACGCTCGCGATCAACACCGGGCCGAACGTGCAGAGAAACACAATCGGCACGCTCCACGCCAAGGGCGCGATGATGCCGATCGTCGTCAGCACCGCGCCGCCGACCATCACCAGAGGCCCGGCGAAACGGTGGGTGCGGTCCCAGACGCGTTCGCTGGAGAGGGTCCACGGCAGCCGCAACCCCAGCACATAGTTGTAGCGGACCTTGCCCAGGTAATTGCCCATGATCAAGAACAGGACGCCGACCGTGACGACGGCGACACGCGCCACATCGACTCTGGCGCCGACGCCGGAAGCGACGATGGCCGCGTGCACGACGGCCAATACCCCCAGGAGCGCCAGCCAGATCGCGGTATAGGCGCGCTTCGACCGCTCGAGTCTGGAATTGGGCGGCATCAACGTGGGCAATATCCCGTTAAGCGCTCCCATCGCGACGGTTATGGCCGGCAACATGCCGAGCGCTTCCAGGCGCGAACCGTAGCGGTCGGGCGTTCCGTCCGGCCCCCAATGCACCGCCGTTAGGGCGGGCGTATGCGGCCACGCCCATACCGACAGCGCCGCCATGCCGGCCGCCACGGCCGCCGAAACGACAACTGGCTTGGTGACGTTCATACGGGTTTCCTCTTCGCGGTCCACGCGGCGTCTTCGGCCGATCGATCGAATCCGAAACTCTCCAGCAGCGCGCGCAGCGCGTCTTCCAGCACCGAGGTGTTCAGGCGGTGGACCAGGGTGGTTCCCTCACGCTGCACATCCACCAGCCCGGCGTCACGCAGCACGGCGAAATGACCGCTCATCGTGGGTTTGGCGAGGGGGAAGTGGTCCGCAAGCTCGCCCGCGCTCATTTCGCGCTCGCGCAGGAGCTGAAGAATGCGGCGGCGGGTCGGGTCGGACAGCGCCTTGAGGACCGTGGACATCGCAACTCGGCGGAAGGTAATTTCGGCACAAACCTAAATACTGGAATGGTCGCTGCTCCGCAACGGCTATTTCGCTGGGCGACGAACAATCGAGCTGGTGGCGGCGAACGGGTGCTAAGTGAGGACGAACCGAGAGGGCGTGAACAGGCTTAGCCCTTTCAACTGGTGCTCGGCTCGGTCCAGAAGATCGGCGGGCAATCTCCGTCCGCCGCGCCACACCACCGTCCGGAAGACTGTTCGTATAGTTTCCGCCGAATCCTTACGCTTACGAGAGGCTCACTTGCCAGCCGCACGAGCGGCCCATGCCCTCGTGGCGTGACATGTCTCCATGGTCCGCCTGTAGGCGTCGCGCCCGCTGGTGCGGGCGACATAGGCCTGTTCTGTTTCGCCGAGGCTGTAGCCCACGTTTCTTTGAGCCAACTCCAGGGCGTAGGTCACCGAAATGTCGGCGGCGGTGAACCGATCGCCGGCGAGATAGGGCGAGCGCGCGAGCTGGCGCGTCACCAATCCCAGCCGGGTCTCGAACACGTCCATCGCTTGTCCGGCGCTCCAGTTGTGCCGCTCGGCCTCGGGCGCGATATTGCGGGCCCCGCTGACGAAGTAGATCGAGGCGGCGAGGCCGGCTTCGCCGAGGTGAAGGAACTGCTGGTAGGCGGGGAAGGTGGGGTCTTGCGCGTCCGGCGCGAGCGGCGTCGGTCCATAACGCGCCATCAGATACTCCATGATCGCGATCGACTCGACCATGGTGACGTCGCCGTCCTGGATCGCCGGGATGAACCCGCCGGGGTTGACGGCCAGGAACTCCAGGTCGTTCTCGACGCCGGCCAAGAGGTCCACGTCCCGCAGCCGGTACGACAGCCCCATCTCTTCCAGCAGCCAGACGACCCGAAACCCCCTCCCTTCGCCGAAGACGGTGATCATCTTTCGGCGGCGCCGAGATCCGCCGCCATCGCCTTGGCGCCCTTGACCGCGCCCAGCGTGGCCGCCGCCGGCCTGCCGACGAGCTCGGAGGTCGCGGCTTCTGCGGTCTGCGCCGGCTGGTCGAGCAGGGCCAGGGTTTCGCGTACGAACCTCGCCTGGGTGACGATGCCGATGCCGAGGTTCTCGTTGCCGACTTCGACCTCCTGGGTCAGCATGCCGGCGATCACGTGCGGAGGGGCCCCGTCCGCGCCGGGCTTGGCGTCGGCCCGGGCCTCGAGGAAGACCGGGCCGCCGGAATTGCCTGGAAAGACGTGGAAATCGAGCAGGAAGGTCGGGAAAGCGTTCGAGGGCCCCAGCGGATATGACGCGACCTTGCCGGCACGGAGGATCGGAAACCCGGCGGCGTTGGCGGAGAGGCCCTGGGGAAAGCCCAGCGTCATCATCTCGTCGCCGGGCGCAAGGGCGTAGCGGGTCATGGCGTCTTCGCCGCCCAGCCACGCCAGCGGAATGGCGGCTTTCGCGAACGCGGGCGGGGCCACGATCCGGATCGCCGCGACGTCGCGGACGGCGTGGTGGGTCCACAGTTCCTGTCCGCCGCTGCGGATCGCGATCTTCTCCGGGGCGTAGCGCCAACCGCCGTCCGGCTGCTGAACCCGAAAGCCCACCGTGGCCTTGTCGCCCTTCATCTTTTCGAAGACGTGATTGGCGGTGATCAGCACGACCCTCGGCGCGCCGTCCGGCCCGGGGTCCGAAACGAGAAAACCCGTGCCCACGGTGCGAAGGCCCGATCCGATAGGCTGTTCGAGTTCGACCGTGGCGCCGATCAGATCGACAGACATGTCCATGGCCATGGCGGCGCACTCTCGGAATTGGATCACCTACCACTGTGAATGAGTGTTAACGAAGCGTAAAAGAGACAACATGCCGCACCGCGCAGGGAGAGCTCGATCGCCCAGGATTGAAGGAAACCGTCGACGGGCCTAATCTGGATCGACTGAACCGATCTGGAGTGAAGGCATGGACGCCGCCGGTGACTTCCTCACATCCGCGCAAACGCTGGCGCGGGAAAATCCTGTCCGTTTTCCCAACGAGTCGCCGGAATACCGCGCCGCCCGCACCGCGCTTCTCGCCGAGGAGATCGAACTTCGCCGGCATATCGAGCGCGTCGCGGCTCAGCGCCGGGCCTTGCCTCTGGGCGGACCGGTGACGGGGAACTACCGCTTCCAGGGCGAGGACGCCGCCACCGACTTTGCCGGTCTGTTCGGCGACAAGCCGACACTCGCCGTCTACAGCTACATGTTCGGGCCAGAGCGCGAGCGGCCATGCCCGATGTGCACCAATCTGCTGGGCGCCTGGGAGGGCAACGCAGCCGATCTCGATCAGCGCATTTCCCTCGTCGTCGTGGCCCGATCGCCCATCGAAAGGCTGACGGCGTGGAAGCGCGAGCGGGGGTGGAAAAATCTGCGCCTCTACACCGACCTCGACGGCGCCTACAGCCGCGATTACCACGGCGTCGCGCCGGACGGCTCGGAGATCCCGTCGTTCAACGTCTTCACCCGCCGAGACGGTACGATCCGCCACTTCTGGTCCGGCGAGATGAGCGGGTCGACCGCCGATCCCGGTCAGGACCCGCGCGGCGCGCCCGATTTTCCACCGATGTGGACCGTACTCGACAGCACCCCGGAGGGACGCGGCGGCGACTGGTATCCCAGCCTGACCTACGCCTGACGCCCGTCAGCCGTGGCCACCGCCGCGGCGCTCTTCCGGCGGGGCGTAAAATTGCGCGATCGTCTCCGGACTGACGTCGCGGCCGACCGCGCTCTTGATCACCGCGGCGATGTCGGCGTCGGATTTTCCCGCCGCGCGGAACTGCTCGATCTCGTCGCTGATCATGCCGACGAAAGCGGGGACCGGAAAGGCTTCGGCGTCCAGGCCGAGCGAGCGGCGCAGCTCGCGCTGCACGGCGACGGCCTCCTGAGCCGAAAAGGTCTGATCGTCATCCATGGTGGTTCCATCCTCCTAAGTAGCGCGAAATAATCGTCATCTCGGCGCGTTCGCGCTCCCCGCCGCGTCCGTGTTTCTGGAGGGTGTTCGCCGCCGCTTCCCGCACGCGCCACTCCCGTTGAAGCAGAGCGCCGACATCGGCGGCGGAGAGAACCCGGCGAGCGGCTTCGGTCGGACCAAAGCCCGATCCGGTGACGACATGGGGCGAACCCTTCGACCAGTCTCGCGAAATGTTCATTCCCGTCGGTTCCGCCACCGACCCGGCGTTGTCCACCGCGGCGATCAGGCACCGCAGGGTCGAGATTTCGACGGCGTTACGCCGCTTCATCGCTGTCCGCAAATCGGCCCGCAGGCGCGTGCGCATGATCTCGGCGAAATCGGCGTCCCCGGTCATCGTTTCGCGTTCGACGGTTTCTTCTTGAACGGCTTGGGCGCACGCGGCGCGGCGCCAGGCTCGTCGCGGGGACGAAGCGCTCCGGGTGCTCCGGCGGTCTCGATGCGGATCGGTTGGGGCGGACCGGAAGCGACCGCGGCGCTGAAGCGGTCGACCGCGTCGCGGGCGATCTCGAACTTGGTCTCGCGGTCGAAGATGCGGATCGCGCCGATGTCCTTCTTGGTCACGTGTCCGCGACGGCAGATCAGCGGGATCAGCCACTTGGGATCGGCGTTGGCCGAGCGTCCGACGGAGAGGCGGAACCAGACCATGTCGCCGCCGCCGCCGAAATCACGCGGTTCGCGCTCGCGGCGTTCCGAGCGTTCGCCGCGCTCGCCCGGACTCCAGTCACCGCGCTCGGGCCTTGCGGAGCGTCCCTCGCCAGGGTCGTAGACTTCCTCCGGCGCGGGGAGCTTGTCCCGGTGCATCCGGATCAGGGCGGCGGCGATGGCGGCGGGTTCGGCCCTTTCCAGGAGCAGGCGCGCGAGGTCGGCGTCTTCCTCGGCCGCGGGTTCGGTGAGGATCGGGTCGCTCAGCAGGCGCTCCTGATCCTGCGCCCGGATCGCCTCGGCGCTCGGCGGACCGCTCCAGGTCGCCTCCACCCCGGCGGCGGCCAGAAGCTGTTCGACCCGGCGGCGGCGCGAGAACGGCGCCAGCACCACGGATATGCCCTTCTTGCCCGCCCGCCCGGTGCGACCGCTGCGGTGAAGCAGGCTCTGACGGTTCGACGGCAAGTCGGCGTGGATGACGAGGCCGAGATCGGGCAGGTCGAGCCCGCGCGCCGCGACATCGGTGGCGACGCAGACCCGCGCGCGGCGGTCGCGCAAGGCTTGAAGCGCGTCGGTCCGCTCACGTTGACTCATCTCGCCGGAGAGCGCCACGGCGTCGAAGCCGCGCTCGCGCAGGGCGGCGTGCAGATGGCGCACCCCTTCCCGGGTGGCGCAGAACACCAGGGCCCCGCCCGCCTCGAAGAAGCGCAGGGCGTTGACGACCGCGTGTTCGATCTCGTTGGGCGCGACCCGCATGGCGCGATACTCGATGTCGCCGTGCGCCTCGCCGACCCGCGCGGTGTCGATGCGGTGCGCGTGTCTCTGATAGGTCCGCGCCAGGGCGACGATGTCCTTGGGCAGGGTCGCGGAGAACAGCAGGGTGCGTCGTTCGGCCGGCGTAGCGTCGAGGATGAACTCGAGGTCTTCCTTGAAGCCGAGATCGAGCATCTCGTCGGCCTCATCGAGCACCACGACCTCGAGGGCCGAGAGGTCGAGATGCCCCCGCTCCAGGTGATCGCGCAGCCGGCCGGGCGTGCCGACCACGAAATGCGCCCCCGAACGCAGGTCGCGCTGCTCGCGCCGGGAATCCATGCCGCCGACGCAGGTCACCACGATGCCGCCGGCGGGCCGGTACAGCCAGCCCAGTTCCCGCGCCACCTGCAGCGCCAGCTCCCGCGTCGGCGCGATGGTCAGCACCAGCGGGGCGCCGGGCGCTCCCAGCCGCTGGGCCTCGCCCAGGATCGTCGGGGCGATGGCGAGGCCATAGGCGACGGTCTTGCCGGACCCGGTCTGCGCCGAAACCAGCAGGTCGCGCCCACCGCGAACGGTTTCTTCCGCGCCGGAGTCCAGCACTGCGCTCTGCACCGGCGTCGGCTCCTTGTAGCCCTGTTCCGCGAGGGCCCGCGCGAGTGCGGGATTGACGTCGTCGAAGGTCATGGAAACTCGATAGATTCGAAATGGCGCCGGGAAACGAAGGTTTCACGCCGGGCGCGGGATCGCCCAAATAGGCTATAGAGCGGCGGATGTCTCCGATCGCTGATTCCTCCGCCCTGTGCGGCGTCGATGCGCGCATCCGCGCCCTGCCGCTGGAAAACATCGCCGCGCTCGCCGGAGGCGCCTTCGGCGATCCCGACATCATCCCGCTGTGGTTCGGCGAGGGCGACGTTAAAACCCCGGCCTTCGTCGGCGAGGCGATGATGCGCGCGGTTCAGGCCGGCGAGGTGCTCTACGCCGGCCAGAACGGCATCCCGCCCCTGCGCCAGGCGCTGGCGACCTACCTCTCCGGTCTCGGCGCGCGACCGGTCACGGCGGAGCGGATCACCGTCACCACCAGCGGCATGCACGCCATCCAGATCGCGCTGCAGCTCATCGTAAGCCCGCGCGACGCGGTGGTGGTCATCGACCCGGTGTGGCCGAACCTCGGCGGGGCGGCGCGGATCATCGGCGCCGATGTTCGCTCGGTGCGGATGGACCACGATCCGATGGCCGGCTGGACCCTCGACCTCGACAAGGTCGCCGCCGCGCTTGATGGGGCGGTGAAGGCGGTGTTCTTCGCCTCGCCCGGCAATCCCACCGGGGCTATGATCCCGATCGAGACCCAGGTCGCCCTGCTCGACCTCTGCAGCTCGCGCGGCGTCTGGCTGATCGCCGACGAGGTCTACAACCGCTTCGTTTTTGGCCGGCGTTCGGCGCCGACCCTGCTCGACCACGCCGAGCCGGAGGACCGCCTGCTGGTCGTCAACAGCTTCTCGAAGAACTACTGCATGACCGGCTGGCGCCTCGGCTGGCTGGTCCATCCGCCGTCGCTCGGACGCACCCTGGCGATGGCGGTGCAGTATTCCACCAGCGGCACGACCACCTTCATCCAGCACGCCGGCGTCGCCGCCCTCGAACAGGGCGAGCCGTTCATCGAGTTCATCCGCGGCTATTGCGAGCGCGGCATGGCCATCGCCTGCGACGCCCTGGAGCGCATGGGCCGCGTCCGCCTCGGACCGCGTCCGAAAGCCGGCATGTACGCCTTCTTCGAGGTCGACGGCATGCCCGACGCCCGCGCCGCCTGCCGCGAGATCCTCGACAAGACCAAGGTCGGCCTGGCGCCCGGAACCTTCTTCGGCCCCGGCTCGGAGGGGTTCCTCCGCGCCTGCATCAGCCGCGACCCGGGGAGCCTCGGCGAGGCGATGGAGCGGCTGGCGAGTGTGCTGGGCTAACGCCCGGAGCGCGGGCTCCCAGCCCGCATCTTGTCTTGATCTTCGAACCACGCGTGCCGAAGAAAGAGCGGACTGGTAGCCCGCGCTCCGGGAGGGACCTCGCCGATGTACGATCTTCTGGGCGGCATGCGCGTCGTCGAGGCGTCCGCCTTCGTCGCCGGGCCGTCGTGCGGACTGCATCTCGCCCAGCTCGGCGCGGAAGTGATCCGGATCGACCAGATCGGCGGGGGCCCGGATTTCCGGCGCTGGCCGCTCGATCCGGACAGCGGCGCCAGCCTGTATTGGGAGGGGCTGAACAAGTCGAAGAAGTCGGTGGCGCTGGATCTCGGCCGCCCCGAAGGCCGCGAGCTCGCCCAGCGCATCGCCGCGGCCCCGGGCGATAACGCCGGGATGTTCGTGACCAACTTTCCGGTCGCCGGCTTCCTGAGCTACGACAATTTGCGCAAGTTGCGCGACGATCTGATCTGCGTCCGCGTCATGGGCTGGCCCGACGGAAGGCCGGCGCTGGACTACACCGTCAATGCCGCCATCGGCGTGCCGGCGATGACTGGGCCGCCCGAATACGACGGCCCGGTCAATCACGTCCTTCCGGCATGGGACCTGCTCACCGGCGCCTACGCCGCCTTTTCGATGGTCGCCGCCGAGCGCAACCGGCGGATGACGGGGCAGGGGCGGGAAATCCGCATCCCGCTCTCCGACCTCGCGATCGCCAGTCTGGGTCACCTCGGCCAGATCGCCGAGGTCACCGCGTCCGGCGCCGATCGGCCCCGCCTGGGTAACGAAATCTTCGGCGCGTTCGGGCGGGACTTCGCCACGGCGGACGGCACGCGCCTGATGGTGGTGGCGATCACCCCGCGCCAATGGACGGGGCTGCTCAAGGTGCTCGGACTCGAGGCCGATGTCGCCGCGCTGGAAGCGGAGAGGGGTGTCGGCTTCGCCAGGGACGAGGGCGTGCGCTTCGATCACCGCGACCGCCTGATGCCGATGATCGCGAACGCCATCGCCGCGCGCGACGCTACCGACCTGGCCGAGGCGTTCGAAACCAACGCGGTGTGCTGGTCGACCTATCGCACGCTGAAAGGCGCGCTCGACGAAGACCGGTATTTCGGCGCCGCGAACCCGGTGCTTTCCACCATTGAGCAGCCCAGCGGCCGAAGCTATCTCGCCGCCGGTTTCGCCGGGACCAGCCCGACCGAGACCCGCGGGCCGGCCACACCCGCGCCTCATCTCGGCGCCGACACCGATGAGGTTCTGGCCGAGGTGCTCGGCATGGACGGCTCCGAGATCGCCCGCCTTCATGACGCCGGCCTGGTGGCGAGCGCATGATCATCACCGACGGCGAAATTGAAGCATGGCGCGACTGGATTGGGCGCACCGAGACCCGCCGGCAGGTTCTCGATCCGGAGATCGCCCGCCGCTACGCCGCCGCGGTCGGCTCCGACCTCGATGTCGAGCGGACCTTCCCGCCGCTGGGCCACTGGGCATGGTTCGTCGACGTCGCCGGTCCGGACGGCCTCGGCCCTGACGGCCATCCCAAGCGCGGCGGCGACGGCCTGATGCCGCCCATCACCCTGCCGCGCCGGATGTTCGCCGCCGGCGCGCTAGAGTTCATCGAGCCGCTCGCGCTCGGCCGCGACGCCAGGCTCACTCTGACGATAGCCGACGTGCGCCATCGCGCGGGCCGCTCCGGCGATCTGGTGTTCGTCGAGGTCGATCGCGTGCTCTCCCAAAGCGACCATCCCCGCATCCGCGAGCGCCAGGCCATCGTCTACCGCGACGCCGCCGACCCCGCCCCGCCCGTGATCCCCGCCGCCGACCCGCCGCCAAGCGAGGAGACCTGGACCCCCACCGCCATCGACCTGTTCCGCTACTCCGCCGCTACCTTCAACAGCCACCGCATCCACTACGACCTGCCCTACGCCACGGGCGAGGAGGGCTATCCGGGCCTGGTCGTCCACGGCCCGTTCACCGCGGCGAAGCTGTTCGCGTTCGCCCAAACACCGGGTAAGATCCGGCGTTTTTCCTTCCAGGCCCGCGCGCCGCTGTTTTCGGGGGCGCCGATCCATCTGGTTCGCGACGCGGAGACCAAATCGTTGCGCGCCTTGAGGATCGACCGCGCCGTCGCCATGGAAGCGACGGCTGTTATGGAGACCCCATGAAACGTTTCGCCCTCTGCGCAATGCTCGCCCTGCTCACCTCACGCCAAGCCGAGGCCCAGACCGTGACACCCGCCACCAGCGCCGTCGCGCCTATCGTCTTCTTCGACATCGCCGGCCCGGACGCCGCCAAGCTGAAGGCGTTCTACGCCGCCAACTTCGGCTGGACGATCGACGCCGCTAACGGAATCAAGACGCCGAAGCTGGAAGGAACCCTTCGGCAGGACCCGCCGGAAACCCTGATCTATCTCGGCGTCCCGGATATTGACGCCACGCTGAAGGCGATCGCCGCGTCCGGCGGGTCGACCGTGCTGCCGCGCACCGTGGTCCCGGGCGTCGCCACCTTCGCCCTGTTCAAGGACCCGGCCGGCAATCGCATGGGCCTGGTGGAGATCAAGACGCACTGACGGCCTCGGCCTTCGCCTCCTTTTCGCGCTCCACCCCCTCCATCACCAGCGCCCGCGCCGCCTCGGCGTCCCGCCAGCCGACCAGCTTGACCCACTTGCCCGGCTCCAGGTCCTTGTAATGGGTGAAGAAGTGCTCGATCTGGTCGAGGGTGATCTTCGGCAGGTCGCTGTAGGTCTCCACGCCGTTGTAGCGCGCGGTCAGCCACGCCGACGGCACGCCGATCAGCTTTTCGTCCAGCCCGGCCTCGTCCTCCATCAACAGCACGCCGACGATGCGGCAGGAGATGATCGCCCCGGGGACCAGCGCCCGGGTGTTGGCGACGATGACGTCCACCGGGTCGCCGTCGCCGGAAAGGGTGCCCGGGATGAAGCCGTAGTTCCCGGGATAGCGCATCGAGGTGTAGAGGAACCGGTCGACCATCAGGGCGCCCGACGCCTTGTGCATCTCGTACTTGATCGGCTCGCCGCCGATCGGCACCTCGATCACCACATTGACGTCGCGGGGCGGATCGCGGCCGACGGGAACGGCGGAAAGGTTCATCTTAAGGTCGCCTCGCGGGTTGGCACGCTGGCTTCAACGCGCGGCGGCGGCCCGGGGTCAAGGCGCCAGGGCCTCTTCGTGCGCGGCGGCGTCCTCGGCCTCCGCGTAAAGCGAGTATGGCCCCGACCGGGTCTCATAGCCAAGCGGCCTGGGCACGAAAGGTTCATGGCGCAGCACCCGTTCGTCGGCCCGCGCCTTCCAGTCGATCGCGTGGCCGATCTCGGCGCGGACGCCGTTGACGATGACGCGGAGGCCGCGGCCGATGTCGGGTCGGTCGAACTCGACCAGCCGTTCGCGGTTGGAGTCGGCGCGCTCGCACCGCGCGGCGGCATCACAGACCTCCGCCTCGGCGCGCGCGTCGCTGGCCACATCGAGCGCCAAACCCCGGCGGGTGGGCGCGACCTTGGGACGATAGACGCCGGCGCGCAGATCGCGCAGGGCGTCGACGACGGTGGTCTGCAGCGCCAGGGTGAGGCGCAGCGAACGGGAGACCTTCTGGAACGACTCCGCCGCGTCCTTCGCGCCCGCCAGGGCCCGGGCGCGCCCGGTCTCCGGCTGCCAGAACTCGTCGGCCAGGATCGCCTCCACCGCGCCGGACGCGGCCACCGCGGCGTGGGCATAGGCCCGAGACACCACCATCGCCATCTCGGCCATCTCGGTCAGCAACTCGAGCTGCCGCTCGGCCACGGCGACGCCGGGGTCTTCGGGGGTGGAGGGAAGGGGGGCGGTGTCGTTCACGCGAGAATATTCGCATAATGCAACTATAAAGTCAAGCCGCTTGCAAAGCCCGTCTGCTCGATCGGCACAGTCATACCAACCCGCGTTGACGCCGACCCGTTGGTCCGCCGGCGTCTCGCCGGCAGCTTGCGCAAGAGCCGGCGAGACGCCGGCGGACCACGTGAGTCATCGCCAGCGATGGTTGGTATCAGTCCGGTTTCTTGGCGGCCGAGGAATGAAACTCAATCCGCCCGGTCATGATCCTTCAGCACCTCCTCGATCGGGATGGTTCGAACGAGGCCGGCCCGGATTTCGGTCAGTCGCTGCTCCGCGAGGTGATGTCTTCGAGATCGTCGATGTGCTCGACGATCGCTTCCCGCGCATGGAACGTCTTCGTCCGCCCGGTCGCCGCCGCCAGCGCCTCCAGCCGATCTTCGATCGTCTTGGGTAGCCGGATCGCGAGCATGAGCTGTCCTTTCGGCGTGTTATACGTGTCTAGCCTATTGGGTGGCGCGCGAGGAGACGCCGTTGGAGACTTCAAATGAACGTATCCCTCACGCCCGAACTCGAACGCCGGATCGCCGACAAGGTCGAATCCGGGTTCTACAACACCGCGAGCGAGGTCGTGCGAGAAGGGTTGCGCCTGCTGTTCGCCGCCGGCGAGGCGCGGGACACCGCTGTCGCGCGGTTCAACGCCGACATCAGGCTTGGACTCGACCAGTTGGATCGCGGTGAAGGCATCTCGGGCGAGGCGGCTCGCGAGTTGCTGGACACCCGGATCGCCGCGAGGCGGCGGCGTACCCGAGTGCGAGCCGTATGACCGTCGGTTCGGCGCGCTGATGGCCTACTCGATTCGCGACTATCTTGATCATATCGCCGTGGACGGCGTCGCCGAACGAACGTCGGTCGAGGCACACCTTCGCGACTGGACGCTGACGTATTTGCTCGACGCAAACAGAAACTTCCGGCCAACCGAATTCCTCCCCGGCGCGCCGTAGGACACGCAATGGCTATCACCTCGAACCGCTGGGAAGCTTATCCGTGGAAAAACGAACTCAAAGTTCAGCTCGATCGCGCGATCCTCCACGGCGGCGAGGTGATCGACGCCGAGTTCGAGGGCGAGCACAACCCGATCGACATGATGGAGCGCGCGATCGTACTCGCAGCGTTCGCGGTTCGACGAATGGTCGAGAAGCGATTCGTCTCGGACGCGTTCGCACGCACGAAACTCGCGATTCGGTCGTTCAAAGCGCGGGACGGTGAGCACTTCCGGCCACCGTTTCATGGTCAAGCCGGTGGCAGAGTCTGCTCGAACTACGACTTCTTGGCGCCGCAGATGATCGCGATTAAGCTCGGTGAGTTGGCGAACGAGATCATTCACTCATCGCAGTTGATGGTCCTCGATAACGAATCGTTCGCGGCAGATGGCTTCTTGATCGCCTCCGACTGGCACATGCGCCGACGTCTGTTGCACCTTTCATTCGACGAATTTGGAGATTTCGGACGGTCGGTCCTCGATGACTGCATTGCGTCGGCGTCCGATAGCTGGGACCCAGAGACAGGCCATGTCACCTCAGAGCGCCTGCGGCGGGAGGACTTGCCGTGGCGGCGACGCCGGAGCGCGGTCGTCTTGACCGCGTCTGTCGACAGCCGAGAGGCGGACGAGACCGTCGACCCTCCCATCGAAAGCGGCGGCTAAGGGCGTGCCAGAGCCTGAACGGCATCCGCCGGAGTGATCGTGATCACGTCGCCGACTGGTCGCGCTAAGCGTTCAGTCGGCGACCACCCACACCCCATTCCTCTCGATCTCGTCGTGCATGGCGTCGGGGGCGAGGTCCAGGCTCCAAGGCCACGCGTCGAGCACATGGTGCCAGGTGATGACGCCGTCCTGAACCGTCGCCTTCCGAAACGCGGCCTCGTCGGCGAGGACCGAGAAGACGCCGGCGCGAGAGCCTTGGACGAGTTCGGCCATTTCGACCGTACCCGTTACGTCGTCTTCGAAACGAACCTCGAGACGGAAGCCGTCTAGAACCGCCATGTCGCGGACGCGCCAAGGCGCCGCCTCTACGGCAAAGGGGCGATTGTCTTCGGCAACTCCATGTTCGCGCACAGCGTCCAATCCTCAATCAGTTCATCCTGGTGGTCGCGAGCCCACTCCAGCACGAGTAGCAGCGCGCCCCTCGGTAAGCGACCCCGCATAACTTCGAGCGAGCGGATGTCGATCAGCGCTTCCTCGCCGCTATAGCGCGCGTGGAAATGCGGCGGGTTATGATCGCGCCAGTACATGGCGATGTCGATTCCGTAAAAGGTCGACAAGGTCGGCATTGGGTGAAGACTAAACTCGTTGCCCCGCTACCCAGCCGTCGATCACTCCGTCCAGCACGTCCAGCGGCACCCGGCCGCAGTTCAGGCCGGCTTCGTGGAAGTCCTTGATGTCGAAGCGGGCGCCTTGCGCCGCCATGGCCCTCGCGCGGGCGTTGATCCACACGGTGTGGCCGATCTTGTAGCTGCAGGCCTGGCCGGGGTTGGTGACGTAGCGCTCGACCTCGCGGGCGGTGGCGCCGGGGGCGTCGCCTTCGGCCTGGATGAAATAGTCGATCGCCTTTTCCCGGCTCCAGCGCAGGTGGTGGACCCCGGTGTCGACCACGCAGCGGCTGGCGCGGAACAGTTGGGCGCGGAGATAGCCGACGCGGCCTAGCGGATCGTCGTCGTACATGCCCATCTCGTCGGCGAGCTGCTCGGCGTAGAGCGCCCAGCCCTCGGCGTAGCCGGAGAAGCCCAGCGACTTGCGGATCAGCGGCAGGCGGGTGTTGGACAGGGCGAGGCCGCCCTCGAGCTGATGGCCGGGCAGGCCCTCGTGGTAGACGGTGGTCGCCAAGTCCCAGCGCGGCCAGTCGGCGGTGTCGTGCAGGTTGAAATAGACCAGCCCGGGCCTGGAGCCGTCCAGCGCCGGGCCCTGGCTGAACGCCGCCGCCGCGCCGGCCTCGGTCGCCGGGGGCACGCGGCGGACCTCGAAGCTGTACGGCGGCAGGCGCCTGAACCTGGTCGGCAGGCGCGGGCGGATGGCGTTGAGGCGGTCGTTGCAATAGGCGATCGCTTGCGCCTTGCCGGCGTCGGTATCGGGGTAGAGGTACTTGGGGTCCTTGAACAGGGCGGCGACCCGCATCCCGACCGTGCCCTGGCTCATGCCGAGCGTCTTGAGATAGGCGTCGAGCCGCGCGCTGATCTCCGCGCCCTGATCCAGGCCGAGCTTGTGAACCTCGTCCGGCGTCATCGCGGTGGTGGTGGTCGACTTCAGCGCGGCGGCGTAGAACGCCTCGCCCTGGGGCAGGCGCCACACGCCGGCGTCGTGGGTCGCGCCCTGGCGCAGGCGGCGGGTCTCGGCGATCTGGCGGTCGAGCGCGGGGGCGACCTTGCCGTCATGGATCGTGGTGGCGCGGCCGGTCCAGTCGCCGGGGATGCCCTTCGCCGCCGTGCGTCTGGCGATGGAGGTTACCAGCAGGTTCTGGTCCGCCGGCGCGTGGGTCACCGCCATCTGGGTCAGGGCGAGGTCGAGGATGAAGTCCGGCGGGACGACGCCGACGGACGCGTCGTGCTTCATCCGGTCGGTGTTCTGGTCGAGTTGGGTGGCGAAGGCCTCCAGCCGGGCGATGTAGGCCTCGGCGTCGGCGGCGGTGTCGATCCTGTGCTTGGTGTCGAGGAAGTCGGGCACCGACTGATAGGCGCCGGTGAGCTGGCTGACGACATAGGGCGACGGGCCGTAGGACTGGCCGCCGTAATCGAACGCCTGAACCGCGGCGCTGGAGCGCCGGGTGTAGAGCACCGTGTCGTAGCTTACTTTTCCATCAGAGGACAGGGCGCCCCGGTCGATCCGCGCCATCCGCGCGAGCTGGTCGGCGGTCATCGCCTTGGCCTTGGCGATCCCGGCTGAGGACTCGTCGGAGAGGCGGCTCTTGAGATCGGCGTTCGGTCCCTTGTCCAGGCCGAGCTGGGTCGCGCTCTCCGGGCGGAAGCGGAGGCCTTCCTGGAAGAACTGTTCGAACAAAGCGTTCAGTCGCGCGTCCTCCGCCGTCTGGGCGCTGGCCGCAAAGGGGGCGGCGCTCACGGCGGCGGTGGCGAGGAGGGCTTCGCGGCGGTTCAGCATGGGTGTCCTAAAGGTCTAGCCGCCGCCGATGCGGGGGATAAGATAGAGTTCGGAGGTCGGGGAGACGGCGACGAGGTCGGCGTCCTGATGGATTTCGCCGTCGATGGCCACCGCCATCCGCCGGTGGATGTGCTCGCCGAAGCCGGGGTAGCGCCGCTCCAGCTCCGCGATCACCCGGCCGACGGTCGACGCCTCGACCTCGAACTCCGACACCCCGTCGGTGAACCGGCGCGCGTTGGAGTCCGCCGCGACGACATGGACCATGTCAGCGCAAACTCGGTCGCATGCGGCTTTGCGCCCCCTCCGTCACGGCGCAAGGAAGAGCGCCGCGCCACCTCCCCCGCAAGCGGGCGGGTGAGGAGTAGGGTTGAGTTGATCTCCAATCCTCCCACGCCCTCTTGCGGGAAAGGTGGCGCTCGACGCCCTCTCGCGTCGAGTGACGGAGGGGGCGCAAGGCCACCGACGTCATGCCGCCGGTTTCCCATCCACCGCCGCGCGGACCTTCGGCGGGCTGAGGGGCAGGTCGGTCATGCGCACGCCGATCGCGGCGCGCACGGCGTTGGCGACGGCGGCGAGGGGCGGGACGATGGGGACCTCGCCGACGCCCTTGGCGCCGAAGGGGTGGCGGGGGTTGGCGACCTCGATCAGCACCGCGTCGATCATCGGCAGGTCGGAGGCGACCGGGACGCGGTAGTCGAGGAAGCCGGCGTTCTCCATCCGGCCGTCGTTGTCGAAGATGTATTCCTCGTTCAGCGCCCAGCCGATGCCCTGGGCGACGCCGCCCTGGACCTGGCCCTCGACATAGGCCGGATGGATCGCCTTGCCGACGTCCTGGGCGGCGGTATAGCGCAGGATGGTTACGTGGCCGGTCTCCGGATCGACCTCGACGTCGCAGACGTGGACGCCGAAGCCGGGGCCGGCGCCCTGGGCGGTGAGCGAGACCTGGGCCCCGATCGGACCGCCGGTCCGCGCCGACTGGGCGGCGAGGGCGGCGAGGCTCAGATCGTCCTTGCCCTTGGCGGGGTCGAGGCAGACGGCGGCGCCGTCGATCCAGTCGACCTGGTCGATGCCGACATCCCAAAGTTGAGCCGCGCGGCGCTTGCAGTCGGCGACGATCTTCTGCGCCGCCTGGGTCACCGCCATGCCGGTGGCGAAGGTGGTGCGGCTGCCGCCGGTCAGCATGGAAAAGCCGATCGAGGCGGTGTCGGCGACGATGGGACGGACCTTCTCGATCGGCAGGCCGAGCACCTCGGCGGCCATCATCGCCATCGAGGCGCGCGAGCCGCCGATGTCCGGATTGCCGGTGATCACCACCGCGCTGCCGTCCTCGCCGATGTTCACCGCCGCCGTGCTCTCGCCGCCGACGTTGAACCAGAAGCCGACGGCGACGCCGCGGCCCTGGTTCGGGCCGGTCAGCGGCGCGGCGTAGTGCGGATGATCGCGGATCGCCTCCAGGGTCTCGACATAGCCGATGTTGCGGAAGGTTGGGCCGTAGGCCGCCTTCATCCCGTCGCGCACGGCGTTGGCCTCGCGCAGGGCGATGGGGTCCATGCCGAGTTCGCGGGCCAGGTCGTCGATGGCGCTCTCGACCGCGAAGGCCGCGATCGGCGCGCCGGGCGCGCGATAGGCGGCCACCTTGGGGCTGTTGGTCACCACGTCGTAGCCGGTGATGGCGAAGTTCGGCACGTCGTAGCAGGCCAGCGCGGTCATGCTGCCCGCGCCGACCGGCGACCCGGCAAAGGCGCCCGCCTGGTACTTCAGGACGACCTCTGCGGCGGTGATCCTGCCGTCTCGGGTCGCGCCGAGTTTGACGGTCATCACCGCGCCGGAGGTCGGGCCGGTGGCGCGGAAACAGTCCTCCCGCGTCATCACCATCTTCACCGGCGCGCCGCACTGACGCGACAGGGCCAAGGCGAGGGGCTCGAGATAGACGGTGGTCTTGCCGCCGAAGCCGCCGCCGATCTCCGCCGGGATCACCCGGATGTTGGAGGCGTCCAGATCGAGGATCTTGGCGCACATGGTGCGGACCATGAACTGGCCCTGGCTGGCGCTCCACACCTGGCACTGGCCGTCGGCGGCGAAGGTCGCCAGGCAGGCGTGCGGTTCGATATAGCCCTGATGCACGGCGGCGGTGGTGTAGCGGCCTTCGACGGTGACCTCGGCGGCGGCCCAGCCTTCGGCGAGGTCGCCGCGCTTCAGTTCGTTTTGTTTGGCGATGTTGGACGGCGACGTCGGCTTCGGCTCGACGCCCTCGGTGAACATGTGGGCGTGGAGCACCGGCGCGTCCGGCGCCATCGCGGCCTCGACCTCGATGACGTGGGGCAGGACATCGTAGGTCACGGTGATCAGGTCCAGCGCCTGGTCGGCGATGGCCGCCGTGGTCGCGGCGACGGCGGCGACGGCGTGGCCTTCGTAGAGCGCCTTGCCCCGCGCCATGACGTTAAGGGAGACGTCACGCAGGTTGGCCGCGCTCTCGCCGCCCTCGAACTCCTCGGACGCGAGGTCCGGCAGATCGGCGGCTGTGATCACCGCCTTTACCCCTGGCAGCGCGCGGGCGCTCTTGGTGTCGATCGAGACGATCCGCGCGTGGGCGTGAGGGCTGCGCAGGATGCGGCCGACCAGCATGCCGGGCAGGGTGAAGTCGGCGCCGTAGGTCGCCTTGCCGGTGACCTTGTCGACGCCGTCGGGGCGGACGGGCCGCGTGCCGACCACCTTGAGGACGGCGGCGGCTTCGGGGCGATCGAGGACGTCGGTCATGCGGGAACCCTCGCTTGTCTTAAGGTCGCGGCGGCGTCGGTCACCGCGCGAACGATCTTGTCGTAGCCGGTGCAGCGGCAGAGGTTGCCCGCCAGCCAATAGCGGATCTCGGTCTCGGTCGGATCGGGGTTGGTCGCCAGCAGGGCCTTGGCGGCGACCAGAATGCCCGGGGTGCAGAAGCCGCATTGCAGGGCGGCGTGTTCGAGGAACTTGGACTGCAGCGGGTGCAGCGCGCCGCCCTCGGCCATGCCCTCGATGGTCTCGATGCGGCGACCCTCGGCCTCGGCGGCGAGCATCAGGCAGGAACAGACCAGCCGCCCGTCGACGATGACGCTGCACGCGCCGCAGTCGCCCGAGCCGCAGCCTTCTTTCGAGCCGGTCAGGCCGAGATCGTCGCGCAGGGCGTCGAGCAGGGTGGCGCCGGGGTCGCTCAGGAATTCGACGGCGTCGCCGTTCACGGTCGCCGAGACGTGGATGCGTTTGGTCATGCTCTCAGAAGGGCTCTCTCGTAAGCGATCTTGGCGGCGCGGCGGGCGAGGACGCCGGCGATCCGGGTGCGGAAGTCGACGGTGCCGCGCTTGTCGCTGATCGGCCGGCAGGCGTCGCGGGCGGCGGCGTCCAGCCGGTCCAGCGCCGCCTCGTCCATGCTCGATCCGAGGACCGCCGCGCCGGCCTCGTCGGACAGGATCACGGTCGGCGCCACCGCGCCCAGCGCCACGCGCGCCGCGACGATCGCGCCGGCCGTGTCGAGAGTCAGGTTCACGCCGACGCCGACCACGGCGATGTCCATCTCGGTGCGGGGGATCGAGCGCAGGTAGGCGTCCGCCGACCCGGGACCGACCGCCGGAAGCTTGATCTCCAGCACGAACTCGCCGTGCGCCAGCGATGTCTGGCCGGGCGCGATGGGGATGTCGAGCGCGGCGACTTCGCGCCGTCCGTTCGGGCCGACGACGACGCAGGTCGCGTTGGCCGCCACTAGAGCCGGCACGCTGTCGGCCGCGGGCGAGGCGTTGCACAGGTTGCCGGCAAGGGAGGCGCGGCCCTGCACCTGGGTCGAGCCGATCAGCATCGCGGCCTCGACCACGCCCGGCCACGCCTCGCACAGGGCGAGGTGCTCGCCCAGCATCGCCCCCGGGGTGGCGGCGCCGATGACGAAACCGCCCCCGTCCCGGCGGACCCCGATGGCCTCCGGAATGCGCTTGAGGTCGATAATGAGGCCGGCCGCCAGCCGCCCGGCGCGAAGCTGAACCAGCAGATCCGTGCCGCCGCTCAAAACCCGCGCGGCCGCCCCGGCGTCGGCGAGGGCGGCGACGGCCTGATCGGTGGTGGTCGGCGCGAGGTAATCGGTTTGAGGCACGGGCGCTCCTGCTAATGCACGCTTAGCCTACAGCCACGCGCCCGGCGATGGCGAGAGGGATTGCGGGCCTTGGGTCGAATGGTCAACCGTCGAGCGAAACGTCGGCGCCGCTTGCGCCCTCGCCTTATGGAAACTAATGGGTGCGACAAGGACGAGTACTCGCGGGACGCCATGATCCGACCCGCCAAGCCGACACGACCAGCGCTCTGCATCTTGATCGCCCTGCTCGTGGGCGCCTGCGCCACGCCGCCGGCGCGACCGCTGGCGACGGGCCCCGATCTCGCCGCCGACATCGGGCGCCTGAAGGTGGACACATCCCGTCTGCGCCTGGGTCCCTTGAAGGCGGAGCGGTTCGATCCGGCGCGGGGCCTCAACCCGACCGACGTGGCCATCCTGGCCGTTCTCAACAGCCCCGACCTGGCCGCGAAGCGGTCCGCGGCCAAGGTCACCGCCGCCCAGGCGTTCTCCGCCGGCCTGCTACCCGACCCGCAGGTCGTTCTCAGCGCCGATGTCCCCGACCATCCGAAAGGTCTGGTGACCGCGTACGGCGTCACCCCGACCATCGACCTTCTAAGCCTCATTACCCATTCGGCCGCGTTGCGCGCCGCGCGCGCCTCGGAGAAGCAGGCCGACCTCGACCTGCTGTGGAGTGAGTGGAGCACCGCCCAGCAAGCCCGCCAATTGGCGGTGACCGCGCTCGGCGACGAGGCCAAGAGCGCGGTCCTGCGAACCATCGACGAGGCCTTGACGCAGCAATACCGCCGATCGCGACTCGCCTACGACCGTCACGACGAAACGGCCCAGGTGAACAGCATCGATCTGGCCGCCAAGCTGGACGCCGACACCCAGCTCGCCCTGGCTGTCTATGGCGCTATCAAGGCGCGCGGTGATCTCAACGCTCTCATCGGCCTGGCTCCAAATTTCAAATTGAACCTGGTGGCGGGCGCGCCGACGCTCGATCTCTCCCAGCATGCGCTGGATCTCGCCCTGGCTTCGTTGCCCGATCGGCGGCCGGACCTCCTGGCCCTCAAGGCCGGCTACGGCGCCCAGAACGCCAATCTCCGCAAGGCCATTCTCAGTCAGTTCCCGCTGATCAATCTGGGCTACAGCCGCCAGCGCGACACCGGCGCCATTCTTACCAACGGCGTGGCGGCGACGCTGGTCATTCCGATCTTCAACCGCGGCCGAGGTTTGATCGCCATCGAATCGGCGACACGCGAGAGACTCGCCCAGGAGTACCGGGCGCGGCTCGATCAGACCGTCGCCGACGTGGCCGCCGCCCGGCGCGATCTGGCCGCCGACCGGGTCAATCTGACCCGCCTGGAAGCCGACGTTCCCCACCTGGTCGCCATGACCGACAGCGCCGACGCCGCCTTCCGTCGCGGCGATCTCAGCAGCTCCGTTTCACTGGCGCTGGAGCAATCGGCGCTCAGAGAGCAGGTCGCCGTGCTCGATCTCCGTCTGGCGCTGACGCTGGCGAACATCAGTCTGGAGACGGTGCTCTTCCTGCCCTCGGATCAAGGCGCCCATCCATGAAACGATTGAAGCCCTGGTTGATCTTCGCCCTCGTGGCCGCGATCCTCGTCGTCGCCTTCGTGGCCTGGAAGCTGCTCGCCGAAAGCAAGCCGGCGCCGCCGACCCCGGCCCCCAGCGCCCTGGTCACGCTTTCACCGGTCCGCTCGGCGACGATCGACAACACGATCAGCGCCTATGGGACGATTGCCGGATCGCCGGCCGCCAGCCGCACCTTGGCCGCGGCCCGGGAGGTGATCGTGGAGCGGGTGCTGGTGACGCCGGGCCAGCCGGTCGCCGCCGGCGCGCGGCTGATCGAACTGAGCAATACGCCGGCCACCCAGTTGATCTTCCGCCAGGCGACCGACGCGGTCGTCTTCGCGGAGCGGGATCTGGCCCGCGTCCAGCGTCTCTACGACGCCCATCTGGCCGACAACACGCAACTGGCCGCGGCGCGCAAGGTGCTGACCGACGCCAAGGCGGTCGTCGCCGCGCAGTCGGCGTCCGGCGCGGGAACCGACGCCCAGACTCTCACCGCTCCGGTAGCCGGCGTGGTCGGCGCGATCGTCGCGACCCTCGGCGGGCATGTCGCCGCGGGCGCGCCGCTGCTGACCGTGATCGCCACCGGCGGCATGGTCGCCGACCTGGACGTGGAGCCAACGCGGGCCGCCCGCCTCGCCCCGGGGCAGAGGGTGGTCGTCACCTCGGTGTTCGATCGGAACCGGCATTTCGAAAGCCGTCTCGCCGTGGTCGGCCGCCAGGTCGATCCCGCCACCCGGCTGGTGAGCGTCACCGCGCCGGCTCTCTCCGCCGGCCTGGCGCTCGGCGACGCCGTCGAGGGCAAGATCACCGTCGCCAGCCACCCCGGTCTGCTCGTGCCCCACGAAGCGGTGGTCTACGGCGAGAGCGGCGCCCACGTCTACACCGCCCATGGTGGCAAGGCGCACGAGGTGGCCGTTAGCACCGGCGCGCAACAGGGCGGCGACATCGAGGTCTCCGGCGCCCTCGCGACCGGCGATCCGGTGGTCGTCCAGGGCGCCTATCAGGTCCAGGACGGCCTGGCGGTGCGGACGGCGAAGAAATGAAATTCTCCGAAGCCGTCGCCGTCCATCGGCGATCATTGCTCGTCTTCGTGCTGATGGCCATCGTCGCCGGCGTTCTGGCCGGATTCACCCTGCCGGTCGGCTTGTTTCCCAACATCTCGTTTCCCCGGATCACGGTGAGCATCCAGGCCGGCGACCGGCCTATCGACCAGATGGCCACGGCGATCACCCGCCCGCTCGAGCAGGCGGTGCGGGCGGTGCCCAACGTCACCACGGTGCGGTCGGTCTCCAGCCGCGGGTCGGCCGATCTGTTGATCGACCTCGTCTGGAACACGGACATGAACCTGGCGCTGCAACGCACCGAGGCCGCCCTCACGCGAGCGTCCGCCACACTGCCGCCCGGCGTGACGTTCGTCGCCCGCCGGATGGACCCCACCGTCTATCCGGTGGCGGCCTATAGCCTGACCTCGAATCGAATCGGCCAGGTGGCCCTGCGCGACTATGCGGAATACACGCTCAAGCCCCTGCTGACCAACGTTCCGGGCGTCGCCCGGGTGGATACGCTGGGCGGAGGGGTCGGCGAATATCGCGTCAGCACCGACCCGCGGCGCCTGCGCGCCTTTGGCCTCTCGCTGGCCGACGTCTCCACCGCGCTGGGGGCCGCCAACGTTCTGGCCGCCACCGGCAAGCTGCAGGACCGCGGCAAGCTTTATCTGACGCTCACCGACAGCCGGCTGACCGGCGCGGCGGAAATCGAAAATGTCGTTCTGAAGAGCGCTGGCGGCGGGATCGTGCGGCTCGGGGACGTGGCCACCGTGGGCCTGACCGCGGCGCCGAGCTGGCTTCGGGTCACCGCCGACGGCAAGCCGGCCGTCAGCGTCCAGATCTACCAGCAGCCCAGCGGCGACACCCCGCGCATCGTGAACGGCATCGCGGCGGTCTTCGCCAAGGCCAAGAGCACCCAGCCGCCCGGGCTGCGCGTCTCCGCCTGGTACGACCAGAGCGAGCTGATCAAGAGTTCGGCGAAGAGCCTCGCCGAGTCGATCGCCATCGGAGCGGCCCTCGCGGGGCTCGTCCTGCTGGTCTTCCTGCGCAACCTTCGCATTACGCTGGTGGCGGTGGTGGTGGTGCCGGCGGTGCTCGCCGTTACGACGCTGGCGCTCAAGATGCTCGGACAGAGCTTCAACATCATGACCCTTGGCGGCATGGCGGCGGCCATCGGCCTGATCATCGACGACGCCATCGTGATGATCGAACACATGGAGCGACGCCTGGTCGAAACGCCGGACGACCGGGTTGGAGCCATGCGCGCCGCCGCCGCCGAGTTCTTCCGTCCTCTCGCCGGGTCGTCGGCCGCCACCGTGCTGATCTTCCTGCCCCTGGCGTTTCTCAGCGGAGTCACCGGCGCCTTCTTCAAGGCCTTGTCTCTGACCATGGCCATCGCCCTGATCGTCTCGTTCCTCCTGGCCTGGCTGGTGGTGCCGATCCTGATGGAACAGCTCTACCGCAACGCCAAACCCAAGGAACCCAAGCCCGCCTCGCGCATCGCGCGCGGCTACAAGACGACCCTGGAAAACATGACGGGGGCCGCTTGGATCGCCGCCTTGGTGATCGCGCCCCTCTTCGCGGTGGGGATCTGGTGCTTCATGACGCTGCCCAGCGGCTTCATGCCCAATACCGACGAGGGCGGCTTCATCCTCGACTACGTCGTGCCGGCCGGAACCTCGCTAGAAGAAAGCGATCGACTGGTGCGCCAGATCGGATCGATCCTCACCAGCACCCCGGAGATCATCACCTATTCCCGGCGAACCGGCGCTCAGCTCGGCGGGGCCTTGACGGAGGCGAACGTCGGCGACTTTTTCGCCCGCCTCAAGACGGGCCCGAGACGGGGAATCGATGCGGTGATGACCGACGTGCGCAATCGGGTGGAGACCCAGGTGCCAGGGGTCACGATCGAAACAGCGCAGCTGATCGAGGACGAGATCGGCGATCTGACCGCCGTTCCCCAGCCGATCGAAGTCAAACTGTTCAGCAACGACCCGACTCTGTTGCACGACACCGCCGCCGAGGTGGCCAAGCGTATCCAGGGAGTGCAGGGAATAGCCGAGGTGAAGGACGGGGTCGTGATCGCCGGCGACGCGCTGAACGTGCATGTCGATCTAGCCCAGGCGGCGTTGGAGGGCATCGCGCCGGCGGAAGCCTCCAAGCAGATCGCGGCCTTGGTCAGCGGGGGATGTGGCCACCCAGATCCAGTCGGGCGTGATGCTCCTCGACGTTCGCGCCTGGATACCGGTCGACGAGCGAAACCGCGTTTCGGACATCGCCGATCTGCCCCTGCGCGCCGCGGACGGCCATATGTTGAAGCTTTCACAGATCGCCACGGTGGATGTCATCACCGGTCAGCCCGAGATCGAGCGGGAGAGCGGGCGCGGCTGATGAACGCGATCACCGCGCGGGTCGTCGGGCGGGATCTCGGTTCGACGGCGAAGGCCGTTCTGGCCGTGCTCGGCCAGAACGGAGTCGTCCCGGCCGGCGTAACCTACGAAATGGGGGGGCTGTACGCCCAGCAACAAAGCGCTTTTCGCGGCCTGGCGATGGTGTTCGCCGCCGCCCTGGTCATCGTCACCATTCTACTGCTGCTGATCTACGAGAACTTCCGCATCGTCGCTTCCATCATCACCATGCCGCTGCTCGCCGCCTGCGCGGTCGGGCTTGGCCTTCGTCTCGCCGGCATCCAGCTCAACATCATGGCGATCATGGGCCTGACGATGGTGATCGGCATCGTCACCGAAGTGGCGATCTTCTATTTCACCGAATACGACACCCTGGTGGCCGAAGGCGTCCCGCCCCGGCGCGCCCTCGTCGATGCCGGGGTCAATCGGTTTCGGCCCATCGCCATGACCACCGTCGCGGCCATTCTCGCCCTGTCTCCCCTGGCCATCGGAGGATCGATGCAAAAGCCGCTGGCGATCGCCATCATCGCCGGCCTGATCGCCCAAGGCCCCCTGGTCCTGCTGGTGATGCCGGCGCTGTATCGGTTGCTGGGCGGAGCGCGAACCGCCTCGGGCGACGCCGCGTGATCGTGCGCGCGCTCTTCGTCACCAACCTCGTAAGCAAACTGGATCGCGAGGCCCGCGAACGCGTGGTCTGAAACGTCCGCTCCGTGGCCACCCCCTCGAAAGGCAAGTCAATGATCGACAGCAAGCCGCGCGGCGCGCTCGAAGAAGGTTTGAGCAAGGCCCCGCCGGCGATCCTGATGTTCTGGGTCGTCAAGATCTGCGCGACCACCGTCGGGGAGACCGGCGGCGACGCGATCTCGATGACCCTGAAGCTGGGATATGCCGTGGCGACGGCGATCTTCGTCGCCTTCTTCGCCGTCACCCTGTTCGCCCAGGTCCGGGCGCGGCGCTACCACCCGCTGCCGTACTGGCTGGTGGTGGTGGCGACGACGACGGTGGGCACGACCACCTCCGACTACATCGACCGCACCCTGCACCTCGGCTACGTGCTGTCTTCGGCGATGCTGCTGGGCCTGGTGATCCTGATCCTGATCGCCTGGAAGCTGACCACGGGCGCGATCCGTTCGGACCACATCTCCTCGCGGCGGGACGAGGTGTTCTATTGGCTGACCATCCTGGTCTCCAACACCCTAGGCACCGCGCTCGGCGATTTCACCGCCGACGACACCGGCCTCAACCTGGGCTTCGAGAAGGGCGCGATACTGTTCGCGGTCCTGATCGCGGTCGTGGCGCTGTTGCACAGGTTGAAGTGGCTGCCCCAGGCCGTCCTGTTCTGGGCGGCCTACATCCTGACCCGGCCGCTCGGCGCGACGCTGGGCGACACCTTGACCAAGCCGGTCGCGCAGGGTGGGTTGGACTTCGGCCGCTTCCTCGCGACCGGGACGATCGCCGCGGCGATGGTGATCCTGGTGCTGATCACGCCCAGGCTGCGGCGGCCGGCGGCCTAACGGAGATCCAATGCGGAAGCTGTTCGTCACATCGCTTCACGAGGCGACACTGGCGAACGACCGTGGCTTCGCGGCCTTCAACGCCGAACTCGCCGAGGCCTGCGCGATGCTGGCGGCCGAGGACCGCGCCGGCCGCGCGTGGTGCAAGGCCAAGGCCTATCCCGGCTACACCTCCTACGCTTCGCTGGACGACCTGCCGCGCCGGGCGACGATCTTCGCCGACCTCGCGCGCAGGCTCGACCGCGAGGCCCGGGCGTTCGCGGAGATGTTGGCGTTCGATCTGGGACCGCGCGGCAAGCCGCGCCTCGACAGCCTGTGGGTCAGCGTTCTGGAGAAGGGCGGCGCCCACGCGGCGCATCTCCACCCCCACAGCGTGATCTCGGGAACCTACTATGTCGCCGTTCCGGACGGCGCCGGCGGCTTGCGGCTGGAAGACCCGCGCCTGCCGATGATGATGGCCGCGCCGCCGCGCCGTGACGACGCGGCGGAAGACCTGCGCGGCTTCGTGACCCTCGCGCCGACGGTCGGTGACGTGGTGATGTGGGAAAGCTGGCTGCGCCACGAGGTGCTTCCCGGCAAAACTCGCGAGTCTCGGGTGAGCATCAGTTTCAACTATGCGTGGGCCTGAACGGTTTGAAATCCGCGAGGCGACGGTGGCGGACGCCGTTTCGATCGCCGCGATCTACGGCCACCACGTCCTCCACGGTCTCGGCACCTTCGAGGAGGAGCCGCCGTCGAAAAGCGAAATTGAACGGCGGCTGACTGTGGTGCTGGATGCTGGGTTGCCCTACCTCGTCGCGGTATCGACGGAGGGCGTCCTCGGCTTCGCCTATGCCGCGCCTTTCCGACCGCGCGCTGCCTATCGCCATACGGTCGAGGACAGCATCTATATCGCGCCCGAAGCGGTGGGCCGCGGCGTCGGCCGCCCGCTGCTGAGCGCGGTCATCGCGGCGTGCGAGCGGCTCGGCAAGCGCCAGATGATCGCGGTGATCGGCGATTCCGGCAACGCCGCCTCGATCGGCTTGCATACGGCGCTCGGTTTCGCGCGGACGGGCATCGGAACGTCGGTGGGTTTCAAGCATGGCCGGTGGGTGGACATCGTCTGGATGCAACGGTCTCTCAACGGCGGCGATGCGAGCGCGCCTTGAACCGCGACGAGGATTGCTAAAGGACTGCGCCCCTCGAAAGTGTTCAGCCTCCGGAGCGACGCCATTGACCAAGCTTTTCCCGCCGCTCCTCGCCGCCCTCGTGGTTTTCGCGCCCTTGGCGGCTTCCGCCCAGATGGCGAGCGGCCCGGATTCGACGATGACCCCGCGCGCCCGTGACGCCGCCGAACGCAACCGGGATTCGAAGACCGCGACACGCGCGCCGGACGAGCCGGGCGGCGGCGACCGCAATCGGCCGGTGGTCTCCGAGGGCGCCAAGATGGACGCCGACTGCGACAAGCCCTCCGGCGGCGGAACGGGCGAAGGGACGCCGCGCGGCGATCCCCGCGCCGACCGCGCCGCCTGCCGCAAGCTTAGCGACTACGACATCGCGACCGCGCCGATCCAGGAAATCCGCCACGTCACCCGCCACACCGCGACCATCGGCGGCCGCGCGATTGCCTACGCCGCCACCGCCGGCACCCTCACCATCCGCGACGACGAGGGCAAGCCGACCGCCAGCATGTTCTATGTCGCCTACACCGCCGAGGGTGGGCCGCGCCGGCCGGTGACCTTCCTCTATAACGGCGGGCCGGGCTCCTCGACCCTATGGCTGCACATGGGATCGCTCGGCCCTATCCGGGTCGCCACCGACAGTCCGCGTTCCACTCACAACGCCCCGTTCGACATCGTGAACAACGGCGACAGCCTGCTCGACAAGTCGGACCTGGTGTTCATCGACGCCATCGGCGCCGGCTTCTCCCGTCCGATCGGCGACACCAAGCTGGCGGCCTTCTGGGGCACGGATCCGGACATCGACGCCTTCGCGAGGGGCATCGAGCGCTACCTCACCGTCAACGATCGCTGGAACTCGCCGAAGTTCATCTTCGGCGAGAGCTACGGCACCACCCGTTCGGCCGGACTGTCCTATCGGCTGCAGCACGACGGGGCGCAGCTCAACGGCGTGATCCTGCTGTCCTCGATCCTCAACTATGGCCGGCGCGATCCGGGCTTCGACCAGGAGCTGATCAACTACATGCCGAGCTTCGCGGCGGCGGCGGCCTACCACAACCAGATCAGCCCGGCGCCGGCGGACATCCCCGCCTTCCTGCGCGAGGTGCGCGAGTGGGCGCGCGGCCCTTACGCCCTGGCGTTGGCCAAGGGCCAGGAACTGCCTGACGCCGAACGCCAGACAATCGCCCACCAGATGTCGGCGTATACCGGCCTGTCGGAGCGCTACATCCTCGACAACGACCTGCGCGTCTCCGCCTCGCGCTTCCGCAAGGAGCTGCTGCGCGACCGGCATCTGACCCTCGGCCGCTACGACGCCCGCTTCACCGGCGAGGATGTCGATTCCGCCGGCGACACGCCGGACTACGATCCGTCGGACACCGGCATCACCGGCGCCTTCGTCTCCGCCTTCCACCACTATCTGACCGCCGACCTCGGCTTCACCACCGAGATGACCTATCGCCCGACCTACTATTCCGCGGGCCTGCAGTGGAGCTTCCAGCATCGGCCGCCGGGCGGCCGCGGCGCGAACGACACCAACACCGCCGACGTCGCGCTCGATCTCTCGGCGGCGATGCGCGAGAACCCAAACCTCAAGCTTTATTCGCTGAACGGCATCTACGACTTCGCCACGCCGTTCTTCGGCACCGAATACGACCTCGGCCACATGCAGCTCAACGCCGCGACCAGGGGCAACGTCAGGTTCGCCTACTACCCCTCCGGCCACATGGTCTACCTCAACACCGACGCCCTAAAATCGATGAAGGCCGACCTGGCGCGGTTCTACGACGAGGCGGCTGCGCGTTGAGACTTCCGGAGCGCGGGCTGCCAGCCCGCATCGTTCCCAACCGCCGCGCGGCGGTGAGTTGAACAAGAGCGGGCTGGGAGCCCGCGCTCCGAAGCAGGCGCGGTGGCTGGGGAACTAGGACTCGAACCTAGAATGACGGTACCAAAAACCGCAGTGTTACCATTACACCATTCCCCAGCAGGTCCGGCGCGCGACGCCCGTCGAGGGGGCGTTTTCGGAGAGGCGAGGGGATAGCCGAAGGCATGCGCCAAGGCAACGTGCGCCGTCCGGACGGCGTCCGACGCCCGTCTTGCGGGGCCATCGGCGTCACCCTATAAGCGCCTCTTCCAAATCGGAGTGTGGCTCAGTCTGGTAGAGCACCGCGTTCGGGACGCGGGGGTCGCAGGTTCGAATCCTGCCACTCCGACCAATTTCCCGAGTCCCGTTTTTCCCGAAGCGGGGCCGTGGTTTTGCGACTCCTCCCACTTGCGCCATAATCCGGCGGCGGATCGAGCGGAAGGAGGGCCTGATGCGTACGCTGGTCCGCGCGCTCATCGTCATCATTATCGTCGGCGCGCCGTCCTGCGGTGTCGCCGCGAAAGCCGCTCGTTCGAAGGCCTCGGCGGATGGCGCGTCGTCCTCGATGATCGTGCTGGGCGCGCCCGGCTGGACGGCCGAGGGACAGCCGCAGGGGGGCGCCGAACTCGGGTTCTCGCCGCTGAGCGTCACCCAGAGCGGGGTCGCCTACTCCCCCGCCACGGCCGGCGCGGCGCCGGCCGATCCGGCGGCCGGCGAAGAAGCCAAGATCGCCGACCTGCCCGCCTGGGCCTCGTCCTACTTCGGCGACGACCGGGAGAGGCATGACGGCTGGCTCGAGAGGGTTGGCCTGCACGGCTACGGCGCGCTTTCCGGGCCGGCGGCGTGGGCCCTGGTCATCATCGGTGTCGCCCTGATCGGCGGCGCGCTTCGCGGGCTGATCATGGCCAATCGCCGGCTCAATCGCCTGCGCGCCGAAGAAGACGACGACTAGAAACGCCGCTTCAGCTCGCGGTCGCCTGCTCCGCCTTGGCCGCGAGAAGGGCGAGGGTGTCGCCGTGGCTCTTGCGGGTTATGCCGTAGCCGAACAATAGCGCCAGCCCGATCAGGTGCAGGACGATCAGGCTCGGGACATAGACCAGCCCCATGTGCCGAATCACCGCCTCGGGCACCTGTCCGGGCTTGGCGCTCGCCGGGAAGTGGATCGCCGCCAGCAGGGTGCTCGCGGCGAAGATGCCGATGCCGGACACCGCCTTGGTCACCAAAGTCGAGGCGGAGAAGAACAGCCCCTCGGCGCGGCGACCGGTCTTGAGCTCGCCGTCCTCGACCACGTCGGCGATCATCGCCGAGCCTAGCGTGGAGGCGGCGATGCCGAGCGCGGTGGAGACGATGGACTGACCAAACACGATGGCGAACAGCGCCGGGGTGTGGTTCGGCGGCAGCAGGTTCAGCAATCGTAGCGTGATCGGCGCAAGGCCGATGGTCAGCGACAGCACGGTCAGGACGATCGCCGAATTGCGCTTGCCGAACCGGCGCGACAGCGGCGCCGCGCCGCCCAGCGCCAGGAACGCCGAGATGAAGACGCCCAGCACGAGCAGGGCGAACTGTTTCGAGGTGAACTCCCAGAAAAAGGTGTTGATGTAGATGTTCATCGACGCCGTCAGTCCCGCCGCCATCGCCGACGCCAGCAGCGACAGGGTCAGGAACAGGAACGACCGATTGGACCAGGTCGACGCCATCTCCCTCAGCGTGGCCACGATGCTCATCCGGCGCCTGGGCGGCACGCGGAACGAGGCGATGTAGCGATGGGTGCCGGCCGACGAGACCAGGATGGCGGTGAACATGATGATCGAGGCCAGCAGGCCGTACTTGGCGAAGCCGACCGGATTGGTCTGGCCCGTGGCGTGATGGGCGTCGGGCACCAGCAGAAAGGTGAAGGTGACCAGATAGAGCGCCAGGCCGCCGATCCAGGCGAAGAAATAGCGGTAGCTGAGCAGCACCGTGCGCTCGTCGTAGCCGGAGCTCAGCTCGGCGGCGAGGGCGGAACTCGGCACCTCGTAGAAGGTGATGAAGGTGCGGATGACGATGGCGACGCCGATCAGGTAGTAGAACAGCGCGTCCTTCGACCAGTGCGGCGGGCTCCACAGCAGCAGGTACGACACGGCCACCGGCAGGGCGGCGGCGTACATGAAGGGATGGCGCCGGCCCCAGCGCGAGCGCCAATTGTCCGAGATCTGGCCCACGATCGGATCGAGAAAAGCGTCGACCACCATGGCGATCAGGATCGCCAGGCCGACCTTGGGCGCGCTCAGGCCGACGACCTGGTTGTAGAACAGCAGCAGGAGAAAGCTGAAGCCGTTGTCCTTGACCCCGAAAGCCACGGAACCGACGCCATAGAATAGCCGCGTCCCGATCGACAAACGTCGATCTGGAGCTGGGGTCGGTGTCCGCATCAACTCTCACACCGTCCCGCCTCGCCGCGCCGGTCGGCGACGGAAAGAGGTTAGGCGCTCGACCGCCGGGAGTGAAGGCGAAAAGCCTATCGCGCCGTCAGCGCCGGCTTCAACCGATCCGTCGCATAGGTCTCGGCGTCCATCGCGCCCTTCACCACCGCGCCCATGCCGAAGAACTCGTGGGTCACGCCCGGAAAGGTGCGCTGCTCGACATCGTTGCCCGCCGCCTTGAGCGCGGCGGCGAGGGTCTCGCCGTCCGAGCGCAGCGGATCGTTCTGGGCGTTGACGATGGTGATCGGCGGCAGGCCGCGCAGATTGGCCGCGACGAGGTTGATTCGCGGGTCCCGGGGGTCGGCGGCGCTGCCCGCCCAATAGTGGGTGAACCAGCTCAGCATGGCGGTGTTCAGCGGCTTGGAGGCGGCGTTGTCCGTCCGCGACGGCAGGGTCATCGACGAGTTGGCGATCGGATAGACCGACAGGATCGCCACCGGAGCGATCATGTGATGATCCCGGGCATGGATCGCCGTCGCCACCGCCAAGTTGCCGCCGGCGCTCTCTCCCGCCAACGCCACGCGCTTGGTGTCGGCGCCCCAGGCGGCCGCCTTCTTCAGCGCCCAGCCATAGGCCGCCACGGCGTCTTCGTGCTGGGCGGGGAACTTGGCTTCCGGCGCCTTGCGGTATTCCACCGAGACGACCACCGCGCCGAGCGCCTTGGCCAGATAACGCGGCGTCGCGTCGTAGGTCGCGATATCCGCGATTACCCAGCCGCCGCCGTGGTAATAGACGATCAGCGGGCGCGGGCCGTGGGCGTCCGCCGCGGGCGCATAGATCCGCGCCATTTCCAGCGGATCGGGACCATAGCTCTCTTCGTGAGTGGAGACCGACGGGTCGGGCTGGGTCGGCAGGCCCTTCCTCTTCATGACGACCTGGACGCCATCCGATGGGCTCGGCTGCAGGCGCGCCTGCGCGGGGGTGAGGGTCTCGATCGGCTTGGGCCCGAGCGACGCCTGGGCGGCGAGCACCGCCTGCATGTCGGGCGCGTTGGGCGGCGCGGCCGCGTTGGATTTCGGGAAAGCCGGCGGCGGTTCGGACGCCGAGCGGCCCGAAAAGGTCATCGGCTGCGCGACGGCGGCGCCGGTCATGGCGACGGCGGTCGCGCATAGGAAGACAGCGGCGCGAGCCTTTGAGATACGCATGAAGGTTCAGTCCCTGTCCCAGTCTCGGAATCTTGCCTAATGCTGGTTTCGGCGGCGGGTTCCGGAGCCGCCGCCGGACCGGAGGGCGCGGGTTGGCGAAGCTGAAGGTCTTCACTTGGTCCGACGGCTTCCACGCCTACGCCGTGGCGACGACGTCCCGCGCCAAGGCTCTCGCCGCCTGGGGCGTCGCCCGCGACCTGTTCAAGGACGGCGAGGCGAGGGAGCTCACCGGGGGCGGCGATCACGACGCCGCTCTGGCGCGCCCGGGCGACACGATCAGGCGCGGCCTGAGCATGGATGTGGGCAAGGTCTCGCGCGCCACCAAGCCGAAGCCGCCGAGCAAGGCCGACCGCGAACGCGTCGCGGCTCTGAAGCGAAAACTCGACGGTCTGCGCGCCGAACACGACGACGCAGTCGCCGCGCTCGCCGATCGCCGCGGGCGTCTCGACGATGAGGCGGCGGACCTCGACCACGTGTTCGAGGAGCGTTCCCGCGCCCTCACAAAGCGGCTCGACGCGGCGAAAGCCAAGCTGGGCGGGAGCTGAAATGGTGGTCGCGGCTGGGATCGAACCAGCGACATCCTGCGTGTGAAGCAGGCGCTCTCCCGCTGAGCTACGCGACCGTCGCCTGAGCGGCGAAGGGACGGCCGTATAGAGGTTTAGGCGCGCGCGAACAAGGCGGTGAGGTCGGCGCAGGCCCCCGGGATGTCGTCGAACTGCTCGACCACCCGGTCGGCGCCGAGCTGTTGGACAGGCGTCTCGGTGTAGCCGAACGTCACCAGGATCAGCGGCGTCCCCGCTCCGCGCGCCGCTCCGGCGTCCGACGCCGAATCGCCGACCATGATCGCCCGCGCCGGATCGCCGCCGGCGGCCTCGATGGCGGTGAGCAGGTGCGCCGGATCGGGCTTGGGCGCGCTCGCGGCGTCCGCCCCGACGATCGACTTGAAATAGTGCTGAAGCCCGAGCGCCTTGAGCAGGGCGAACGACAGATCGGTGCGCTTGTTGGTGCACACCGACAGGATCGCGCCGGCGCTCAGCAGCGCGTCCAGCGCCGGGACCAGCCCCGGAAACGGCGTGCTCTCGTCGGCGATATGGTCGAGGTAGTGGACGATGAAGCGCTCGAACAGGGCGTCCAGCGCGGCGGTCTCCAGCGGCGCGCCGGAGGCGGCGAAGCCCTTGGCGATCAGCGCGCGCGCGCCATGTCCGATCATCGTCCGCGCCTCCGCCAGCGGCAACGGCGCGATGCCTTCCTGGCCGAGGAGAACGTTGAGGGTCGACACGAGATCGGGCGCGGTGTCGACGAGGGTGCCGTCAAGGTCGAACGCGATGGTGACGCCGCCAAGGGCGGTGAGGCTGGTGGTCATTCTACGTCTCTAAACTCCGCTTGGCCCGACTGGCGCTGGTCCCCGCTTCCCATGAACCGACCGCGAAAAGAAGCTCCGTGCGCGCGCGCCTCCGCCCCGCTAGTCTAACCCGATCCTTCTATGCTACGCCGCGCGCCTCATCCGTTGGAGAGTCGCGGCCCCTCGCGGGCGCCGATTTTCCTCTCGACCTTGAACCCGCGTTGGGGCTAACCCAAGATCGCCGGCGACCACTTAAGAAAAGGGCCTCGACCTTATGTCCGACACTCTCGAACGCGTACGCAAGATCGTCATCGAACACCTGGACGCGGATCCGGAGAAGGTCACCGAAAAGGCGAGCTTTATCGACGATCTCGGCGCCGACAGCCTCGACAACGTCGAACTGGTGATGGCTTTCGAGGAAGAATTCGACATCGAGATTCCGGACGACGCCGCCGAGCATATCCAGACCGTCGGCGACGCGGTGAAATTCATCGACGAGAAGTCCGGCGGCTAAAGAGCCTTCTCTGGGGGCAAGCTCGATGCGGCGCGTCGTCGTCACCGGCCTGGGCATGGTCACGCCTCTCGCGTGGGGCGTCGAGTCGTCGTGGAACGCGATCCTGACCGGGAAATCCGGCGCGGTGCGGATCAGCCGGTTCGATCCCACCGACTATGCCTGCCAGATCGCCTGCGAGGTCCCTCGCGTGGGCGGCGACGGCGAACGGAGGTCCGTCCGCCCGTTCGATCCCGATCAGGTGATGAGCCCGAAAGACCGGCGGCGGGTCGACGACTTCATCCTCTACGCCGTCGCCGCCGCCGAGGAGGCGGTCGTCGACTCGGGTTGGGTTCCGGGCACCGAGGAGGATCGCTACCGCACCGGCGTGAACATCGGCTCCGGCATCGGCGGTCTGTCGGCTATCGCCGACACGGCCGTCGAGCTGCACGAGAAGGGACCCCGCAGGGGCGTCGGACCGTTTTTCATTACCTCCGCCCTGATCAACCTCGCCTCCGGCCAGGTCTCGATCCGCCACGGCTTCAAGGGTCCGAACCATTCGGTGGTCACCGCCTGCGCCACGGGCGCCCACGCGGTCGGCGACGCCATGCGCTTCATCCAGCACGGCGACGCCGACGTCATGGTCGCCGGCGGCGCGGAGGCGGCGATCTGCAAGGTCGGCATCGCCGGCTTCATCGCCTGCCGCGCCCTGTCGACCCATTTCAACGACCACCCGAACAAGGCGTCGCGGCCCTATGACAAGGACCGCGACGGTTTCGTCATGGGCGAGGGCGCCGGCGCCCTGGTGCTCGAGGAACTGGAACACGCCAAGGCGCGCGGCGCCAACATCTACGCCGAGGTGGTCGGCTACGGCCTTGCCGGCGACGCCTTCCACATCACCGCCCCGGCGGACGACGGCGACGGCGGCTTCCGCGCGATGAAGGGCGCCATCGCCCAGGCCGGCGTCGATCCGTCGGATATCGACTACATCAACGCCCACGGCACCTCGACGCCGCTCGGCGACGAGATCGAGCTGGGCGCCGTCGAGCGCCTGTTCGGCCAGGCCGCCGGCAAGCTCGCCATGTCTTCGACCAAGTCGGCCATCGGCCATCTGCTCGGCGCCGCCGGCGCGGTGGAGGCGGCCTTTTGCGTGCTGGCGATCCGCGACCAGATCGCGCCGCCGACGATCAATCTCGACAACCCCTCCGTGGACACGCCGATCGACCTGGTCCCCAATATTGCCAAGCCGATGAAGATCGAGATGGCGATGTCCAACAGCTTCGGCTTCGGCGGCACCAACGCCTCGGTCGTGTTCAAGCGCTACGCGTGACCCGGCCGCCACGGCGGCGAACGCGTCGGCCGGCGCGGAGAGGCGCGGCCGGACTCAACCCCAGGGTCTTGATCGTCGCGGGCATGGCCGTCGCGCTGGCGCTGATCGCCGCGGCGGGGCTGGTGACGCGCGGACCGAACACGACGCCGCGTGATGTCGTGCTGCCGCCGGGCGCCGGCGTCGCCAGGATCGCCGACACCCTAGCGCGCGCCAGGGTGATCCGCTGGCGGTCGGCGTTCATCGTCTGGGCGGAGCTGACCGGCGCGGCGAAACGGTTGAAGGCCGGCGAGTACGTCTTTCCCGTCAGGGCGCCTCTCGGCCGGACGATCGAGATGATCGCGCGCGGCCAGGTCGTGCGCCGCGCCGTCACCATTCCCGAGGGGCTGACCTCGAAGGCGGCCGCGGCGATCGTCGACGCCGAGCCGGCGCTGGTCGGCGATGCGCCGGTCGCGCCGGAGGGCGCGCTGCTGCCCGACACCTATGACGTGAAGCTCGGCGAAACCCGCGCCGATGTCGTGCGGCGGATGCGCGCCGCGAGGGACACGCTTCTGGCCAGGCTGTGGGCCGGCCGGGCGCCGGGATTGCCCTACGCGAGCCCCCAACAGGCGGTCACCCTCGCCTCCATCGTCGAGAAGGAGACCGCCAAGCCGTCCGAGCGCCCGCGCATAGCGGCGATTTTCGTTCATCGGCTACAGAAGGGCATGCGGCTGGAGAGCGACCCCACCACCATCTATGGCCTGACCGGCGGCGTCCCGCTCGGCCACGGCCTGCGCGTCTCCGAACTGGCCAGCGATACGCCGTACAACACCTACCGGGTCGCCGGCCTGCCGCCGACGCCGATCGGCAACCCCGGCCGCGCCTCGCTGGAGGCCGCGCTGCACCCCGCGCCGGGCGGCGACCTCTACTTCGTCGCCGACGGAACCGGCGGCCACGTCTTCTCCGACAACTTCGCCGATCATCTGCGCAACGTCGCCAAGTGGCGCGCGATTGAGGCGGCGCGAGCGGGGGCGGGGCGGTGAGGGGGCGCCTCACGCACCCTTCTCCCCTTGCGGGAGAAGGTGGCCCGTGCAGCGGGTCGGATGAGGGGTCGACGCACTCTCGCAGTCGTCTAGCAAATCTTGGCTTGGACGCGGACGGGCCGGCGCGACCCCTCATCCGTCGGCTTCGCCGCCACCTTCTCCCGCAAGGGGAGAAGGACTCCAGGCATGACTTTCGCGGGGTGGATGTGAGGGCGGCGGAATGATCCCCTCCCGCCGCGGTCTCCTCCTCGTCATCTCCAGCCCTTCCGGCGCGGGCAAGACGTCGCTTTCGCGCAAGCTGGTCGAGGCCGAACCGGAGCTGACACTGTCCGTCTCCGCGACCACGCGCCCGCCACGCGAAGGCGAGGTCGACGGCCGTGAATACCACTTCACGTCATCCGCCGATTTCCAGGCCCTGGTCGACGGCGGCGAATTCCTGGAGTGGGCCGAGGTCCACGAACACCGCTACGGCACACCGCGCGGTCCCGTCGAACGTCTGCTGGCCGAAGGCCGCGACGTGCTGTTCGACATCGACTGGCAGGGCGCCGAGCAGATTCGCCAGGCCGCGCCCAAGGACGTCGCGAGCGTCTTCATCTTGCCGCCATCGATGGCGGTACTCGCCGGCCGGCTGAAGGGCCGCGCCTCCGACGCCCCCGACGTCATCGAGCGCCGCCTCGGCCGCGCCAAGGGCGAAATCGAGCGATGGGGCGAGTACGACTACGTCATCATCAACGATGACTTCGACCGCGCCTACGCCGAGCTCGTCCACATCTACCATGCCGAGCGAATGCGGCGGGCGCGGAACCCGTGGATCGGCGGCCTGATCGAAAACCTACTCCGAGAGGCGATTTAGAGCGGGATGAGGTTGGCCGGAATCGGAAATAGGATTCCCGAATCGGGAAGGCTCTGATTCAAGGTCGATGCTGGGCGAGGAGGCCAGGATCGATGGGTCGAGCCTATTCCATGGATTTGCGGGAGCGGGCGCTACGGCGGGTGCAGGCGGGCGAGCCGGTGCGTGCGGTGGCGGCGGCGCTGACGATCAGCCCGTCGTGCGTGGTGAAGTGGTCACAGCGTTTTCGGGCGACCGGAAGCGTGGCGGCCGGGAAGATGGGCGGTCGTCGCCCCAACCTGCTTCAGGGTGATCATGCAGCGTGGCTGCGCCAACGCATGGCCGAACGGGACTTCACCCTGCGCGGCCTGGTCGCCGAGCTGACCGAGCGAGGTTTGAAGGTGGACTACCGGACGATGTGGTCGTTCGCCCATCGCGAAGGGCTCAGCTTCAAAAAAAAGCGTGCTTCCGAGCGAGCAAGAACGGCCTGACGTCGCGCGCAAACGCGTGCGCTGGAAGGCGCATCAAGGCCGCGTCGATCCCAAGCGCCTGGTGTTCATCGACGAGACCTGGGCCAAGACCAACATGTCGCCTCTGCGCGGGTGGTGCGCGCGGGGCAAGCGGCTTGGAGCCATGGCGCCCTACGGCCACTGGAAGACGATGACCTTCCTCGCCGCCCTGCGTCACGACCGGATCGACGCGCCCTTCGTCATCGATGGCCCCGTCAATGGCGAACTCTTCCAACTCTACGTCGAAACCCAGCTAATCCCCACCCTCAAGAAGGGGGACATTGTCGTGGTCGACAACCTCGGCTCTCATAAAGGCCGAGCCGTTCGAAAGGCGATCCGCGCCGTCGGCGCCCATCTGATCTTCCTGCCGCCCTACTCCCCCGACCTCAACCCCATCGAGCAGGTCTTCGCCAAGCTGAAACACCTTCTGAGAAAAGCCGCCGAGCGAACCGTCGAGGCCACTTGGAAACGCATCGGCTCCCTCCTGGACGCCTTCACCCCTGACGAGTGCGCCAACTACCTCCTCAACTCAGGCTACGCTTCCTGCTAAACTCATCACGCTCTAGGGGCGAAGGGCGGTCGCGAGCCGCAGGAAGCCCGCGAGATCGACCGCCTCTCCCCGCAGGCTCGGATCGAGTCCCGCCGCTTCGCAGAGCGCCGCGCCGCCGATCGATTTCAGCGCCGACCGCAGCATCTTTCGGCGTTGTCCGAACGCTTCTCGAGTCACGGTCTGCAATGCGTCGACGAGTTCCCCCGAAGGCCTTTCCGCGCGTGGAACGAGTTCGACCACCGCCGAGTCGACCTTCGGCGGCGGAGTGAAGGCTCGGGCGGGGAGAGACATGACGATGCGCGTTTCGCATAGGGTCTGAGCCAGGACGGCCAAGCGGCCAAAGTCCCGTCCGCCCACCCGGGCGACGATCCGCTCCGCGACCTCCCTTTGGAACATCAGCGTCATCGATTTTGGTCGAAACCGGCCAGTGAGCCACTTGATCAGCAACGGCGTACCGATGTTGTAGGGCAGGTTGGCGACTATCCGCGCGCCATCCTCTCCGGCCAGGGTAGCTTCGTCGACGTTGAGGGCGTCGGCGTGGATCACGGTCAGCCGGCCCTCGTCCGCGCCCGGCAGATCGGCCAGCAGGGGCAGGAACCGGGCGTCGGCCTCGATGGCGGTCACCCGCGCGCCGGCTTCGAGCAGGGCGCGGGTCAGGCCGCCGAGGCCCGGTCCGACCTCGATGACCGTCTCGCCGTCGAGCGGTCCGGCCAGCCGGGCGATCTTGCGGCAGATGTTGAGGTCGAGCAGGAAGTGCTGGCCGAAACTCTTGTCGGCGGTGACGCCGGCCGCGCGCAGGGCGTCGCGCAGCGGCGGCGGATCGCTCACCTCAGCCTGTTCTGGACAATCTCGGCGGCGAGCCGGATCGCGGCGATCAGGCTGTCCGGCTTGGCGATGCCCTTGCCGGCGATGTCGAAGCCGGTGCCATGGTCCGGCGAGGTCCGCACGATGGGCAGGCCGAGGGTCACGTTCACGCCGCCCCAGAAATCGAGCATCTTCACCGGGATCAGGGCCTGATCGTGATACAGGCACAAGGCCGCGTCGTAGCGGCTCCGCGCCTCGTCGTGGAACAGGCTGTCGGCGGGGTGCGGTCCGGTGGCGTCGACGCCCCGCGCCCGGAGTTCGGCCACCGCCGGCGCGACGATGTCGACCTCCTCTCGGCCGAGGGCGCCATCCTCGCCGGCGTGGGGATTGAGGCCGCAGACCGCGACCCGCGCCCGCTCCACGCCAAAGTCGGCGCGAAGAGCCGCCGCCGTGACAAGGCCGGCGTTGACGATCTTCTCGACACTCAAAAGGCCCGGAACATTGGCTAAGGCCTCGTGGATCGTGACGAGGCTTACCCGGAGGTCGCGGGCCGTCAGCATCATGACCGGGCCTTTCCCGGCGCCATGATCGAGAGGCGGGGCGAGCTCACCGAGAAATTCGGTGTGGCCCGGGAATTTGAAACCGGCGGCGTAGAGGTACGACTTGGCGATCGGCGCGGTGACGAGCCCGGACGCGGCGCCGGACAGGGCGAACCGGGTCGCGGTCTCGATCCACTCGATCACCCGCGCCGCCGAGTCCGAGGTGGGCGCGCCGGGCGCCGCGGCATTTTCAAGCGCCACGTCGATGATCGGAAGGGCGTCGCTGAAGGCATCGTCATCAGGAACGCTGACGACATGAAGCGCGGGCGCGCCAGCCCTTTCCATTGTCGCGCGGTCGCCGACAACCACGAACCGCGGACCCGACTCGCGAAGTGATTCCCAAGCCTTGACCACGATCTCCGGCCCGACGCCGGCCGGATCGCCCAGGCTGACGATCAGTGGTGGGGTCATGGTTGCGTTGACCCCCTACCGCTCGCGCCGCGGGCGCGAGTCGCTTCCCCCTTGGGGGAAGACGAACGAAGCGCGATTCCGTCTTCCCCATCAGGGGGGAAGCGACTCGGCGCCAGCCGAGCGGAAGGGGGTCAACGCACCCGTCCTATTAACGCGTTTCGATCGTCGCCGAGTTCCGCAGGTCGCGTAGCTGGCGCTTGGCGATCATCGCCAACTCTTCACCGTAAAGCCGGCTTTCGATCTGCTCGCGGGTCATCTGCTGGGCGCCGCCCGCGCGCTTGCCGCACATGGCGATGAGGTGGAGACCGGCGTCGGTGCGGATCGGTTTGGAGATCTGGCCGATCTGCAGGGTCTCGGCGGCGCTGCGGAACGCGGGGGCCAAGTCCTTGGTCTCGGCCTCGCCGAGGTCGCCGGAGATCAGGCCGGGTTCCTTGGCGACCTCGGCGGCGATGCTGTCGCAACCGTGCACGCGCGGGCGGATCGCCTCCAGCTTGGCCTGGGCGGCGGCGACCTGTTCGGCGGTGGCGGTCTTGGGCAGGGCGACGGCGATCTGCTTGAGATTGACCACGGTGGACGCGCCGCCGGCCCGCTTGTCGCGCAGGTAGACGATGTAGACGCCGTCCTTCACCGGGATCGGCGCCGAGAGCTGGCCGGGCCGCAGGTCCGCGAGGGCGCGGTCGACCTCGGGCGGCATTTCGCCGGTGGAAATCCAGCCAACGTCGCCGCCGGCGGCCGCCGAGGGCGAATTGGAGAACTGCCGCGCGATGGCCGCGAGCGGCGCGCCCTTTTTGATCTGGTCCTCGAGCTGGGCGGCGCCCTGTTCGGCCTGGGCCTGGCTGCCGGCGCGCGCCGCGTCGATGAACACCTCGACGATCTGGTACTGCGGCTTGCCGGACTCGGCGAGCTGGCGCTTTTCGAACGCCTTGACCTGGTCGTCGCCGATGGCGAGGCGTTGACCGTAGCGGCCGCGGATCCAGCCGCGCCAACTGATCTCGGCCCTGAGCTGGTCGCGGAAGGTGTCGGCGCCGACGCCCTGGGCCTGCAGATTGGCCAGGAGTTGGGCGGCGCTGGTATTGTTGCTGCGGGCGATGTCGGCCAACTCGTCATCGACCTCGGAGTCGGAGGCGATAAGGTTGAACTTCTGCGTCTTGCCCTGGCTCTTGAGTTCCTGCATCTCGAGCCGTTCGTCGACCAGGGAGCGGACCGCCTCGCGCTGGATATCCGGCAGATTGTCCTGGGTGGGCTGGATGCCGGAGGTGACGATCAGCAGCCGCATGCGCTGGATGATGTCATAGGTCGAGACGATGTCGTCGTTGACGGTGACGACGACGCTCTCGGAAAGTTCCTGTGGCGTCTGTGTCGAAGCCGCCGCGGGAGCGGGATCGGGAGCGGGGGTGGCGGCTGGCGCGGCCCCGGGCGCCGCCGATTGCGCCAGTGCCGACGCCGCCGGCTGGAACACGGTCAGGACGGCCAGAAGAGCGCCGACCGAGACGGCGCCGCGACCGGATATCGGGGTCCCACGCATGTGACTTTCAAGTCCTGTGAAAAGAGTGGAGGCGAGGCGCCCGCGATGTTGCAGTCCGTCAGAACGCGGGGCGCGGATCGGGGACATATCCTGACGTGCCGAAAGTGGCCAGCGAAAGGCGCAAAACGACCGAAGTCGAGGGTCCGAGGGTGCCGTTGAACGTCTCATCGTGGCGATAGATCACTTCCACCCGGATGCAGTCGTCGCGATAGACCAAACCGATGTCCCGCCGCCGGAGGACGCCGTTATCAACGATGGCGTAGCCGGTCACCCCCCAGTTGCGGGTGACGAAGGCGTCGCCGTGGATGTCGAGGCTCTTGACCCTGGCCTGAAGGTTCTGCTGCACGCTTTTCGGCGGGTTGGGCAGGCTCGACGGCGCGACGACCGGAAGCAGGCTCGGCGACTGGGCTTCCTCCAGGTAGCTCAGATAGCCCGCGAGGCGGGGGGTCACGGCCCGGACGCCGGCTTCGAAGACATTGACGGCCAGCGAGTCGGAATCCAGCCGCAGCCGGGAGAACAGCCAGACGTTGTTGATCGGCGTGGCGTCGGCATAGAAAATGTAGTCGGAGTTCGGCGTCCTCAAGCCGGTGCGGCCCGGGATCGAAGCGTCCGTCCCCGCCGCGAAGCGGCGACCGAGGATGAAGCTGCCGTTGCGGCCGTCCGGAAGGGTGACCGTCGCCCGACCGCCCACGGTGACGCTCTGGCCGCCCTCGACGAGGTCGAAGCCCGGCGAGCGGTTGGCTTGGAACAGGTTGGTTTCGTCGTACTGGAAGTCGATGCTGTCTTCGTTCGGAATACGCGGATCGGTCTTGTAGTTCGGCGAGATCGCCACCTGGGCGATCGGCTCCAGGATCCAGGTCGCCGCTGGCGTCGTCTTGACTAGGGGATAGCTGATCGTGGCGCCGGCGACGCCGTAGCCTCGGGTGAGGGTCGCGCCGGGCGGTGTCAGGTCCTGACCGGCGACGTTGTAGAGATCGATCCGACCGTCGAGGAAGGGAACGACGCGAAGGCCGTTGCGAAAGGTGAAGGTGCGCTGCCAGTCGGCCTGGGCGGTGGCCCGCCGGTCGTTGGTCGCCGGAACGCCTCCGCCGTCCAGATAAGTCGGCGGCTGCAGGATCTGGCTGCGGGTCAGGGCGACGGCGCTGGCGTCCAGCCGCAGGCGGCCGCCGAGGATGGCCTGGCTCGGCTCGAACCGCGCCTCGATCAGCGGCGCGATGGTCGGAAAGGTGCTCTGCAGATCGTTGGCGCGCAGGCCCTGCACATTGATGGCGGCCACCGAGAGGTAGGACAGCGTGTCCTGCCGCACCGTGTAGAGCTGCGAAATCAGGCGCCGGTCGTCGGCGGCGTAGAGTCCGCGGTCGAGAAACGCCTCCCCGATCGAATACTTGTCGAACAGCAGCTTGTCGGAGGTTCGCTCGGCGGTGAACCCCCAGATCCAGGCGGGGTCGAGCCGGAAGACGCCGCTGCTCAGGATGTAGCTGCGCGTTGTGTCCGGACCAAACTTGTCGCCGCCCGAGGTGAAGTCCCTGTCGTAGGTCGCGCCGGCCCGGATATCCAGGATGCCTGAATAGAACCGCTTGCGGTAATCGAGGTTGAGAAACGGGTTAACCTTGCTGTTGATCTGCGGCGAGATGGTGATGTCCTGCGAAGGCGAGATCACCTGGTAGTAGGGCTGCTGGTAACTGAACCCGCGCTCGCCGGAAAAGGTGACGAGCGGCAAAAGAAAACCGGACTTGCGCTCGGCCGAAGGGTCGGAGCCGGTGAGGACCGGCAGGTAGAACACCGGCTGCCCCTTCACCTGAATGACGGCGCCGTGGAACACCAGAGTCTTGCGGCCCTTGTCCTCCACAACGCGCCGCGCCCGAATCGACCAGGTCGGCTGCTTCGCACCATTGGCGGCGCAGATTTGGCAGGGGGTATAGATCACATGGTCGAAGACGGTGACGTCGCGCGACGGGCGAGTGGCGCTGGCCGCGGCGATCTGGACGTGCTCCTGCAGCCGGGTCGCGAACCCGGTGGCGAAGCCCTCGTCCATGGACTTGTCGAGAGAGATCTTGTCGGCGAACTGGGTCGAGCCGTCATCGGCGATGATCTGGACGTTGCCCGTCGCGACCACCACGCCCTTGTCGGTGTCGTAGTCGACGCGATCGGCCCTCAGGGTGCGGCCCTGGTAGCGCGCCTCGACATGACCGCTGGCCTCGATGTGGTGCTGGTCTTCCTCGCGGGTGACCTCGTCGGCCTGGAGGTAGAAGCCGCCGCCGCCCAGGCCGTCCGAAGCCGGCGGCGTCGGAGCCGGCTTCACCGCCGCGCGTCTGGCGAGCGCCTCGTCGCGGAGCAGGTCGTTGTACGAACCGTGGGTGTGGCTGAACTGCGCCCGGGCCGGGCCGGAGAGCAGGGTCGCGGCGAGCGCGGCGGTGAAGACGATCGCGTCACGGCGCCCAAGCGGCGTGGCTCCGTTCCGCATCCACGCCCGACTGACCTTCATGCCGCTCCTTGCCGCGTTCATGGCGCAAGCTCAACCGTCTTCGGTGTAGCAGAGCAGGGTGACGCCGGTGAGCAGGGCCAGGAGGGGCGGCGTCCAGGCCGCCAAAGTCGCGGGAATCGCGCCGTTGGAGCCGAGCGCGCCGCAGAACTGATTGAGGAAGAACACGCCAAATCCCAGGGCCACCCCGACCGCCGCCAGCCGCGCGAAATCGCCCAGGCGCATGAGCCTGATCGAAAACGCGCCCGCCAACACGGCCATGGCGGTGAACATCAGCGGGGTGGCCAAAAGTTGTTGCAGCCGGAGGCGGTAGGGCGCCTGCGAATAGCCGGACAGCTTGGCCGAGTGGATCGTCGAGGGCAGATCCCACAGCGCGATGGCGCCGGGAGAGGCGAACTTCTCCATGGCGCTACGGTGGTCGAGCGTCGAGGGCACCAGCATCTGTTCCGAGCGTGTCGAGCCCGCTCCCGGCGCGGCCTCGCGCACGTCGCTGAGGCGCCAGTACCCCGGCATCAGCAGGGCGCGCGCCGCCTCGATGCGCCGAGAAAACGCCAGGGCCCCGTCGCTACCGACGCTCTGGACGAACAGCGATACGCCGGTGAGGCGCACGGTCTGCTCGGCGGTGTCGTGGGCGCGGGCGTGGATGACGATCTGCTCGCGGTCGTCGCCCTGACGCAGCCAGATCTCGCCGCCCGAGGCATTGTTCGCCCGGCCGGAGATCGCGGCGCGGCGGTCTTCGAAGCGGCCGTTGAGCGCGGCTGCGGCGGGGTGGAGCGCGGTCACGGTAAGCACCCCGATCAGGAACGAGGCCGCCGCCGCCGGGATCAGGAAGCGCCAGGCGGAGACACCCGCCGCCCGCATCGCCACCAGCTCGCCGCGCCTGCCGAGAGAGACGAACGCCGCCATCGTGCCGAACAGGAAGACGAACGGCAGAAGGATCACGATCACCGCCGGAGACTTCAGGCTGTCCAGAAACAGCAGTTCGATGAACGACAGGTCGGTCTTGCCGCTCAGGGTCCGCGACAGCTCCGCCAGATCGATCAGCATGATTACCGCGGCCAGAACGCCGAACGCCGCCCCGACACCCAACAGAATTCGGCCAAGGACATAGGCCTGAATCCGCCAGGCGGTCATGCCCCGACCAGCGCGGCGCCGCCAAGATTCCCGTCCGGGCGGGAGGCCCGCCGCGGCGCGGCGAAGACCACCCAGAGGGACAGCGCCGTCGCCGTCAGCGGAATCGCGTATTGAGCGAAATTCGCGGCCGGCACGGTGACGGCGATCGCCTCGGCGCCGAAGCCGAGCGTCCGCGTGACCAGGGCGGCCGAGGCGGCGACCGCAATTCGCCGGCCGTACCCGATCCGGTTGAAGGCCCCGCCGACCACCGCGGCGAAGCCCATGGCCATGAAGGCGATATTGTACAGCGATCCGGCGATCCGCGCGTGCCCTTCCGCCGCCAGCCGGTCGACGTTCGCCCTGGCCCAAGGCTCGGTGGTGTCGGGGAAGAACAGTTCGTGAGGATAGCGGTCGGACGGCTTGTAGCGCTCGTGCGGACTCATGGCGGCGACGGGACTGAGATCGAAGGCGTATTCGTCGAACGACAGGTAGTTGAGGATGCCGGCGGGAGAGAATTCCTGATTGGCGCCCTGGCGCATGATCAGCATGGGCGCGCCGCGCCGCCGCTGGAAGCGACCTTCCCGCGCGGTTACCGTGATGTCGCGGCCGGCCTTGGTGACGCGGTTGATGAACAGGTTGTGGATCGCGCCGTCATCGTCGACCTTCTCGGCGTAGACGGTCAGGCCCGGCGCCGGGTGGGTGAACCGGCCGGGTCGGATGAGGCTGGCGGCCAGATCGGCGCGGACTGACTCCAGGGTGTCGCGCAGGGCGCGGTAACACAGGGGCTGGACCCACAGGCTGAGCGCCAACGATACGACGACCGCCGCCGCCGCCAGCTCGAACCCCGGCGCCATGATCCCGCGGCGGCTGACGCCGGCGCCGAAACAGACGACGATCTCCTGGTCGGTGTGCAGGCGGTGCATCGCCATGATGCCGCCGATCAGCACGCCGACGGGAAGGATGAGGACGACGAGCTGCGGCATGGCCAGGGCGATGACCTTGGCGAAGACGACGACGTTCTGCCGTTCATCGACGATCAGGCCCAGCGCGGACAGGGTCTGGCTCAGGACCGCGAGGGCGATCAGGGTCGCCGAGGCCGCCGCCGTCGATCCCAGCAACTGGCGGAAGACATAACGATCGATCAGCCGCATGGGCGGTCGTGGACGGAGGGCGGCTGCGCTGTGGCGCGGGGGCGCTTGGTTGCGATGTGTCGGCTCCGGCAGCGCGATGATCGGGTGCCCGGCGGGCTTGTCTTTCTGTAGCCACCGCGCCCGGCGCAGACAACCGCGCGCTGTGGGCCGGCCTCAAGGCGGAGGGTCGACCGTCCGAACCGAGCCGAATATCCGCTCGAACGCCGTTCGGAGCGCCCGGTCCGTCGCGGTCATTCCGGCACGCGCGCCCAGCCGCTCGAGGCTGGTGACCCCGGCGTCGGCGACGCCGCAGGGCACGATGCCGGCGAAATGCTCCAGGTCCGGCGCGACGTTGAGGCTGATCCCGTGGAAGCTGACCCAGCGCCGCAGCCGCACGCCGATCGCGGCGATCTTCTCGTCGGGTCCGCCGGGCGCGCGGGTCCACACGCCGATCCGTCCCGGCGACAGCCGGCTCTCGACCCCGAGATCGGCGAGGGCGGCGATGATCCAGGCTTCGAGGGCGCCGACGAACGCCCGGACGTCTTTTCCGCGGGCGGTGAGGTCGAGCATGACATAGGCCACCCGCTGGCCCGGTCCATGATAGGTGAACTGTCCCCCGCGCCCGCTGGAGAACACCGGGAAACGGTCGGGCGTCAGAAGATCGCCGGGTTTAGCCGTGACCCCCGCCGAGTACAGCGGCGGATGCTCGAGCAGCCAGACCAGCTCCCCGGCCTCGCTGTCGGCGATGGCCTTCGCCCGCGCCTCCATGACCGCGACGGCTTCGGGATAGGCGACCAGCCCGGGCGATCTCGCCCATTCCGCCGGCCGGTCGTCGGCGCGGCGAAAGGTTCGGTGGTTTTCGACGACGCGCGCGAGCATCGGCCTCACATGGGCGCGGCCGGCCCCCGGAAAAAGGTCGCGCTTCCCAAGCGGGGCGGCGTCCGCTAAACGCCCCGGCTCGGCACGGGCGGTCGTGGCGGAATTGGTAGACGCGCAGCGTTGAGGTCGCTGTGGGGTAACCCGTGGAAGTTCGAGTCTTCTCGACCGCACCAACCCATTGACGGACCTTCCCGAACGCGCCCTCCCAAACGCGAAGGGCCGCCCCATCGCTGGAGCGGCCCTTCCATCGTCGTGACCGCGGCGCCTACACGCGAGGCCGCGACCTTTACCTTTTTGGCGTCAACGCGCCGTCAGGCGAGAGCCTCGTTCTTCAGGCTCCAGGTCGTTTGCGACCGCGGTTGGAGACAATGAGACACTGGACCACCTCCTTTCAGCCGTTGAGACAGGAAGGCCACTATGGACCGTGGCGGCCCGAGTCGCAAATCAGAAGCGGTGGGAGACGCCGACATAGGCCTGAACGCCCGGAGTCACGCGGTTCAACCCCAGGTTCACGCCACCGTCGAACTGCAGGTTGGGCGCGCGCTTGGGAATCCACGCCACGCCCAGGTCCGCGCTGTACTGGGTGACCTCGCCGGCGGGATCGAAGTTCAGGTCCGACCACAGTTCGGCGGTCGCGTTGAGCGGTCCGAGCGGATGGCCGAGCGCCACGAGCTGGACCATGTTGGCGTGCCGGCCGTCGTCCCCGGCGTTCTTGAGAAAGTCCACCTCGGGCGTGAACGCCAGGCTGAACTTCGCCGGCAACGTTATCGAGACGGGCAGCAGAAGGCCGCCCTCGAACGCCCGGTCGCCGACGCCGCGCGGCGCGGTGGGCGCCTTGACATACGGCAGCAGCGCCACGGCGACCGCGCCGCCGTCGTCCCCCGCGAGGTTCCACTTGGCCTTGAGATAGAGGTCGCCGATGCCCGTCGTCCGCGCGCTCGCGCCGGTGGCGCGGTCGCGGGTCGTCACCACCACCAGCGGCGCGATCGAGGCTTCCACGTCCAGCGTGCGGGTGAGGCCGTACTTCAGGGTCGGGTTGGTGATCAGATAGGTGTTGGTGTCCACCCCGCCGGAGCGGTCGAGGGTGACGTTGAAGAGGTCGCTCTCGATCTGGAAGTGCCCGGGATCGACCGTGCACGCGCCGGTGTTCTTGGTCGGCCGATCGGTGCACAGGTCGCGAAGCTTGGCGCCGTCGGCGGCGGGCGGGGCGTCGCCGGCGCGGGCGGCAAGGCTCGACAGGCCGAGAGCCGTCGCGAGGAGGAGAGCGGGGAGCCGGTTCGCTGCCATCGAAGCGCGAGCCTAACGCGCGCCGCGTCCCGTGGCCAAGCTCGGCTAGGTTCATGGGGGCGGGAGCGGCCAGCCCGGCGGGAGTTCACCCCCGAGGGGGCTGCGTGATCCGCGCGATGCGCCGGGGGAATACACCTTCAGTTTCTGAGCATAACCGGTCGTGGTATCGAGCGGAATGAAGACGCTCTTCGCGCTCGCCGCCCTCGCCGCCGCGACTGCGGCCGTCGCTCGGCCGGTTGCGCCATCCAACCTCGTTTCCGCTGTACCGCTTGCTGGCGCTCCCGAAGGCGCGCAAGCCTACCGCGTCGTCTACCATTCGGCCGACGGCGCGGGCGCGCCGATCAATGTCACCGGCGTGGTCATCGTACCGGTCGCCAGCCCGCCATCGGGCGGCCGCGACATCGTCGCCTGGGCGCACGGCACCAGCGGGATCGCCGACGCCTGCGCGCCATCGACCAACAGTTGGCTGTTCGGCAGCATCGCCGGGCTGAGCGCGCTGCTAAAGCGCGGCTACATCGTCGCCGCCACCGACTATCAGGGCCTCGGCGGTCCTGGGCCGCACCCGTATCTGGTCGGTCCGAGCGCCGCGCACTCGGTCCTCGACGCCGTTCGCGCCGCTCGGGCGGCGCCGCGCGCGTCGGCGAGCAATCGGTTTGCCGTCTGGGGCGAGTCGCAGGGCGGTCACGCCGCGCTGTGGACCGCGCGTCTGGCGCCGTCATACGCTCCCGATTTGCGGCTGGTCGGAGCCGCCGCCGACGCGCCTCCGGTCGACCTGTCGGCTAACCTGACCGGCAACAGCAACGCCGCGGTGCGCGCGCTTTTGACCGCCTATGCCGGCGCTTCGTGGTCCGCCGTCTACGGCATACCGCTGTCGACCATCGCGCGACCGGTCGGACAGGACCTGATACGGCGACTGGCGCGAAACTGCGTCACTCTCGACGGTTTCAAGCTGCGGACCAAGATTGGACTGATGCGGCTCACCTATCAGTTGAAGGGCGTCGACCTCAACGCCTCGCCGCGCTGGGCGGAGCTGATGCGGGCTAACTCGGTCGCGCCGCGCAAGCTTGAGGCGCCGCTTTTGATCGCGCAAGGGTCCGCCGACCTCATCGTCTCACCGGCCGTCACGCGCACTTTTGTCGGAAAGATGTGCCGGGCTGGCCAAACCCTGCGCTTTGTCGAAGTCGCCGCCGGCGACCACGTCACGATCGCCAAACGCACCGCGCCGACCACGATCTATTGGATCGCCGACCGCTTTGCCGGGAAGCCCGCGCCCAACGATTGTGGTCACCTCTAGCCCCGTTGGGAACCTGAGTTCAGGAGCAAATCCGTATCCTTTTACGGTGACAGTGTACGAAATAAGTCGTCATCGTTCACCGCCTGCGCGATCCTCGGTTTTCGCCCGCGTTTCTCCCGCGCGAGCCGACGGTTGGTCGCCGCCTCCAGACCGGCGAGCCATTCCGCCGCCCCGGCAGGTCGTCCGGTGGAGGCGGAGCGCAGCACCCTGCCCATTACCGCCTGGTCCTCGGGGTGAGCGAGGAAAGCCGCGAAGTCGTCGATCCAGGCGGCGAGAGGTGCGACGCTGACGACGCCGTCGTCGCGACCCGCCAAGTGGGCCCGCGCGCTCGACCACGGCCAATCTTCCGACCGCGCGACCATGCCGGCGCGCACGGGGTTCATCGGCACATAACGCGCCGCCGCCAGAATGTGGGCGTCGTCCATCGCCACGCTGCCGAACCGCCCCTGCCACGGATGGCCAGTCCACTTGAACCTCCGGTGGATGCGGGCGGTATAGCGGCGGTGCGCCTCGGCGAACGTGTCGCGCATGCCATCCGGCGTCGAGGGCGCCATGATGAAGTGCATGTGGTTGGGCATCAGGCAGTAGGACCAGATCGAGGTCCCCGCCCGGCTTGCCGCCGCCCCGATCAGACCGAGATAAGCGGCGTAGTCGGCATCCTCGAAGAACACCCGCTCCGCCGATCGCCGCGCTGGGTGACGTGGTGGGGAAGCTCCGGAATGACGACCCGCGCCAGTCTGGCCATCGGTTCGCTTCTATCAAGGAGGTGTCGTGATGCTAGAATATCGTACAGTGTCACCGTTATTCCCACGACCAGCGACGACGGCGTCCAAGTGTACGCCAAAAAGGGTTCGCGCTACTGCGGCATCATCGGCGGCATCGAGAATTTACCGACTAAAGGTGACGCGCTGGCCCGGCAAGTGGGTAGACTTTGCGAAAAGGCTATCGCCGCACTTTAGGCGCGAATAATTTCTCGAAGCCCAACGACACGCCTAAGCCAGCCTTGGGACCCCTTATGAGACGACATTTAGTGACAGGCGCCTATCCGCTTAGCTATCATGGTCATCGTCATGGTCGTAGGGCGAGGTCCGGTCTTCGAGATTTGCGCGTTCAGATTATACCCCGTAGGCGCATAGGGGCCGTGGACGTGCATTGTGCGCGTCCCACTATCTCCCTTGCAGATCGCCTCGGCATCCAGCACCCCGCCACTGATCTTGACACTCTTGCTTTGGCAATCGCTGTCCGTTTGCATCAACCCTCTAAAGCCCTGCGCCGCTTTTTCGGAGGTGACACAGACCTGATTCGTCTTCGGTTCCTTCATTGCCTCGGCCATCGCGGGCGGCATCCTCGCCCCCTCCATGGACAAAATCCTAGTTGTCATGGTCCACTCACCCGACTGGACAGCCTGAGCGACAGCGGCCGAGGTCACTAGCATTCCACACATCCCGGCAAACAAAGCGGTAATTGCGCTCCTGTTCATCATCGTCTCTCCTAAGTGGTAGTAGTAACGTCTGACCGATATGGCACCCGAAGTCGTCCCGCAGATGCTGTTTTAATTTCGTGGGCGCTAATGGACGAGTTGAACGTCTTTGGTTTCGCCACTGCGCAAACTAACCCGACGGCCGAAAGCTCCTCCATCTAAGCGTTCGCCGCCGCCGACATCGATGCCGGTGGGAGAGTGCCAAACGACCTCCACGATGAGATAATATTCTCCATCCGGAAGTTTGGTAAAGGTGAAATGACCGTTGTCGTCACACTGTTTCGTCACTTGGTAGGATTCGCCTGCAGGATCTGGGCTTGGTGGAGTAGGCATGCTAGCAACCGTTACAAAATCGGGGTTGGCCGAACCGAAAACGATGTTTACTCGTTCTGTTGTATACTTGGTAACTGGCGACAGCTGCACAGCGCCATGAGCACAATTATGCAAAGTCCCATCGGCTGCCTGAAGGCTGGCTGCGCCATTTAGCGTGTTCCCGCCAGCCTTCTTGAACCAAGCCGCTTCGGTAGAATCAAATGGCACAACCGGCTTCGTCGTCGCGAAGGCGACCGACCCGGTGAATGCCACCCCCATAAGAGGAAGGATCAACATTCGAACAACGCGCATCGATCGTCTCCGCAAAGCCATTTGTCTCTGTATTACTACATATCGCATTGGTCTGTGGAAGGCGACGATGGGTCACTTGCCGGCCAGTACCGATTTCCGTCGCACCCCCCAACACTTGAAGACTGCCCTGCGGCGTGGCCACGATCGTCCTTCGTGAAAACGACAGGGATTGGGAGCACCTCGTGTCGTCGGCCGAATCCTAGCATTGAAGTTGAACCTGTCTCTCGACGCGCTTTCTTGTTTCCGCGTCGCATGCGCTCGATGACTTCAAAATCGACGACGCCGTGGTGATCGACGTGATACGCAACGTGTATCCATAAGCGCGGATGGCGGGGTCGAGCTGTGCATGTTCAACTCTCCAAATGGGGCAACTCCCTGGGTCTGGGCCTGCCGCGCGCGCTGGCGCGTGAGATCGGCGTTCGTGAGGGCCAGGTAGTCGATGTGACCGCCGATGCCGGGCGGCTCATCGTCGAGCCCGCGACCAAGGCGCCACGGATCGAGGACTTGCTGAAGGGCATGACGCCCGAAGCGATGCGCGAGGCTTTCGATTGGGGCGACGACCTCGGCCGCGAAGCCTTGGAATTACGGTGACAGTGTACGAAATTTCAAAGCTGACTTCACTTTGCATTTTTGGATAGAAGCCGTAGGTAGTGATTCGATTATTCCGTACACTGTCACAGTACTCGCTTTGGCTAGGGCCGAACGTTGTCATGGGCTCACTGCCCAGGAGCGGACGTCCCCAAGGTCGGCGTTGAGTCATGCTTGGTAGAAGCGCTCAGAGCCGAGCTCTCCCCTTCTCAGACCCGCGCCTTGAAAGTCCATCGCGCTGATGGCGGCCGATCCGCGAAAGACCGATCCCCGGCGCCGTTCGCCGTCATCAAATTTCCATTGACATCGCACTGTGCAATATCGCATAATGCAACCCATGTCCTCGCCGCCCAAAGCTCCCGCCTCCGAACCTGACCCCCGCCTCGCCGTCGCGCTGCATCGCGCCGAGCGGCGGCGGGAGATGTTGGAGCGGATGGCCGACATGGGCATGGCGCTGGCCGCGGAGATCAACCAGCGGTACATCGAGGGGCCGCGGCGGCCCGAGCCCAGGCCCGATCCGGCGCGCGCCTTCGCCGCCGTGTCGCGGGCGGTGCGCCTGACGCTCATCCTCGAAGCCAAGATCGAGAAGCAGATCCTTGCATGGCGCAAGGGCGATCTGTCCTCGATCAAAGCGCTGGTCCTGCCGCCCGAGCCGTTCCTCAAACCCCGCTTCGACTCGGGCCTCAGTCGGCGCGAGCGCGTCCGCGACCAAGTCTCGGCGGCGATCGAGCGGGAAGCCGGCGATCCGAACGAGGCCGAATGGATGCGCGATCGGGTGCGCCGCGAGCTGATCGAGATCGAACACCTCGACGACCACCGCCTCGAGGGCGACTTCCGCGCCTGCGTCGAGACGATTTGCTCCGACCTCGGGCTCGAGCCGGACTGGAGCCAGTGGTCCGACGAGGCGGGGTTTCTTATTCCTCCCCCGCCCGAAGAGGCGGGGGAGGGGGACCCCGAAGGGGTGGAGGGGGCGGCCACGCCAACGAACGGCCGACGCGAAGAGCACCGGCGTGAAGTCACGGCGGTCCCGTCACGCGCCGCCCCCTCCACCCCTTCGGGGTCCCCCTCCCCCTTAGTGTTTCCTAAGGGGGAGGAATTAAAGAGGTCTCCCCCACCGGGAGCCATCGATCCGGCGATCGCAGAGGTCCGCCGAGCCAGGCTCGCCGGGGTTGACTTCGCCCTAGCGCCGGACCATGCCCCGCTCGCGACGGAGTGGGCTCATCGCCCGCCGCCTTCGCACCCACCGGAACCCAAACCCAAGATGCCAAGCGACAGTCCTGGTCCACCAATCAGGCCGCTCAACGCCTCTCGCCTCGCCTAAACTTTCGGGCTTGTCGTGACGCCGCGAGCGGCGTTTTCGAGGCGAGCCCATGGTCTTCCTCTCCTCCGACCGGTTGAACACCGGACTGCTGGCGCGTTTCGCGCGCCGTCAGTTCCGGCCGAACCGCTACGACCTGATCGCGCTGGCGCTGATCGGCGCCGGCGCCGTGCTCATCGTCCATGGCGCGCGGCAGATGAACCTGCCGGTCGGGAACCTGACATCGACGCCCGTGGTGCTCGATCCGTGGCGCCTTCCCGAATACGCCCTGCGCACCACCATCCGGATGTTCGCGGCGATCTTCGCCTCGTTGCTGTTCACCTTCGTCGTCGCCACCCTGGCCGCCAAGAGCCGCAAGGCCGGCTTGGTGATCGTGCCGGCGCTGGACATCCTGCAGTCGGTGCCGGTGTTCGGCTTTCTGACCTTCACCATCACCTTCTTCATGGGCCTGTTCCCGACCAGCGAACTCGGCGTCGAGTGCGCCTCGATCTTCACCGTGTTCACCGCCCAGGCGTGGAACATGGCGTTCAGCTTCTACCAATCTCTGCGCACCCTGCCGAAGGACCTGACGGAGGTCAGCGGCCAGTTCCGCCTGTCATCGTGGCAGCGCTTCACCAAGCTGGAGCTGCCGTTCGCGACCCCGGCGCTGGTGTGGAACACCATGATGTCGATGTCCGGCGGCTGGTTCTTCGTGGTGGCCTCGGAGGCGATCACCGTCGGCAAGACCACGGTCACCCTGCCGGGCATCGGCTCCTGGCTGGCGCTGGCGATCAGCCGGCAGGACTTCGGCGCGGTGGCCTGGGCGGTGGGGGCGATGGCGGTGGTCATCGTGATGTACGACCAGCTGCTGTTCCGCCCGATCGTCGCCTGGGCCGACAAGTTCCGCGTGGAGCTGACCGCCTCGGAAAACCCGCCGCAGTCGTGGTTCTACGACGTGCTGCTGCGGACCCGCCTGTTCGGCGCGATCGGACGGCCGGCGGCGGCCTTGCTCGCCTACGCGCCCCGGCCTCGCCTGCCGCGGTTCACGCCGCCGCGCCGCGCCGCGGCGGTGGCGAACGATCCCTGGGTCGACCGGATTTGGATCGCGCTCGTGGTCGTCGGCGTCGCCTGGGCGGTGTGGACCCTGGCGCGTTACGTCGCGACGAGCGTGGCGATGTCCGACATCCTCGAAGCCTTCGGCCTCGGCTTCCTGACGTTGGCGCGGGTGGTGGTGCTGATCGCCATCGCCAGCCTGATCTGGGTGCCGATCGGGGTGTGGATCGGTCTGCGTCCGGCCTGGGCCGAGCGCATCCAGCCGCTGGCCCAGTTCCTCGCCGCGTTCCCGGCCAATGTGTTGTTTCCGTTCGCGGTGATCGGCATCCTGGCGTGGAGGCTGAACCCGGACATCTGGCTGTCGCCGCTGATCATCCTCGGCACGCAGTGGTACATCCTGTTCAACGTCGTCGCCGGCGCCAGCGCCTTGCCGAACGATCTCAAGGAGGCGGCGGGTATCTTCCACCTCAGATCCTGGCAGAGGTGGCGCGACTTCATCCTGCCCGGCATCTTTCCCTATTACGTCACCGGCGCGCTGACCGCGTCCGGCGGATCGTGGAACGCCAGCGTCGTCGCCGAGGTCGTCAACTGGGGTCACGACCGGCTGGAGGCGCGCGGGCTGGGCGCCTTCATCTTCAAGGCGACCGAAGCCGGCGACTATCCGAGGGTGGCGCTCGGCATCGGCGTGATGTCGGTCTTCGTCATCGCCCTCAACCGCGCGGTGTGGCGGCCGATGTACGCCTACGCCGAAGACCATCTGCGGCTCGATTGATTTCTCGGAGACTTGACCGTGACCCTGAGCCTCGAACGCCCCGCCGCCGACCTCCGCCCCCTGGTCGAGGTCGAAGGGTTGAAGCACGTCTACGGCAACGGCGCCGGCGCAGGACTCGTCGTTCTGGAAGACGTGAACCTGGTCATGCGGCCGAACGAAATCGTCGGCCTGCTCGGGCGATCGGGCTCGGGGAAATCGACCCTGTTGCGGTCGATCGCCGGGCTGATCACGCCCACCGCCGGTACGGTCCAGGTCAGCGACATGGCCGGAGACGACACCGCCCACGGCGTGGCGATGGTGTTCCAGAGCTTCGCTCTCTTCCCGTGGTTGACCGTGCTGAAGAACGTCGAGCTCGGATTGGAGGCGCAGGGTGTGCCGCCGGATATCCGGCGCAAGCGGACCCTGGCGGCGATCGACCTGATCGGCCTGGACGGCTTCGAGAACGCCTATCCGAAGGAGCTTTCCGGCGGCATGCGCCAGCGCGTCGGCCTCGCCCGGGCGCTGGTCGTGCAGCCGTCGGTGCTGCTGATGGACGAGCCGTTCTCCGCCCTCGACGTGCTGACCGCCGAGACGCTGCGCACCGACCTGCTCGATCTGTGGAGCGAAGGGCGCATGCCGATCCGCTCGATCCTGCTGGTGACCCACAATATCGAGGAGGCGGTGCTGATGTGCGACCGCATCCTGGTGTTCTCGTCCAACCCCGGCCGGGTGATGGCCGAAATCAAGGTCGAGCTGCCGCAGCCGCGCAAGCGTCTCGATCCGGCGTTCCGCGCGCTGGTCGACGACATTTATGCGCGAATGACCGCCAAGCCGGTGACGCCGATCGCGCGTGGTCCAAACCAGCCGGGCGCCGGCCTCGGCATGGCGCTGTCGCACGTCTCCACCAACACTCTGTCGGGGATGATCGAGACCCTGGCCGCGTCGCCGAACAACGGCCGCGCCGAACTCGCGGCTCTGGCCCGCGACTTGCAGATGGAGGCCGACGAACTGCTGCCGATCGCCGAGACGCTGCAGCTCATGCGCTTCGCCGAGATCGAGGGGCGGACGATCCGCCTGACGCCGGCCGGCCGCCGCTACGAGGCGGCCGACGTCGACGAGCGCAAGCAACTGTTCGCCCGTCATCTGCTTTCATACGTGCCGCTCGCGGCGCACATCCGCCGGGTGCTCGACGACCGCGCCTCGCATCAGGCGCCCGCGACGCGGTTCCGCGACGAGCTGGAGGACTTCATGTCCGAGCCCTATGCCGAGGAAACCATGGACGCGATCGTCTCGTGGGGACGCTTCGCCGAGCTTTTCGCTTATCACGAGGACGACGACCGCTTCAGTCTGGACGATCCCGCTTGAGGCGTTCGCGGTGACGCACGCGCCGCCCGCGCGGCCGTCGGACGACGAGCCCGCCCCGTCGCCGCCGCGCCCGGCCGCGCCGCTCGCCGCCCTCGCCGCGCTGGGCGTGGTGTTCGGCGATCTCGGCACCAGCCCGCTCTACACGCTGCAGACCGTGGTCGCGTCCACCGGCGGCCATTTCACTCCGCAAAGCGCCCTGGCGATCCTGTCATTGATCATCTGGACGCTGATCGTTACGGTGTCGGTGAAATACTGCCTCTTCGTCATGCGGGCGGACAATCGCGGGGAGGGGGGCATTCTCGCCCTGATGTCCCTCGTCGGCGCCGATACCCTGAAGGGCAGGATGGCGGTGTTGACGGCCATGGGCTTGCTCGGCGCCGCCCTGATCTACGGTGATGGAGCGATCACCCCCGCGATTTCGGTGCTCAGCGCCCTTGAGGGCCTGAACGTGGTCACCACGTCGCTGAAGCCGTTCGTGATGCCGCTGGCCGTGGCGATCCTCGTCACCCTGTTCGTGGTGCAGCGGTTCGGGACATCGACGATCGGCAAGACGTTCGGGCCGATCATGCTGTTATGGTTTGTCGTGATCGCGATGCTGGGCGTCGGCGGGATCATCAGCCATCCGGCGGTGTTTCGCGCCCTCGACCCCCGGGTCGGCCTGAACTTCCTGGCCCGCGGGCACCTGAAAGCCGGAGCTCTGGTGCTGGGCGGCGTCTTCCTCTGCATCACCGGCGGCGAGGCGTTGTATGCCGACTTGGGTCATTTTGGCCGTGCTCCGATCCGCGTGGCCTGGTTCGGCGCCGTCCTTCCGGCGCTGTTGATCAACTATGCCGGCCAGACGGCCTTGCTGATGGGCAAAAGCACCTTCACCGGCAACCCTTTCTTCCTGCTCGCGCCGTCCTGGGCGGTCTATCCGCTGGTCGTTCTGTCGACGGCGGCCACGATCATCGCCAGCCAGGCGATCATCACCGGGTCGTTCTCGATGACCCGTCAGGCGATGCAGCTCGGCTGGATGCCCGGGGTCAACATCCGCCAGACATCGGACAAGACGTACGGTCAGATCTACGTCCCGGTGGTCAACTGGCTGATGATGGTCGTCACCGTCGCGATCACCGTCACCTTCGGGAGTTCGGACCGGCTCGCCGGCGCTTATGGCACGGCGGTTTCCACCACCATGCTACTGACCACCGGGCTGCTGCTGGCGGCGATGCGGACGGTGTGGAAATGGCCGCCGCTGATCTCCTACGGCGTCGCCGGCTTCTTCCTGGTCGTCGATTTGTCGTTCTTCTCGGCCAACCTGCTGAAAATCGTCGATGGCGGCTGGCTGCCGCTGACACTGGGCGTTCTGGTCCTCACGATCATGACCACCTGGCGCGCCGGGGTCGACGGGGTGCGCAAGGCGCTCGGCCGCAAGGGCGCCACCAAGGCCGACCTGCACGACGCGCTGCAAGGTGTCCCGCGCGTTCCCGGGACCGCGGTGTTCCTCACCCGGGTGACCTCGGGTGTTCCCAGCATCATCCTCGACCACGTCCGCTACATGGGCGCGTTGCAGGAGGTCGTCGTCGCCCTCACCATCGTCTTCGAGCGCCGTCCGCGCGTTCCCGAAGCGCGGCGTTCAACCATCGAAATCCTCGGCGACGGACTGTGCCGGGTGACGATGAGGTTCGGCTTCGTCGAGAAGCCCGATCTCACCGCCTGTCTCGAGACGATCAAGGACCGTCTGGACGGCGTCGATGTCGATGGCGCGACCTTCTTCTCGACGCGGGACATGGTCACCGCGCGAAAGCAAGAACCTCACCTGCCGGCGTGGCGAAGGCCCCTGTTCGGCTTCATGTATCGCAACGCCGTCAAGGTGGTCGATCGCTTCAACTTGCCGGAGGGGCGGGTGGTCGAAGTCGCGCGCCAGCTCGAAATCTGAGCGACGCTACTTGGATTTGGGAGCGTCCTTGAACGCTTCCTCGACTTCCTCCTTGGTGATGCGGGCGTCGGGATCGCCCTTCTGGTTGAGGTTCTGCTCCTCGGTGCCGTCACCCATCATGCCGGGGTGCGGGTCGGTCTTGGCGGTGTCTTTGTCGGCCACGTTTCGTCTCCTGAAGGTCTCCGCGCTTCAAACAAACTCGACCTTATCAGGGTTCCGCTCTTTACCCCGCGTTTATGTTTCTCGCCGCAAGTGCGAATGGGTGTCCGAGGCAGGCGGCTTTAAACGCCGTTTTCCGAGGGGCCCGATCTCCAGGTGCGGCGCCACGCGGCGTTAAGGCGCCGCTTTGACGTTCAATCGTTGTGCAGACCGAACAATTTAGAGGCGCCCGCCGAAGAACTTGCCAGAGGACGAACCGGCGACTGTGAAACGGCGCCGACGCCCTCGATAGCCGACGATGACGGACTAGAAGAGGGAAGACGTCACATGATCGATCGTACGACAATGCTGCTCGTGGGGACGGCGGCGGCCACGTTGCTGGCTGGAGCGGCTTTCGCGCAGACCGCGCCGGATCCGAACGCGCCGAAGCCTTCGGTGGGCGACACGACATCTCCGACCGAAACGGCCCCTGGAGCGCCGGCGGCGCCTCCAACTTGGGCCAGCGGCGTGAAATTCACCGCGCACGTCGAGGGCGGTGCGACCTTCAACCCCGCCGAGCCCGACAGCGGCGTGAATTTCGGTCACCTGTTCACCGACAAGCCGAGCGAGGGCCTGCTCAACTCCGTCGCGCTGACGCTCGAACGCGACATCGACCCCAAAGCCACGGGCGTCGACATCGGTTTCAAGCTCCAGGGCTATTATGGCTCCGATGCCCGCTACACGCACTTCGTCGGGGAGTTGGACCGCGATCAGGACCGACGGAATCAGTTCGACGTTGTCGAGGCGAACATCACCCTGCACACGCCTTTCTTGCCGTCGCTCATCAAGGGCGGCATCGACACCAAGTTCGGCCAATTCAGCACCCCCCTGGGCGAGGAGGTCATCGATCCCACTGGTAACTTCTTCTACTCGCACAGCTATATCTTCAACTTCGGCATCCCGCTCAAGCATACCGGAATACTGTCGATCGCCCATGTCAGCCCGATGCTCGATGTCTATTTCGGCAGCACCACCGGCGTGAACACCTCGCTGGGGTCGAAGGGTGGCTACAACGACCACAATTACCACTTTCTTGGCGGGTTCGGTCTGAACCTGGGCAAGCTCACCGTCCTCGCTCTGACTCACATCGGTCCGGAAGATCTGCCTGGCACTCTGCCGCCCGGCGTCAATGTTCATGCTCAGAACCGCTACCTCAACGACATCCTTCTCACCTACAAATTCAACGACAAGCTGACGTCGATCACCGAACTCAACTATATCCGCGACGACGGCTTCGACGCCACGGGCGGCGGCGTCGCGCAGTACTTCACTTATGTGCTGACGCCGGAGGTCTCCCTGGGCATTCGCGGCGAGGTATGGCGCGACAACAACGGCTTCTACGTTGCCGCCTTTCCCGGCAATCTCGACTTCATCAATGCCGCGACAGGCATGCCGAACACCTCATTCGGGGGAGGGGTGGTGACTTACGGGGCAGTCACGCTGGGCATGAACTTCAAGCCTCCCCACCTGCCGAAGATCATCGATGGCTTGGTTCTGCGTCCGGAGGTTCGCTACGACCGCTCGCTGGCGGGAAATCATCCGTTCAACGGCGAGTCGGTCGACCAGTTCACCTTCGGCATCGACGGGGTTCTGCCGATCACCTTCTGATCAGACAGCCGTGAGGGGCGGGGGCTAAAAGTCTCCGCCGCCTCCGCTGTTGTCGAAACCGCCGCCGTCGGCACCGCCGAAGTCTCCGCCGCCGAAGTCGCCTCCGCTACCGGCGCCGCCGTCGTCATAGTAGTTGTTCACGACCTCGGTCGGCGGGCCGCCCCAACCGCCGCCGCCGCCAAAACCGCCGAACCCGCCGCGTCCGCCGCCGAACAGGCCGGACAGGCCCTCGAACAGCAATGACCCGCCGACCACGCCCGCCGCCGTGGTGCCGGCGTTGCGAAGGAACGAGCCCAGCCCACCGCCGCTCCGAAGCGGGCCGGAGCCCATGAAGCCGCCGCCCTGTTGTTGCGGTTGGCTCTGCTGCTGACCGCCGGACCACGGCCCGGAACTCGGCAGGAAGTTGCTGGAAGGCTGTGACGGATAGGCTTGCCGGAGTTGGTCCTGAAGCTGGGCGATCTGGCCCTGGGCCGCGTGGAGCGCCTGATCGGACATCACCGCGTGCTGGACGAGGACGTAGGCGCCGTCGGGGTTTTTCCGCAGGGCGTCGGTGATCATGCGGTCGGCTTCCTGATCCTTGATGGCTCCCCGCGTGGCGACGAGGTCGCCGAGGAATTGCTGGAGGAGGGACCGTTCGTCGGAGTTCATGGCGCGCTTTCTTGAAGCTGAAATCTTAGGATCGTGATGTGGGGAGCGCGCGACCGCGCGTCCAGTCTTCAAGCTTCGCCGCGGCCGCCGGCGTTGACGGCGAACAGGCGCAGGGTGCGCAAGGTCAGCAGGCGCTCGCTGTCGGCGGTGGCGTCGAGCCGATGGACGGGAAGACCGGGCTGGGCGGTGTCGAATTCGTCCGCCAACGTCGCGTGCGTCGGCCCGTCGAGGTGCAGAATCGTAGGGACGCCGGGCGGTCGCGCGACAAGCGGTGCGATCCTCCCGTCGGCGATGATCGAGGCCGCGGCAATCTCGGTCATGTTCCAGGCCAAGGCAGCCGCGTCCGGAAAAGCCAAAATGAAAACCGGCGAAGCGAGTTCGCCGATCAGGCTGTCGATGTCGTCACCGGCCCGCGCGACGATGGTCTCATAGCCGCCGTCGGCATAGGCCCGCGCCAACCGAGCGCCGTCTTCGGCGCCGGTTGCCAGGATGACCAAACCGCCGCGCCGGGCGTCGGCCGGGGCGGCCCGAAAGCTCAAGCGCTCTTAAACAGCGTTAGCGTGCGGTCCCGCGCCAGCTCGGCCGCGCCGGTGGCGTGGCGCTCGGGATCGTCGTTGTTGAAGCCGTGGCCGGCGTCGTCGTATATATAGACCGGCACGTCGGGATTAGCGGCCTGGACCGCGGCCTCGACCTCGTCGGCGGGGATCATCGCGTCCTTGCGGCCGAGGTGGACGATCACCGGGCACAGCGGCTTCAGCGTGGCGTTGTCCTTGACCAGACTGCCATAGTAGCTCGACGCGGCGGCGAGGCCGTCGACCTTGGCGGCGGCGAGCCACGCCAGCGAACCGCCGTAGCAATAGCCGACGACGAACACCTTGCCGTCCTTCTTCAGAAAATCGCGGCAGCCGGCGATGTCGCCCATCGCCTGCTCCATCGGCGTGGCGCGGGCGTGAGCGACCCCGGCGGTCATGCCCTCGGCGTCGTGGCCGGCGGTGAAACCCGGCTCGCGTCGGTCGAACATCGAGGGCGCCAGGGCCTCGAAGCCCATGTCGGCCCAGCGATCGACGTCGCGGCGGACGTGTTCGTCGATGCCGAAGATCTCCTGGATCACGATCACCCCGCCATGGCAGGGGCCGGGCGGCAGGGCGTGATAGGCGTCGAACGCGAAGCCGTCTGACGCGGTAATCTTGATCGTGTCACCCATGAATTCCTCCTTACATCGGACTACTCTTCCGGAGCGTGGGCTCCCGGCCCGCTTTTTCGCGAGTTGCGGGCTGGGAGCCCGCGCTCCGAAGACCTAAACGTTGAACCTGAAATTCATCACGTCGCCGTCCTTAACGACGTACTCCTTGCCTTCGCTGCGCAGCTTACCCGCGTCGCGCGCGCCGGCTTCGCCATTGAGGGCGACGTAGTCGGTAAAGGCGATGGTCTCGGCGCGGATGAAGCCCTTCTCGAAGTCGGTGTGGATCACGCCGGCCGCCTGCGGCCCGGTCGCGCCGACAGGGATTGTCCAGGCGCGCGACTCCTTCGGCCCGGCGGTGAAATAGGTGCGCAGGCCGAGCAGGGCGTAAGCCTCACGAATCAGGCGATCGAGACCCGGCTCGGTGAGGTCGAGCGTCTCGAGGTACTCGGCGCGTTCGTCGGGCTCTAGCAGAGCAATCTCGCTCTCGATCTTGGCGGAGATGACCACGCTCTTGGCGCCGTCCTTGGCCGCGCGCTCGGCGACCTTCGCGGACAAGGCGTTTCCGGTTCCCGCTGAGGCCTCGTCGACGTTGGCGACATAGAGCGCGGGCTTGGTGGTGAGAAGCTGCAGCATGCGCCAAGCCTTGGCGTCGTCGTCGGACACCTTGGCCATCCGCGCGGGCCGGCCGGCGGAGAGTTCCGTGAGGGCGAGTTTCACCAGCGCCAGCGTCTGGACGCTTTCCTTCTCGCCCTGCTTGGCGCGTTTCTCCAACCCGGAGACCCGCTTCTCCAGGCTCTCGAGATCGGCGATCATCAGCTCGGTCTCGATGATGTCGAGGTCGGCGAGCGGATCGACGCGGCCCTCGACGTGGGTGACGTCGCCGTCCTCAAAGCAGCGCGCGACCAGGGCGATGGCGTCGCAGTCGCGGATGTTGGCCAGGAATTGGTTGCCGAGACCCTCGCCCTGGGCCGCGCCGCGCACCAAGCCGGCGACATCGACGAAGGTGATCCGGGCCGGAACGATTTCCTTGGACTTGGCGATCGTCGCCAGCGCTTCCAGGCGAGGCTCCGGCACCGCGACCTCCCCGACGTTCGGCTCGATGGTGCAGAACGGATAGTTCGCCGCCTGCGCCGCTGCGGTCTGGGTGACGGCGTTGAACAGGGTGGACTTGCCGACGTTCGGCAAGCCGACGATCGCGACCTTGAGCGCCATGCTAGCCGCCGTCCGCCAGATCGGGATCGGCGTCGGACTCGATACGCGGCGGCGGCAATCCTCCGTCTTCCAGGCTGCGCGCCTCTTCCGGCAACATGATCGGCACGCCGTCGCGGATCGGATAGGCGAGCTTGGCCTGGCGGCTGATCAGCTCCTGGGCGTCGCGATCGTAGATCAACGGCCCGTGTGTCGCGGGGCAAACCAGGATTTCGAGGAGGCGCGGATCGATCTCCGGCGCGGCGGCGTCTGTCATCCGCCTCCCCTACTGCATGGAGGGTGCGGCGTCATCGTCGTCGCGATCGTGAACCCCGGCGGCGTCCATCTCCATCAGGGCGACCAGGACCGCGCGGCGCTCGTCCAGCGCCAGCGCTTCGAGCAGCGCCTGCTTTTCGGCGGGGGGAAAGGGCAGGGCCATTGAGAGGCTATTGATCAGCGCCGGCGCCGGCGCGGCGGAGACGACGTCCCACTCGACGCCGAGGCCGCGATTGTCGAGATAGCGCCGGAGCACATCAAGGAAGGGCGGCCGCTCGAACTCGGCGCCCTCGTCATCCTCGGCGAGATCGGCGGCGTACGGCGTGTAGTCGGTCCGCGCCATGCGGTAGGGGCGGCGGAGCTGAAGCTCCTCGACCACCCGGAAACGGCATACGCCGGTGAGGCTGATGAGATATTTTCCGTCGCCGGTTTCGGAATAGCTGGTGACGCGTCCGGCGCAGCCGACGCGCGCCAAGTCCGGCAGCCGCCGGTCGCCGCCGCCGGTCGATTGGATCATGCCGATCAGACGGTCGCCGGCCATCACGTCGTCGACCATGTTGAGATAGCGCGGCTCGAACACCTGCAGCGGCAGAACGCCTCCCGGCAACAGCAGAGCGCCGTCCACCGGGAACACGGCCATCTGCGCCGGCAGGTCAGTGATCTTCCGGTAGGGACCGCCGGCCATCGCTAGCGAACTCCTCTCAACCTCTTTCCCCGCGAAGGCGGGGACCCAGTACTCTGCATTGCTACACCTGTGCCCGGTTGAACTGGGCCCCGCCTTCGCGGGGGAAAAGGAAAAGGATCAGGAAAACAGGATCGAGGACAGGCGCTTGCGGCCTTGTTTGGCGACGTCGGACATCGGGCCGGCGGCTTCGAACACCGTCAGAAGCTGGGCCCGCGCCGCGCCGTCGTTCCACTCGCGGTCGCGCGCGATGAGATCGAGGAGTTGGTCCGACGCGGCCTGGAGCTTACCCGCGGCCGCTAACGCCTTGGCATGTTCGAACCGCGCCTCGTGGTCGTCGGGATTGGCGGCGAGCTTCGCCTCCGCGCCCGAAGCGTCGGCCGGCGCGGCGGCGGCGAGCGCGAGCGCGGCGCGGACGCTCTCGAGGTCGGCGTTCTTGGCGTTCGCCGGCGCCATCGCCGCGACCTCGCCGGCGCGCTCGACATCGCCGCCGGCCAGATAGCATCGCGCGAGACCGCCGATGGCGACAAGGTTCTGCGGCTCGATCTGCAGAGCCTCGGCGAACGCCTGGGCCGCGCCGCCGGTGTCGCCGGCGTCCAGCGCTTCCTTGGCATAGGCCAGGATCTCGTCGATCTCCGACGCCGGAGCGAACTTCAGCAGCTTGTCGACGAAGGCCTTGAGTTCGCTCTCCGGCACCGCGCCCATGAAGGCGTCGACCGGCTTGCCGTCGACGAAGGCGTAGACCGTCGGGATCGACTGCACCCGAAGTTGCCCGGCGAATCCGGGGTTCTTGTCGACGTCGATCTTGACCAGCTTGACCTTGCCCTGGGCGGCGCGAACGGCCTTCTCCAGGTTCGGCGTGAGTTGCTTACAAGGCCCGCACCACGTCGCCCAGAAGTCGACGATGACCGGCTGGGTCTTCGACGCCTCGATCACGTCGGCCATGAACCCGGCGTCGGAGCCTTCCTTGATCAGGTCGGCGGGCGGCGCGGCCGGGGCGGTTGCGGTGTCTGCGATCAACGACATGGACGGCGGCGAACTCCCTGCTGCGATGACGCTCTAGATGGTCGCGGCGAGCCGCGATGGCAACGGACGGCGTGGCTTATCGCGCCAGCGTGACAGCCCCGAGATGCAGGCCGGCGTCGACGATCAGCGCTTCCCCGGTGATGTGGCGGGCGGCGGGGGAGGCGAGGAAGACGGCCGCGCCGGCGATGTCCTCGGGTTGCGACGCCACCTTCAGCGGCATCACGGCGGCGACGCCCGCGCGCTGGCGCTCGACCCTCTCGGCGCTCATGCCCTTGCCGAACCAGGGCGTGTCGATGAAGCCCGGACAGATCGCGTTGACCCGGATCTTCGGGGCCAGGGCGCGCGAGAGGGACAGGGTCATGGTCACCAGCGCGCCCTTCGACGCGGCGTAGGGCACCGACGATCCGTTGCCCATGATGCCGGCGATGGAGGCGGTATTGACCACCGCGCCGGGCGCCGGTCCGGATTCCAGCAGGCTCCGCGCCGCGCGGATCATCTGGAAGGCGCCGACGACGTTGACGCTGTAGAGCCGGAGGAAATCGTCGATGTCCACCGCGTCGAGGTCGGCGTGGTTCTGGGCGAACTTGGTGGTGCCGGCGTTGTTGAACAGGGCGTCGATCCGGCCGTGCTTCGCCGCCGCCGCGACGATCTTCGCGCAGTCCTCGTCCTTGGCCACGTCGCCCCGGACCAGGATCGCCTCGGCGCCCAACGCCTCGACCTCCCGCCCCGTGGTCTCCGCCTCGGCCTGGCTGGAGGCGTAGTTGATCACCACCGCCCCCGCGCCGCGAACCGCCGTCTCCACCGCGATAGCGCGGCCGAGGCCCGTCGAGGCGCCGGTTACGACGACGATCGCGCCCTTCAAGTCTTCCATGGCCATGGGTCCGCTCCTGTTTCGTCGAGGTGAGTGATAGCCATCTCGGAGCGCGGGCTTCCAGCCCGCATCCTGCCATGGCCAAAAAAAGCGGGCTGGAAGCCCGCGCTCCGAAGAGGTTTAACACGCGACCATGTCCGACCTCCATCTCACCCAGCTCGGCCGCGCTGCCCACGCGCTGGCAAGTCCCGACGAGGCGGTACTAGAACGCGTGCCCAATCCTCAGAAAGGCCAGCTCTTCGCCGCCCGTTTCACCGCGCCGGAATTCACCTCGCTGTGCCCGGTCACCGGCCAGCCGGATTTCGCGCGGCTGGTAATCGACTACGCGCCCGCCGACTGGCTGATCGAGTCCAAATCGCTGAAGCTCTACCTGGGTTCGTTCCGCAACCACGGCGCCTTCCACGAGGACTGCACCCTCGCGATCGGCCGCAAGCTGGCCGAGGTCGCCCGGCCGACGTGGCTGCGGATCGGCGGCTACTGGTATCCACGAGGCGGCATCCCGATCGACGTCTTCTGGCAGACCGGTCCGGCGCCCGAGGGGCTGTGGCTGCCGGACCAAGGAGTCGCGAACTACGGCGGGCGATAGCTGTTCAAGACCGGCGCGTCGTTCGAGCGAGACGCGCCATCACTCGCAAGCGCCGCCTGTTTGCTGATTACTCGCCCCGACAGGCTTGGATTCCGATGAACCATCCTGCCGAAGAAAAATGCTGAGAACGATATAGAAGCCGATGGCGAAGAACTCTGCCTCCCAGGTTTGGAAAACCGAGAACCAGAAATCGGCCGAATGGACGTAGGATGCGAGCCCGCTCGGCGGAAGATGCCGAAGCCTCTGATCCTCATTGTGTTTCCAGCTCGCGAAAACAGCGTGAGCAACGAAGCAGATGATGAAGGTCGTGGCGAACACGATCGAAAGCGAGTTGGCGTATAGCCATTGGCGCGGAGACGAGCGAGGCGTGAACTTCCACTCGAGTGTACGGGGGCTCGCGGGCGTTCCCTCCTCATCAGGCTGGCGCGAATGGACCGCGCCCTTCTGCCGCAATAGCGAACCGAAGGCGATCAGGACCGTTAGCTGCAGAATGGCTGCCTGCCAGTTGCTGAAGACACCATCGAGGAACTGACCCGTGGCGAGATAGCCTAAATAGGCGATCGGATTGTAATGAGCCTCGCCGAGCGCCTGATTATAGGCTGACCATCCCGTGACGCTCTGGCCGACTATGAAAATCAGGAACAGGCTGAACAAGGCAATCGACATGCTGTCGTTGCGCACGAACCTAGCGATTTTCTTCCCGGCAAAATTAGGCAAAACCACTCGAACGCCGCATCGCGCTACTCCCGCCAATGTCGATCCAAGCGGATATGGTGTGGCGCACATCCGTCTTTCGCACCATGGCAGAGTCCAAGGCCGGCTCCAACGAGAGTGGGACCTCGCGGATCGGCGCGAGAACGCCGATCCCATCGTCGTTTATGGCGCCGATCAGGCCGCTGAAGGCGCCGTTCAGCGGTTTCGCCCTCGATCGAGAACCGGCGCCAGCGTGACCGCCTCCAATTGGACTGGGGCTTGGCGCCGCCTTACCGGGTCCACTGCTCGACGATATTGGACATTTCCGGCCTCACCCGCTCCAGCGGCGGTTCGGTCGGCGTGCCCAGATGGATGTAGCCCGCGACCCGCTCGCCCGGGCCGGCGCCGAGCAGCCGCAGGGCGTCCGGGTCGTAGGCGTACCAGTCGGTGATCCAGTTGGCGCCGAACCCCATCGCCTGAGCCGAAACGACCAGCAGGGTGCACACGGCGCCGGCCGACAGGACCTGCTCCCATTCCGGGATTTCACCCTCCGTCACCCGCGAGATCACGGCGACGGTGACGGGCGGAGTGCGTATCTTGCCGAGCTTCTTGGCGGCCTTGCCCGCGTCGGGACGCGCGGCGGCGATGCGCTCCAGGCCGGCGATGAACGCCGCCTTTCCCGCATCCCGCAACACCACGAACCGCCACGGGCTGAGCTTGCCGTGATCGGGCGCCCGCGCGGCGACGGTCAGCAGGCGTTCCAGCGCCTCCGCGCTCGGCCCGGGCGCGGCGAGCGTCACCGCCGAGGCGGAGCGCCGCCGCTCCAGGAACGCCAGGGTTTCAGGCGAGGCCTGGATCGGCAGGGGCTCGCCCAACCTGGGGCGTGAAGAGGTTTCACCATCCAACATGCAGATTTCCTCGTTTGGGACCCGCCCGCTCGCTGGCGTAAGTGCGCTTGGCGTGGCGACGTTCGTCCCCACATACCACTCGCACGGGCGCGAAGGGGTGCGATCATGGGTCAGGCTTTCGAGATCGTCGGCGACGCCGCCCCGCCGGTGTGGGCGGCGCTGCGCAACCACGCCGAACACGTCGCCCGCGAAGAGCCGAGCCTCGCCTCCCTGCTCAACGCGGTCATCCTGCGCCACGGCAACCTCGCCGACGCCTTGTCCTACCAGTTGGCGCGCAAGCTGGGCGACCAGGAGCTGCGGGCGATGAGCCTGCGCGAAGTGGCCGAGGAGGCCTATGCCGGCGATCCGTCGATCATCGCCAAGGCCGAGGCCGATCTGCGCGCGGTGTTCGAGCGTGATCCCGCGTGCAAGAGCTATCTGCAACCTTTTCTCTACTTCAAGGGCTTCCTCGCCCTGCAGACCCATCGGGTGTCGCACTACCTGTGGACGATCGGCCGTGAGTCGATCGCCTTCTACCTGCAGAGCCGTGTGTCGGAGACCTTTCAGGTCGATGTCCACCCGGCCGTCGCGATCGGCCGCGGCGCCTTTTTCGACCATGGCACCGGCATCGTCATCGGTGAGACCACGGTGATCGGCGACGACGTCTCCATGCTGCAGAACGTGACCCTCGGCGGCACCGGCGCGGAACGCGGCGACCGCCACCCCAAGATCGGCAACGGCGTCCTGCTGGGCGCCGGCGCCAAGGTGCTCGGCAACATCCAGATCGGCGACTACGCCAAGGTCGCCTCCGGTTCGGTGGTGCTCAAGCCGGTGCCGCCGCATTGCACCGCCGCCGGCGTGCCGGCCCGGCTGGTCAACTGCCCGACCTGCCCGGAACCGGCCAAGTCCATGGACCACACCCTCGCCGAGGACGTCTACGACTACGTGATCTGACGGCGGTGGTTGGCGGGTCCGCCCGCATCCTCTAGGGTCCGCCGCATGGATCAGAAAGACATCGACCGCGTGCAGGCTCACCTGAAGCGCACGTTCGGCAACCCTCACATCGCGGTCAAGCCGCGGCCGAAACAAAAGGACTCGGCCGAAGTCGAGATGAAGGGCGAGTTCATCGGCGTCATCTATGAGGACGAGGACGAGGCCGGCTCGTTCATGTTCGAAATGGCGATTCTGTCGGAGGATCTCGAGGGTTAAGACGGAGGCGACCGTCCCCGAGTTGCTTCTCCCGCGAAAGCGGGGGCCCAGTTTTCTGCATTGCTACTTGAGCGCCTAGCTAAACTGGGTCCCGCCTTGGCGGGAAAAGCGGATTTATACTAACGCAATCGACAGCTAAGTAGCGTTTGCCCCCGACCGTCGTCGTCATCCCGCACGCAACGAAGCAAAGCGGAGTGGAGATGCGGGAACCAATTTCGCCCTCTCCGGAAGGACCCGGTTGGACCCTGCGTCTACGCTCCGTTGCACTTCGCTGCGCGCGGGGTGACGGCGGTGTGGGGGTTTGGCTCAACTCGACTGGCGATGGCGCTAGGGGCTGATGTTTTAAGGTATAGAACGCTGCCTCGCTCGAGTATTCAATAAGCGAAATACGGTCCCGCCACCCCTCCCGCGGTGCGACCTTCGAAGGCGACGTAGATGTTGCGGCCAAAGAAGAACGGCAGGCCGAAATCGAAGCTGCTCGGATAGGGCGCGAAGCTGCTGAGCAGGTCCGGATTGGCGCCCAGGCCCGGCAGCGCCGCGTTGTTGTTCGAGAACAGGGTCTGTGCATTGTAGATGACGAACGGCGCCGCCACCGATCCGCCGGTCGTGGTCAGCAGACTGGCGCTGAGCGAGAGCGGCGAGGGCGGACAGTAGTAGCCGGTGAACCCGCTGGCCGTGCACGTCGGGATCGACGTATCGATGAAGAAGTAGGCATTGCTGCCGCTGTCGATGAAGCTGTTCGGCAGGCTCTGGCCGTTGTAGGTCGCGGTTACGAACCCCGCGCCCGACGGGCTGGACGAACTTGTGGTCGCCAGCACCGTCGCCGATCCCAGCGCGTTGTTGCTCTGCGTGCCGATCCCGAAATACATCGTGCCGCTGTCCATCGCGGCGCCGGCCGCCGCCACGGCGGGCAGGCTGATGATCAGGCCGTTGTTGTCCGTCGCCAGCGCGGCGACGGGATTTGGCAGTTGCTGGAACGGCGCCGAGGTGTTCGCGGCCCGCGCGATGATGGTGGAGCAGCCGCCGGGCGGGCAGTCGTAATACACCCCCGCGCCGGAACCGCCCGGGGTCGTGCACGCCGTTCCGCAATCGGTGGTGGTCACGCCGACGCCGTAGAAGCCATTGGCGCCCAGCGCGGCCACGGTGTTGATGTTCGACCCACCTCCGGAGGAACAGGAGGCCGGAACGCCGCCAGGAAGGCTGGTGTCGGCGATCAGCTCGAACGGCATACCGGACACCGTCTCGCCGCCGACCGTGACGTCGGCCGTGCGGACGGAGCCGAAGATGTAGCCGTCGATAAAGCCGTAACACTCGCCGACCGGGTTCCCGGTTGCTGAAGTCTCAAGAGGCAGGGCGGCGATCAGCGACGAACCGAGCACCGAGGGAAACAGTCTCAGGCCGACCGATCCGGTGTCGATCTGGACATGGTCCACCGTCTGACAGGTCTTTGTCCCAGGCGCGCAGACCGTGACCGAAACGAAAACCGCGTCCGATGCGACATAGGGATTGGGTCCGGTGTCGAGCGAGGCCGGTCCGTTGTCGACCACGATCGCGGCGGTGTTGTTGACGACCGGGGTCGGAGCGGGCGCGGGCGCGACGCTGGACGAACTCCCACCTCCGCCGCCGCCGCACGCGGCGACGAGCAGGGCCAAACCGAGCGCGGCGAGGCGGCCCGCAACGAGCCGCCTCAATGCAGGTCCGTCGGTGAAACGCCCGGCGGCATCATGGCCGGGACATAGGCCACGCCCCAGAAAGCGCCGGAATGGCCGCCGCTGCGCACCACCAAATCCTCCCGATTGGCGGTCAGCGGCATATGCCGGCCGCCCCGCGTGCGTGGAGGGTTGTCGGCGTTCAATTCATCGAAATAAGGTCCAAGAGCTTGGCGCAGATCCGGCCGGGCCTGTCCCTGCCAGGCGATCGCGAAGACCTTGCCGTCGGATCCGGTATATTCGCGCAGGACGCCGCTCGGGGCGGTGAGGGTGTGCAGCGTGTAACCCACGCCGGACGAGACCGAGTGCTGGGCGGACATGTGGGCTCTGTCGGCCTCCACCGTCGCGTAACGCGCACCGAGCGTGGCGTTGGCGGCGGCGGCCGTCACCGCCACGGCCAGCAGGGCCGTCCCGGTCCTGGTGCAAACTGATCGGGGAAAACGATTCACGCACCACCTTACCAGGAACGATGGCCTGATCGAGCGTCGTCGGCCGCCACCACAAAGCTAACGCTTCCGCGACTTGGTTCGGTCGATCCTCGCGAAAACGTGATGATGCGGGTCATTGAAGCCGTGGCAACCCACCGAGTCATTGTGTCTTAAAAGAAGAGAGGTCATAATGACCACATTGACTTTTACGATAGGAGACGCGGCTTGGACGGCAACTGGAGCGCGGCGCAGGCAAAAGCGAAATTCAGCGAGGTTATCGAGCGGGCGCGACATGAAGGCCCGCAACACGTCAGCCGCAACGGCAAGGACGCGGTCGTAGTCGTTTCCGCGGAAGAGTGGATGAGGCGAACAGACACGCCCCGCACCATGCTGGAATTTCTAGAGCGTTCACCTCTGCGGGGCGCCCGGATAGATTTGGAACGCATCCAGGATTTCGGACGCGACATTGAGTTCGGATAAACTCCTGTTCGACACCAATGTTATTTCCGAGTTCCGCCGCCAAGTCCCCGATCCAGGCGTGATTGATTTTCTGCGTCGCGCCGAGTTTGGGAATTCCTACCTGAGCGTCGTATCTCTTTCAGAGATACGTTTTGGGATAGCCCGAATGCCGGCGGGCCGACGGCGCTCGGAATTGGATCATTGGGCCGGTTGGGAATTGCCTTTGGATTTCCGCGACAGGATCATTCTCGTCCACCAAGCCGTCGCCGAGGCGGCTGGGCAAATTCGCGGCGACGCGATGAACGCTGGCCGACCGATGGGTGTGATCGACGCCTTCCTCGCCGCGACCGCGGAGGTCGAAGGTCTTACGCTCGTGACTCGGAACGTCAAAGACTTTGAGACCTGGGGAGGAGCGGTGTTGAACCCGTGGTCGGGTTGAGGCTCACCCTCGCTCGACGAAGCTGTCGATCACCCGCTTTTCGCCGGCCTTGTCGAACGCCACCGTCAGCTTGTTACCCTCCACGGCGGTCACCGCGCCGTAGCCAAACTTTTGATGGAAGACACGGTCGCCGCGTGAATAGGCGCTAGAGACCGCCGGATCGGACACCGCGACCAACCGGCCCTCGCCCTCGATGACCTTGGTGCGCCCGGGCGGGCCGCCGGCGTAGCCTTTCGACTGGGCGCGTTTCCAACCCGGACTGTCGTAGCCGGAACCGTAGTTGACCTCGTCCCACCGCGACGACGCCTCGCGCAGGCCCGGACCGCCGCCGTAATAGCCGGTCTCGGAACTCGCCTCGACGCTGGCGACCGGCAGTTCGTCGACGAAGCGGCTGGGGAGCTGGCTGGTCCAGCGGCCATAGACCTGTCGGTTGGCGGCGAAGCTGATCCGGGCCTCCTCCCGCGCCCGCGTGATGCCGACGTAGGCCAGCCGCCGTTCCTCCTCGAGGCCGCGCTCGCCGCTCTCGTCCATGCTGCGCTGGCTGGGGAAGACGCCTTCTTCCCAGCCGGGCAGGAAGACCAGGGGAAACTCCAGCCCCTTGGCCGAGTGCAGGGTCATGATGGTCACCGAGTCGGCGCCCGATCCGCGGTCGAGGTCCATGACCAGAGAGACGTGCTCCAGATAGGCCGACAGGTTTTCGAACGCGCCCATCGACTGCACCAGTTCCTTAAGGTTCTCCAGCCGGGTCTGGCTGGTCGGCCCTTTGTCCAGGCGCAGGGCGTCGGTATAGCCGCTCTCTTCCAGGATGGTCTCGGTCAGGCGGGAATGGTGCAGGGTCGCGGCCTGTCCGCGCCAGCGGTCGAGGTCGCGCAGGAAGGTCGCGAGCGCGGTGCGCGCCCGGCCGGTCAGCTCGTCGCTGCGCACGATCTCCCGCGCGGCGACGGCGGCGGAAACACCCTGTTGCCGCGCGAGAGTTAGCAGGGTCTGAACGGTGGCGTCGCCGATGCCCCGGCGCGGCGTGTTGACGATCCGCTCGAAAGCCAGATCGTCATCCTCGGACTGCACCAGTCGCAGATAGGCGTGGGCGTCGCGGATTTCCGCGCGCTCGAAGAAACGCGGGCCGCCGACCACGGTGTACGGGATTTGCAGCAGCACGAACCGTTCCTCGAACGCCCGCATCTGGAACGAGGCCCGCACCAGGATGGCGACGTCCTTGTACGGACGACGCTTGGCCCAACGCTCGATCTCCTCGGCCACCGCGCGCGATTCCGCCTCGCCGTCCCACACCCCGCGGACCTGGACCTTCGAACCTCCCGCCGCCTCGGTCCACAGCGTCTTGCCCAACCGATCCTTGTTCGCCGCGATCAGGCCGGAGGCAGCGGCGAGGATATGTTCCGTGGACCGATAGTTGCGCTCCAGCCGAACCACCGTCGCGCCGGGGAAGTCGCGTTCGAAGCGCAGGATGTTGTCGACCTCCGCGCCGCGCCAGCCATAGATCGACTGATCGTCGTCACCGACGCAGCACAAGTTACGTCGCTTTTGGGCAAGCAGCCGCAGCCACAGGTATTGGGCGACATTGGTGTCCTGGTACTCGTCGACCAGGATGTATTTGAAGCGCTGGTGGAAGGTCTCCAGCACGTCGGGGTGCTTGGTGAAAATAGTCAGGTTGTGCAGCAGCAGGTCGCCGAAATCGCAGGCGTTCAGCACCCGCAGGCGGTTCTGGTACTGGGCGTAAAGCTCCGCGCCCTTATTGTTGGCGAAGTGCGCGCCCTCCGCCGGCGGCAGCTTGTCCGGCCCCCAGCCGCGGTTCTTCCATTGGTCAATCAGCCCGGCGAGGTGCTTCGGCGTCCAGCGCTTGGGGTCGATGTTCTCGGCGACGAGGAGTTGCTTGATCAGCCGCTCCTGATCGTCGACGTCGATGATGGTGTAGTTCGACTTCAGCCCGACCAGCTCGGCGTGCCGCCGCAGGATCTGCGCCGCCACCGAGTGGAACGTCCCCAGCCAGCGCAGCCCCTCCGCCGACGGCCCGATCATCTCGGTGATCCGGTGGCGCATCTCCCGCGCCGCCTTGTTGGTGAAGGTCACCGCCAGCAGCTCCCAAGGCTTGGCCTTACTCGTGGTGAGCAGGTGAGACAGCCGCGTGGTGAGCACCCGCGTCTTTCCAGTTCCGGCGCCCGCGAGCACCAGCACCGGCCCCTCCGTCGCCTCGACGGCCCTGCGCTGCTCCGGGTTCAGGCCGCCGAGGGCGTCAGGCGCGCGAACGCGGGCGAGGTCGGAAATGGAGGGGGCCGGTGAGTCCACGGGGGAACATATGGAGGACAGAGGCGCGAGTCGCCACCGCGCCATCGCGGCTATTCGGAGCGCGGGCTCCCAGCCCGCCTCGTCCGGAAGATGGCGGCCATAAAGGCAGTCCTGCCAAGCCCAAGTCCGGTGGGACCAAAGCGCGGAACTGACGGGCTCGCTATCGCCAAGCCCCTTCACGCCGCCCGTGCGACGCTGATGATCAACGAACGGTGAAGCGCCGCAAGTGCTCTCTCCAGCGCATCGAGGCGGGAGTGGTGCCGCAGGTCCAGCAGCCGGTCGATTTGGGGCAGCGCCACTCCAAGGCGTTTGGCCAAAGCCGCCTTGCCGACCCCTTCCGCTCTCATCGCCCGATAGAGCGCGATTTTCGCCACTGACAGGGCGGGCAATTCGACGTGGTCGGGAGCCTCGGTCGAGGATTCGGGGATCGCCTCGCGATCCGCCATGCGCCCCATCAAGGCGGTCTCGATTGCGTCCACGGCTCGCGCCAGCGCGTCTTCGCGATCCTCACCGAACGTCGTCGCGTCCGGGAGATCCGGCACGGTGACCAGGACGGTGTCGTTGTCGTCCGGCGTCAGAACCACTCCATAGCGCATGATCAAGTCTCCCGCAGGTCGAGCTGCTTCAATATCGAGAGCCAAAGCCCCTTACCCAACTCCTTCGAACCGCCGTGTTGAGGCAGGACGGACCGACGGCCATTCAGCGTCACGATCAGATGGCCACCCTTTCCCGGCGTGAACGTCGCGCCCTTGCTGGCGAGGAAACGCTTGGCTTGGCCGCTGTTCACTCACGCAACATAAGTGTTGACGTGCGACACGACAACAAGGGTTTCCGGGTGATTCCCGTCAGCCCCCCTCCACGCTTGGAAGTATCAGCTCCGCCCGCAATCCGGGCCGATTGTCGGTCAGGCGCAGGTCGGCCCGATGGACGGCGGCGACCGCGGCCACCAGGGAAAGCCCGAGTCCGGCGCCGGCGACGCCCCTGGAGTTCTCGAGACGGTAGAAGCGGCCGAGCACCTTGGCGCGCTCCTCCGGTGGGATACCGGGTCCGTCGTCGGCGACCGAGATCAAGGTCTCGCCGCCAAGAAGCTCGAGGGCCAGAACGATGCGGCTCCCCGGCGGCGTGTGGACGATGGCGTTCTCGACCAGATTGGTAATCGCCTGGGTGAGCATGTCGGCATCGACGGAAACCGCGATACCGGGCGCTATGGCCGCATCGAGCGAATGGCCGGCGTCGTCGGCGACGGGCCGGTAGGCGTCCGAAACCCGCCCGACGATCTCGCTGAGGTCGGCGGGCGCGAACCTCCGGCCCGCGGCGCCCGCTTCCAGCGAGCTGATGCGCAACAGGGCCCCGAAGATCGCCAGGATGCGGTCGGTCTCGGCAACCGCGCCGTCGATCTCCGCGCCGGTCAGCCGGTCGGCCTGGGTTTCCTTGAGCGTCTCCAGCCGCTGGCGCAGGCGCGTAAGGGGCGTGCGGAGATCGTGGGCGATGTCGGTGGAGACCTGACGCATCCCGTCCATCAGCGCCTCTATGCGGTCCAGCATGCGATTGAGATTGGCCGAAAGGTCGTCGAACTCCGGACTCATGCCGATCGCCGGCAGGCGTTCGGCCAAGCCCCCGTCCACGATGCGAAGGATGGATCGATTGACGCCTGCCAGACGCCGCAGGAACAGCCCTCCCGCCAGCAGGCCGCCGATCAGGGCGAACAGGCAGATGGCGCCGCCGAACGTCGCGGCCGATGTCCTGAGCCCGGCGCGAAGTTCGGCGAGGTCAGACCGGTCGCTCGCCACCACGAGGGTGGCGCCGTCGTCCAGCCGGACGCCCAAGGCGTCGAGCGAAAGCGTCTTAGCGCTGTCGTCGTCATCGACGCCATCGTTGGCGATCGTGACCGTTCGCCAACCGAGGCGGGCGTCGGCGCGGGCAGGGAGCCCGCCAGATATCGCCCCGAACGATCGGTGAGCCCATAGCGAAGCTGGTGCTCGCGAGCGGAGTTCTCGCGTAGCGCGATCGAACGAATGATCTGGGCGCGTCCGATGCTCCGGTCCTCCGCGAGCAAGATCGCGACCTCCGTGTCCACGCTGTCGCGCGCCACCTCCGTCGCATATCGGCCGACCTCGTGATCGACGATGGCCAGGAGGGCGAGCGTTCCCGCCGCGAACACCGCCGCCAGCAGGAAGGCGAAGCGAAAGGCGCCGCTGCGCAGGGGATTAGTCGGCCGCATCGATCCGGTATCCCGCGCCGCGCACGGTCTGGATCAGCGCGCGGTCGAAGCCGCGATCGACCTTGGCGCGCAGCCGGCTCATGTGGCTCTCGATGAGGTTGGTGCCGGGGTCGAAGTGGAACGACCAGACGTTCTCCAGCAGCATCGTCCGGGTCACGATCTCTCCGGCGTGGCGCATGAGTTATTCGAGCAGTTTGTATTCCTGCTGCTGAATATCCACGCGGCGTCCGGCGCGGGTCGCGGTCCGTTTCAGCACGTCGAGTTCGAGGTCGGCGACGACGAGTTTGGTCACGTGTTCCGTCGGCGGCGGCCGCCGCGCCAGCGCCATGACTCGGGCCAGCAACTCGGCGCCGGCGAAAGGCTTGACGAGATAGTCGTCCGCTCCGGTTTGCAGCCCCTCCACGCGATCGTCGACGTCGCCCATCGCCGTCAGGAACAGGGCCGGCGTCCGCACGCCCGCCGCGCGGAGCGCTTTCAGGACGCGCAGGCCGTCGACTCCCGGCACCATCCTGTCGAGGATGACCACCTCGTGGGACTCGGTCGTAGCGAGGAAGATCGCGTCCGGCCCCGTGGCGCAGTCGTCGACGACATGGCCCGCCGCGCGGAGAAGTCGCGCGACGTGGTCGCGTGTCTCCTTGTCGTCCTCGAGCAGCAGGAGTCTCACGCGGTCCTCCTCGGCGCGCTAGCCGCCCGGGGCATCCAGGAAGAGGCGGCGGATCGACATTCAGGGCAAGTTGGCGATTCCCAATCTTCGGTCCAGGCTGGCCGAAGACGCCGTCACGCATAACCGGCGCAAGGCGCTTTGCCTTGTCAGGAGATCATCATGCGTACGTTCCTATCCTTGACCGCCGTGGCCATCCTCGCCGCCGCGGGAGCCTCGGCCTCGACCGCCGGCCACGGCCTGAAGGGCGCCAATCTCGCCCCGATGGCCAAGGTCACCCTGTCCTCCGCGCGCGCCACCGCGCTCGCGGCGCGCCCCGGGGTCATCACCGACCAGGAGTTGGAGAAGGAGGCGGGCGGCACCGGCCTGCGCTACTCCTTCGATGTCAGGAGCAATGGCAGGACGTTCGAAGTCGGCGTCGACGCCAAGACCGGTAAGCTGCTCGAAAACGGGGCCGAGGGCGCCCATCCCGACTGATCGTGGCCAGGCCGGCGCGCGCTTCATCTCGATTTGAAGGGCGCGCCGGCCTTCGCGCGCTGTCCGCCGATCCGCATGGTGATCCAGGCAAGCGCCGCCAGGATCGCGAAACCGCCCCAGACGACCGGCTGGTCGATCGTCGCGAACCTGAAACTTCCACCCGGCTCCGGCCGGCGCGCCAGTCCCGACCCCACGGCGGCATAGACCACACACTCCGGCGCGACTCCCAGCGCCGTGCCCAATATCAGCGGCGCTAGCCCGATCCGGTTGAGCCCCGCCGCCAGGCTGACCAGAGTGAACGGCGTCAGGGGCATGAGCCTCATCGACAGGATGTAGCGGAACGGGCGGTTGGCGAAGTCTTCGCGCAGGGTTCGCAGCCGGGGGAAACGGTCTTCCAGCCGGTGCGGACCCGCCGGCCACAGGCGCGCGAAGCCATAGGCGGCGATGGCGCCCAGGGTCGCGCCGGCGATGGAGCCGAGGCCTCCCGCGGGCGCGCCCAGCAGCCAGCCTCCCACGAAGGTCATGATCAGCGCGACCGGCAGCATGACGGCGACCGCCGTCGCATAGGCCATGACGAATATCGCCGTCGCGGCGGCCGGGTGACTCCGCGCCCAGTCTTGTAACGCGACGGCATGGCGGCCGATGGCGGTGATGACCTCGTTCCGCGGGAGGAGCCAAGCCCAGGCCGCCATCAGCAGGGCGGCGGCCGCGATCGGCGACAGCGCCGCCCATCCCCGCGCGGGCGCGGCGCTATCGGAGCGCGCTGGGAGAGGCTCGGGCCGCGTCCGCGCGACCATGCGGTCGAGAGCGCGGGACAGGCGGTTCATCGAGCGAATCTTGTCGGGCCACGACAGGGCGATGACGGGGCCGAGGTCGGTCTTGTTGACGTCGACGACGTAGATCCGCCCGTCGAGGCGGTCGCGCAGAATGTCGAGGCCGCCCCAGTCGAGACCCATCTTCGCGTTGAACCGGCCTATACGGTCCAACTCCTCGGGCGAAAACACGGTCGCGGGATCGCGCAGCACGGCTTGGCGATTGTGGATCGCGAAGCGGTCGGCGGCGGTCTTGGTCTTCTCCCACACCACGACCGGAGCACCGGCGACGCAGGGCGTGCGCAGATCGTGGACCATGCCGTCGGCGCCGCGAGTGTCGACCAGCCGCTGATAGGCACAGCCTTCTCGGGGCCATACCGGCGCCATGACGACCCGGCCGTCGTGAACGCCGTTCTTGTCCGACTTCTCGACGATTGGACCGGAGGCGTATCGCGGATCGACACCGATGGCATAGCCGAAGACCTCGGCGAACACCTCGGCCACGTGGGCCTTCGAGATGTCGGTGCAACCCCCATTGAACACGGTCACGCCCGGGTTCGGCGGCGACCACCCCTTGGTCGTGTCGTCGAAGTAAAAGGCGGCGTCGGCGTTCTCGGGCGATGCCGCCAGGCCAAAGCCAGCCCACAGCGCGGTGCCCCGTAGCAGATACCAGGGCCCGGGTAGGTCGGGCGCGTACCAAATCCGAGTCCTCCGCCGCGTGTGAAGCTGGCTGACGACCGCCGCCACCGCCAGGATCACGAGATAGATCGCCCAGTGGGCGATTTCCGATATCAGCGGGCTGTCGACCTTCAGCCGCACGCCGGTCTTGCGCACTTCGATCCGGCCGTCGCGCCAGGCCAGGCCGCCCAGCCTCGCGCCGCCTTCAAAAGGAGTGGAGACCCCTGGCTGGGTGGAGGCGAGCGTCAAGAGAAGGTCTCCACAAGGCGACGGACATCGGGCGCGATGCCAACGCGCCCGGCGGCGGTCCGATGCGTCGGCAACTCCGGTCGCGGCGCGGCGTTAGCTCCGCGCGGACATCTCCGTCCCATACGCATCGGGAGCCATCTTGGACCGGATCGCCATCTTCGCCGCGGGCATGCTGATCGCGGGCGCGGCTCTCGCGGACGCTGGCGACGGTCTCGCCCGGTTGGCGCCGGCGCTCGGAAATACCATTGTGTCCACCCACCCCGATGGCCGCAAGGCGAGGCTCTGGCTCGCCCGCGACGGTCGCTACGACGCCGAGAGCCGGGCCGGCAAGCGCTCGGGCGGGACATGGAAGGTGAAGGGCGACAAGTTGTGCCTCCACCAGCACAACCCCTTTCCGATCCCGATCTCCTACTGCAAACCCATCCCCGCCGAGGCCATCGGCCGGCCCTGGCGCGACAAGGCGGTGACGGGAGAAATGGTGAGCAACGAGATCGTCCCGGGCGGGGAGCCGGCTGCGGAGTAGACCCCCTACCGCTCGCTGACGCGAGTCGCTTCCCCCTTAAGGGGGGAAGACAGAGAAATGTGTCGATCCTCCTTTTTTGTCTTCCCCCCAAGGGGAAGCGACTCGCCTTCGGCGAGCGGTAGGGGGTCTACTCCGCGGACGAGTTCTACCGCTTCTCGAAGAACGCCCCGGCCACGCCCGGAAATTCCACCGGGCTTTCCCATCCCTCCGCCGACCGCGCCGACACCCCGAAGGTGTAGTCGTCGATGTTGACGCCCTTTAGGGTTAGGCTCGTCGCGTCCCCCGCGTCTCGGCTCTCGGTCCAGGTCGGCGCGGTGGTCTCGCGCCACCATATGCGATAGCCGGCCGCGCCGGGTGACGGCGTCCAGCTCAGGGCGGTGTCGGGGCTTACGGCGCCGGCGATCTTGACGTCGGTCGGGGGAGGCGGGGCGGAGGCGAGGGCGGCCAGGGCCACGATATTGAGGCGGGTGACTTTCGCGAGGTAGGCGAAGTCGACGCCGCTCAGGAAATCGCCATAGCTGACGCCGCCCTCTGTCCGCACGTCCTGGTGCTGGCGGGTGTAGTTCTCGTCGGCCTCCGTCAGGCGCACGGCGGGATAGCCGGCCTCCTGCATCGGCGCCTGGTCGCCGCCGCGCGAGAAGCGGTCGGCGCGCAGGATCATCCGGGCGCTGAAGCCCTCGCCGGCGTAGGGCGCCAGGGTCTGGATGAAGCGGGCGAGCTCGCGCGACGGCGAATCGACCTCGCCCCCGGTCCGGCGGCGCTGGGCGGCCTCGGCCGGGGTCTCGTCGGCGCGCGTGCCCTCGGAGAACACGCGGACATAGCCGTCGACCATGCGGCCGTCCGAGCCGTGGGTGTTGCCGATGATGTCGTTGTTGAGTTGCGCCTCGACCCGCCAGCCTCTGGCCTTGGCGAAAGTGGCCAGAATCTTGCCGCCGTACAGGCCCTGTTCCTCGCCCGACAGCACGGCGTAGACGATGGTGGCCGGGAACCTGTGGCGCGACAGCACGCGCGCCGCCTCCAGCACCGCCGCGACGCCGGAGCCGTCGTCATTGGCGCCCGGCGCGTCGCGGTCGGCGTTCATCGGATCGGTGTTGCGGCTGTCGATGTGGCCGCTGATGATCACCACGCGGTCCGGATCCCTCGTCCCGCGCTGAATGGCGATGACGTCCTGGACCACCGCCGGCGCCGGCAGCCGCTCGCCGGCGAAGGTCTGCTCCGGCGTCTCGATCGCAAGACAGCCGGCGCAGCCCGCGCCGATCGCCTCGAACCGCCCCTTCGCCCACCGCCGCGCCGCGCCGATGCCTCGGGTTTCGGAGACGGTGTCGGACAGGGTGTGGCGGGTGCCGAAGGCGACGAGGCGGGTGATCGTCGCGTGCAGGTTGGCGGGATCGACCTCGCGCGCCACGTTGGTCAGGGTGTCGCGGGGCGCCGCGAAGGCGACGATGGGCAGGGCAAGCGCGGCGAGAAGGGCGGTGTGTCTCATAGCGGAGACTTAGCACCAATAGGTAAGGCCGAAGTCAGAACCCGAATTGCGACCTCACCGCGAAGGTGTTGTAGCTCTGGCCGATCTGGGCGCCGATCGGGGTGAGGTAGGTCGCGGCGTCGGGCGACAGGCGGTCGAGTTCGACGTGCTGGCCCTCCAGGGCCAGGCGGATGTAGGGGTTGGGGTACCAGTTCAGGGCGGCGGCGTAGATGTGCATGTCGCCGCCGCGGATCGCGCTGGCCGCCGGCGCCGATCCTAGGGCGCCGGCGTCGTAGTTGAGGTTCATGGTCGAATAGCGCAGGGCGAGTTCAACCGCGCCGTAGCCGCCGTGGCCGAGCGCGTTGCGCACCGGCGGGGCGTCGAAGGCGGCGTTGGCGGTGTTGTACTTGCGCGCCTCGCCGGTGATCACCCAACTGCCCTCGACGTACCAGCCGGCGAAATGCGGATTGCTGACACCCGGCGCGACGCGCGCGATGTCGAAGTGATCGTACTCGCTCTGGATCAATAGGGAGCGGTACTGCGCCGCGCCCTCGACGCCGAGGTTTGAGGCGTGGCGGGCGTCGACGGCGCCGGTGTTGATCAGCTTGGTCCCGTCGACCCGAAGCTCCGGCTGGTCGCTGAGCGACACCGTGTAACGCGACAGGGGCTGCACGCCGTTCGTCGGCGGACCCGAGGTGTCCGCCGGGTGAGAGATGTATTGCGCGTGGCCGCCGATGTGGACGAGCCAGCCGTCTCCGCGCAGCGGCGTGCCGACCAGCCGCGCCGCATAGCCGAGCTGGTCGCCGTAGGTCTGCGGCACGCCCGTCCCCGCCGTGCTGTAGACGCCGACCGCGCGACCGGTCACCGCGAGCGAGGCGAGATAGCGGTCGCCGTAGGCGAAGGCCTGAGCCGCCGTTCGGGTGTCGCCGCCCTCGAAATTGCGCGCGACGTCGGCGGACAGCGGTCGTTCCAGGAACGGCTGGGCGGCGGCCGAATCCTGGTCGGCGAGTCCTTCCTGCGGGGCGAAGGCGCCGATGCGCAAGTGGAGCGGCTTGAAACCGTTGTACTGCGCCCAAGCCTCGTAGAGCTGGCCGGCGTTCTCGACGCCCGACCCGCCGAAATCCGCCAGCACGCGATACTGAAAATCTCCGAAGGCGCCGCCGCTGAAGCCGATGCGGGCGCGGCGGAAGTTGTCGCCGTCCTTCAGCTTGCGGGCATGGCCGTTGTCGACGTTGCCGGCGCTGTAGCCCAGCGCCGGGCCCGAGCGGCGGAGGTCGGTGGAGATCGGTCCCGGCGCGGCCTGGTCGTAGAGCGCGGCGTCGAGCTGGACGAGAGCGTAGAGGTTCAAGCTGAACCGTCCGTCGGCGGTCGCGATGCCCGGCTCGCCGCCGCTGAACGTCGAGGCGACCACCGGCTGGTTGTTGGCCGAGGCGGGCGACGGAACGCTGGTGAAGGGCGACGAACGCAACGTCTCGATGGGAGCTGTTCGCGTGGCGACGGCCTGGTCGTCGCGCGCCCGAAGTTTCGCCACCTCGTTCTTGAGCGCCGCGTTTTCGGCGGCGAGATCGCCTTGCGCCTTGACCCGTGACTGGAGGGCGGCGACGGCCGCTTCCAACCTCGCGATGCGCGCGTCTTCGTCCGGTCCGGCCCGGGCCGGGCCAGTCGCGATCGTCAGCGCAAGGGCTGTGGTAGTCAGCAGCGATGTAGTTTTTCTAGCTTTGCGGATCGACATCTCGGCCTTCCCTCGACGATGGATCGTCGCCGATTAGCCGCAAAAACCTGGGGTCAGAACTCAGATTTCATATGGACGGTCCGACATTCTCTTGGCCCGGCTCGCTCGCCGCCGCGAGGGCCGCCACCCGCAATGCCGAGGCCAGCGGCCGGTCGCCGCGTGTCTCATCGAGGGCGGCAAGGAGGCTGGCGAGCGTCGCCCCCCGCGCGCGCGCCATGGCTTCGAGGGCGGCCCAGAATTCCGGTTCCAGCGCGATCGAGGTCGAATGGCCGGCGAGGATCAGCGACCGTTTGGTCAACCGCCTCAAGGCGCGCGCCCCGCTAGCGGCTCCGCGCTCATCGGCCGAGCGCCGCCCGCGCCGTCCCGCCGCCGTACGGAAGAAGGCTCGCGTCCCATCCGCCGCCGAGGGCGCGGATCAGGCCGACGCTCGCCTCGAGCCGACGTGTTTCGAGCGCGATGGCCGAACGTTCCGTGCCGAGGGCGGCGTTCTGGGCGATCACCACTTCCAAATAGTTCACCGCGCCCTGGCGATAGCGGATGAGGGTCAAGTCCTCGGTCCGGCGCGCGGCGACGACGGCGGCGTTCTCGTCCGCCAGTTCCTTCGCGAGGTCGTTCAGCAGCGCCAGGTTGTCCTCGACCTCCTGGAACGCGCGCAGCACCACGGCGCGATAGGCTTCGCTCGCCTGGGTGAACGCCGCCCGGCTGGCGGCGAGGCGCGCGCGGCGCAGGCCGCCGTCGAAGATTGTTTGGGCAAGTGCGGGTCCGACCGTCCAGAAGCTGTCCGGGGCGCCGATCAGGTTGGCGCCTCCGGTGTTCTGAAAGCCGCCGAGCGCCTGCAGGGAAATGTCCGGGAAAAACGCGGCCTTGGCGACCCCGATCTGGAAGTTGGCGGCCGCCGCGTTACGCTCGGCGGCGGCAACGTCCGGTCGGCGCTGGACCAGCGTGGAGGGCAGGCCCGTGGGAACATTGGGCAGGGCGATCGTTTCCGTGCTGATCGGGATCGACAGGCCGCTCGGCGCCCGCCCAATCAGGCTGGCGATCGCGTGTTCGAAGAGCGCGCGTTGAGCAGCGACGTCGTTGACCTGGGCCTTCGCCGCCTCGAGCTGTGTGGTGGACCGGCCGACGTCGACGCCCGACGCGACCCCGCCGGTGTGGCGGATATTCGTCAGTTGGTTGGCGCGGGCATAGTCGTCGACGGTCTGCCGCAGCAAGGCGGCCTGGGCGTCGAGCCCGCGCAGGCGGACGTAATCGTCGGCCAGTTGGGCTTCCAGGCTGAGGCGCGCGTCCTCTTCGTCCGCCGCGCTGGCCTGGGTCTGGGCGCGGGCGGCATTGGCGAGGTTGCGCAGCCGACCCCAAAGGTCGAGCTCATAGGCGGCGGCGCCCTGGATGGTATCGGCGGCGTAGTAGCTCGGCTGGTTGGCGCTGCGCAGGGGCCGGTTGTCGGACTGGCGATTACGCGTGGCGCTGGCGTTCGCCGACACCGTCGGCAGCAGCCCGGCCCGGGCTTCGCGGGCGAAGGCGTTGGCTTCATCGAACCGCGCCACCGCTTCGGCGAGGGTGGGGTTCGACGTCTCGATCCGGCTTTCCAGGGCGTCGAGCTCGGGATCGTCATACAGCGTCCACCACGTTCCGCGCTGGAGTTGTTCGGCCGGCGTCGCCGTCGTCCAGGGCCCCTGTTCCTTGAACGCCGCGGGCGCCGGCGTCGGCGGCAGCCGGTAGCGCGGCGCGAAGGAGCAGCCGGCGACCAGCGCGCTCGCCATCACGGCGACGACGACGAGAGGCGACCACCGGCTCATTCGGGCGGCGCGTTCGCGGCCGCCATCTGGCGCGGAGGTGGCCCGGCGACCTTCACGAGATCGCCCGAGTTCAGCGAGTCCGGAGGATTGTCGATGATGCGGTCTCCGGGCGCGAGACCCGAGGCGACTTCCACGGCCGAACCCAGATCCTTGGCCACCCTGATCGGCTTGATGATCACCCGGTCACCCGGCCCGACCGTCGCCACCGACAGACCGTTGCGGCGGAAGATGGTGGCGCTGGCCGGCACCGTCGGGAAGCTGCCGCTGGACGGCAGGTCGAAGCGCACCTGGGAAAACTCTCCCGGCTTCAGGGCGTGATCGGGATTGTCCAGTTGCAGTTCGACCAGCACCGTTCCGGTCTGTTCGCCGATGGCCCCGGCGGTGGTCGACACCGTCGCCGGAAAGGCGCGGCCGGGATATTCCGGAACGGTGATCGTCGCGGTCATCCCCGGCTTGAGCTCCGCGGAATAGCTCTGCGGGGCCTTCACATAGACGCGCAGGCGGTGGACGTCCGACACCGTGAACAGGCCGGGATCGCTGGGCGATCCGGCGGCGATCAGGGCGCCCACATCGGTGTTGCGCGCGGTGACGATGCCGGCGAACGGCGCGCGAATGGTCTTGAAGCCCTCCATCGCCCGGTACTGGTCGACCTGGGCCTTCGCGGCGCGGACCAGGGAGGTGCGGGCGGCGAGATCGCCGGCCTTCTCGTCGGACTCCTGGCGCGAGACCGCGTCCTGCGCCAGCAGTCCGGCCCAGCGGTTGGCGGTGGTCTTGGCGAGCTGGGCGTTGGCCTGGGCCGTGGCCATGTCGGCGTCGGCCCGAGCGAGCTGCTGATCGAGGTCCGGTGTCTCGATGGTCGCGAGAACCTGGCCGGCTTTCACCGGGGCGCCGATGTCCTGGTACCAATGGGTCAGGTAGCCGCTGACACGGGAGTGGATCGTCGCGTTATAAAAGGCCTGCACCTGCCCCGGAAGGGTCAGGGTCTGGGAACCACCGATCCCGGCCCTGATCACCTCGACGGTGGGCGTCGCTTCCGCGACGGTGCTCGTGGTCAGGTGTTGCTTCGCCGAGGATCGGCCGAGCAGGCCGGCGGCGACAACGATGATGGCCAGTGCAACGCCGACCATCCCCGCGATCTTCAACCCGCAGCTCGGCTTGTGGCGAATTGGGGGTTCAGGCGGGTTGGGCATGAGCGTCTCCGGAATCGGCAGCGGTGCGCGGCGCGGGTTCGGGCGCGGCGGCCTTGCGGCCGTGGGCGAGGCTGAAGACAACCGGAACGAACATCAGGGTGGCGACGGTGGCGAAGATCAGTCCCCCGATCACGGCGCGGCCGAGCGGCGCGTTCTGCTCCCCGCCCTCGCCGAGGCCGAGCGCCATCGGCGCCATGCCGATGATCATCGCGAGAGCCGTCATCAGGACCGGGCGGAAGCGGGTGAATCCGGCCTCGATCGCCGCCGACACGGCGTCGCCGTCGATCGCCAGCCGCTCCCGGGCAAAGCTCACCACCAGGATGCTGTTGGCCGTGGCCACGCCCATGCACATGATCGCGCCGGTCAGGGCCGGCACCGACAGGGTGGTGCCGGTGGCGAACAGTATCCACACGATCCCGGCCAGCGCCGCGGGCAGGGCGGTGATGATGACGAACGGGTCGATCCAGGATTGGAAGTTCACCACGATCAGCAGGTAGATCAGCACGATCGCGCCCGCGAGCCCCAGAAAGAGCCCGGAAAACGCGGTGTTCATCGTCGTCACCTGGCCGCGCAGGGTGACGGTCGCGCCCTTGGGGACCCGAGCCTTGGTAGCCTTGATGACCGTGTTGATGTCCGCCGCCACCGCGCCCAGGTCGCGATCCTGGGTGGTGGCGTAGATGTCGAGCGCCGGCTGCACCGCGTAGTGCGATACGACCGCCGCGGACTCCTCCCGGCTCAGGCTGCCGAGGCCGCCCAGCACCTGCATGTCGCCCGGCTTGCCACCCGTGACGGGGACGTTCTCGAGGCGGGAGAGGGAGTTGACATCGTACTGCGGGGTCTGCGCCACGATCGGATAGGAGACGCCGTTCTTCGGATTGAGCCAGAACGCCGGCGCGGTCTGGAAACTGCCGGACAGGGTGTCGACCAGGCTGGTGGTGACGTCGCCCTCGGTCAGGCCAACCTCTCCGGCGCGGGTGCGATCGACGTTCACGCCGAACTGCGGATAGTGTGACGACTGCTGAAGGCGAACGTCGGCGATGCCTGGTATTTTGCGCAGCCGCGGCAGCAAGCTCTGCATATAGGCTTCATTCCCAGTCCGGGCGGGTCCGGTGATCTGCAGATCGATCGGCGCCGGCGATCCAAAGTTCAGGATCTGGCTGATGATGTCCGCCGGCAGAAAGGAGAAGGTCGATCCCGAGAACTCGCGCGGCAGTATCTGGCGGAGCCGGCGCACGTAGTCGGCGGTCGGGCGGTGTTTCTCCCTGAGTGTCACATAGATGTCGCCGTCCATCGGCCCGATGCCGCCGGTGTTGCTGTAAGCGCGGTTGATGCCGCTGATCGGCTGGCCGATGTTGTCGACCACGGTCTCCAGCTCGGCCGCCGGCACCACCTGGCGGATGCGCGCCTCGATGCGGTCGAACAGGGCGGCGGTGTCCTCGATCCTCGTGCCCTCGGGCGCGCGGACGTGGAGGGTCATCTGGCCGGCGTCGACGGCGGGGAAGAAGTTGCTGCCGAGGAACGGCGCCAGGCCGAACGAGGCGATCACGAAGGCCAGGAAGCCGATGATGAAGATACGGCGGTTCTCCAGCGCCAGGACGAGAAGGTCGCGATAGACCGCCCGAACCGAGGAGAACCGCTCTTCAAAGCCGTGCTGGAACCGGACCAGCGGATTGCGGCTACGCGCCACCCGGGGCGAACCGTGTGTTTCCATCGTGAAGTCGGCGTGCGCGTCGTGCTGGCGAAGGAGGAACATGGCCATCGTCGGCACCAGCGTTCGCGACAGCACGAAGGACGCGATCATGGCGAAAATCACCGCTTCGGCCAGCGGCACGAACAGGAAGCCCGCGATGCCTTGCAAGGAGAACATCGGCACGAAAACGATGCAGATGCACAACAGCGAAACGAGCGCCGGGGTCACGATCTGCGCCGCGCCGTCGAGGATCGCCGCCTTGACCGGCTTACCCCGCTCCAGGTGCCAGTTGATGTTCTCGATGGTCACGGTGGCGTCGTCGACCAGGATGCCGACCGCAAGCGCGAGGCCCCCCAGGGTCATGATGTTGAGCGTCTGCCCGAGCGCCGCCAGCATGATGATCGACGACAGGATCGCAAGCGGGATCGAGATCGCGATGATCACGGTGGATCGCCAACTGCCGAGAAAGAGTAGGATCATCAGGCTCGTCAGAGCCGCCGCGATCACCCCCTCGCGCACCACGCCGGAAACCGCCGCCTTGACGAACACCGATTGATCGCCGAGCAGCGCCAGATGGAGCGACGGCGGCAGGGTCTCCTGAAGCTTCGGCAAGACCGATTTCACACCGTCGACAATGGCCAGGGTCGAGGCCGAACCGCTCTTCAGCACCGTCATCAACACCGAGCGCCGGCCGTCGACGCGCACCTCGTTGCGCTGTGGCGGCGAGCCGTCGTGCACGGATGCGACATCTCGGATGTAGACGGTGGCGCCGTTCACGGTTTTGATCGGCAGATCGTTCAACGCCTCGACCGCCGTGGGGCTGTTGTTCAACTTGATGTTGTATTCGAACCCGCCAATCTTGGCGGTGCCCGCCGGCACGATCTGGTTCTGCGCCGCCAGGGCGCGGCCGACATCCTCGGCGGACAGACCCTTGGACTGCAGGGCGTCGAGGTTGAGGTCGACCTGGATTTGGCGCTCCCGGCCGCCGTACGGCGAGGGCACGGAACTACCGGCCACCGACGCCAGCGCCGGCCGGATGAAGTTTTGTCCGAGGTCGAACAGCTTCTGTTCCGACAGTTCGGCGCTGGAGAGCGCGATCTGCAGGATCGGCACGGTGGAGGCATTGTAGTTCAGGATTGTCGGCGGGGTGATGCCGGGCGGCATCTGCTTGAGCACCGTCTGCGACATCGAGGTCACCTGGGCGGTGGCTGTACGTATATCGACGCCCGGCTGAAAGAAGATTTTCACCACGCCGACGCCGGGTAGCGATGTGCTCTCTATATGTTCGACATCGGCGACATTCGAGCTGAGCTGACGCTCGTAATAGTAGATGACCCGGCCGGACATGTCTTCCGGCGGCAGGCCGCGATAGGTCCACACCACGGCGATCACCGGGATCTTGATATCTGGAAAGATGTCCGTCGGCGTCTTCAGCGCCGCCAGCGGCCCGAAGATCAGGATCATGATCGCCAGCACCACGAAGGTGTAGGGTCGCGATAGGGCGAGCCGGACAACGGCGAGCATCGAGAGCCTCAGCGCTTTGCCGGCTGAACCGGCGGGCGCGGACTAGTATTGCAATTGGACGGAATGAAGACGCCCATGTTGCGGCGCGAAGATTGTCCGCGTCTCGGCGCGTCTCGAACCGCCTTCAGAAACGCCGGACCGGCCGTCAGCGATCTCACCTGGCCACCCTGCGCGGCGAAAATCGCGCTGCACAACGCCGGGCTGACCGACGGAGGCGGCGCGGGCGGGTCGCCGGCGCTAGACCTCGTCGGCGCTGTCGTCGTCGCCCAGCATGTCTTCGAGTTCCTCGACGATGACGTCGAGCTGTTCGGCGGTGGCTTCGAACTCGATGGTTTCGCCGGCGTCGTCCTCGATGTGGAGGCTATAGCCGTCACCCCGAGCTTCGACGCGGAAGGTGGATAGGGTCTTCTTCGTTCCGGCCATGGCGGCCTCCTATGTTGATGGCGGGGAGGGGAATGCCGCCCGCCTGGAAAGGATGCGCGTCCGGCCGCCGTCGGCGACAAGCGTTCCTTTGCCGGAGCGGTCGCAACCCTGATAAGTCGGACCATCAAGCCGCTTCCCACCTCCGGAGACTCGCCATGCCGTCGAAGGTAGCCCTCGACCCCCGTATCGACCCGCGCATCAAGGCGGTGCTCGGAAACCTTCCCGACACCCCGCCGGCCACCGACGTCGCCGACCGCGAGGCGATCCTCGCCGAGGAGGCGACCGAACAGGCGGAACAGGCGGCCAAGGCGCAGGACGCCTTCTTCCAGATGATGGACACCGAGGCGATCGCCCCCAGCGCCGGCCTGCGGATCGAAACCAAGACCTTCGTCTCCCGACCCGACGGCAACACGATCAAGGTCAACGTCATCCGCCCGGACACCGCCGCGGTCCTGCCCTGCGTCTATTACATCCACGGCGGCGGCATGCAGGCGATGAGCGCCTTCAACGGCATGTACCGTTCGTGGGGCCGGATCATCGCCGCCCAGGGCGTGGTCGTGGCCATGGTCGATTTCCGCAACGCCTCTCGCGCGTCGTCGGCGCCCGAGGTCGCGCCGTACCCCGCCGGCCTTAACGACTGCGTCTCCGGCGTGAAGTGGCTGCACGCATCCGCGGCGTCCCTGGGCGTCGACCCCGCGCACATCGTCGTCGCCGGGGAGAGCGGCGGCGGCAACCTGACCCTGGCCACCGGCCTGAAGCTGAAGCGCGAGGGCGATCTGGGGCTGATCCGCGGTCTCTACGCCTTCTGCCCCTACATCGCCGGGCAGTGGCCGCACGCGGACTATCCGTCGTCCACCGAGAACAACGGCATCCTGCTCGACCTGCATAGCAATCGCGGCGCCATGGCCTACGGCATCGACGCGTTCCAGGCCCGCGACCCTCTCGCCTGGCCGGCGTTCGCCGCCGATGATGACGTCAAGGGCCTGCCGCCCACGGTGATTCGCGTCAACGAGTGCGACCCCCTGCGCGATGAAGGCGTCGCCTTCTACCGCCTGCTCCTGAAGAACGGCGTCAGCGCGCGGTGCACGGAGGCGAAAGGCACGATTCACGGCACGGAGGTCTTCGCCATCACCTGCCCGGACATCAGCCGGGCGGCCGCGCGGGAACTGGCGGACTTCGCGCGGGAGGCTTGAGCGCGGCGTCTCCCGCCGACGGCGGGGAGCGGAGCGTCTCGCCCCCCGGCTTCGGAGGGCTCAGGCTCCAAGTCGTCCAATCAACCTCGGCGCCGAGGTCGCCGCAGATATGCTCGACGGTCTCGCGGAACGGCGCGCGGGGCAGGATATCCGGGCGTTCGATATCGATGAGATGTTCGGCGTCGCGGTCGCGCGACGTGCGGTTCGACTCGCGGTCGCTAGAGCAAGAGCCGGCGGGCTCCCGGCTCAAAGGCCGGGACAGGCTCTGGCGGACCTGAAGCGCGCCTTGGTCCGCCGGCGTCTCGCCGGCTTCTTTGCTGTTTGCGATCCCGCCGATGTGAGTGACAACGCCGGCCCGGACGTCGCGCACGATCTCGGCGACCTTCATCTCCAGCATCAGGGTCAGGCGAACAGCGCGAGTGACCTTCTGCAAGGACTCCGCGGCGTCCCTGGCCCCGCAGGCGTTCGCCCGCCCGACTTCGGGCATGAAATACTCGTCATCCAGGATGGCTTCCGCCGCCTTGGCCGAGGCCACCGCAGAAGCGGTGAACGCCCGCGCCGCCGTCATCGCCATCTCCGCCAGTTCGCCCAGCATGGCGAGCTGCCGCTCGGCGAGGTCGAGGGTGGGGTCGGTTCGGGGTTCGGGCGTTTCGATCACAGTCACAACAAAATATTTGCATATTGCGACTCTGTCAAGCGCCGATCATCAACCCGGAGCGCGGTCGCCTCGACCGCGACCTTTCCCACGGCGAGCGAAGAGGCGGTCGGGACGACCGCCCTCCGGAGCCCTCAATAATGGACGAACCGCCCCTCCGGCGCGAGCTGCTGGATCAGGTCGAACTCGTCGCGGTTGGCGGTCAACACCGGCAAACCCGCCTTCGCCGCCGTGAGATAGATCAGCGCGTCGTTGAGGCACTCCTTGCGCGGGTGGCGCTGAAAGGTCTGCGTCCGCGCCAGGATCCCGGAGAGCAGGCCGGCGTCCGCCCAGACATCGGCGTCGGGGGTTAGCAGCCGGGTGTCGGGAACGCCGCGGAACACCCCGGTGAAATAGTCGCGCTCGTCCAGCCAACCCGCCCGCCTCGGATCGCGGTTGGCGAGGCCGGTTGTGAGTTCCGCGAGGCAGACGCTGCAATGATAGTTGAGGCCGCGCCGAATAAGATCGCGAGCCGCCCCCGGCAAGCGGCCGGCGGCGTTGTCGATATAGACAGTCGTGTCGGGTACGATCCGAAAGGGATCGGATCGTTCGGCGAACGTTGCCGCGTCGAGCAAATCGGCTCGGTCGCGCACGGTGATGGAAGTCAGCCACTTATCCGGTTTGCGGCGCCGCGTGAGCGCTGCCAGATCAATATTCAAGCTGGAAATCTTTCCCGAGCTTACCGAAATTAGCATCCATGAAGTCCGCGACCGGATCCCCCTGCGCGCTGAGCGCCAGCGCGGCGGTCACCAACTCCGTGGCCGACGCCAGCCCCGTCAGCCGATGAGCCTCGGCCAGCAGGGCGCGCGGCACGCGAACACTGATGTGCTCCTTGTCGCCGCCATCGAGCAGTCCGGCGGCGCGGGCCTCGTCCATCGCCGAGGCGACCGCCCAGCTGGCGCGCGTCCCGGAAGGCGCGGCGACGAACGGCCGCGCCGCCTCCTCGACGCCGAACACCGTCTTTTGCGGCTGCGCCGCCGCCGGCTTGTGACGCGGGGCGGCGGACTTCGAACTCGAGAGAGCCATCGTCATTTCTCCTATGTGTGCAAGATAGGCAAAGTTCGCACACAAGTCCAGGGGCGTCTGCATACGATCCGGGCTCTCGCGATCACGCCGACAGCGTGGGCGATATAGCCGGTTGCTCCGCTTTCCAGAGCGGCGGCCATTGCGCCGCTCGCGCTCAATGGGTGGCCGGGACAAGCCCGGCCAACGACGGTGGGGCGGGGGTGAAGTTGGGGGGAGTGGGGAAGGTAGGTGCGTCGGAGTGGCCGCTTATCCCACCGCCCCGCAAAACCGCTGTATCCGCCCGCACGCGTCCTCCAGCAGCGCCTCGCTCGTCGCGTAGCTGATGCGGAAGAACGGGCTGAGGCCGAAGGCTTCGCCGAAGACGACCGAGACGCCCTCGGCGTCGAGCAGTTCGGACGCGAAGTCTCCGTCGCTCCTGATCGTCTTACCGCTGGACGCGCGGCGGCCGATCAGGCCGGCGCAGGAGGGGTAGACGTAGAAGGCGCCCTCCGGCGTCGGGCAGTTTAGGTCCTTGGCCTGGTTCAGCATGGAGACCACCAGGTCGCGGCGGGCTTCGAACACCTTGGCGTTGGGCTTGATGAAAGCCTGGGTCCCGTTCAGCGCTTCCACCGCCGCCCATTGCGAGATGCTCGACGGGTTGGAGGTGCTCTGGCTCATCACCTTGCGCATGGCGTCGATCAGGGGCTTGGGGCCGCCGGCGTAGCCGATGCGCCAGCCGGTCATGGCGTAGGCCTTGCTGACACCGTTCATGGTCAGGGTTCGGTCGTAAAGGCGCGGTTGGACCTGGGCGATCGTCGAGAATTCGAAGTCGCCGTAGATCAGGTGCTCGTACATGTCGTCCGTCAGGATCCACACGTCCGCGTGGCGCAGCAGCACCTCGGCCAGGGCGCCTAGCTCGGCCCGCGTATAGGCGGCGCCGGAGGGATTGGACGGGGAGTTGAGAATCAGCCAGCGGGTGCGAGGCGTGATCGCCGCCTCCAGCGCCGCCGGCTGGAGCTTGAAGCCGTCCTCCGCGCGGGTGGGGGCGAAGCGCGGCTCGCCGCCGGCCAGCAGCACCATGTCCGGATAGCTGACCCAGTATGGCGCTGGGATCACCACCTCGTCGCCCGGGTTCAGGGTGGCCTTCATGGCGTTGAAGATCACCGGCTTGCCGCCGGGGGAGACGTTGATCTGGTCGCGGGCGTAGGTCAAGCCGTTCTCGCGGGCGAACTTGGCGCGGATGGCGTCCTTCAGCTCGGGGATGCCGTCGACGTCGGTATATTTGGTTTTGCCGTCGCGGATGGCCTGGATCGCGGCTTCCTTGATGTTGTCCGGGGTGTCGAAGTCGGGCTCGCCGGCGTCGAGGGAGATGATGTCGCGGCCCTCGGCGCGCAGGGCGCGGGCGCGGGCGCTGGCCGCGATCGTGGCGGCGGGCTTCACGCGTTGGAGCAGGGTGGAGGGGGTGAAGGCGGTCATGGGTGGGCTCGGAGAGGCTAGGGCGCGGTGTCCTTACACCTCTCCTAGAGGGAGAGGGAGGGGCCCAGCGAAGCTGGGAAGGTGAGGGGTTAAGGTCTCGCCCGTTTCGCGCGTTTGCCTGAAGCACCGTAACCCCTCACCTTCCCACGCCCAAGAAAGGGGGCGCGGGCCCCTTCCTCTCCCTTTGGGAGAGGTGCTTTAGAAGAGGCGCCATCATCGGGAGGACACGCGTGAAGGATCTCAACGGAAAAGTCGCGTTCATCACCGGCGGGGCGGCGGGGATCGGGCTGGCGATGGCGCGGGCGTTCGGGCGCGAGGGGATGTCGGTGATGCTGGCCGATATCGAGGGCGAGACGCTGAAGGGCGCGGTGGAGGAGCTGCGCGCCAGCCAGGTGCGGGCCGAGGGCGTGGTGTGCGACGTCACCAGTCGGGATTCGCTGCGCGCCGCGGCGCTGGAGACCATCGCCAGGTTCGGCAAGGTCCACGTGGTGTGCAACAACGCCGGCGTCGGCTCGGGCGGGCCGCTCGGCACGGTGCCGGCGCGCGACTGGAACTGGGTGATCGACGTCAACCTGCTGGGCGTGGTGCATGGCACCGAGATCTTTGCGCCGCTGATCCTGAGCCACGGCGAGGGCGGGCATTTCGTCAACACCGCCTCGATGGCCGGTATGGTCAGCCCGCCGGGGATGGAGCCCTATTCCGCCAGCAAGTACGCCGTGGTGGCGATGAGCGAGGGCTGGTGGGCGCAGTTGGCGGGGCAGGGTATCGGCGTCTCCATCCTCTGCCCCGGCTTTGTCAAGACCCGCATCCACGAGAGCCGCCGCAACCGGACGGGCGCCTATGGCCCGGACGAGCGCGCGCCCAATTTCGACACCGACGTGTCGTCGCCGGTGCTGAGCGGAATATCGACCGAGCCGGTGGCGGCGCGGGTGGTGGAGGCGGTCAAGGCGGACGAGCTGTACGTCTTCACCCATCCGGAGATGCGCGCTGCCGTGGAGGCGCGGTTCCAGCGGATCATGGCGGCGTTCGACGCCGCCGACGCCAGCCCCACGCTGAGCGGAATGACGAAGCGGGAGCTGCCGGAGTTGCTGGTTGCGCCTTCTTCGGCGGACTAGGTAGTCGCGGCCTTGCGCCCCCTCCGTCACGCGGCGAAGAGGCGCCGCGCGCCATCTCCCCCGCAAACAGGCGTGGGAGGATTGAGGAAACTCTACTCCTCACCCGCGCCTCTTCGCGGGGGAGGTGGCGCGGCGCTCTTTCTTGCGCCGTGACGGAGGGGGCGCGGGGCCGCCGCCTCGTCGTCGCGAATACACCCGCGCCGCCATCGCCTTTCTCCTGTTCGGCGGCGTGGGCCTGGTGTTCGCCGTCGGCGCGGTCGTGCTGGGGGCCAGCGGCCCCGCCACGGCGGCGCATTGGCTGGCGCGGGCGAGGGGGCCGTGGGCGCTGCCGGTCTCGGTAGCGGTGTTCGCGCTCCTCGCCTTCCTGGGCGTGCCGCAGTTCGTGCTGATCGCCGCCGCCGTCGCCGCGTTCGGGCCGACGGTGGGCGCGGCCTATAGCTGGGTCGGGACGATGATCTCGGCGCTGATCGGCTATGGGATCGGAGGGGTCGCGGGGGCGCGCATCCTCGGCCTCGCGCCCGGGACCATGCTGACCCGGTTCACCGAACTGACCCGCCGCCACGGGCTGGTCGCCAGTCTCGTCGTCCGCCTCACGCCGTTCGCGCCCTTTGTGCTGGTCAATGTCGCGGCTGGGACGGCCGGCGTGAGCGCCGGTTCCTTCGTGCTCGGCACCGGGATCGGCATCGTGCCGAAGATCGCCCTGACCGCCTTCGCCGGAGCGTCGGTGATGCGCGGCGGTCTCGTTCCGATCCTGCTGTTGATCCTGGCGGCGGCGATCTGGTTTATCGCCGGGTTGGCGGCGCGGCGCTGGCTGAAATAGGCTGCGCGATCTCGCGGAGGGGACCATGTCTCGATTGATGTGTCTGGCTTGGTTGGCCTTGTCGCTCGTCGCCGGCGGTGCTTTCGCCCAGGGGGTCGACTGCAAAAATCCGGTGGACCAGACCAGCATGAGCGTCTGCGCCAGCCGGCGGTTCCAGGCAACCGACGCGCGGATGAACGTCACTTACCGCGCGTTGCTCGCCCGGGTCAGCGCGCCGGGCAAGACCAAGCTGCGGGCGGCGCAACGGGCGTGGCTCGCCTATCGCGATTCCCAGTGCGCCTTCGAAACGGCGGCCACCCTCGGCGCCAGCATCCACCCGATGGTCGTCTCCGGATGCCTCGAAGCCTTGACGCTCGCGCAAGGCAAACGCCTCGGCGATCAGTTGCATTGCCAGGAGGGCGACATGTCCTGCGGCAACCAGTGAGCGCTTGAACCAACATTGACGTCGCGCCGAACGCGTGGATAGTGGCGTCCATGTTGCGCGCCGCTCTCCACCTCCTTCTCGGGCTTAGCCGCCCCTGGGCGTCGCCGCTGCCTGCGTGATCTCGCGGGCGGGCGCTCAGGGGACCGATCTCCCAAGAACGCTTCAGCCCTTCAAAGACGAGACCCGCGAATGACCCAGACACCCGACCATGTGGTCGTATTCGACACCACCATGCGCGACGGCGAGCAATCGCCCGGCGCCTCGATGTCCATCGACGAGAAGCTGGAACTCGCCAAGATCCTTGAGGACATGCGCGTCGATGTGATCGAGGCCGGCTTCCCCATCGCCTCCAACGGCGACTTCGAGGCGGTGCGCAAGGTGTCGCAGATCGTCACCGAGAGCATCGTCTGCGGCCTCGCGCGGGCTGGAGTGGCCGACATCGAACGCTGCGGCGAAGCCTTGCGCGGTGCCAAGCGCGGCCGCATCCACACCTTCATCTCCACCAGCCCGCAGCACCGCGACCACATCCTGCGGATGAGCCCGGAGGACGTGGTCGAGGCGGTGCACCAGTCGGTCACGCGATCCCGCGACCTGTGCGGAGACGTCGAGTGGTCGGCGCAGGACGCCACCCGCACCGAGCGCGACGTGCTGCGCCGCTGCGTCGAGGCGGCGATCCGCGCCGGCGCCCAGACGATCAACATCCCGGACACCGTCGGCTATACCTATCCCGACGAATACGCCGCGATCTTCCGCGACCTGATCGACAACGTACCCGGCGCCGACGGCGTTATCTTCTCCACCCACTGCCACAACGATCTCGGCCTCGCGGTCGCCAACAGCCTGGCCGGCGTCCAGGCCGGCGCGCGCCAGGTCGAGGTCGCGATCAACGGCATCGGCGAGCGGGCCGGCAACGCGGCGCTCGAAGAAGTGGTGATGGCGCTGAAGGTGCGCGGCGACCGCCTGCCGTTCACCACGCAGGTCCGCGCCGAGCACATCACCCGCGCCAGCCGCTACGTCTCGGCGATCACCGGCTTTCCGGTGCAGTTCAACAAGGCCATCGTCGGCAAGAACGCCTTCGCCCACGAGGCTGGCATCCATCAGGACGGCATGCTGAAGAACGCCGAGACCTATGAGATCATGCGGCCGGAGGACGTGGGGCAGGGCGGTTCCAACCTGGTGATGGGCAAGCACTCCGGCCGCCACGCGTTTCGCGAAAAGCTGCGGGCGCTGGGCTACGACCTCGGCCAGAACGCGCTCAACGAGGCGTTCGGCCGCTTCAAGGACTTGGCCGACAAGAAGAAGAACGTGTTCGACGACGACATCATCGCCCTGGTCGACGACGCCCTCTCGCGCGGCGCCGAGCGCATCCTGGTCAAGGCCCTGCGGGTCATCGCCGGCACCGAGGGTCCGCAGGAGGCGCACCTGACGCTCGTGGTCGACGGCGCGGAGAAGAGCGCGGTCGCCACCGGCGACGGCCCGGTCGACGCGGTGTTCAACGCCATCCAGGACATCGTCCCCCACGCCGCCGTCCTGCGCCTGTTCCAGGTCCACGCCGTCACCGAAGGCACCGACGCCCAGGCCCAGGTCTCGGTCCGGCTGGAGGAGGACGGGAGGATCGCCACGGGCCAGGCCTCCGACACCGACACCCTAACCGCCAGCGCCGCGGCCTATGTCAACGCGCTCAACAACCTCTTCTCGCGCAAGGAGAAGACCGCGCCGGAGCCGCTGGTTGCGAGCGGGTTTTAGCATTATCCTCGATCATGGATGACGCGAGCCACGCCCCGCCGGCCAAAATCGCCGGACCGAGTCGGACGGACTGGAGCCGTTTGGCCGCTCTAAGTGACGAAGATATCGCGCGCGCCGTTGAGGATGATCCCGACGCTGCTCCCCTCCTCGACGCGGAGCGCCTACGCCGCGAGCACCGCCCGCGCGGTCCGCGCTTTAGTTAGTCGGGAGCGCAGGGCGCCCTACCGAGACGCGGCTTTGCGCCCCCTCCGTCACGGCGCAAGAAAGAGCGCCGCGCCACCTCCCCCGCGAGAGAGCGGGTGAGGATTAGGAGATCTTCAATCCTCCCACGCCCTCTTGCGGGGGAGGTGGCGCGCGGCGCCCTCTCGCGTCGCGTGACGGAGGGGGCGCACGGCCGCGAGCTTGGGGTCCGCAAATGCTCTGGATACCCGTCACCCTCGGCGCCGCGACGCTGCAGGTCGCTCGCAACGCGGCGCAGCGGGGTCTGCTGGCGGAGGCGGGGCCGTGGGGCGCGACGCTGGTTCGGTTCCTGTTCGGGCTGCCGTTCTCAATTCTGTTCGCCATTGTCGGCGTCGCGCTCAGCCCGAGCTTCACGCCGCACGTCGACGCACGGTTTCTCATCGCCTGCGCGATCGGCGGCCTGGCGCAAATCGGCGCGACGGCGGCGATGTTGGTCTCCATGCGCCGGTCCAGCTTTACGTTGGGCGCGACCTTTTCGCAGAGCGACATACCGTTGGCGGCCGTCGTGGGGGTTGCGCTCGGCGAACCTCTCCCGGCGCTGAAATGGCTCGGCCTCCTCATGGTCACCGCTGGATTGGTGGGGCTGGGTTGGCCGGGGCGCGGAGCGAGCGCGAGGGATTGGAACGCCGGCCTGTTCGGCCTCGCCGCCGGCGCGGGTTTCGCGGTGTCGAGCAACGCCTATCGTCAGGCGGCGCTGACCCTGATGCCCGACAACGCCGTGGTCTCGGCGCTGGCGACCCTCGTGGTGGTCCAGGCCATGCAGTCCCTTGTTCTGGTCTGCTGGCTGGCCGCGCGCGATCCAGCGTCGCTGAAAGTGGTGATTCTTCGCTGGCGTTCTTCCGTGACGGCCGGTCTTTTCGGGGCCATGGCGTCGTCGCTATGGTTCATCGCCTTCGCCCTTTCGCCGGCTGGACCGGTGCGCGCGGTCGGCGTGGCCGAGGTTCCGATCACCGCGCTCGCGGGTCGCCGTCTGTTCGCCGAGCGATTGACTGCGCCGCAATTGGCTCTAGGCGCGCTCGTCGCGGTCGGCGTTGTCCTCGCCGCGGTCGGCGGCGATCCGCCCAAGCTCTACTAACGCCTTGAATTGTCCGCATTGGCGGGGCAGATGACGCGCCTGTTCCACACCTCGTGACCGAGGCTTGGCGGCGTCCTCGGCGCGCGCGGCCCGCGCGGGTTCGCCGGGGTGCGGCGCACATCCGTTTCCTCGGCGCCCAGAGCCATAAGGCCACCTCATGTTCGGATCCCTGCTCGGCGTCGGCTCCAAGGATATCGCCATCGACCTCGGAACCGCCAACACCCTGGTCTACATGAAGGGCAAGGGCATCGTGCTGAACGAGCCGTCCGTCGTTGCCCTGCGCACCTCCGGCGGCCGCAAAACGGTTTACGCCGTCGGCACCGAAGCCAAGATGATGCTCGGCCGCACGCCCGGCCACATGGAGGCGATCCGCCCGATGCGCGACGGCGTTATCGCCGACTTCGAGGTCGCCGAGGAGATGATCAAATATTTCATCAAGAAAGTGCACAACCGCAGCGGTTTCGTGAATCCCAAGGTCATCGTCTGCGTGCCGTCGGGCGCGACGCCGGTGGAGCGAAGGGCGATCAATGACAGTTGTCTGAACGCCTCGGCGCGCCGGGTCGGGCTGATGTACGAGCCGATGGCGGCGGCGATCGGCGCCGGCCTGCCGATTCACGAACCCACCGGTTCGATGGTGGTCGACATCGGCGGCGGCACGACCGAGGTCGCCGTGCTGTCGCTGTCCGGCATCGTCTATTCGCGCAGCGTCCGCGTCGGCGGCGACAAGATGGACGAGGCGATCATCAGCTATATGCGCCGCCACCATAACCTGCTGATCGGCGAGACCACCGCCGAGCGGATCAAGAAGGAGATCGGCACCGCGCGGTCGCCGTCGGACGGCGAAGGGCTCTCGATCGACGTCAAGGGCCGCGACCTGATGCAGGGCGTGCCTCGCGAGGTCCGGGTCACCGAAAAACAGGCCGCGGAAGCGGTGGCGGAGCCGGTCACCCAGATCGTCGAGGCGGTGAAGACCGCGCTGGAGGCGACGCCGCCGGAACTCGCCGCTGACATCGCCGACAAGGGCATCATGCTGACCGGCGGCGGCGCGCTGCTGCGCGGTCTCGACCTCGAGATCCGCGACGCCTCCGGCCTGCCGGTGACGGTCGCGGAAGAGGCGCTGAACTGCGTCGCGCTCGGTTGCGGCAAGGTGCTCGAGCATCCGCAATGGATGAAGGGCCTGCTCGAATCGAGCCTGTTCTAGGCGCCGTCGCGGGCTAGGCGGGGAGAGGGTGGTTGGCCCTGCGCGACACCAGGGGACTGAGCGACGCGCGACCTCCGCGGGCGTGGCTGGCGGCGCTCGCCATCGCGCTCGCGCTCGCGCTAGCCCTGTTCCTGTTCGTGACTTACTGGCAGGCGCCGCCCGGCGCGCCGCTGCGCCGTGCGCGGGGGTTGCCGGACACGATCGCCGGAACCGCGGGGAGTGTTCTCGGGGCGCCGGTTCGCTGGACCGATAGCGGCACGGATGCGATCAGCGACTATCTGTTCGCCGCCCGGCAGAACGCGGAGCTGAAACGCCGATTGGCGGCCGCGTCGACTTGGCGGGATCAAGCCGTCGCGTTGCGTTACGAAAACGCGCGGCTGCGCGCAATGCTTGGCGTTCGCACCGACCCGCCGCTGCCGATGGTATTCGCCCACACTATCCTCGATGCGCGGGGACCCTTCAGCAATTCGCGGCTTGCGGACGCCGGATCATCCCGTGGAGTGATCGAAGGCAATCCGGTGCTCAGCGATCATGGCCTTGTCGGGCGGGTCATCGGCGTTGCCGCCGGGGTCAGCCGGATCATGCTGCTGAGCGACATCCAGAGCCGCACGCCGGTGCTGATCGTGCGCACCAATGGCAGGGCGATCCTGGCCGGCGACGGCGGCTCGAGCCCCGTCCTGACCTATCTGCGCACGCACGACGCCTTGCGTGAGGGCGACCGCGTCCTGACCTCCGGCGACGGCGGCGTGATCCCGCGGGGGCTGCCGGTCGGCACGGTCGCCCGGGGCGCCGATGGACTGTGGCGGGTGGCGCTGGACGCCGACACCGCGCCGCTGGACGACGTGCGAATCCTGCTGTTCCGCGACTTTTCGCAAGTCGCGCCGCCGAACGCGCTCGCGCCCGTCGTGCTGCCGTCACTGGCGACCGGCGCGCCGCCGCCTCCGGAGCCGGCGCCGGCCGCCGCGACCTCCGCCCCGACGGCAACCGCGGTGAAACCATGACCATGTCCTTCAGCGGGGCCCGGCGGCGGGTGGGGCGTCGCTGGATCCTGGGACCTTCGGCGATCTGCGCCGGCGCCGCCGTGATCCTGGCGACTCCGTTTCGCGTTCTTGGCTTCGCGCTGCCCGAACCGGTGTTTCCGCTCGTCGCCGCCTTCGTCTGGGCGGCGCTGCGCCCTTCGGCCGTCGCGCCGCTGGCGCTCGTGGGCTTGGGACTGTTCCTCGATCTGCTCTGGGGCGGCCCACTCGGCCTGTGGCCGATCTGCCTGATCGCCGCGCACGTTCTCGCGCTTTCGGTGAGGCGGCTGCTCTCGGGCGAAGACTTCGTCGTCCTGTGGGTATGGTACGCCATCGCTTGCGCCGTGGCGTTCACCGTGGGCGTGACGGCCCTGCGCGCCGGTTCCGGAGTCTGGCCGAACCTGATCGGCGTCGCGCTTCAGGCCGCCGTCACCGTCGCCCTATTCCCGCTCGCCTGGGTCCTTATCGAGCGCTATCACACCGACGAGGCGCGGCTGAAGTGATCGACCGAACCGTTCTGCTGGACGACGCCAACGAGCGTCAAGGGCTGTTCCAGCGCCGCGCCGTCCTGCTCGGCGGGGCATTCGGCGTCGGCCTCGTCGCCCTCGGCGGGCGGCTGTCGTACCTCCAGTTGCTCGAGGCGGGACGCTACAAGCTGGCGTCGGAGCACAACCAGTTCCAGATGGTGCTGACCCCGCCGCCGCGCGGACTGATCCTCGACCGCTTCGGCGCGGTGCTGGCCTCGAACCGCCCCGACTTCCGCCTGCTGCTCGCCAAGGACGAGGACGTCGACATCGAGGGCACGCTGCGCAAGCTCGCGGAACTGGTGCCGATGAGCGAAGCCCGGCTGCAACGTCTCAAGCAGGATATCGAGGACGCCCCGCGCCGCGCTCCGGTGGCCGTGGTCGAGGACATGAGCTGGGAGGAGTTTTCCCGGGTCAACGTCCGGGCGCCCGAGCTGCCCGGGGTCACCGCCGACATGGGCGAGGTGCGGGTCTATCCCTTCGCCGCCGCGTTCTCCCACGTCGTCGGCTACGTCGCCAAGGTGAGCGCCAAGGATGTCACCAAGACCGGGCCGAACGCTCAGCCGATCCTGCTCAATCCCGGTTTCCGCATCGGCAAGCGCGGCGTGGAGAAGGCCTTCGACCTCGCTTTGCGCGGGGAGCCGGGCGCGCGGAAGGTGGAGGTCGACGTCAAGGGCCGCGTGGTGCGCCGCCATCCCGGCGGCGATCTGCCGCCCAGGTCCGGCGCGGCGATCCAGCTCACCCTCGACGCCGACATCCAGAACCGCGGGCTTGAGGTGTTCGGCGACGACAGCGGCGCCGCGGTGATGATGGACGTGCGCAACGGCGACGTGCTGTGCCTGCTGTCCGCCCCAAGCTTCGACGCCAATGAGTTCGTGCGCGGCATGACCGGGCCGGACTATCGCGCCCTCGCCGCCTACGACCGCAAGCCGCTGTTCGACAAGGCGCTCAGCGCGACCTATCCGCCGGGCTCGACCTTCAAGACCATGGTCGCCATGGCGGCGCTGGAGAACGGCGTCGACCCAGCGCGGACCTACACCTGCAACGGCGCGATCAGCTACGGCGGCCGGGTGTTCCACTGCGACAAGCGCCACGGCACGCTGGACATGCACAACGCGATCAAGACCTCGTGCGACGTGTTCTTCTACGAGACGGCGCTGGGGCTGGGGCCGAACCGGATCGCGGCGATGGCGCGGAAGTTCGGACTGGGCGACACCTTCGACATCGGCCTGCATCAGCGCCCAGGGATCGTGCCGGACACCGACTACAAGCGCCGCGCCTTTCCCCACGACCCGGTGTGGCATGGCGGCGAGACGCCGAGCATGGGGATCGGCCAGGGCTATCTCAACCTCAACCCGCTGCAGCTCTGCGTGATGGCTTCCCGTCTGGCCGGGGCGGGGGTGGCGCTGAGGCCGCGGCTGATCCATTCGATCGGCGGGGTGGTGCAGCCCTCGGGCGCGCAGGCTCCACGACTGGACGTGGCGCCGGAGCACCTCGCCTTCGTTCGCGCGGCGATGGCGTCGGTGACCAACGACGCCGGCGGCACGGCGAGCAAGAACCAGAACGCCCACCTCGATCTCGGGCCGGTGAAGATGGCGGGCAAGACCGGGACGGCTCAGGCCCACTCGTACGGCGCGGGGTCGCGCAAGATGGCGCACCAGGCCTGGGCGTTGCGCGACCACGCCTGGTTCATCGCCTTCGCGCCGTACGACGACCCGCGTTACGCCATCAGCGTGCTGGTCGAGCACGGCGGCTTCGGCGCCGACGCCGCGGCGCCCAAGGCGGCCGAGCTGCTGCGCGTCGCCCTGCTCAAGGACCCCGACGTGCGCGCGCGCATCGTCACCATGCCGGACGGGATCGGCGGCCACTCGCCCGCGTCCAGCGGTTCGGATTCGTCGCCCGACGAGCCGGTCGCGTGACCATGCTCAACCTGGGCGGCGCGCCGAGCCGCGACAGCGTCCGCGCCAAGCTCGCGCACATCGACTGGACCCTGTGCCTGCTCTTGACCGGCATCGTCGCGGCAGGGGGGCTGATGCTGTATTCGATCGCCGGCGGATCGTGGTCGCCGTGGGCGGCGCGGCACCTGATGCTCTACGCCGTCTGTTTCGCGGTGATGCTTGGACTGGCCATGGTCGATCCGAAGGTGTGGTACGCCTCGGCCTATCCGATCTATGGCCTGGGTATACTGTTGCTGCTGGCGGTGGCGGCGATCGGTCACTCCAGCCTAGGCGCCAAGCGCTGGCTGGACTTCGGGCCGATCCGTCTGCAGCCTTCCGAGATCATCAAGGTCGCCCTCGTCCTCGCGCTGGCGCGGTTCTACCACGGCTTGCCGCGGCATCGCGCGCGGCTGTCGTGGTGGCTGCTGATCCCCGCCGGCCTCATCCTGCTTCCCGCCGCCCTGGTCGCCCGCCAGCCGGACCTCGGCACCGCGCTACTCATCGTCGCCACCGGCGGCCTGATGATGATCCTGGGCGGCCTCAGCCTTCGCCTGGTGGCCGCCGGCGCGGTCGCCGTGGGGGCCGCTCTGCCGGTCCTGTTCGCCTTCGTGCTCAAGCCGTACCAGAAGGCCCGCCTGCTCACCTTCCTTGACCCGGAGGCCGACAAATCGGGCGCGGGTTATCACATCATCCAGTCGAAGATCGCGCTGGGGTCCGGCGGCCTGCTCGGCAAGGGCTTCGGCCTCGGCACCCAGAGCCAACTCAATTTCCTGCCGGAAAAATCCACCGACTTCATCTTCTCATCGATGGCAGAGGAGTTCGGCTTCCTGGGCTGCGCGGTGGTGCTGGCGCTCTACGCCGCGGTGATCTTCATCTCCCTGCGCACCGCCTCGATGGCCCACAGCCACTTCGCCCGCATGGCGGCGGCGGGCGTGACCGCTACGTTCGCGGTGTGCGTTCTGATCAACGGCGCCATGGTGATGGGATTGGCCCCGGTGGTCGGCGTGCCGATGCCCCTGCTCAGTTACGGCGGCACGGTGATGATCACCATGATGGTGGGCTTCGCGCTGGTGCTGTCGGTGAAGGTGTTCCGGTACTCGGAGGTGACGCGCAGCGGGGGGTTCGTGTGAGGGCATGAACCGAACGCTCCGGCGGGTCAGCTATGTCTGTGCGCATCGGCATAGGCTCTGAGGACTGCGTTCATGCGGGTTAGGTGGCCCTTTCCGCCCGCCTTGAACCACTCGGCGACATCCGTATCGAGCCTCAAATGCACCGACGTCTTACCGGACGGCATCACGACACGCGCCGTCTTCCAGAAGTCTTCGCCCAGGGACTCGACCTCCGGTGCGTTCGCCCGCGTGAGATCTTCGCCTCGCGCACGCATCTCCTCGACTTCTCTAAGGGAGTGTTTGGCGATGGTAGATTTCTCGTTCATGCCTGCCTGCCTTATGGGCGCTGATGATCCGCACGACGTTTCCCGGCCGCCGCGTGTAAACGACCCGAAACACATCCGCATCGACCCGACCCAATCCGATGAGCCGAAGCTCGCCATAGTCTCGTCTGTCGTCGACCCGCTCCACGACCTTGCCCGAAAAGATGGCGGCCGCGGTCAAAAATGAAACGCCGTGCTTTTCCAAGTTCGTTGAAGCCTTGGCGTTGTCCCACTCGAACCGGAAATCGTTGATCGACGAGAACACTGGGTAAAGTACCGCATTGTGTACACAAGTCAAGCAGTGGACGCTGTTTCCTCCTCGATGGCCGGGGAGTTCGGCTTCCTGGGGCGCGCGGTGGTGCTAGCGCTCCACGCCTCGGTGATCTTCATCTCCCTGCGCGCCGCCTCGATGGCCCACAGCCACTTCGCCCGCATGGCGGCGGCAAAGGCGATCGCGACTTTTGCGGTGTGCTGTTGATCAACGGCGCGTGGTGATGGGCCTCGCCCCCGTCGTCTGCGTGCCGATGCCCCTGTTCAGCTATGGCGACGTGATGCATACCGGCGCCAGCTTTCGCTTCTCCGCTCCCCGAATGGCGGTTGGAGATTCAAACCGGCGCCTAAAAAGTGTCATCGCGCATGCGCCGATGATTTCCGCCCTCGCGTTATTTTGTAAATCACAATATTTTACTTTCACTAATCTATGGCGCGCGCGACTTTGAAGCGCCGTTCCCGCATAATGCTTCCGAGTTTAGGGTTCGCCGATCCGACTACGCGGCCGTTGCTGCGCCGCTGGTTTCGGTTGGGAACACCTAGGTGGAGGCGGTGATGGCATTCACTTCGCAAGGGGCGTCGCTTTCGGCGGGGCAACCCAAGGCGACGTTCATGGATCACGTCGCCATCATGCGGCTCGATCATGCCACCAAACACGTCTTCGTTATTCCGGGAGTCATACTCGCGGTTCTGCTGCGCGGATCGCAGGTTCGCCTGACCGCCTGGCCATTCGTCGCCGGGGCCTTGACCGCGGTGCTGATCGCCTCGGCGAACTACGTAATCAACGAATGGCTCGACCGCACCTCCGACGCCCATCACCCGACCAAGAGCGGCCGCACGGCCGTGCGAAACGCCATGAGCGGCGGGGCGATCTTCCTGCAGTGGGCGATCCTTGTCGTGGTGGGCCTGGGGATCGCCGCGTCCGCGAGCGTGACCATGCTCGTGGTCGGAGCCGTCTTCGCCGCGCAGGGCGTGGTCTACAACGTCCGTCCGCTGCGTTCGAAAGATTATCCCTACGTCGACGTGCTCACGGAGTCGGTCAACAATCCCCTCAGATTGATGATCGGCTGGGCCATGGTCGATCCCGGCACGCTCCCGCCGTCGAGTATCATCGTCGCCTATTGGCTCGGCGGCGCCTTCCTGATGGGAACCAAGCGCCTGTCGGAATACCGGGAGATCGTCGCGTCGCACGGCCGCGAACTTCTCGCCCGTTACCGGCGCAGCTTCGCCGGCTACACCGAGATCAATCTCACGGCGTCATGTCTGATGTACGCCCTCGGCAGCGTGATGTGTCTCTCCATCTTTTTTGTCAAATACCGCATCGAGTACATCTTCGTGCTTCCAGTGATCGCGCTCTTGTTCGGCAAATACCTCGCGCTATCGATGCAGCCGGCGTCCACGGCGCAGAAGCCCGAGAAGCTGTTCATGGAGCGCGGCCTGATGGCCATCGCGGCGGCCGTCGTGGTGATATTCGCGCTGTGCACCCTGATTGACATCCCCGCCCTCGGGCCGCTGACGTCGCAGCATTTTATCAAGCTCGGATAGGCCTTCCACGGCGAGGCGGGCGGGTCGCCATGCACCCCGCGCGGCTTCCGGCAGAACGCGTTTACATTCCAAGCTTGCGGGCGGCTTAGCGGCGTGAACAGTGGACCGATGACGGTTTCCGACACGATGGGAAAGTTGGCGCGCTATACGCTGACCGGTGGAAGCGCCGCCGTCATCGATCTCGGAGCGTTTGCCCTGCTGTACCCAAGGGTGCTGCCGCTTCCGTTGGCGGCCGCTGTCAGCTTCCTGCTGGCCGCTGTCGAGAATTATGTGTTCACCTCCTATTTCGTTTACAGGCACACCCTGAGCTTTCGCCGGTTCGGCGCGTTCCTGCTGTCCGCCTCGCTCGGATTGGGCGTCAATGTCGGCATGACGTGGGTCGCGGCGGCGGTGTGGGATTTCCCGCCGGTGATCGCCAAGGTCACCGGCATCGGAACCGCGTTTCTCCTGAACTTCTGGCTCAACACTTCGTTTGTTTTTCAGAAAAGAGCCGAGGCGGTCGTGGATGGGCCGGCCAAATCTTCTCGCCTATAGCCGTAGGCAGCCTTCGGACACCTCTTTGTCGGACGGCCGCCGCCAGTAACCATTGTACCGTTCCGTCTTGAGCTCGGTCATTGCCGGACCAAAGCCCCGCGCGCTAAGCTGAAGGCAGACCGAGCCGAGCGCGGTCCAGCCCATATGCCAGATCGCTCGACCTGGATATCGCGAGAAGGTGTGCGGATTTAGCTGGGCGTCCTCGTTCAGCCATACGATCGGCGAGCGGACGACGTCAGCGTCGTTGTAGACCACGAACAGCATTCTTGGCGATGTCGGCCCAGTATCGACGACGACGAACTTCCTGCCATCGTAGCGCGATAGCGCCCGCTGCACGGCGGAATGAGCACTTTCCCGCGGTATCCAGCAGCACGAACTGCCGCCAATGCTGGGCAGCTCGAGGTTGGCGTTGGCGCTGATAACCGACGTCAACGGCACGGCCGATCCCACGAGTATGCCCAGAGGCAACAGCCGGCTGAGCGACATCCCGATCGGGCGACCGCCGGGCGCGTATCGACGCAGGCGTTGCAGACCCATGGCGATGCACACCATCACGACGCCGAAGGCGGGAGAGGCATACTGAGCCCAGTCGAACGTCTCGACCATCAACCCGGCGACCAGCATGGCGGAGGCGAGGACGAGCGTCAGCCGCGTAAGAATGCACATGAGGCCGATGACGAAGGGAAGGGTGAGCGCGAAGCCGACATAGAAATTCCAGTACTGCTCGAAGCGCGACGCTTCCGCCGACGCGATTCCCCGAAGAGTTTTGCCGCGAGCGAAATCATTGGTTTCAGCGGCCAGGATGTCGCGCTCGGGCGCGTACCGCGGTTGGGCGCGGGGCGGCGGCGAGGGGGCGAACAGGAAAGCCGGACTGGCGCCGGATACCTTTTGGTAGAACGTGTACGGCGCCGCGCGCCAATCCCCGGTGACGGCCTGGTTGTGAACGGCCGAGACAGCGAACCCGGCTAGAACCAGGCTGGCGGCGACCAGTCCCGGGCCGATCAGCGGCCCACGCTGTTCCCGCGACTTGAGGAAGTGCGCGAGGATCCCGATCGCCACGGGAATGGAAAACATCATTCCTTCGAACGGTCGGGTCACCATAACGATGAAAACGCCGGCCCCAACGAAGAAACCCGAAGACAATGTCGGTTTCCGGACAAGCCGCGCGAAACCACCGATCAACAAAAGGCCGCCGATCGCGGTCGACGCCGCGCCGAAGTAGGAGTTGACCCACGGGCTGAAAATCGCGAACCGCGCGACGGCGATCAAAGCCGCGATCAAGGCGTAAGGCGGTGAAACGAAAGCGCGCAGCGCCCAATATGTGATGATGCACAGGGCTACGGCGGTCAGCCACGCTCCAAACCAGAAATCAAGTCCGATCAGTCGCCCAAGAGCCAAGGGGAACGACCGGAGCGCCGGATATATCGAAGCGTAGGATGGTTTTAGAAGCGTATATATCGAGGTGAAGTCGGCGGAGTCGATCGATGGGTTGCTTATACGGCCGTTGAGGTAGGTATCCGCCTGGAGGCGAAGGCTGATTTCATCGGGGATCAACGGGTTTACGTGTATTAAAGGAATCAAGGCGGCGCGGCACAAAATCGCGATCGTCGCGATCAGCAGGGCGCTGGCGTAGGGTTGTGTGGAGATACCCTTCAGGCCGTTTTCCAGAGTCCGGAATCCGGACGAATTTATGCGAGGCCAAATGAATGCGGTCGCGATGACCACGACACATATTGGTAGCTGAACGAGTTCAAATAAACCGACCTTTTGAACGATCGATTCCACCGCCCCAAATCCAGTCATTAGTGTTGGGTCAATTCTTCATTCCCAATCATGCCGTTCCAGCGGTGGCAAACCGCGTTAGAACGATGGTATGTCCGCGACGATCTACAAGCCACATCAGAACGCCTTGTAGACGATCTCCGGTGCGGGCGCGGCGACGATGACGATCGACACGATAATGATGGTCGCCATCGCCGTGACGTAGGCGGTGCGGGCGTAACGCGACGTTACGGCCGGTCCAAGCGAACGGGTCATCGGCGCCGCGCGAGCAATCGCGGCCGCCAATCCCAAAACCAATGTCGCCACGACGAAGATCAGGCCGATAGCCAACAGCGCCGTCGGCGCACCGGAATGCGCGATCGTCGCTCTCATCGCTGTCCAGGATGACCAGAACCACAGCAGGGTGAACGCGAACCAGGTGAAGGTCGCGCCGCGGCAAACGGCGGCATAGATCGGATTCGCCGACAGTCGTTCGTAGCCCGCTCGGCCCAGCCGGGCGGTCATCACCTCCTGATAAAGCTTGTTGGCCGCGACGCCGCCGCCCTGAAGCAGGCCGAAGAACAGAAATTCCGATGTCTGGCCGTGCCACGCCCCAACCAGGAAGAAGGTGCAGAAGTAAGCGCCGACCGCCATGAGCGGAATGACTCCAGGAGCGGTCACCCGGCGCATCGCCGACAGAAGCAACGGACTGTAGACGTAGTCCTTCAACCACTGCGACAAGGTTATGTGCCAGCGACTCCAGAAGTCGATAAAGTTCACCGCAGCGAACGGTGAGCGAAAATTCTCTGGAAGCTCGATGCGAAACAGACGCGCGCAACCGATCACGAAATCGGTATAGCCCGAGAAATTGAAGAACAGGTAGAGCGGGTAGACGCCGATCGCCAGCGCCATCCGCCACACCTGCGTCGTCAAGTCGTCCGCCGACGCGGGCGCGGCGATCTGATGCGCCTGAAAGGTGTGGAGAAGGCTCGAGACGATGTAGACCTTGAAAAATCCGATGACGATGCGCTCGAAAGCACGGCCGATCACGAACAGGTCCAAGGGCGCGGGTTCAATCTCGAATGAGCGATAGTCCTCGTAGCGCTGAATCGGACCAGAAACCAGACAGGTAAAGTTGAGCGTGTAGTTCACGTAGGACAGAAGCCCGCGCGTTCCTCGAGGGATCTCTTCCCAGCCGTCGATGACGACATGCATGACCCGAAAGAAGACGTAGGATAGGCCGATCGTCAGATAGACGGAGTGCAGCATTATCGCGTGGGGGATGAAGAGATACTTCTTCAGCCAAACGAACACCAGGAAAACCGTGATCGGCAACACCAAGGGCGCCCACCGCACCCCGTTCTGACGAAGCACGACGCCGACGTACCCCAGAGCGAGGAAGCCGGCGTAAGGAACAAGAAGCCTCGGGCTACCCGCGAAGGTCTGAATGAAGAAGACGTTGATCGCCAGGAGAACGGCGACGCGCCACCAAGCGGCTTTGGAAAAATTGAAGGCGACGGCGCCGAGGACGGCAAGCACCAGAAAGGCGAAGGAGGGGACGTTCATCCCGCCGTTCCACCCGAGGATCCGCCGGCGCGGCACGATTGGAACGCGGGCGTCTGGAGCAGCCGGGTCTCCACAGCCTTTGCGATCACCGCGTGTCCGCCGCCCGATGGATGCCCGTCCGCGAGATAAAACAGGGAGTTGAAGTCTCGGGCCGCGGCGAAGTCGGGGGTTGTGTCGAGGAAGTCGACTCCGCTGGCGCGCGCCGCGGCGGCGAGGCCTTGGTCGAGCACGCGGGCGTTCAGCCGTCGATCGGCATAGCGCGGCATCTTGAGCACCGCGTGAACCCGCCTTGGAACATAGACCAGGACCACCTTGACCCCCGCGGGAGTCGTGACGGCGGTCATCCGCTTGAGCAGGGCGGCGATCTCATCGACCCTGGTTTGCCACTTCGGCGGGAGGGGGTCGACGACATAGCCGTTCATGTCGTCGACGCCATTGCGCGTAAAGGCGGTCACCTGGACGGCGGGGTCGCGGTACAGGAAGTGTTGACCGATCAAGAACAGATGCGACTCTCGCAACAAGTCCATGATTTGAATGAGGCTCAAGCCTGACGCATGGCGTGGCGGCGGCTGATCCTCAACCGAATAGTCGTCGTTCATGTGCTGAAGATCGGTCGTGGTGATCAGCATGACGATGACGCGGGGCTTGAGCGCGAGCGCTTCCGGCATCCGCCTGTCCAGGCGCAGTATATCGGCGGCGTCATTGCCTAGATTCTGGAAATCGACCGTCTCGCCACAGGCGTGAGAGAGCGCGGCGCTCGCGCGGGCGGCGAAGGTCTCCGGATATGGCACGCCATGACCTCGGGCGATGGACGAGCCGACCACCGCCACACGCCGGCGTGTCAGGGGCGTTACCCTGCAGGATTGTGCCGTCCGGTAGCCGCAGTCGTTGAACCTGTTTTCCACCCACGGTCCGTCGACCACCTTGTTGAAGGCGACGCAGAAGGGTGGAAACCGCATGCCCTCGGCCGTGTGCAGAGTGCAAGAGAGCTCCAACTTGATCGGATACGCGGCCCGCGCGACCATCTCCGCTCCGCCGGCCATGACCAGGAGCGTCAGGCCCACGATGAGCGGCAGGATAAAGAAGTCCCGGCGTGGCAAGGTCCGGCCGGAGGGCGGCGGCGAGACGTTTTCGGTCGTCCCGACCCGGTTGTCGTCAACCCGCCGCCCGAAGTTCCGCACGCCGACCTGACGAGAGAGGGTCATCGAAACTCCGCCACCATCGCCCCGGCGCTTAGGTTCGGATTTGCCCCGATCCCACCCTTTTGCCGCAAGGCCAAGCTATGGTCGAGAGACATGCGGGATAACGGCCCTCGCTTTGACCGAGCCCAAGAAACACAATGCTGACGCAAAAGCCACTACACAGTCACCCGAGTGATTGTAATTGACAAGAATTTGCTTTTGACGATACTGTAGTGTCGCCGTTTTGCGTCGAGGCTGATTTCGCGGAGGTTTCCATGCCGCGCTGAACTCTGCCGGGAACTGTCGTGACGCGCGCCCGTACCTCGATAGCAACCGCGACTTTTGACGAGGCACGGCTAAGCACGCCGACCTGGAGGCGTGATCCCTGGAAAGACGGCTGGCGTTTCAGCTCGTCAGCGCTCTGTCCGTCGCCCTCACCAGCGCGTCGACGATCCCCGGCTCGGTGCTGGCGTGGCCGGCGTCCCAGACGATCTCGAGCTGAGCCTCGGGCCATGCGGCCTTCAGTTTCCACGCGCTTTCCAGGGGCGTGACGACATCGAAGCGGCCTTGAACGATCCTCGCCGGAATGTGACGGATCTTGTCCACCTGCTCGAGCAGCCAACCATCGGTCGGAAAGAACCCGCGATTGACGAAATAATGGGATTCGATCCTAGCGAAGGCCACCGCGAAGTCGGTCTCGTTGAACTTCGCCGGTCGCGCCTGCGGGCCGCGCAGGGAAAGGGTGTCGCCCTCCCACTGGCTCCAGGCGCTCGCCGCGCGCGCCTGCACGGCCGGCTCCGGATCGATCAGGCGGCGGTGATAGGCGGCCACGAGGTCTCCCCGCTCCGCGTCGGGGATCGGCTCCAGGAACCGTTGCCACGCATCGGGGAACATCATCGAGGCGCCGTCCTGGTAGAACCAGTCGAGTTCGCGCTGCGTCAGCAGGAAGATACCGCGCAGGATCAGGCCGTCGACACGTTCCGGATGGGTGATGGCGTAGGCCAGCGCCAGGGTCGATCCCCACGATCCGCCGAACACCGTCCAGCTCTCGACGCCGAGATGGACGCGCAGGCGCTCGATGTCCTCGATCAGAGTCCAGGTGGTGTTGTCGTCCAGGCTGGCGTTCGGCCGGCTCTTGCCGCAGCCGCGCTGGTCGAACAGCGTCGTGCGCCAGCGCGACGGATCGAAGAAGCGCCGCATCGTCGGATTGACCGCGCCGCCCGGGCCGCCGTGCAGAACCACCGCGCGCTTCCCGTTCCGCGCGCCGCACTGCTCGAAATAGATCTCGTGGGGACCGTCGGTGGGGAGCCAACCCGAGGTGAATGGCTCGGTCTCGACATAGAGCGCGCGACGGCCGCCCAACGACATGGGCGGCGTTGTCGACGCCGGCGGCGGAGTGGTGCGATCCATTTGCCGTTCTAGTCCGGAAAGCGCCGACCTAGCCAGTCGAACAGCGCGGCGTTGACCTCGTCGGGCTTCTCCTGCTGCGTCCAGTGGCCGCTGCCCCTGATCAGGTGCTTTTCCAGGTCTTTCACATAGCTTTCCAGGCCATCGGCGGCGGACGGCGGCAGCACGGCGTCCTTCTCGGCCATGATCATCAGGCATGGGCAGGTGATCTCTTCTTTGATGCCCTCGGAACGCTCCCAGTTGCGGGTGAAGTTGCGATACCAGTTGATACCGCCGGTGAAGCCGGTGGCCTGGAAGGTTTCGACGAAGGCCGCCATTTCTTCATCGTTGAGGAGCATTGGGCGAGGGTCGTAATCGGGCGACCACAGCTTCAGCATCTCGATCAGGGCGAAGGTGGACGCCGGCTTGTCCTCGCCCTCTTTCGGCGCGGCGATGGAAAGGCCCCCGCTCGCCGGCGGCGTGTCGGCGGTCGGGCGGCGCATGAAGAAGTTCATGGTCTTGCCGACATCCGCCGCCAGCGCCGCGTCGGCCTCGCCGGGTGTCTGGAACGCGACGATATACATCTGGTCGCCGAAGCGGCGGCGCATGATGGCGATCGGATCGGCCGGCGGTCGCGGCATGAACGGAGTGTTCAGCCCGATGACGCCGGCGGTTCGGTCGGGATGGCGCAGCGGCATCTGCCACACGACGATGCCGCCCCAGTCGTGCCCGCAGAAGATCGCCTTCTCCACGCCGAGATGGTCGAGAAGGCCGACGAGATCGCGGGTGAGGTGCTCCATGTCGTAGGCCTCGACTTCGCCCGGGCCTTTGGTCAGGCCATAGCCGCGCATGTCCGGAGCGATCGCCCAGCGGCCCGCCGCCTCGAAAGCCTGGAGCTGGTGGCGCCAGGAAAAGGCCAGCTCCGGAAAGCCGTGACAGAAGATCACCGGAACGTCCCGGCGCGGACCGACCTCGTAGTAAGCCATACGGATATCGCCGAGATCGGCGTACGCCACCTTGGGCATTTGGCGCTCTAGGGCGGTGGTCATCGAGGCCTCCTGATCGGTTCTCGAGGACAGTGATCGCGAACGTGCGGCGCGGCAAGGGAACCGACCGCGCCGAGGTGGGTTGAACAAACCGTAAACATCTGAGGTTCATCCATCATGTCCGACACGCTTGAAAACCCCAAGCTCGACGCCGATCCGGGCTCGAACACCCAAAAGGACCCTGACCAGTGGGTTTCGGGGCATGACCCGATGACCGGGGCCCAGGCGTCCTACCTCACGACACTGTGCGAGGAGGCCGGCGTCGCTCCGCCGGCGGCGGATTTGGATAAAGCAGCCGCGTCCAAGATGATCGATGAACTCAAGGCCAAGCTGAAGCTCTAATGCGCCGAGGCGGCTTCCAAGGCCGGTTTGGACGCGCTAAGCCGCGACCATGCCGACGATCGAAGACCGCCTCGCGGCCCTGAACATCGAGTTACCCGCGCCGGTGGCGCCGATCGCCAACTATGTGCCGTTCGTCCGCTGCGGCAACCTCATCCACATCTCCGGACAGGTCTCGATCGATCCCACCGGCGGGATCAAGGGCACGGTCGGCGAAGACGTCGACCTGGACGGAGCGCTGGCGGCGGCGCGACTGTGCGCGATCAACCTCATCGGCCAGATGAAGCTGGCCTGCGACGGCGACCTCTCGCGGGTGAAGCGGGTGGTGAAGCTCGGCGGCTTCGTCCAGGCGGGCCCGCGTTTCTTCGACATTCCCAAGGTGATCAACGGCTGCTCGGACATCATGGTCGAGGTATTCGGCGACGCCGGCCGGCACGCGCGATCGGCGGTGGGAGTGTATCGCCTGCCGATGAACTTCGCCGTCGAGGTCGACGCCATTGTCGAAGTCTCATGACGAGCGAGTTCGGCCCGGCCTGGGACCTGCTGTTCGGGCCGCCGATCGCGCATCGGGGACTGTGGTCCAAAGACGGACCGCCGGAGAATTCCCTCGGCGCCTTTCAGGCCGCCGCCGCCGCCGGATACGGCATCGAGCTGGACGTCCAAATGTCAGCCGACGGCGAAGCGGTGGTCTTCCACGACGCCAAGCTGGATCGAATGACCGGGGTGGAGGGCCGCGTCTCCGACCGCACCGCCCACGACCTCGGCGAGTTGAAGCTTGCCGACACGGAAGAGACGATCCCCACCCTGGCTCAGGCGCTGGCCATCGCCGGTCACAATTCGCTGGTGCACATCGAGATCAAGATCCCGTACGGCGAGGTCGGGCCGCTGGAGCGCCGGGTCCACGAGGTGCTGATCGACCACCACGGCCCGACCTGTGTGATCGGCTTCAATCCCTACTCTCACGCCTGGTTCGCCGACAACTATCCCAAGGTGCTGCGCGGGCTGGACAGCTATGGCTATAGAGACGCCGGCTCCCGCCACCTCGCGCCGGAACTGCGCAAGCAGTATGCCGACCTCAAGCACGTCGCGATCGCCCGGCCGCATTTCCTGGCGCTTGGCACGGACATGCTGCCGAGCGCCAGGGCCGACGCCCATCGCAAGAAGGGCATGCCGATCGTCGCCTGGACCGTGCGTTCGCCGGAGGAGTGGGCGGCGCTGAAAGGCGGCTGCGACAACCTGATCTTCGAGGGCTTCACTCCGTGACAGGCCTCAAGGCCGAGATCAGTGTTCATCGCCGGATTGCCGATATCGGCCGCGAAGCCTGGGACGCTTGTTTGGCCGGGCCCGAATACCAAGCTAATCCGTTCGTGTCCTACGACTTCCTCGACTGCCTGGAGCAGTCCGGCTGCGCGGTGGAACGCACTGGGTGGGGGCCGCAACATCTGTTGGTGCGGGATCAGGTTGGCCAAGCCGCGGCGGTCATGCCGCTCTACCTCAAGTCGCACAGCCAGGGTGAGTACATCTTCGATCACGGCTGGGCAGACGCCTATGAGCGGGCGGGAGGGCGATACTATCCCAAGCTGGTGTCGGCGGCGCCGTTTTCGCCGGTGACCGGACCACGGCTGATCTCGCGCGCCGGCGACGAGGGCAAGGTAATGCTGGTCGACGGCGCATTGACCGTGTGCCGGAAATTCGGCGTCTCCGGCGTCGGGATCAACTTTCCCACCCGCGCGGAATGGGACTTCATGGGCGCGCGCGGCCTGCTGCAGCGGCAGAACCAGCAGTACCATTGGCATAATCCGGGCTACGACACCTTCGACGATTTCCTCGCCTCGTTGTCGTCCAACCGGCGCAAGACCATCCGGCGCGAGCGGCGGGATGCCGTCAAGGGCCTGGATGTCGTCCGCCTCACCGGCGCCGATCTGACCGAGGACGCCTGGGACGCCTTCTTCGCCTTCTATATGGACACCGGCGCGCGCAAATGGGGCAGCCCTTACCTCAACCGTCCGTTCTTCTCGATGCTGGGCGAGCGGATGGCGGACAAGGTGCTGTTGATCATGGCGCGGCGGGACGGACGTTGGATCGCGGGTGCGCTCAACCTGCTGGGCGCCGATTGCGTATACGGACGAAATTGGGGCTGCGTCGAGGACGTGCCGTTCCTCCACTTTGAGCTGTGCTATTATCAGGCCATCGATCATGCCATCGAGAACCGGTTGGCGCGGGTCGAGGCCGGCGCGCAGGGCCAGCACAAGATCGCCCGCGGCTATCTTCCGACCGCGGTCTACTCCGCCCACTACATCGCCGACCGCGCTCTGCGCACGCCGGTGGCGCGGTTCCTCGAGGAGGAGCGGCGGGCGGTGCAGGGCGAGATGGACTGGTTGGCCGAGGAATACTCCCCGTTTAGGCAAGCGACGGCGTGAACTGGCCGCCCGAGGTCGAGTTGCGCGGCGAACACGCCTGGCTCGTCCCGCTCCGGTCCGAACACGCGCCGGCGCTCGCGGAGGGTTCGGCCGAGGGCGACCTCTGGCGCGTCTGGTACACCAATGTTCCCGGGCCCGAGGCCGTGGCCGGCGAGATCGACAAGCGCCTGGCTAAGCAAGCCGCCGGGAACTGCCTGCCGTTCGCGGTGATCGATCCGGCGACCGGTAAGGCCGTCGGGATGACCTGCTACTGGAATCTCGACGCCGAAAGCCCGCGCGTCGAGATCGGCGCGACCTGGTATCGCCACTCAGTCCAGCGCTCGCCGCTCAACACCGAATGCAAGCGGATGCTGCTGGCCCACGCCTTCGAGACGCTGGACTGCATCGCCGTCGAGTTCCGCACCCACTTCCTCAACCACCAGAGCCGCCGCGCCATCGAACGCCTCGGCGCGAGGCTGGACGGCGTCTTGCGAAACCACATCCGCGCGAAGAACGGGTCCTTACGCGACACCTGTGTCTATTCGATCATCGCCAGCGAATGGCCGACGGTGCGGACGCACCTGGATTGGCAGCTGGCGAAGCCGCGCTGAAGGCGCCTGACCACTCATCAAAAGCACGAAAGGCCCGGAGCGCGGGCGTCCCGCCCGCGGCGGCATAGACAGGCGGACGGGACGTCCGCCCTCCGCATCAAGATCTCTCGGCCGCCTTCGCGAGCAGAGCCTTGAGGTATTCGTTGATTACCGGATTTTGCAGAACCGTCCTCGCGGTGAGCCGCTCGGACCATCCCTCGCGCCCGGCTTGCTCCAAACCGTCCTGGGGCGCCACGGCAAGTCCAAGGATGATTTCGCCGCCTTTTTTCGGGCGCAGCGCGGCGAACTGCACCTTGCGCGACCAAGCCGTGTACCCCTTGCGTGCCGTCCGAACCGTACCGGGAATGGCCATCGCGGCGGCATCGACGAAATCGAAGATGGCGCGCGCCGACGGGTCGCTCCACAAGCTGTCGACCAAGGCCTCGGGTTCGTCCCACATCTTGCCCGCGAAAGCCTCACTGAGAACCACCGAGGCGCGGTTCTGCAGCAGGCAGTGGTTCGCCTTGAACCACGCCAAGCGGGCGCGATGCTTGGTCTCGGGACAGGCGCGCGCGATGACGACCCACTGGTTGAGGCTCTTGCCGGTGTCGCGTTCCAGGCCGTCGCGGACGCTCGCGAACCACTTGGCCTGTCATTCGGTAAGGTTTTCCGCCATGGCCCCCTCGCGCGCGGTTTGCTAGGCGAAGATGACCTCAACAGCGGGATGCGCGCAACCATGAGCCTCGACGGCGTCTATGAGGACGGCAACATCTTCGCCAGGATCCTGAGGGGCGAAGTCCCCTCGGCCAAGGTGTTCGAGGACGCCGAGACCCTGGCCTTCATGGACGCCTTTCCCCAGATGCGCGGCCATACGCTGGTGATCAGCAAGACCTCCCGCGCCCGCAACCTGCTGGAGATCGAGCCGGCGGCGCTGAACGCGGTGATGGCGACGGTGCAGCGCGTGGCGCGGGCAATAAATACCGCGCTGAGGCCGGACGGCATCTTGATAAGTCAGTTCAACGGCGCGGCGGCAGGCCAGACCATCTTTCATCTGCACGTCCATATCCTGCCGAGATGGGCTGGTTTGGAGTCGGGGCGGCACGGGGAGGGAGGGATGGCGGATGCGGAGGAACTTGCGGAAATGGCGCGGAAGATCGCCGTGGAGATTCGCTAGGCCTTGAGGATTTCGACGCCAGAGGCGAGAATCGCGCGATCGCGTGTCGCCAAGGTGAGTCCGTCAACCTTGGCCTGTGCAAACAGGAGCCGGTCGAAGGGATCGGCGGTCCGGAGAACCTGAGGCGCTGAACGGATCGCCCAGACGTGCCGAACAAAGACCGGCAAGATCTCGAACTCGGCTTCGATCAACAGCCTTGGGAGATCGTCAGGCGCGTTCAGCTTTCCATTAGCCACCTTGATGGCGATCTCCCATAGGCTCGCGACGCTGGCCACCTTGGGCGTTCCACGGCGCATGGCGTCGTGCTGAGTGTCTCGGGAGCCTCCAACGCCCACAGCAGAACGTGGGTGTCGAACAGAATTTTCAGGACGCTTCATCCGTGGGGAACACGGGACCATTCTCCATCTGCTCGGCGAGTTCCTTTTCGAAATCCTCGATATCGGGCGCGATCCAGATTTGTCCCCGCAGCGATCCCATCCAACTCGGCAGGTCCCGGTGTTCGAACTCAGCCGACTTTTCCTCGACCCCGGTCACCCGCGGCGTCACCACGGGCGTCAGCCGCACGACCGGCTTGCCCGCCCGGGCGATGAGGACTTCCTCGCCATTCTCCGCCCGTTCGAGGAGCTTGGAGAGATTAGTCTTGGCCGAATGGACGTTGACGATCATCTAGCTAAGCTAAGCACGGCGATCTAGTCCGTCAAGCTTCACCCGCCGCGCTTCATCGTCTCCCGCGCGATGACGATCTGCTGAATCTGGCTGGTGCCCTCGTAGATGCGGAAGATGCGGACGTCCCTATAGAGACGTTCGATGCCGTAATCTCCGATGTAGCCGGCGCCGCCGAAGATTTGCACAGCCTTATCCGCCACCCGCCCGACCATTTCGGACGCGAAATATTTCGAGGCCGACGCTTCGAGGGTTACCCCGAGCCCCGCGTCGCGCTTACGGGCGGTCTCCAGGGTGAGCGCGCGGGCGGCGAGGGCCTCGGTCTTGCAGTCGGCGATCATGCCTTGAACGAGCTGGAAGCTGGCGATCGGCTGGCCGAACTGCTTGCGCTCGGCGGCGTAGGCCACGGTGTCGGCGATCAGGCGTTCGGCGACGCCGATGCACACCGCCGAAATGTGCAGCCGCCCCCGGTCCAGCACCTGCATGGCGACCTTGAAGCCCTCGCCTTCGGCGCCCAGCCGGTTTTCCGCCGGCACGCGGACGTTCTCGAAAATCACGTCGTGGATGTGAGCGCCGTGCTGGCCCATCTTCTTTTCCGGCTTGCCGATCGTCAGGCCCGGCAGGTCGCGCGGCGCGAGGAACGCGGAGACGCCGCCGGCTCCCTTCTTCTCCGGATCGGTCCGCGCCATAACCGTGAACAGCGACGCCTTGCCGGCGTTGGTGATGTAGCGCTTCGAGCCGTTCAGCACGTAGTCGTCACCGTCGCGAACGGCCCGGGTCTGCACCGCGGCGCTGTCCGATCCGGCCTCCGGCTCGGTTAGGGCGAATGAGGTGAGGGTTTCGCCGGATGCGATGCCGGGCAGCCACTTCGTTTTCTGCTCCTCGGTGCCGAACATCACCAAGCCTTGGCTGCCGATACCGACGTTGGTGCCGAAGGCGGAGCGGAACGCCGGGCTGGCGCGGCCAAGCTCGATGGCCACCAGGCACTCGTCCTCCATCGACAGGTCGAGGCCGCCATACTGCTCCGGGATCGAAATGCCGTAGAGGCCGAGCGCGCGCATCTCGGCGAGGATGTCGTCGGGAACGGCGTCGTTCTCCGCCACCTGGGCCTCGATCGGCCGCAGGCGTTCGGCGACGAAGCGGCGCACCGTGTCGATGAGCTGGTCGCGGGTTTCGGCATCGAGCGCCATGAACGGTCTCCGGAGTGGCAAGGCATCGCGGCAACGTCTAACACCCGCTCGAACGAGAGGACCACAGATGGACGGCGGCGACGCGGAACAGGCCTGGGTGCGCGAGCCGATCACCGCCGGAGAGTGGGCGGGGTGGACGATCTGGGGCTCCGACCCGTTCGAGCACCTCACCGGGCCTTTCTATGCGCGCAAAGGCGACGACGGTCGGATGGTGTGCGCCTTCCGCGCCGAAACCAAGCACATGAACGGCGGCGGCTTCATGCACGGCGGCTGCCTGCTGACCTTCGCCGACTACGCCCTGTTCTGCATCGGCGAGGACGCGCTCCAGGACACCGGTTCGGTCACCGCCTCCCTCCACGGCGACTTCACCGATGGCGCGAGTGTCGGCGAGTTTATCGAGGCGTCCGGCGAGGTGGTGCGCGCGGGCGGATCGTTGGTGTTTATCCGCGGTTTGATCACCACCTCCGGGCGAACGCTGATGAGCTTTTCAGGGATCGTGAAGAAGGTGCGGTCTCGAAGAACGGCGCCCGGGTAGACCCCCTACCGCTCGCTGGCGCGAGTCGCTTCCCCCTGATGGGGAAGACGGGGTTCAGCGCCGACCGACTTTTTGTCTTTGTCTTCCCCCAAGGGGGAAGCGACTCGCGCCAGCGAGCGGTAGGGGGTCTACTCGGGCGCCGAAGACCTACTTGGGATAAAGCGTACTCGGCATCGCGCCGACCACCGCCGCCGTCATGCAGGTGGCGAGGAAGCCGCCGAGCATGGCCTTCCACACCATTCCCATCACCTCGACCCGGCGCTCGGGAACCAGGACGTTGAAGCCCGCTACGTTGATCCCGACCGAGGCGATGTTGGCGAAGCCGCACAGGGCGTAGGTCATGATCACCCGAGTGCGGTCGGAGATCGTTCCGGGGGCGAGCTTGGCGAGATCGGCGAAGGCGGAGAACTCGGTCAGGGCCAGTTTGATCCCGAGGAGGGAGCCGGCGATGGGAGCCTCCTTCCACGGCACGCCGATCGCCCACGCCAACGGCGAGAATACAAAGCCCAGCAGGCGCTCCACACTGAGTGGCGCTCCCGCGATGGCCGGCGCCAGGGTCAGCAGGCCGTCGAGCATGGCGATCAGGGCGACGAAGACGATCAGGGTCGCGCCGACGGCGAGGACGATCTGCAGGCCGTCGGTGGTGCCCTTGATCAGGGCGTCGATCGAACTCTGGTATGTCTTGGCCGTGGCGATGTCGACCGTGAGGGGAGCCTCGTCGCCGGGCAGGCGCGGCACGAGGATGCGGGCGAGGAGCACTCCGGCTGGCGCCGAGATCAACGAGGCGGTCAATACGTGCGCCGCCGCGCCCGGCAGAACGCCTTTCAGAATGGCGGCGTAGGCGACGACGGTGGAGCCGGAAACGCAGCTCATGCCCACAGTAAGCAGGAGGAACATCTCCGATCGCGACAGGACCGCGAGATAGGCGCGGATGAAGATCGGCCCCTCGACCTGGCCCATGAAGATCGTCGCCGCCGTCGCCAACGCCGGCGCGCCGCGCAGTCCCATGGTCTTCTCGAACACCAGGCCGAAGGCGCGGATCAGCCACCTCAGCACCCGCCAGTGCCACAGCAGGGCGGACAGGGCGCAGATCACCAGAATGACCGGCAGAACGCGGAAGGCGAAGACGAACAGCGCGCCCGGATTGGTGACGGCGTAGGGTTGTTGGTCCGCTCCGGCCAGGAAGCCGAAGACGAATTTCACCCCGGTCTGGGTGCTGGAGGCCAGACCATCGACGGCGACTCCGGCCTGGGCCAGCCCGACACGCGCGGCGGGCAGCGCGAAGAGCAGCACGACCAGCAGCGCCTGGGCGACGATCGCGCCGATCGCGAGCTTCCAGGGAAACAGCCGCCGCCGCTCCGAAATGGCCCAGCAGAACGCGACGATCGCCACCACGCCGAACGCGCTCTGCAGATTGCCGATCTGGAACATCGAGCACCCCCGCGCCGCCCGCAAGAGGCGGGCGACGACCTTCCTGCGTTCGCGGTGGAGGTACGGCAAGCGTCATGACGACGCGGCGGATCGCGTAGACGCGCTCGCCTAAAAAATCCCCGCTCTCGCGACAGAGCGGGGACCAATTCAGCCGGTTAAAAGGTCGGCTAGTAGGAGCGCTGGCCGTTGTCCATGTGCAGGCGGTCACGCAGCGCATCGAGACGTTGGTCGATGTCGGCGCGCTGACCGTCGTTCAGATGACCATCGTTCGACCGATAGTCGGCCTCCATCCGGCGGATGTCGGCCAGCTCGTGCAGGCCGCGGCGGCCGTCGCGGTCGTCGATCGTTCCGTCGCTCATCGCCTGGCGAATGCGCTGGTCGATCCGGTCTTCACGTTCGCGAAAGTTCATCCGGCCGTGTTCGCGCTCGGAGTAGGCGGCGTCCTGGCCATAGGCTGGAGCCGGCGGCGGCGCGTAGCCCTGGTTATAGCCGTTCTGGCCATAGCCGTTCTGGCCGTAGCCGTTCGGCGCGTAGCCCGCGGGCTGATTGGCGACCCATTGGCCGTCCGGGCCATAGTAGCCGTAGGCGGTCGATGTGCGCGGGACCCACTGACCGCTCTGATCGTAGTAACCGTATTGGTTTTCACCGCAGTGGGTGCCCGAGCCGGCGATGACGTTGCCGGCTACCGCGCCGCCGACACCTCCGGCGACCGCGCCGCCGCCATGTCCAGTGATCGCGCCGCCGAGGATCGCGCCGAGGCCGGCGCCGACGATGGTGCCGGCCACGCGGTTGTCATGCCGCGCTTGCTGGCAAGACTCCTGGGCGCTGGCGAGCGATGGAACGAAGGCCGCGGCCGCCAGACCGGCCAGCAGAAGGGGTTTCAACATGATCGACTCCTTGGGTTTGCCGGTTTTCGACCAGCGTTGGGTGAAGAAACGCGACAATGGCGCTTTGGATGCACTGTGTAAGATCGACGTCACCTTCGTCCGTCCACGATGAACCTGAGCTTAACCGTTGGCGCTCCACGCCGCCCTGGCGTGTTTCGCCAGATCGGGCGGATAGACCGGCTCGTCCGAACGCTCGAGGTCTTCGACCGGCCACCAGCGGATGTCGTCGACGAACTCCCGCTCCAGAGCCTGCCAACCCTCCCGCGACGGCTCGCCGCCAACGCATCGGGCGAACAGGAAGGTCGAACGGTGGCGCACCGGGCGTTTCTTGCGGTCGAGGAGGATCTGATCGGTTTCGAACAGGGTGGGGCCGAGATCGACGCTGGCGAACCCGGTCTCCTCGGCGATCTCGCGCAAGGCGGCTTGCCGAACCGACTCGCCGGGCTCGATGCCGCCGCCGACCGTGAACCACCAGCCCGGCGCCTCGGGCGCGGAAGGCAGGCGGCCCTTCAGCAACAGAATGCGCCCGGCCGGGTCGAACAACAGGACGCGCGCGGTAAACCGCTCCCGCATCACGGAACTCACCGTCCTTGCAGGCGCAGCTTGACCTGTTCGGCCAGGGTCATGATGTCCAAGGGCTTGGCTAGGAACGACACGCCGGTTTCGCCCTCCAGAACGTCGGAAAACTCCGCTTCGGCGTAGCCGGAGATGAACATCACCGGAGCATCGCCGAGGAACGGCCGGGCGGCCTTGAGCAGGGTAGGGCCGTCGATGCCCGGCATGATCACGTCGGAGATCATCAGGTCGATCCGCCCGGACTCGGCCTTGCAGATGTCCAGGGCGTCCTCGCCATCGGCGGCTTCCAGCACATCGTAGCCGCGCGATCGCAGCAGCCGCGCCGCGATGCCGCGCACAAGCGGCTCGTCCTCGACCAGGAGAACGCGGCCGACGCCGGACAGATCTCGAGCCGCCGGTTTCGCCGGCGCCGTTTGCGGCGGCTCGAGGTCGAGCACCGGAGCGGCTTCGGGCAGGAAGATGCGGAAAACCGCCCCGCCTCCACCCGGCGACTCGTGGGCGATCCAGCCGTTGGCCTGTTTGACCACGCCATAGACCGTGGACAGGCCCAACCCGGTGCCCTCGCCAACGCCTTTGGTGGTGAAGAAGGGTTCGAACAGGTGGGCGGCGACGTCCGGCGCAATGCCAGCGCCGTCGTCCGCCACCTCGATCATCGCGAGACGGCCCGAGGCGTGACCCGCGTGACCCAGAGCCGGGGCGTCCTCCGCCGACAGGCCCATGCAACGCAGGCGGATCACGCCCCCGCCGTTGGCCCGCGCCGCGTCCCGGGCGTTGACCACAAGGTTCATCACCGCGTTTTCCAGTTGGGCCTTATCCGCCCGTACAAGTGGAATCGACCGGCCATAGTCGGTCTCCAGCCGCACGTCCTCGCGCAGCAGGCGCCGCAGCAGGATCTCGAAGTTCATCAGGGCGTCGGCGAGATCGATGGTTTCACGCTTGGTCGTCGCCTTGCGCGAGAAGGTCAGCAGTTGGCGCACCAGCCCGGCCGCCCGCAGCACCGTGTCGCGGATCTCGGCGAGGTTGTCGTAGGACGGATCGCCGAGCGGATGGCGCAGCAGCAGTTCGTCCGCGCGCAGTCGGATCGCGGTGAGGAGGTTGTTGAAGTCGTGAGCCACGCCGCCGGCGAGTTGGCCGATCGCCTCCATCTTGTTGCGCTGGGCGAGTTGAAGCTGCATCGACTTCTGGTCGGTGACATCGAGCAGGTAGGCCGCCCAGCCTGGGGTCGTCCGGGTCAGGTAGAGATGCGCCACCCGATCCGGCGATGCCGCCAGCGAGACCTCGATTGCTTCGGTGGCGTCCACACGCAGGCGCGCCGACGCGTCGGCGCGCGACGCCTCCGTCAGAAGATGCCCAAGGCTGGCGCCCTCCGGGTCACGGCCTCCCGTCATCTCCACCAATCTCGGGTTTGCCTCGAGGATCGCCGCGTCCAGGGGGTTCCCCGGTCCGATCAGGGCGGCGCCGAAGGGAGAGGCGTCCGGTAGGGCCGGGGCTGCGTGGGCCTCGGCCTCTATCGACCGGGTCGGCTCCTCGGGCGGCGCGAGCTTGAGCAGGAAGTGGTGTTCGCCGAGCGTGGAGACTTGAACCGCCCGAGGTCCCGCGCCACAATCGATCCGCCCGCTGGAGCGGCCTTCCCGTGTCGCCTTGATGAAGGCGCCGAACAGGGTATCGAGGCAGCGCAGGGAGGCGGGGCCGGAGCCCACGAAGCTCCGCCACGCCGCGTTGGAAGCGACGACCGCGCCGTGCTGATCGCAGAGCGCCAAGCCGTCGTCGAGACGCTCGAGAACGGCGGGAACATCGCTCTCCAGGCACTTGGCCGCGGGCGTGGCTCGACCAAAACCCGCCAGACCCCTCACTTGAGGCTCGCGGCCAGAGCGCGCGCCGCTTCCGCCGGCCCGAGTTTGTCCTGGTCGCGATCGACGGAATAGTTGGCGGCGCGCATGGCCTCCACCGTGATTTTGCCGACCAGGGGAGACAAGGCCGCGCGGAGCTTGGCGTCTTTCGCCACACGAGGCGAAATCAGGATCACCGCGTCATAAGGCGGCAGGGCGTGACGGGGATCGCTTAGCACGGTCAAATGGTCGGCGGCGATCCGTCCGTCGCTGGAGAAGGCGGAGATCACGTCGGCGTCGCCGGTTTCCAGCGCGCGGTACATGAAGGTCGGCTGGTAGGAGGTCATCTTGGCGAAGGTGAGCTCGTAGGCGGTTTGGATCGCTTTCCACTCCGGCCGGGAGAGAAATTCAAGATCGGAGCCCAGCTTCAGCGAGGTCGCGTGATGCGCGAGGTCGTCGATCCCCACGATCCCCAGGCTTTTCGCCTCGTCCTGCTTCATGGCGAGAACATAGGCGTTCTCGAAGCCGAGCGGCCCCAGCACGGTCACGCCGTCGCGGCGCTTCAGCTCCTGGGTCAGGCCGGCGAGAACCCCGGCGCGACCCGGGTTGTCCTTGCGGCCGAGAACATTCGCCCACACCGTCCCGGAGTAGTCGACGTAAACGTCGATCTCGCCCGCGGCGAGGGCGCGGTAGGCCGTCGCCGAGCCGAGGTCTTCCTTCATGGAAACCGCCGCTCCCGCCGCCCGCAGCCGCGCCGCCATCAGTTCGGCCAGGATGTACTGTTCGGAGAAGTTCTTGGCCCCGATGCGATAGGCGGCGTGGTTGGACGCAGCCGCGAGGGGTGACAGCGCGGCGAGCGCGCCCACGGTCAACCCCGCCGCGCCCGCCCAGATCCGCCAAGATTGCCGACGCGATAACCCGGACTCGATCAGCCCGAGCATTTGGTCCGTCGCCAGCGCCAGCACCGCGGAGGCGGCGCAGCCGAACAGCACATAGACCCAGTTCTCGGTCTGCAGGCCGGAGAAGATGTAGTTGCCGAGCGAGGTCTGGCCGACGGGCGTCGCCAGGGTGGCCGCTCCGATGGTCCACACCGCGGCCGTACGGACGCCTGCCATGATCACCGGCGCCGCGAGCGGAAGCTCGATGCGGAACAGGCGTTGGGTGTCGGTCATGCCAACGCCCTTGGCCGCCTCCACCGCCGCCGGATCGACCCCGGCGATGCCGGCGACGCCGTTCCGCAGGATCGGCAGCATGGAGTAGAGCGTCAACGCCAGCAGGGCGGGCCAGAAGCCCAGCGCGGAAAAACCGTGGCCAAACCAGGTTTGGCTCAATGCCGAGATGGCCAGCAACAAGGGGTAGAACAGGGCCAGCAGCGCGAGGCTGGGGATGGTCTGGATCAGGCTTGCGAGGAACAGGCTCGGCCAGCGCACGGCGGCGCTACGGCTGGCGACGACAGCCAGCGGCAGACTGATCGCGAATCCAAGCAGCAGGGCGCACAGGCTGATCAGAACGTGCTGCGACAGGTAGTCCGGCAGCAGCCGCCAAGCGGCGGCGAGGCGGTCATCCATGCGCGCCCCCGACCACCTCGGCGATGCGCAGCGCCTGTCGCAGGGGTGTGCGCATCAGGGCGCGGGTCTTTGGGTCCGCTCGGTCCGACAACAGATCACCTGGCGCACCGTCGGCGACGATTCCGCCCGCTTCCATGACAATGATGCGGTCGGCGAGGAGCAGGGCCTCGGTGACGTCGTGGGTGACCATCATCGTCGTCAGGCCGAGGCGGTCGTGAAGCGCCCGGTAGTCGCGGCCCAAGGCGTCCCGCGTCGCCGGATCGAGGGCGCCGAACGGCTCGTCCATCAGCATCACCGCCGGGCCTGAGCCGAGCGCCCGCGCCACGCCCACCCGCTGACGTTGGCCGCCGGATAGCGCCGACGGCCCGCGGCCGCCGACCTCGCGCGGGAGGGCAACGAGGTCGAGAAGTTCGCCGATGCGCTCCGCGGTCCTGGCTTTGGACCAGCCCGCCAGCCTCGGCCCGACCGCGATGTTCTCGGCGATGCTCAGGTGGGGAAACAGGCCAATTTCCTGAAAGACATATCCGATCCGCCGGCGAAGCGCCCACGCCGCTTCCCTGCCAGCGGGACCGCCATTGACCACGACCTTGCCCTCATCAGGCGTGATCAGGCCGTTGACCATCTTCAGCGTTGTCGTCTTGCCGCATCCCGAGCCGCCGAGCAGGGCGACGAACTGCCCCTTCGCCACCTCGAATGACAGCGGCCCGACCACGCGGCGACCGTCCCACGATTTCGCAACGTCCGAGAAGCGGATCATGAGCGCGTGGGTATCATCGCCGAGGCGACCCCGCGAGGCCCGCTCTTAGCAAGAGATGCGGGCTGGGAGCCCGCGCTCCGTGAACCTAGGACGCGTAGAATTCCACGACGAGGTTCGGTTCCATCTTCACCGCGTAGGGAACCGCGGCGAGATCCGGGATGCGGATGAACTTGGCGGTCATCGCCCGGGGATCGACCTCGATGTAGTCCGGCGTGTCGCGCTCGGCGAGCTGCAGCGCTTCCAGCACAAGGGCCATGGTCTTGGAACGTTCGCGCACCGAGACGATGTCGCCGACCTTGACGCGGTAGGAGGCGATGTTCACCCGCTTGCCGTTGACCTGGACGTGGCCGTGATTGACGAACTGCCGCGCCGCGAACACCGTCGGCACGAACTTGGCGCGATAGACCACCGCGTCGAGGCGGGACTCCAGCAGGCCGATCAGGTTCTCGGAACTCGATCCCTTGCGCCGCGAAGCTTCCTCGTAGGTCTTGGAGAACTGCTTCTCGGTGATGTTGCCGTAGTAGCCCTTGAGCTTCTGCTTGGCGCGAAGCTGCAGGCCGAAGTCGGAGACCTTGTTCTTGCGGCGTTGGCCGTGCTGGCCGGGGCCGTAGGAGCGTTGGTTGATAGGGGATTTCGGGCGCCCCCAGATATTTTCGCCCATGCGCCGGTCAAGCTTGTACTTGGCCGAATGACGCTTCGACATGCAGATCCACTTCCATGTTCGATGCGGTCCGGCGCCTCGGAAAAAGAGGCGCGATCTCAACGGCGGCGCTCGCATCACCCGTATGGCGTCCCGCGCCGCGCGGCGGACCGGCGGCGTGGAAGGGCGGGCTTATGGGGTTTGCCTGTCCTTGTTGTCAATGTGGGCGGCCATTTTCGCCAGCACTCGTCCGCGTCCCTTCGCCAACGCCGTCACCACGCCGCGCATCGTGCGGACCTCTTGCGGCGAAAGTCCAGCCCGGCCGAACATGACGCGGAGGTTCCTCACCATAGAGGGCCGCTTCTCCGGCGGATGGAAAAAGCCGGCGGCATCGAGTTCGGCTTCGAGCTGCTCGTAGAAGCCGAGGACCTGGGCCTGTTCCGCCGGAGGTTCGAGTTCGGAGAATTTCCCCGACGGCGTGGCGTCCTCGCTCAGCCGCCACTCGTAGGCGTTGATCGCCACCGCTTGCGCGAGGTTCAGGGACTTGAAGCGGTCGTCCACGGGAATCGTAACGATCTCTTGGCACAGGGCGATGTCGTCGGCCTGCAGCCCGGCGCGTTCGGGGCCGAAGAGCAGGCCGGCCGGGCCGTGCCGCCAAATATGCCCGCGTAGGCGAGCGGCCGCTTCGCGCGGGGTGATCACCGGCAGGGCGGCCTCGCGTGGGCGGGCCGTCGTCGCCAGGACCAGGGTGAGATCGGCGACGGCGTCCTCCAGCCGCTCGAACACCCGGGCATTTTCGAGCGGCCAGTTCGCTCCCGAGGCGCTGGCCCAGGCCCGCTTTTGCGGCCAGCCGTCGCGGGGGGTGACCAGGCGCAGGTCGGCGAGGCCGAAATTGGCCATCACCCGCGCCACCGACCCGATGTTCTCGGCCAGTTGCGGGCTATGGAGGATCACGCAGGGTGCGGAGGACGTCATCCCTCCCACATACCGGCGAGCGCCCCGGCGCCCTAGTGTCCAAAGCTCGATTCGCCGCTCGCGGATCCATGACGCCGCGAGGTTCTCGTTGATCGCCACCCGCCGAGACGCCCTGACACTTCTAGCCATGACTGCCGGAACGGGCGTTCTCGTGGCCTGCCACGGCAAACCGAATCGCCACACCGCCAAGCGTGGCCGGCTCGATGTCCAGATGCTCAATCGGCAATTCGAGCCGCTGGCGCGAAAGGCCGCGCCGGGCCGATTCAACATCGGCGTCCTCTCCCTCGCCGGAGATCACGTGTGGGCGTCCGATAGCGACCTTCGTTATCCCATGGCCGGCCTCTTCATGCTGCCGCTCGCGGCGGCCGCGCTGAGCGAGGTCGACGCCGGGCGGATGAAGCTCGGCGAGCCGGTTCCGATCCGCGACGTCGATCTGTCTCCGCCACCCAGCCTGATCAACCAATCGTTCCGCGGCCCGACCACCATGCCGGCGGTCGACCTCATCGCCCTGGCGATCCAGCACGGAGACAACACCGCGGCGGACGTGATCATGAGCCGGATCGGTGGCCCGGGGGCCGTGGCCGGCTGGCTCCAGCAGAAGGACCTTCAGGGCCTGCGGATCGACCGCTACGCCCGGGAGGCGATCACCGGGATGCTAGGCATGGCGAGCTTCCGCTCGCAGTGGAGAACCCAGGACGCCTTCGACGACGCCCGCGCCCTGGTTCCTCCCGCGACGCGTGAAGCGGCGATGCAGGCCTACCTCGCCGATCCGCGCGATACGGTGACGATCCCCGCCGCCTTAAGCTTTCTCGACAAGCTTTCGGATGGCCGCCTGCTGTCGCCGGCCTCCACCCGGCTCCTGCTCGGGCTGATGACCCGCTCGGCGCCGCCGATCGACGGTCTGGCCCCGGCTCTGCCGTCCGGGGCGACGCTGGCGCGGAAAACCGGCAACTCCCAAACCGACCTCGGCTTGACCGCGGTGACTAACGAGATGGGTCTTGTCACCCTCGAAGGCGGCAAGACGCTGGCCATCGCCGCTTTTTTAATTGGCTCGACCGCGACCGCCGCGGAGCGCGGCGCGCTCATCACCGATGCGGGCCGCCTGGTTTTCAGCGCCTTCGGCTAGCTTCGCTTTCGCCTTTCCACCGAACCCTCTATAGCCGCGCCACCCCTGTTTCGCCGGAGCCGCCCGCCGCATGGCCAAGATCAAGGTCGCCAATCCGGTCGTCGATCTCGACGGCGACGAGATGACCCGGATCATCTGGGCGATGATCAAGGACAAGCTGATCCTGCCGTTCCTCGATCTGGAAATCGACTACTACGACCTCGGCATGGAGAACCGGGACGCGACCGACGACCGCGTCACCGTCGAGGCGGCCGAGGCGATCAAGCGGCATGGCGTCGGCATCAAGTGCGCCACAATCACCCCGGACGAGGCGCGGGTGAAGGAATTCAACCTCAAGAAGATGTGGAAGTCGCCCAACGGCACCATCCGCAACATCCTGGGCGGGGTGGTCTTCCGCGAGCCGATCCTGTGCAAGAACGTGCCGCGTCTGATCCCGAGCTGGACCCAGCCGATCATCATCGGCCGCCACGCCTTCGGCGATCAGTACAAGGCGACCGACTTCGTCGTGCCCGGCAAGGGCAGGCTGACGATGAAATGGCGGGGCGACGACGGCCAGGAACTCGAGTTCGAGGTGTTCGACTACCCCGCCGGCGGCGTCGCGATGGGTATGTACAACCTCGACGAGTCGATCGAGGAATTCGCCCGCGCCAGCCTGACCTACGGCCTGGCGCGGCATTATCCGGTCTACCTGTCGACCAAGAACACCATCCTCAAAGCCTACGACGGACGGTTCAAGGACATCTTCCAGCGCATCTACGAGACCGAATTCCTCGACCGCTACAAGGTCGCCGGGATCACCTACGAACATCGCCTGATCGACGACATGGTCGCCTCGGCGCTGAAATGGTCCGGCGGTTTCGTCTGGGCGTGCAAGAACTACGACGGCGACGTGCAGTCCGACCAGGTCGCCCAGGGCTTCGGCTCCCTCGGCCTGATGACCTCGGTGCTGATGACGCCGGACGGCAAGACCGTGGAGGCCGAGGCCGCCCACGGCACCGTCACCCGCCACTACCGCCAGCACCAGCGCGGCGAGAGCACCAGCACCAACTCCATCGCCTCGATCTTCGCCTGGACCCGCGGACTGGCCCACCGCGCCAAGCTCGACGGCAACAGGGAGCTCGACCGTTTCGCCCTGACCCTGGAAAAGGTCTGCGTCGACACCGTCGAGGCCGGTTTCATGACCAAGGACCTCGCCCTGCTGGTTGGCGACTACCAGGGCTGGCTGACGACCGAGGGGTTCCTGGACAAGGTGGCGGAGAACTTGGCCAAGGCGCTGGCGGGGTGATTCCTATGAAGTCGACGGTTCGCGGACCTGACCGACCAAGGAGCGACTAAGCCCAACGTCGTTTCAACCCCGTCCCGCGACGGCTAAGCAGCGATCTGTTGCATCAGGCCCGCCATATCGGCCACCGACCAGTGCTCGGCGATCTTCCCACCTTCGAGTCGGTCGATGCGGATGGTGGCGAGCATGACGGTCTTACCCGACGCCGCGTGATGGGCGCGCGTCACCATCTGAGTGACGACGCGATCGTTTTCGGCGATCTGCTGCTCTATCTGAATCGTGGGGTCGGAAAAGGCGGCGAACGCCCGGCTGAACTGTTCGTGGTAACGTCGAAGGGACTCGAGCCCACGATTGGATGGGCTTGGATCGGCATGGTTGACGCAGTCCGCTGTCCAGTAGGACGGCAGCTTGTCCAATTCACCCCGTCTCCAAACCGCGTCGATGAAATCGGCCACGACCGACTTGTTGCGCTGTGCGTCCGAACCCATCGATCCTCTCTCCGCCGAGGTGTGACCCGCAAGTAGCGAAACCCCGGCGACAGCCGTGCCGCTCAACATCGTGCGGCGTCCAAGCAGCCCCATGCGAATGACTCCAAGCCTATTCCGGCCGAAACAAGCCCGCCGGCGACTCGGTGAACACTTCGCACCCGGTCTCCGTCACCCCGACCGAATGTTCGCACTGCGCCGAGAGCGACTTGTCGCGGGTCACCGCCGTCCAGCCGTCGGCGAGGAGTTTCACCGGGTGGCGGCCGAGGTTCACCATGGGTTCGATGGTGAAGAACATGCCGGGCCTCAGCACCTCGCCGGTTCCGGCGCGGCCGTAGTGCAGGATGTTCGGCGCGTCGTGGAACACCCGGCCGAGGCCGTGGCCGCAGAAGTCGCGCACCACGGCGCAGCGCTGGGCCTCGACGTAGGACTGGATGGCGTGACCGACATCGCCCAGCCGCGCGCCGGGCTTCACCGCGGCGATGCCGCGCGCCAGGCCTTCATAGGTCACTTCGATCAGCCGCCGCGCGGCGGGCGAGACCTTGCCGATGGCGTACATGCGGGAGTGGTCGCCGTGCCAGCCGTCGACGATCACGGTGATGTCGATGTTGACAATGTCGCCCTCGCGCAGTGCGCGGTCGCCCGGGATGCCGTGGCAGACGACATGGTTCAGCGAGGTGCAGATGGTGTGGTTGTAGCCGCGGTAGAACAGGCAGGCGGGCAGGGCGCCATGGTCGAGGGTGAACTCCCGCGCCATGGTGTCCAGCGCGAGCGTGGTGACGCCGGCCCGCACGTGCGGGGTGAGGATGTCGAGACACTCGGCGGCGACGCGGCCGGCGCGGCGCATGCCCTCGAAGCCTTCCGCGCCGTGCAGCTTAATCTGACCGGTGCGGACCTCCGCCTCAGTTCTGTCCTCGACCAGCGCCATCGCTCAGTTCCTAAACATCGCCGACCCACGGCAGACGCCGGGCTAGACGGATTTCATCCGTGCCTATGTCACAAGCGTAGCACAGGACTTCAACCCCCGCCGCCGCGGCGCGCGTCAGGCCGGCGGCGTAGATCGGGTCGAGATCGGCGCAGGCGGCGAAGCGGTCGCAGTCGGTGCGCTGAATGACGAAGAGCTGCACCGCCCGCGCGCCTTCCGCCGCGCGGGCGGCGAGTTCGACGAGATGGCGCGAAGACCGCGCGGCGACGCAGTCGGGGAACTCGGCCAGGGTTCCCTCGCGGCGGAGGTGGCAGTTCTTCACCTCCAGCCAGCACGGCGCGCGGTCCGGCGCCTCGAGCACGAAATCGACCCGGCTGGCCTCGCCAATCCTGACCTCGCGCCGGTGGACCTTGTAGCCGGCGAGTTCGGGGATGCGATCCTCCGCCAGCGCCTCTGCGACGAGACGGTTGGGGTGCAGGGTGTTGATTCCCACAAGGCCGCCGTCCGCCTCGACCAGCTCGAGCGTCCATGCCAGCTTGCGCTTCGGTCCGGCGGCGGGCGAGACCCAGGCGGGAAGTCCCGGCGTATTTAGGCCCAGCATAGCGCCGGGGTTGGGGCAGTGGGCGACGACCTCGCGGCCGTCGTCCAGCGTCACGTCGGCGAAGAACCGCTTGTAGCGCCGGGTCAGCACGCCCCTCTGCATCGGTTGCGGCAACAGCATCGGCGGCCTATGCCCGGCCCCTCTTTCGAGGTCGAGGAAAACCAGGATGCAGCCAGCCGATCGCGTCACCGCGGCCGTCCTGATCATCGGCGACGAAATCCTTTCCGGCCGCACCCAGGACACCAATCTCAACGCCATCGCCAAGCTGCTCGGCCAATACGGCGTCGACCTGGTCGAGGCGCGGGTGGTCGGCGACTTGGAGAGCCACATCGTCGAGGCGCTGAACGCGCTGCGGACCACCTACGACTATGTGATCACCACCGGCGGCATCGGCCCGACCCACGACGACATCACCGCCGACTGCGTCGCCAAGGCGTTCGGCGTTCCGCTCCACGAACACCCCGAGATCATCGCCATGCTCAGCGCCCGCTGGGGCGGCGAGGTCAACGCCGCGCGGCGGCGCATGGCGCGCATTCCCGAGGGCGGCAGCCTGGTGAAGAACCCGGTGCAGGGGCCGCCGGGTTTCCAGATCGGCAACGTCTTCGTTCTCGCCGGCGTGCCGCTGATCATGCGCGGCATGCTGGAGGATGTCGGCCCCCGCCTGCGCACCGGCAGGGTGGTGATCTCGCGCACGGTGCGGGTCGAAAGTATCGGCGAGGGCGCCATCGCCGAACCGCTGGAGACGCTGGCGAAGCAGCACCCCGATCTGTCTCTCGGCAGCTATCCGTTCTTCGGCCCGGACGGCTTCGGCTCGAATCTCGTGGTGCGCGGGCGGGATGCGGCGGAGGTTGCGGCGACCGCGGACGCCTTGGCGGAAGCCGTCTCCGCTCTGGGTTCCGGCAAGGTCATCAAGACCCAACCCGAACCGACGGCGTGATTTTCGACGCCGCCTCGGCCTCGACTTCGACCGGTCGCGGGTGTCACATTGGCGCGCAAAGTCGACAAGGAGCCTCAAGCCATGGCCATGCTGGACCGCGACGGCGTCGGGATCTTCTACGAGGTTCATGGCGACGGACCGGTCATCCTCCTCAGCCACGGCTACTCGGCCACCTCCGAGATGTGGCGGGGGCAGATCGACGCCCTTTCGCGAAAGAACCGGGTCGTCGTGTGGGACATGCGCGGCCACGGCCGGTCGGACTATCCCGCCGATCCCGCAGCCTACAGCGAAGAGGCGACGGTCGCCGACATGCTGGCCATCCTTGATGCTTTGGGCGTGGAGCAGGCCATCGTCGGCGGCCTTTCGCTCGGCGGCTACATGTCGCTCGCCTTTAACCGCGCTCATCCGGATCGTGTCAGAGCGCTGCTGATCATCGACACCGGTCCGGGTTTTCGCAACGACGCCGCCCGCGAGGGTTGGAACGTCACGGCGCTGAAGACCGCCGAACGGTACGAGATGGAGGGGCTCGGTCGCCTCGCCTCGGGCAGCCCGGAGATGCGGATGAGCCGCCACCGCGACGCCACCGGTCTGGCGCTGGCCGGGCGCGGCATGCTGACCCAGCGCAACGCCGACGTGCTCAACTCGCTTCCGACCATCGCCGCGCCCACGATGGTCCTGGTCGGAGCCGACGACACGCCGTTCCTCAACGCCGCCGACTACATGGCCGCCAAGATCCCGGGCGCGGTGAAGGTGGTGATTCCGAACGCCGGCCACGCCGCGAACATCGATCAGCCCGATGCCTTCAACGCGGCGGTCGCGGATTTTTTCCACACCGCCGGCCTCGGCGGCTGACGTGACCCCCGACGGGTCTCTGTCTATGCTGGTCCGTTCGGGGACGTGGCGGAATCGGTAGACGCACCGGACTTAAAATCCGTTGGCCGCAAGGCCGTGAGGGTTCGAGTCCCTCCGTCCCCACCAAACGCAAGAGCGGACGCGGGGCGAAACGATGCGGCGCGGCGTGCGAGGTCGCGCGTCGTGCTTCGCGCGCCAGGTGGAACGTTGACTTTAGGTCTGTTCAAGGGCGCTATTGCTCGTGTTCGCCGGGAGGGGCGGCTGGCGCGGGGGCGTGGGACTTGGCCGATATCGATCCATCGACGTTGCTGATCCCGGCGGCGGCGCCGGACGCGTCGCCGCTGGAGAGCGCGCCGCCGGGCGAGGCCGGCGCCATCCGCGCGGTCACCCAGATGATCGAGGCGCGCGTGAAGTCCGCCGCCGCCGCCGGCGGCGGTATCGCGCATCGCGACGCCCACCCCAAGGCGCACGGCTGTGTCGAAGCCCGTTTCGAGGTGCTGGCCGGCCTGCCGCCCGACCTTTCGGTGGGCCTGTTCGCGGCGCCCGCGAGCTATTCCGCGTGGATGCGGTTCTCCAACGGTAACGGCTCGCCGCAGGCCGACAAGATCGGCGACGGCCGCGGGGTCGCGATCAAGGTCATGGGGGTGACGGCGAGCCGCTCAGGCACGCAGGACTTCATCATGATCAACAGCCCGCGCTTCTTCGTCCGCAACGCGGCGGACTACGTCGCCTTTCAGGCCGCCGGAGACAAGCCGCTCGGCTTCTTCTTCCCGGGGATCAACCCGTTCAAGTTTCGGTTGCACGAGCTGATGGCGGCGCGGGCGATCACCAGTCAAACTGTCTCCAACCCACTGAATATCCAGTATTTCAGCATGACGCCGCACCTGTTCGGCGACGCGGCCTGCAAGTTCTCGATTCGGCCGGCCGGGCCGCCGTTCCCCTTTCAGGACCGCTCGGCGCCGAACTTCCTGCATGACAATCTGGTCAAGTCGCTCGAAGAGGCCGACGCGGTGTTCGACTTCCTGGTCCAGCTTCGCAAGAGCCCGGCGATGCCGGTCGAGGACCCCACGATCAAATGGGCGGAGGCCGACTCGGCTTTCGTTTCCGTCGCCAGGATCGTCATCCCCAGGCAGAGCTTCGACGCCCCCGATCGCCTGGCGTTAGGCGAGGCGCTGTCGTTCACCCCTTGGCACGGGCTCGACGCTCATCGGCCGCTCGGCGGGATAAATCGTGTCCGCCGGGTTGTTTACGAAACGATTTCGGCCTTGCGCCACCAGATCGACGGAACGTCACGCGCGGAGCCGACCGCATTTGCCGGCGCGACACCCCCGCCGCCGCCGCTGCTTCCGGCCGAACCACAGGAGACGCCATTGTCCACCAGCATTCTCGACGGATTGGGCGGCCTGATCGGCGGCGCCATCGACCACTGCGGCTGGGCGGACAGCGCCGCTTCCGCCATCACCATCAACCAACTGGTGAACAGCGCGCGCAACCGGCCCCACCCGTGGAGCACGGCGTCGGACTACACCTCGTGGAAGAGCCTGACCGACCGGACCTATCAGGGCCGCTGGCTTCCGGCGGCGAAAGCCGGCGTACAGCCGGCGGAAGCGGCCGTCGCGACGCTGTTCCAGCGCCCGGAGGGCCGGCAACTCCTGTCAAACAAATCGACCTGCCTGTTCCCCGCCTTCGCCCAGTATCTCACCGACGGCTTCATTCTGACCATCCCCACCGCCCGCGACCGCACGAAGTCGAACCATGAAATCGATCTGTGCCAGCTCTATGGCCGCACGGAGTCGCAGACGAACACGTTGCGGGAGAAGGACGAGACCGCTGGACGCAAGGGGCGGCTGAAGACCCAGACCCTCAACGGCGAAGACTGGTCGCCGTTCTACTACCTGCCGGACGGCGAGACGATCGACCCGGTGTACGATGCTCCGAACCTCGACACGGTCATGGGCGATCACCAGCCGTGGGTGACGCCCGAGATGCGCCGCAGCCTGTTCGCGGTGGGCGGAGAGCGGGCCAACAGCACGCCGTTCACCGCAATGATGAACACCTTGTTCCTTCGCGAGCACAACCGCATCGCCGGAGAGCTGGAGACACGGAATCCCGCGTGGGACGACGAGCGCGTTTTTCAGACCGCGCGCAACATCGTCATTCCCATCTTCATCAAGATCGTGGTCGAGCAGTACATCAATCATATCTCGCCCGCGCCGTACAATCTCACCGCCGACCCCAGCGTCGCCTGGCACGCCAACTGGAATCGCCCGAACTGGATCACCGCGGAGTTCAGCCTGCTGTACCGCTGGCATTCCCTGATGCCGGACGTGATCGATTGGCAGACGGGTCCGATCCCGCTGCAGGCTTTCACCGTCGACAACCGCCCGTTGCTGGCCGTTGGCCTCAACGCCGCGTTCGCGGCGGCCGCCGCGCAACCGGCGGCGGAGCTGGGCGCGTTGAACACTTCGGCCTCGCTCATTCCGGTCGAGCAATTCGCCATCCTGCAGGGCCGCTCGAATCATCTGGCGAGCTACAATGACTACCGCGAATGTTTTGGCATGAAGCGGGCGGAGGCGATCGCCGACATCACCAGCGATCCTCGGATCGCGGCGGTGCTCGCCGAACTCTATCCGACCGTCGACGACATCGAGTTCTACCCCGGACTCTTTGCCGAGGACCGTATTCCGAAATCGCCCTTGCCCGGTTTGCTTGCGCGAATGGTGGCGGTGGACGCCTTTTCCCAGGCCCTGACCAATCCGCTGCTCTCCGAACATGTGTTCAACGCCGACACCTTCACCGATTGGGGTCTGGAGCTGATCACGGAGACTCGCAGCCTCGGCCACATCCTGGGCCAGCACACCCCGAGCCTCGATCCGACCATCATCACTATGACCCAGCCGACTTGGAGTTATGGCTGGCACATCCCATAAAGGGGCGGACAGCGGAGGACCAATGTGAGCGATGTTCGGCCCGCGTGGCGCAAGCGGCCGAGCTTCTCAACCGCGCGACGCGAGCGGCGGCTGATCCGCCGATACGCCGCGAACCGCGGCGAGGCGGTGTTCGATCACGACTGGCGCGCGATCCCCTACACCCGGGCGGCCATCGTCAACCTGCTCCTCGCCGACAACCCGGCGGGCCGTTACCTCGAGATCGGCTGCGCGGGCGACGAGCTGTTCAACGCGGTGATGGCGGCGGACAAGGTTGGCGTCGATCCTGTGCGTGGCGGCACACACCGCACGACCAGCGACGCCTGGTTCGCCGCCAATCCGGAAGCGCGTTTCGACGTAATCTTCATCGACGGCCTCCACCTCTACAATCAGGTGCGCCGCGATCTCGTCAACGCCCTCGGCGCGGTGAAACCGGGCGGTTGGATTGCTTTGCACGACAGCTTTCCCCGCGACTGGCTCGAGGAGCACGTTCCGCAGATCGTCAGCAGCGGCTGGACCGGCGACGGCTGGAAGGTGGCGTTCGAGCTGCTGGAAACCGACGGGGTCGAGTTCCGCCTGGTCGCGATCGACCACGGCGTCATCGTCGTCAAACCGGCTAGGCCCGGAGTGCGTCTGGCGAACAAGCGGGCCGAACTGGAACAGGCGCGGTTCGGCTATTTCGCCGGCGGCGTTGCCCGGCTACCGGTCACCAACTACACCGGCGCGATGCGGTGGATCGAGGGGCTGCGGGGCCGCAAGAGCTAAGAGCGAGGGTGATCGCGACTGAGCTGCTTCCCCCCGCGACGGCGGGGGCCCAGTGTCCTGCATTGCTACAGTCTCGCCCAGCTAAACTGGATCCCCGCCGTCGCGGGGAAGGAGAATGTGGGGGCATCGGGCATATTTTTCCCATCTCGCCGCTTAACCTCCGAACATCCGGTTGAGGTCGTAGCCGGATGCGCCCGCCGCGAACGATCCGAAGCTCCCGCTGTCCAGGATGTCTTTCGCCGAGGCGAGGAACGCGCCCCAGGCGACGCGGGCGAGTGCGCCGCCGACGCTGATCCGGCGCGCGCCGAGGGCCGCCAGCGCGGCGACCGGCAGGCCGGGGGCGAGGACGTTGACCGGCTTGGGTGCGACGGCGGCGATCACCGCGGCGATCTGGTCTTCCGTGCGAAGTCCGGGCGCATAGAGGCAGTCGGCGCCGGAGTCGGCGAACGCGACCAGGCGGCGGGTCGTTTCCTCGAGATCGGGCCAACCGGCGATGAAGCCTTCGCTGCGGGCGGTGAGGATCACGTCCTCGCCAGATGCGTCGATCGCGGCGCGGGCGGCGGCGATCCGCGCGACGGCCAGATCGAAGTCGTACAACGGAGCCGCCGCATCGCCGCTTGAGTCCTCGATGGACAGGCCGGCCACTCCGGTCGCCACGGCCAGGGCGACGTTCTCGCTGACGTCGGCGGGATCATCGGCAAAGCCGTTCTCGAAATCGGCGTTGAGCGGGATAGCGGTTCTCGCCGCGAGCGCCGTCAGGTGGGCGAGGACCTCGTCACGGGTCACGTGGTTGTCGGCCCTGCCCATCGACCACGCCATACCCGCGCTGGTGGAGGCGATGGCGCTGAAGCCGAGCGATTCCAGAGCGACGGCCGAGCCGACGTCCCAGGGGTTGGGCAGGACGAAACATCCGCTCTCGTGAAGGGCGCGGAACCGCGCGCGCTTTTCCCCGGATGTCGGCATGATCTCCTCCGTCCTACCGGCTCCGGCGCTGAACCGATTATGAATTGCGCATTCCCGGGCCGTTCAGCGCCACGACCCTAAACCCCTCGGCGACGCCGTCGATAGTCGACCGGCGATTCTTCGAGGACGACCTGACATGAATACCCCTAAGATCCTGATCGCCACCCTGGGCGCGGTCATTGCGCTTAGCGGCGCGGCGACTGCGCAGACCACCTTCGACCAGAACCATCCCGCCCGCGCCGAGGTCAACGGCCGGCTCGTTCGCCAGGATGCGCGTATCCACGAAGAGCGCGCCGAGGGCGAGATCAACGGCCGCCAAGCTCACCGCATGCACATGGCCGACCGGCGCATCCGCCGCCAGGAGCGCCGCTTTGCCTACAACCACGGCGGCCGCATCTCGCATGCCGAGCAACATCGACTGAACCGCGAGGAAAACCGGGTCAGCAACCGCATCGGCGAATAGCGCCGGCGTCTCGATCGTCCTCCCCGCCGCGAGGCGGGGAGGGCGGATTGGGATAGATCGATCGGACGAACCAGCGCAGAAGGCGTCTCCGCCCAGCCTCAAGGATTCGCCGCGACGATGACCTCCCTCCAAGCCATCGTCATGGCGATCCTGCAGGGGATCACCGAGCTCTTCCCGATCTCCAGCCTGGGGCACGCGGTGATCGCGCCGGCCCTGCTGCACTGGAACATGGACGAGAACGCCGAGGGCTTCCTGCCCTTCCTCGCGGTGATGCACTTGGGGACAGCGATTGCCTTGCTGGGATATTTCTGGCGCGACTGGCTGAGCTTCGGCCGCTCGGCGCTGATGTTCCGCGACCCGGCCGGCGCCGACGACCGACGCCTGTTTTGGCGGGTGGTGGTCGCGACCATTCCCGCCGTGGTGCTCGGCTTTCTGTTCGAGAAGACGCTCAAGCAGGGCTTCGGCGCGCCGCTGCTGGCGGCCGGCTTCCTCATCGTCAACGGCGTCATGCTGTTCGTGGCCGACCGGATGAGGCGGCGAACGCGGAAACCGCTGAACGCGCTGAGCTGGGTCGACGCCATTGTCATCGGGCTTTGGCAGTGCTTGGCCCTGATCCCGGGCCTGTCGCGATCAGGGGCCACGATGGCCGGCGGCTATCTGGCCGGCCTAAACCATGAGGACGCCGCGAGGTTTTCGTTCCTGACGGCCACGCCGATCATCCTGGGCGCCGTCGCCTTGGAGGGACCCAAGCTGTTGCACCGTCACGATTCGTTCGGCGGTATGGCCATCCTGGCGGGAGTCGTGGCGGGCGTGACCGCGCTGGTCAGCATCTGGGCGCTGATGCGTTGGTTCAAAACCCACGAGGTTCGTGGTTTCCTACCCTTCGCCATCTACTGCGTGGTCGCCGGCGCGGCCTCGCTCGCAATCCTGACGATGTAAGGGGCGTCGCTCAGAACTGCGCGTGGATCCTGACCGCGCCGATCGCAACCGGTCCGCGATCACGGTTGTAGGCCGGGTTGTCGACCACCTGCAGGTCGACTGCGACGTGGAGGATCTTATTCAGGCCGACATCGTAATAGCTCTCCAGGATGTTCTCGGTCCCGTAGTGCGGCAGGCGGCCGTCGCCGACGAGGATTCCCAATCCTCCGGCGTCTAGATAGCGGCGGTGCGCGTCGGAGATGGCGTTGACGACGCCGGCGAGGGCGACTGTATCGTCCTTGCGGCCCCAACGCGCGCCCGACATGGACAGGCCGCCGGAGATCGTGCGGTCGATGTCGGAGAACTCATAGGGTTCCGAACTTCCACCCGCCCATCCAGCGCGACCGAAGAGTGAAAGGTCACCAGTAAGCTGCTGCTGGAGATTGAGGCTGACACCATCGCGGCTGCGATAGCGGCGAACGAGGGCGGTGCTCGCCGGTTGACTGGTCGCCTCGCCGAGCGCGATGGCGTTGTCGTAGCGTCCCATGCGGCCGCGGGTCAGGAAACCGGTCACCTTGAGGGATCCGGCATGACCCGAGACCGCAAAACGCCGCTCGATTTCTTCGATGAGCTGAAACTGACCGAATTCGGTATCGAGCTTTTCGCTGTTGGGCACCTTCGACAGATCGAAGACGCCGGAGCGGAACGACCAGTCGCCCTGTCGCCAGTCCGCCGCGGCGCCCACGGTGTAGCCCCAGGCGTCGGCGGCGTAGTCGAAGGTTCCGGCGTCGAGCAGCGCCCAGTTGAGCACGTCATGACGCGGATCGTGGGCGAGGTCGTTTTGGTCGAAGACATCGGTGACCGAGAACTTGCCGACGGTGACTACGACGTAGTCGGCGGTCCGCGATCCGCTCATCTGGTTGGCGGTGGCTTCGACTCGTTCGGCCTTGCCGCCGAGGTCGAAAGTCTGGCGAAAAAACAGCCGCTGCAGCCGGAGGTAGGGCGACGCCTTGCCGACTTTATAGGCCTCGCCGCTGGGAAAGCCGGCGACGCCGAGGGTATTGCTGAGGCCGAAACCCTGGTCGACTTCGGGATTGACCCACAGTTCACCGCCCGCCCACGGCCGCACTCCGGCAAAAAGGGTCGCGTCGAACGTTTCGCGTCCGACCGCGTACGGAGCAAGGCTGTTCGCCCCCTGATAGGGGGAGTGGAAAGCGTCGTGAACCTGATCGACCACCGTCGTTTGGCCGTGGATGGCGAAGACGCCTGAGTCGGCTGTCGCCGGCGCGGCGGTATCGGGGCTCCCGCTTTGCGCGAAAGCCGTGATCGGCGCGGCCGCCAAGCCTATCGCAACCCATACCGCCAAGCCGAAGAGGAGGCGATGTCTCGCTCTGCGCATCGTCGCGGACCTCACGCCTGAGCGCATCGCCTTGGCGTGACCCGCGAATAAGGTCAAGCTCGCCACCACACTGAGTCGCCGGGGTCAGACCGCATGACGGACACCGAAGCGCCGGCGACGCCAAACGCCAATGTCGACGTAAAGCAGCCCACCCGTCCGAGCCTTCTCAAGGTGCTGGGCCCCGGCCTGATCACCGGCGCCTCCGACGACGATCCGAGCGGAATCGCCACCTATTCGCAGGCTGGAGCGCAGTTCGGCTTCGACCTGGGTTGGACGCTTCTGTTCACCTGGCCTCTGATGTGCGCGATCCAGGAGATCTGCGCCCGCATTGGCCGGGTGACCGGCCGCGGCATCGGCGGCAACCTCAAGAAGCACTATCCGGGCTGGATCGTGTACGGCATCGTCTCGCTGCTGGCGGCGGCGAACGTGATCAACCTCGGCGCCGATCTCGGGGCCATGGGCGCGGCGGTCAATCTGCTGGTCGGCGACGGCCATGGCAAGGGCCTGCCGATCTGGATGACGGTCACGGGTTTCGCTCTGATCTCGATGATGTTGGAGATCTTCGTCCGCTATTCTAGGTACGTCTCGGTGCTCAAGTGGCTGACGCTGTCCTTGTTCGCCTATGTCGGCGTCGTGTTTGTCGTTCATATGCCATGGGGTCAGGTGGCCTATCATCTGGTCGCGCCCAAGCTTTCCCTCGCGCCGGGCTACCTCACCGTGGTCGTCGCAATCCTCGGCACGACGATCAGCCCCTATCTGTTTTTCTGGCAGGCCGAGGAGGAGGTCGAGGAGGTCAAGGAACGCACCGACGCGAAACCGCTGGTGCGGGCGCCGGAGCAGGCGACCGCCGAGTTTCACCGTATCCGATGGGACACCTACATCGGCATGGCGCTCTCCAACGCCGTGGCGCTGTTCATCATCCTGACCACCGCCGCGACGCTTCACGCCCACGGCGTCAAGGACATCCAGACCTCGGCACAGGCCGCTCTCGCGTTGAAGCCGATCGCCGGCCCTTTCGCCTTTTTGGTGTTCGCGGCGGGTATCATCGGCACCGGGCTGCTCGCCTTGCCGGTCCTCGCGGGCTCGGCGGCCTATGCCGTGGGAGAAGCCTTCGGCTGGCACGTCGGGCTGGCGCGCAAATGGTACCGGGCGCGGCGCTTCAACGCCGCCCTGGCCGCCGCCTTCGTGATCGGCGCCGTTCTCAATTTCGTCCATATCGATCCGATCAAGGCTCTGTTCTGGAGCGCGGTGATCAACGGCGTGGTCGCCGTGCCGTTGATGGTGCTGATCATGCACATGGCCGCGCGCAAGGTGGTGATGGGCGAGTTCAAGCTGCACCTCGGCCTGCGGACCATGGGCTGGATCGCCACCGCAGTGATGACCGCCGCCGCCGCGGGCATGTTCGCCACCATGGGCTCGTGATGACGATCGAGCGGTCCAGGCGTACATTGCCAGCATGAATCTGCGCGAACCTCTGCTAAAGCCGGTTCCGATCGCCGATCTGAGGCCGACCCAAATCACGCTCGGCTTCCACGAGGTCGTTCAGAAAAGAAAACACTTTCGCGAGCGAAACACCGCCGAGGGCGACGCCTTCCTCGGCCGACACATGGCGCCCTGCGTGCTCGGCCCGAAATCACGCCATTACATCATCGACAATCATCATCTGGCCCGCGCCCTGCAGGAGGAGGGCGTCCAGGAGGTTCTGGTCAGCGTCGCCGCCGACCTCACCGGCTTGTCGAAGGCGTCGTTCTGGACCTATCTCGACAACAAGAGTTGGTGCCATCCCTATGACGCCGATGGCCGGCGCGTCGACTTCGACGCCATTCCGGCCTCGATCGACAAGCTCCACGATGATCCCTACCGCAGCCTCGCCGGCGATCTGCGCCATGCGGGGGGCTTCGCCAAGGACATCACCCCGTTCAGCGAGTTCTTGTGGGCCGATTTCCTGCGCCGCCGCATCAAGGCCAAGGCGGTGCACAGGGACTTCGCCGCGGCGCTCAAACGGGCGGTGACCTTGGCCAAGAGCAAGGAGGCGGCCTACCTCCCTGGCTGGTGTGGACCCGATCCGGTCGGGTGAACCTCCGGAGGAAGCTCGTTCGCCGGCCAAGTTGGAACATGGCGGCCGCCGGCATCGCGACGCGTTGCATCTTCTGGGCGGTTCACCATCGGTCCGCCGCCGGTCGTCGCGCCGGTGCTGCTTCGCCGCCTCGTCACAAGGCTGGTGGCACGACCGATTGCCACCCCCAAGAACGTCTATCGCAAAAGAGGCTTATGGCTTCACTTCGAGCGTATCGGCTTCGACAAGATTTTCGTACACGTCGGGCGCTACGTTGATGCAGCCACCAGTAATCGAACGCCGCTCTTTAGGTGTGCCCCGTGATAAGCGTTCCGCCCGATGTTCTTGCGGTCGACCCAGCCATACGCGGTGAATTGCGAAAATATATTTGGGCGTTTCAGCGAACTGGAGGATGTCGCCGCCATAGCCGTCGGTCTGGACATATCTGCGATGAAGCGCGAAGCGACCGACGGGCGTGTCCTTTCCGACCAGCGCGGGATAGCAACGGTCGGGTGAACACAGTAGCGCGCTGGCTAGGAACACGACGAGAGTCATTGTCGAATGTGCTTGGGCTCCACATAGACGACGGGCGGTGGAGGAGGGGGAGGCGCCCGCGGAACGAAGGTGCCGATCTCGCAATCACGCAGCTGAATGGTTGTCACCAGTTGCTGCATCGCTCCGCTCGTCCCCATGCCGGCCTGGCCCCAGGCTCCACTGCCGGCGCCCCCGCCAAGGGCGATATTACGCACGCCGCTGACACCGACAACCGTGGTGTACTGCGTGACCTGATGGCCAAATAGACGGTAGCCGCCGTTCACAAGTGGAACGCGCCGGTAAGACTGGGGCACGCCGTGTTCATCGGTAAAGGGCGTCAGGTATTCGTTGAAGCCCTGTTGAACGCGCGCGTTCTTGACCAAGCCGAAGAAGGTGCCCTGCACCGGCTCGCGAACCACCCGCTGCAACGGCCCGCACGTGCCCGTATCCTTCACGATATTGCCGACGGCAAGCGTGCTGGGCGGTGTCTCGGGCACGACGGGCGGTATGAATATGACCTTTTCATTCGACACCGAATGGTTCGAAGCATCCACCGTCGTCGCCGAATTGCTGGCGCCGGTCGTATTGGACCCTCCCGTCAGCGTGCTGGTGTTGGCGCCGGTGTTCGCGGAGGAGGTGCTGGGACCGGTGCTCAAATTTCCGACGGTGGAACTGCTCGCCCCGGTCGCGGCGCTCGTGTTCCCCACGGCCGAGGAGCTCGCACCTGTGCTGGCGCTGGTGTTTCCCACCATTGCGTTGCTCGGGCCGGTGCTCGTATTGCCTACCGAAGATGTGCTTGGCCCCGTGCTCGTATTTCCCACCGACGATGTGTTCGCATTGGCGCCGGTTGTCGCGGTCGCCCCGCCCAGCGTGTTGTCGCCGCTGCTGGCGCTGCTCGCGCCGGTGGAATTGGTGGCGGTCGTGACATTGCCCGTCGACGCCCCACCCTGAGCGGTGCTGTTCGTGTTGCCGCCGGTTATGGTGCCGTTGGTGTTGCCGCCGGCTATGGTCCCGGTCGTGGTGTTGGTGGAGTTTTGGTTGACTTGTGCTTTGTTGGTCGGACTGATGGTTATGTCCGCCGCCGAACTATTGGAGGCGGACGATGTTCCGCTCAAGCTGCTGTTGCTCGTCGTGCCTGAAGCGGACGATGGGTTGGACGTGTCCCCGACCGTCTGATTGGTCACCGAGCAGGACGTCGACGACGGCGGACAAGTGCTAGGGGTCGTCTGGGCTTTGACGCCAATTCCGACCGCAACCGTAGCGCAGGATAACGTAACCTGAAGGATGTGAACTCCGGACAGCTTCACGCGCACAATAAACTTCCCCTACCCAACAGACTCGCCCTCAAGTTCCGTAAGTTTCGCAACCGCGCGGCTAGAGGCCCATGCCTGACAGACCAGTCGAGCGTGACCGGTCATCAAGACGATACTGCAGGCGTGCTACTATCTACGAGCGAACTCAGTTGCGGTGTAACACCGTACAATCCACTTAGTAAAAAGCAATTTTGTTAACAATTGCAAACGCTGGAGAGGAGCTCGACGGGCGGCGGATTTGCATGCGCCAACGGCGCTTTTTGTAATCCAGAACCGTTTAGCGCGGGATGCTCAATTAAACTGGGTGAGATCCATAGGCGCGGAGAAACGTCGAGGTCACGTTTTCCGCCTCCTGCTCTATCTCCGCGTCGCTGGAGGGAGCGACGAGGTTGAGCAGTCGGTCATAATAGGCGCCTCCCTTGCAAAGAGCAAAGAAGTGGCGCGCCGCCAAGACCGGGTCGGGAGCCTCAATCGCGCCCGTGGAGTGAGCTATCGCGAGTTTTTCCGCCAAGCGGCGGCGGCCGTTGGCGGGACCGGCTTCGTTGAAGATGTGGCCGATTTCCGGCGATCGCTGACACTCGGCGACGACCAACCGAAACGTCCTGACGGTATCCTCGCCGAGAAAATATTGGATATAACGCTTGCAGAGCGACTTTAACGCCGGCCGCAAAGAGCCGTTATCCGGCCAAGTCGAAAAGATCTCTTCACCGAAACGCTGGCAACTTTCTTCCACATAGGCGGCGAACAACGCGTTTTTGTTCTCGAAGTAGTTGTACAGCGTGCCCTTCGAACCGCCGAGACGCGCCGCGATCATCGACATCGAAGCGGCGGCGTAACCGTGTTCAAAAAAGACCTCCCGCGCGACGGCGAGGATCGCGGCGCGGCGATCGTCACGGCGGACGCCTTTGAATGTAAGCCGTTCGCGCGCCTCGCCCTCGGCTTCCACCACCCCCAGATTTTCTTTCATCCAAGTTTCCACTCTTCACGCATCCGGCTCTTGACCTCACCACCTCGGCTCCAATATGACCGTACTGTTCGGTCATTTCAATGTCGCTGGAGTGCGTTGGTCTTGTGTGTACGTACCTCGCGGCGAGTTGCGGCGGCGGGAGCTTCGCTGATCGTCGCGTTCGCTCTGTCGTTGAGCGGCTGCGCCACGCCACCGCGATTAACCGCCAAGCCCGAGATCGCGCCGCCGGCCGCCTTCGCCACAGCTAAGAGCTACGCCGCTCCCGAGGCCACGTGGCCATCGGACGCGTGGTGGACGGCCTATGGCGATCCGCAGCTCGATCGACTGATCGACGCCGCGCTGAAGGGTTCGCCGGACGTGGCCACCGCCGCCGCCCGCCTCGAAAACGCACGGGCGCGAACCCGGGCCGCGGATGCCGCACTCGGGCCGGCGGTGAACCTGAACGCCCAAGCCGCCGAACTCAAGGAGAGCTATTTCCAGGGTTTTCCGTCGCAGTTCGTCCCTCACGGCTTCAATTCCAACGGCAGACTGGCGCTCGACCTCAATTGGGACTTCGATCTGTGGGGCCGCAACCGCAAGCTCCTCGCCGCCGCGACCTCGGAGGCTCGCGCCGCGGACGCCGACGCGGCCCAGGCCAGGCTGATCCTGTCCACTTCCGTAGCCTCGGCCTACGCGACGCTGGCCCAACTCTATGCCGAGCGCGATGTGTCGGAACGCGCCGTCGCGCTCCGCGGCGAGACGCTGGACCTCACCACCCGTCGCGTGGCCAACGGCGCCGACACCCGAGCCGAACTGCGGCAAGCGGCCGCCGGTCCGCCGGCGGCGCGCGCCGACATCGCGGCGATCGATGAATCCATAGGCACGACACGCAACCGCATCGCGGCCTTGCTCGGCGAGGGGCCTGACGCGGGCCTCGCGATCCAGCGTCCCTCGTCAGGCGTCCTGCGTCCCTTCGGCCTGCCGGCCCACCTCGCCGCGAATTTGATCGGCCGCCGGCCCGACATCGTCGCGGCGCGGCTCCGCACCGAAGCCATGGCCAAGCGCATCGGCGCCGCCCGCGCGGCGTTCCTGCCGAACATCAACCTCACCGCCTACGCCGGCGCCCAGTCCTTGCCGATCGATCTACTGTTCAACCCGGGCGCCCAGATCGCGCAGATCGCGCCGGCGATCAGCCTGCCGATCTTCGACAATGGACGCCTGGCCGCTAGCTACCGCGGCGCGCGGGCCGACTACGACGAGGCTGTCGCGAACTATAACGGCACCCTCGTGACCGCCTTGCGCGAAGTCGCGGACGCGGCGGTTTCCCAGCGCGCGCTCGCGGTCCGCCTTTCCGAAAGCCGGACGGCGCTCGCGGCCAATGAAGACGCCTACCGCATCGCCCGCCTTCGCTACGAGGGCGGCCTCGCGACCTATCAGTCCGTTCTTCTGGTGGAGGACGCCGTTCTCCAGAGCCGCCGCATCGTCGCCGACCTCGACGCTCGCGCCTTCCTTCTGGATGTCCAGTTGATTCAGGCCCTGGGCGGCGGCTTCCGCGGCGCCTGACCCCAGCTAAAGACGAGTTCGACATGACCACCACCGACGCCGCTTCCGCGCCCGCCGCCGCGCCACCGAAAGCCGCTTCTCGCGCGCCCGCTGGACGGCGGCGTTTCCTGTTTATCGGCCTGGGCGTGATCGTGCTTGTCGGGTTGGTGGCCTATGGCCTGTATTGGCTGCTGGTGGCGAGCCACCACGTCTCCACCGACGACGCCTATGTCAACGCCGACGTCGCCCAGGTGACGCCGCTGACCTCGGCCGCGGTCCTCACCGTTCCTGTCGAAGAGACGCAGACGGTCGGGAAGGGGCAGGTCCTGGTCATTCTGGATCCATCCGACGCCAAGCTCGAGGTGGCGAGCGCGGAAGCGGCCCTTGGCATGGCCGAGCGGAAGGTCCGCGGCTATTTCGCGACCGATCAAGCCCTGGCGGGACAGGTCTCCTCCCGCGCCGCCGATGTTGTCCGCGCCGACGCCGGGGTGACCAGCGCCGAGTCGGATTTCCAGCGCGCCCAGGTCGAACTGCGCCGGCGCCAGGCCTTGTCGGCCTCGGGGGCGGTGTCGGGCGACGAACTGACCGACTCGCAGAACCGCTATGCGCAGGCCAAGGCCGCATTGGCGGTGGCCCAAGCGGCGGTCACCCAGACCAAAGCGCAACAGACCGCCGCCAGCGGTCAGCGTTCAGCCAATAATGTACTGTTTCAGGGTGCGTCCTTGACGGAAAACCCCGAAGTCGCCGCCGCCCAGGCGCGGCTCGATCAGGCAAAGCTCGACCTGTCGCGGACCACGATCGTCGCGCCGTTCGACGGGGTTGTGGCGCGCAAGACCGTTCAGGTCGGCCAGCGTGTCGGTGTGGGCGCCGTCCTGATGACGGTGGTGCCGGTGCAGAACGCCTATGTCGACGCCAACTTCAAGGAAGTGCAGCTCGCCAAGGTTCGCATCGGCCTGCCGGCGACGGTCAAGGCCGATCTGTATGGCGGCGCGAAATACTCGGGACGCGTGATTGGCCTCGCCGGTGGCACGGGTTCGGCCTTCTCCCTAATCCCGGCGCAGAACGCGACGGGCAACTGGATCAAGATCGTCCAACGTTTGCCGGTCAGGATCGCGCTCGATCCGGAGCAGCTTCGCCGCCGGCCCCTCCGAGTGGGCATGTCGATGAAGGTCGATATCGACACCTCCGCGACCCCGGGTTCGTAACGTGGCGGGGGTTGTCGCCAATCCAGGCGCGGCGACGGGCGCGCCGCCGACCGCCGCGTCGCCAACTCCGGCGCGTCCAGCGGTGGCGATCAACCCTTTGGCCGGCGGCGCCCTGGCGATCATCTCCATCGCCTTGGCGCTCGGCACCTTCATGCAGGTGTTGGACAGCACCATCGCCAACGTCTCGATCCCGACGATCTCGGGCAACCTCGGCGTAAGCGCGGACCAGGGCACGTGGATCATCACCCTTTTCGCCATGTCCAACGGCGTGTCGGTGCCGCTGACCGGGTGGCTGATGGGCCGCTACGGCGTGGTGAAGACCTTCGTCGTCTCGGTCCTGCTGTTCACCGTCGCCTCCTTCCTGTGCGGGGTCGCCTGGGACCTGCCGTCGCTGCTGGCGTTCCGGATTCTGCAAGGCGCGGTTTCCGGGCCGATGATACCGGGGTCCCAGGCCCTGCTGATCTCAATCTTTCCGCCAAACAAGCGGGCGACCGCTCTCGGCATCTGGTCGATCACCACCTTGGTCGCGCCGATCTGCGGGCCCATCCTGGGCGGCTGGATTTCCGACAACCTGGTCTGGCGCTGGATCTTCCTGATCAATCTGCCGATCGGCGCCTTCTGCGTTCTGGTCTGCTGGCGCGGCCTGCGAACGCGCGAGACGCCGACCCGCCGCCTACCGATCGACACCGTGGGCTTCCTCCTGCTCGCGATCTGGGTCAGCGTTTTGCAAGTGATGCTCGACACCGGCAAGGATGCCGACTGGTTCAACTCGCCGATGATCGTGGTCGAGGCCGCGGTGTCCGCCGTCGCCTTCGTGGCGTGGCTGATCTGGGAGCTGACGGAGAAATATCCCATTGTCGACCTATCGCTGTTTCGCTCGCGGAACTTCGCGATCGGGGCGCTGGTGTTCTGTTCGGCCTACGCGTTGTTCTTCGGAACCAATCTGTTGCAGCCGCTGTGGCTCCAGACCCAGCTCGGCTACATCGCCACCTGGGCCGGACTGGTGGCGGCGCCGAGCGGCGCGATCGCGGTGATCTGCGCGCCGCTGATGGCGCGCTTCGGCTCCAGGTTCGACGCCCGGATCACCGGGACGTTCGCCATGCTGGCGTTCGCGGTCTCTTTCTTCATGCGCGCGAACTATCCGCCCGACGCCAGCTTCGCCGTCCTGGTCCTGCCGATGCTGGTCCAAGGCGTGGCGATGAGCACCTTCTTCGTCTCGATGATCACACTTCAACTGCGCGACGTGCCGGCGGCGCAGACGCCGGCGGCCAGCGGGCTGTCGAACTTCACCCGTATCACCGCCGGCGGCTTCGCCGCTTCGCTGGCGACGACCTTCTGGGATCGCCGCGAGGCGGTCCACCAGACTCAGCTATCAGCGGCGCCGACCGATCATCCCGCCGCGTGGGACCAGGCCTTCGGCGCGTTACAGGGTGTCGGTGTCGGCATGCGGCAGTCGGTCGGCATTCTGGCTCGCCAGATCCAGGTCCAAGCCTACACCATGGCCGCGCTCGATCTGTTCTGGCTGGCGGGATGGCTGGCGCTGCTTATGGTGCCGCTGATCTGGTTGACGCGACGTTCGATCAGCGGTGGAGCGACGGTGGCGGCGGACTAGCCGGTCATCGAGCCTTGGCCCTGTTCAGCGCCGCGGCGGCGCGTATCAGCGCCTTGAAGGCGTCCGCATCGATGTCTTCATCTTTATGAATGTCGACCGCACGCCGAACGTTTCCTTCGAGACTGGAGTTGAACAGCCCCTGCGGGTCTGGGAGGGCGGCGCCCTTGGCGAAGGTCAGCTTGACGACGCTCTTGTAGGTCTCGCCGGTGCAGAGGATGCCGTCGTGGGACCACACCGGGACGCCTCTCCACTTCCACTCCTCGGTCACCTCGGGGTCGGCCTCGTGGATCAGAGCGCGCACGTGGGCAAGCGTCTTGCCTCTCCAATCGTTCAGCTCCGCGATCCGCGCGTCGATCCGCCGAGACGGTGAATCGTTGTCGATCGTTGCGGTCTCTTCCATGATCCTCGCTTTCTTCAGACCTCGAACGCCGCCTCGGCCTCCAGACTGGCCATGTCCCGGTCTAGCGTAACCATGGCGAGAAGCTCGCCATCCTTTTCGTAGCGCACGGCGGCGTCGTAATCAGCCACCGAGCCGTCGACTTTCGGCATATCGAAATCCTCGGCGTGACCGTCATAGTGGAAGGCGCTCTCGTAATGCGCCGACCAGAAGAACGGCACGTCGGTGTAAGGCTTGTCCTCGCCAAGGATCAGGCGGGCGACGTGCTGGCCCTGACGCTGGGCGTGCACCCAGTGCTCCACCCGGATGAGCTTGCCGGAGATCGGATCCGGGTAGCGGGCGATGTCGCCCACCGCATGAATAGCGTCGGCGGCCCTCAGGCGGTCGTCGACCACCACGCCATTATCGACCTCGAGCCCGGCGGCTTCCGCCAAGGCGACGCGGGGCTCCACACCGACGCCGAGCACGACGATATCGGCCTCGATCGAGCCGCCGTCGTCCAGACTCAACACGCCGTCCGCGAACCTCTCGACCTTGCGTCCGAGATGAAACACGACGCCCTTCTTCTCATGCAACCCTTGCGCCCAGCGGCCGACCTCCTCGCCGAGCAGCTTCTCGAAGGGAACCGTTTCGGGGGCGATCACGCGCACCGCGAGGCCTCGCTTCCGCAGCGCCGCCGCCGCCTCGAGGCCGATAAAGCTGGCGCCGATCACCGCCACAGCTTTAGCCGTCTCCGCCGCCTTCACGATCGCCTCGGCGTCTTTCAAGCTTCTGAGCGGGAAGACCTTCTCACCGTGGAGACCGGGGACCGGCGGGCGCCGCGGCTCACCGCCGGTGGCCAGGATCAACACGTCGTAAGGCAGGGTCTCGCCGCCTGCGATGGTCACCGTTTTCGCCTTTGGATCGAGGCTCGTCGCTTCGGTGTTCACGCGCAGATCGATGCCGTGGTCCTTGTAGAAGGCGTCGTCGCGCAGCGGCATCCACTCCGGCGGGGCATCGCCGGACAAGAAGTCTTTGGAGCAGTTCGGCCGGTCGTAAGGCGCGTCGGCGTCCGAGCTGAGCACGGTGATATCGCCGGCGTAGCCTTTCCGCCGCAGCATTTCCGCCGCCGCGAACCCGCCCGCGCCGCCGCCGACGATCACGATCTTCCTTGTCGCGCCTCCCGCTGCGGGCGTCGGCGGCTTGCTCTCCATCTTGGCTTTGACGAAGACCTTGCCGTCCGCCTCCTCCACCTCGTAGCAGGCGACCGGATCGAACGCCGGCGCGCCGACGGCTTCGCCGGTGGTCAGGCTAAAACAGGCGTGGTGCCATGGGCAGCGCACCGCCCCGTCCTTGATCAGCCCTTCGGCCAACGGACCGTGGTAGTGGGTGCACTCCGCGCCGATGGCGTGCAGCGCGCCGTCCACACGCGCGATCAGCACCGCATCGTCTCCAAACCGCCCCGCCAGCATCCCGCCTTCGACGATGTCCCGAGCCGGTACGCTGCTGGCGAAATCCGGACCTTCGGGTGGTTTGTCTTCGCTCATCGCTGCTCTCCTAATTCAGGACGGCGGTTCGTCCTCAAATCGGCCGACAGGCCTCCATCAACCATGCCCGAACACCCTCCGGAACCAGCGGTCCGATCTCTCGCAGCACACGGGCGTGATAGGCGTCGAGCTGCGCCCGCTCCTCGGAACTGAGTAGATCCCGCTCGATCACCCGCCGGTCGATCGGGGCCAGGGTCAGAGCCTCGAAGCCGAGCATCGGCCGCTCGCCGCCCGAAATCGGCTCGGGCGGCGTGACGAACTGGAGGTTCTCGATGCGGATGCCAAAGGCGCCTTCCTTGTAGTAGCCAGGTTCGTTGGACACGATCATTCCAGGTTGCAGGGCAACGGTGTTCGGCTGTTTGGCGATTCGGTGCGGCCCCTCGTGGACGCCTAAGTAGGAACCGACGCCGTGACCGGTGCCGTGGTCGTAATCCAGCCCGGCCATCCACATGGGCGCGCGGGCCAAGGCGTCCAGCGCCGACCCCGTGGTGCCGACCGGAAAGCGGATCGCGGCGAGGGCGAGGTGCCCCTTCAGCACCAGGGTGAAGCGTTGGCGCATCTCGGAGGTTGGCTCGCCGATGGCGACGGTGCGGGTGACGTCGGTGGTGCCGTCCAGGTACTGTCCGCCGGAGTCGACCAGGAGAAGCGACCCCGACGCGACCCGCCGGTTGGTTCGTTCCGACGGACGATAGTGCGGCAGGGCGCCGTTGGCGCCGGCCCCAGCGATGGTGTCGAACGACAGGTCGCGCAGCAGGGCGGTTTCCTCGCGGAAGGATTCCAGCTTGGCCACGGCGGCCTTCTCGTCCGGCGGGTTGATCTGCCCCTCGGTGGCCAGCCAGTGAAGGAAGCGAGTCAGGGCCGCGCCGTCGCGAACGTGCGCGCGCTGGGTCCCCGCGATTTCCACCGCATTCTTGCAGGCGCGCGGTAGTGCGCACGGATCGGCGGCGCGGATGACCTCGGCCCCGGCGTCCTGCAGCGCGGTGACGTACCAAACCGACGATTGCGCCGGGTCGATCAGCACCTTGCGACCGTTCAGCGACGAAAGAGCAGACGCGAGATCCCCTGGCGCCTCGAGCGTCACCTCGTTGCCAAGCCAGGCTGGCAGGTCCGGCGTTACCTTGGCCGGATCGAGGAACAGGCGCGCCGTGCCGTCGGCGTCCAGAATCGCCTGCGCGAGTGGCAGCGGCGAGCGGATGACATCGCCGCCGCGGACGTTGAACAGCCAGGCGATCGACGCCGGCGCGGTGATCACCGCCGCCTCCGCGCCGGCCTTCGCGAGGTCCGCGCCGATCCGCGCGCGTTTTGAAGTCGAGGTCTCGCCGGCGTAATCCAGAGGATGCGGCGAGACGGGAGCTTGAGGCTGCGCCGGGCGCTCAACTCCCCAGGCGGCGTCCAGGGGATTGTCTTCGACGGGCGTCAGCGTCGCGCCCGCGGAGTTCGCGGCGGCCTTCAGCCAGTGCAGCGCATGGGGGCTGTGCAGCCGTGCGTCATAGCCGATCTTCCAGCCGGGCTTCGCCGTCTCGCGCAGGTAGGCCGGGACACCGCCGTCGACGAGATCGCGGATCTCGAACAGCTTCGGATCGACCTGTTCGCGGACCTGAACGGTATAACGCCCATCCACGAACACCGCGGCCTTGTCCTTCAGGATCACCGCCGCCCCGGCCGACCCGGTGAACCCCGTCGCCCACGCCAGCCGGTCGTTGGCCGCCGGCAGATACTCGTTCTGATGCTCGTCCTCGTGCGGGACGAGGAATCCGTCGAGCCCCTGTTTCGCCATGACGGCGCGGATCAGCGGCGTGTGCTTCTCGCCGAAGGAGGGGTCGGTGGTCTCGTCGAAAGTCTGGCGCATGGCGCGAAACCTAGCACCCGCCGAGGCCTCGTAACAGTTCAACGACCTTAAGGGATGCGTTCACCGCGTTCGTTACGTCGAACCGTGGCGCGGGTGGTCGTCTCGTCCGGATAGTGAATCACCTCTTCCCCGCGTAGGCGCGTGCCGACCACAAGCAGGACGGCGACCTCGGCTGACTGATTGACGACGTGGTGAGCGTTGGGTTCGCCCCGGCGAAAGCCGACGAACGACCCTTCCATCAGCGGACGGGGACCAGCGTTGTCGACGAGTGTCGGTGTTCCGTTAAGAATGTAGACGAACTCATCCTCACCCTCATGCCAGTGACGACGAGCGGAACGTTCTCCTGGGCTTAAGGTGATCCGATTGACGCCGAACTGATCCAAGCCAAATTGCCGGCCGAGCTTTTCCTCAAGCGGCAGTCGCAGGTTACGGTGGAGATCACTCACCCGGGAAAAACTCAGGATCTTCTCGTATGTCGGAAAGGCTCCATGGACACACGTCGGGGAAGACATCGAGCCCGGTCTCGGTCGCCGCTTGACGGACCGCGTCGCCCCAGACGATTTCGTTCCACTCAGGATCGGCGAGATCGGATTTCAGACTAGGCATCTGAGTGACACGCTTGTCGATAGCCTTGCGCTGAACCGCTATGGTGAGTTCCCAACTGCGGGTTCTCCGCTCCGGCTGGAAGGCCCACTTCAACAAATGCGCCATGAGCAACGCCATCCGGCTGGCCAGTTCGCGTTCTTCGCTCTTGCCCACGTCCTCGACCTCATCGGCGATGTGCTCGACGTCGAGCAGGTGGAATTTGCCGGCGCGCAAAAGCGCCGCCTGTTCGTTGGCCCAGGCCACCACGTCGCCATCGTAGGTCGCGCTCATGCGCCTTACGATATTCGGTAATCGCGCTACCGTCGACGCAGAACCAACGTCGCCCAGGCGTCGCGCCTGATCCGCCGCTCGATGATGAAGCCTCTTGAGCGGTAGGCGGCGAACACCTGACGTGATTGACTGTGGAGTAGGCCTGAGAGGATAGCGTGTGCGCCTGGCTGAAGCGCCTGCTGGATCGGCTGAGCGAGCCGGACCAATGGATGCGTCAGGATGTTGGCGAACACCAGGTCGTAGGGTGCGCCGGCGCGAATGAGAGCGTGCGTGAGACCATCCGCGTGGACGAAGCGCGCCTTGGCCTGGTTAACGCGCACATTCTCATTGGCGATGCGCACCGACACCGGGTCGATGTCGGTGCCGACCGCTATGCGTGAGCCGGTCCGCGCCGCCGCGATGGCCAGCAGGCCGGTGCCCGCGCCTACGTCGAGTACCTTGGCGAACCGCCGCGCCTTCAACAGCCGGTCGAATGCGAGAAGGCAACCGACCGTGGTGCCGTGGTGGCCGGTGCCGAACGCCGCGCCGGCTTCGATGCGCAGCTTGACGGCGTTAGATGGAGCGCGGCCCCGATCGTGGACACCGTAGACGAAGAACCGTCCCGCGCGGATCGGCGGCAGGCCGGAGAGCGCCATGGCGAGCCAGTCGGCGTCGGCGATCTTCTCGGTGGCCACCGCGAGGCCATCTTGACGCGCGAGCGAGGCCCGCAGCGCGTTCGCCTCTTTGGGAGATGTCGGGAAGGCGTCGATGCGCCAGACGCCGTGGTCCTCGTCCTCCTCGATGATCGAATAGGTCGCGTCTTCGAGTTCGACGTCGGTGTCGATCGCGGCGGCCGCCGCCTCCGCATCGGCCCGCGATCCACGCGCGACGATTTGAACGGCATCGGTCAAGAGTGTTCCAGGACGAAGCGGAAAGGGGCGGTCGGTCGCATCGCGCGACCTCTACACCCCTCCATCCCGCCGAAGCGATCGCCTAAAGAACGCTCAGCATCTCCGCCACCAGCGGGTGGCGCACGATGTCCCGGTCGGCGAGGCGGACCACGGCGATGTTCGGCAGCGTCGCCAGCTTGTCGGCTACCGGTCCCAGCCCCGAGAGTTCCGGCAACAGGTCCGACTGCTGGGGATCGCCGGTCACCACCATGGTCGAATTCCAACCGAGCCGCGTCAGCAGCATCTTGAGTTGGCCGTAGGTGCAGTTCTGCGCCTCGTCGATGACGACGAAGGCGTTGTTCAGCGTGCGCCCGCGCATGAAGCCGACCGGCGCGATCTCGATGGCGCCTTCGGTAATCAGTGACCTCACCCGCTTCATCGACAGCCGGTCCGACAGCGCGTCGTACAGCGGGCGCAGGTAGGGGGCGAGCTTGTCCTCGAGTTCGCCGGGCAGGAAACCCAGCGATTCGCCGGCCTCCACGGCGGGGCGGGAAAGGACGATGCGGCCGACCTTTCCGCTTTCCAGCGCCTCCACCGCCTTGGCGATGGCGAGGTAGGTCTTGCCGGTGCCGGCGGGGCCGAGCGCCAGGATGAGGTTCTTGGCGTCGATGGCCTCGATCAACCGGGTCTGGCCGTCGGACTTTGGCTTGATCGTCTTGAGGTAGCCCTGCTCGCGATCGTCGTTGTGCGGCAGAGGCGTCCAGGCGCGGGCGGTGGGCAGGCGGCGGATCTTGGAGTCTTCCTCGAACGGCCGCTCCTCGAAAGCGCCTTCGCGCACCAGTCTCTTCAGGGGTCTCTTGGTCATCGTGGGATCCTCCGTTGAACAGGGCCGATGGCGCGCGAAGACGCTGGGTGGCGCGGGTGGCCCGCGCTTCCAATTTCCGCAACTGATGAGTGGTCTTCCGCGCGATGCGCGGGACTGGAGGACCGGTCGTGAAGCGGCGGAGTTGACCGCCAAGCCACGCTACGCGACACCCGTGTCTCCAAACCGAGAGGGGACGCGAGGGAGCTTCGAAACCCCCTCGAATCGCTGACCTTGAGGCTGAGCTAAGGGTGTTTCGGAGGGGTTAACAAGTGTCCCGGTTGAAGCTTAGGGTGTATGCGGATGAACGTATATAAATTGGACGGCGTCGCGCCGACCCTGCCGGACGACGGCCAATACTGGATAGCGCCCACGGCGACGGTGATTGGCAATGTCGTTCTCAAGTCGAACGCAAGTATCTGGTTTGGCGCGGTGCTGCGCGGCGACAACGATCCGATCGTCATCGGGGAGAATTCCAATATTCAGGACAACTCGGTGCTCCACACCGATATTGGCTCTCCCCTAACCATTGGCGCCGACGTCACCGTTGGCCATAAAGTGATGATGCACGGGTGCGATGTCGGCGACGGCAGCTTGATCGGCATCGGCGCGATCATCCTGAACGGCGCCAAAATTGGTCGCGGCTGCTTGGTCGGCGCCGGCAGTTTGATCACCGAGGGCAAGGATTTTCCCGACAATTCCCTGATCATGGGCTCGCCCGGCAAGGTGGTGAGGACCTTAAGTCCCGAGCAGGTCGCCGGCATCGCGATGGGAACCGCGCATTACGTCGCCAACTGGAAGCGATACAAGGCGGGTTTGAGCCACGCATAGGCGGCTCCACGCACGACCGCCTTGCGCCCCCTCCGTCACGGCGCGAGAAAGAGCGCCGCGCCACCTCCCCCGTAAGGGGACGGGTGAGGAGTAGGATCTAGCTGGTCTTCAATCCTCCCACGCCCGCTTGCGGGGGAGGTGGCGCGCGCCCTCTTGCGCGTGATGGAGGAGGCGCAAGGCCGTCGCACCGGAGTCTTCCATGACCTACCAATTCATCGCCATCGAACGCGACGGGCCGATCACCACCATCACCCTCAACCGGCCGGAGGTGATGAACGCGCTCCACTCGCCGATGCATTTCGAGATGGACGACGCGCTGAACGCCTTCGCCGCCGACCCGGAGCAGTGGGTGGGTATAATCACCGGGGCCGGTGACCGCGCCTTTTCCGCCGGCAACGACCTTAAGTGGCAGGCCACCGGCGGCGAGATGCGCAGCCCGCCGAGCGGCTTCGCCGGCCTGACCAGCCGGTACGATCTGACCAAGCCGCTGGTCGCGGCGGTGAACGGCGTGGCCATGGGCGGCGGCTTCGAGATCGCCCTGGCCTGCGATCTGATCGTGGCGTCCGACAAGGCGGTCTTCGCCCTGCCGGAGCCACGCGTCGGCCTGGCGGCGCTGGCGGGCGGGCTGCATCGTCTGCCGCGCGCTATTGGTGTGAAGCGCGCCATGGGGATGATCCTGACCGCGCGGCGAGTCGGGGCCGCCGAGGGCAAGGAACTCGGCTTCGTCTTCGAGGTCACATCCGCCGAGACCCTGATGGCGCGGGCGAAGGCCCTGGCGCTGACCATCACCGAGCTCGGCCCGCTGTCGATCCGCGCGTCCAAGGCGGCGGTGCTGCGCGGTCTGGACGAACCGTCGCTCGAGGCGGCGATCAAGGGGCAGGGGCGCTATCCGGAGGTTTCGGCGCTGTTCAAGTCCGAGGATTTCGTCGAGGGGCCGCTGGCCTTTTCGCAGAAGCGAGCGCCGGCCTGGAAGGGGCGTTAGTGGCGACCACGCCCGATGACGTCGTCGTAAAGGCCGCCCAGCCCACCTTACGCCGATCGGCCCTGGTCATGGGCTTCGCGGTGATCGCCTCGCGCTTGTTCGGCCTGGCGCGGGAGGTGGTGTTCGCCGCGATGTTCGGCGCGGGCAAGCTGCTCGACGTCTATATAGCGGCGTTTCGCATCCCCAATCTGCTGCGCGACCTGTTCGCGGAAGGCGCGTTGTCGGTCGCCTTCACCACCATGTTCACGGCGACCTGGGAGAAGGAGGGCGACCGGCCGGCGTGGGACCTCGCCAACCTGATCCTGAGCGCGATGATCTTCCTGATGGGGATCATCTGCGTCGCGGCGGTCACCTTCGCGCCGGCGATCGTGGAGGTCACCAACTTCGGTTTCCACCATGTGCCCGGCAAGTTCGAGCTGGCGGTGCGGCTGACCCGCATCCTGTTTCCGTTCATCCTGTTCGTGTCGCTGGCGGCGGCGGTGATGGGGATGCTCAACGCCCGGTTCGTGTTCGGCGTGCCGGCGTCGGCGTCTACGGTGTTCAACATCGTTTCGGTGGTCACCGGCGTCGCGCTGGCGTTCGCCTTCGATCCCGGAGCGGTCGCCACTTGGCCGCATCCCGTGTTCGACGAGCGCGCGCTCTACGGCGTCAGCCTCGGTGTCCTGCTCGGCGGCGTGGCGCAACTGGGCATGCAGCTACCGTCGCTATGGAAGCTTGGATTTCGCTTCCGGTGGCGGCTGAACCTGACCGATCCTCGCCTGGCGCAGCTCTGGCGACTGATGTGGCCGAGCGTCATCGCCGGCGCGGCGGTGCAGGTCAACGTGCTGGTCAACAGCATGTTCGCCTCCGAGATCAACGGCGGGCAGTCGTGGCTCTACGTCGCGTTCCGCCTGATGCAGCTTCCCCTGGGCGTCGTCGGTGTCTCGCTGGCGACCGCGACGCTGCCGGCCGTGTCGCGCGCCGCCGCGCGAGGCGATCTCGGCGAATTCGGCGCGACTGCCGACGAGGCGATCCGGCTCAACGCCTTTCTCACGCTCCCCGCCGCGGCCGGCTTGATGGCGCTGGCCTATCCGATCATCGAACTGATCTATCAGCACGGCAAATTCAGCGCCTTCGACACCGGTCAGACGGCGCTGGCCTTGCAGGCCTATGCCATCGGACTGTCGGGCTACGCCGCGATCAAGATCCTCGCGCCGTGTTTCTATGCGCTTGGCCTGCCGACGGTGCCGTTGCGGATCAGTCTGATCGGAATCGCCGTCAATCTGGTGCTCAACCTCACCAACACCCGCGTCCTCCATCTCGGGCACGCCGGACTCGCGCTGACGACGTCGTGCGTTGCGCTCATCAACGTGGCCCAGCTCTACGCCGCGCTGCGCAAGCGCGTCGATCTCGGCGCGACCGCTTCGCTGCTGTGGTTTCTCGTCCGCTGCCTGGCCGCCGCGGCGGTGTGCGGGGGGGTGGCCTGGGGGCTCTACTATCTGGTCGGGTTGGTGACCCCCAGCCGCCTGCTCCGCGCCGGCGGTCTGGGCTGCGCCATCGCCGCCGGCGGAGGCGGCTATTTCCTTGCCGCCCGCCTCCTGCGGCTCGAAGAGAGCGAACAGGCGTGGCGGATGATCGCCCGCCGGCTCCCAGGCGCGGGGAATCGACGCTTGCGGGCGCCGGCGGGCGAGCCGTAAGACTCGCGCGGACGAAACAGGAACCACCGCCTCGATGGCCGACGATCGCTGGGACTACATCATCATCGGCGCCGGATCGGCCGGATGCGTGCTGGCCAACCGTCTGTCCAAAGATCCCAAAACCCGCGTGCTGCTGCTGGAAGCTGGCGGCAAGGACAAGTCCCTTCTGGTCAAGATGCCTGCCGGCGTCGGCGGCCTGATCTCGCAAAAGTGCGATCAGAACTGGGGCTTTTGGACCGAACCCGAGCCACATCTCGACAACCGCAAGCTGTGGTGGCCGCGCGGCAAGGGCTGGGGCGGATCGTCCTCGATCAACGGCATGATCTATATCCGCGGCCACGCCCGCGACTACGACCAGTGGCGCCAGATGGGCCTGACCGGCTGGGGCTACGCCGACGTGCTGCCCTATTTCAAGCGGGCGGAGACCCTGGAAGGCGGCGGCGATGACTATCACGGCGCCGACGGTCCGCTGCACATCTCCAAGGCCTCGTCGCCCAGCCCGATCTACCGCCAGTTCGTCGCCGCCGGCGCGGAGGCCGGCCACAAGCTGACCCCGGACTTCAATGGGGCGCAACAGGAGGGCTTTGGCCCCTACCAGATGACCATCCGCGACGGTCGGCGGTGGAGCGCGGCCAACGCCTATCTCCATCCCGCTCTGAAACGGCCGAACCTGAAGGCAGAGGTCGGGGCGCGGACGACGCGGATCGTGATCGAAAACGGCCGGGCTGCCGGCGTGGAATATGTCCAGGACGGCAAGACGCTGCGCGCCCATGCCGACGGCGAGGTCCTGCTCTGCGCCGGCGCGGTGCAGTCGCCACATATTCTGCAGCTTTCCGGTGTCGGCGACGCGGCGGTGCTGAAGACGGCCGGGGTTACGCCCGTCCACCATCTCCCGGGGGTTGGGGCCAATCTCCAGGACCACCTCGACGTCATCCTGTCGTGGGAAACGCCGGGCGTCGCCACCGCCTATTCCCACAACAAGGGCCTAAACCGGCTGGCGACCGGCCTGAACTACATGCTCTTCGGCCAGGGACCCGGGCGGCAGAACTTCCTGGAGGCGGGCGCCTTCCTCAAGTCGCGGCCGGACCTCGACCGTCCCGACCTGCAGCTCCACTGCGTGCTGGCGATCATGAAGGACCACGGCAAGCAGGGCGCGGAGAAAGATGGCTTCTCGATCCACGTCTGCCAACTTCGGCCTGAGAGCCGGGGATCGGTGGGCTTGCGCTCGTCGGACCCGATGGACGATCCGGCCATCTTCCCAAACTACCTCGCCGCCGAGGAGGATCGCCGGGCCCTGCGCGAAGGCGTGAAGATCGTCCGCGACGTCGCCGCCCAGCCGGCGCTGACGAAACTCCACGCCGGCGAATGCGCGCCGGGAGCGGCGGTGT
>CBDIDP010000015.1:212500-323859 GCA_965277785.1 Caulobacteraceae bacterium
TAGGTAGAGCCTCGGACGAATTCCTTGGGGGGTAGAGCACTGGATGGATGAGGGGGACGCGAGTTCTACCGATTCTAACCAAACTCCGAATACCCAAGAGAACTATCCGGGAGACACACGGCGGGTGCTAACGTCCGTCGTGAAAAGGGAAACAACCCTAACCATCATCTAAGGCCCCCAAGTCATGGCTAAGTGGGAAACGATGTGGGATTGCACTGACAACCAGGATGTTGGCTTAGAAGCAGCCATCATTTAAAGAAAGCGTAACAGCTCACTGGTCAAGCGATCCTGCGCGGAAAATGTAACGGGGCTCAAGCCATGCGCCGAAGGTATGGGTGTGCGTAAGCACGCGGTAGCGGAGCGTTCCGTAGGCCTGTGAAGGTCAGTCGTGAGGCTGGCTGGAGGTATCGGAAGTGAGAATGCTGACATGAGTAGCGACAAAGAGTGTGAGAGACACTCTCGCCGAAAGTCCAAGGGTTCCTGCGTAAAGCTAATCTGCGCAGGGTTAGCCGGCCCCTAAGGTGAGGCCGAAAGGCGTAATCGATGGGAACCAGGTAAAATATTCCTGGGCCAGTCAGAAGTGACGAATGTCGTAACTTGTTCCGGCTTATTGGATTGCTCGGGGCAAGGAAGATGTTCCTGGAAATAACTCTGACAGAGACCGTACCCGAAACCGACACAGGTGGACTGGTAGAGAATACCAAGGCGCTTGAGAGAACCATGCTGAAGGAACTCGGCAAATTGCACGCGTAACTTCGGGATAAGCGTGACTCTGCCTTGCGCAAGCAGGGTAGAGTGGCACAGGCCAGGGGGTAGCGACTGTTTATCAAAAACACAGGGCTCTGCGAAGCCGTAAGGCGACGTATAGGGTCTGACGCCTGCCCGGTGCCGGAAGGTTAAAAGGAGCGGTGCAAGCTGCGAATTGAAGCCCCGGTAAACGGCGGCCGTAACTATAACGGTCCTAAGGTAGCGAAATTCCTTGTCGGGTAAGTTCCGACCTGCACGAATGGCGTAACGACTTCCCCACTGTCTCCAGCATGGGCTCAGCGAAATTGAATTCCCCGTGAAGATGCGGGGTTCCCGCGGTCAGACGGAAAGACCCTATGAACCTTTACTGCAGCTTCGCCTTGGCGTTAGCAACAACATGTGTAGGATAGGTGGGAGGCTATGAAACCGGGGCGCCAGTTCCGGTGGAGCCAACCTTGAAATACCACCCTTATTGTTGCTGACGTCTAACCGCGGCCCGTTATCCGGGTCCGGGACATGACGTGGCGGGCAGTTTGACTGGGGCGGTCGCCTCCCAAAGTGTAACGGAGGCGCGCGATGGTGGGCTCAGAGCGGTCGGAAATCGCTCGTCGAGTGCAATGGCATAAGCCCGCCTGACTGCGAGACTGACAAGTCGAGCAGAGACGAAAGTCGGTCATAGTGATCCGGTGGTTCTGCGTGGAAGGGCCATCGCTCAACGAATAAAAGGTACTCTAGGGATAACAGGCTGATTTTGCCCAAGCGTCCACAGCGACGGCAAAGTTTGGCACCTCGATGTCGGCTCATCACATCCTGGGGGTGGAGCAGCTCCCAAGGGTTCGGCTGTTCGCCGATTAAAGTGGTACGTGAGCTGGGTTCAGAACGTCGTGAGACAGTTTGGTCCCTATCTGCCGTGGGTGTACGAAGCTTGAGAGGATCTGTCCCTAGTACGAGAGGACCGGGATGGACATACCTCTGGTGGACCTGTCGTGGCGCCAGCCGCGCAGCAGGGTAGCTAAGTATGGACTAGATAACCGCTGAAAGCATCTAAGCGGGAAACTAACCTCAAAACAAGGCTTCGCCGAGAGCCGTGGTAGACCACCACGTTGATAGGCCAGGTGTGGAAGCGCCGTGAGGCGTGTAGCTTACTGGTACTAATCGCTCGATAGACTTGATCGTTCTCATCAAAACTCATGCGCGCCTGTGATTTGTCAGTGTGATGTCTTCTTCATCCTCTTCGTCGACCCGGTGGCTATTCCGGGGAGTCCCCACCCGATCCCATTCCGAACTCGGTCGTTAAGCCCCCCAGGGCCGATGGTACTTCGTCTCAAGGCGCGGGAGAGTAGGTCGTCGCCGGGTCTACGAAGCGGATGAGCACGTCGGAGCGCCGGCCAGGAACCCTTCATTCACAACCATGATCCACCAGTTTGTCGCGGGGTGGAGCAGCCCGGTAGCTCGTCAGGCTCATAACCTGAAGGTCACAGGTTCAAATCCTGTCCCCGCACCCAAAAACAGCCCGTCAGGTCGTCGACTTGGCGGGCTTCCTTTCTATTGGCCACGATGAATGGGGTCGATCCACGCCACCGATTCCGGCTGTTCGGCTGGCGGGATATCGAGGTTCACGACAACCGCCTCACTGTCGCTGCGCGCCAGGACGCATTCCAAGGCCTCGTCCTCCGAGGCGTTGATCTCTTGATGAGGGACGTACGGCGGCACGTAGATGAAGTCGCCAGGCCCGGCCTCGGCGGTGAACTCCAGCCGTTCGCCCCAGCGCATCCGCGCACGACCCTTCAGCACATAGATAACGCTTTCAAGTGGCCCGTGATGGTGAGCGCCGGTTTTAGCGTTGGCGTCGATGTGAACGGCGCCCGCCCAGATTTTTTGGGCTCCGACCTGGGCGAAATTGATCGCGGCCGCCCGATGCATGCCAGGACTCTGCGCCGTGTTGACATCCAGTTGATCCGCGGGGATCACGCGAACGCCGGTTTCCCGCCAATGATCCGCCGGAGCGGCTGGCGCGGCGGAGTCCTTTTCAACGGTCATCGTGTCCTCCTTGCCGGCGTTTGGCCCGACAACGCTAGCAATCAATTAAACGCCATGGACTGAGAAAATCCGTCTCTAGACGGAGCCGAACTTCGGCGCGCGGTTCGGCATCGACCTTGCTCGATTTGACGCCCTGATCATGGATGAGTCGAGTTGCTTCGGGCTTGGCGTCCGCCCCGATCCCGCGCGATAAAGCCTCGACAAGCGTCTCGAGGAACCTTCATGCCCGTCCTTCGCCAGGTCCCGCGCGCGGAAGCCCGCGACCCGATCGTCACCCGGATGTACGACTTGCTTTTCGGCGATCGCGATCCCGTGGCGGAGCCTGGAACGGCGACCGGCACGCCCGGCGACTGGTGGACAACCTTCGCGTTGGCGCCCGATATCTTGAAACATTGCGTCGACGGCTTCGCGGTCTATCGCAACCCTGCCCGCACCATCGATCCGGTGTTGCGCGAACTCGGCCAGACCCGGGCCGGCTGGGTCAAGGGCAGCCAGTTCGTCTTCTCGCAGCATTGCAAGTCGCTGCGTGGCCTGAAGGTGCCGGAAGACAAGATCGCCGCCATCCCGCACTGGACGGTGTCCGACCAGTTCACCGACCAGGAACGCGCCGTCCTCGCCTATGCTGACTGCCTTTGCCAAGCCGGCGGCCGCACGCCGCTGGCGGTGTTCGACAAGCTCAAGACCTTCTGGGACGACGTCCAGATCCTGGAATTCACCTACATCACCTGCCTCTACGACATGCACGCGGTGATGACCAAGGCGCTGCGCCTCGAATTCGACAACCGCGAGGATCCGATCGTGGAGATCGCCGCGCCGGAAAGCTTCAGCGCGGCGGATTTCCTCTCGGCCGGTCGCCCCGGAGGCGCTACTCGGCCGGGGTGAGCACCCTCTCATCGAGCTTCATTCCGGCAAGGATCATCCCTTCCGCCTTGGTTCCCTCCGCGGTCATCGGATCGTGGGCGATGTCGCTGTCGTCGAAGGTCTTGGTCCAGGCGGCGAACTCCAGGCAGACGCCGTCTGGATCCATGAAGTAGACCGAGCGGACGAACACCCGGTCGGTGACGTCCCTGCTGACCTGATACTCCGAGTCGTCGTGGTTCAGCACCGGGGTCACCTTCACGCCCTTCTCCTGAAGCCTCGCGTAGTAGTCGTCGAACTTTTCCGCCGGCACGTTGAAGGCGATGTGGTTCATCGAGCCGTGGGCCGTCCTCATCGATCCCTCCGTCGGCAGATAGGCCGGACTGGAAATACCCGGCGCCGCCGGCGGCGCGTCGGGAAACCAGAAGAAGGCGAGGGAGTCGCCGTTGCCGATGTCGAAGAAGAAGTGCTGGCCCATGCCGCCCGGCAGGTCGATCGTCTTGACCAGCGGCATGCCGAGCACGTCGCGATAGAAGGCGACGGTCCGGGCCATGTCCTTGCACACCAGCGCCAGGTGATTGACGCCGCGAATGTCGAATTGCGTGTTGCCGGCCATGCCTTGCTCCCTTCGGCGACGCCGCCGCTAGCCGACAAGATGAGCCTGGAGGCGGGACTCCGCAACTCCGTCCCGTCGTGTTCGGCGTCGCCGATGGCACTGCCTCTGGCGCGCCTTGCTCGGCCGCCCTAGGTTTCGCGGCTTTCATGGCGAGCGATGTACGCTCGCCGGTAGGGAGACCGCTCTTGGAGCATCTCGACGTCCTCATCGTCGGCGCCGGCCTGTCCGGCATCGACGCCGCCTTCCACCTGCAGACGAAGTGTCCCGGCCGCACCTATGCGATCTTCGAAGGCCGCGAGGCCCTGGGCGGCACCTGGGATCTGTTCCGCTATCCGGGCGTGCGCTCGGACTCCGACATGTTCACCCTCGGCTTCGCCTTTCGGCCGTGGACCGAGGCCAAGGCCATCGCCGACGGCCCGGCGATCCTGAAGTACCTCAACGACGCGGCCGACGACTACGGCATCCGCCGGCACATCCGCTACTCCCACATGGTGAAGTCCGCATCGTGGGACTCGGCGACATCGCGATGGACCCTCGAATACGCCATGGGCGCTTCGGGCGAACCGGCCCGGATCACCTGCAACTTCCTGTTCATGTGCTCGGGCTATTACAACTACGCCGCCGGCTACCGCCCCGCCTTCACTGGCGAGGAAGCGTTCCAGGGTCGCATCGTTCACCCGCAGCACTGGCCGGCGGATCTCGACCATGCCGGCAAGCGCGTGGTGGTGATCGGCAGCGGCGCCACCGCCGTGACCCTGGTCCCGGAGATGGCCAAGATCGCCGCGCACGTGATTATGCTGCAACGCTCGCCGACCTATGTCGTTTCGCGTCCGGCCGAGGACGCCTTTGCCAACAGCCTGCGCCGCCGCCTGCCTGCCAAGCTCGCCTACGCCCTCATCCGCTGGCGCAATGTTCTGTTCGGCCTGTGGTTTTTCAACACCGCGCGCAAGAAGCCGGAACGGACCAAGCAGGGCATCCTGGCCATGGTGCGCGCGGAACTCGGACCGGACTACGACGTCGCCACACATTTCACGCCACGCTACAATCCATGGGATCAGCGCCTCTGCCTGGTGCCGGACGCCGACCTGTTCGCCGCGATCCGCGAGGGCCGCGCCAGCGTGGTCACCGACACCATCGAGCGGTTCACTGAAAACGGCGTTGCCCTGTCCTCGGGCGCTACCATCGACGCCGACGTCGTCGTCACCGCGACGGGGCTCGACATGCAGCTCATGGGCGGCCTTCAGGTCATCGTCGACGGCGAGCGGATCGATCCGGCCCGGACCTTCAGCTACAAGGGCATGATGTACAGCGGCGTGCCGAACCTCGCCTCGACCTTCGGCTACACCGACGCCTCGTGGACGTTGAAGGCCGACCTCACTTCGGAATACGTCTGCCGCCTCCTCAATCACATGGACCGTCGCGGCTTCACCGAATGCCGCCCGATCAACGACAATCCCGATCTCGAGGCCGCGCCGTGGCTCGACTTCAGCTCGGGCTACGTCAAGCGCGGCATGGCGAAATTCCCCAAACAGGGCGAGGCCGCGCCATGGAAGGTGCACCAGAACTACGCGCTGGACCTGATGGCCTTCCGCTACGGCCGCGTCGATGACGGGGTCATGCGGTTTTCTAAGAGCAGGGCGGCGGCGGAACGCGGCAAGGCGTTGGCGAGCGCGTGAGTTTGACCGCTTGTCAGGCGCCAACGTCTCATACGATTCTCCTGTAGCCGCCCGCCCTTCATTAATCCTCACCCGCCCTCTTGCGGGGGAGGTGGCGCTCGATGCCCCCTCGCGTCGAGTGACGGAGGGGGCGCAAGGCCACCACACGAAAGCCCGCTAAGTTATCAGCAGCGGTATAAGTCATGAGGCAGGCGCCCGGAGCGCGGCCCTGCGCCCCCTCCGTCACGCGCAAGAAAGAGCGCGCGCCACCTCCCCCGCGAAGAGGCGCGGGTGAGGATTAGACGAGGGGTCCAGACCGACGCGCCGCCCGCTTCGGCGCGGCGAGCGCGTGCGCCGCCTGGAGCGCGGACAGCAAAGTGACCTCGTCGACCACGTTGAGATCGCAGCGCGTCGCCCCCAACCGGCCCCAGCCGCCGGGAACGGGCGCGAACGCGTGTGGCGCCTTCTCGCAATAGAAGTCGCGGTGGTCGGGGTCGAACATCAGGTTGATGTCGCGCGCCTCCGCATCGAGCGTCGCGAACGTCTTGCGAGGGGTGCGAAAAGCGAGACGGTGGAAGTGCGGCGCTTCGCTCGCCGCCTCAAGGGCGATAGCCAGATCGCGGGCGCGGGTCGGGTCCACCGTCATGGCAGTTCACCTGAACTGCTTTTGCGTGTGTGAAACCGCTCGGCACGCACAAGCTATCTGCGCAAAGGATGTGCGTCAGCTTGGCGAATACCGTCTGTTCTACGCATCACGCTTGTGTCCATAGCCTGAGCTTGCGGCTTTCCGCCCTGAAAGGACTTGAAGGCTGTCTTGAACTCATCAGGCCGCCGCAACCAAAGCTTGGAAATGACTTCGACTGAACGCTCACTAATGGTAAGCAGGATCGATACGCGTCCAAGACTTTTGGTGGGTGAAGAGACCTCAACCTCAGTCAGATTAGCTGTGGCTTCCAACCCCCATAGCTCCGGCAGGAACATCAAGTTGAACGGGAATTGCGGCACAACGCTTAGAGCCGCTCTCCTGCCACATAGATGCGAGGAGACAGTTTCGCGCTCTGCACCCAACTGCGTGAGGAAGTTAGTTTGCGAGTTTCCAGAACAGCGCTTCTCAACGAACGTAGCATTTGCTGGCGCGTCGCGGGAAGATCGGCTTACCCGCGTGGCGATCGGTATAAAATTGAGGCCGTAGATGATTAGCGCCAGCCATATTAAGGCTGCTGTTATCGTGAAGGGCGAGGTAGGCCGCATTGCACCCTCCAGCAGATCGGCTATGACGCGGGACGAGTCGACCGTGGGCAAACTCTGTTCGACTTACGAACACCAAGCTCGAAACGCGTCAACTATCTACGACGTCTGGCGAGATCGGCTCCGCGATGGGCGAAGTTCGCGAATGGTCCAATCGCATAACCATCGCCCTAGAATGCGGCGATTTTTATGCACGTTACCCCATCCGACTCGCCCTAACTCTCCTCCAGCCGCGGACTGAACGCCACTTCCGAGACGATCCGCTTGCCATCCCGCCGCGAGAGCTGCACCGCCACGTCGACCACGCCGTCGACATAGGCCACGATCTCGGAGCGGGAGAGGTTGGCGCCGGCCTGGATGACCATCAGGGCGATCTGGTCCACCGCCGCGCGGGGGCTGTCGGCGTGGACGGTGGTGATCGAGCCCGGATGGCCGGAATTCACCGCGCGCAGGAAGCTGTAGGCCTCCGGTCCGCGCAGCTCGCCCAGCAGGATGCGGTCGGGGCGCATGCGTAGAGAGGCCTGCAGCAGATCCTCGACGTTCACCCGCGCTTCGCCCAGCGTTCCCCGCGCGGCGACAAGGCCGACGGCGTTGGGGTGTTCGAGGCGGATTTCCGGGGTGTCCTCGATCATGATCAGCCGCTCGCCGAGCGGGATCTCCTTGACCAGGGCGTTGAGGAAGGTGGTCTTGCCCGTCGAGGTGCCGCCGGAGACGATGATGTTCTTCCGCAGCCGCACCGCCTGGCGCAGGAAACCCGGCATGTCGCCGGCGTGCAGCGACTCCTTCAGCAGGCGATCGTCGGCCGAGCGCTGCGCCAGGCTGACGCCGCGCGCGCCGGCGAAGGCGCCGTTGGCTTCGTAATCGTCGAGGCCGAGGTCGGTGACCACGTGCTTGCGGATGGCGATGGCCATCGCGCCGCGCGTCGCCGGGGGGGCGACGATCTGCACCCGCGCGCCGCCGGGCAGCGTCGCGGCGAGCAGTGGGTGTTCGCGGCTGACGCCCTGGTTGGCGGACGCCGCGATCTGGGTGGCCAGGCGCCACAGGGTGGTGTCGGTGAGTTCGGGCGCGGCGTGCCGCTCCATCGCGCCGCCGATGCTCTCGACCCAGACCTCGCCGGCGTCGTTGATCAGGATGTCGGTCACGTCCACGCGGCCGAGCCATTCGGCGAGCGGACGCAGATAGGCCTCGAGATAGACCCGGGCGCCGAGCAGCGGAATGTTGGCCGGACGCGCGGTCATGGCTCGGACCTCTGCACCGTCGAGAAGTCGAGGTCGCGCGCCACGAAGATGCGGATCGGCGCGCCCTGCGCCACCTTGATCGTCGGCGGAATGGCGGCCGGAACCAGGGCCGACAGGCTGGCGGTGGCGGCGTCGACCCCGCCGCCGCCGGAGCCGATCACGATCGAGGTGCTGTTGTTGCGGTTGGCCAGGTTCTGCACGCCGGCGTCGATCACCGACAGCAGGATAGCGCCCGAAAACCGCTCGAAGAAATGGGTGTTGACCTTGCCCGCCAGTCCGGCCCGGCCGAGCGGATCGGTGCCGGACGAGGCGATCTGGATCGAGGCGCCGTCCGGGCGGATAACCCGCGTCCAGATCACGAAGGCGCGGGTCTGGCCTTGGGCGACGGCGCTCTTGTACTCACCGATCACCCGGCTGCCGCGCGGAATCAGTATCTCGGAGCCGTCGAAACCGCGCACGTCGCGGCTGACCACCGCGCGGGTATAGCCGGGCAGGTCGGAGTTCAGCGCCGTCTCCAACACCCCGGTGATCGTCGAGCCTTGCGGGATGAGGGTGGCGCGATGGTGGAGCTGCACCGCCTGCGCCTTTTCCGGCTGTTGCGCCGAGACCCGGCTGGCGAACTGTTCGTCGGCGTTCAGTCCGCCCGCTCCCGGCTGGGCTCCCGCCCGGCCGCCGGGCTCCGGCCTGCCCGGCTGGAGGCGGTGCGCCGGCGATCGCGGCCGCGCCCGAAGCCGGCGTGGGACCGGTGTCGGTTTCCGCGAAATCGACCACCAGCGTCGGCGCGCGCAAACTCGCCGCGAGACGGCCGCCGGCGTCAGAGACCCCGGCGCCGGCTGCCGGAAGGAGGGCGGCGTACGGCGGAACGGTCGGCGCCGCCGGCTCCAAGATCGGAATTTGGACGATCGGCGGCGCCACGGGCCCGCCGCGACCCGCCGCCTCGACTCGAGGCCAGATCCGCGGGCGGCGGCGCGGCGGCGACGCTATCACGGGCGCCGACCGCGCTCGTGCTCGGCAGGGCGCCGGTTTCGGCGCGATGGTCGCGGCTGGTCGCCAGCCAGAAAAGGCCAGCACGCCCATCGCGGCCGCGGCGCCGAGCGGCAGCCCACAACCCGCCGCGCGCGCGGGTCGCCGCAACCGCCGGCCGGGCGTCCTCGACCTGGTCCAGGGTCACCGCGTCGTCGATCGGCCGCGGCCTTGGATCGTCCAGGCCGGTCGGTCATCGCGGAAAGCGCTCCGTCCTCTGACCGTCTCGATCGCTCCCGACTTCACCGCCTGCTTCTCGGTCTTGCGGTCGTGTGGACGCGGCGCATAGGGGCCGGCGCCCGGCTCCCGCCAGCCGTCGTTGATGACATAGGTCACCTCCTTGCCGTTGCGCAGGACGAAGCGCGGGGCGAGCTGTTCGACGATCTGATAGCCATCGCGCACGCCGTAGTTCGCCAGGCTCTCCGACCCGTCGGCCGCGACCAGGAACAGCGCCGGGGTCGAGGTGTTCTCCGGCCACTTGAAATAGGTGAACTTGCCGTCGTCGAACACCAGCGCCGGCAGCGAGGCGCGCGAGCCGGTGTAGCTATAGGCCCGGTTCTTCATCACCGGCGGTCCGGGCGGCGGCGGAAGAGGCGGCGGCGGAGGCGGCGGCGGCTCCGGCGGATAGAGAAAGCGCACGACATAGGCCATGTCCCGGCTGGGCGCGGCGCCCCGCGCCGTGAGCTGAAAGGCGTAGCGGCGGCGGTCGGTGACCACCGTCATGTTGGTCACCGCCCTGCGCGACAGCGGCTTGAGGAACAGCAGGGTCGCCTTCTTGTTGGGCGTCACCTGCCAGCCGAGGGAGTCGCCGATGGCGACGTTCTCGATCTTCTCGCCGTCGCCGAACTCGATGGTCATCTGGTAGCCCAGGTCGCCCATGAGCTGCACGACCTCGTTGGGATCGTAGAACACGGTGCGGATACGCGGATCGAGCGGGCCGGGATGTGGCCTCTCCGCGCTCAGTCCCGCCGACGCCGCGGCGAGCGCGACGCTCGCGATCGTCGCCGCGAGGGCGGCTCTCATCGGATCAGAGGTCCGCCGCCGGCCATGGGCGGCGTCGCGCCCGGCACGCTGCTGCTATCGCGGCGATAGCTGGTCACCTGGAAACCCAACGGATTGAGGAAGCGATCCTCCATCCGCATCGGCGCGCCGGTGTAGCGGAACGCCATCACCGCGACGAAGGACCCCTGTGGCGTGACGCCCCCGCCGCTGTCGTGACGCACCGTCTCGAAGCGGACCAGCGCGGTGGTCGTCGTCAACAGCGAGACGCTGTCGATCGTGGCGCCGACGATCGCCGTGGGCGGATACAGGTTCAATGGACTGGCGGCATTGGTCTTCCTCATCTCGTCAACGTAGCCGTTGCGCGCCGAACCGGCGGACCACAGCGTCACCTTGCGGTAGTTGTCGCGCAGGTCGGCGGCGTCGAACGTCTCGCGCGCGATGACGTACTGCACCAGGAACGACTGGGTCACCGCCGAGGTCTCGCTGAGTGGGCCAGGCTTCAAACCCTTGATGGTCTCGACGTAGCCGGTCTGGCGGTCGACCAGGATGGTGTAGGGGATCACCGTTTTGAGCGGAGCGAGGCCGGCGAGCGCCAGGGCTTCGAGCACGGCGACCAGGGCCGCCGCCGCCGCCACGATCCACGCGATCCGGCGCGATGCGCGCAGCGAGCCATGGACATCCGCCGCCCACGACGCCGCGGCCTCGTACTTGGTCTCGCGACCGCTTGGCGGACGCCGGAGGTTCAGATCGCTCATCGCAGTCCTCCGGCGCCGCCGCCGGCGGTCCGCATCGTTCGAGGTCCGGAGGCGCGCCGGGTCTCCTGGCCGAGCCGGGACGGCGCGGCCGGAGCGCCGGCGCCGGTGTCGCCGCGTGTGGCGCGGACCCCGCCGCCCACCATCACGCGCCGCTCGATGCGGCTGCTGTCGCCACCGGCCGCGGCGCCCGGCGTGGCGAAGACCATGGCGTCGCGGCGCTCCATCGCCACGGCGGCGGCGGCGGTCCTGGCGGCGCGCGATCGAGTCGCCGCCTCGCCGCCGGCCTGAATGACGCTGGGGCGCCCGGTGTCGGCGATGTCCGCCGCGGCGCGGAGCCGCGTCGGCAGGTGAAAGCCCCGGGCAATCATGCCGACGGCGATCAGCGCGCCCGACATCACGCCGACGAAGACGAGGATCAGGATGACCACGCTATAGGTCGGCGCGAGCACGAAGACGCCCTGTCCGCTCTGCCGTTCGACCTGGATCAGGCTCGGCTCCAGGATCACAAGCATCACGCCCAGCAGCAGGATGGTCAGCAAGGGGACGAAGGCGAACGCCAGCGACGCGCGCAGCCAGCCCTCGAACAGTCCGCGCGTGGCGTCGAACAGGAAAAGCAATATGAACAGCGGCCCCAGTCCCAGCAGCAGGCCGAGCACGATCTTGCTCGCTAAAATGACGCCCAAGGTCGATAGCAGCAGGGTCGATCCGGCCGCGGTCAGCAACAGCGCGCCGAGGCTGGTGCCGCCGAGCAGGGGATTGGCGTTGGGCGCCGAATGGGCGGCGTAGCTGCTGGCGAACCCGGTCAGATCGTCGAACGCCCGCTGCAGCCCGTCGAACACGTCGCCGCGAAAACTGGATTGGTCCGGCTGAATGCCGGACAACAGAACGGTCGCGAGCTGACGCGGCCCGTCGAACAGCAGACGATAGACCACGGCCTGATAGGTGTCCCACTGCGTCGCCAGCGCCAGCACCGCGCCCAGGCTGACCGCCCGGAAGGCGAAATCCGACACCCGAAGCTGGGAGCGGCCCAGCATGAGTTGATAGCCGAGCAGGGCGATGTAGATGGTGAGGGCCACCGTCAACACGCCGCCCAGCGCCCCTCCGCCGCCGAACAGGCTGGCGTAGGCGTCGTGCGACAGGGTCTGAACGTTGCAATCCACGCCGTTCATCAACTGTTGGACGATGGGATCGTTGGGCGCCGGAATGGGGCAGGGGCCGGCCATCAGGCGCGTTCCAGCAGTCGCGGCAGCCAGTCGTCGGGCGCGTCGCCGACCTGCGCGCGCAGGGTGTCGAGCCGGCGGACGCTACTCTCCCGGCCGGAGAGCACGGTGAGCAGATCGGGCATTCCGGACAGGTTCAGCCGCGCCACCACGCTGTCGGCTCCGTGCTTGATCAGGAAGCAGTGCGCCGAGTCCGGCAGGGTGCGCACGAGGTCGTATTCGTGCGAGGTCAGACCGAAGCCGTCGCGGTAATCCTCCTCCCGCGCCTGCGGGTTGACCATGAAGATCTGCGTCGCGGCCTGCTCGATGATGGCGCTGGAGATCTTGCTGGTCAGAGCGTCCTGAGCGCTCTGGGTGGCGAAGCCGACGATGCCGTTGCGTTTGCGGATCGTCTTTTCCCAATCCTTGATGCGCTGGATGAAGACGTCGTCGTCGAGGGCCTTCCATCCTTCATCGATGACGATGATCGTCGGGTCGCCGTCCAGCCGTTGCTCGACGCGGTGGAACAGGTACATCATCGCCGGGGTCCGCGCCGCCGGATCGTCGAGAATGTTGGTCATGTCGAAGCCCAGGGTCTGGACATCGAGGTCCAGCCCGTCGTCGGCGTTGTCGAACAGCCAGGCGTAGTCGCCATGGGTGTGCCATGGCGCCAGCCGCGCGGCGAGGTCGGCGTTGGTCGGCCGTTGCCCACCACGGAACAGTTCGGCGAAGTGGCGCAGCCGGCGGTATTGCGGCGGCTGGGCGTAATTGGCGTCGACCGCGTCGGCGATGCGCGCGATGTCCTCGGCATCCAGAGGCGCGCCGCGCGCGGTGACCAGCTTGCCGGTCCAGTCGGCCAGGAAGCGGCGGTTGGCCGGGTCGTCGGGCAGCATCAGCGGGTTCAGCCGCGTCGGCTCTCCCGGCCGCAGCACGTCATAACTGCCGCCGATGGCGCGCAGGAAGATCTCCGCGCCGCGGTCCTTGTCGAAGAAAACCGTGCGCGGGTTCACCTTCTGCGCCTGCGCCAGCAGGAAGCCGAGCACCACGGTCTTGCCCGACCCCGATGGCCCTATGACGGTGAAGTTGCCCAGGTCGCCGCGATGAAAGTTGAAGTAGTATGGGCCGGCGGAGGTGGTCTCCAGTGTGGTGATCGCCGGACCCCAGTGATTGCCCTCCGCCTGTCCGACCGGAAAGTTGTGGCAGCTCGCCAAGCCGGCGAAGTTGCCGCTGGAGATCAGCGCGCGACGGGCGATATCCTTAAAATTGCCAGGGAATTGGGCCCAGAACGCCGCCTCCTGGTTGACGTCCTCGCGCACCGCGATGACGCCCAATTCGGTGAACGCCGACTGCACGTCCGCCGCCGCCTGGTCGAGCGTGATCAGGGTCGGGGCCTTGACCATGACCGTGAGGTGATGCTCGCCGAACGACGATCGGCCCGCGGCGACGTCGTCCTTGGCGACGCCGAGGTCGCGGCGCAGGCTCATCGCCTCGTCGTCCGCCGCGCGCATCCGGCGCAGGGCGAGGTTCATCCGATCCAGCGTCTGCTGGCGGTCGACGAAGCCGAAGCTCTCGGTCAGCACCATCTCCACCGGCAGACGCATCAGGTCGTCAAGCACGCCGGGGGCGGTCTGGCCGGGATAGTCCTTTACCGACACCATCGCCGCGAAGGACCGCTCCGCCCGGCCCGCCGGCGCCAGCTCGATCGCCCGAGCGCCGAAGCTGATCCGGCGATACGGCAGATAACGGCCGAGATCCGCGTCAGGCAGGCGCACCGGCCGCAGCTCGCCGTTGTACAGCAGAGAGAAGAACTCCAGCGGCTCGGAACAGTCGCCCTGCGGCCCGGTGTAGGCGGTCAGCAAACGCGCGTCGTAGGGCGCCAGGGCCGAGAGCAGGCCGTCGCGCGCGGCGTTCAGCGCGCTCATCTCCTGGGCGAGGCTGGCGGCCGCCTCCTGGCGATCGCCGGCGCCGCGCGCCATGCGGAAGATGTCCTCGAGCACGCCGACGCGGCCGCCGAGCGGACGCCGCACCAGGGTCAGGAACAGGTCGTTGACGTAGAGCTTGCGCGTGCCGAGCCGCGCCCGCCACGCCGCGTCGAGGGCATGGGCGAAACCTTCGCCGGCGACCTCGCCGGCCATGGTCGGCTGGACTTCCCGCCGAACGATGTGGTGGTAGAGCGCGAAACGGGAGTTGGCGACGCCGCGCAGCATGGTCTCGCGCACCGTTTTGCGGTAGTTCAGCTCTTCGGTGTCCGCCGTCTCGAACGGAAACCCCTTGAGGTGCAGGACCTGGACCAGCCGGCCGTCGCGGGTCTCGATCGTGGCGTCGTCGATGTGCCGGGCATAGGGCAGGCGCGCGCCGGCGGCCTGCTCCCGGCTCGGCTGGAATGTCGCGGGAGCCTCCGCCACGTCGCTTCGCTCAGGCCGAGTAGGAGTTGCAGCGCCAGAACCGGCTGTTCTTCACCGGCGGGCACCGGCTGACCTTGACCATCCACAGGTCGAAGAAACGCGGTTCACGCAGGCAGCCCAAATAGCCGACGACGTGCAGGATCGGCGCCAGCAACAGGGCGAGGAAGTTCTTGGTCAGCAGGAACAACTCCACCGTGACGATGGCGTTGAACACGAACCAGCTATAGGTCACCCCGGCGAACATCTGCGGGCGGGTCAGAGCGGTGAACACCGGATCGCGCTCGAGCTGGGCCGCCATCGGTCAGGCGCCTCCGGAGATCGAGCGGATGCCGGCGACGATCGCAGCGGCGCCGAAGACGATGAAGCAGCCCAGGATCACCGTCGCCCCGCGCCGCCAGTCGATCCGGCCGGTCAGCATCAGAAGGCCGGTCGCCCCGACGGCGAGCACCGCCAGCGCCGTGGCGACATTGCCGAGCAGCGTGCCCTGCAGCCACATCACCGCATTGAGGATCGGGTTGGAACCCGCGGGATCCAGATTGGTCGATTGGGCCCGCGCCGCGCCGGCCGCCAGCGCCGACAGGCCGCCCAGCGCCGCACCCAGCCTTGATCTGGCGGTGGCGGCGGGGTCCGGCATTCGAATTACCTTTGCGATGGCGCGATCCCCTGTACGGCCCTGGCTCCGAGGCGGTTCATGATAGCGGCGACATAGGCCTGGGTCTCCCGATATGGCGGCACGCCTCCGTAGCGGTCCACCGCGCCCGGCCCGGCATTATAGGCCGCCAGCGCCCGGATCAAATCGCCGTCATAGCGATGCACCAGACCGCCGAGATAATTGGCCCCGCCGCGGAAGTTGTCCCGGGTGTCCCACGGGTCGACGCCGAGCGCCCGCGCCGTCGCCGGCATGAGCTGCATCTCGCCGATGGCGCCGGCGCGCGAGACCACGCCGCCGCGCAGGCGCGACTCCTGCCAGGCGACCGCCTCGACCAGATCCTGGCTGAGAGACGCGCCGTCGGCCGCCTCGCGCAGAGCCGCGCGGGTCTCGATCGTGGGCGCCCGCGCCGCGACGGCGCCGCGCGCCCGCCGCGTCTGGATCGGAGCCGCGCCCTCCGAGGTGAACACCGTCGGCCGATCGTAGGTGGTGACCGCGCCGCCGTCGCCGATCTCGATGACCTGCGCCTCGGCCGCGCCGCCAGCGAGAGCCGCGACCGCAACCAGCAGGGCCGCCGACCGTCTCATCGCGCCGCCATGCGCGAGGCGGAATAGCCGAAGGTCAGGCTGGAGAAGGTGGTCTCGAAGTCCGCCTTCGGATTGCCCTTGATCGGCCGGGTCCAGATCACGTTCACCAACCAATCGCCCGTCCGCGGCACCACGAACCGGGCGTGGCCGGAAGCGTCGGTGAGGTGCATGGACACCGGCCGCACGTCGAACTCCAGATTGGTCAGCTTCACCAGCGCGCCCGCGAGCGGGCGGCCCTGGTAGAGCACCTGCACCGGCAACGGCTGCCCCGGCTTGAGCGCGTAAGGGCTGATCGCCGGCACGATCTCCAGGGTAAACCCGACCGGGCGGGTGATCGCCGGGTTCGGCTTGCCGCCGCCGCCGACATCGATCAGCGCCTTGCACCGGCGGCTGTAGCTTTCGCGGCCGTTGGCTTCGGTCTGGCCGGTCCTGGCGCGATACTCCAGCGCCGGCGTCAGGCCCTCGACCTTGGCGTAGTCGTTGTAGCGGATCGAGGGCAGGTTGCTGAGCGCGTCGGTGGATTCGAACAGCAGCATCTGCGTGCCGGGCGCGGAGAACGACAGGATCGCATCCTGATCGGGCGTCGGATGCAGCACCGGCTTGAGGTCGACCTTGCCCCCTGGCGACTGGTTGCGGAACAGCACGACGCGGTCGAGCGCGCCGGACCAGCGCGAGCGGAACGGCCCGTGGCCCACCTCGATGGTCACCGGATCGGCCTGGTCCACCGCCGGGTTGAAGCTTCGCGGCTGCACCCAAAAGTCGTGCGCCGACGCGCCGGTGGCGACGCAGAGACATGCCAGGATCGATCCAAATCGATGCAAACGAACTACCAAGCTCCGTTTGGCGGCGCGAACCGTCGAAGGGTACAGCCCGACCATGAGCGAAGCGCGCGCATCGACACAACCCCAAAGGTCATGCGGCAATTTAACAATGCCTGATCCACGCCGGCCATGCACTCCTACGAGCCAGATGGAGCGGCGGACTTTCTCGAGGTGGAAAAAGGCTAGTCCTGGCTTGGCCGGGCTGGTCGCCACGCCGGCGTTCGCCCACACCGGCACCGGTCTGCCCGGGGGATTTGCGTCCGGATTTCTCCATCCGCTCTCCGGTTTCGACCACCTATTGGCCATGGTCTCCGTGGGCCTCTGGGGCGCCTTCCTCGGCCGGCCGCTGATCGTCGCCCTGCCGGTGATCTTCCCGACGGTGATGGTCGTCGGCGCCGGCCTGGCCATGGCCGGCGTGCCGGCACCGCCGACCGAGATCGGCATCGCGCTGTCGGTGCTCCTGCTCGGCGCCGCCATCGCCGCGGCCTGGCGGGCGCCGGTGTGGGCGGCCTGCGCCGTCGTCGGCGTGTTCGCCCTGTTCCACGGCTACGCCCATGGCAAGGAACTGCCGTCCGCCGCGGAGCCGATCGGTTACGCCGTGGGCTTCGTGCTGGCGACCGGGCTGCTCCACGTCTGCGGCATCGGCATCGGCCTGATCAACAATCGGCCGGGCGGGATCGTCGTCACCCGGCTGATGGGCGCCGGCGTCGCTCTCGCCGGAGTCGTCTTCCTCTACCTGGCGCTGAAATGAGGGGCGGCGCGCTCCCGCCGGCTTTGCTGTTCGCCGCTCTCGGACTCGCCCTGTCGTTCGCGCCGCGCCGGACCATCGCGCTGGCGGCGGTCCTGGCGATCCTGGCGGCGATCGGCGCCAGCTTCCTGCGCGTGGCCACGAGTTGGGAAGATCCGATCTTCCTCGGCTGCTGGATCGGCGTCGCCATCGCGGCGGCGTCGGTGCACATCCCGGGCGGCGTCAGGCAGGCGTGGGCGGTAATTCTCGCCCTGAACAGCGGCCTGTGGGCCGGCGCTGTGATCGCGGCGGCCGCGCCGAAGCACGATCTTTTGATCGCCCCGCTCGCCGTGCTGGTCTGCGTCCCGGGCGCCTGGCTGGTCGCAACCGGACGCGGCATCGCGGTCAAGGTCGCGGCGAGCTGGCTCATCGCCATCGGCGTCCTGTCGCTCTGCCTGCAATTCGCCCCGACCACGCCGGGCTACAAGCCGGACCACATGGATTGATCGGGTGTGCGGCCGCCTGGTCGCTCGCATTCATCGAACTGTCTTGTAGCTGTCGCTCAACTGTCTCCCGATTGATCTAACCCCAAGCCCAATCCGCGCCGACAAGGCGCCGCGTTTTGGGGTTTGTGATGCTTCATTTTCGTCTGTCGGTGGCGATGGCCGCCGGTGTCAGCCTCGTCGCCCTGGCCAGAGCCGCGTCGGCCGCCGACGCCGCGCCGGCGGACGCCGCCAACACCGTCGGCGAAGTCGTCGTCACCGCCGCGCCTCGCCAAGAGGAGCGCGCGCGTCAGGTCCAGCTCGCCGCGCCGGTGATCGTCAACGTCCAGTCGGCCGAGACCATCGCCAAGTACCCCGACTACAACGCCGCCGAGGCGCTCGGCCGAATTCCCGGCATCTCGCTGTCCAGCGACACCGGCGAGGGCCGCTTCGTCAACATCCGCGGCATCGACGCCAACCTGAACGGCGCCACCTACGGCGGGGTGGTGCTGCTGAACACCTTCGCCGCCGGCACCGCGGCGTCCGGCTCCGGCCGCGCCGTGGAGTTCGACACCATCCCGACCGGCGCCATCGACGGCATCATCGTCTACAAGACCCTGTCGCCCGACCGCGAGGCCGAGGGTCTCGGCGGCCAGATCGAACTGACGCCGCGGTCGTCCAAGGCGATGACCAAGTCGTTTCTCGATGTGACCGTCGGCTGGGGTTACGAGCCGCTGCACGATCACACCGGACCGTTCACCGGCGAGATCGCCGCCGGCGTGCGCTTCGGCTTCAACAACGGCCATCTGCTCGTCGCCGGCGACGGTCGGCCCGAGCCGGTCCTCAGCGGTTTCATCCAGAACCCGACCCCGTTCGCCCTGGTGATCACCGGTTCGCGCAAGGACGACCGCCGCGGGGTCGACGATACCGAACCCAGCTATGCCAACGACGGCGCGACCTGCGGCTTCCTGCCGAACGGCCAATGCGATCACGTGCTGGGCCGCACCGATTTCCGCTACTACGACTATCATCGCCGCCGCTTCGGCTATGGAGCCAACTTCGACTTCACGCCCAACGACGATCATAGCTGGTACGTCCGCGCCGACATCGCCGGCTACAAGGAACGCAGCCACAAAAACCACTTCTACGCGCAGTTCGACGGCGCGCCGTCGGCGCCCGACGCGAACGGCTACGTCACCGACGGATTCCAGCCCCAGGTGGACGTGGTCGACCTCAACGAGACGCACCGCAACACCGTGGCCGCGATCGGCGGTCAGGACCGTTTCGGCCCGCTGGAGATCGACTATCGCGGATCCTACAGCCGCGCGACCTACCTCGAGAACTACTACTACGAAGCGCGCTTCTACGGGACCGACACCTACACCGGCAGCTACAACAACACCTCCGACCCGCTACACTTCCGCTACAACCTGTTTCAGGACGCCGCCGAAACCATCCCCTTCGTTTCCACCGACGCCACCCAGTACGGCAATCCGCCGCTGTTCCGTTCCCGTGGCAATCCAAACCTCAGCAACTTCTTCGAATCGGACGTCGACGAGGAGTATAGCGGCGTCTTTAACGCCAAGTACGCCGTCCATCTGTTCGGCTACGACGGACAGTTCAAGGCCGGCGTCAGCATTCGCCGGCGCCACAAGGTGGTCAACGACTTCGCCGGCTTCAGCGACGCGACCTCGCAAGCCAACCTGTCGGCCTTCGCGCCGAGCGCCGGCGCGGCGTCGAACTACTACATGGGCTACTTCCCCAAGGCGCCATACGCCAACATCGGCGCGATCGACGCCTATGTCTTCGCCAACACCACGCTCAGCCCGTCGATCGGGCGCGACTTCAGGGACCAGGAGAACGTCTACGCCGGTTATGCGATGTACACGACCGACATCGGCAAGCTCGGCGTTCTGGCGGGCGTCCGCGTCGAGGCCACCGATGCGACCTACGGCAACTACCTGACCACCACCGACGCGTCCGGCAACGACACGACGACCTTCGTCAACAACACCAACAGCTACATCAACGCCTTCCCGACGGTGCAACTCAAATACCGCTTCACGCCGACGCTGCAGGCGCGCGCGACCTATTCCACCGGGATCGCGCGCCCGGGCTTCAGCCAGGCCGGCGGCAACGCCGGCGTGGACTTCACCACCTCGCCACGGCCGCAGTACACCGCCGGCAATCCAAACCTGCAGCCCACTACCGGCAACAATTTCGACTTCGACGTGGAATACTACCTGCCGAACGGCGGCATCGTCCAGGCGGGCGTGTTCGACAAGGAGTTTTCGAACTACATCTTCCGTTCGGGCAGGATCAACGTCGTCGACCCGATCTTCAACGGCCAGGCCGGCGACATCTTCACCTTCATCAACGAGGACGCGTACGCCCGCGGCGTCGAGCTGGCCTATCACCAGAAATTCGACTTCCTGCCAGGCTTGCTGAAGGGCCTGGGCGCGGACGCCAACATCACCTGGGTCGACTCGCGCTTCAAGGAATACAGCGCCCTGACAAGCGGCCAGGGTGTCGACGAATACAGCCGCCTGCCCGGCACCTCACACGTCACCTGGAACGCCGCCGCCTTTTACGAGGAGCACGGCCTCGCCCTGCGCCTGGCCGCGGAATACGTCGGCGCGAGCTTGTTCAGCCTGAACGGCGACCGCACCGTCGACACCATCCAGGACCGGCGCCTGAACCTCGATTTCAGCTCCAGCTACCAGTTCACCAGGAACCTGCAGGGCTATTTCCAGGTCAAGAACCTGCTCAACACCCCCTTGCGCTACAACGACGGCATCGACCGCACGCGGGTGCAGCAACTCGAGTATTACGGACAGACCTATGAGTTCGGTTTGAGGGCGACCTTCTAGGGTTCGCTTACTAAGCTGACATCCGTCGACCCACGAGAGGGGCGAATTTCCCTGTCTCTAGAGCGCCCAGTGGCTCCGGCGACTGACTTCATCGCTTGGCGGCGGGAACGCCGCCTTCCATGGGGACTACGGCCCGTCCGGCCCGTCGCGATCATTCAAAAATATTCGGAGAGGCATTCATCCAGCGATCTGATCCATGCGTATGAACATTTGATCGAAATGTCTTAATCGGAGCCGGAGCAGCCCTGTGGATCGGGTATCGCCTGTGACGGCCATTTGGCTTCTGTCGCTCGCGACTCCGACCATGGCGCGGAGCGCGTCCGAGGCGGACGCGACGCCCGGTGCCCTGGACCGGCCCATGGCCACCGCGCGTGGCGCGGACGTAAGCGCGGTCTATGTCTTTGGAAAACGGCTGGAGGGCGTCGGCTCGTCCGTGGCGGCCAGCGCAGGCGCGGTGTCCTTCGCCAAGTTCGCGGATCGCCCCCTGCTTCGCCCGGGCGAACTGGTCGAGGTCATTCCCGGGATGGCCGCGACCCAGCACTCGGGAAACACTAAGGCCAACCAATATTTCCTACGCGGCTTCAACCTCGACCACGGCACGGATTTTTCCGTCCGCTTCGACGGCGTCCCGCTGAACCTGCGCACCCACGCCCACGGCCAGGGCTATCTCGATCTGAACGGGATCACCCCGGAGGTGATTGAGACCATCAAATATCACAAGGGCCCGTACTATGCGGACAGCGGCGACTTCTCCAACGCTGGCGCTGCGACCTTCGACACCTTTTCCAGCCAGGCGCCGTCCTATATCGAATTGACCGGCGGCTTGCATGCCTATGGGCGGGCCTTGGCGGTTAAAAGCTTTGGCGACCACGGCTTTCTCGCCGGTGAGGTCGACACCTATCGCGGCCCCTACGACCACCCCGATAACTTCCGCAAAATCGACCTCATCGGCCGGATTGGACTTGGCGACTGGTCGCTGACCGGCCTCGCCTATGCCGCCAAGACCAACTCCAATGACCAAATCCCCCAGCGGGCGGTGGATCGGGGTCTCATCACCAGCCTCGGCGCGCTCGACCCGAGCGACGGAGCGCACACCTCCCGCTTCATCCTTTCGCTACAGCGGACGAAGAACGACGGCTGGTACGTCGACGCCTATGCCCAGAAGTACTATCTCGCGCTGTATTCCAACTTCACCTATTTCTTGCGGGATCCGGTCAACGGCGATCAGTTCGAGCAATTGGACGATCGGTATACCTTCGGCGGTTCCGTCATCCGAACCTTCCCGCGACCGCTCTTCGGCGCGTCGCTGCGCGCCGGGATAGAGTTCCGCGACGACGTCATCCCAAAGGTAGCGCTGTTCTACACCGGACAGCGACAGTATCTCTCCACCGTGCGGCAGGATAGGGTCAACGAATACTCCGGCGATGCGTGGGTGGACGCCACCCGCGCGTTCGGACCGGTGCGGGTCACCGCGGGTCTGCGCTTTGACGATATCGGCGGCGACGTGACGTCCAGCGATCCGCGCAACAGCGGCGCCGCCAACGCCACCCTGATCAGCCCCAAGTTGACGGTCGCCTGGCGGGTGCTGCCCACGCTCGAACTCTACGCCGACGCCGGACAGGGCTTCCACTCCAACGACTTTCGCGGCGCGACGGAAACCATCGTGCCCGGGACCGACGATCCCGCCACCAAGGTCCCGATCATTTCCGCGTCGCAAGGCGCCGAGATCGGCGCGCGTTACCAGCGTGGCGGCCTGACCTCTACCTTAACCCTGTTCACCCTCCATCTCGATTCCGAGCTGGTCTACAACGGCGATGGCGGTGACACTTCGAGCACTAGCGCCACCCAGCGGCGGGGCGTCGAGTTTGTCGTCGACTACGCTCCGTCGCGGAATCTCGACCTCGACTTCAGCGCCGCCGCGTCCGACGCTCACTATGTCGACAACCCCGCCGGTCCCCGTGTGCCCAACGCGCTGGAATACGTCATCACCGGTGGCGTCACCGCCCGGCTCACGCGGCGCGCCACGGTCACCTTCACCGGCCGCCGCCTTGGACCGGCTCCTCTCATCGAGGACAACTCCGCCCGCTCCAAGCCCGCGACCCTGCTCAACGGCCTGGTCGATTACGACTTCGGCCGCTTCCGGGTTAAAGTCGAGGTGCTGAACCTGTTGGATAGTCACGACGACGAAATTCAGTACTTCTATACGTCTCGTCTTCGGGGCGAGCCGGCCGAAGGCGTCAACGACTACCACTTTCACCAGTTCGAACCCCGCACGGTCCGCGCCATCGTGCAGATTCCTCTGGGTTGAGCGATTGTTGGGTTTGGTCTCGCCCGAAAGAAATCTCGACAGCCGGCCCGTGATGGTGGATTGCGCTGCGCAAGGCGGACCGGATGCAGCGGATCACCATCTCGATCGACGAAGGTCTCGGCGCGGCGTTCGACGACATGCTCCGGGCGCGCGGGTATCAGAGCCGATCGGAAGGTGTGCGCGACCTCGTGCGCCAGGGCGTGGAGGACTGGCGTCAGACCCAGCGGGTGAGTGAAGCCTGCGTCGCCAATTTCTCCTTTGTGTACGATCAGACCGTCCGATCGCTCGCCAGCCGTCTGTCGGAATGGCGCCACGACCACCACGACCTGATCATCACCTCGACCCTCGTGCCGCTGGACCATCGCAACACGCTTGAAAGTCTGATGCTGAAGGGGAGGGCCGCCGAGGTCCGCTCCCTCGCCGACGGCATTCGCGCTGAACGCGGCGTTCAGTTCGGCGCCTTGAATCTGATCGGGGTCGACACCGGCGATGACCACCACGACGCGCGAAGCCACCACCACACCGGCCACCGGCACCTGTCGCCCAAATTGGCTTAAACCGTATTCGGCCGCCGGACGTAAAGCAGGCCGTGACGTCATCGATACATTTCGCGGAAGAAACCCATGAGCCGGTTCGCGGTGGTAACCGCCGCCGATGGGTCGCGGCCGGGCTGGCGACGGCGCTTCATCTCGCCATCCTCGCCTTGTTCCTCGGCGGCCGTCCGGCTCCGACGACCGGCGAGGGCGTGGGCGCCGGCGCGATGGAGGTGTCGCTCGCGGGATTTTCCAGGGGCGCAACGCCGACTCCCGCCCATGCGGCGCCGGCGCCGGCAGCCCCGTCCGCCAAGCCCGCGCCGCCGGCTCCGGACGACCCGATCGAGCCGCGCACCGTCCTGCAGACCGTGTCCGACATCCTCGCCATCTCGCTTCCCGAGCAATCCGCGACGCCGCGGCCGCTTGTGGCTAACGTGAATCCGACTATCCCCCAGACAGCCGCGGCGGCGTCCGGCGCCCCGGGCGCCGCCTGCGACATCGAGGGCGCGGTGCAGACTACGCTGCGTTCCGATCCAGGCGCGCACGGCGCGGTCCTCCTCATTCCTCGCCGGCAACGCTCCGCGGCCAACGCGGTGCTGCTGTGGAACGGCCGGTGGATCGATCCCGCCGAGGTCGGCGGGGCGACGGCGTTCGAGACGATCAGAACCTCGATCCGCCAGGTCGTTTCAACGGCCCAGGCCGATTGCCGCGAACGGGAGGTCGTCGGTCCCCGCTTCATGCTGATCCCGGAAGGGGAGGGCATGGTCGTCGCCGTGGTCGGCAACGCCTCATGGCGGTGGTCGGATTTGCTCGTCGATCCGGTGTCCACACCCGCGGAAGGCGCCAGACTTTTTAATCAATAAAAAGCTTCGGATTTTTTGTGAAAAACCGGTGATCTGTCGCCCGATGGAAACGTATAGACTTCGGCGCGATTGCGGCCAACGGAGTGAAATACGGCGGACATGGTAAAATTCAGTGGCACGGCCTTGGCGACGATTCTCGCCCTCTCAACCACGCTCGCGGCGGGCGGAGCTCTGGCGTCCAGTCACCGCGAGGCGCCTGGCATCACCAAGATGCCGAAGGTGGACGCGACCGACTTCTACATGTTCCGCAGCTATGAACCCGGCCGTTCGGCTTATGTGACCTTCCTCGCCAACTACCAGGGCTTGCAGGGTCCCGGCGACGGCCCCAACTTCTTCACCCTCGATCCCGACGCGATCTACGAGATTTCGATCGACAATGTCGGCGACGGTCAGGAGCACCTGACCTTCCAGTTCAAGATGAACAACAGCCTTACAGGCGGCACCGGCATCCAGCTCACCATCGGCGGCAAGACGCAGTCGATCCCGCTGCGGGCGATCCCCACGGTCTCGGGGGCCAACACCAACGTCGCCGAAAATGAAAGCTACACGCTCAACGTGATCACCGGAAACCGCCGCACCGGCTCCTCGGCCGCGGTGACCAACGCCAACGGCGGCGGCACGACCTTCGTCAAGCCGATTGACAACATCGGCAACAAGACCATCCCGAACTACGCCGCCTACGCCAACCAGTTCATCTACACCATCAATATCCCCGGCTGTTCCACCCCCGGCCGCGTCTTCGTCGGCCAGCGAGCCGACGCCTTCGCGGTGAACCTGGGCGGCGCGTTCGACTCGGTTAATTTCATCCCGATCGACGGCGACAGCGTCCCTGGCAACGGCGACGGCAAGGGTTTCCCGGGCGGGATTACCCAGAGTCACACCAACGACGAGATCATGGGCAAAAAGAACGTCGACACCTTCGCTCTCGAGGTGCCGATCTCCTGCCTGGTCCCGAGCGGCGGCAATGGCGTCATCGGCGCCTTCACCACCTCCAGCCTGCCGCAGGCCCGCCTGCTCAATCCAGCGCCGACCTACAGCAACATCAATCAGCAAGGCGGCGCCTATACCCAGGTCTCCCGTCTCGCCAACCCGCTGGTTAACGAGCTGGTGATCGGTTTGCCGGACAAGGACGCGTTCAACGCCTCCATGCCCAAGAATGACGCCACCTTCCTGAACTACGTCACCAACCCGACATTTCCGGAGGTTCTCAACCTCCTGTTCCTGGCCCCGGTGAACGCCACCCTTGGCACCAGCTTCACCGATCTTGCGCCGAACAACTTCCCGCGCAACGATCTGGTCGCCGTCTTCCTGACCGGCGTGAAGACGCTGAACCAATTGAACACGGTCACACCCTCGGAAATGATGCGCCTGAACACCGGCATCGCTCCGGTGCCTCAAGGTTCGCAGAATACCCTGGGTGTCGCGGCGGGCGACCTCGCCGGCTATCCCAATGGCCGCCGGCCCGGCGACGACGCGGTCGACATCACCCTGCGGGTGGCGATGGGCGCGCTGTGCTATCCGGTGCCGATCAACGGAAGCCCGACCAACCTCGGCTTCTGCACCCCGGCGAACGCTCCGGTGGGTAACGCCGCCTTCACCGACGGCGCCCCGGTTCACGATACCGATGTGCTCAACGTCTTCCCTTACCTGAACCAGCCGCTGCCCGGTTCGCCCGGTCACGGCGCTCGCCTCGGCGTTCCCAATGATCCGAATGGGCTTTCCCAATGATGGCTAATCGCACCGTCCTTCGTCTGGCCGTCCTGGCCGCCGCGGGTGCCGCCCTCTCGGCGTGCGGCGGCGGGGGAGGGACGACGGTTGTGCCTCCGGCCACCCTTCCAGCGCCGTTCGCCTACATGTTCGGCAATGGTTTCGGGGCGGATTTCACCGCCTCGGCGACCTCCACGCCGGCCACGCTCAGCGGCAACGAGATCACGGCCGTCAGCCTGACCGCGTCGCCGATCCCGTTCCCGACCGGAAGCACCGGGACCAACTAGCGGTTCAGGGCGCGGTCTTTCCAGACCGCGCCCGACGCCCCAGATACGGTCGATGACTGTCGAGCGTATTCCAGGTCCACCGCCGGACGCCAATGACGACTGGACGATCCCGCAAGGCTGGGATCGTTACTCGGCGGACGACCATCGGACCTGGGTGACTCTCTATGAGCGTCAGGCCGAAATCCTGCCCGGCCGGGCGTGCGACGCCTTTCTAAGCGGCCTCGATGCTCTCGATCTCCACGGCGACGGCATCCCGGATTTCGAAGCTCTGTCGGCTCGCCTGCGCGCATTGACCGGTTGGAGCGTTGTCGCCGTGCCCGGCCTCGTGCCGGACGAGGTGTTCTTCGATCATCTCGCCAATCGCCGCTTCCCCGCCGGCAATTTCATCCGCCGACCCGATCAGCTCGACTACCTTCAGGAACCGGACGTGTTTCACGACGTGTTCGGCCACGTCCCGATGCTCACGGATCCGACCTTCGCCGATTACATGCGGGCCTACGGTGAAGGCGGCCGCAGAGCCCTCGGTCTCGGCCAGCTCGAACACCTCGCCCGGCTGTACTGGTACACGGTGGAGTTCGGCCTGCTCCGCGCGCCGGAAGGCGTCCGCATCTATGGGGCCGGCATCGTCTCGTCCCGCGCCGAGTCGGTCCATGCTCTGGAGAGTCACGTTCCCCTCCGTCTCGATTTCGACCTCGAGCGGGTCATGCGCACACCTTACAAGATCGACGACGTGCAGGCTCTCTACTTCGTCGTGCCGAGCCTCCAGTCCCTGCTTCACGCCACCCAAGACGCGGATTTTGGACCGCTCTACGCCCGGCTGGCGGACGCGCCTGATCTCGCGTTGGAGCAGGTCTAGGCGAGACCCCCCCCTTGGCGGCGCGACTGCGGGGCCCGCTAACTTCGACAAACCTCGGCGAAAGCCTTTACGGGTTCGGCGGCTCCGGTGAGGGGGACGCTGTACGCCACGTCCCGTCCGACGTTGATCAGCAGCCGCTGCCCGGTCGCCATCCAGGTGAAAAGGGGATCGTTCGCGGCGACCGTGAGCTCCGGCACGAACGCGGCGCCCTGTTCGCTGAACGACGCCTTCGCCACGTAAAGTCCCGACCGCGTCCCATCGCCGAGCGTGACGACGACGAATCCGTCTTTCTTGAGCCATGGCACGGTCTGGCTGAGGACCACCGTGGCGCGCCCGCCGTGCGGAACGCAGTCGGCACGGAAGTCGCGATCGTCCGTTTCGTCGACGCTGTGGTCCAGGATCGCCCGCGAGGGTTGCACCTGCCAGGTCCTCAGCTTGCCATTCGATTGCGCCGGGGCGTCGGCGGCGGTGGGTTCGCCATTGGCGGCCGCCGCTTCGGCGATGGTCGAAAAGCCGAACTTCGTCGCGCGGCGCAGGTCCGGCGTCAGAGCACAGCTAAACCGGATGACCGCCCAACCCCTGTCGTCCGACAGCCAACCGAGGCCGGTGAGCTTGCCGGAGCTAAGAACGAGAGGCGGTTCATTGGTCCCCGCCTCCCCGGCGCCGGATAGAAAGTAGCGTCTGCGGACGGTCGGCGCCGAATTGAGAGGCGACGCCGGCGCGAGGACCGGCGCCGCGGCCTCGCACGCCCAGGCGGCGCGCTGAAGCGGGTTGGCGCCGCCGGCGATCGACGCCGGCAGCCGGGGAGCCTTCGCCGGCGCCGCGCCGCCGGACGCCATGAGCATCACCGCCGCGACCGCTACTCGCCGAAACCGCAGGAACATCGTCCGAAAACCCCCTGAAGCGCCGTAGATGCCCCGGTTCGCCGAAACGATCAACGGCTGTCGTCGCCGCTCGCCCGCGTCGGCCGCTCCCATGCGCTTCCTTCGGCCCCGCATCTCGGCCTAGACTGTCTGGCAGGTTGGAACCGAAGGACCGCGCCATGCTCGCGCTCAAGCCGAACTGCGAATGCTGCGACAAGGACCTGCCGCCCGCGAGTGAGGAGGCGATGATCTGCACCTTCGAGTGCACCCTCTGCGCCGACTGCGCGGACCGCGTGTTCGGCGGCGTCTGTCCCAACTGCGGCGGCGGCTTCGTTCCCCGCCCGATCCGCCCCGCCCACCTGCTCGAGAAGTTCCCGCCGGCCACCCAGCGCTATGTGCGGGAGCAGCCCTGCGCGGCGTGAACTCCACGCCTTAACGGAACTCCAGCCCCTCGAACGCGCCGCTGCTCCGCCAGCCGTCGAGGTATTTGAAATACGCCGCCGCTCCATGCGGGTAGCCGACATGCAGAGCGGCGCCGGGTCCGGGATCGCGGCCTTCGTTGTTATAGTAGCCGGGCGTGCAGTCGGGCGAGCCAAGGATGCCGCCGACGCCGGTCAGCAGCAGCTTGATCCAGGCTTCCTGGGATTCCCGCGTCACCTCGACCTGTTTGGCGCCGAGATCGCGGGCGTGCTTGACGATCGTCGCGATGGTCTTGCCGGCCTCGGTCAGGTTGTGCGGCACATTGGAGATCAGGTTCGCGCCCTGCGTCGGCTGCACAAAAAAGGCGTTGGGAAAGCCGTGGACGTGGACGCCGTGCCGGGTCTTCATGCCCTCGGCCCAGGCCTCGGACAGCTTCAGCCCGTCGCGGCCGGTGAGATCAAAGCCGGCGCGCCGTTTGTACTCGGTGCCGACCTCGAAACCGGAGGCATAGATGATGCAGTCGACCTCATGGAGAACGCCGTTCACGACGACGCCGGTTTCGGTGATCCGCTCGACGCCCTTGCCGTCGGTGTCGACGAGCTTCGTTCCGGGTTCGTTGAACGCCTGCAGATAGGCGTCGTGGAAGCACGGCCGTTTGCAGAGCTGGCGGTACCAGGCCTTTAGCTTCTCGGCGGTGGTCGCGTCCTTGACGATGGTGTTAACCCGACCGCGGATCTCCTCCATCTTCTCGAAGTCGGAGTCTTCGTAGGCCGCCAGCATCGCGCGGGGGTTCATCTGCTCCGGCGGCAGCTTGGCGATCCTCGCGCGAATGCGGCGGGAGAGGTCGGTCCAACCGTCCTTGACCAAGTCCTCTTCCTCCGTGCCGCCGCCCTGGTTGGCGGTGAAATTCTCCAGCCAGCGCTGCTGCCAACCCGGCGTGGCGATCTTGGTGAACCAGTCAGGGTCGATCGGCGCGTTGGCGCGCACGTCGACCGACGACGGCGTGCGCTGGATGACGTAGAGTTCTTTGCAGGCGCGGGCGAGGTGAGGCACCGCCTGCACCGAGGTGGCGCCGGTGCCGATAATCGCCACCCGCTTGTTGGCCAGCCGGGTCATCGGCGCGCCCGAGGGATCGCCGCCGGTGTAGTCGTAATCCCACCGGCTGGTGTGGAACGAGTGGCCCTTGAAGGTTTCGATACCGGGAATGCCGGGGAGTTTCGGAACATGCAGAGGGCCGGTGCCGAGACCGATGTAGTCGGCGGTGAAGCGGTCGCCGCGGTTGGTCGAGATCACCCAGCGCGAGGCGTCGTCGTCCCAGCTCAGGTCGTCGACGATGGTGTGGAACAGGGCGTTGTCGTACAGGCCGTACTGTCGGCCGATGCGGCGGCACTGCTCCAGAATTTCCGGGGCGTGAGCGTACTTCTCGGTCGGTCTGTGGCCGGTCTCCTCGAGCAGCGGCATGTAGACCATGGAGGCCGTGTCGCACTGCGCGCCCGGATAGCGGTTCCAGTACCAGGTGCCGCCGAAGTCGCCGCCCTTCTCGACGATGCGCACGTCCTTGATCCCCGCCTCGACCAGCCTCGCGCCGGTGACCAGGCCGGCGAAGCCGCCGCCGACGAAGGCGAAGGTGACGTGGTCGGTCTTCGGCTCGCGCTCGGTGAACGGCGTGTACGGGTCGTCGAGATAGTGGGCGAGGGTCCCCTCGACGCGGAGATACTGTTCATTGCCGTCGTCGCGCAGGCGCTTGTCCCGTTCCGCTCTATAGCGGGCGAGCAGGGCCTGCTTGTCGAACGCCGGCTTTGCCGCCGCGGTCTTCTCGGCGAGCGAGGCGTCTGTCGTCATCGTCATCCTGGAACGTCCTCGTCTATGTGAACGCCGTTCATACGCCAGGGAAGGCGACGGAAGGAACCCGGAAATCGCGGCCAAGTCCGCCGCGTGATCAGCAGCCGTTCAGCGCTTTGATTCCCTGGACGTAGACCTCGCCGTCGCGCTGGGTGGTCGTCACCCGCGCCGTTCCCTGGCAGACCTCGCCGTCGCGATCGACGAAGGCGTAGCGCGCCACGACCGTATGTCCGTCGATCGGATAGAGCCGGGTAATCCGCAGCGGCGCGCGCAGGCCCGAATAGTAGCGCGTGATTGCGCCCTCCGACAGCGGCCCCTGCCGCCGCTTTTCGGGCACGACGACGGAGGCGGCTCGGGCGCCGTCGGCATCGGCCAGGCCTTCGTAGAAGGTCTGCGCCGCCCTCACCGAATCCTCCGGATCGATCTCCGTGTCCGCGGAACGATTCGCGTTCTCGTCATAGGCGGAGGAGCGGGAGGGGTATGGCGGCTGTCGTGGAACATCAAGCGCGGCGTAGGCCGGCGGACTCGGCGCCGGAGCAAGGACGCCGGCGTTTGGACCGGGTCGCGGTCTGGCGACGGCCGGCCGCGCGGATGTTTCGATGGGCGCGTATGACGGGTCGGGTGAGGGGACGGCGCCGTCCGACGGCGGCGAAGTAAGGCCGACATCGAGGCGGCCGCTCGCCACGCCGTTGCGCGCGCCGCAATCAGCCAGCGTCAGCGATCCCGCCGAAGCGCCGTTCACATAACACGGCAGCAGCGCCGAGGACGCCAGCTTGCCAGGATGCGGCGAGACATCGCGATGAACTTGGAGCGCCGCGTTCGACATCCGACCATCGCCGCCCATCGAGCCCGGCTTGGGCAGGAGCGTGACGGCGATGACCACGCCGGCCACCAGGGCGAGGCCGGTCCCCCAGGCAATAAGGGGTCCGCTTCCCGTCCGGCGTGTTTCGGCCGGCGCGCGCGCGGCGCCGAGATGAAGCGGCTCGGGTTCGGCGGCCGAGGTTCCGGCGGGGTGCTCCGCGTGGCGTCCGTCGCGACCGGCCCAGGCCGCGTCGTCCTCGTCGGCGAAGGTCCTGAAGCGTATCGGCTGGTCGTTCGTCATGGATCACCAAGATCGGCGGCGCGCGCGCCGGGGTCACGTTCAGAGCGCATCCGCAACGTTCGGGCGACCATGGAGGTCCCGATATGAACGCAAACAAAACAGAGGTCGCGGTGTCGAACTCGGAGGTCGATGAGCGGATTTAGCGTTTTGGTCACGCGTGGAGTGGGCGCGCCGTCGGTTTCGTTCCCGTGGCCGCTTGTGTAGGAGGGCCGGAGCCATGCGCCGGATTCTGAAACTGCCAATCCCGAACCTCCATCCGGATCGGCTGGTGCTGGCGCTCGATCTGGCTGGCGCGTTCCTCTTCGCCGCGCAGGGCGCCGACCTCGCCATCGCCGCGCATCTCGACCTCCTCGGCGTCGCGGTCGTCGCCTTCGTCAGTTCGCTCGGCGGCGGCATGCTGCGCGACGTGCTGATCGGAGCCGTGCCGCCGGCGGCGATCCGTGACTGGCGCTATGCGTCGGTCGCCCTAATCGCCGGCGTCGTCGCGTTCCTGTCCTACAGCTATGTGCGCCTGGCTTATGGTCCGGTCCTGCTGGCGCTCGACGCGGGAGGCCTGGCGGTGTTCTCCATCGCCGGCGCGCGCAAGGCCGACGACTTCGGGCTCAACCCCTTGGCCGCGATCCTGATGGCGGGAGTGACGGGGTCGGGCGGAGGTGTGGTGCGCGATGTCCTTCTCAGCCGTGTGCCGACGGTGCTGCGAACCGACTTCTACGCGACCGCGGCTCTGGCCGGCGGAGCGATCATGTTCGCGGCGCGCCGCCTGGGCGTTCCGCCCGGACCGGCGGCCGCCCTGGGAATCGCGTCCTGCTTCGTTCTACGGATGGCGGGCGCGCTGTTGCGCTGGAACCTTCCGACCCTCTCGGGTTAGCGCCGTCGGAGGTGTGATCGAGGCGGACCCACAACGCGATCCCGAAGGCGGCGACGAGAAGAACCGCCGTCGCCAAGAGCGCGTCGCGCCGCCGCGGCGTGGGGACCAGAGGCCAAGCCAGCGTACCGATCAACGCCAGCGGCAAGGCGGCGGCGGAGGGCAGGTCTGGTCCCACGGCCTCCAGCAGGAAGAACGTCATGGCGAGCAGGTAGCCGACGCCCAGGGCCGCGGAGGCGATCGTCGCGAGCGTCCCGGCGGCCGGACCGGCAAAAGCCCGCGTCGCCGTCGACACCCCGCCCAGCAGGAGCGGCCAGGCGACGATAAAGGTTGCGGTCGGCGCGACCGCCTGGAGCGTCAGGCCCAGCAACAGCAGGGGCGCCGCGGCGCCGACGACGACGGCCGGGGACTCGTTGCGACGACGAAACACCATGATGACCGCGACGAGCGCGGCCATCGCGACGAGCAGCGCCTGAACCTCGAGCCTGGGAATGGCGGCCAAGCGATCGTAGTAGTTGGTCTTGCCATCGGCGCCCGACAGCAGGTTCCCCAGAAGAAGCAGAACTCCGCTTCCGACAATTAGAGTAAGCGTCGCCAGAACGCCCCGACCGATCTCTTCGAACCTCGCGCGGCATTTCCATGCGGCGGCGGCATGAAGCCCGGCGGCGGCGAGGATCACCAGCCAGCCCACGGCCGGTCGATAGGCGACCATGAACAGCCCGAACGCGTCGAAGAAAACGAGGTTCGCCGCCTTGGCCGGCAGGGTGGGAACCGTGAGCAGGGCGCCGGTGAGGTCCAGAGCCTGGTCGCCCATATCCTGCAGCGCGCCCAGGTCGAGCGCGTCCGCCGTCGCGAGCGACGAGTGATACTGCGACGGCCGGCCGATAAAGGCGAAATTGAACCCGGCCAGGCCAAGCTTCTTGGCGGGGGTGAAATCGGTGCCGTTGGGCAAGTGTTCGTAGATGAACACGCTCAGCGACGTCGCGGAGGGCCAGCGCACCTCGCGGGCGAACAGTCGCATCATCGCGCCGTTGTCGTGGCCGGTCTCGAACATCTGGGCGCGGCCGCCGCCTCCCCGGGCTTCCAGGTTGACGACCACGCCGACGCGCGCCCGATCCGGATCGCCGGCGAAGAACGCCCGGCCGCCGACCTCGCCGAGTTCCTCCCCATCGGTGAACACCACGATCAGGTCGCGAGCCGGCTGTCCCCGCGCGCGAATTGCGCGCACCGTTTCCAGCGCCGAAGCAATCCCCGCGCCGTCGTCGGCGGCCGCTGGAGAGCCCCAAACGCTGTCGTAGTGGGCCATCAGCATCACCGCCGGCGCGGCCCGATCGCGGCCGGGCAGGGTCGCGACGATGTCGACCACCGGATGCCGCGTCCGATTCCCGCTCCAGCGGTAGAGCGCCTCCGCTTCCGGGGCCCCCATCGACGCGCTGTGGGTCCGTACCGTCAGGCCGAGGCCGGTCAGTCTGCCGATCAGCCAGGCGCGCACCCGCGCGTTGTCGGCGCTCCCGGACGGGTGCGGCGCGCGGGAGATTTCCCGGACGTCGGCCATGGCGCGCGCGGCGCTGAAATCGGTTGGCGGGGTCGCCAGTCCCCGCGGCGCGGGCGGCGTCGTCGCGAACCAGGCGAGGACGGCGGCGCAAACCACGGTGATCGCCAAACGCCCCCACGCCCGCATGTCTTCGTCTCCCGTAGCCCGTTCGATGGTCGAACGCGGCGCCGGAGAAGGCAAGGAGAAGGCTTAGGCGACCATGCCTTCGACCGGCGCGATCCTGCGGCTGCTCGGGAACACCGCATTGTCCAGCTTTGCCCGATCCACCCCGAGATGGTCGCTCAGCACGCCTTTGAACACGCCGCGCATGTCCAGCGTTGGGGCGGTGTCGCGGTTCTCGAACAGGCGGTTCTGGGCCAGGGTCGGCCAGTCGCCGACGATGCCACCGCGCTTCAAGGCGCCGCCGACCAGCAGGGCGGTGGACGCGGTGCCGTGGTCGGTGCCGGCGGTGCCGTTGACGCGCGCGGTGCGGCCGAACTCCGTGGCCATGACGACGACGGTGTCGTTCCACGCCGGGCCGAGGCCGGTTTGCAGGCCGTCGATGAAGGCGTCGACATAGGCCAGCCGGGTCGTCAGCAGCGCCGCTTGGTTGGCGTGGCTGTCGAAGCCGTCGATGGAAACCGCCGCGACCTGCTTGCCGTCAGGTTGGGTCATGAAGGCGGCGAGGGTGGCGCCGAGCTTGCGGGCGACCGGCAAGCCCTGACGCGCGGCGCCCTGGATTGGCTGAAGCGGCGGATCGCCCGCGCCGCCTTTCGCCACGCTGGCGGTCGCGGTCTTGGCCATCGATTCCGTGGCGATGCCGTTGGCGAGCGCGGGGCCGAGCAGGGGATCGTTCTTGTAGAGGTCCTGCAGAATGCCGGGCAGGCGGTGGTCCGTTTCCGCCGCGCCGCCAGGCGACCACGACGCCGCCTCTACCGGTCCACGCAGGATCAGCGGCGCGGTGGGACCGACCGAAATCGCCTTGACCGAGCCCTCGGGTCCCATCGTCGCCAGGGCCCGATTCAGCCAGCCGGACGAAGTTCCGTAGACCACCGCCGCGCCGCTTTCGAGTACGTCCTGCGCCTCGAAGTGCGAGCGTTCGCGGTCGGGCGTCGCCACGGCGGGGACGATCCGCGCCTGACCCTTGAGCGCCAGCGCGTGGGTCGCGGTCATCGAGGGGTGCAGGCCGAAGGTGTCGTCCAGCTTCAGCGCGCCGTTCGGTTGGCCGAAGCCGGCGACGGCGATGGCACCGCGCAGGCCCGCGTATTGCGGATCGCCCACCGGCGGGCTGAGCGACAGGCCGTCGAGGCCGCCCCGGCAGACGATCACCACCAGCTTCTTCTTGGTCTCCGCGCCCTGAGACGCGGCGAAGGCGCGGCCGCCGACGAAATCCACGGTTATGCCGAGGCTGAGCGCGCCGGTCAGCGCCTGGCGGCGGGAGAGGGCGAGGGTCATCGGCGTTGGAACTCCGGGCTCATCAACAGGATGGAGAGGCCCTCCGGCCGCGTCTCGGCGCGGGCGACGGCCTTGGCGGACAGGGGACTCAGGCGATCGCCCAGGGCGTTTTCGGCCAGGGCGACCGGATCGCGGTCGGCCGTCGCGCTCCTGGCGAAGGCCTCGCTCCAGCCCATGCGCTTGACCACGGCGTCCGGCGCGCACCACACCTGGGCCTCCTCCGGCCAGCCCTTGGGCGACGGCGCGCTGAACGGCTTCTGACCCATGGCGTTCAGGGTCGGCGCGATGGTGGTGAGATCGGACGGCACGATCCCCGCCGCCCGCCAGCTCGAAATCATGAACTCATACGGCGTCTTGAACTTTGCCGGCGCCGGATCCCAGGCCTCGCGCGACGAGACCAGGGTGCGGGCGACGCGCGAAAGATCGCCGCCGGAACTCTGGAACGACGCCTGCAGCCGCGCCACCAGCGCCGGCGGCGGGTCGTCCGACACGAAGTGCCGCGCCAGCTTCAGCGCGACGTGGCGGGCGGTGTGAGGGCTGGCGGCGAGGTCCTTCATCACCGCGTGCGCCTGCTCGACGCCGCCCTCGGCGTAGCGCCGGCCCATTACCGTGCGGACGCCCGGTTCGTGCGCCTCTTCGCGGAACAGGAAGCGGCCCTGCTCGCCGGGCGCGTTGCGGAAGCCGCCGATGCTCCAGCCGGTCATGGCGCGGGCGAACTCGGTAACATCGGCCTGGGTGTAGCCGGCGTCGACGCCGACGGTGTGCAGCTCCATGATCTCGCGGGCGAGGTTCTCGTTCAGCCCCACCGTCTTGCCGTTCCGCCCCGCGCGGCCGCCGAGTAGGCTGTTCGGTCCGATCGACTGCGCCTGGTCGAGGTAGAGCAGCATGGCCGGGTGGCTCGACGAGGCGACCAGCAGGTCTTCGAACCGGCCGAACACGTGCGGCCGGATCGCCTCCTGCTCGAACGGTCCGACCAAGTTGGCGGTGACGACCTTCTGCGCCGAAACAGTAAAGTGGTTGGCCCAGAACAGCGCCCAGCGCTCGCGAAAGCCGTTGTCGGTCGCCGCCCCCAGCCGGACGCGGGCGAGAAAGTCGGCGCCGGCGTCCTGGCGGATCAGCTTGCGCGCCTCGATCACCGAGTCGGTCTTGGGGTTCCCGGCCAGCTTGGCGTCGCGCCTCTGTTGCACGAACTCGCGGTACTCGACGAAGCGCTGGGCCGAGGTGTCGGCGTCGGCGCGCGGCTGGTCGGCGCCTCTGGGATCGATCTGGGCGATGAGGTAGGCTTGTGGATCGCCGCTCGCCCTAGTGATTTCACCCGCCCTCGCGCCCATGCCGAACCTGGTGACGGCGATGGCGCCTCCGAGTTCCTTTGAGAGTTCCCGTGTCATGACCGTTCAACGTCTCGCCCGCCAGCTTCCGTCGGCGCGCCGATGAGCGACGCCGCCGCCAGCCTCGCCGCGCCCAAACGGTTCTACACGCAGGTCACCGCGGACGGCGGCGCGATCAGGCTCGACGGCCGCGGCGCGAAGACGCCGAAAGGCGCGCCGCTCGTTCTGCCCACCGCCGCTCTCGCCGAGCTGATCGCCGAGGAGTGGCGCGCGCAGGGCGACGCCATCCTCTATTCCGCCATGCCAGCGACCCGGCTCGCCCACACCGCCATCGACGCCGTCGCGGCGGCGCGCGCGACTACCGTCGACAGTGTCGTCCGCTTCGCCGCCTCCGATCTGTTGTGCTACTTCGCCGACGAACCGCGCAGCCTTATCGAGCGGCAGAAAGCGACCTGGACGCCCCTGATCGATTGGGCGCGGGAGACCCACGGCTTCGACTTCCAAACCACCGCCGGCATCATCCACCGCCCGCAGGATTCGGCGACGCTGGAGGGCGTGCGAGCGCTAGTGGCGGAGGCTGACGACTTTGCTTTAGCCGGACTGGCCTTCGGCGCCGCTCTGTTAGGCTCCGCGATCCTCGGCCTCGCCCTCCGCGAAGGCCGCCTCGACGCCGGCGGCGCCATCGCCGCGGGCCGCCTCGACGATCTCTTCCAGGAAGACCGCTGGGGCGTCGACGCCGAGACCGTCGGCCGCACCGAAGCGATGATCGGCGACGCCATCATGCTGGAGCGGTGGTTCCGGCGTCTCGCGCGCTAACCCTCGTCCCGGAGCGCGGGCTTCCAGCCCGCATCGTTCTTACGAAAGCTAGGAAAAGAGCGGGCTGGGAGCCCGCGCTCCCACGCGCTTGTCAGCACCGCGACCCGCCGCTACCCCCATCCCACGAACAACGCGAGCCCAACCCATGCGCGACATCCTGGACGAACTCGACCGCCGCCGCGCCCAGGCCCGCGCCGGAGGGGGCGAGAAACGCACGGCGTCCCAGCACGCCAAGGGCAAGCTCACCGCGCGCGAGCGTATCGACATCCTTCTCGACGAGAACTCGTTTGAGGAGTTCGACATGTTCGTCGAGCACCGCAGCCACGACTTCGGCATGGAAGAGCAGCGCATTCCCGGCGACGGCGTCGTCACCGGATGGGGTACGATCAACGGCCGCATCGTCTACGTCTTCTCCAAGGATTTCACGGTGTTCGGCGGGTCTCTTTCTCAGGCCCACGCTCAAAAGATCGTCAAGGTCCAGGACGCCGCCCTGCGCAACGGCGCGCCGATCGTCGGCCTGTTCGACGCCGGCGGGGCCCGCATCCAGGAGGGGGTCGACAGCCTCGCCGGCTACGCCGACATCTTCCTGCGCAACGTGCTGGCCTCCGGCGTCGTGCCGCAGATCAGCGTGATCATGGGCCCCTGCGCCGGCGGCGACGTCTATTCCCCGGCGATCACCGACTTCATCTTCATGGTGAAGGACACCGCCTACATGTACGTCACCGGCCCCGACGTGGTGAAGACGGTGATCAACGAGGACGTCAGCCACGCCGACCTCGGCGGCTACCGCGTCCATGCCATGAAGTCCGGCGTCTCCGACGGCGCTTTCGATAACGACCTCGAGGCTTTGACCCAGGTCCGCCGCCTGGTGGACTTCCTGCCGCTGTCCAACCGCGCGCCCATCGCGCCGTGGACCTCCTACGACGCCGCCGACCGCGACGAGATGTCCCTCGACACCCTGGTCCCCGCCAACCCCAACGCGCCCTACGACATGAAGGAACTGATCCTAAAAGTCGTCGACGAGGCGGACTTCTTCGAAATTTCGCCGGAGTGGGCCAGGAACATCATCGTCGGCTTCGGCCGGCTGGACGGCCACACCGTCGGCTTCGTCGCCAACCAACCCCAGGTGTTGGCCGGCGTGCTCGATATCGACTCCTCAAGGAAGGGCGCCCGCTTCGTGCGCTTCTGCGACGCCTTCAACATTCCCCTGGTCACCTTCGTCGACGTGCCGGGCTTCATGCCCGGCACCAAGCAGGAGCAGGGCGGCCTGATCAAACACGGCGCCAAGCTGCTGTTCGCCTTCGCCGAGGCGACAGTGCCGAAAGTCACCGTGATCACCCGCAAGGCCTACGGCGGCGCCTTCGACGTCATGAGTTCCAAGAACATCCGCGGCGACATGAACTACGCCTGGCCCACCGCCGAGATCGCGGTGATGGGTCCCAAACAGGCCGTCGAGATCATCTTCCGCGGCGACATCGGCGACGCCGAAGCGCTGAAGGTCCGCGAAGCCGAATACAAGGCCCACTTCGCCAACCCCTTCGTGGCGGCGAGCCGGGGCTACATCGACGACGTGATCATGCCCCATGGGACAAGGCGGCGGTTGATCCGGGCGTTAAGGAGCTTGGAGACGAAGGCGGTGACGAACCCGTGGAAGAAGCACGATAATATACCGCTCTGACCCAATCCTCCCCCGCAAAGCGGGGGAGGGGGACCCCGAAGGGGTGGAGGGGGCGGCCACCACGCGATCTCGGCAGGACATTTCGCACGCCGACCGGTCATGATAGGATTGTCCAATGCCCGTCGAGTCCGTCACCTACGAGGAACCCGCCGACGACGAGCCGTCGATCTTCGACATCGTCGATCCCGAACACGACGCTCGCGTAGAGGCCGAAGCCGACGCGGATATCGCCGCGGGACGGTTGATCCCGTTCGAAGAGATCGCACCCTGGCTGAAGACCTGGGGAACCCCTGACTACTACGAGCCGCCCGCCGCGTGGTTCGAGTAATCCTGACGCGGCGCGCCGCGTCCAATCTTCGAGAGATCGGCGACTATGTCGCCCAGTTCAATCCGCTTGCGGCTCAGCGTCTGGCCGCCCGATTGTTGGGAGCCGCCCACGCTCTAGCGGACCTTCCAGAGCGCGGGCGACCTATTGGACAGGGTCGCCGCGAACTCACGCTCATCCACCCCTACCTGATACGCTATCGCTTCGATGGCGAGAGCGTGATCATCACTGAAATACGCCACGGCGCCCCAGCAAGCCGTTTCCACTCTGACAAATGTGGAAGACGTTGAGGCCTATATTAGAGAGCGAGAAAGAGAACGCCAAACAATATATCTGACGGTTGTCGATCTTTCGAAGAAAGAACGCATTCTCGCACTTGACGATTTAAGTAAAATGGGCATTGGAGCTGGATCATTATTTCCTGGTCTTGATGGCGCCTGCGAAGAGCTCAAAAATCGATTTTTTGGCTTTTGAGCACTTTGAAATATACGATGAAAGGTGACGCGCACACCATCGCCGACCACGAACCGCCTGTGCGAACGATTCAAACTCAACCACCCGCGCCAAACCGCATCCCGTCCACCAGCGACGCCACCACCGCTCCGCCCGTCCCGTCCCGACGTTTCGGGCCAACATGTACAAACTCGCCACCGCGCTGAGCAACTCATGAAGAGTTCTGGGGACACGATACTGGACTGCACCCTTTCACCGTCCAAGAACGATATCGATCCCGGCCAAGGTCTGGTCGAGCTGCCGCAACACGCGCGCGGTGTTCGGATGGGCGGGATCGAGACGTCCCTTCGTCCAGTTGAGTTCGGCGAATATCGGACCGGATAGGATGGCCTCGGGCAGGTCGTCGAGCAGCACCCTTAGCCGCGGCGGTTCTCGGCCGGTGAGGGCGTTGATAAAGACGTTGGTGTCGAGCAACATCTCGCCGGTTACGACGGCGCCCCCGAGGCGCGGGAGTTCGCCGCGTGGGCGATAGCCGATGTTCGCCGAAGACACCGTCGATCAGAAACTGATCTTTTCGAGGATTTCGGGCTCAATGTCGGCGAGAAAACCCCAATGGCTCGCCAGCCACGGTCCCAACCCGTCACGCGTGGCCAGGGCCGCCAGGGCCGCCTCGACCACCTTGGCGGGGGACTCGCTGCCCGCCTTCTTGGCGGCGGCGGCGAACAAGGCCGGCGTGACTTTCGCATTGAGGTGCTTGGTTTTCTTCCCTTGGGTCAGGCCCGCCTCGGCGGCGAGCCGAAGCGGCAGCAGGCTTACGGCCGCGGGATCAGGCGGCGTTGTTCGGGCCTTGGATTGCATGGGATCGACAATGACTTTTGGTATTACCGAATACGGAATATCGTAGTTTCGTCGCCGGCGGTCGACAAGTCTCCGAGCGCTCACGAAGCACCGGTCGCACCCCCGTCCACGTAGCCGTTCCCACCAAGAATAATGTACGATACCGCACAAATTAGCAATTGTAGCTTTGCCCTGGGAACCGCCGCGCACGCGCCGAATTGGGTCGTCCTCTTAAGTAAGGACACCACCAATGCGATTTGCTCAGCTTACTCTCTCGTCCGGCGTGGCCTTCGCCGCGCTAACCCTGGCCGCGGCCGCTCATGCCCAGACTGTACCGGCTCCCGACGGCGGACCTCCGCCGTTCAACTGGACTGGGCCGTATGTCGGGATCAACGCCGGCTACGTCGTGAAGAACGGCACCATCTTCGACCGCACCGCGGGCGCGTTTCCGAACAACACCAGCGCTCTGCAACTCGGCCTGCGCCCAACCGCCGACGCGGTGAACACCAATGGTTTCACCGGCGGCGCTCAGATCGGCTACAATGTCCAACTCAGCGATCGCTTCGGGCCCAGCGCCTTCGGTCTCGGCGGCGGTCTGGTGGTCGGTCTCGAAGCCGACGCGGCCTACACCGACATTCGGCGCACCGACACGCTGAGCAACACGACCTTCTATGGTCCGCTCGACACGCCGGGCACGACGCCGACCACCCGGGTCAATCAATATCAGGGTGAGTTGCGTTACCTGGGCACCGTCCGCGGCCGCGTCGGCCTGGCGTATCGCACCGCCCTGATTTACGGCACCGGCGGCGTCGCCTACGGCGATGTACTCCGTCACGTCACCTATTACGGTCCCAATGCGACCACGACGCCGTATTTCGCCGGCTCCAGCGACGGCATTCAGGCCGGCTACGTCTACGGCGGCGGTGTCGAGCTCGCCGTGCCGACCCACTCGTTCCTGAACAGGTTCAACGTCTTCCACGCGAGTGGCGCCACGGTGAAGCTCGAGTATATCCACTACGATCTCGGCGATTCCTACGCCGTCTACCCCGGCGTCAATGGCGGGGCAGGCCTCGGCGGATACACCTCTCGCGTTCGCACCGATGGCGACATCGTCCGCGCGGGCCTGAACTACAAGTTCTGAGGCAGCGTTCGAACCACCTTCGGCATGGTCAACTCCATGCCGAAGGGCGCCTTCGGGCCGCCGAGTTCAGCGCGGCCCGACCCCCCGGGGGCCGCTATTTCGATCCCGAGTGGGCGCGACGCTCCGACGAGGAGGATGGAGCCCGAAGCCAAGCGCTGGAGATCGACGCGAGCATCGGTCAACCCCTTACCGCCGCCTCGATCGCGGCGACATCGATCTTGCGCATCTCCATCATCGCCGCGAACGCGCGCTTCGCCACATCGCCGCCGGCCGCCATGGCGTCGGTCAGGGCGCGGGGCGTGATCTGCCACGACAGGCCCCACCTGTCCTTGCACCAGCCGCACGCACTCTCCGCGCCGCCGTTGCCGACGATGGCGTTCCAGTAACGGTCGGTTTCCGCCTGGTCGTCGGTGGCGATCTGGAAGGAGAAGGCTTCACTTTGCTTGAAGGTGTCGCCGCCGTTGAGGCCAAGGCAGGCCACGCCGCATACGGTGAACTCCACCGTCAGCACGTCGCCGGCCTTGCCGCCTGGAAAGTCCGACGGCGCCCGCCGCACCGCGTCGATCGAGCTGTCCGGAAAGGTCGCGGCGTAAAAGCGCGCGGCGTTCTCGGCGTCATGGTCATACCACAGGCAAATCGTGTTCTTGTTCATTCCACCATGCCTTTCTCCGCTCGTTTCGCGCATTCACTTTCTCGCGCCGTGACCGCGGGGGCGCAAGCCACATCACAAGATGCGACGCATCTGTGGGTCCTCATTTGACCGCGACCTCCAGTTCGCAATCCGTTAAGGTCACCAACGCAAGGGAGAGATCCAGAACGCCCGTGACGACGACGTGATAGCCTTTCGGCAGCACTTCCAGGCTAGCGGAATTCTTGGCATCAAATAGGCAGTGCACGAGGCCGAGACGTTCCGGCCGCCGCAATTCGATGGAAACACCGCCGTCCAGTTCGCGCGCGTCCTCGATGGAACCGGCCACCCGCATGAGCCTGCCGTCGTAGACCTTCGCTAGATGCCTGGCTTGGATGGCTGTGTAATCGCTGTAGATTTTCTCGATGGCCTCCAGCGTGACAACCGGGTCGAGCGCCACCCGCGCCCGCTTCGGCGAAGCGTTGGGATCTACGGGGGAGCCATGGAAGACAGTCACGATGTGACCTTGGCCTTGGACAGCCACGCCGTTGACGCCGACTCGCGAGATGTCACCATCCCGTATCCCGCGCGGCGATCCGCTCTTCCCCACCCTTGACGGCAGGAATGTCAGCGTGACGCCCGCGAGAGTCGAGGCGAGCAGCACGCCGACGACGCCGTCGACCTCCCATCTCGGCGCATGTGTGAGCATGATCGGGACGATGCCGCTCGCCAAGCTCGAGACCACCGTCAGGAGCAGACCTCCGATCTTCCTCGCTTCCATTCCCATTGACACTGACACTCTTTGACAATCCTCGCGTAGCACCGACGGGACGCGGAAACTAGAACAAAACACGAACATCCTGATCGCGGATCGGTCGCGACGCCAAAATGGATATTGACCATTGCATCGCAAAATGCAATCATCAAGGTATGAATTCGACCAACGACCCCACCCTCGACATTGCCGAGCGCCAGCTCGCCATGCTGGGCGAGCTGGCGGAGATGGCGATGACGACGGCGCGGGCGTTCACCGCTTCGGCGGTGGCCTCGGCCAAGGCGGCGGAAGCCATTCTGGACGATAAGTATTTCGTGCCCGAGGTCGGCCGCGCCAACGCCTGCGGGGCCAAGGACGCCGCCGAGTCCTTGCAGAAGGTCACCCGCGCGGTGCGCCTGACCCTGATGCTGGAGATGAAGGTCGCCGAGATCGTGCGGGATATACGCGCCGGCGTCGTCACCCACATCGGCGGATTTGCTGGACACAAAGATGCCGGCGGGACGCCGGCGGACCAAAGGCGGTCATCAGGTCCGCCAGAGCCTGCCCCGGCCTTCGAGCCGGGATCTCGCCGGCCCTTGTCCGGAAGACCGTGATCGACGCGACCGCGACACCGAGCGCGCCTTTGACATCGAACGCCCTGACGTCTTCCCTAGCGCGCCGTTTCGCGAGACCGTGGATCGGATCGGCGCCGACATCGGCGCCGCGGTCGACTGGAAGGCGTGGAAGGTCGAGCTAGCGGAGCCCGAGTGCGTGGCGCCGCCCAAACCGCCATTTCTCGTCGGCCAGACGGATTGGAAGCAGCCCCGCCACCCCTACACGATCGTCCGCGCAGCCGGCCCTTGACACCAGAACAAAACGCGAACAGGATCGCCCTCCAATGAGGGAGATGTGGATCATGGTGCGTTTGGCGAGAGAGTCTCTGGCGTTTGCCTCGGTGGCGGGGTTTGTCTGGATGGTCTGTCAGGCGGCGCAGTTCGCGATGTGAGTCGCGAAGCGCGTGGGAGCGCGGGCTCCCAGCCCGCTCTCGCGGTCGTCGTGAAATGCGGGCTGGGAGCCCGCGCTCCGAAGGAAGGGGTTGAGGACGTTGGAGGCTGAAGGGTTCGTCCATCTGCGCGTGAAGTCGGCCTATTCGCTGCTGGAAGGCGCGATCAAGGTCGACGCCATCGGCAAGATGGCCGCCGAAGCGGGCATGCCGGCGGTGGGGCTGACCGATCGCGCCAACCTGTTCGGCGCGCTCGAGTTCTCCGTCCTGACCAAGGACACCGGCGTCCAGCCGATCATCGGCTGCGCCCTGCCGGTGACCGGCATCGGCGGCGCCGGGCCGGAGCGCTGGGCGCGTATCCCGACCATCGTCCTCCTCGCCCAGAACGAGGCCGGTTATCGCAACCTGTGCGAACTGTCCTCCGCGGCCTTCCTCGATATCGATCCCGCCGAGTCGCCGCACGCGCCGTGGTCGGTGGTGGAGGCCCATGCGGATGGCCTGATCGCGCTCTCCGGGGGGACTGATGGCCCGTGTGATCCCCTGTTCGCCGCCGGCCGCGCCGCCGAGGGTGACGCCGCGTTGGCGGAAATGAACAGGGTGTTCGGCGACCGGTTCTACATCGAACTTCAGCGCCATGGCCTGGCGTCGCAGGCGGCGGCGGAGCCGGGACTGGTCGGTTTCGCTTACGAGCACGATGTTCCGCTCGTCGCCACCAACGACGTGCAGTTCAAAACCGCCGCGATGTGGCGCGCGCACGACGCCCTGCTGTGCATCGAAGGCGGCGCCTTCGTCGATCAGGAGGATCGCCGCCGGGTCACGCCGGAACACTGGTTCAAGTCGGCTTCGGACATGCGCCGCCTGTTCGCCGACCTGCCCGAGGCGTGCGACAACACCCTTGAGATCGCCCGCCGCTGCGCCTTCATGGTTAGGAAACGCGATCCGATCCTGCCCAACTTCCCCACCGAGGGCGGCCGTCCCGAGACCGAGGAGCTCGCCGCCCAAGCCCGCGCGGGCCTACGCGCCCGTCTCGGCGCCGCGCCGCCAGACCACGGCGAGGATGTCTACTGGACGCGCCTCGAACGCGAGATCGGCGTGATCCAGTCGATGGGCTTTTCCGGTTACTTCCTCATCGTGTCGGACTTCATGAAATGGGCGGTGGCGCACGACATTCCGGTGGGGCCGGGGCGGGGATCGGGCGCCGGGTCGCTGGTGGCGTGGTCGCTGCTGATCACCGGCATCGATCCGATCCGCTTCGGCCTGATCTTCGAGCGCTTCCTCAATCCCGAGCGGGTGTCGATGCCCGACTTCGACATCGACTTCTGCCAGGAGCGGCGGGAAGAGGTGATCGACTATGTCCAGCGCCGCTACGGCGACGACCGGGTGGCGCAGATCATCACCTTCGGCAGCCTTCAGGCCCGCGCCGTGCTGCGCGACGTCGGGCGGGTGATGCAGCTTCCCCTCGGCCTGGTCGACCGCCTCGCCAAGATGATCCCCAACAATCCCGCCGCGCCGGTGACCCTGGCCAAGGCCATCGAGATCGAGCCGCGCTTGCAGCAGGCCAGGCGCGACGACGAAAACGTCGCCCAGGTGCTGGAGGTCGCCCTGCAGCTCGAGGGTCTCTACCGCAACGCCTCCACCCACGCCGCCGGCGTGGTCATTGCCGACCGCCCGCTGACCGAGCTTGCCCCGCTATACCGCGATCCGCGCTCCAGCCTTCCTGCAACGCAGTTCAATATGAAATGGGTCGAGAGCGCCGGCTTGGTGAAGTTCGACTTTCTCGGCCTGAAAACGCTGACCGTCATCCATCGCGCGATGGAGCACCTCAAGGCGCGCGGTGCGGGGTTCGACATCGCCTTGCTACCGCTGGACGACGCCAGGACGTACGAACTCTGTTCCTCCGGCCACACCGTTGGGGTGTTTCAACTGGAAGGGCAGGGCATGCGCGACACCCTGCGCAAGATGCGGCCGTCCTCCGTCGAGGAGATCACCGCCCTGATCTCGCTCTATCGGCCGGGTCCGATGGATTCGATCGATGAGTATGTCGACTGCAAGATGGGCCGCCGGCCGATCTCGATCCTGGCTGGGCTGGAGGAGTCGCTCGCCGAGACCTACGGCGTGATCGTCTATCAGGAGCAGGTGATGCAGATCGCCCGCACCCTGGCCGGCTATTCGATGGGCGAGGCCGACCTGCTGCGCCGCGCGATGGGCAAGAAGAAGAAGGAGGAGATGGACCAGCAGCGGGCCCGCTTCCTGTCCGGCGCCGCCGAGCGCAACCTGTCGCGGGAGGCCGCCGACGACATGTTCGAGCGCATGGCCAAGTTCGCCGGCTACGGCTTCAACAAGTGCCACGCCGCGCCCTATGCGCTGATTTCGTATGAAACCGCCTGGCTAAAGGCGAACGCGCCGGTGGAGTTCTTCGCCGCCTCGATGAGCCTGGATTGCTCCAACACCGACAAGCTGGCGGTGTTCTACCAGGACGCCAAGCGGCAGGGCGTGCCGATCGCCGCGCCCGACATCAACCGCTCCGGCGCCGATTTCGAAGTGCTGGACGGCCGCGTGCTCTACGCCCTGGGCGCGGTGCGCAACGTCGGCCGCCAAGCCATGGAACACGTCGTCGATGTCCGACGCGCCGGCGGCGCCTTCACCGATATCGTCGACTTCGTCGAGCGCGTCGATCCACGCCAGGTCAACAAACGGGCCCTTGAAAGCCTGGCGCGGGCCGGCGCTTTCGACGCCATCCACCGCAACCGCGCCCAGATCGCCGCCGCCGCCGATTCCCTGATCGCCTACGCCCAGAGCGTCGCCGCCGACCGCGCCTCCGCTCAGGAGAGCCTGTTCGGTGAGCGGGCCGAGGCCTCGCGTCCGCGGCTGCCCAAGGTCGAGGCGTGGAACCCGGTGCGCGAGCTGGACGAGGAATTGGCCGCGGTCGGCTTCTATCTCAGCGGGCACCCGCTCGGCGACATGGTCGACGTCCTGCGCCGCCACCGCACGACCTTCTACGTCGACGCGGTCGCGCAGGCGATCGCCGGGTCGGAGGCCTTCCGCATGGTCGGCATGGTCCGGCGCAAGCAGGAGCGGTCGAGCGCGACCATTTCGGGCGGCAAGTTCGCCTTCGTCACCCTGTCCGACCCGACGGGCGAATATGAGGTCATGTTCCAGCCGGAGATCCTGCGCCGCCGCCGCGATCTGCTGGAGCCCGGGGCCTCCATCGTCCTGCGTGTCCGCGCCAAGGCCAGCGACGGCGAGGTGCGCTTCTTCGCCGACGACGCCGAACCGCTCGACCGCGCCATCGAGAAGGTCTCCGCCGGCCTGCGCATCCACCTTTCCCCCGAGGTCACCGAGATCGAAGCGCTCAAGGCGCGGCTCAAGCCTCAGGCCAACGGCGGCGCGGTAAACTTTATCGCCGCCTTCCACGGCCGCGAAGTGGAAATCCGCATCCCCGGCAAATACCAACTCGACCCCGCCACCCGAGGCGCCCTCAAGATCGCCCCCGGCGTCGCGCTGCTGGAGGATGTGTAGGCAGATCCTCCTCCGCGAAGCGGAGGAGGGGGACCACAAAGTGGTGGAGGAGGCGAGGTTCGTGGACATCATCGGGAAGTGCGTTCTGAATTTCCTAGAACACCTGGCACGGCCCCCGCCTCCTCCACCGCCGTTCGGCGGTCCCCCTCCTCCGTGAAGAACGGAGGAGGATTAGGTTGGCGTTTTCACCGCATCCCCCAGCGATTCCTGCAGCAGCGGCGAGTGCGGGTAGGGTTCGTGGCGGTATTGCCGGAACCCCTCGGCCCAAGCGACGCCAAACGCTTCGCCGCGCTTGCGCGACAGTCCGGCCATGGCCGCGACCGGATCGCTGATGCCGTGCTGGGCGAGGAGCCATGTGGTCTGGCTCTCGTGCGCGGCGATCATGCGTCGTTTGACATCGATCTGGCCGGAGATATCGACGGCGAACTCTGGCGTCATACGCCGCCCCTCACGGTCGCGGCCTCCGATCGGGTCCATGAAGTAGAGATGCGGTATGGCCGCCAGCGGCGGTGCGTCGCCGGCGCGGTAGTTTCCAGCCGAGGCGGCGAAGCAGGCGTCCCGCACCAGAGCGCTCGTGGCTTCGTGGTCCGGGTGGTAGTCGACCGGGGAGGCGGTGATCACGACCTCCGCCCGCGCCTCGCGGACCACAGCCGTCACCGCGCGGCGCGACGGATCGTCGTTGAACACGCCGAGATCGGGCAATCCCGCGCAGATGTAGCGGGCGCTGATCGCCTCGGCCGCGCGCACGGCTTCCTGGCGGCGAATCGCGCCGGTCTCCTCGAGGGTGTGGTCGACCGACCCGCATTCGCCAGCCGTCGCCGTGGCGATGGTAATGTCGTGGCCGAGACCGGCGAGGATCGCCAGGGTTCCCGCGCACAGCGTCTCGCAGTCATCGGGATGAGCGTGGAAGGCCAGGATGCGGGTCATGGAGCCGCCGCCTCAGGACGTCGCCGCATAGATCATCACCCCGGTCGCCACCGCGAGGTTCAGACTGTCGGCCCGGCCGCGCATGGGGATTTTCACCGTGACTCCGCAGGCGTCGGCGACCTCCTGGCTCAGGCCCGCCTGCTCGTTACCCATCACCACAAGGGTAGGTTTTTCATATCGCGCCGCGCGGAAGTCGATCGTCGCCTCGAGATGGGTCCCGACCACCGAACCCGGCCAACTCTTCACCCAAACGAGGAACTCCTCAACGCTCGCCTTCGCCAGCGGAACGGCGAAAATCGAGCCCATGGTCGCCCGGACCGCTTCGACGCTGAACGGGTCGCAACAGGTTCCGACCAGGATCACCGCTCCGCATCCCGCGGCGTCGGCGGTGCGGATGATCGTGCCGAGATTGCCCGGATCGCGCACCGATTCCAGCGCGACCCAGCAGGGCGCCGTCGAAGGCGTCAGATCGTCCATCGAGTGGAAGACTTGTTCGAACACACCGAGCACCGCCTGGGGATTGTCGCGCCGGCTGATCTTGCCGAGCACCGCTTCGCCAACCAGCGCCGTCTCCGCCGCGACATTCGCCGCGGCGCGCAGCAGCGGGTGACCCTCCGCCGCCTCGCCATACAGCAGCAGTTTCGGGGCATGGCCGAGTTGCACTCCCTCGGTGACGCTCTTCAGTCCCTCGACGAGGAACAGGCCCGTCTCATCGCGCGCCTTGCGCAGGTGCAGCGCCCGCGCCGCTTTGACGGCGGGATTGTTCAGGGAGGTGATCACGCGCCCTTTCACCGCGTCCATCGGGCGAAGAACGACACGCCGACCCCGTGCGCGCCGCCTTGCTCCATCAAGGCGAGCTCGCCCCACTCGATCCGGCCGCCCCGCCCGGCGAGAGAGTCGGCCAGCAGACCGGCAAGCGCCAGGCCGGACAGCCGTTCGGAGTATGCGTTGAGCAGGAGAAAGCGCGCCTCTTCGCTCAGAAGCGCGGCGCAACCGCCGATCAACCCTGGCAAATCGTCGCTCAGCCGCCACACCTCGCCGGCCGGCCCGCGGCCGTATTTCGGCGGATCGAGCACGATCCCATCGTAGCTTGCTTCGCGGCGGACTTCGCGCGTCACCCATTTGCGGGCGTCCTCGCAAATCCAGCGGATGTCGGCGGCGGAGGCGCCGGCATTTTCCCGCGCCCAACCGACCGCCTTCTTGGAGGCGTCGACGTGAGTAATGCGGGCGCCGGCCCGCGCCATCACCAAGCTCGCCACGCCGGTATAGCCGAACAGGTTCAATATCTTCGCGCCGGACTCTCCAGTACGAACCTGGTCCTCCAGCCACTCCCAGTTCGCGGCCTGTTCCGGGAACACGCCAAGGTGGCGGAACGCCGTCAGTCGCGCGAGGAAGGGGACATCGCGCCAGCGCATCGACCAGGTTTCCGGAACCGCGCCGGTCAGCCGCCAGCGGCCGGCTTCCTCCTCGTCGGACGATTCGAACACGGCGTCCGCCTCCGCCCATGCGGTCTCAGTCAGCGCCGGGCTCCACAGGCATTGCGACTCCGGCCGCACCACGGTGACCGAGCCGTAGCGTTCCAGCTTGCGGCCGCCGCCACTGTCGAGCAGGGCATAGTCCGGCCACGGCGACGCGATCAGGGCCAGCGGCGTATCGGCGATGATCGGTCGAGCGGCGCCGGGCATGGCGGAGGCTTACGAGGCATCCGCCCGCGACGTCCAGCGCCATGCGCGCGCCTTGCGGCGCGGGCCGATTGCCCTATCACTACGCGGCTTGTCGCTGAAAGGAGGCCGCCCGTGACCGACACCCTGACCCAGCCGACCCGCTCCGCCCGCAAAGCCAAGGGGGATGGCCACCAGCGCCGCGCCGAAATCCTGCGCGCCGCCGAGCGCATCTTCATCGCCGACGGCTACGAGGGAGCCACCATCCGCAAGATCGCCGACGAGGTCGGCGTGTCCTCGACCTGCCTCTACATGCATTTCCACGACAAGGACGAGATCCTGCTGGAGATCTGCACGGCGGAAATGGAGGCTCTGCTGGCGCTGAACAGCGAGATATCGGCGCGGCCGATCGATGCGGTGGAGCGGGTCCGCGCCATGCTCCAGGCCTATATCGATTTCGCGCTGGACAACCCAAACGCCTATCGCCTGGTGTTCTGCGCCTCTCCCGCCGGCGCCTCCCTCGCCAAGCAGCGCGCGACCCTCGAGCTCGGGGCGCAGTGCGCCGAGCGCTTCCTCGGCGTGGTGCGCGAGATCGCCGCCGACGGCCGCCTGCGCGGCGAGCCCGCCGTGGTCCACCAGGTGCTGTGGTCGGCCTGCCACGGTCTCGTGGCGCTGATGATCACCAAGCCGAAATTTCCCTGGGCCGACCAGGCCGTCGTCAGCCGAACGATGATCGAGGGCCTGTTGTTCGGTCTGATCGCGGACTAGCCGATGCGCGCGCGGGCAGGGCTCCTCGCCGCGGCTCTGCTGTCGCTGGCCGCGAGCGCCCGGGCGGCCCCTCGCGTCGTCTCCCTCGACCAGTGCGCCGATCAATATGTCCTGGCGCTGAGCCCGCGCGGCGACATCGCCGGCCTGTCCCCCCGCGCCTTGGCCGATGACTCCTACCTGCGGCGAAAGGCGCAGGGGCTGCCGATCGTCCGCGCCGACACCGAAGCGATCCTCGGCGCGCGGCCCCGGATGGTGGTGAGGTTCTGGGGCGGTTCGCCGGCGCTGCTCGCCGACCTGAAACGGCGGGGCGTGGGTGTGGTGGCGATCGACGACGCCACGGACTTCGACGGCGTTCGCGCCAACATCCGCCGGGTCGCCCGCGCGTTGGATCGGGAGCCGGAGGGGGAAGGCCTGATCGCCGCCATGGACGGCGAATTGGCCGCGGCGGCCGGGGCCTGGCGTGGCAAGAGCGCGCTCTATCTCACCAGCGGCGGCGCCACCAGCGGCGGAGGCACTCTGGTGGACGCCACGATGCGGGCGGCCGGGCTCCGGAACTCGGCTCGAACCCATGGATATTCAGAGCTTTCGTTGGAGTCCCTCGTCGCCCATCCGCCCGCCGCCATCGTCGGCGGCTTCTTCGACAGCGCCGCCATAACCCGCCAACCGTGGGGGATCGGGCGGCATCGGGTGTTGCGCGACCTGATGCGCCGCGACGCCCTGGTGTCGTTGCCCGCGTCGATCCTCGGGTGCCCGGCGTGGTTCGCGGCCGACGGCGCCGCTCGGATCGCCGCGGCCGCGCCGTCGCGGCGCCGACCGGCCGCCTGAGCCCGAGTGAAGCTGGCTGTCGGACTGGGCGCGCTGCTGGCGTTGAGCGCCCTAGCGGCCATGGCGCTCGGCGAGACCCCGCTTTCGGCCGCGCGATACGTCGAGGCTTTCACCGATCCCGGTTCGGCCTCCGCCGAGATCCTGTGGCAACTCAGGGCGCCGCGAGTCGCGGCCGCCGCGCTGGTCGGCGCCGCGCTCGGACTGTCCGGCGCGGTGATGCAGGGATTGTTGCGCAATCCGCTGGCCGACCCTGGAGTCCTCGGAGTTTCGGCGGTCTCGGCGCTCGGGGCGGCCGTGTGCATCTCGCTCGGCCTGGCGGTGACGCCCGATCTGGTCGAGGCGGCCGCCCTCTTCGGGGCTCTTCTCGCCGGCGTCATCGTCGTGACTCTCGCCGCGCGGCTGGAGACTCCCCAGACCCTGATCCTGCTCGGCGTCGCCCTGTCGGCGATGGGCGGGGCGGGAACCGCGCTGGTGTTCAACCTGTCGCCGTCGCCAATCGCCACGGCCGACGTGCTGTCCTGGCTGATGGGTTCGGTCGCCAACCGCGATTGGGGCGACGTCGGCGCGGCGGCGGCCCCGATGGCGATCGGCGCCGCGCTCTGCGCCTGGTCCGCCGCCGGCCTGCGCATGCTGACGCTTGGGCCGGAAGGCGCTAGCCTGTCCGGCCTGCCCATGGCGCGGCTGCGCATGGCCGCTGTGGCGGGCGCTGCGCTGCTGACCGGGGCTTCGGTCGCCATGGCCGGGGTGATCGGCTTCATCGGCCTCGCCGCCCCGCATCTGGTGCGCGGCGCGGTGGACGACGACCCGGCCGCGGTGCTCGTTCCCTCGGCTATCGCCGGCGCGGTTCTCTTGGTCGTGGCCGATCTGGCGTCGCGCATGATCCCCACCGCGGAGCCGCTCAAACTGGGCGTGATGACCGCCCTGGTCGGCGCGCCGGTGTTCGCCCTGATCGCCTGGCGCGCCTCGCGGAGCTGGCGGGGGTGAACGCGGCCATGCTGGAGATCGCCGACCTCTCGGTCGACCTCGGCCGCCGCCGAGTCGTCGACGGGGTGAGCCTCCGGATAGCGGCCGGCGAACTGGTGGGCCTCGTCGGCGCGAACGGCAGCGGCAAGACCACTCTGATCCGCGCGGCCCTCGGTCTGCGGCGCGCGGCGTCCGGACAATCCCGGATCGGCGGCGATCCAATCGGCGATCTGACCGCCGCGGAGCGGGCAAAGCGCGTCGGCTACCTCCCCCAGGAGCGCATCGTCGGCTGGAACCTGCCGGCGTGGCGAGTCGCCGCCCTGGGTGCGCCGTTGCGTTCGCCCGCCGTCGCCCGCGTGGAGGCGGTCGAGGCTCTGGGCATGGCCGGCGCCGCCCACTTGGCCGATCGGGGCGTGCTCGACCTCTCGGGCGGCGAGCGGGCGCGGGTCCTGCTCGCCCGCCTTTTGGCGACCCGCGCACCGCTGCTGGTCGCCGACGAGCCGATCGCCGGCCTCGATCCCGCGGCCCAGCTCGATACTCTCGGCGTTCTGCGCGGCCACGCAAAATCAGGCGGCGCCGTCCTCGCCACCCTCCACGACCTAACCCTGGCCGCGACCTATTGCGATCGGGTGGTGGTGATGGCGCGGGGTAGGGTGGTTGCAAACGGGGCGGCGAGCGGGGTGTTCACCGACGCGGTGATGAAGGACGCATTCGGTCTGAACGGCAGGACCTTGCCATGGCCCGGGCTGATTTCTTGACCATGCCGCCCGGCGATCTGTTGCTTATCTCGCCGCGGGAGCGAAGCCCGGCGTGGCGCTGAGGGTGGTCGCCGGGTGGGCGGCATAGCCGTAGGTGCCGCGCTTGAGATCGGCCTCCAGGGTGATCGGCGCGGCGCCGCCGTTCAGCCGGGCGCGGTAGACCTGCGTCGCCTCCAGCACCCTCATGACATAGTCCTTGGTCTCGCTGAACGGGATGCACTCGATGAAGTCGAGAGGGTCGGTGGAGGTATTACGAGGGTCGCCGCAGGTGACGACCCACTGCGTCGGCCGCCCGGGTCCGGCGTTGTAAGCGGCGGCGGCCATGACATAGGAGCCGCTGAACTGATCGACCAATTGGCCGAGGAAGACCGATCCCACGCGCATGTTGTAGTCTGGATCCTCCAGGCTGCCCGCGCCCAGACCCGCCCGGCGCGCGACGACGGAGGCGGTCGCCGGCATCAGCTGCATCATGCCCCGCGCGCCGACGCCCGATCTCGCCATCGGATCGAAACTGCTCTCCTGGCGTGTCACACCCAGCACCAAGGGCTGCTCGGCCATGCCGAGGCCGAGCTGGGCGGTGCGGAGCGGGTAACCGCGTTCGGGCAGAATGAAGCCGCGCTTGGCTGCGTTGCGCACCACGCGCATCGAGAGTTCCTGATCGCCGTAGCCACGCACCAGATCGACCAGCATCGCCTCGTCCGCGACGGTGGGAACCGACTCCGCCAGCGCGGCGACGAAGGTCTTGAAGCCGTCCCGGGGGCTGAGCTGATACAGCAACCGGGCCGCCTTGACCCAGTCGCGGCTCTCGAACTTCGCGCGCTCGTCGGCGCCGATCTCGGGGTCGTGGCCGAGCACCAGGTTCGCAGCGCCGCCCCGGGTCGCCGCGAGCTGGCCGTAAAAGGTGGTCTGGTTCTTCGCCGCCTGCCCGTAATAGAGCTGCGCCGCCACCGGGTCGCCCTGAGCTTCCGCCACGCGCCCGCGCCAGTACAGCGCGCGGGCCTGGGTGATCGGAGAGCCGCCGGCGGCCTGGAGTTTGGCGAACTGGTCCTCGGCCGATTTTAGGTCGTGGAGCTTGGCGTAGGCCAGCCAGCCGGCGTCGAACCGCGCCTCGGCGGCGTCCGGCCCGCCGGTCAGGCCCGAACGGGAGGCGATGGCGTAGGCGCCCGGATAATCGCCGGCGCGGAACACGGTCTTGAACAGGCTGCCCTTCTGCCACAGCTTTTCCGCCGCCGCCGGGTTGGGGATCTCGTCCGGCATGTAGCCGATCAACCCCATCACCCCGCCGACCTCGCCGTGCTCGGCGAGGGGCAGCAGCCGTTCGTAGATCACGCCCGGACTGGTCTGGTCGGCGGCGGGCAGGGCGGCGAGCAGGGCGGGCGCGTTGGGATCGTTTCGCCGCAGCGCCATGCGGACGTTGGCCACCGCTTGCTTGTCGGCGGGGAGTTGCGGCAGCAAGTCGGTCGCCGCCGGTCCCTGCGCGCCATAAAGCAGGAAGTCTTCCCGCGCCGCGATGTCCGGCTGTTTCAGCACGTCGTGGAAGCGGTACAGCATGGTCTGCTGGGTCGCCTGGTCGAACGCCATGGTCCGCCACGCCTTGCGGATGATCAAGGCCGCCGGTTCCGGCTGGCCGTCGGCGCGCAGAGCGTCGGCCAGCGCCATGGCGCCCTGCGGGGTCTGCGGGTCCCGGCGGTCGAACCAGGCGATAGTCGCCGAAGGACTCATGCTGGAGCGGTCGAGCAGCTTTTCGGCGGCGACCTCGCGCCGGGACGGGCGCGGCCAGTCCTTCAGCTCGCGCCGCGCCTGATCCGCCTCGCTCCAGGTCAGGTAGTCCGGCGCGGCGTCGGCCATCGCCCACAGGCCGATCTTGCGCACCAGGGGATCGGACTGGCCGTCCATCGCCGCGCGGATTCGGTTACCGTCACCATATCTGGCGGCCTGCAGGATGCCCGCCACTCCCGAGCTTTGATTGCCAATGCCGTCGGGCGGCGGGACCATGGTCACCTGCGGCGGCGGCTGGTTCAGCGTCTGGGCGCCCGCGATCCCGGCGATCAGCGCCACCGCGCCCACCGCGACGGATGCGCGGCGAAAACGGGATAAGGTTTCGCGCAATCGACGCGTACTGGTCATGTCCGACTCGCGACTCTCGAAATGTTGCGGCCTTCGCGGCCTTAGCCCTATGGTCGGGGTTTGCAACCGTTGGTCCCGCGCGCGGACGGGCGGATCACGGATTTTTGCACGGCCCTTCGCGGAACTCTCGACACATGCCACGTTTCAGCGGCGTCATTACGGCGCTGGTCACCCCCTTTCGCGACGGCGCCGTCGACGAGACGGCCTTCGCCGCCCTGATCGAGCGCCAGATCGCGGCGGGCGTCCATGGCGTGGTTCCAGTCGGCACCACCGGTGAAACCGCGACCCTGTCCCACGACGAGCATGCCCGGGTGGTCTCGCTGTGCGTCGAGGTCGTCGCCGGCCGGATACCGGTGATCGCCGGCGCGGGATCGAACGCGACGACCGAGGGCGTCGGCCTCGTCCGCCATGCCAAGGCCGCCGGCGCCCAGGCCGCGCTGGTGGTCACGCCGTATTACAACCGGCCCAGCCAGGAGGGTCTGTACCAGCACTACGCCGCGCTCGCCGCGGCCCGCGACCTGCCGATCCTGGTCTACAACGTGCCATCACGCACCGGCGGCGACATCGCCAACGAAACCCTGGCGCGGCTGGCGAAGCTCCCCTCCATCGTCGGGGTGAAGGACGCCACCGGCGACCTCGGCCGCGCAAGCTTGCAGCGCCTGGCCTGCGGTCCGGAGTGGACCATGCTGTCGGGCGACGATCCCAGCGCGCTCGGCTACATGGCCCACGGCGGGCACGGTTGCATTTCGGTGACCGCCAATGTCGCGCCGGCGGCCTGCGCGAAGATGTGTGACGCGGCGCTGGCGGGCGACTTCGCCGCCGCGCGGACAATCAACGACAGTTTGGCCCGTCTGCACCGCGCGCTGTTCCTCGACGCCTCGCCGGCGCCGACGAAGTACGCCCTCGCGCGTTTGGGCCTAATGACCGAGGACTGCCGCCTGCCGATCACCCCGTGCGCCGAAGCAGTCCGCGACGAGATCGGCTCCGCCATGGCCGAAGGGGGTGTGATATCGTGACCAAGCTGATCGCCGAGAACCGCCGCGCCCGGTTCGACTACTTCCTGGAAGAAACCTTGGAGGCCGGCCTCGTACTCACCGGCTCCGAGGTGAAGGCTTTGCGCCTGGGCAAAGCCAATATCGCGGAAAGCTACGCCGGCGCGGACGGCTCGGAGCTGAGCCTGGTCAACGCCTATATCCCGGAATATGGCCCCGCCAACCGTTTCAACCACGAGCCCAAGCGTCCGCGCCGCCTGCTCCTTCACCGCAAGCAGATCGACAAGCTGCTGGGCGCCGTCCGCCGCGACGGCCGCACCATCGTCCCGACCAAGCTGTACTGGAACGACAAGGGCGTCGCGAAACTGGAGCTCGCCCTTGCGAAGGGTAAAAGCGCGCCGGACAAGCGCCACACCGAGGCGGAGCGCGATTGGAAGCGGGAGCAGGGGAGGTTGATGCGGGATCGGGGCTGAAGAGCGGGCTGGGAGCCCGCGCTCCGGACCCTCAGGAGCGCGGGCTCCCAGCCCGCTCTTCCTTGGCCAACACCTCCCGCACTCTCGCGAATATACCCCCGAACATCGCGGGCGTCAGCCGTCCAGTGTTCGTGTTCAAGCGCGAGCAGTGGTAGCTGTTGATCACCGTTAACCCGCCGACCGTCGTCTCCCCACCATGTCCGCCGACCCCCGCCGAGCCGCGCTCCCCAAGCGCCCGCATGACATTGCGCCGGGCCACGTCGCCCAGGGTCACGATCACGCGAAGCCGGGGCAGGGCGGCGATGCGCGCGGCGAGGAAGGTCCGGCACATCGCCTCCTCGACGGGCAGCGGCTTGTTGCCGGGCGGCGCGCAGCGCACGGCGTTGGAGATCATGCAGTCGATCAGTTCCAGACCGTCGTCCGGCCGCGCATCGTAGCTTCCCCGCGCAAAGCCATGGGCGGTCAGGGTTTCATAGAGCAGCACTCCGGCGAAATCCCCGGTGAACGGCCGCCCCGTGCGGTTCGCGCCCTGACGTCCCGGCGCGAGGCCCACCACCAGCAACCGTGCTTCCGGATCGCCGAACGACGGCGCCGGACCGTTCCACCAGGCGGGATGCGCGCTGCGGTTCTCGGCACGGTATCCCACCAGGCGCGGGCAGAGCGGGCAGTCGCGCGGCGGTTCCGGAATTTGCATCCATGACCGAGACACCGCCCAGCGATTCCGAGCAAGCCTTCCTCGACCGCGCGGTGGTCATCGCCCTCGGCTCCAACCTACCGGGCGGCTACACGTCATCGCGCGAGTTGCTTAAGGCCGCGTTGAGGGCGCTAGGCGAGCACGGCCTGAAGGTCGCCCGCGCATCGTCCTGGTGGCGCTCGAAAGCGTGGCCGGACGGCTCGGGACCTGATTTTCTGAACGGAGTCGTCCTTGTCGACGCGGACTGTTCGCCGGCGGAGGTTCTTTCGACACTTAAGGAAATCGAGCGGGATTTCGGTCGAGGCGGATCGGGTCGAAACGCTCCTCGGCCCCTGGATCTCGATCTCGTCGCGCACGGTCGAAACACGCTGAAGGGCGCTGATCTGGAAATCCCGCATCCCCGAGCCGCCGAGCGCCTTTTCGTCACCGGGCCTCTCGCGGAAATCGCGCCGCGCTGGACCCATCCGGTATCCGAAGAGAGCGCCGTCGAGTTAGCGCGCCATGCCACGGTGGGTGCGGATGCCGAGATTGCAAATCTCCCCGACTTACCCTAAGTTCGATGGTCAAATCCCACCCCATCCGTGAGTGTCCATGGCCCGCGTCACCGTCGAGGACTGCGTTCAGCGCGTCCCCAATCGTTTCAATCTCGTTCTGCTGGCGGCCAACCGCGCCCGCGCCATCGCGGCGGGGGGCACGCTGACCATCGACCGCGACAACGACAAGAATCCGGTCGTCGCCCTGCGCGAGCTGGCCGAGGACATGGTCGATCCGAAGGAACTGCGCGAGACCCTGATCACCACCCTGCAGCGCGTCGACGAGCATTCCGAAGCCGAGGAAGAGGCCGAGACCCTGGCCCTGCTGGCCGACCATTCCCATGCGCAGATGAGCGAGCAGGAGCTCGTCCGCGCCCTGCAAAGCGACCGTGACGGCGGTCAGGAAGAGCGCTTCTGAGCCTTGAGTTCGCCCCGGTCGTCACCGGGGCCGCGCCGCCCCCGGTCGCGGTCCCGCCGGCTAAGACCGGTTCCAAAGGTCTTGGGCAAAAGGCTTCGCCGCCGAAGTTCCTGCGGCAATATGAACTGATCGAACGGGTCAAGGCTTACGACCCCAGCGCCGACGAGGCGCTTCTGGACCGGGCTTACGTCTACGCCGTCAAGATGCATGGCGCGCAGACTCGGGCGTCGGGCGACCCCTATTTCGCCCATCCCATTGAAGTCGCCGGCATTCTCACTGAATACCGGCTCGACACCGCGACCATCGTCACCGCCCTGTTGCACGATGTGATCGAGGACACCGAGGTCAGCCGCGCCGACGTCGATCGCCTGTTCGGGCCCGAGGTCGGCGAACTGGTCGAGGGCGTGACCAAGCTTTCCCGGCTGGAGACCACCGCCGACCACAAGCGGCAGGCGGAAAACCTGCGCAAATTCGTCCTCGCCGTGGCTAAGGACGTTCGCGTCCTGTTGGTCAAGCTGGCCGACCGTTTACACAACATGCGCACGCTCGGCTTCATCAAGAACGCCGCCAAGCGCGAGCGCATCGCCCGCGAGACCCTCGATATCTACGCGCCGCTGGCCCGTTCGATCGGCTGTCACCGCATCTGTTCGGAGCTGGAAGAACTCGCCTTCACCCACCTCAACCCGGTGGCGCGCGACGCCATCCTGCGCCGGCTGGACACGTTGCGCTCGGGCCAAGGACAGGCGGTCGCCACCGCCAGCGCCGAGATCGCCCGCACCCTGGAGGAGGCCGGGATCGCCTCGCGCATCCTGGGGCGGGAGAAGAACGCCTACTCGATCTGGCGCAAACTTCAGCGCAAATCGATTGGTTTCGCTCAGCTTTCCGATATCTACGCTTTCCGTGTCATCGTCGATACCGAGGATGACTGCTACCGGGCGCTGGGCGTGATCCACCGCGCCTGGACGGCGGTGCCCGACCGCTTCAAGGACTTCATCTCCACCCCCAAGCGCAACAACTACCGCTCGCTGCACACCACCGTCGTCGGCCCGCGCGCGATGCGTATCGAAATGCAGATCCGCACCGAGGCCATGGACCGCGTCGCCGAGCAGGGCGTCGCCGCGCACTGGCGCTACAAGAACGAGACCTACGCCTTCGACCCCGAGGCGGCGGCGGAGGCGGGCGGGGCCGATCCGCTGGTCAATCTGCGCCAGCTCGTCCAGGTGCTCGACCAGGGCGGCGACGCCGAGGACCTGCTCGAGCACGCCAAGCTGGAGATGTTTCTTGACCAGGTCTTTGTCTTCACGCCGAAGGGCCGGCTGATCAGCCTGCCGGTCGGGGCGATGCCGCTGGACTTCGCCTACGCCGTCCACAGCGATGTCGGCGACACCTGCGTCGGGGTGAAGATCAACGGCGAACCGCGCCCGCTGCGCACCTCGCTGGTCAACGGCGACGTGGTGGAGGTGGTGCGCGGCGCGGCGGCTCAAATCCCCGACGACTGGCAGAGCCTGACCGTCACCGGCCGCGCCCGCTCCGCCATCCGCCGGCACATGCGCCAGTCCGAAAAGGAAGAGTTCGCACGGCTCGGCAAGGCGGCCCTGGAACGCATCTTCAGCCGCGCGGGTAAAAAGCTCGCCGAGGTTTCACTGCGTCCGGCGCTGGATCGCTTCGCCGCGCCCACCGATGCCGAACTCTATCAGGCTGTCGGCCGCAACCGCGTCTCGCCGACCCAGGTGCTGGAGGCGATGTTCCCCGGCCTCGCCGACAGCGACCGCGCCGCCGCCGCCGCGCGGCAGAGGCTGGTGGACGATTCCGCGCCGATCTACATCCGCGGCGGCGGCGTGGGCTCGGGAACCCATCTGCACCTGTCGTCATGCTGCGCCCCGCTCCCCGGCGACCGCATCGTCGGCGTCACCGGCCCGGGCGGCGTCGTGGACGTCCACACCATCGACTGCGCCACTCTCGCCCGGCACGAGGCCGAGGAAGACCGCTGGGTCGATCTGCAATGGACGCCCGAAGCCGAGCGCAACACCGTTTCCAAAGCGCGGCTGCACGCCACCATCCGCGACGCGCCGGGCGTCATGGGTCAGGCCTGCACCATCATCGGCGAGGCCGGCGGCAACATCGTCGGCGTCAACATGCGCCACCGCCACTCGGATTTCTTCGATGTCGACTTCGATCTCGAGGTGAAGGACGCGCGGCACCTGACGCATTTGGCGGCGGCGCTGCGAGCGAACCCCAGCATCGAGACGGTGGAGCGGGCGCAGGGGTAGGGGGTTCGATTCAGTCTGACCTAACTCTCCGTCATTGCCGGGCGCCAGTCCCGGCAACCCATTGAGCGCGAGCAGCGCATTGGCCGCCGCCGCGGCGGCCACCCGCCTGTCCGCGCCGAATGGATAGGCGGGACTGACGCCCGCCTATGACGGACGTTGTGGTGTTTTCGCGGCCGTTGGATTGCGCTACCCCAACCCCATGACCAACGACGAAGTTCTCGATGAATTCCGCGCGGCGGGCGCGTTGCGCGAGGGACATTTCATCCTGTCGTCCGGCCTCCACAGCGCGATCTTTCTGCAGAAAAACCTAGTCTTCATGCGCCCCGATCGCTGCGAACGGCTTTGCCGCGCATTGGCCGCGAAGATCACCGCCGCGGTCGGCGCCGTCGACGTCTGCGTGTCGCCGGCCGTCGGCGGCATCATCCCCGGGTACGAGACCGCGCGGCATCTGGGCGTGCCGTCGATATACGTCGAGCGGGAAGGGGGCGTGCTGAAATTCCGCCGCGCCTTTTCGATCGAGCCCGGCGTCAGGGTGGCGATGATCGAGGATATCGTCTCCACCGGCTTGTCGTCGCGCGAGTGCGTTGAGGCGATCGAGGCGGCTGGAGGGATCGTGGCCTGCTGCGGCTGCATCGTCGACCGCTCGTCCGGCAAGTGGGCGGCGGGTTCGTCCGTTCCGGTGGTGGCGCTGGCGACACTGACCGTGCCGGCCTATCCCGCCGAAGCCCTGCCGCCGGAACTCGCCGCCATTCCCGCCGAGGACCCCGGCAGCCGGAGATTGAGCAAATGACCCGCCTGCGCCTGGGCGTGAACATCGACCACGTCGCCACCGTGCGCAACGCGCGGGGCGAGGCCTATCCGAGCCCGGCCCGCGCCGCCGATCTCGCCATCCAGGCGGGCGCCGACGGCGTCACCGCTCACTTGCGTGAAGACCGACGCCACATCTCCGACGCCGACATCGTCGCCCTCGCCAAGCTGACCCGTGAACGCGGACGGCCGCTCAATTTCGAGATGGCCGTGACGCCGGAGATGCGCGCCATCGCCCTGCGGCATCGACCCCACGCCGCCTGTCTGGTGCCCGAGCGGCGGGAGGAGGTCACCACCGAGGGAGGGCTGGACGTGATCGGCGGCCACAACCGCGTCGCCCCGCTGGTCGCCGATCTGACCGAGGCGGGCATTCGCGCCTCCCTGTTCATCGATCCTGACCGCGAGCAGATCGCCGCCGCCCGTCGGGTCGGCGCGCCGGTGATCGAGCTTCACACCGGGGCCTATTGCACGGCGGCGCGGGACGGCGCGCCGAACGCCGGCGAGCTGTTGCGCACCCTGAAGGACTGCGCCGAGTACGCCGCCGGCCTCGGCCTCGAGGTCCATGCCGGCCACGGCATCGACTACGAGACCGTCGGGGCGATCGCCGCCATCCCCGCGTTCAGAGAGTTGAACATCGGCCACTTCCTCATCGGCGAATCGATTTTCGTGGGCCTCGCCGCCGCGGTGACCCGGATGCGGGAACTGATGGACCAGGCGCGCGAGAACCGCCGAGACGTGGCCGCGTGATCGTCGGCATCGGCGCGGACCTTTCCGACATCCGCCGTATCGAAGCCACCCTGGAGCGGTTCGGCGACCGCTTCATCGACCGCATCTTCACCCCGCTGGAGCGCGAGCGCTCCCTGCGCAAGGCCGACCGCGCCGCCAGCTTCGCCAAGCGTTTCGCCGCCAAGGAGGCCTGCGCCAAGGCGCTGGGCACCGGCATGAGGCGCGGCGTGTTCTGGCGCGACATGGGCGTGGTCAACCTGCGCTCCGGCAAGCCGACCATGGCCCTGACCGGCGGCGCGGCGGCCCAGCTCGGCCGCCTGGTTCCCGAGGGCCGCATGGCGGCGATCCACCTTTCGCTCACCGACGATCACCCCTATGCCCAGGCTTTCGTGATCATCGAGAGCCTGCCGCGGGAGGCCTCGCCGGGGTGATGGCGTTCCCCCTGGCGCAGGGTTAAGTTCGTCGGCTTCGAGGGGCCGGATGTCCGACGTCTTCATCTCATACGCCCGCACGACCGAGCCGGAAGCGGCGCGGGTGGCGGACACGCTGGCGTCCGTCGGCTATGGCGTGTGGCGTGACGATCAACTCTCCACCACCCAGGCTTACGGCGACGAGATCGCCGCGCGACTGGAAGCGGCCAAGGCGGTCGTGGTGCTGTGGTCGGCCGACGCGGTCAAATCGCAGTGGGTCCGGGCCGAGGCCGACCGCGCCCGCGCCGCCAACAAGCTCGTCCAGGTCAATCTCGACGGCGCGCGCCTGCCGATGCCGTTCGACCAGATCCATTGCGCCGACATCCGCGGGTGGCGCGGCGCGCCGGACGCGCCAGGTTGGCGCCAGACGCTGGCGAGCGTGGCCAAGCTGGTCGACCCGCGTGCGGTTCCGGCGGTAAAGGCCCCGATCGCTGCGGCGTTCTCGGCGTCCGGCGACAAGCCCTCGATCGCCGCCCTGCCGTTCGCCAACCTGTCGAACGATCCCGACCAGGATTATTTCGTCGACGGCCTGATGGAGGAGATCGTCACCGCCCTGACGCGGATCAGGACGCTGTTCGTCATCGACGCCGGCTCCAGCCTCAGCCTCAAGGGCCAGGACGTTTCCCCGACCGAGGCCGCGCAAAAGCTGGGTGTGCGCTATGTGCTGGAAGGCAGCGTGCGCAAGGCCGGTCAGCGCGTCCGGATATCGGTCAAGCTCGTCGACGGTTTCGTCGGCAACCAGATCTGGGCCGACCGGTTCGACGGCCAGCTCGACGACATCTTCGCCCTCCAGGACGATGTCGCCGGCTCCATCGCCGGCGTCACCGAGTTTTCGGTGCAGAACGCCGAGGCGTTCCGCTCCCTAACCCGCCCGACATCCGACCTGCGGAGCTGGGACCTCTATCTTCGCGCCCTGGTGCATTTCCGGACCTATCAGCGCGACGACATGGTCACCGCCGTCGACCTGCTGGAGCGGGCCATCGGGTTCGATCCCAATTACGCTCTGGCCCTCAGTCTTCTGGCGGGCGCCCACGCCATCATCATGCAGTTCCAATGGACCGACGACCCCGCCGCTCACGGCGCGAAGGTCGGCGAGTACATGGAGCGCTCGCTGCACGCCGGCGCTGACGACCCTCAGGTGGTCGGCAGCGCGGCCTTCGCCTATTGGACCTCCGGCGATTTTCCCGCGGCCGCCCGGCTGGCGGAGCGCGCGGCCGATCTCAACCCCGGCTCATCGTTCACCCTACTGGCCCAGGGCGTGGTGAGCGCGAGCATGGGCGAACTGGACGTCGCCGAAGAGTGCGTGCTCGAGTCGATGAAGCTCGATCCGCTGTCGCCCAGCCGCGCCCTGCAATTGGGAGGACTCGCCACGATAAGGTTCGCCCAGGAACGGTTCGACGAGGCCGCCGAGGTGGGCGGCGAATGGATGGCGATCGCCAATCACCCGATGAGCGCGGGTCTTCTGGCGTCCGCCGGGGGACATCTTCATGACGCCAGGATCGCGCGCCAGGGACTGACGCACCTCGCGGGTCTCTCGAGCATGCCGCGGCCGGCGATCGCCGCGATGCTCTATCATCGGCCCGAGCACCGGACGCTGTTCCTGCACGGGATGGACCTCGCGGACGGTCTGGCCGCCGGCTGAGGCCAGGTAGACCCCCTACCGCTCGCTGACGCGAGTCGCTTCCCCCTTATGGGGAAGACGAAGAAAGAGCGGCATCAGCGCTTAAGCCCGTCTTCCCCCTTTGGGGGAAGCGACTCGCGTCAGCGAGCGGTAGGGGGTCTATCCCCCACGCACGATCACGTCGCTTCCCGTGAGCGCCTGGAAGTCCATGCCGACCCACCCCGCGAAGGTCACGGGCAGGGTGGTGACATCCGGCGCGGGCGGTCGGCCGAGGAAGTCCTGGATGATCTGGTGGCTCTCGCAGGTCGTGATCGCGAGAGAGTAGGGGTCGGTGAGGGGTCCGCCGCCGTTGAACCCGGTGACCAGGAGCGGCGAGTCGCAGATCGCCTGATAGCAGGCGATGTCGTTGGCGCCGGCCTGGCGGAACTGCTTGAGCGCTACGCTCGGCACGTGCGGCTGGAGGCGCAGGCCGTCGATCAGGAGTTCGGCGACTCCGCCAAGAAATCCGCCGAGCAGTCCCTCCAGCGCTTCGGCCGCTGTCCGCCAGATGGTCGTCGGCGCGGGGCCGGGAACATCCGAGGTCACCTTGAACAGCGTACCGTCGACGCCGCGCGTGTCGGCGGACAAGGTCGGGAAGTAGGTGGTCTCGCAGGCGAACACGGGGTCGGCCGGATCGTCGCCCGCGACCGTGATCGTCGCCAGCGCCTTGGGCCAGCCCCAGATCTCCCGACCGGTGACCATGCCGATGGTGTAGCTGATGAAGATGTAGGGCGCCCAGAACACCAGGCGGTCCTTGAACGGATCGCCGGGGTGGCTCTCCAGCAGCACCATCCACAGAGCGGTTTCGCGGCCGGGCAGCCAACCGACGATGTCTGTTCCCGACGTGCAGCGAGCCACGTCCATGAAGCTCGCCATGGCGACGGACGCGACAACCTCGTATTTGACCGCGCCGCCGGCGGCCTTGTTGAGCAAGCGGTCCGCGGTGGCCTGCATCGCGGTCTTGTCGGCATCGAAGCCGAACATGGTCATCGTCGCGCCGGTGAACACGCCGGGCGCCGCGAGGTCGACGGCGCCATGGCCGCGCCACGAGATGTACGGCGCGCCGGTCACCCGCCAAAGCCCTGCGAAGGCTTCCGCTCGAGGATGTCGTAGCCGATGATCGTCTGGGGCGAGCCGCAGATCGCCCGCGACGCCGCCGCGCCGGACATCACGGCGCCCTCGAACGACGTGGTCAGGCCCATGGCCGTGCCTTCGCCGGCGAGGAACAGGTTGGCATAGCCGGACTGATCGGCCTTGAGCCGGTACTTCGTCGTGCCGGCGCCCGAGAGGGTGGTGCACTCGGTGGGATCGACGTTGGCGCGCATGAACTGGGCGTCGAGTCGCGCCAAGCCCTGCACGTTGGCCGGCGCGGTGAGGACATTCCAGTCGAAGTGGCCGCCATCGCGCGCCGCCGGCCACAACGCGGCCGAAGAGTCGTTCAGCCAGGCGATGGTCTGGGCGCGGATGTCGGCCAAGGCGGCGGCCGGAACGCCGGTGTCCGACGCCGGGCTCATGTAGAGTTCGCTCGACCAGGTGCCGGTCAGGTAGTGCAGGGATTGCGGCGCCGGCGGCGGCCACGGCTCGTAGGCCAGCACCTGGGTCATGTCCGCCCAGATGTTGAGATATTCCGGGCCGGCCACCGTCGCCGCCTTGCCCTGGGTCCAGCCCAGCCCGGACGTCGGCGGGTTGCACCATAGCTGTACCGCCATCGACGGCACGATGCCGACCTGCTCGATCCAATCGGCGAAGGCGCCGCCCTGGGCGATCAGCGGCGCGCACAGGCTTACATCCTGGTCGTTGAGCGGCTTGAACGCGCCGAGGGCGATGGCCAGGACGACGTCGTCGAAATCCGCGCCCCGGGTTAGGACCGCCGGCGGTTCGACCGGCGGCCAGTCGCACCAGTGGCTTTCGAAGTCGACCCCCGCCGCCTGCATCGCCGCGCCGTTCCGGAGCTGAGCCCAGTCCGTCTCGGACGGCCACAGCACCAGCCCGTTCGCGACGGTCACCGGTTGGTAGTCGCCGCTTACCGTCGCCGCCTGACGGTCGAGGGTGACGGTCTGAACCACCGGACGGGGGTCTCCGGCAACGGCGGGGCCCGGCTCGATGCTGGTCACCTTGTGGAAGAAGTTGAACGTCACCCCGTTGCTCAAGAGCTGCTGGTAAAGCGGGCCGACGATCACCTCGCCCATGCCGGCCTGCACCAGCCACATCATCGAGCCCTTGTACGTGCCGACCAGGCGGAACAGCGCGCCCACGCCGGTGCCGGCGGCGAGGTTGGGCTCGGCGTCGTTGCCCTGAGTATACTGAAACAGGGTGTCGTAGATCAGCCGCACCAGGCTCGACTTGGCGACGACGACCGGATCGGCGCCGTGCTTCAGCATCCACGCCCGCAGTTCCAGGCCGTCGAGCGACATCAGGGGTTGGTCCGGCACGACGAGGTCGAGGAACACGCCCTTGACCACGGCGACGAAGATGTCGAGCCCCTGGCCGATCATGGTCGCGTCGCTCGCGGCGGGCGCGCCGGCGCCGACCGTTGCGGCATGGGCGTCGCGCGCCCAGGCGAGCTGGGCCAGCACGTGCGTCAAGTCCGCGAGGGAAGGGGTGGTCGGCGCGGCGTCGAAGTCTTGGATGTGGATCTTCGCCTGGGCCAGGACCGCGCTCGGCTTGGCCGCGACACCCGGATGCGTCGGCGGCGGACCCACCGCGGCGACCGCTTCGGCCGCGGACGGCTGGTCCTTGCCCTCCAGGAACAGGATGATCCAGTTCAGGATCTCCTCTATCACCTGCCACAGCGACGGCAGCAGGGTTCCGTCACCCGGGACTCCGTCGTTGGTCGCCCAGGTGAGCGGCCAATAGCTCCAGTTTCCGGAGCTGTCCTGAACGCCGATCGGCGTGAAATCCTGCGGCTTCACCGCGTCTTGCCAGGTTTCCAGCGCCCAGCCGGTTGGCGGCTGCCGCGCGGCGTAGAGTTCCTGGATGAGCTGGAAGGTGTTTTCGTAGCAGCCGAACCAGACGTGGAGGCCGTGTTCCAGGTTACGGCCCTGACTGTCGCGGCCGCTGGCCGCCTTGCCGCCGAGGCGCCAACCCAGCTGATAGACCGTCACCTCGTTTTGGGCCTGAAGCGCCGGGGTCTTGGTGAGCTGGTAAGCCGCGGAAAGCGCCGCCATGCCGCCGCCAAGGATCGCGATCTTGCGTTTGGCCATAGCCGTCTAGTCCGTCTTGATCGCTTGCGGAAAGCCGCTGATTGCCCGCGACGCGAGCATGGCCGACTCGATGGCGCTTTCGAAACAGCCGCCGCTGAACCGCGTCCGGGTCCAGTCTCCCACGACGTAGAGGTTCGAGTAACCCGCCGTCGCGCCGGGATCCAAGCGGCAGGCGACATTGGTTCCCGCCGGGGTTTGCACATAGGTGTCGGAGATGTCGAAGTTGGCGACATCGTAGCGGCTCTGAATGGACGGCTGGGCGCCGGCGCCGACGCCGATGTCCGGCCACAGGGTCGCGAGATTGGCGTTCATCCACGCGTTCGCCTTGGCGACCGCCAGAGAGTTCATCATCGACTTGTCGATCGGGAGCCCTGGCGGGATCGCGATGCAGCCGCAGAAATAGGCGATCGATCCGGGCGTCTCCGCGGCCGGCCAAGACTCCCGGGGAATGACCTGGCTCATGTCGCCCCAGGAATCCAACGGTTCCTCGAACGCGGTCAGCACCGTGGGACCGAAGGTCCAGCCGAGTTGGGCGAGGTCCGGCTTCATCCACAGTTGCAGCGATTGGGTGGCCACCGACCGGCTGGCCCCGAGCGCCGTATCCCATGCCGTGTTCGCGGCGGCGAGGGGCTGCGCCACCCCGGCTAAAACCTCCGGCGGCATGGCGAGGATCGCGATGTCGAAGTCGGTTCCGGCGATGAGCGGCGTCGCCGGGCCCACCGACACATCGCAGGCGCTGTATTCGAAATCGACGCCGTCCACTTCCATCTTCGCGCCGTCGACAAGCTGGCTCCAGTCCGGTGTGTTCGGCCAGCAGTCGAGATCATTGACGCGGATTAGAGGGCGATAGGGCGCGCCGCCGACGGTCGCCGCCTGGGTCAGGATATCGATCGCGGCGATCGCTCCGTCTTCACCCGACGTGACCTGGGTAACCCGCCTGAAGAAGTTGATCGCCACGCCTCGGGCGGTCAGCACGTCGTAAAACGGGGTGAAAACGGTGTCGCCCATTCCGGCCGCCATCTTGAACAGCGGCGCGTCGCGATAGCCGAGGGCCATCTCCATCTGCGCCAGCAGCGACACTCCCGCGGCGATCGAGCCGCCGCCGAGGCCCGTCTCGCGGCCATCGACGGCGGCGAAGGTCAGGTCGTAGAAGGCGTTCACCGGCCCGGACGCCAGTGTGACCGGATGAGCGCCGCAGCTATCGAGCCAGGCGCGGAAGTCCTGGGTGTCGAGTGCGTCCCAGCCCGCCTTGCCCTTGAGGAAAAGATCGCGGAAGTAACCCTTCGTCACCGCGACGCCGAAGTCGGCCAGGATGGCGAGCCGCGAAAGCCATTGCGGGGTCGCCAGCGCCGCGGCCCCGCCCGAGCCGATCGAACCGTGGATCCGGGTCGTGGCGTCATCGAGCGCCTCGAGTGCGCCGCTGTCGTCCACCGCGTTGCCCAAGAACACGGCCCGAGCCGCCTCGAGCGCGGTGACGAGCGCCGGACGATAAGGCGCGTCGTCGGGCGTGCCGTGGTCGAGCCAGTCGAACAGGCGCATCAGCAGAGTCTCGAATCCCATTGGCGGGTCGTCCGCCGCGGAACCCGCCACGAGAGGACCATCGCCCGGCTCACCTGGAAGTTGAGGGAAGGGAAAGTTCCACGGTGACCACGACGGCGGCGATCCCGGGCCGTCCTCCTCCATCATGGTGATCAGCCGTTGCGGCAGGAAGGCGTCGGTCCAGGTCTGGAACGGGTTCTTCGGGTCGACCTTCACCGCGCGCCAAGCGAGGTAGCAGGAGCGCAAGGTGGCGAAGGCGTTCTGATAGCACCCCATCATCATGTGCAGGCCGTGCTCTTCGATGCGGCTGAACGCCTTGGCGTCTCGGCCGCTGGCGCACTTGCCGCCGAGCCGCCAGCCCTGGCTGTAAAGCGAAACCCGGTATTTGCCGTTCTGTTCGGGCGCGCTCAGCCAATAGGCCGCGGTGACGCCCGCCGCACCGCCGCCCAGGATGACCACCCGGATCGGCGCGGCGACGCTCGCGCTGTCTCGCGACATTGCCTCTTGTCCCCACCCGCCTCGAAGGAAGCAGCCCCGAGGTGAAGTCTCAAACTTGCCTTCAGGTGTCAACGCCTCGGTCGTCGGATCGAGCCGGCGCCTGAGCCAGGACGAGGCCGGCGAGGAACAGGTCTCGGTGTTCCGTCTTCCGGTAGAACATGGCCGCGATTTCGGGCATCGACATCGGCGAAAGACTGGCGAGATGCGCCAGCGCCGCCGCCGCCGCCTTCGTGTTGCCGAGATGACCATTGGCTGACGCCAGCATGGCGTTGCTCATCGGGTGGTCCGCGATGCCCCGCCATTCCAGGCAGAGATCGACGACTTCCGCGAAGCGCCGCTGGGCGAAGCGCACCGTGACCAGAGCGCCGAGCTGGAGCGCCCGACTGGGCGAAATCGGGTCGAGCTCCATCGATCGCAATATGCAGGCCTCGGCCACCTCCAGATCGCCGATCGCGCCGTGGACTTGGCCTTTCGCGAACAGCGGCAAGGCTGAGCCCGGATTTAGATCGACCGCGCGCGCCGCCAGCGGCGCGGCCGCGGTGAAATCTCCCGCCGCCCAATTGGTCATCGCGGCGCTGCCCAGGACGAAGGAGTCGTCCGAGCCGTGACGCAGGGATCGCTCGATCATCTCCATCATTCGCCGGTTCTCTTCGACGGGGTTGGCCGACCAGCGGAAGCTCAGGATGATGGCGTGGCACGCCCCGCCACGCACAGCGCCAGCGCGTAGTTTGGATCCAATTCGATGGCTTGGTTCATCAAAGCGAGCGCGGTGAACATTTCCTCCCGCCGATAGGTGCGGAAGTGGGTCATCCCGCGGAGGAACAGATCGTAGGCTTTCAGATCCGAGGTCGGGCGGTTGAGAGCGCGGACGATCTCGGCCTTTTCCACCGAGGTTTCGATCACGCCGGCGACGGCCGTCGCCACCTGGTCCTGCAGTTTGAAGATGTCTTCGAGTTTGCCGTCGAACCGCTCGGCCCAGATTTGGGAGCCGACGAAACCGTCGATCATCTTGATCGAGATACGCACCCGATCGCCCGCCTTGCGAACGCTGCCCTCGACAAGGTAACGCACGCCAAGCTTGCGCGCGGCGTTCATGGGCGGGACGCTCTGGCCCTTGAGGCTGAAGGACGATCCGCTGGCGATCACGAACAAACCGCGGATGCGGGTGAGGCAGGTGACCACTTCCTCCATCAGTCCATCGACAAAATAGTCCTGATCCGGATCATCGGAGAGGTTGGTGAACGGCAGGACCGCGATGGACGGCTTGTCGCCGAACGCGGAAAAGGGCGCCGAAACACCGCGAGGAGCCGGACCGGGCCGCTCCTCGCCGCCGATCAGGCGCTCCAGGCTGGCCAGCGTTTGCCGCCACCCCGGAGCATCGGCTTCGCCGCGCCAGCCCCTGATATCGGCGCAATGGACCTGATCGAACGGTATGGGCAGGGCCGCGCCATCGAGATTGACCTGGACCAGCGTGCCCGCGGCGCGGGCGCGGTCGGCCTCCGACCGCACCCATTGCGACGTCACCGCCTCCGCCGACCAAAGGACGACTACCGCCTTGGCGTCCTTGAGGCGTTGTTCAATCACGTCGCTATAGATCTGGCCCGCCTGAAGTTGATCGTCGCGCCAGACCCCGTAGCCCAAGGCCGTGAGAGCCTCGGCGACATCCTTCGCCTCTGTTTCCCTCTCTCGGGCATATGAGATGAAAACGTCGGGGATCGCGGCGGCCACCGATGCATCCTAAACCGGCGCGAGCGCGGTGACGAATGCGGAAAGCGGGAGCGGCGGTCGCAAACACCCGCTGGCGCGACGCTCGCGCCGGCCGAGCCCGAACGCACCGAGGCGGACTGGGAACCTTCGGCTGGTCGCTCCTGTTGAACGCGCCAGATGTCTCTTACCCGCTCATTCCTTATCGGCTGCGCCACCGGCATGAGATCGATGTCGCCGCTCGCGGTGGTCAGCATCCTTCGCCGCGGGCCGCGCACGGAGACGGCCGACGGGTCGCGGCTCTTCATCGACAGGCCAGCGGTCAAGATCGGGCTCGCCGGGCTCGCCGTCGTCGAGGCGGCCGGAGACAAGCTGCCGCTCGCGCCCGACCGAATCGTGCCAGTGGGAATCGTCGCCCGCATCGTCACCGGCGGCCTCGCCGGCGCGGCTCTCTCGCCCCGAACCGATCGCGCCGCCGCGGCCATCCTTGGCGCCGCGGGAGCGGTCGGGGCGGCTTACATCACCTTCGCTCTGCGCAAGCGTGCGATGACTCGCTTCGGCCAGACCTCCACCGGCCTGATCGAAGACGCCGTTACCCTCGGCGCGTCTTTGTGGCTGGCTCGGGCGAAATGGCCTCAGCCGGTCTGAGCGAACTCGGCGTCGATATCGAGTTCGATCGGGCTGCTGAAGATCGGGTTCAGACCGAACTCGCGCCCGTCGATGTGACCGATGGCCTGAACGCCGATCCTCGGGTGGCCCATGAATCCCTTGCCCGCGCCTTCCAGCGTGACGTCGAAGGTCAACGGGCGTGTCTTGCCCATTAAAGTAAACCGGCCATCGACCTTGCCGTGGTTGGCGTCGGTCCGGTGAAAGGCGGTCGAGACGAAGGACGCTTTCGGAAAGGCGCCCGCCTTGAGGTAACCTTCGCCCGACAGTTCCTTGGCGAACCCGGGGACGGGCGTCGAAATCGACGCCGTGTCCACCGTCACGTCGAGCGAGGACCGGTCGGGCTGGGCGCGGTTCCAGGTCAGGGTTCCGGCGACGGTGTCGAAGCGGAACACGCTCATCGCATAGCCGATGTGCGACACCCGGGCCACCACGGCGGTGTGCCCCGGGTCAATGGCGTAGGTTCCACTCGGCGCCAGCGTGTAGTCGCGTTCGCCGGCGTAAACCCCCGGCGGGAGTTGAGCCTGGACGACCGGAGCCCGCAAGACTAGCAGGACCAGCGACACCGCAACCATGCGGCCGAACGCGGTTGGAATGGTTCGCATCATCATTTCCCCTCTGTTTAGTGATCAGCGGACTATCGTGAGTCTTCAGTTCGGCCGCGACGGGGCGATCCAGGTGATCAGGTCCCAGGCGTTGCGGATGGCGAGCAGGAGCAGGGCCAGCAGCAACCCCGCCATGGCGGTCGGCGCCCAGGCCGCGCGCAGCCAGAACGTCAGACCAATGACGGCCGCGAGGGAGACGTAGAACACCGTCGGCGCAAAGCCGTAGCACCAGAAGTCGGAGCGGTGCGGCGGATCCGCGCTCGCGCGCGCCCTAGCGATCCCGATGCACGACCGCGAAGCGTAGAACAGCCCGAGCAGCGCGATGACGCCGAACGCCGCGCCTCTTAGACCGCCGGGCAGTCCGGGCGCGAGCGCGATGGCGCTGGTCGCCAGCACCACCGCGAAGTGGACCACCACCGGCGTCAGATACAGCCCGGCGGCGCGCAGCATCGAGCCTCGGTCGCGCCCCGAGGTCAGGGTCACCACCACGAACATCAGGCCGATCAGCGTCGCCGAAGCCGAGCCGATCAGGTAGTAGAAGTTGTCCCACGCCCGCGGCACGCGGCGATCCCTCCTGCATGGCGCGGCCGGCCGGCGCCGCTGGTTGGCTGTATGCCAAGAGGTGTCTATAGGCGGGTCTCGGGCCACCGCCCACCGACGGACCGCATCCATGCCGAACGCGAAAACCGCCCGCGTCGAAACCCCGGACCGCGCCCAGCTTCGGCGGATCATTACCGACCTTCAGGATGGCGTCATCCTCGCCGAGCCGGACCACGGGATCGTATGGGCCAACGAGGCGGCGCTCAGGATGCACGGCGTGGAGCGTCTGTCGGGCCTGGGCGCCACGGTCGCCGCCTACCGCGAGCGGTTCGCCCTGCGTTATCGCAACGGCGAGGCTCTCAAGCCCGAGAGCTATCCTCTCGATCGGCTCTGCCGCGGCGAAACCTTCACCGACCTCGTCGTCGAGGTGAGCGCCCGCGCGAAACCGGAGCGACAGTGGGTGCAGTGCGTGCGCGGCCTGACATTGGCGGACGGGGAGGGCAGGCCCGACTGCCTGGTGGTCATCGCCAGCGACGCCACCGAGGCGTTCGAGGCCGAGGAGCGCTTCGAGCGCATGTTCAACGCCAACCCGGCGCCCGCCGTCATCGTGCGGATCGCCGATCTGCGCTACGTCCGCGCCAATCAGGGCTTTCTTGAACTGACCGGCTGGCGCAGCCAGGACATCGTCGGCCGCCGCCTCTATGACATCGACGTCCTGCAGGACGCCGAGCGGCGGGACGTGGCCAAGGCCCGCCTCTCGGAATGGCGCACGGTGCCGCAGATGGAGGCCGAACTGCCGCTGCCGGGCGGCGACAGCAAGCTCGTGGTCCTCGCCGGCCAGCCGATCGAGATCGGCGGCGAGCGGTGCATGATCTTCACCTTCGCCGATCTCGAACCGCGACGGCGCGCCGAGAGCGCCTTGCGCCAGAGCGAGGAGCGCTTCGCCAAGTCGTTCCGCTTCGCCCCGATCCCGATGTCGCTCACCACCCTCGACGGCCATCGCATCCTCAACGTTAACCACGCCTTTCTGGAGATGACGGGATGGCGCCACGCCGAGGTGATCGGCCGCAGACCAGGCGAGATCGAGCTTTGGCAGTCGTCGGCCGTCCGCCGCGAGGTCGAGGCGCGGCTGGCGGAAAGCGGCAGCTTCCGCGGTTATGAGCTCAAGGTGAAGACCAAGGCCGGCGACCTGATCGACTGTCTGGTCTCCGCCGAGAGCGTAACGATCGACGAACAGCTCTGCGTCCTGTCCGCGTTTCAGGACATCCGGGAGCGCAAGCGCACCGAGGTCGAACTCGTCGCGGCGATCGAGGCGGCGATGACCGACTCGTCCTGGCTTAGCCAGAAGATCATGGACAAGCTCGCCACCCTTCGCTCGCCGCAGGCGGTCTCGACCAGGACAACCGCCACCAGCGCCGACCTCACCACCCGCGAACGCGACGTGCTCGCTCACATCGCGCGGGGCCACGGCGACGCCGCGATCGCCGACGCGCTCTCGCTCAGCCGGAACACCGTCCGCAATCACGTCGCCCGCCTTTACGCCAAGATCGGCGCTCATAGCCGAGGAGAAGCGATCATCTGGGCCCGCGACCGCGGCCACGCCGCGAACGACGGCAAAAAATCCGCCAAACAGCGCTGATTTTGGCGCGTCGGCACCCATGCGTGGGGTGCGCCCGTATCTTCCCGCCCCTTAGCCGCGAACCTAGATTTCGCGTCACCATGCCGGGGAATTCTCTCCGGTGTCGGCTCGAGAGCCGCAGGAGCGCAACATGTCTATTCTGGCTTGGATCATACTGGGGCTAGTCGCCGGGTTCATCGGCAGCAAGCTCGTCAATAAAACCGGCGAAGGTCTGGTTATCGACCTCATTCTGGGCGTCGTCGGCGCGGTCGCCGGCGGGTTCATCTTCAACATGTTCGGCGCGTCGGGCGTGACGGGATTGAACCTCTACAGCCTGCTCGTCGCTGTCGTCGGCGCCGTGGTCGTACTCTTGATCTTCCACGCGGTCTTCCGTCGTCGAGTCTAGACAGACCCAAATTGGCCGCAAGGTCGCGGCCGCCGTTCTCCGGAATGGCGGCCGCCGCCTAACCGACGCGCGCGCGAACCTCGTTTCGCGCCTGGTACAGCGACCAGAATTTCTCGGCGACCGTGGCGCCTTCGATTGAGCCTACGCCGGTGTCGGTCGGGGTGCCCTTGATCGCGCCGGCGATGGTGACCTCGCCGACATACACGCCGTCGCCCTTCAGCCGCGCCGACAGCAGCCCGACCAGCTTGGCTTTGGCGGCGTTGGCCAGGGCGACACCCATGGCGTTCATGCTCACGGCGAAAGCGTCCATCATCGGCGCGGGCTCGCCGAACGCGCCGTTGGTGACAAGCACCGCGCCGTCTCCCGCGCCTTTCAGATCGGGCAAGGCCTCGTGAACCGCCGCCAGCAAGCCGACCACCGCGACGTCGAACACGCGCCCGACGGCCGCCGGATCGACCGCGAGAAGGTCTCCCGCTTCGCCGCTGAAGGCGTTCCAATGGATGACGGCGATCGGCCCGAGTTCGGCGCGGGCCTTGCCGATGGCGGCGCGGAGCAACGCCGGATCGCCGGCGTCGGCGGTGAAAGCCGCCGCCGACACCCCCCTGGCTTTCAGCGCCGCCACGCCCGCCATGAGGCGATCCCCGTTTCGGGCGATCAAGGCGACGGAAAAGCCGGCGGCGCCGAACCTCTCCGCGACCGCGGTCGAAACGCCCGGGCCGAAACCCACGATGACGACCGTCTTTGGCATGAGGGCTCCGTACGAACGACCGAATGGTCCATGGTCTTCAACATAACGTACAGCGAACGCTGGACCAACGCGCGCAGGCCTTGCCATGACGCAGCCCGACGAAGACGTCTTTCTGGATCGTCTGTACTCCGCGGCCGTACAGCCGGAACTCTGGGAAGCCGTCATCGCGACCTTCGCCGACATGGTCGGCGGGAGCAGCGCGTGGCTGTCGCGGCTCAGCATCGTCGATGGTTCGGGCTCGGCGGTGATCTCGCGGATCGATCCCGAAATGCCGGCGCTCTACCTCGACCATTTCGCCGCGATAAATCCTTTGAACAACGTCGCCGACCCCTTCCGATACATCGCCGGCTGGAGACCGACGGTGCTCACCGACGACGACTGGATGCCCAAGCCCGATCTGCTCCGCACCGAATTCTACAACGACTTCATGCGGCCGCAGGACGTTCACTCGACGATGATGATCCGCTTGGCGCTGGATGGAACGCAGGTGTCGGTTCTCAATGTCAACCGGCCCGAACGGGACGACCGTTTCTCCGCCGAAGACCTGGAGCGGGCGCGCCGGCTACACCCCCATCTCATCCGCGCCTTTTCGCTCGGCCAGAAGGTCGTGGCGCGCGAGCCGCACGCGATGGGGCTCGGAGCCGTGTTCGACAACTCGGCGGCGGGTCTCTTTCTGCTTGACGGCGACGCCCGGGTGCATCGGCTCAACGGCGCCGGAGACGCCCTCGTGATAGCCGGGAAGGGGCTGCGCGTCAGCGGCGGAACGCTGTGCGCCAACACCGTGGTTGCGACGAGGCACCTCCACGCCCTCATCCAACAGGCGGCTTCCGAGGAACCGGCGTACCGGGCCGGAGGATGGCTGTCCCTGATGACCAACGGCGGCGGCCCGCCATTGTCGATCTCGGTCGTCCCCGTCCGGGCGCCGATCCTGGCGGTATTCGATCACCAACCGTGCGTCCTGCTATGCGCCAACGATGTCGAGAGCGCCCCCACGCTTCCGGAACGGAAGCTGCGCGAGCTGTTCGCGCTCTCGGCGGCCGAAGCACGTGTCGCGCGCGCGGTGTTGCAGGGTGACAATCCGCGCGAAGCGGCGTCGCGCCTCGGCGTCAGCGTGCACACCGTCAACAACCAACTCGCGAGCATTTTCCAGAAGACCGGCGTCAACCGCCAGAGCGCCCTGGTGCGGATGATGACCCGCCTTGCCGAACTCAACATCTACTGAGGCCGTCGGCCGGTAAGGTGAGCGCGACACCGCCTCGAATTCGCGCGCCACGAAACCAGAACAACGACGATAATTGTTAGTGCGCCTGCACTATGTACCCCTCCCACGTCCTACCCTACCCATCGTCGCCATGCGCTGGACGGCGCCTACGGCTGGATAGGGGATCGACTATGAAATTCGCGGGCTCGACCAAATCGGAAGCCTCGACCACAGGCGCGCGGCGCGCGATTGTCGCCGCGGCGGTCGTGGGTGCGGCGGCGTTGACATCTCCCGCCGCCGCCGCGGGAACCTACACCCTCATCGCGCCGTACGCGGGAGTGGGAACGACCACGGGCGTCAACGGCATCAACGACGCGGGCTATATCACCGGCGTGGTCGGCAACTCCGACGGCAGCAGCGACGGCTTCATCCGCACTCCCGGCGGCGCCTACACGTTGTTCCAGGTCGCCGGTCCGAACGGTTTCGACACCTACGGACGCGACATCGACAACAGCAACGTCATCACCGGCTACTCCACCGATTCGACTGGCGTGTTGCGCACGGACACGGAGTTCAAACGCTCCGCCGGGGGCGCCCTCACCGCCATAACCAATCCAACCACTGGCGTTCCGCTGAGCGGGATCGCCGGGGCGATCAACAGCTCCGGCGACATGGTGGGGGACTACATCTTCTCATCGGGCGGACTGAACTATCGGCACGGCTATCTGCTCAGCGGATCGACCTTCACCGACATCTCGGCCAGCCCGCTCAACACCGAAAAGACCGAGGCGCGCGGCATCACCGACGCGGGCGTGATCGTCGGCTTCGAGGTCGACGCGACCACCGGCGCCACCCAAGGCTTCGTCGACACCGGCGGCGTATTCCAGTTCGTCACCGATCCGGACCCGCTGAACGCCGGCGTGACCTATCTGGAGTCGATCAACAACAGCGGCCTGGCCAGCGGCGAATTCGCCGACGCCTCGGGGACTCTCCATCCGTTTATCTTCAACACCCTGACCGACGCCTTCACCGCTCTGACGCCGCCGACCGCCGACTCCTATTTCGCCTTCGGCATCAACAATCTGGGCGAGGTGACCTTGAGCGGCCAGCTCACGGGTACGGACTATCTGTACAATCCGGCGGCCACCACCGTTCCAGAGCCGGCGAGTTGGGCGCTGATGCTGATCGGCTTCGGCGGCCTGGGCGCGGCCATGCGCTCGCGTCGCCGTGTGGAAACCTGATGGACGACGTCGCTAGAGAGATTTCCTGAAGAAGACCACCCGCTCGGTCTCCTCGAAGCCGGCGGCGGCGTGGAAGGCGTGACTTGTTGCGTCGTCGAGCATCGCGTCCGACGCCAGTTCGGCGCAGCCCGCCGCGCGCGCCCACGCCTCCACCGCCGCCACCAGCATTTGAGCCACGCCGCTCCGCCTGTGGCGAGGCTCGACGTAAATTCCCTCAAGAAACGCCACCGGAGACGTTTCGCAGCCGTTGACGTAGTCATGGCGTAGGGCGGCTTCGGCAAAGCCAGCGGCGTCGCCGTCGTCGGTCAGAACCACGAAGGCCGCGTCGGCTCCGGACCGGGCGGCGAGCAGGCTTGCGAGCTCCTCACGATGCTCGGCCGCCGACGGTCCAGGCCACAACGCGGAGCGCATTCTTGTCCAGGCGGCGATGTGGGCCTCACCCGCTTGCTCGATCCGCAACGGTTAGGACTTACTTGACGCCGGCCCTTGGCTTACGCCCCCATCATCTCCTGGAAGTTCGAGTAGTAGAACTTCTCCTTCGACTCCTCGGACACGTCCTTGAACGTGCGCTCGAACCGGCCGATCGGGTCGTCGGTGCCTTCGGGGTGGGGGTAGTCGCTGGAAAACAGGAACAGCTCCGGTCCGGCGTCGGCGATCATCCGGCCGACGTCCTCGCCGGGAAAGGGGGTGAACTTCACCGCGCGGCGGATGTAGTCGCTCGCCTTCAGCGGCAGCGATGCGACGCTTCCGTCGGTACGCTTGAAGATGCGCTGGCTAAGGTCGAGCGTGCGCAGGTATTCCGGCACCCAGCCGGCGCCGAGCTCGATCACGCCGCCGCGCAGCGCCGGAAAGCGCTCGAAAACGCCGTCGAACACCAGGGCGGTCAGGAACTGCTGCGGCCCGATCGCGAGCAGCATGAAGTCGCGCACGCGCAGGTTCTCGCCGCCCTCGGCGCCGGTGATGTCCTTGGGCTTCGGCTTGCCGTTGTTCTCGTAGGCCGCGATCTTGGTCGTGCTGTTGGGACCGACATGGAGCATGAACGGCACGCCGAGATCGACGAAGGCTTGCCAGACGACGTCATGATCGGGATGGCCGGGCGACTTGTCGCCCACCGGCATGCCAGGCACCCAGAAAGCGCCGCAGCCCAGGCGCGCGCCTTCCCGCATTTCCTCGACGCAACGCGCCGGGTCGGCGAGGGAAAGCTGCCCCACTGCGATCAGCCGCTCGTCGTCGCGGCAGAATTCCGCCATCGCGCGGTTGTGGGCGCGGATGCCGCCATAGCGCACGTCCATGTCGTCGTGTCGCAGGTACTGAGTCGCGGCGAAGGTCGAGAACACCAGTTGGCGGGAGAAGCCGAGGTCGTCCAGGGCGTGCTTCCGTTCCGCCGGATCAAAGGCGCCGAACGCGCCCCAGCCCTTGGTTCCACGCACCACGTCGGTGTGAACCTTGCCCTTCGCGGCTCGATCCTTGACGCGTTCGACAGCCTCGTTGATGAAATCGAAAGATTTGGTTCCAGAAGCGACCAGGCTCATCCGCGGCAGCTTGGCCTTCACATCGGCGTCGGCGTGGCGCTCGACCCAATCCACCGTTTCCAGGATGTGGCTGTCGGCGTCGCAGAAGCGACGATTGCTTCCATAGGGCATGGCGTTCCTCCTAATCTCTTGACTCGAGACTAGGCCACCGGTGGGTGATGTAAAGACACGCTATTGAAGGATCGCCGCCTTTGCCGATCCGGCTTGGGCATCGCCACGAGCGGGCGTCGACCTCCCGAGGGGTTCTTCTACTTTGGTGGTGCGTTCGCGGCGGGGTTGATTGTCACATTGTGAAAACTGGCCACCCGCCAGCGGCCCCCCTCAAAAACCATGACCTGCTCGAGACGCGTTCTCAAAGCGCCGCCGATCGGTTCGGCGCCCGGCGGAAGTTGGTTGAATCCGGTGACGCTCGTCAGGGTGTCCACGATCGCCACATCGGGGCGGACCCATTTCACGTTGGTGATCGTTTGGCTGACCTTGCTGCCCTTGTAGATCGTGGAGAAGATCCGCGCGTGTTGGGCCTTCATCGGCTCGATGCCGACGGAGAACATTCCAATGATGTTGGTGAAGACCACGTCGGGGAGGGCCGCATCGCAAAAGGCGGTCGCGTCCCCGGCCTCCCACGCCGCGTCCTCGGCGTCGATCACCTTCTGGATGGCCGCCCGCGAGTCCGCCGTCGGCGGCGAACCGCTAATCGCCATCGCGGGCAAGGCGACCAGCGACGCGTAGATGCCGATCGATCCGATTTTCATGATGCCCCCGATGGTCTCCAGATCGAGAACCAACGTATCAGAGGCCGCCCAAACGCGACACCGGATTTTGGCCGGTTGGTTCCCGCAAGCCCGACCTTTTTCGGGTAGTGTCTCAGTTTGAGATAAGGTCGCGTTGACAAGCATGGCGCGAGATCGTTGACGGCGGTATCATGGTCCCATGACAGACGAAGTGTCGAGGCAACGCGATTTCATGCGCAAGCTGGTTGCCGAGCTTGGGCGCAACAAGAGCGCTGTTTGCACCGCGTATGCGAATGACGAGCGTGATGGTCGGGTCAAACGAGCCAGCGACGCTCACGAGATGACGCCAAATGCCTACGCAGAAGCACTCTGGAATGACGGCGACCGGAAGGGCTGGTTCTGATGCCCAAAGGCCCTAACGGACAAAAGCGCCCCGGCGACGTGATCGGCGCGGCCATTATGGTCGGGCGGATCGCTACGGGCGAAGTCGAGGATACGCGGGACGATCCCGCCAAGGCTCACCACCGCGCGGGCGGTGTGAAGGGCGGTGAGGCGCGAGCTGCCAAGCTCACGCCGGTGGAGCGGGCCGAGATCGCGCGGAAAGCCGCCGCGATGCGGTGGTCCTAGTATGGTTCTAGCGTGTCGTCGTTTTCGCCACGCCAAGTCCAGTCGCGCCGAAAAACAGCAGACCCCTCCGGGACGTCACCAAACGCGTTTCGTATGGTTTCGTTTCGGACACCTTTGATCTCGACCTTGTCGTCCTCGTCCACCATCAGTCGGACCGCTTCCGCCGCCTCGGCTTCGTTGGGAAAGTTGGCGACGACAGGAAGCCGCAGCCAGCCGTCTGGGCGGCTGATTTTCACGAGATAGTGCGGCATTAAAACGCCCCCTGCTTCTTCTGTTCTTTTTTAAGGAAGATATCGAGGTATTGCCCAAGCTCAACGAGGCCTTCCCGACTGATTGCCTCAGGGAAGATAAGGGTAACGTCCCCGTCCTCGACGGGGAAGACGGCCTTCCGCGTGCCAAGTGACTTTTGTTCTTCGGCTCCCTTATTCGCGAGGGCGACCAGAACATGGGCGGGAGTGGGAGGCGGCGCTCCGTGGGGTATGGTGGCAGCTTCCATAATGGTGACCTCACTGATCGGGACCGCCGATGTGCCCTTGTCGGTGAAAACCCACAGACCGTCCTCTGAGACGGCGAGGACCACCCCCCCGTCGGGGAATTGATCGACACCCTGACTGGTCCACTGAACCTTGCTTCCGACGGCCACGTTCGGCCGCGGTGGTTTCTCCTCATCAATGTGCGCCGGTTCCGGCTTTTTGTCCATGCCGTTTTGAGGCTGGTAGAGGCCTATAAACGATGCCGTATCCTTAAATTCGGCGACCAGCGCCTCGGCGGCGCTCTTGTTGAAGCCTTGTTCGAAAATCAGAAAATGCGAAACGGTGGCGTCGGATTTGATCCCGTCTGGAAACTGCTCAGCTAGTTTCTTGTGGATTAGCGGGTTCAGGCCTAGTCGCCGAATAATGGCGCGCTTTTCGGTGTCATCCTCACGCTCATCTAAGATAACGCGGAGAACGTCGTCGGTCAGCTTGATCTTTCCAGTCTCGCCGTCACCCTCAATTGTGATTAGGCCGAAGTATCGCATCGCGGCGCGAACTTCTCGTCCACCACTCGATTTCGCACCGTATCCCCACGAGGCGAAGGCGGACGTCATGGGGATCGCGTACTTGCCTTCTGTCTCATACTGCGCCTTTGCCTTTTCTAGCGCCGCCTTGAGCGGCACGCCGGGGTAAGCGGGACTGCGACCCTGCTTGGGCCGCTTGGCCTCTGTAGTCTTGTCGGTGTCGGACATGTCGGCCCCTCCTCGCCCCTTATAGGCCTATGGAGGCTGGGCTGCAACAAAAAACCCAAAATGACCAGCCGGAGCCTTGTTGAATGACCAAGAACGTGCGAGGCTATGATTCATCGATGCGCGGAGGCGAAGATCATGGCCAGGAGGGTGGGGAGCCCCGTACGAGGCGCCGACCGGCGTTCGGGGCGAGGACATACAGGAAGGGCCGCCACCCTGATCCCCTGAGAAGGAAGGTGACGGCCCTAAATCGGCACTGATGGAAATCCTGCCCCCTTCCAGAAGGGGTAATGAGCAAGGGCGCGGCGGGTGCAATCCGTCCGCGCCCTTGTGCACTCTTACCCTAGCGTATGGACCGGCTGGCGCAACCTCAAAGTGAGTCGCCATGCTTAACATACAAGCAATAAGTTCATATCGAATGGGCATGAACAAGCTGCCCCTCGCCAAGCGCGTCCAAATCCTTTCGATGCTATGCGAGGGTCGTCGATGCGGTCGATCTCGCGCGTGGTCGATGTGTCGATCAACACCGTCACCAAGCTCTTAGAAGACGCTGGCGAGACATGCGCCGCGATCCACGATGAGACGGTCACGCGACGTGAAGGTGAGCCGGTTCCAGTGCGACGAAGTCTGGAGCTTCTGCCACGCGAAGGAAAAGAACGTCGCGACCGCCGTTGCCGCACCGGAATGTGCTGGCGACGTGTGGACGTGGACGTCGATCGACGCCGACAGCAAGATAATCCTGAGCTACTTCGTGGGCGACCGTTCTGGTCAATCCGCCATTGCGCTCATGGACAATCTTCGCGACCGCCTGAGCAACCGGGGCCAGCTCACCATAGACGGCCACAAAGCATATCTGGAAGTCGTGGAAGGGGCGTTTGACGCGGACGTGGACTATGGAATGCTGATCAAGCTCTACGGCCCCACGATCACCGCCCCGGGCCGTTACAGCCCCGCCGAATGCATCGGCGCTCGCAAGACGTCCATCGAAGGCAAGCCCGACGAAAAGCATGTCTCCACGTCCTACGTGGAGCGCCAAAACCTCACGATGCGTATGTCGATGCGCCGATTCACCCGGCTCACGAATGCCCTTTCAAAAAAGCTCGACAATCACATCCACGCGCTGGCACTCTACGTCGCATTCTATAATTTCTGCCGGATGCACAAGACGCTCCGCATGAGCCCCGCTATGGCCGCTGGCGTGACTGACAAGCTTTGGTCGATGGAAGACATCGCGGAGCGGATCGAAGCTCGAAAGGCGAAGCCGGCGAAACGCGGTCCTTACAAGCCCCGTATTTCAAAGTGAGACACTACCTTTTTTCGGAACGGGATTGACGCGGAAAAGCCATTCGGCGTCCTCGTCATCGCGAAGGGAACCTGTAGAGTAGTCCACCGGTTCGAGGCGCGGGAGCGCGCGGTCTATGATCTTTGACGACGCCGCATGCGCTTCATAGATCGCCAGGAAATCGCCCGGCGCCTGACCTACGACGTCTGCGTACCCATCGTGCGCGACGCAATGATCGCCTTTTCGAGAGGTGAGACCCGTCAGACCCTGCGCGCGATCATCCCGCTCGCCGACGGACGCGCCTTCGGCGTGATGCCGGGCGCGATGGGCGAGCGGGCGCCGTTCGGGGCCAAGATCCTCAGTGTCTATCCGGAGAACTTCGCCAGGGGCGCGCAGTCGCATCAAGGCGTGGTGCTGCTGTTCGATCCCGACTCAGGAGCGCCGGTGTGCATCCTCCACGCCGGAGAGATCACCGCCATCCGCACCGCCGCCGCCAGCGCGGTCGCCACCGATGCTCTCGCCCGCCCGGACGCCCGCCGCCTCGCCATCCTCGGCTACGGCGAACAGGCGGCGACCCACGCGCGCGCCATCGCCAGGGTGCGGACGCTAAGTTCGATCTCGGTGTGGGGACGATCGGCGGAGCGGGCGGAGGCTTTCGCCGCCCGCATGGCGCCGGAACTCGGCGTTCCGGTCATCGCCAGTCTTGATGTCCCGTCCTGCGTCGCCGACGCCGATATCGTCTGCACCGTCACCGCGGCGCGCGAGCCGGTGTTGAAGGGCGCGTGGGTCAGGCCGGGAACGCACCTCAACCTGGTGGGATCGAGCGTGGCCGGTCCTGTCGAAGTCGACGACGATCTGGTCGTCCGCTCGCGCTACTTCGTCGACAGCCGCGAGGGCGTGCTGCGGCAGGGCGCGGAGTTCCTCCGGGCCAAGGAGGCCGGCCTGATCGGCGACGATCACATCCTGGGCGAGATCGGCGAAGTCCTCGCCGGCGACGCACCCGGCCGCCGATCCGACACCGACGTCACCGTGTACAAATCACTGGGCCACGTCGTTCAGGATCTGGCGACGGGATGGTGGCTCTATTCGCGGGCGGGCGAGAGCCACCAAGCCTAAAGGGGCCGCCAGCCTTTCGGAGCCTTAACTTGCCGCGCGCGGAGTGAGCGGATAGCAGAACCGCTGGCTCGGGCGCTCCGGACCTCGTCAGACCTCGAGACTTCATGACCAAGACCGAAACCGCGACCACCGCCAAGCCGAAGAAGACCGGCGTCGCCGAGACTTGGGAAACCATCAAGACGGTGGTCTATGCGCTGGCGATCGCCTTCGTCATTCGTACCCTGCTGTTCCAGCCCTACACCATCCCGTCGGCCTCGGAGGAGCCCAACCTCTATCAGGGCGACTACATCATCGTGACCAAGTGGTCGTACGGCTACAGCCGCCACTCGATCCTGTTCAGCCCGCCGCTGTTCAAGGGCCGCGTCTTCTTCCACGCGCCGACGCGCGGCGACATCGTGGTGTTCAAGCTGCCGCGCGACGGTCACACCGACTACATCAAGCGCCTGATCGGCCTGCCGGGCGATCACGTGCAGATGCGCGGCGGGCGGCTGTATATCAACGAGAAGCTGGTTCCCGAGGCGCGGGTCCGCACCGAGACGGCGACCGACCGCGGCTTCCCCGAACAGGTCGCCATCGACCGCGAGACCAATCCCGAAGGCCGCCAGTACCTGATCCAGGATCATGGACCCAACGAGGCCGCCGACAACACCGGCGTCTACGTCGTGCCGCCGCGCTGCTACTTCATGCTGGGCGACAACCGCGACAATTCCGCCGACAGCCGGTTCGACCCGGGCCTCGCGCCGGAAGACCCCAAGCTCGGCGGCTGCGGCTGGGACAGCCGGGTCGATTCCCAGCTCGGCTTCGAGACCGGCGTCGGCTTCGTGCCGGAGGAGAACCTGGTCGGCCGCGCGCGGATGATCATGGTCGCCTGGAACGACAAGGCTTCGCTGTTCAAGCCCTGGACCTGGGTTCTCGACCTGCGCCCGAGCCGCTTCTTCACCATGCTGAAGTGAACCATTCAAGCGCACTAAGATCCTTCTCCCCCTGCGGGAGAAGGTGGCCCCCGCAGGGGGTCGGATGAGGGGTCGACGATCTTCCTCCGCTTACACCGCCGAAGCTGTGGCGGATGGGCCGGCGCGACCCCTCATCCGTCGGCTTCGCCGCCACCTTCTCCCGCAAGGGGAGAAGGCCTGCTTGCGGCGGTTTATGTCTCTTGGATAGGCGCGGCGACGCCGTCGCGGCGCTGCGGCGGCGGATCGGGCATGACTTCGCCGACCCCGAACTGCTCGAGCGCGCCCTGACCCACCCCAGCGTCCATGGCGCCAAGGCTCGGAACAATCAGGTTCTGGAGTTCCTGGGCGATCGCGTGCTCAGCCTGCTGGTCGCCGAAGCCCTGGTGGAGCACGGTCCGCACTGGCGGGAAGGGGACCTCAGCCGCCGTCAGGTCGCCCTGGTCAGCGGACCGAGTTGCGCCCGCGTGGCGCGCGACCTGGATGTCGGACCAGCCCTGCGTCTGGAGGGCTCCCACGCCAAACAAGGCGGTCGGACGAACGACCGCATCCTGGGTGACGCCATGGAGGCGATCGTCGCGGCGGTCTATCTCGACGGCGGACTGGAAGCGGCGCGCGGGCTGTTCAAATCGGCGTGGACAGAGCTGCTGGAAGAGGCCGTCGGCGAACTGCGGATCGACGCCAAGTCGCGGCTGAACGAGTGGGCGATGGCGCGGGGCTACAAACCGCCGACCTACGCCACCGTCGGCCGTGTCGGGTCCGAGCACGCGCCGACCTTCACCGTCGAGGTCATCGCCGGGGACCTGCCGCCCGCCTCGGCCATCGGCGCGTCCGTTCGGTTGGCGGAGCAGGCCGCCGCCGAGGCCCTGCTGCTGAGGGAGAGCGCGAAGTGACCCGTGCCGGATTCGTCGCCGTGATCGGCGCGCCCAACGCGGGCAAGTCGACCCTGGTCAACCGGCTGGTCGGAACCAAGGTCTCCATCGTCACCCAGAAGGTGCAAACCACCCGGTTTCCGGTGCGCGGGGTGCTGATGGAGGGCGACAGCCAGATCGTGCTGGTCGACACACCCGGCATATTCCGTCCGCGACGGCGGCTGGACCGGGCGATGGTGCGGTCCGCCTGGAGCGGCGCGGAAGACGCCGACGCCGTGGTTCATCTGGTCGACGCCAGCGCCGAGATCCTGGTCGCCGACGGGCAGGGGACCAGCGCCGATCGGCTGGCGGTGCAGGACGTCGCGGCCATCGTCGCCGGGCTCAAGTCTTCGGACCGGCGAGCAATCCTGGCGCTGAACAAGATCGATCTCGTACGCCGCGACCGCCTGTTGGCGCTGACTCAAACTCTTTTTGAATTTGGCGTTTACGACGAAGTCTTCATGATTGGCGCGGGCAACGGTGCGGGGGTCGAGGACCTCAAGCGCCGCTTGGCCGACCTCGTGCCCGAGGGTCCGTGGTTCTACCCCGCCGACCAGAGCGCCGACATCCCGACGCGGATGCTCGCCGCCGAGATCACCCGCGAAAAGGTCTACCTCCGCGTTCACGAGGAGCTGCCGTACGCCGCCAGCGTCCAGACCACCGCGTTCGAGGAGCGCCGCGACGGCTCGGTGCGCGTTGAACAGACCATCTTCGTCGAGCGTGACGGCCAGCGCGGCATCCTGCTCGGCAAGGGCGGCCAGACCCTGAAGTGGATCGGCGAGGCGTCGCGGACCGAACTGATCGAGATCCTCGATCGCCCGGTCCACCTCTTCCTGTACGTCAAGGTCAAGGAGAACTGGGCCCAGGACCGCGACCTGTTCAAGGAGATGGGTCTCGATTTCAACGCCTGAACAAGCCAAGAACAGCCAATGGAGTTTGAAGACGAAGCCTACGTCCTGACCGCCCGCGTGCATGGCGAGACGGGCGCCATCGTCGAGCTGCTGACCCGCGACCACGGCAAGTGGGCCGCCCATGTCGCCGGCGGGGCGTCGCGGCGGATGAAACCCTTTCTGCAGGCCGGCGCGAGAGTGCTGGTGACCTATCACTCCCGCGTCTCCGACCAGCTCGGCTCGGCGAAACTGGAGGCGGTGGGGGAGGGGCCGTCCAGCCTGTTCGATGATGCGTTGGCATTGGCTGGACTGGCGTCAGCCGCCGCCTTGGTCGCGGGAAGCCTGAGCGAAGGGGAACCGCACGGCGACGTCTTCGAGGGCTTCGAGGCGCTGGTCGGCGCGCTTGCGTTCGATGACATCTGGCCGGCGGTGATGGTCCGCTTCGAGTGCGGGCTGCTCCATGCGCTCGGCTTCGGCATGGACCTGTCGAAATGCGCGGTGACCAGTAGCCTCGACGACCTCGTCTGGGTTAGCCCCCGCAGCGGCCGCGCCGTCAGCCGCGCGGCGGGCGAGCCCTACCGCGACAGATTGCTCCCGCTGCCGATGTTCCTGTTGTCCGCCCAAGCCGGCCTCGAACCCGGCGATGTCGGCGCCGGCCTCGACCTCACCGGCCGCTTTTTGCGCGACTTCATCTTCGGCCCCCTGAACCGACCTCTGCCGCCCGCGCGGCTGTGGTTGTTGGATCGCTTGAGAGACGCGGGGCGACTTTAGGCACTGCGGTCGCGCCCCCTCCGTCACGGCGCGAGGAAGAGCGCCGCGCCACCTCCCCCGCAAGAGAGCGGGTGAGGAGTAGGTGGATGCCAATCCTCCACCGTGCCTCTTCACGGGGGAGGTGGCGCTCGACGCCCTTTTGCGTCGAGTGACGGAGGGGGCGCAACGCCGCCGCCGAGATGGTCTCTGGACAGCGCGCGTGACTCCCCGTCAAACACCGCCATGAACGAACGCGTCATTCCGCCCGGCGACGGTGGCGGACGAATCATCGACGAGGACCTCGGCGAGGCGCTGTCGCGGCGTTACCTCGCGTACGCCCTGTCGACCATCACCCAGCGCGCCCTGCCGGACGTGCGCGACGGGCTGAAGCCGGTCCACCGGCGGCTGCTCTACGCCATGCGGCTGCTGCGGCTCGACCCGAACACCTCGGCCAAGAAGTCGGCCCGCGTGGTCGGCGACGTCATCGGCAAGTACCATCCGCACGGCGACGTCGCGGTGTACGACGCCCTGGTCCGCCTCGCCCAGGACTTCGCCCAGCGCTATCCGCTGATCGACGGCCAGGGCAATTTCGGCAACATCGACGGCGATAACGCCGCGGCGATGCGCTACACCGAATGCCGCCTGACCGACGCCGCGCAGCTCCTGCTGGGCGGCATCGACGAAGACGCCGTCGACCTGCGCGAGACCTACGACGGTGAGGAGGAGGAGCCGGTCGTGCTCCCCGCCGGCTTTCCCAACCTGCTGGCCAACGGCTCGTCCGGCATCGCGGTGGGCATGGCGACCAGCATCCCGCCGCACAACGCCGGCGAACTGATCGACGCCTGCCTGCTGCTCCTGAAGCGGCCGAACGCCGCCACCGTCGACTTTCTCGAACACGTCCGGGGCCCGGACTTCCCCACCGGCGGGGTGATCGTCGAAGGCCCCGCCTCGATGCTGGAAACCTACGAGACCGGCCGGGGAGGGGTGCGCTGCCGCGCGCGGTGGGAGAGGGAGGATACCGGCCGGGGAACCTGGCGGGCAGTCATCACCGAAATCCCGTATCAGGTGCGCAAGGCCGATCTGGTCGAACAGCTCGCGGGGCTCATCGAGAGCAAAAAGGCGCCGCTGCTTGGCGACGTGCGCGACGAGTCCGCCGAGGACATGCGTCTGATCGTCGAACCTCGGGCGCGGAATATCGAACCGGAAGTCCTGATGGAGAGTCTGTTCCGGCTGTCCGATCTGGAGACCCGGTTTCCGGTCAACATCAACGTGCTCAACGCCGCGGGCGCGCCGGTGGTGATGGGTCTGAAGGGCTGTCTGCGCGCCTTCCTCGACCACCGCCGCGAGGTCCGGCTGCGCCGCGCCCGGTTCCGGCTGGCCAGGATCGAAGCGCGGCTGCACATCCTCGCCGGCCTGCTGATCGTTTTCCTCAACCTCGACGAGGTGATCCGCATCGTGCGGTTCGAGGACGAGCCCAAGGCGAAGCTGATCGCGGCCTTCGATCTCGACGACATCCAGGCCGAGGCCATCCTCAACACCCGCCTGCGCCAACTCGCCAGGCTGGAGGAGATGACCCTACGCGGCGAGCACGACACGCTGGCCGCCGAACGCGATGGTCTGCGCGGGTTGCTCGGCTCGGAGGCTGCACAGTGGAGCGCCATCGCCGAAGAACTCCGCGAGGTGAAAAAGACCCTGGGCCAGCGGACCAGGCTAGGAGCGCGCCGCTCGACCTTCTCCACGGCGCCCATCATCGACGCCGCGCTGACCGTCGAATCCTTCGTCACCCGCGAGCCGATCACCGTCGTGGTTTCCGACCGCGGCTGGATCCGCGCCGTTCGGGGTCGGATCGAGGATCCGAGCACGCTGGCGTTCAAGGAAGGCGACAAGCTAGCCTTCCTCGTCCCGTGCGAGACGATCGACAAGCTGATGGTGTTCGCCGCCGATGGGCGGTTCTTCACCTTGGCGTGCGACAAGCTGCCGTCGGGCAGGGGGCATGGCGAGCCGCTGCGTTTGATGATCGAACTCGGCGACGGGATCGGCATTCTGGCGGTGTTCCCGCACAGGGCCGGACGCCGCCGCCTGCTGGCGTCGAAGTCCGGCTACGGTTTCATCCTGGATGAGGACGAGGCGGTGTCGTTCCGCAAGGCCGGCAAGCAGGTGCTGAACGTCGGCGCCGAGGGCGCGGCGCTTTGCCGAGAGGTCGCCGGCGACCACCTCGCCTTGATCGGCGAAAATGCCAAAGTCGTTATCTTCCCGATCGCCGACTTGCCGACCATGCCGCGCGGCAAGGGGGTGAAGCTGCAGAGCTACCGCGAAGGCGGCTTGCGCGACGCCCTGATGTTCGACGCCGAAATAGGTCCGGCCTGGATCGACGCCAGTGGTCGGACGCGGGCGTGGACCGATTGGCGAGAATGGCTCGGGCGAAGAGGCGCCTCTGGACGATTGGCGCCGAAGGGATTTCCGGCCAACAGGCGGTTCCGACCAAGCTGAACCCGCGCCTCCACCCGCGCTCCATATAGCGGCGGAAGCCTGAGCACGGCCGACTCGTAATGCTCGAAAATGAGAAGGTAGGCGGCCGATAAATCGATCGTCACCAGCAGTAACATTTTGCGCCTAAGATATATTATCGGAAATTACGTTTAGGGTGTAGCGGCTGGGCTCCTCGGCGGGATATTCGGGCGCGCCGGCGCTGTCATCCCATGGCGCGCGGTCGGCGCAATAGATGTGCGCCTCAATGCGCAGGTCCGGCGGCGGATCGTTCAGCGCGCCGAGCCTGAGGCGGATCGCCGCCGGCAGCACGGTGCGTCGCGAGTACAACGGTGAACCGCAACGTCCGCAAAAGGCCCGGAATTTTCCGGGCGACGATTCGAACTCCTTGATGAAAGGTCGGCCGGTGGTCAGCTCGAAGCCGTCGGCGGAGGCCGGCGCCACGTACGCTGGTCCACCCTGGACCTTCCGGCATTGTCCGCAGTGGCATTGGGTGACCAAGCCCAGCGAGCCGCCGAGTTCGCCGCTGTAGCGGTAACGGACGGCTCCGCAAAGGCAGCCGCCGGTGAGCGTAAATCCGCGTTCGGTCATGTCACCGCTTCCGGAAGACGCAGGGTTCCGAGCGTAAGCCGCCGCAGAGTCACGACAAAGAGTTCCGGCTCGACGGCCGTCACGCGGCTTTCCAGATCCGCCGCCGTGTCTCCCGGCAATACCGGGATTTCAGCGCGCGCGACGGCTTCGCCGTGATCGTACTCCTCGTCGACGAGATGCACGGTCGCCCCGCTGACGCGGTCGCCGGCGGCGAGCACGGCCTCGTGGACACTGCGGCCGTACATGCCCCGGCCGCCGTGTCGCGGCAGCAAGGCCGGATGGATGTTGAGAATGCGGTTCCTGAAACGGTTCAAGGTCTGGGGACCGAGCTTTCGCAGATATCCGGACAGAACCACCAGATCGACGCCGGCGGCCTTGAGAGCGTCAGCCAGCCGCTCGTCGGCGGCCTCGGCGTTCTTCGCCGTTCGAATCACGCAGGTCGCGATGTGGTGTTCCGCCGCGAATGTCAGGGCGCGCGCGCCGGGTTTGTTGCTGACCACCAGAGCCGCGGTGGCCGCGAGCGTCCCCGCCTCCATGGCGGCGACGATGGCGCGCATGCTGCTGCCGCTGTTGGAAGCGAGAAACCCCAGCCTCATCAGGAGGTTTCACCGGAGAGTTCCAGTTCGAGGCGCATGCCGTCGTACCCGGGCTCCACGCGGGCGGGGAGCTCACGGTGGAGCGTCGCGTAATCCATGTCGATGTGCATGTTGGTCAGGATCGCCCGCTTCGGCTTGTAGCGCTCGATCCACTCCAGTGTCTTCGCAAGGTGGGCGTGGGTGGGATGCGGCGTCATTCGCAGGGCGTCGACAATCCAGACATCGAGGCCGCTCAGCGCCGCCTCCGCGCTTGGCGGCAGATCGACCACGTCGCTGGAATACGCCAGTCCGCCAATGCGATAGCCGACAGACCTCACGCCGCCATGGTCTTGATCAAAGGTCACGATTGGGATCGCTCCGGAGGGTCCGCTCACCGACCATGGCTCTCCGTGCCCAGGGATGTCGCGCGGCGTGGCGATCCCCGGATACATCCCCTCCCCGTTGAAGACATAGTCGAAGCGCCGCAGCAGGGTGGCGCGAGTCGACATGTCCATCCAGCAATCGATCTTCTCGCGCTGACGCAGGAAAAAGGCGCGGATGTCGTCGATGCCGTGGATCTGGTCGGCATGGTCGTGGGTCAGCAATACGGCGTCGAGCCGTTTGGCTCCAGCGGCGGCGGTCTGGATGCGAAACTCCGGAGAGGCGTCGATGACGATGGTGGTCTGCCGGTCGGGAGGTCCGTCCGAGAGTCGCCGGACCATCATCGAACACCGGCTGCGTCGATTGCGCGGCTCGGCCGGGTCGCAAACTCCCCAGTTTCCGTCCGCCCTGGGCACGCCGCCCGACGATCCGGAACCCAGTAGGGTGAACTCCAGCGTGTCTCTCATGGCCGCGGGGTCCGCGTGAACAGATCGAAGAAGGCGGCCTCGGTGCGTTGTTCCGCTTCGACCAACGACCATCCGCGCAGCTTCGCCAAGGCCGCGAGAATGTGCGGCAGGAACGCCGGTTCGTTGCGCCGCCCGCGCATGGGAATGGGCGCGAGATAGGGGCAGTCGGTCTCGAGAATGATACGGTCGGCGGGCATCTCGGCGATCACCGCCCTCACCTCTTCGGCCGCCTTGAACGTCGCGATACCGGAGACGGAGAACCACGCTCCCAACGCCGCCATCCGCGCCGCGAGGCCCGCGCCGGAGGTGTAGCAGTGCATCAGGATACGAAACGGCGCGCTGGCGTATTCCTCCTCGACGATGCTCCCCATCACCTCGTCGGCTTCGCGGGTGTGAACCACGAGCGGCAGGCCCGAGCGGCGAGCGGCCTCGATATGGGCGCGAAAAACGCGAGTCTGAATGTCGCGCGGGCTGAAATCGTAGTGGAAATCGAGGCCGGTCTCACCGATGCCGACGACCCTGGGATCGTCGGCCAATTCGATCAGGACTTCGGAAGTAAGGTCCTGATAATCCTTCGCCTCGTGGGGATGAACGCCGACCGTGCAATAGATATCCGGCGCCTCGGCGAGCCGCCTGACCGCCTCGAAGTTCGATAGCCGGTCGCAGATCGTCACCATCAGCCCGATCCCCGCGCCACGCGCGCGCGCGATCACCTCATCGCGGTCGTCGTCGTACTGCGGCGCGTGGAGATTGACGTGAGAGTCGATCAGCACAGGCCACCGGCGGATTGCGTAGACCCCCTACCGCTCGCTGGCGCGAGTCGCTTCCCCCTGAGGGGGAAGACAAATGTCGGCGCAAACCAGACGCTTCCTTCGTCTTCCCCCAAGGGGGAAGCGACTCGCCTCGAGCGAGCGGTAGGGGGTCTGCCCAACTTCCAGAACCACGCGGTCACGCCGCCGCCCGCAGCCGCGACAGAGCGGTGAACAGCACGTCCGCGCGATCCAGATTCACCGCCTCGGCCTGCCTCGGCATATCGACGAGTTCGCCCCAGACCTTCGCGAGGCTTGCCGACTGGTTGTGGAGAGCGAGCGCGTGGACGTGGTCGGCGAGGCGCTCGAAGAACAGGGCGAACCGGTCCTGCCCCGCCGCTCCGCGGAAGCTGTCGGCCAGGGCGAGCATCGCCGCCTGATCGGTTGCCGGCAGCCGGCGAATCGTGTCGGCGGCGAGCTCGTCCAGAGCCAGGGCGCCCTCACGCGCCAGCCGCCACGCCCGGCCCGGCGCGCCGCGGGCCATGGCGAGCAGGCGATCCGCCTCCGCCGCGCCGACGCCCGCCCGCTCCATCACCCAGGTCCGGGCCGCTTCGGGAGCGGGCGGATCGATGCGCAGGTGCCGGCAGCGCGAACGCAGGGTGGCGAGCAGCGCGCCCGGCGAATGAGCGACGAGCAGCAGGACGCCCCGCGTCGGCGGTTCCTCCAGCGTTTTGAGCACCGCGTTGGCGGCGTTGACGTTGAGATCGTCGGCGGCGTCGATGATCGCCACGCGGTACGCCGCCCGCGCCGGTGACTTGGCGAAGAACTCCGGCAGGGCGCGGGCCTCGTCCACCGGAATCCCCTTACGCGTCTTGCCGTCCTCCGGATCGCGCTGCAGGACAAGCAGGTCGGGGTTGGCGCGCGCGATGATCTGACGGCTCACCGGATCGTCGGGATGACTGTCGAGACCACCCTCCTCCCGCGCGGGTTTCGCTCCGAGCAGGCGCCGCGCCGCGCGATAGGCGAAGGTGGCCTTGCCTCCGCCTTCCGGACCGGTGAGCAGCCAGGCATGGTGCAGACGACCCCGCGCGAGCGCGCCCAGGAAATCCGCCTCGGCCATGTCGCCGCCGGCGTAGTCGAACACCTCGCGCGGGTGCGGCGTCGCTTCGCTCATGCGGTCAGCCGCGGGCCGACCGCGCTCCAGATCGCCTCGGCGACATCGCCCTCGCTACGCGCGCCGTCGACCAGAACGCACCGGCTCGGCTCGTCCGCCGCGAGACGTTGGTAGAAGTCACGGAGCCGCTTGTGAAATTCCAGACCCTTGGTTTCGAAGCGAAGCTCCATCCCATGGCGCCCTCGCGTTCGGGCCAAGCCCAACTCCGCCGGAAGGTCGAGGATCAATGTCACATCGGGCCGAATTCCCCCGAGTACGTGGGTTTCGACATCCGCGATGAAATCCGGAGCGACGCCGCCCGCGGCGCCCTGATAGGCCCTGGTCGAATCGGCGAAGCGGTCGCTGATCACCACCGCGCCCCGGTCCAGAGCCGGCGTGATCAGCCGTTCGAGATGATCGCGGCGCGCGGCATACATCAGCAGGGTCTCGGTCGTGGACGACCACCGCTCGGCGGGGCCGGTCACCAGCAACGCGCGGATGGCCTCGGCGCCGACCGACCCGCCGGGCTCCCGCGTGAGGACGACCTCGCGACCCGTGGCGGAGATCCGCGTTCCCAGACGCGCCGCCTGGGTCGACTTCCCCGCCCCCTCGCCGCCTTCCAAGGTGATGAAGAACCCACGCGCCATGAAGGGCCTTCATTGGCCGCTTGGCCGGCATTGTCTAGAAGGACCAGTTCGTCAATGGACGGGTGGCCGAGTGGTTTAAGGCAGCGGTCTTGAAAACCGCCGTGGGTGCGAGCCCACCGTGGGTTCGAATCCCACCCCGTCCGCCATTCTTGATTTTGTCCAGCCCGGAGACATGGGTGACGTTTTGTACCTAGGACATGGGTAACAACCTCGGGCCGAAGCAGCTTCGATCGCGAGGCCGTGACCCGAACTTCTGTCGTGGTCGGGTCAGGCCTGTCGCCTTTGTCGGCTGTTGCTCCGCGTCTCTAGGCGTCCAACGCCGGCTTCAACTCTTCCTCGCACCATTGACGGAAGGTGGTGGGCGTCGTGCCCTCCGGCGTGCGCGGTTGTGCGGTGTCCACGCCCTCGGCCTTGGCGCGCATCATTTCGACGAAGCCTTGGACGAAGGCGTCCGACATGCCCTGGCCGCGCAGCTGCGCCTCGAAAGCGTCGAACGGGACCTGCTGGTAGCGGACCAGCTTGCCGAGCACGTCCGACATCGTCGCCGCCATGTCGTTGGACGATAGGTTCTCGGGGCCGAGCACCGGAAGCGTGCCGGTCCCGCTCCAGGTGCGGTCGGTCAGGAGCCGGGCGGCGGCGGCGGCGATGTCGCGGGTGGCGCAGGTCGGCGCCTTCTGATCGCCGTCGAGCGGGCCGAAGAACATGCCCTGCTCGCGGATGGGGCCGAGCTGCATCAGCATGTTGTCCATGAACGACGGCATGGCGAGCGCCCGGTGGGCCGCGCCCGTCGCGGCGAACATCTCGTCCATGCGGACGGAGACCGTCAGCAGCCCGCCGCGGTCGCGCCAGCGCGTGTCGCCGCCCAGTCCAGTGACGTCGACGACATGGCCAACACCACACCGTGTCACGGCCGCACAGGCGGGCTTGCTGAAGTCGAGATAGGCCGCCTGCAGGCTCGACGCCTGGGGGTTGGGCGGCACGACCCAGAACAGGGCGTCAGCGCCCTCGAATGCACGGTCGACGACAGTGGCGTCCCCGTGCGAGCCCTCCACGACCTCCACGCGGTCTCGAACGTCGGGCGGCAGACGGGAGGCGTCCCGAACGATTAGGCGCAACGCCTCTCCGGCCGCCAACAGGTCCCGCACGAGCCGGGCGCCGATCTGGCCCGTGGGCGTGGTGACGACGATCATCTGGTCTCTCCTATGCGGTGAAATAAACGGTCTTTACTGGACGGTCGTTGCAACGATTCATGTCGACGAGGATTCCGCGTCGTCGCCAACTTGCTTTCGAATTCCCGCGCGCGACGCCGGTTCACCGTCGCCCGCGAGGCCGTTCATCAGAAGAGACAAGCGCCGCTCGAACGTCGCTTCGAAATCCGATGGAGCGTCCAGCCGCCAGTGCGACGCCAGCATGCGGCACGCCGTCAGCACGTCGTCGCCCGTCAGTTCGGGTCGAAGCCGACCCCGCGCCTGCGCTGCGGCGAGCGGCGCGGCGAGGGCTTGAGCCATCCGGTTCTGGTTCTTGGCGGCATCGTAATCGGCCATGGTGGCCAGCTCGAGCAGGAACTTGTCGTACACCATCATCAGCTCGGTCGTGAACCGAACGAAGGCGAGCGGATCGCCATCGGGATCAGCCGCCAAACGGTTGGTCAAGGTCTCCAGGTCACGCTCCAGCACCGCCTCGTAGACGGCCTGGCGGTGGGGGAAGTTGCGGTAGAGCGTCGCCCGCGTCACGCCCGCGCGCTCGATGATCCGCTCCATCGGGAAGTCGCCGCCTTCGCCGCGCATGAGCTCGCTGGCGGCGGCCACCAGACGGGCTCGATTGTGCTCGGCGTCCTTGCGCATCAGTCGACGGTGTAGACGCGGTGCTCGAAACCCGCGAGGCCCGCACCCGCGGGGCGCAAGCGACCCTCGCCGACGAAGACCGCCTGATTGACCCAGGCATATCTCGGGTGGCCGGTCTCCAGCAGCCAGTGCGTCCTGATCCGTTGCTCGTCGAAGCCGGTCGGCTCGGAAGCCGCGAGGGCTTCCATCATGCGGCTGTTCGCCTCCGCGACGCCAAAGTAGCGGGCGCAGATGACCGCGTGATCGTCGGTTTCGATCTGGATGCGCGCGTCCATGCGCAGGTAACCGTCGGCGCCTTGAAGCATCCAGTCCGCGCCCGAGCCGAGCGTCCGTCCCGCCAGGCGCGGCCCGTCGAGAACGCCGTCGGTCATCTCGTAATATTGCCGTGGCCCGCGAGGCCCAGGTCCGACATCGTGGGGCTGGGAGACACGAGTGGCGTAGGCGAAGGCGAGTTTCAGCCCGATCTGGTGGGGTATGGTCATGGGACGCTCACCTCACCGTCAGGATTTGCGGATCGCCGTCGAACCACAGGTTGTCGATCACCAGGCCACGGATACGCCAGCGCGTCTCCGATCCGACCGCCTCGGCCTCGTACCAGTTCATCATCCGGAAACGCCGCCCGGGATTGGCCCTGACCAGGTGGGTCGCATCGACGAGACTGCGGGAGCGGCCTGATGATCCGTCCACCTGCACGCGGGTGTTTGTGATCACGTGGCTCGTCGCCTGGGCGTGCGCCCCTCCGGCAAGAAAGGCGGTGATCGCCTCCGCGCCTTGAAGTACCGGGAAATTGAGGCCGAGCTTCCGGCCGCACGGCCGGAAGTCCACCATGGCGTCATCCGCGAAGACGCTCGCCAGCAGCCGCGGGTCGCCCCTGTCAACTGCCGCGCCGAAGCGCAGGAGGGTGTCGGCTACGCCCAGGTGCGCGTCGGACGGCGCGATCTCGATGTCGTCGAACGAAATCTTGGCTGTTCCGCTCACGCCGCGAGCGGCGTGTCGAAGTCTAGTTCGATGCCATAGGCTTGGCTGCCTACCGCGAGACACGCCCGAATCTCCCGGCTGGTTCTCGCCTGCATGCCTGACTCAAAATCCGCGACTGCCTCAGTGAGGTCGCGCCCGGGATCGGCGGTGAGGCACTCCGCCAGCTCGAGCGCGTCGAGCAGCGCCAAGTTGACGCCCTTGCCCGTGAACGGCGGCATCGCGTGGGCGGCGTCGCCCAGCATCGTCAGGCCCGGCTGGGTCGCCCAGCGCGCATCCGGGGGCATGACCGACGTCGGCCAGACGTGGAAGCCGTCCCGCACGTCGGTCAGCATGTCCATAACCTTCGGCGACCAGTCGCTGAAGGCTTCGCGCACCACGCGGAGAACGGCGGCGGTATCGTCGAGACCAAACGAGTCTCCGGCGGGCCAGCCTCGCGGCACGGCCAGCGAATAGTAGAGAAGGATAAGATCGTGCGCGCAGCGCTGGACGAAGACGGTCCGGCACCCGTCGGCGAACATGACCGACCCCTCGCCCAGCACGTCGGAGATCGCCGAGTCGCGCCAGCGTTCTTGGCGGATGTTCGCCGCCAGCATGGTAATCCCGGTGTATACCGGCTCGGTCGACGTCAGCCGCCCACGGACCTTGGAGCCCATGCCGTCGGCGCCGACCACAAGGTCGGCGGTGAACGATGGCTGCTCCTTGAAGTTCAATCGCCATCGACCATCCTCCGACGCCTGAACGCTCTGGACTTCATGACCCCAGGCCACGGTGTCGGGAGCGAGGGCGTCGAGCAGGAGATGGCGCAGGTCGGCGCGATCGACCTCGGGACCGGGGTCTTCGTGCGTCTCGGCGCCCGCGCCGGGCATTTCGGTCCCGTGGTCGTCGAGCATGCGAAACGCCTTGGCGTCTTCCCGCGAAACGGCCGCGAACCCCGCGGTCAGACCGGCCGCGTCGACTGCTCGCTGGCCCGAGTCCGCCCTCAGATCGAGACTCCCGCCCTGTGGACGGGCCGTGGCCGACTCGTCGCGCTCGAACACGTTGACGTCGAAGCCTCGCATCCGGAGCAGTCGCGCCAGCATCGCGCCACCCGGACCCGCGCCCGCGATCGCGACCGATCCCGACGTTCGCAGCTCTTCGCACTTCATGACTTCGTCTCCGCCGGCCAGCCAGCGGGAAACCACCCGGCTTCAACCGCACAACCGTGTTTCACATAAGCGGACATTGATGTCTAGGTTTATTTGCCGCCTGAAACGGCAGAGGTGTCTCGCCCGCCGTTATCCCGCGGGGGGCCGCCACCTCGAAACCATCCTTCGTCGCCTACGGCCGTAAGGCGGCGACGAGCGTCCTCTCGAACTCGGCGTCGTTGAACGGCTTGCCAAGACGGGGCGCCGCGCTCAGAGTATTCGTCGCGAGTTCCCACCCGCCATATCCGGTGACGACAACAAACGGCACCGATCCGGCGTCGAGCGGGCCGCGACCGGCGCGCTTCTGACGCCGTTCAGGTTGGCGTCGAGAAGCACCGTCGGACGGCATGCTCGCCGACGCAAGCGGGAAGCCGAGACGCGCGCGAAGTCCGACGTGATCCAACATGACCTCGGCATCGCCCTGAATCCGTGGCGCTGTCCGCGCTCCCGTCACGTTCTCAGGCGCGTTGGCCAACTCGCAGACCGTGGCGCTCGACGTAGGATGCGAGCTCGGCGGCATCCGGAGTCGCCATGGCCAGACCGACATAACCGTCGGGACGAATGAGATAGGCCGCGTCCTTCCGCAGCCCGGCGTGACGCGCCTCGTCGGACCATGCGAACCGGTGCAGCGGGACCCCGAGCCGGCCGGCCGCGCGCGTGAGATCGCCATCCTCGGCGCCGTAGAGATGAAGCTGCCAGCCGACGCTTTTGAGTGGCTCAAAATTGTCGACGACGCGGAGCCATGGCAGGCGATCGCCGCCTTTGATATCTCCCGCCTTGCCCGAAGACAGCGCGCTCTCCGGATATTGGATGCTGATCTGGGACGCCAGACGAAAGAGAGTTCGGCGTCCCGCCTTTAGGCCGGTCGCGGCCGGGAGCGCCGTGGGGATGATCCATGAACGAACAAGCTCGCCGGTAAGGCCCTCCCCGACAACCATGTTGAACAGTCGGTCGGTCGTGGCCACGAGCTTGCGGGCGAACGCGATCCGTTCCGATTCGTAGGTGTCGAGGATCGCGGGCGCGGCTTCTTCGCGCAGCACCGCCGCAAGCTTCCAGGAGAGGTTCACGGCGTCGCCGATGCCGGTATTCATGCCCTGTCCGCCGATCGGGCTGTGCAGGTGACCCGCGTCGCCCAGCAGGAAGGCGCGGCCGACACGGAAGCGGTCGGCGACCCGATGATGCACCTTGTAGGTCGAGAACCAGTTGAGCTCCGCGACCTCTATCCCGAGCAGGCTCTGGACACGGTCGCGCACCGCCTCGAAGGTTGGATGGTCGACTTCCTTCGGAGCGATGCCGATCAGCCGCTCCATCGCTCCCTGTCGAGCCGGAAGCCGGAGCGCGAACGCGTCGGCGTCAAGCGCGAGATGGAAAGCGTGGCCGCGGTCCGGCGCCGTCAGCCTCACGTCGGCGACATAATAGAGATGTTCATACGCGCCGCCGGCGAAGTCGGCGCCGATGACCTCGCGAGTTCGGCTCCGCGCCCCGTCGCAACCGCAGATGTAACGGAACCGCGCCTGTTCCTCCCCGCCGTCGTGGGAGAGCACCGCGTCGACGTAGTCGTCATCCTGGGTGAAGGTCAGGACCGAGGTGCTCCGCTCGACCTCGACGCCTAACTCGCGCAAGCGGTCGACCAGGAAGCGCTCATGCTCGTCCTGCGGGAAGTCGAGAATGAAGGGGAACGGGCTCAGCCCCTCGCCGATGTCCTTCAGAGTGATGTTAGCCTGCTCCTCACCGCGTTCGTGCAGGCGAATACTCTCCACCTGCACGCCGTTGGCCACGATGGCGTCGGCCAAGCCGAGCTGGCGGTAGAATTCGAGAGTGCGCGCGTGGAGCGCGAGCGCTCGCGATTCCTGAGCGGGCCCGTCGTGCTGGTCGACGATGCGGAACGCCACCCCGTGGCGCGCCAGACGCAGGGCCAGATTGAGCCCCGTGGGACCCGCGCCGACGATGAGGACAGGGACATCGGACAAAGATAGGTCTCCTGATATACGCGCATTATCTGACTTCCAGGTCAGAAACGCAACGGAGGATGAAGCGTACCCCGCGGGTCGGTTTAACGCTTCCTCCGCGCGACAAATGGAGACGTCTGGATGGCGGGAGAGAAGGTGGAAACGAAGGAGCCGAGATGGAGGCGGCGAGCGGCTGATCGCCCGCGCGAGATCGCCGACGCCGCCCTTCTGGCGTTCGCGACGCGTGGGTATTCGGCGACACGGCTGACCGACATCGCCAGGCACGCGGGCGTCTCGAAGGCGGCGCTGTACAATTACTATCCGACTAAGAGCGAGCTGTTCCGAGCCGTGCTGCTCGATCGCGTCCAGCTTGAGGTCGAAGAGGTCACCACTGAGTTCGACGGCCCAGTGGCCGAGATGATGGCGCGCGTTCTTCAGAAACTCGCGCGGGCGATCTCAAAGCCCGAACCGCGCAAGCTCGCTCGCATGGTAATGACCGAGTCCGGAAACTTCCCGGAGATCGCCGCGGCCTGGCGCGAAGCTGTCGTGGGGCCGGCGATAGAAGCCCTCGACAAGTCTATCCGGCGCGCCCAGGCCCGAGGCGAAGTCCGGGACGGCGACGCGCGACTGATGGCGTTCTGCGTAATCGGCCCGATGATCACGGCGATGATCTGGCGCGAAGTGATCGAACCTGTCGGCGGCGGCCCGATCGACCTTGATCGCCTCGCGATCGAGCATGCCTCAACGCTGGCGGCGGGACTTATCGCGAAGCCGTGAGATCCGAGTTGGCGAATGGGCGCTGGTCGACCGCGGCCGGCCTATCCAACAAGACAAGTTTCAGAGCGCAGACGGCGTACGCGTGGCGCCGAGCCTCATTCCGTGCGGCCGGCCGATGCAGCGCTTGTCGAGCCGGGAGACCGAGCAGCGCACTTGGGCAAATTAAGGCGCATCGGTGATCCGTTTCGCGCTTCAAGCCGTAACCTGGGCCTATAAAAGCATAGAATTTGGGATCGTGACGACCGATGGGCAGATTGGAGACTAATTTCGAGCCGCGTTTTGGTTCTCAGTTCGCCGCGTCAATGCTGGTCACTCACAAGGTGGCGGCAGCCATCCTGGGGGTGAGCGCCAAGACCCTGAGGAGAATGTGGAAGGAGGGTCAGATCAGCGGTGTTCGCCGACCGACCGGCGAGATTCGGTTCGCCGAGGCTGACCTTTGCGCCTATCTGGAGAGCCACGCCATGCCGGGTCATCATCGCGTTCGGGACCCCATGACGGGCCGGACGCCGTGGCGCTGAACACGCCAAGATCTTCCGCTCTACGGATGTCGTCCTCCGTCGACAGCCCCCAAGGCCCGACGCGCAAGCCGAGTGTCGCCGCCTCCGCCACACGCTCGGGTGTAACCTCGGTAAAGTAAGGCGACCACTCCTCGCCGCCATGCGCGCCGATCGCGGCGAGTTCGGAGCCACGGGACGCCACATCCAGCCCGTCGGTCCAGGGGGAAGCTCCGTCGGGGAGCGGCCTGACGTTGATGGCGAGAGCGGCCGGGATCGTTAGATGGGCGGTGGCGAGCCCGGGGTTCCGGCGCCTCGCCAATCGCGGCACTTGCCAATCGAAGGCGATTATCTTGGTGTGCTCCACCCAACCAGCGGCCTCCACGTCGTCCGCCACCGCATCGACGACTGCCGCGGGGTCCGGCGCAATGCCGGGCTGGGTCGGGTCCGTCTTGATCTCGATGTAGATCAGCCGTTTGGGCCCGCGCGCATCGCGCAACGCCGACAGTAACTCCCGTATTGTCGGAACGGGCTCCCCATCCGACATCTCTCGATAAGGATGACGCGCTGCGGACTTTGATCCGGGTCGGAGCGAACCGACGTCATAACGGCGCAAATCGGTCAGGGTCATCTCTTTGAGGGGCGGCCCTGGCGCTTCGAGCCATTTGCCGTCCAGCCGCGTCGCGTCCGGGCTGAGGCGGTAGTCGTGGTGGGCGACGACATGGCCGTCCGCGGTGATCTGGACGTCGATCTCGAAACCGTCGACCGGCGCGGCCAGACACCGCCGCGCGCCTTCGAGCGTATTGGCCGGCCAGACACCGTACCCGGTGGCGCCCGCGATGATAAGCGTTCTGGAACCCAACTTTCGCCCCCTCTCCACTGTCTTTATCCCAACACACCGCCTTCGGTGCTTTACACGTCGGTCCGTCATGATTTCACGAATTCTTTGGGGTGTTCGATAGCCATGAACTCAACTCGGTGTCGCGCGGCCGTGATGGTGCTTGCCTTCGTGCTTACGGGCCCGGTCGCCGCGCAGGATGAATCTCGCCTTGGCCCTCCAGCCAACGTCTTCATCTCACCGTCGGGCAGGGTTTATCGGGCAAAGGAGGGGCAGCCCTACCCCGTGGTCGACTGGTTCAAGGCGGCGGACACCAACCACGACGGCAAGCTCGACAAAGCCGAATTTCTTGCCGACGCGGCGGCCTTCTTCAAGATCATCGACCGCAACGGCGACGGGGTGATCACGCCGCTCGAGGTGGCGTTCTACGAACAGCGCATCGCGCCGGAAATCCTCGGCTATCGCGTGGATGTCGCAAGCGGCGGCGCGGCGCGCCCGCTCGGTCATGCCCTGCTGTGGAAGGTGCAGGCGGCGGGCGGCATCGACCGTCCGGGTTCCATCGACCCGGCGGGCGAGAACAATCCCGATTCCGCGCCGCATGCGCCGCAAAAACTGGACGAGTCCGGCGCGGGGGCTTCGCCGTTCAGCTTTTTCGACGAACCGGAACCGATCGCGGCGGCCGACCTCGGGTTTAGGGGCGTGGTGATGAAGGCGGACTATATGAAGCTGGCGGCGATCCACTTCAGTACGCTGGACACGCAGGGCCGCGGCTATCTGACCCTGGACACCCTGCCGCAAACCCCGATGCAGAAGCGCCTGGCCAAGGGTCATCACCGCCGCTGAGGATCACCAGCAGCCGTCTTGAAGGAGATCGCGCCTCGGTCCGTCGACACGGTAGACGCCGTAGATCTTTGGCCGTTCGTCCGGCGCGCCCCTGCCTAGAACCCCGACGAAGCTCACCTCGGCGAAGCACGCGCGGAGACTTTTGAGATCGAGGCGGCGGGTCAGGTCGACGATGACGCCTGGCCGCGTGAGATCGGGCTCGACTCCCGTCGCCGGTCCGCGCCAACGATCGCGTTCACTGATCTGGAGAACCGGCGCGTGGAGCGTCTCGTCGGCGAGTTCCGAGGCGAGGCCGTAGCTGGTGGTCCCGATCCAGGCCGCGCCGGCGCCCGCCCGCGTCCGGTCGATCGATCCGGCGAAGGCGCGCCACCCCCTTAACGGCAGGAAGAGATCGGGCGATCTCGCGAACATGGTCGGCGGCAGCGCCGCGAGGACGCCGAGGCCGAGTACGACAAGGGTGGCGATGATTGGGACGGCCACCCGCGCTTCGCGCCAGAGGGCGCGCTCGGCGCCTGACGCGGCGAACGCCGCGACGATCGCGACCGCTGGGTAGAGCGGCGCGGGCCAGTGGGCCTGCACGCGATCGTGAAGGCTGTGCAGGACAAGATAGGCGGCGAACGGTAGACTGCTCGCGGCGAAAAGTCCGATCCTATCGAACCGAGGTCGCGTCGAGAATAGAAACAGGACGATGGCCGGATTGAAGAGCAGGAATTGCGTGATCAGCAATTCAGGCAGGAAGCGCGGCGACCAACCATGCGGCGCGACCCGGCCGAACTGCTTTTCGAACGTCAGCCAGTGATGCGACGCGTTCCACGCCACGTTGAGACCGAACAGCCCCGCCGCCAGGATCAACGCCAGCCAAGGGCCGGGACCCGGCAGCATCCGGCGCCGGTCCGGCGATATCGCTAGCCAGAGCAGGACGCCCGGACCCAGGAACAGGGCCGAATACTTGGACAGCGTCGCCAACCCCGCCGCCACGCCCGCCGCCGCCCACCAACCAAGGCGTCCCGACCTCGCCGCCTTGAGCAGACACCATAAGGTCAGGGACCAGAACAGGGCGGCGGGCGCGTCGGGAACGGCAAGGAAGGCGCCGCAGGCGACAAGAAGCGTGCAGTTGAACCATACGCCCGCCCGTTCGGCCGTGCGCCGGTGGGCGCCGGCGAGCCGCGCCATGTCGAACACCAGGAGACTGGTGATCGCCGACGCCAGCGCCGGCAGCAGGCGAACACCGAGCGGCGTGTCTCCGGCCACGTCTCGGCCGATGGCGATCCACCACGCAATCATGGGCGGGTGGTCGTAATAGCCCAGGGCCGGAGCCATCGACCACAGCCGGTAATAGGCCTCGTCCTCGCTGAGATGCAGGTTGGCGGCGACAATCAGGCGCGCGGCGAGGATCGCCGCGACGATCAGCGGAAAGCGCCAGCGCGGCGGGTCCTCAGCGTTCGCGCGTGGCATAGGACCAGATCGCCCCGACGAGGGCGCCGGCAAGCCCCGCGGCCCACCAAATCGCGCCATGGCGATGCGCGAGCGCCGCGACCGCGACGTTTGCCAAGCCGCCGACCAGGAACCCCAAAGCGCCGCGCACGAGGCGGCGAAGCGCTCCCCGGCCCCAGGTCATGACGGCGTCGATGGCGAGCGCGGCGGCGGTCACCGCGATGGTCGCCGCGATCTGGGCGACCAGAAATGTCTGGCCGAGCCTGATGAGGATGGCGAGCACCGCCAGATGGCCGGCGACTCCCGCGCCGGTCACCAGGGCCGCGATAACGATGTAAGCGGGTACCGTTCCACGCGTCCACTTGGCGAGCAGGAGCCCGGCGTAGTCAATCACCACCCGGCTATCGAGCTTGCTCTCGCCGCTCAGGCGTGGCGCGAAGTCGTAGGCCGCCTCGACGATGACCGGCGGCGTGGAGCGCGAGGCGACGATGTCGAACAGGATTTTGAACCCCTGATGCGAAAGCCGGGGCGCCACCTCCTCGACGATCTCACGTCGTGCGGCGAAAAAGCCGCTGACCGGGTCGCTGAGTTCGGTGCGCAACACTCGTCGCGCCGCCCAGGTCGCCGCGCGGCTGCCCATCCGGCGGATCGGTGAGAGGCCGGCGGCGAGGCCGTCCGCCGAGGCGAATCGGGTACCGACCGCCATATCCGCGCCCGAGCGGAGCGCCGACAGCATGATCGGCAGCCGCGTCTCGTCGTGCTGCAGATCGCCGTCGATCACCGCCACGAACGGCGAGGCGCTGGCGAGGATGCCTTCGAGGACCGCGCCCGCGAGGCCCCGGCGTCCGACCCGGCGTAAGCACTGAATGCGGTCGTCCGCGGCGGCCATTCGCTTGACGGCGTCCGCGGTGCCGTCCGGCGAATCGTCATCGACGAAGATCGCCCGCCACGTCACGCCGTCGAGCGCGGCGCGCAGGCGCGCGACAAGCACTTCAACGTTGCCCCGCTCATTGTATGTCGGCACGACCACGGTGAGTTCAGGTGCGGGACTGGACGTGGACTCGCCTCGTGCATTTCCAGGAGGGCGGGATTTAGCGGCCCGGACGCTGTATCACTAGGGCCATGCAAGCTGACGGCGAACCTCGGGTGATCGACGCGCGAGGCCATCGCTGTCCGACACCGACGCTGAAGTTACGGCGAGCGGTCGCCCGGGCCGTCCCCGGCGCGCGCGTGAAACTGCTCGCCGACGACCCGATGGCGCGCATCGACGTGCCCCATTTCGCGGCGGCGGCGGGGCTGGAGGTGGTGGAAACGTCCGAGAGCGAAGGGGTGCTCACCTTCATCGTCGCCGTCCGCTGAAAGCGGAGGGCGCGGCGCGTCGCTGGGGGGAACGACGCGCCGCCAGGATTCCTCCTGACCGGTGACCCGCCGCAACGAGGGACGGGGAAGTGCTTCGAGCCACCGATGATGAGGTTATCGCTGTCGCGTGCTGAACCGACGATGAACGATTGTCAGACGGGTTCGAGCGCGAGGATATCTTCGTCCGTGAAACCCCAATCCCGTAGCGCGGTGTCGGTGTGGGCGCCGATGGACGGCGGCGGCCCGGCGACCTTGCCCGGCGTCTTGGAGAACCGCGGCGCCGGGGCCGGCTGAACGACGCCGTCGAGGGTGACGAAGGTTTCGCGGGCGAGGTTGTGCGGATGAAGCGGCGCCTCGGCGAGATCGAGAACGGGCGCGAAGCAGACGTCGGTGCCGTCCATGATCGCGCACCATTCGTCGCGGGTCTTGGTCTCGATCACCGCCGCCAATCGCTCGCGCAGGTCCGGCCATTTCGAGCGGTCCATCTGGGCGTGGAAGTCGGGGTCGGAGACACCGGTCTTTTCCAGCATCAGGGCGTAGAACTGCGGTTCGATCGATCCGATGGAGATCCACTCGCCGTCGGCGCAGCGGTAGGTGTCATAGAAGTGCGCGCCGCCGTCGAGCAGGTTGGCCCGGCGGTCGTCGCTCCAGGCGCCCGACGCCTTAAAGCCGTAGAACATCGCCATCAGGGACGCCGCGCCGTCGCTCATGGCGCAGTCGATCACCTGCCCCTGCCCGGTCGCCCGGGCGTGGATCACGCCGGCGAGCAGTCCGAAGGCGAGGTAGAGCGCGCCGCCGCCAAAGTCGCCGACGAGGTTGAGCGGCGGAATCGGCTTGTCCGCCGTGCCGATCGCGCCGAGCGCGCCGCTGATTGCGATGTAGTTCATGTCGTGACCAGCGGCCTTGGCATACGGTCCGGTCTGGCCCCACCCGGTCATGCGGCCGTAGACCAACTTCGGATTGCGCGTCAGCGCCACATCCGGACCGAGGCCGAGGCGCTCCATCACCCCCGGACGGAAACCCTCGAACACCGCGTCGGCGGACTCCATCAGCTTGAGGCAGGTCTCCGTGGCCGCGGGCGATTTCAGATCCAGCGCCACCGAACGGCGTCCGCGGGCCGTGACGTCGGTCTTTCCCGACCGACCCGCGCCCTTGCGGTCGATGCGCACGACGTCGGCCCCGAGGTCGGACAGCAGCATCCCGCAAAACGGTCCGGGGCCGATCCCGGCGAACTCGAGGACCTTAAGTCCGGAAAAGCGGTCCCTGCCCCATCGTCGTCTCCTGTGTTTGGAGCACCATAGTCTCCGCTGCCCCGAGGTGAGGCAAGCTATTCAACGTCCGGAGCGCGATCTCCCAGCCCGCATCTTGCCTAAGAGCGGGCTGGGAGCCCGCGCTCCGGAAGAGGTCAGAACCTACTCTTGCTCCACGGTCTCGCCGCCGGCTGAGGCCGTTTCACCACGCGCTTCGGCGCCGGTTGAGGTGGGGGCGGCGGCGCCGGGGCCGACCAGGACGAGATTTGCGGGCCGGCTCCCGTTCCCTTCGCCAGGTTCGCCAACTCGCGAAGTATCTTCTCGGCGGCGGCGAGCCGCTCGAGCGGCGTGTCCCACTCGCCCTTGACCAGCACCTTCTGGTCCGGCCGCAGGCGCCAGACCGCGCTGTTCTTCTGGGCAAAGGCGATCAGGCCGGCGGGATTGGCGAAGGTGTCGTTGCGGAAGCCGACGACGGCGCCCTTAGGCCCGATGTCGATCTTGGCCACATTGGCTTCCCGGCACAGGCCCTTTATCGCCACGACCTTGAGCAACTGATCGGCTTCGGGAGGCAGGGGTCCGAAGCGGTCGATCATCTCGCCGGCCAGCGACTCGCGATCGTCGGCGCGCTCGGCTTCGGACAGGCGGCGATAGAGGGCGAGACGGACGTTGAGATCCGGAACATAGGCTTCCGGGATCAGCACGGCGGCGCCGGTGTTGATCTGCGGCGACCATCCGCGATCGGATCCGGCCTCGGCCTCCGCGTTGATGTTGCGGGTCTTCAGTTCGGCGACGGCGTCCTCCAGCATCTGCTGGTAGAGTTCGACGCCGATCTCGCGGATGTGGCCGGACTGCTCGTCGCCCAACAGATTGCCGCCGCCCCGGATGTCGAGGTCGTGGCTGGCGAGCTGGAACCCGGCTCCCAGGCTGTCCAGCGACTGTAGCACGTGCAGGCGCTTCTCCGCCGACGGCGTGATCGGCTTGTTCAGCGGCGTGGTGAGATAGGCGTAGGCGCGCGCCTTGGCCCGGCCGACGCGGCCGCGGAGCTGGTAGAGCTGCGACAGGCCGAACATGTCGGCGCGGTGGACGATCAGGGTGTTGGCGGTCGGAATGTCGAGGCCGGACTCGACGATGGTGGTGCTGACCAGCACGTCGTACTGCCCTTCGTAGAAAGCGCTCATGACGTCCTCGAGCTGGGTCGGCGACATCTGGCCGTGGCCGACGACAAACTTCACCTCCGGGACCTGCTCGCGCATGAAGCGCTCGATCTCGGGCAGGTCTTTGACACGGGGCGCGACGTAGTAGGTCTGACCGCCGCGATACTTCTCGCGCAGCAGCGCCTCGCGGATCGACACCGGATCCCACGGCGTGACGTAGGTCCGCACCGCGAGCCGGTCGACGGGCGGAGTGGCGATGATCGACATCTCGCGGATGCCGGAGAGCGCCATCTGCAGGGTGCGTGGGATCGGGGTCGCGGTCAGGGTCATGACGTGGACCTCGGCGCGCAGGGCCTTCAGCGCCTCCTTGTGCTTGACGCCGAAGTGCTGCTCCTCGTCGACGATGACCAGGCCGAGGTCCTTGAACTGGACCTGTTTCGAGAGGACGGCGTGGGTGCCGATGACGATCTCGACATCACCCTTCGCAAGACCCTCCCGCGTCTCGATGGCCTCTGCCGTGGGGACGAGCCGCGACAGGCGGCGGACCTTGACCGGCCAGCCTTTGAAGCGGTCGACAAAGGTGGCGTAGTGTTGCCGCGCGAGCAGGGTCGTCGGGCAGACCAGAGCAACCTGCCGGCCGCTCATCGCCACCACGAAGGCGGCCCGCAGGGCGACCTCGGTCTTGCCGAAGCCGACGTCGCCGCAGATCAGGCGGTCCATCGGCTTGCCGGCGCCCAGATCCGCCAGCACGTCGCCGATCGCGTTCAGCTGGTCGTCCGTCTCCTCGTAGGGGAAGCGGGCGCAGAACTCGTCGAACATGCCGGCCGGCGGCTCGATATCCTCGACGTGATGAGTGGCGCGCTGAGCGGCGATGGCGATGAGACCCTCGGCCATGACGCGCAGGCGTTCCTTGGCCTTGGACTTGCGCGCCTGCCACGCCGCGCCGCCCAAACGGTCGAGCTGCACGCCCTCGCTCTCGGCGCCATAGCGGGTGAGCAGGTCGATATTCTCCACCGGCAGGTACAGCTTGGCCTCGCCGCCGTACTGCAATTCGAGGCAGTCGTGCGGGGCTTCCATCACCTCGAGGGTCTTGAGGCCGTCGTAGCGGCCGATG
>CBDIDP010000016.1:0-292545 GCA_965277785.1 Caulobacteraceae bacterium
GCGAGCGGGCGGAAGTGTCGGCGGTCTCCGCGCGCCGGCCGTGGCGATGATAGCGCGACGAGGCGACGGGGGCCGCCGCCTCGTGGCGGTGATGTCGCCCGTGACGGGTGGTGACCTCGGCGGCCCGCGCGGCGCGGTGGCGGTGGTGACGGGAGCGGGACGTCGCCGGCGCCGTGGCCGCCGCGCGATGACGCCGCCCGTGGCGTGTCGTCGGCGCGGGAGCGGCCACGGCGGTGTGCCGGTGTCGATGATGGCGCGCCACGGGCGCGGGCGCGGCGACCGGCGCCGCGTGATGATGATGGTGATGGACGGCGGCCGCCGACGCGCTGACGGACGCGAGAGCCGCCGCTCCGATGGCGAGGGCGGTGACGAGGGCTGAACGCAGCGCCGATCTCATGAGTTCTTTCCTCGCACGGTGTTCCGGAGCTCGACTCGCTCCCACAGCCGTTTCAACACCATGGGCACGAGGCCCGGCAAGTCCTCGCTGATCAAACCCGGCCCGAACGCCTCGGCGCAGGCGGCGTGGATCCACACCCCGGCGCAAGCGGCCTCGAAGGAGTCCATGCCCTGGGCGACGAGGCCGCCGATCAGGCCGGTCAGCACGTCGCCCGATCCGGCGGTGGCCAGCCACGGCGTGCCGTTGACGTTGACCGCCGCCCGGCCGTCGGGCGCGCAGATCACCGTGTCCGAGCCCTTGAGCAGAACGACCGACTGGGCCCGCGCCGCGGCTGTTCGGGTGGCGGAAATCCGCTCCGGCGCGCTCTTCAACACACCGGGGAAGATGCGCTCGAACTCGCCGGGGTGCGGCGTCAGGACATCATCGCGGTCGAGGGCGGAGAACAGTTCCTCCGGTTCGTCGCGGAACACGCTGAGCGCGTCGGCGTCGACCACCAGCGCCGCGCCGGTGCGCGCCAGGGCCAGGACGTTGGACAGCGTCGCCTCGTTGACGCCGGCGGCCGGGCCGATGATCGCGACCTCGACATTGGACGCGATGGCCTCCAGTTCGACCTCGGTCTCGAACGGTTTGAGCATCACCGCCTCGAGGTGGGCGGCGTTGACCATCAGGGCTTCCGGCGGCGACAGCAGGGTGACCAGGCCGGCGCCGATGCGCAGCGCCGCGCGGGACGACAGCCGCGCCGCGCCCGTGCTCCAGGCGTCGCCGGAGACGACCACCAGCCGGCCGCGCGTGGTCTTGTAGGCGTCCGTCGCGGGCCACGGATATTTCGCCAGCCACAGGGCGGGATCATTCTCGAACAGCCGGGCCGGCGTGGCGCCGAGGCCGATGTCCGCCACCACGACCTCGCCGCACAACCCGCGGCCCGGCTGAAGCACATGGGCCGGCTTCTTGCGGTGAAAGGTGACCGTCAGGTCGGCTTGAAACGCCCCGTCGCCCGCGGTCTTCCCGGTGTCGCCGGCCAGGCCGCTGGGAACGTCGACCGCGACCACGCGCGACCCCGACGCGCGAAGGCGGCGCGCCAGCCGCGCGACATCGGCGGGGAGCGGTCGATCCAACCCCGCGCCGAATAGGGCGTCGATCACGAGTTCGCCCGGTGCGGCCGGCGTATCGAGCGGCTCGGTCCGCCCCGTCCAGGCAGCGGCCGCGGCCGAGGCTGACCCCTTCGGCGCGCCGAGCGCGGCCAGCCGGACCGGCCACCCCGCCTCGCGCAACACGCGGGCGGCGACATAGCCGTCCGCGCCGTTGTTTCCGGGTCCGGCCAGGACAAGGACGGGCGCGGCTTCGAACCGCTCCTGGACGATCCGGGCCACCGCTCCGCCCGCCCGCTCGATCAGGTCGCCGACCGACACCGTCGGACCGACCGCCGCGTCGGCGGCGCTCATCTCCGCGACGGTGAGGATCTCTCGGGGCAAGCTGGTCACAGGACGGTCGTGGCCGCCTCGCGCCCGCGTTCGAGGAGGCGAAGACCCTCCGGCGCCACCTCGAGCGTCGTGCAACTGGTGTGATCGGGGCGGAAGACGATCACCTTGCTTGAGCCGCCGAGCACCGACAGCACGCCGTTGATCGCCACATAGTGGCTGAACACCGCCGCGCCGGCGCGTTTCGCCAGGCCGTCGGCCGCCCGGCGGCGCCAGTCGTCGTAGTCGATGTCGCCGACGATGTCTGACCAGTCGCCGGCGAAAGACCGCCGCAGCCAGGCTGGCCGCTCCTCCGGCGCGAGGCCGGCAGGCGTCGGGATCTCGCCCACCGCAGGATCGACGACGACATCGACGCCGAGCGCGTCGGCCAGCGGCTGGGCGGTTTCGCGGCAGCGGCGCAGCGGCGAACTCACCACGCTGGTCGGCCGCTCGCCGCCCGGCAAAGCCATCAGGCGATCGGCGACCGCCCGCGCCTGCCCGAGGCCGATCTCGTCCAGACCCGGGTCGTCATCGGCGCCGCCCCAGGTCGAGGCGGGCCGGCCATGGCGGATCAGATAGAGGCGGGAACTCGTCATCGGCCGCGGCTCACGATTTTTCGAAAAGCGAGCGCGATCCATAAAGCGGCGCGCGAAACGCACAAGAGCGGAGGTTTTCCGGCTCGTCGCGGGCCATTTTGCCGCCGGATATGGCGCCGCAAGCCCAATTTGTGGGCCGAACGTAATTCACGGGCGATTGACAGGCCCCGGCCGGAACCTGCTCTTGTCCGCCCGAGGCCACCCGTGTTCGGACCAGAGCGCATGGACGCAGGCGGGGGCCTCCAATCGCATCGGATCGGAGCCCATGAAAAAGATCGAGGCCATCATCAAGCCGTTCAAGCTGGACGAGGTGAAAGAGGCTTTGCAGGAGTTGGGGTTGCAGGGAATGACCGTTCTGGAAGCAAAGGGCTTCGGCCGACAGAAGGGCCAGACCGAACTCTACCGCGGCGCCGAATACGTCGTCGACTTCCTGCCCAAGATTAAAATCGAGGTCGTCGTCACCGACGATCAGGTCACCGGCGCCGTCGAGGCGATCAAGACCGCCGCCAGCACCGGCCGCATCGGCGACGGCAAGATCTTCATCTCCGACATTCTCGAGGTGATCCGCATCCGCACCGGCGAGACCGGCGCCAGCGCGATCTGAACCACGGTATTTTTCCAAAAACAAGCAGGGTAAAAACATGGCAACGCCGCAGGATGTCCTCGATCAGATCAAGGAAAAGGAAGTCAAATACGTCGACGTCCGCTTCACCGACATCCGCGGCAAGATGCAGCACGTCACCTTCGACATCGACCTGGTCGACGACGACTTCCTGTCCGACGGCACCATGTTCGACGGCTCCTCGATCAGCGGCTGGAAGGCGATCAACGAGTCGGACATGAAGCTGCGGCCCGACCTCGACACCGCCTACATCGACCCGTTCTACCAGCAGACCACCCTCTGTATGTTCTGCGACGTGCTGAACCCCGACACCAACGAGCCGTACAACCGCGACCCGCGCTCGATGGCCAAGAAGGCCCTGTTGCACACCCAGTCGCTGGGCATCGGCGACACGGTCTACTTCGGGCCGGAGGCCGAATTCTTCATCTTCGACGACGTGCAGTGGTCCACCACCGCGACCGACACCCGCTATTCCTTCGACTCGACGGAACTGCCGGTGAACACCGGCAAGGCCTATGAGGAAGGCAACATGGGTCACCGCCCGGGCCCCAAGGGCGGCTATTTCCCGGTCAACCCGGTGGACTCGGCGCAGGACCTGCGCGGCGAGATGCTCAGCGTGATGGGCGAGCTCGGCATGCAGCCGGAAAAGCACCACCACGAGGTCGCCCCCGCGCAGCACGAGCTCGGCCTGAAGTTCTCCGGCCTGATCACCATGGCCGACCGTCTGCAGCTCTATAAGTACGTCGTGCAGAACGTCGCCGCCGCCTACGGCAAGACGGCGACCTTCATGGCCAAGCCGATGTTCGGCGACAACGGCTCGGGCATGCACGTCCACCAGTCGATCTGGAACAGGGGCCAGCCGCTGTTCGCCGGCGACCTCTACGCCGGCCTGTCGCAGACCTGCCTGTGGTACATCGGCGGCATCATCCGCCACGCCCGGGCGATCAACGCCTTCACCAACTCCACCACCAACTCCTACAAGCGCCTGGTGCCGGGCTACGAAGCGCCGGTGAAGCTGGCCTATTCGGCGCGCAACCGCTCCGCCTCCATCCGCATCCCCCACGTCGACAGCCCCAAGGGCAAGCGCATCGAGGTCCGTTTTCCCGACCCCATGGGCAACCCCTATCTCGGCTTCACCGCCATGCTGATGGCCGGCCTCGACGGCATCGAGAACAAGATCGATCCGGGCGGCCCGGCCGACAAGAACCTCTACGACCTGCCGCCGCGCGAGCAGCGCAAGGTTCCCGAGGTGTGCGGCTCGCTCAAGGAAGCCCTCGACAACCTCGACCGCGACCGCGCCTTCCTCAAGAAGGGCGGCGTGATGGACGACGATTTCATCGACAGCTACATCGAGCTGAAGATGGAGGAGGTCATGCGGCTACAACTCCATCCGCACCCGGTGGAATTCGACATGTATTTCAAGTGCTGACGTAACGCCCGGAGAGCGGACGTCCCGTCCGCCTCTTCAACGCCCACACACGCGGCCGAGACGACCGCGCTCCGGTGGTAGGCGACGGACAGTAGAACCCGCGGCGGTTGACGCGGTCTTTGATGTCTATTCGGGTAACCAGTCCGTCGTCAGCACCTGATCGAAGTTCCACGGACACGCCTCGCCAAAATCTTGGTCCAGCCCAGTCTCGCGCGCCGCCTGGGTCACTGCGCGTCCCCAGACGATGTCTCGCCATTCGGCGTCTTCCAGCAGAACACGAAGGCTCGGTGTTTCACGGAGATCCCGCAAAGCCTCCTTGCGCTGCGTCGATATAGTCATGCTCCAACTGCGCGTCCGGCGGTCGGCTGGTAATGATACTCCAGCAGGTGCGCCAGGAGATTGGCCAGATGGCTCGCCAGTTCGCGCTTTTCGCTCTTGCCCACATCCTCGATCTCGTCCGCCAGGTGTTCCAGATCGAACCGCGCGAAGTCGCCCTTGCGCAGGGCGGCGGCCTGCTCGCGCGACCATTCAAGCACGTCAGCCTCGTAGCTAGTCGCCGTCGCGCCGGAGCCATCCATGGCGATCTCCTCGAGCATGATCTTACCGAGTCTGTCGCGTTTAAACCACCGCGCGTCTAGGCTGGCGGAATCGAGGAACATCGTCATGCGCCACGAAATCTCCGGCACCACCATGCAGACCGTCGGCGTCGATCTCGCGCCGGGGGAGACGGTGTACAGCCAGACCGCGACAATGGCGTGGATGACCGATGGGGTGCGGATGCACACCAACACCGGCGGCGGACTGTTCGCCGGGATCCGGCGCAGTCTGACCGGCGGCAGCTTCTTCGTCACCGACTTCACCGCGGAAGGCCGTGCGGGGCACGTCGCCTTCGCGCCGAGGTTCCCGGGGACGATCATGGCGCGGACCTTGCGGCCGGGCGAGGCGCTGATCTGTCGCAAGGAGACCTTCCTCTGCGCCGAGAAGTCGGTGACGTTGGAGTTGGCGTGGCAGCAGCGCATCGGGTCGGGCTTCTTCGGCGGCAACGGCTTCATCCTGCAGCGCGTGATCGGGCCTGGCACGGTGTTCCTCGACCTGTCCGGCGAGGTGGTCAGCAAGCGGCTGGCACCGGGCGAGCGGCTGTACGTTCACGCCGGCCATGTCGGCGTGCATGATCCGAGCGTGTCGTTCGACATCCAGCTCGTGCCCGGCTTCCGCAACATCCTGTTCGGCGGCGAAGGCCTGTTCCTGGCCAGCCTGACCGGCCCCGGCGAAATCCACCTGCAATCGATGCCGATCCTGAACCTGGCCGAAGAGATCGCGCGCTATCTGCCGAACGGCGACCAGGGTGGCGGCGGAATCGGCACTGTCGCCACCGGGCTGGCCGGCGCCGGAGTGGTCGGCGGCATTCTAGGCAGCATCCTGGGATCGGACAACTGAGCGGCGGCGCGGTCGTCGCGGTCAGCCGCAATCCGCGTCACGCGCTGGGTAAGTCGCCGTCGCTGGGCATCCGTCTGATCGCGGGTCTCGGCGTCGAGGGCGACGCCCACGCCGGCGTCACCGTCCAGCATCGCTCGCGCTGGGCCCGCGACCGCGACGCGCCGAACCTGCGCCAGGTCCACCTGATCCATGCCGAACTGTTCGACGAACTCCGCGCCGCCGGTTTCGATGTCAGCCCCGGCGAGATGGGCGAGAACATCACCACGCGGGGCGTCGACCTTCTCTCGCTGCCGACCGGGACGCGACTGCGGCTGGGCCGCGAGGCGGTGGTCGTGCTGACCGGCCTGCGTAACCCGTGCAGCCAACTCGAGCGGCTCCATAAGGGTTTGATGGCGGCCACGCTCGCGCGAGCGCCCGACGGCTCGCTCGTGTGCAAGGCGGGCGTGATGGGCATTGTCAAAGTCGGCGGTGAGGTGATCGCGGGCGATGCGGTCGCGGTCGAACGACCTCTCGGCGTTATCCGCCAGCTTACGCCGGTCTAGCGCTGCGGGAGCGCGGTCTCCCAGCCCGCCCGCGATGCTAAGAGCGAAGAGCAGGCTGGGAGCCCGCGCTCCGGCGTCACGGAATGATTCGCACGGGCAGGCGCTCGTAGCCCTTCACGAAGGCCGACGGCACGCGCTTGGGTTCTCCGACGACCTCGACCTTGTGCCAGCGTTTCAGGATCTCTTCCCAGACGATGCGCAGTTGCATTTCCGCCAGGCGGTTGCCGACGCAGCGGTGGATGCCGAAGCCGAAGGAGAGGTGCTGGCGGGGGCGTTCGCGGTCGATGATGAAGGCGTTGGGGTTGGCGATGACCTCGTCGTCGCGGTTGCCCGAGACGTACCACATGACGACTTTGTCGCCCTTCTTGATCGTCTTGCCGCCGAGTTCGAAGTCCTCCAGTGCGTTTCTCCGCATGTGGGCCAGCGGCGTCTGCCAACGGATGATCTCGGAGACGGCGGAGGGGATCAGCGACGGGTTGTCGCGCAGCTTCTGATACTGGTCGGGGTTTTGGTTCATCGCCAGCACGCCGCCGGTGATCGAGTTACGGGTGGTGTCGTTGCCGCCGACGATCAGCAGGATCAGATTGCCGAGGTATTCCATCGGCTGCATGTTCCGGGTGGCGTCGGCGTGAGCCATCATCGAGATCAGGTCGCGGCCCGGCTCGGCGTTCACCCGCTCGTTCCACAGATTTGTGAAATACGCGGCGCATTCGAGCAGTTCGGCCTGCCGCGCCTCCGCGGATTCGATGATCCCCACGTCCTCGGCGGCGGTGGCGACGTCGGACCAGCGGGTCAGCTTGCGGCGGTCTTCCCAAGGAAAGTCGAACAGGGTCGCCAGCATCTGGGTGGTGAGTTCGATCGAGACGCGGTCGACCCAGTCGAAGGTCTCGCCGATCGGCAGCTCATTGAAGATCTTCTGCGCCCGCTCGCGGATCAGCCCTTCCATTTCCGCCAGGTTGTGCGGCGAGACGATAGGGCTGACCACCTTGCGCTGGGCGTCGTGCTTGGGCGGATCCATGGCGATGAACATCGGCAGTTGGAAGTCTTCCTCGGGCTCCGCGATGGTGATCGCCGGCTCCGAGGAGAACACGCCGTGGTTGGTGTCCACGGTCATGATGTCGTTGTACTTGGTCACCGACCAATACGGTCCGAACTCGCTCTCGGCGGTGTAGTGGACCGGATCTTCCTTGCGCAGGCGCTCGAACACCGCCCACATGCTCTCGTCGACGAAGCGCTCCTTGACGCTCGGATCGAGCTGATCGAGCGGAATGCTCCAGATGTCTTCCCGCAATCCGCCCGTGTCGTCAGCCATGATCGTCACTCCCGTCATACCGGCGTGAGCCTATGTCGAGACGCGGATCACCGCAATCTATCGCGTGCTCAAATCCTCTTAACGCCGGCGTCCCGCGTACCTTATTCGACAAGTGCCGCAGAAGAGCTTTTTGAAGAACCGCAATCATCGCGCTCTGCGTCCTTCTTCCCTTGCGGGAGAAGGTGGCCTCCGAAGGAGGTCGGATGAGGGGTCGCGCTGGTCTGTCCGCTGGAACTTCAGCAGTCTAGGCGGAGGGAGATCGTCGACCCCTCATCCGACCCGCTGCGCGGGCCACCTTCTCCCGCAAGGGGAGAAGGGAACGATGATATCGCCTTGGGATGATCAGATTAGCCCCTGCGACAATCGCCAAATGAAGTGATTGCAATTCCAACGGCCGAAGATTGCTCGATAATTGAACCATCGACTGAACTAATCTTGGCGATCAACTCGCGACCCGGAAATTGGAGATCGATATAGATGCTATCTGCAAAAGAAACAAAACGCAAGTCCTCGCAACTAGCCGTATCACAGATCGAGTAGGTTGTTTTAGTCCAATTTACGAGAGACCAAGATTTCGTCGAAACATCGACGCAACCTGAAGGTCGACAAGCAAACGATCTATAAAAATCACACTGCTGATGCTCAACAGTCACAGACGATTTTACAGGAGAGCAAATCAAAGAAAGGAAGTAGATAAAGAGCCATTTACGGTAGCGCATGATCACTTCACATCGCTCCGGGCCTCAAGGGATCAGGATCACGCGCCCAACCGCCTGGCGGCTCTCGATGTAGGCGTGGGCCTCGGCGGCTTGCGACAATGGGAATTCGCGGTCGATCAGCACCTTGAGCTTGCCGGCGGCGGCCTCGTCGATCAGGCGCTGGATGTTGTCATGTACGCGGGGCGTGGCGATTTCCGCGCCGAGAAACACGCCGGACAGGCTGCGGTTGCCGCCCATCAGCATGGAGACGTCCACCACCTGCGGCTCGCGGCCGGCGGCGCCGACCATCGATACGCGTCCGCGATAGGCCAGCGACAGGATCGAGCCCTGCAGCGTCGGGCCGCCCACCGAATCGACGACGAGATCGACCCCCTTGTTGTCGGTGAGCCGCATCACGCTCTTGGGCACGTCCTCCGACCTGTAGTTGACGCCGTGGTCGAGGCCGTAGGGCTTGAGCCGTTCCAGCCGCTCGTTGCTGGACGCGGTCGCAAGCACGGTGGCTCCGGCCCGCTTGGCGAGCTGGATCGCCGCGACGCCGACGCCGCTTGCGCCCGCCTGGACCAGAACGGTCTCGCCCGCTTTCAGCCGGCCGAATTCGAACAGGCAGTCGTCGGCGGTGCCGAAGGTGACCGGGATGACCGAGGCCTCCCGCGTGCTGTAGCCGTCCGGGATGGGCCACGCGTTGCGTGCGGGGACCGAGCGCAGTTCGGCGTGGGAGCCGTCGGCGTTCACCGTGGCGACCTTCTGGCCAACGCTCAGGTGGGTGACCTCGGAGCCGACCTCGACGATCTCCCCGGCGGCCTGGTAGCCGACAATATGTGGTGTCCGCGCGAGCTGGCCGCCCCAGCGGTTCAGGGTGTCGCCGCCCTCGATGCTGATCGCCTCGACACGGATGACAACGCCATTGGGATGACAGGTCGGATCGGCGACATCCTCGTACTGGAGGACTTCGGGAGCGCCGGTCTTGTAGTAGACGGCGGCTTTCACGCGACGGCCTCCGGCGCGAGCGCGGGTTGCGACTTCAGCCTTTCCTTCAGAGCCTCGTATTCTTCCCACAGCGCGGCGGGCAGGCGGTCGCCGAACCGCTCGTAAGCCGCCGGAATCAGCGCCGCCTCTTCGCTCCAGACACCCGGATCCACGCCGAGAAGCAGGGCGAGCTGGTCGTTGGAGATGTCCAGCCCATCGAGGTCAAGATCGTCGGCCTTCGGCACGCGGCCGATGGCGGTGTCGCGCGCGGTGACGGCGCCCTCGAGACGGTCGACCACCCACTTGAGCACCCTGGAGTTGTCGCCGAAGCCCGGCCAGACGAAGCGGCCATCGCCGTCCTTGCGGAACCAGTTGACGAAGAAGATGCGCGGCAGTTTCGCCGGGTCGGCGGCGGCGCCCAGCTTCAGCCAGTGACCGAAATAGTCGCCCATGTTGTAGCCGCAGAACGGCAGCATGGCGAAGGGATCGCGGCGCAGCTCGCCGACGCGGTTCTCCGCCGCCGCCGTGCCCTCCGACGCCACATTGGAGGCGAGGAAGACGCCGTGGCGCCAGTCGAACGCCTCGGTCACCAGCGGCACGGCGCTCGCCCGGCGGCCGCCGAACAGGATGGCCGAGATCGGCACGCCGGCGGGGTCCTGCCATTCCGGCGCGATCGACGGGCACTGGTCGGCGGGGGCGGTGAAGCGGGCGTTGGGGTGGGCGGCGGGTTCGGGGCTGTCAGGAGTCCAGGAGCGGCCTTTCCAGTCGGTGAGGTGGGCGGGCGCTTCGGCGGTGAGCCCTTCCCACCATACGTCGCCGTCGTCGGTCAGGGCGACATTGGTGAAGATGGTGTTGCGCGACAGTGTAGCGATGGCGTTCGGATTGGTGGCGTGTCCGGTTCCGGGCGCGACGCCGAAGAAGCCGAATTCGGGGTTGATCGCGCGCAACCGGCCGTCGTCGCCGAACCGCATCCAGCAGATGTCGTCGCCGACCGTCTCGGCCTTCCAGCCCGGTATGGTCGGCCGCAGCATGGCGAGGTTGGTCTTGCCGCACGCGCTAGGAAAGGCGGCGGCGATGAAGTGGACCGCGCCGTCCGGCGAGGTCAGCTTGAGGATGAGCATGTGCTCGGCCAGCCAGCCCTCGTCCCGCGCCAGCACCGAGGCGATGCGCAGGGCGAAGCACTTCTTGCCGAGCAAGGCGTTGCCGCCATAGCCGGAGCCGTACGACCAGATCTCCCGCGTCTCGGGGTAATGGACGATGTACTTGGTTTCGTTGCACGGCCACGGGACGTCGGCCTCGCCGGCCAGCAGCGGCTTGCCGACCGAGTGGACGGCGGGGACGAAGAAACCATCCTCGCCCATTTGGTCGAGGGCGCCCTTGCCCATTCGGGTCATGATCCGCATCGAGACGACGACGTAGGGGCTGTCGGTGATCTCGACGCCGAGCGCGCTGATCTTGGAGCCCAGCGGACCCATGCAGAACGGCACGACGTACATCGTCCGCCCGCGCATGCAGCCGTCGAACAGGCCTTTCAGCTCGGCGCGCATGCCCTCGGGTTCGCGCCAGTTGTTGGTCGGCCCGGCGTCGGCCTCGTCCTTCGAACAGATGTAGGTCCGGCTTTCGACACGGGCGACGTCCCGCGGGTCGGAGGCGGCATGGAAACTGTTCGGCCGCTTGTCGGGGTTCAGCGGCTTGAGGGTTCCGGCGGCGACCATCTGGGCGGTCAGTTCGTCCCATTCAGCCCGCGAACCATCGCACCAGCGGACGCGATCCGGCCGGGTCAGCGCCGCGACTCGTTTGACCCACGAAATCAGCCCGGCGTGCGCCGTCGGCGAGCAATCGAGCCCGGGAACATGGGCTTCCAACAGGTCGATCTGCCCGTCCGGCATGTCTCACTCGCTTAACGCCGCTCGCCCCGCGAGCCAGATTGATTGTTATCTCGTAAGGCGGAGACGCGCGCACCGCAACGTTCTGTTCACGCCCGCCAGCGCCGCGTAGCCGGAAACGGCAATGCGGTCGATCAAGAGCACACACGCCGCTTTTGTCGGCGGCTCACCGCATCGACGGATGACCCCAGTCGGTGGCCGTGGCGGCGTAGAGGGTCACGATATCCTCCAGCCGCAGTCCGGCCGCCTCCACGCGCTCGAGCTTGGCCTGATCCAGCCGCCGGCGCGCGACCACGATTTCCGCGCGTGTACCGCCGCCCAGGCGGTAGGCGGCCTCGGCGTCGGACAGGCTCGCGCGGGCGACGCCCTCTCGCGCATTGTCGGTCGCCAATCGTCTGTCGTCCTCCGCCAGGGCGGTCAGGACATCGGCGACCTGAACGAAGGCGTCGGCCACGGTGCGGCGATAACGCGCCGCCGAGGCGCGCGCCTCCGCCTCGGCCGCCCTCCGCTCGGCGCGCAGGGCGCCGCCGTGGAAGATCGGCGCCGTCGCCTGGGCGCCAAAGTCATAGGCGGTCGAGCTGAACGAAAAGATCGATCCCGGCGTCAGCGCCTCCTGAGTCAACCCGGCGACGAGGTTGATATTCGGATACAGGTTGGCGACCGCAACCCCGATCCGAGCGGTGTCGGCATGGAGATCGGCCTCCGCCGCCAGGATGTCCGGCCGGTGGCGCACCAGGGCGGACGGCAGCGCCACCGGAATGTTTTCCGGCGGCGTGAACGCCGAGAACGCGAAATCCGGCGCCGCCCAGGTCGCCGGCGCTTCCCCGACGAGACCCGCGAGATCATGGCGCGCCTGGGCCAATTCCTGTTCCACCGGCGGCGCCAGGGCCTGGTCGGCTTCCAATTGAGACTGGCCGCCGAGAGCGGCGGTTTGCGATTCCCCGCCCGCGGCCTCGGCGGCGCGGACGATGGCGATGGAGGCGCGGTCGTCGGCGATGATGTCGTTCAGCGCGGCGATCTCTTCACGCAGGCCGGCGATCTTCACCGCCTGAAGGGCGACGTTGCCGGTCAGCGTCAGATAGGCGGCGTCGGCGCGGCGGGCCTCCGCTTCGGCCGCCGCGCCGGCGACCTCGATCCGCCGCCGGGTGAGGCCGAACAGGTCGAGATCATAACTCACGGTCGCGCCGATGCTGTAGAGGCTGATGGTCGGGCTCGGAAAGCCCGGGATGCCGAACACCTGGGTGTTGATCCGCTCGCGGACCGCGCCGGCGTTGGCGTCGATCTTCGGCTTGCGGTCCGCGGTCGCCACCGCTTCCTCGGCGCGGGCGCGATCCAGCGTCGCGACCGCCTCGGCCACGGTCGGGTTGTCGCGCAGGGCGAGCGCCATCACCTCGTCGAGCCGCGCCGAGCCGAGGTCGCGCCACCAAGCCCCGGCGGCGCGCGAGCCGCTGTTCAGGACGGCGATCCCGGGCGCCGTTTCGCCGGGCATGACATAGCCCTTCGCCGCCGGCGCGCCGGGCGGACTGAAGTTCGGCCCGACGGCCGCGCAGCCGGCCAGCGCGATACAGAGCGCCGCGGGGCGGGCGGTGGCGAACGCCCTAATCCACCGCGACATGAGGCGCCTCCGCCGCGTATTTCGGGGTTCTCATGAGCAGCAGCAGCGGCATGACGCCCAGGGTGATCATCATCATCAGCCGGAAATCGTCGACATAGGCGACCATTGCCGCCTGACGCGTGATCTCGCCGTTGAGCGCCTCGACGCCGCCCGGATTGGTGAAGCTCATCATCGGCGGCAGCGCCGCGCGGGTCACCGGATCGCTGGGGTCGATGTGAGCGGCGAGGCTTGAATGGACCACCTGGGTGTTGGAGGTCCACAGCGCCTGCATCACCGAAATGCCGACGCTGGAGCCCAGGCTGCGCATCAGGGTGTAGACCCCCGTGGCCTCCGGCCGGTGGCGCGGAGCCAGGGTCGCGAACGCCAGCGTGCTCAGCGGCACGAAGATGAGGCCGATACCCAGTCCCTGGATGACGCCGGAGACCATGATCGGCATCGAGCCCATGGAAAGGTCGAATTGGGTCATCTGCCACAGAGCGAAGGTGCTCAGCGCCAAGCCGGTGAACAGGATCAGCCGGGTGTCCACCCTGCCGATCAGCCGTCCGACCGCGAACATGGCAACGAACGAGCCGAGGCCGCGCGGCATGCTGACGAGGCCGCTGGTCAGCGCCGGATAGCCCATGAGCTGCTGCATCATCGGCGGCAGCAGGGCCATGGTCGAGAACAGCAGGATGCCGATGAAGAAGCCGAACACCGTGCAGGTCACGAAATTGCGGTCGAGCGCCAGCGCGCGGTCGAAGAACGGCCGCGCCGCTGTCAGGGTCTGGACCGCGAAGATCCACATCGCGACGACGCCGACGATCGTCTCCGTCCAGATCTCGCCCGACGAATACCAGTCCTGGCTCGGCCCCCGGTCGAGCACGAGCTGAAAGGCGGCGATCAGGACGGTCAAAGCCCCGAACCCGATGAAGTCGAACGGCCGGGCGTTCGACCCGCCGCCGCTCTTCATGAACATGAAGAGGCCGGAGAACGCCAGAATGCCGATCGGCAGATTGATGTAGAACACCCAGCGCCAGGAGAGGTTATCCGTCAGCCAGCCGCCCAGCGCCGGCCCGAAGATCGGCCCCAGGATGGCGGCCGCGCCCCATAGCGCCATCACCTGGCCGACCTGCCTGGGCGGATAGAGGTCGAGCACCACCGCCTGCGACAGCGGGATGAGCGATGCGCCGAACACACCCTGCAAGAGGCGGAAGGCGACGATCTCGCCCAGGCTGTTGGCGATGCCGCACAGCATGGAAGCGAGGGTGAAGCCGCCGATGGAGATCATGAACAAGGTCTTGCGGCCGATCCTCACCGACAGCCATCCGCTCAGCGGCGTCATGATCGCCGTGGCGATCAGATAGGACGTCAACACCCAGGTGATCTGGTCCGGCGACGCGGAGATGCTGCCTTGGATGTGCGGCAGCGCGACGTTGGCGATGGTGGTGTCCAGCGAGTTCATCACCGTCGCCAGCATCAGCGCGATGGTGATCGGGACGCGGTTCCGGATGTCGGCGTCGTCGGCCACGGGGCGCTAAGCCGACCGAACGACGGCGTGGCGGCTTTGCGCCCCCTCCGTCACGCGGACAAGAGGGTCCGCGCGCCACCTCCCCCGCAAGAGCACGGGGGAGGAGTCAGGACTAGCTAAGCTCAACTCCTCACCCGCCAGCTTGCGGGGGAGGTGGCGCGCGACGCCCTCTCGCGGCGCGTGACGGAGGGGGCGCAAGGCCGCCACCGGATCACTTGGCCGAACCCCGGATATCCACCGTCACCTTGGCCGACAGCCCCGCGCGGCCGGCCACCTCTGGCGGCGCCTTGTCGAACGCGATCCGTACCGGCAGGCGCTGCACGACCTTGACCCAGTTGCCGGTGGCGTTCTGCGCCGGCAGCGCGGAGAAGGCGGCGCCCGCGCCCGGGCTGAAACTCTCGACGTGGCCTGAAAAACCCTTGCCCCCCAGGGCGTCGATGACGATCCGCGCCGGTTGGCCGACGCGCATCCTGCCGAGCTGGCTCTCCTTGAAGTTGGCCTCGATCCAGGGCTCACCGGACAGCAGGTAGAACAGGGTCTGGGCCGGATTGACGTAGGCGCCCTTCTGCAACTGATCCACCCGGGCGACGACGCCGTCCGATGGCGCGACCACTGTGGTGTAGGACAGGGTGATCCGGCTGGCCTCCTGCGCCGCGCGCGCCTGCGCCACGGCGGGGTAGGCCTCGGGCTGGTCCGCCGCCCCGCCCAGATTGGCCAGGGCCGCGCTGACCTGCTGGCGATCCACCGCGACCTGGGCGCTGGCGAGATCGGCGGTGTGGCGCGCTTCCGAGGCTTGCTGGCGCGAAGCGACGCCGGCGGTGACCAGGGCCGCCTGACGGTCGGCCTCCCGTTTGGCGTACGCTTCGGTCGTCAGGGCGGAAGCGAGGAGCAGCTTCTGCTCGTCGTAGGCGGCGCGGAGACCGACGACCTGCAGCCGGGCGCTGGCGAGCGCCGCCTGCGCGCGCTGAGCCGCGGCCTGTTCATCCTGGGGATCCAGCCGGAACAGCACCTGACCGGCCTTGACCTGTTCGTTCTCCACCACATCGACCTCGGTGACCCGACCGGCGATGGCGGCGCTGATCGGGGCCTGGGCGATACGCACATAGGCGTCGTCGGTGCTCTGCGATTTGCCGCCGGTGAGGACGAAGAAGGCGACGATGGCCAGGATCACCACCGGGCCGCCGATCATCAGCGGCCAGCGCAAACGCGCGAGCGCGCCGCCCGCGCGAGCCCGCGCTGGCGCCGGTTCGTCGAGGGTGGTCACACCGCGGCTCCGGGCAAGCCGCTAAAGCCCGCCGCTCTCGGCCAGGGCCACGCCGCCGTCCACCGGGATCGTCGCGCCAACGACATAGTCGCCGGCCCGCGACGCCAGGTAGATCGCCGCCGCGGCCATGTCCTCGTCTTCGCCGATGCGGCGGCTGGGAATGCGCTTGGCGATTTCGTCGCCATGGTCGCGCGCCAGCCGGTTCATCTCCGAGGCGAAGGCGCCGGGGGCGATGCAACTCACCACGATGTTGTCGACGATCAGCCGCGAAGCCATCTTGCGGGTGAGGTAGATCAGGCCGGACTTGGAGGCGTGATAGGAATAGGTCTCCTGCGGATTGAGCCGGATGCCGTCGATCGAGGCGATGTTGATCACCTTCGAAGGCTTCTCGTGCGTGGCCGCCGCTTTGAGCGCTTCGTGCAAGGCCTGAGTCAGGAAGAACGGCGACTTGAGGTTGAGGTTGAGCACCTTGTCCCAACCGCTCTCCGGGAACTCCTCGAACGGCGCGCCCCATGCGGCTCCGGCGTTGTTGACCAGGATGTCGAGTTTCGGCTCGGCGGCGGCGATACGTTTCGCGAGCGCCTGAGAGCCGTCAACCGTCGAGATATCCTGAGGCAGCGAGATGCAGACGCCGCCGTTCGCCGACAGCTCCTCGGCGGTGGCGTCGCACTGTGCCTGCTTGCGCGACGAGATGTAGACCTTGGCGCCGTGCTGGATGAATCCCTCGGCGATCATCCGGCCAATCCCCCGCGATCCGCCGGTGACCAGGGCCACGCGGCCGTCGAGAGAAAACAGGTCGTTGCGCATCCAGTGGTCCTTTGATTTCGCGGAATATCGATCGCCGCGCCTTCTAGACCCTGGATTGCCGCCATGGCGAGATCGGCGTGACAGGTTTTCCTGATCAACGTTCAGAAAGCCTGCGGAGCCCGAAACTTGCACGACCCGGGCGCCGCGACTAACTCGCGTCCACCGATGCTCACCCACCTCCAGCGCCTCGAGGCCGAAAGCCTCCACATCCTGCGCGAGGTAGTCGCCGAGCGCGAACGCCCGGTCATGCTCTATTCGGTGGGCAAGGACTCGGCGGTGATGCTGCACCTCGCGGCCAAGGCCTTCTTCCCCAGCCGACCGCCCTTCCCGCTGCTCCACGTCGACACGACCTGGAAGTTTCAGGCGATGTACGAGATGCGCGAACGGATGGCGCGGGAGCTCGGCTTCGATCTCATCGTGCACAAGAACCCGGACGCCGAGGCGCGCGGGATCAATCCGTTCGACCACGGCGCCCTGCACACCGACCTGTGGAAAACCGAAGGGCTGAAACAGGCGCTCGACAAGCACGGCTTCGACGCGGCGTTCGGCGGCGCCAGGCGCGACGAGGAGAAGAGCCGAGCCAAGGAGCGCATCGTCTCCCTACGATCAGCCCATCACGGCTGGGATCCCAAGGCGCAGCGGCCGGAGTTGTGGAAGCTCTACAATACGAGGCTCGGACCCGGCGAAAGCCTGCGCGTGTTCCCGCTGTCGAACTGGACCGAGCTCGACATCTGGCAATACATCCACCTGGAGAACATCCCGATCGTGCCGCTCTACTTCGCCGCCGAGCGGCCGGTGGTGGAGCGCGACGGAACGCTGATCATGGTCGACGACGACCGCATGAGATTCCGACCCGGCGAGACGCCGACGATGAAGAAGGTGCGCTTCCGCACCCTGGGCTGCTACCCGCTGACGGGCGCCGTCGAGAGCGAAGCCGACACCCTGCCCGCCATCATCCAGGAGATGCTCCTCACCACCACCTCCGAACGCCAGGGCCGCGCGATAGACCACGACGCCAGCGCCAGCATGGAGAAGAAGAAGCGGGAGGGGTATTTCTGATGGGTTCAGGTAGCGGCCTTGCGCCCCCTCCGTCACGCGACGCGAGAGAGCGTCGCGCGCCACCTCCCCCGCAAGGGGGCGTGGGAGGATTGAACAACCTCTACTCCTCACCCGTCTTCTTGCGGGGGAGGTGGCGCGGCGCTCTTTCTCGCGCCGTGACGGAGGGGGCGCATGGCCGCCACGCGGTGTTCGCCGCATGAACGCCTACCTCCCCGACCCCAAGATCGCCGCCGACATCGACGCCTACCTCGTCGAGCATCAGCATAAGTCGCTGCTGCGGTTCATCACCTGCGGCTCGGTGGACGACGGCAAGTCGACGCTGATCGGGCGGCTACTGTACGACGCCAAGCAGATCTTCGAGGACCAGCTCGCGGCGCTGGAGGCGGACTCCAGGCGCGTGGGCACCCAGGGCGGCGAGATCGATTTTGCCCTGCTGGTCGACGGCCTCGCCGCCGAGCGTGAGCAGGGCATCACCATCGATGTCGCCTACCGCTTCTTCGCCACCGACAAGCGCAAGTTCATCGTCGCCGACACGCCGGGGCACGAGCAGTACACCCGCAACATGGTCACCGGCGCCTCCACCGCCGATCTCGCCGTGGTGCTGATCGACGCGCGAAAAGGGGTGCTGACCCAGACCCGGCGGCATAGCTTCCTGGTGTCGCTGCTCGGCATCAAGTCGGTGGTGCTGGCGGTGAACAAGATCGACCTTGTGGGCTACGACCAGGACACGTTTGACCGCATCGTTGCCGACTACCGCGCCTTCGCCCAGCCGCTGGGGTTCACCGACATCGTCGCCATCCCGATCTCCGGCCTGCGCGGCGACAACATCGCGTCGCTGAGCGCCGAGACGCCGTGGTACGCGGGCCGCTCACTAATCGACCACCTGGAAACGGTGGCGATCGACTTAGGCCGCGACGGCCCGGCGCGCATGCCGGTGCAGTGGGTCAACCGGCCCAACCTCGATTTTCGGGGCTTCAGCGGACAGATCTCGCGCGGGACCCTGCGCCCCGGCGACGCGGTCAAGATCATGCCGTCCGGCCGCGAGACCATTGTCCAGCGGATCGTCACCAAGGACGGCGATCTCGCCGAGGCGGTCGCCGGTCAATCGGTCACCCTGACCTTGGCCGACGAGGTCGACTGCTCGCGCGGCGACGTCATCGCCGCCGCACGCGACGCCCCCGCGGTGGCCGACGGTTTCGAGGCCGACATCGTGTGGATGGCCGAGGCCCCGCTCCTCACCGGCCGCGCCTACGCCATGAAGCTGGCGACCCGCACGGTCAACGCCACGGTGGTCGAGCTGAAATCCAAAACCGACGTCAACACCATGGAGCGCGAGCCGGCCGACGGCCTGGCGCTCAACGAGATCGGCCGCGCTCACATCAGTCTCGACCAGGCCATTGCCTTCGAGGCTTACGACGACGACCACGACCTGGGCGGTTTCATCCTGATTGACCGCATGACCAACGCCACCGTCGGCGCCGGCATGATCCGCTTCGCCCTGCGCCGCAGCCAGAACGTGCACTGGCAGGCAGTGGACGTGAATAAGGCGACGCGCGCTGCGGCCAAGAACCAGAAACCGGCGGTCTTGTGGTTCACCGGCCTGTCCGGTTCGGGCAAGTCGACCATCGCCAACCTGGTCGAGAAGAAGCTGCAGAGCCAGGGCCGCCACACCTACCTGCTCGACGGCGACAACGTCCGCCACGGCCTCAACCGCGACCTCGGCTTCACCGATACCGACCGGGTCGAGAACATCCGCCGCGTCGCCGAGGTCGCGAGGCTGATGGCCGACGCCGGCCTGATCGTCCTGGTCAGCTTCATCAGCCCCTTCCGCGCCGAACGCGACATGGCGAGAGCGCTGATGCCGGCCGGCGAGTTCATGGAAGTCTTCGTGGACACGCCCTTGGCGGTGGCCGAGTCGCGCGACGTGAAGGGCCTCTACGCCAAGGCGCGGCGCGGGGAGCTGCCGAACTTCACCGGGATCGACAGCCCGTACGAAGAGCCGTTGGCGCCGGAGATCCGGGTGGATACGAGTAGCATGACGGCCGAGGAGGCCGCGGAGCTGGTCATCCAACGCATGGATGATCGGGGAGAGGACTACAGTATCTAATTCGGAGCGCGGGCTCCCAGCCCGCATCTCTTGAAAGAGCGGGCTGGGAGCCCGCGCTCCGGGCTAAGGGGCGCTTCGCCGCGCCGTGATCAGCACCTCGATCTCGTCGGTGCGCGGATTGAGGAAGTCCAGCCGTGTCCTTCCATCCTCCAGCGTACTCACCGTCGCCGGGGCCGTCGAGTTGGTCAGGGACCAGCCGGCGGGGAGGACCACGGCGTTGGCGGGGCGGCCGAAGGTGCGGTCGAACACGAGTTCGTCGCCGACCAGCTTGTAGCGTTCGGGGTCGGTGTAGGTCTCAGCCATGCGCAGGCGGATACTCTGGCCGTGGGCGAGCGGCTTGAACGGGAAGACCACGACCTCGGCGTCGGGCGTGACGGTCAGGCCTTCCTCGGAGATGCCGGCCGCCGTGATCGCCGCGCCTTTCAGGATTTCCGCGGGGATCGCCTCGCCGGTGTCCAGGTTGCGGGCCGAGGGGTTGGACGCGGCGCTGCCGGTGCGGACGACGTTGACGTAGCGGCCCACGCCTTCCTTGGTCTCGGTGTAGTCGTGGTAGAGGCTGAAGCTGTGAGTGTCGGGGGCGTTCAGGAAATAGACGATGTCGCGGGTCTGCACCGCGCGGTCTCTCAGCTTGGGCTGCACACTCGACGCTCCCGCGCTCACGCTCACCCGCCGCGCGCGGATGATCAGCGGCGCCTCCGCCGGCGTGGTGTTGAGGAAACTGATCTTCAGCCGGCCGTCCGCCTCGCGCAGAACCTGGGCCGGGTAGTTGCACGACACGAGACCGTAGCCGGCGGGCAGGACCACGGCGTTCTTCTTGATGCCGAGAGAGCGGTCGAACACGATCCGGTCGCCCTCGACGCGGTAGCTCTTGGGATCGGCGTAGGTTTTCTCGATCCGGATGCGGCCCTCACCGCCGTCGGCCGGCACGGGTCGGGCGAGGTGGACCTCAATGTAGTCCATCGACGGATCGGCGTCGTCCAGACCGCCGGCCCGCGTGGCCTGGCCGGAGACGACCTCGAACTTCAGCGGCGCTCCGGTGGCAAGATCGGTGACCGACTCGTCGGAGGCCACGCTGCCCTTGCGGATCGGGTTGAAGAACAGCGTGGCGCCCGGGCGGACGGCGGTGATGTCGTAGACGATGCGGAACGCGCCCGAGCCGGGGGCCAGCAGTTCGTAGCGGGTATAGCCGTTGGCTTCCTGAGGGGCGGCACTGGCGGCGGTTGCCACAAAGAGCGCGGCGAACGCGACTACCATTCCTCCTCCGTTTACGGAGGAGGGGGACCGCCGAACGGCGGTGGAGGAGGCGGCCGCCGTGGAGATGTTGAAGATGGGCAACTGTTGTCCTCTTCGCGTTTGCCGCTCTGTCACCCGCCTCCTCCACCACTTCGTGGTCCCCCTCCTCCGCTTCGCGGAGGAGGATTGTGCAGTTCGACCGGCTGGTTGTGGGGGGTGGCGGCGTAGGCGCGGCGCCAGTCTTCGGCGCGGATTTCGAGTTCCGGTTTGGCTGCCAAGCCCTTGCTTGTCACCAGCGACTCCAGCGCGCTGAGCCAGCTTGCGTAATAGCCTACTCCGCCGTCGTCGGAGGTCGCCGCCCGTTCCCGCGACAGCGCAGCGGCCCATTCGGCCCAGGTGAAGGCGCCTCGGCCATGCAGGTCGAGCGTCAGGGCGAAGGCCTGGGCCTGCCAAGGCTCGTCGAAGGCGCGGGGCTCAGGCGGGGTCAAGATAGGGTTCCCACAGGTCGATGTGGACGGCGTCGCGCGCCGACGCCGCGTCGCCCCACAGTTCGCGGGCCGTGAAGCGCACGCCGTAGAGGCGCTTCGGGTCCTCGCCCTTTCCGTGAGCGTTGGAGTCCGGGAAGACATGGACGCCGTGGTCGGCGGCGATGACGCCGACGTGGCCTCGGGCGTAGCGCGGCAGGCGCGTGTGGCCGAGGGGACTGATCGTCTTGGCTCGCACACGGTCGCCAACGGCGAAGGCGGCGGCCGTGGTCTCGGGCCGGGTGTAGGGCGAGCGATGCTTCGTCACAACGCCTACGCGGTCGACGGTCAGGGGCGCTCCAGCGGGCGCGGCCTCGTTCGCCAGACCGCTCGCATCGATCAGCTTGGTCAGACCCTCGAACCAACGCTCGTAATAGCTCATCGCCAGATAGCGGTCGCCCCGGATCGACTCGCGGGCGTGGCGGCTGGCGTCGATGTTCCAGCGGCCCCAGGCGCCCATGGCCAGGGTCATCGCCAGCACCCGGCGCTCCCACTCGGCGTGGAACAGCGGCTCGTTGGGGTCTGGCGCGACCGGGCCGAGACCGTGCACGCCGCCCATGTCGTGGACGCCGTTCATGGCAGCGCGGTCCCGATCATGGCGTTCCGGGTGACGAGATCGGCCAGGGCGTCCTCCGACAGATTTTCGGTTCCGGCCGGACGTTGCGGGATTACGAGATAGCGGACCTCGGCGGTCGAATCCCACACCCGGACCTCGACTTCGGGAGCGATGGTGACGCCGAACTCGGCAAGCACGCCGCGCGGGTCGATCACGGCGCGGGAGCGGTAGGCATTGGATTTATACCACGTCGGCGGCAGGCCGAGCACAGACCATGGATAGCAGGAGCACAGGGTGCAGACGACAAGGTTGTGAACCGCATTGGTGTTCTCCACCGCCACCATGTGCTCGCCCTGCCGCCCGGAGATGTCCAGTTCGGCGATGGCCGCCGTGGCGTCCGCCATCAGCCGAGCGCGGTAAGCGGGATCGCTCCACGCCTTGGCGACGACACGCGCGCCGTTCCGAGGCCCGACCTTGTGCTCGTACGTTTCGATAATGGCGTCGAGGGCGGCGGGGTCGATCAGGCCCTTCTCCGTCAGCACCGTCTCCAGCGCCTTGACGCGCAGGGCCATGTCCGACGGCGGCTCCTGGCCATGGTCGTGGTGGTGGTGGCCGTCGTGAGCCATATCGCTCCTCTAGAAGGTCAGCACGATCTTGCCGAAGTGGTCGCCGGCCTTCATCGCTTCCAGCGCGGCGCGCGCCTTTGTGAAGGGATAGACCTTGTCGACCACCGGCGCGATGCGGTGAAGTTCGATCGCCCGGCACATGGACTCGAACATGGCGCGGGAGCCGACCGAGACGCCGACGAGCTTGGCCGCCGTGCCGATCATCGAGCCCATCTGCAACGGCTCCGCCGCGCCGCCCAGCACGCCGATGATGGCGATGTGACCGCCCAGGGTGATGGCGCGCAGGCTCTGGGTCAGGGCGCCGCCGCCGCCGACCTCCATGACGAAGTCGACGCCCTTGCCGCCGGTGAACTCCCGGGCCGGCTTCGCCCAGTCGGGCGTTTCGCGATAGTTGATGACGTGGTCGGCGCCGAGGGCCTTGGCGCGCTCCAGTTTCTCGTTCGACGAGGAGGTGATGATCGTGCGGTAGCCGGCGGCCTTGGCGAACTGCAGCCCGAAGATCGACACGCCGCCGGTGCCCTGCAGCAGCACGGTGTCGCCGGGCTGGAGCCGCGCGTCCTCGAACATCGCCCGCCACGCCGTCAGCGCCGCGCAGGCCAGGGTCGAAACCTGGTGGTCGTCGAGGAAGTCCGGTACCTTGGAGACTCCGGTCTCGGCGAAGGTCGCCAGCTCGCGGCCGGCGCCGGGGATGGGCATGCCGAGTGCGGACGCCAGGCCTTCCGGCGTCGGTTTGCCTGACAGCCAGTTCTGGAAAAATAGGGTCGAGACGCGATCGCCCACCGAGAACCGCGTGACCTCCACCCCCACCGCCTCGATCACGCCGCAGCCGTCCGAGAACGGTGTCAGCGGCAGGGGCGTGGCGCGGCCGTAGACGCCGTTGATCATCAGGAGGTCACGATAGTTCAGCGACACGGCGCGCATGCGGACGAGAACCTCGCGCGGCCCGGGCTTCGGCTCGGGCAGATCGACCACCCGGAGGTGGTCGAGGCCGATTTCGCCGATCAGTTGCAGTGCGCGCATCGTGTTCTCCTATTCGTAGCGTCCTTCGCTAGCCCGGTATATCCAGGTGACGGGCGTCCGCCATTGCTCGGTAAAGCTCCAGAAACGCGCGATCGGCCGCGACGTCGCCGCCCGCTTCGGCTTCGGCGTGGGCGGTGGTCAGCAGGGTGCGCAGCCGGGCGTTCTCGGCGTCGAGTTTCGACAGGCGGAAGTCCGGCGGCTCGGTCGAAGGTTCGCCCAGCCGTTCGCGCATGGCGGCGTTTTCCCAGACCCGGATGGCCAAGCTCTTCTCGGCCTCTTGCGCGGCCAACATCAGGAGCATGGAGACCAGGCCGATACGGCCCATCATGAACTCCCCGGACGATTCCGGGGGTGTCGGCGCGGTGAGGCTGAGCACCGCGCCGCGCAGCACATCGGGCAACGCGGGGGTCATAGCGGCCATTCCAGCAGTTGGCGGGCGATGATCTCGTCGTGGCGCCGCGCCGTGTACCAGCCGGAGAAGGCCAGAATCGGCTCGACCATGCCGCCGTCCGCCCACTCCTTGGCGGCGGAGGTCCAGATCGCCTGACCTTTTACCGAGGCGAACAGCGACCACCATTTCAGCGCCGCCGGATCGATCTCCAGCCCGCTCGCTTCGCGCCACACCCGCAGGGCTTCGTCCAGCGGCAGCATCCCGGATATGCGATGGTCGCCTTCCCGCGACCATAGCGGGTTGATCGCCCAGCCGAGATCCTCCAGGGGGTCGCCGAGGTGCGCCATCTCCCAATCCAGCACGGCGATCAGCATGCCGGCGCCGTCGTGGAGGAAGTTGCCCATGCGGTAGTCGCCGTGCACCACCGCGATTTTCGAAGGTGGGGGCGGCGGGCGGCGGCGGAGGCGGCGGATGGCGGCGCGGACGATGGGCTGAGGATGCTGCTCGTCGGCGTCGATCACGCCCGCCCAATAGTCCAGCTCCCGCCGCCAGCAGTCCTCCGGCGCGATCGGCTCGGCGACGTCCAGGATCGGCAGGCCATCGATCGGCTCGCCGGCGATCCGGCCCAGGGTGGCGAAGAACTGCTCGCCCATGGCTTGCGCGTGATCGCCGAACGGGTCGGCGGCGAACGGACTGCCGGCCGCGCCGCCCTGGACCTGGGCCATGATGAAGAACGGCCGTTCGAGCTCGGCGCCGTGGATCTCCAGAGCCAGGGCCTCGGGCGCGGCGACGCCCTTGCCGGCGAAGGAGCGGATGGCGAGGAACTCCATCCGACGGTCGGTCTCGATCAGGCTGCCCGGCGGATCGCGGCGAAGGATCAAAGGCGCGCGCGCCCCATCGGTCACCGCCTCGAAACGGTAGGTCTCCCGGCTCGCCCCACCCGGGATGCGCGACAGCCCTTCCACCAGTGTCGGCTCGCCACTTGTTCGGGTCAGATAGGCGGCAAGCTGATCGGACAGAGTCAACGCGGGCGCCTTACTTGGCGAAGTCGAGCATGCCCGAAAAGCCGGACGGGGCATGGGGACCCAGGACCAATTGCTCGAGCACGCCCCGACCGACGAACTCCCGGCCGTCTCCCGCGCGATAGGTCACCCGGCTGAGCGCCTGGACGTGGAGGTGTTGCGGCAGATGCACGTCGACCTCGGACAGCTCCAGGTCGTCACGCTCGACGGCCAGCTTGCCGTGCTCCGTGCCATGGCCCCACTTGGGATGGCCGTAGCCCAGGCCCAGCATGAAGAATTCGTAGTCGGGTTCGTAGGTCACTTGACCGTCCTCGCCGAGCGAGACCACCGCGCGCTTGGCGTGGCGGGAGTTTGAATTCCACTCGATGTCCACCGAGCAGTGATCGATCTCGTGAAGCTTATCCACGGTGGCGTCTTTGGTCGCCCACACCGCGCGCCGGTTCCACGGCAGCCCCGCGGCGTCGTCGTTGGTGTGGAAGAAGAAGCTGCCCTCCTCGAAATTGGTCGGCGACCAGATCCAAAAGAACTGCGGCGCCACCGGCGGCACGATCTCCTGCGGATCGCGGGCGCCGATCGGCCGCACGCCCCACGACCGGTCGCGGGTGCCCATGAAGCCGTCGACGCTCTGGCGCTGGCCGTCCAGTTCCATCCAGCCGGTGTAACGGCCGTTCTGGGTCAGGCGGGTGTAGTCCATGAAGGCGCGTGGTCCATTGCGGCGGATGAACCTCGGCTCCTCCACCGGAAACGCGCGACCCTCGAACACGATCTCGGCGGCGATCCCCTGTTCCGGCGCATCGACCGCGATCTTCAGCCGATGCAGGGGTTCGAGCACCTCGATGCGGATCGGACCGACCGATAAGTCCATCCGCTCCATCTCCAGCCAGCGGCTGGCGTGGAGGTTGGTCTGCACCCCGTCCCGCACGATGCAGAAGCTGGCGTCGGCGATGTTCAGGTGGGGATAGACGCCGAACGCCACGGCGAAGAAGGCGTCGCCCTCCGTCGGATAGCCGTTGAAGAAATAGCGATCGTAGAAATTACGGTCGGTGCCCGAATAGGCGATCGGCTCGCTGGTCTGGTGGATCGGGTAGTCGTCGCCCTTGGTCAGCGCCATGGTCGTTTTCCTCTCTGGCTCCAGCCTTAAGGCCGCCGGGCCAGTCGACGCAACGGTGACGGTGGGGAAGGTTTGGCTATGGATCCGCGCCGACGGTTCAGAGACGGTCGTCCCTGCCCATGGCGACAAGCGGCTGGAAGCAGCCGAGGATGAGGCGTTTCGCGTCGAACGGCGGTTCTCCGGCGGTGTCCATGCGCGGGTCCCGGTGCATGCTCTCCTCGGCGGCCTGGAAGCGCGCCTTATCTGGCCAGATCTGCCAGGTGAAAACGATCTTCTCGTCCTCCTTCGCGGCGACCGCTTTGCGGAAGTCGGTCTGCTTGCCATCGGGAACGAAGTCTTCCCAGCATTCGACGATCTCCAGGCAGCCGTATTCCTTGAAGAACCGGGCGCCGCTTTCGGCCCACGCGCGATAGGCTTCCATGCGGTCGTTTGGGACCGGGATCACGAGGCCGGCGACGTACATGGATCAGACTCCCTCGGCCGCTTGAGCGTCCACGCGCGATCGGATGTCGACATAGGCCGCCGCGATCAGGGCGTTCAACGCGTCGGCGTCGACCGGATCGCCCCAGCGCAGCTTTACGTGCCGCATGCGCCTGCCGGCGCCCTCGAGAAGCCCGGCCGGATCGCTCAGCGCGGCGCCGTGGAAGAAGCCGACACTCGCGTGGGCGCGAAACGCGTCGACATAGGCGAACGCGGCGTCGCCCACGCAGGCCGTGGGGTGTCCGTCGTGAACAAGCTCGCGAACGTCGGGTCCGCACATGCGCATGCGATCGAACCATCGCTTGGTCAGGCGTCGCGGTTCGTCGTCGCCGGCCGCGAACCAGGCGTCCACGTCCGGATCGCGCCTCGTCGCACTCGGGAGCCGAAAAAGGTCGCTCATTGGCTGAGATTGCCACCGGCGCGCGGGATGTCGAGGGGGTTCGAACACGACCATCGCGGCGGCCGCTCCGGCATGGCATGACTACGGCATGACGTGGAACCGCCCGCTCTGGCTTCGCCTCGCCGCGCTCAGCGGCTTTCTGTCGGTGGCGGTCGGCGCTTTCGCCGCGCACGGCGTGTCGGAGCCGATGGCGAAGGAGCTGTTGCGGACGGGCTCGACCTATCAGGCGATCCACGCGCTGGCGACTCTGGCCTGCGCTGTGTTCGGCGGGAGGGCGGCGGGACGCGCCGGCGTCGCGGCGGGCTTGTTCCTCGGCGGGTCCGCCTTGTTCAGTGGCTCGCTGTACGCTCTGGCGGCGGGAGCGCCGCGGATCGTGGGGCTCATCACCCCGTTCGGCGGTTTGGCTTTTCTCGGCGGTTGGGCTGTGCTGGCTTGGGCCGCGGGAGCGGATGGTGGGGCAGAAAGATGAACCACGAAGTACACGAAGGAAGGTAAAAAGTTTCACGAAGAGACCGCGTTTTCGTGGATACCTTGGTAGGGAACCTTGGTCCCTTTTGACGGCGAAGCCGTCCTTCAAGATCAGCGCGGAATTGACGCGAGTCGATGCTAATCCCCCGCTCACTTAGTGAATCTTCGTGTCTTCCTTCGTGCTCTTCGTGGTTCGTCTTGCCCACGTCGGCGCCGATACGAGACCAAGAAAAAGGCCCGGAAGCTTTCGCCGCCGGGCCTTGAATTCTCTGACCTAGACGTCTGGATTAGCCCTGGACGCGCTCGACCATGGCGGTGACGCGTTCGTTGATCGGCGCCATGGCTTCCTTCATCGAAGCGGAGACGGCTTCGGCCATTTTACCGACCTCGGCGACATAGGCTTCGTACATCGACTTGGCGTAGGCGGTCTGCAACTCGACGACTTCCTGCACGCTCTTGGCCTGGGTCATCGTCTTGGCGGCGGCGACTTGATCTTCGACGGTCTTCTTCGAATAGGCGATGGCGCGAGCGCCCAGCGACTCGGCGCCCTTGGTGGCGGCGGTCACGGAGGCGACGACGGCTTCCAGGTTTTTCTTGGAGTGGCTGTTCATTTCGTTGATGGCCTGCATCGACTTTTCGACGGAGTCCTTGAAGGCGGCGACGCCGCGGGCGGCATATTGTTCGGTCGAGGCGGTCATGGTGTCATTTTCGATGGTCATGTTTGGTCCTGCGGGAGTTTCAGAGCGATGGTCGCCTTTCTCATATTGCAGCGCACACGTCAAGATGTTTTGTTGCACTGCAGCATTGGCGATTAGTCGCGACCGATCGTCGCCGTTTACCTTTACGAAACGGGGGCGGGCGCACAGTGCCAAACGATCTTGTGATACGTCGCGTGTTGGCGCGCTGCTCGAAGCCGTCTACCGGAGTCCTCCATGTCCGAGCCCTTCCGGCGCTTAGCCGTCGTCGTTTCCTCCCTGGCGGCTCTCGCGGCGATCACCGCGCCCTCCGCCGTCCCGGCCCAGTCCGGATATTTCCGCACCGCGCCGGAGCCGAAATTCACGGCGATCGTGATGGACGCCCGATCCGGCGAAATACTCTACAACGAGCGGGCCGACAGCATCCGCTATCCCGCGTCGGTGACCAAGGTGATGACGCTCTACCTCGCGTTCGAGGCCCTGGCGTCGGGACGTCTGCATCTGAACGATTTGATAACGGTCTCGCCGCTGGCCGCGTCGCAGCCGGCGACCAAACTCGGCCTGCGCGCCGGCGAGACGATCACCGTGGAAGAGGCAATGAACGCCATGGCCGTGCATTCGGCCAACGACATGGCGGTGGCGATGTCGGAGCGGATCGGCGGCACCGAGGCGCGCTTCGCCGACATGATGACGCTGAAGGCGCAACAGCTCGGCATGCTCAACACGCGTTACGTCAACGCCAACGGACTGCCGGACAACCGCCAGTTGACCTCGGCGCACGACCTCGCAATCCTGACCCGCGCCGTGCTGCGCGACTATCCGCAGTATTATCACTTCTTCAGCCAGCAGCAGTTCACCTATCGCGGCCATACCTACGCCAACACCAACCACCTGCTCGGAAAGATGCCGGGCGTGGACGGGCTCAAAACTGGTTTCACCAACGCCGCCGGCTTCAATCTGGCGGCCTCGGCGATGCGCAACGGCCACCGGCTGATCGTGGTGGTAATGGGCGGGACGTCCGGTTCGATGCGCAACGCCAATGTCGAGGGCCTGCTGCTCACCGGCTTCGATGTCATGGACCGCCGCGACCGGGGCGAACGGATCGCCTCGACCCAGGCGATGTTCGGCCAGCCCTCGACTCTGTACAGCGGCGGCCGCTTCGCCGCCCGCGACGAGGACAACGACCCGATCGACGTCGTCCTGACCCGCAACACCGCGCAGCCCGGACCGATCGCTGTGTCCAGCACCATGGCCCAGGCGCGCGCCGAACAGGCCGCCGACGCTCTGAGGCATTCGACGTCGGGCGCGTGGTGGGTCCAGGTCGGCGAATTCCGTAGCCGCGCCGCCGCCAAGAGCCAGATCGAGACCGTCTCCCACCAGTTCGCCCGCCTGTTCAACGATGCCGAAGGGTCCGTGGAAAGCGCCGGCCGCACCTTCCGCGCGCGATTCTCGGGCATGAGCGAGACCGCGGCGCGCGACGCCTGCTCGACCGTCAGGAGCCGGGGCATTCCCTGCGTGGCGGGCGCTTAGGTCACGACCGACGCTCCGAACAAGATCGCGGCCGCGATCGCGAGCAAACGTTTCAGGCGGTAGTAGCGTCGCCTATCCTTCGCCTTCATCCGCTTGCCCGCTTGAAGAACGCCCTGCAGACGCTCGAACAGGCGATTGACGGCGCCGACCGGGTCGCCCTCGTCGTTCTGGGTGTTCGTTCGTGACATCACCTGCCGTGTCACCCAGCCGTTAACCACGTTGATCGGCCAACGCAGCGGCCGCTCGACGTCGCACAACAGGATCAGGCGATCGGCCGCCGTCTCATTGGCCGCTTCATGGACATAGGTCTCATCGAACACGAACCCCGCGCCGTCGCGCCACCACGTCCGTTCGCCGTCGACCTTGAGCCAGCACGATGGGCTGTTGGGCGTGTCGAGGCCCAGGTGGAAACGCAGGGAGCCGGCGAAGGGGTCGCGATGCCGCCCGAGCGTGGCTCCGGCGGGTAGGATCGCGAACAGCGCGCCCTTGATCGACGGCAGCGTCGCGAGAAGGGCGACGGTCTCCGGGCAGAGGGCCCGCGCCGACGGCGGCGTGTGGCCGTACCAGTACAGGTAGAACCGGGTCCATCCGCGCTTGAAGAAGGTGTGAAAGCCGAGGTCGTTGGCGCCGGTCGCCACGCGGATCGCGCCGGCGTCGCGGAGCGCCAATCCTTCAAGGCGAATGTTCCGCCAGTGGTCGCGAAGCGCGACTAGATCGGGAAAGCGCTCGAGATCGACAAAGGCCGAGCCCGGTACGCGCGACGCCACATAAACCAGAACGTTGTAGGGCGCCGTGAAGGTGGAGTGGTCGCCGGCCTGCCTCAGCGGCGCGAGTTTTTCCCTTCCCCTGAAATGCTGCGCGGCCGCCGCCCCGGCTATGACCGCGGTTGCCAAGATGTGGGGGCGTCCGAGCCGACGCAGCGCTTGGCGCGCGAACCCCGCGCGAGCCACGAAGGGCCCTCAGCCCAACAGGCGATCGCGGGCGGCGTTGATCTTGGCGGCCAATCCCGCCGATCCGCCGTGGTCGGGGTGCGCGCGCAGCATCAGGCGACGGAACGCCGCTTCGATTTCGCTTCTAGTCGCGTTGGGTGACACGCCTAAAATCTCCCGCGCCTCGCCCAGACTCATCCCTATCGTCGGAGGCGGTGGCGACGAGGGAACGAAGGTTCTTCCCCCGCGCCACCTAAGCCGTGTTCGCCGACTGAAAAAGAGCGACAGCAGGACCAAGCCCAGGCTGATGATCCACTGCCCCCGCAGGCCCACGAACACCGCCGCGCCGGCGGCGGCGACCGAGGCGATCGTCCATAGCAGGCGTCCGGGGTTGCCGGCCCGCGCGCCCGAACGACCCAGCCAGACGAAGAACGCCAGCGCGGCGGCGCCGATGACGAGGTAGATCACGCCTCCTCCTTCTCAACGGACGCGGTGATCTCCGGCGCTTCGACAAGACCCAGTTCATGCATCAGCACCCGCAGTTCCTGCCTTGCCGCGACATGGGCAAGCGAGACCTGGACCGGACGGACGTTACGCCCAAGGTCGCTCACGGTCAGGCCGAACGGGAACAACTCTCGGTAGATCACCCGGTCGCGCAGGCCGGCGATGGAGCGGAAGCCGATCCGCTTCGACAAGGTGGTCACCCGCTCGTCGACCCGCTTGCGGTTGCGCGGCTCGACCGAGGCCAGGCGATTGCGCAGCACGACCCAATCGATCGATCCCCGGTCCTTGACCGCCCGCGCCTTGCGCGCGGCCCACACCGTCTCCGAATACAGGCTGGGCTTGGTCACGTTGAGGCTGACCGGATCGATCACGCCGAGCATGTCGAAGTCGACGAAGCTGTCGTTCATCGGGGTGACGATGAGGTCGGCGGCGCGATGAGCGGCGCGGCTGAGCTCGGTGTCGGCGCCCGGCGTGTCGATCAGGACGAAATCCGCATCGGACGCGAGCGCTTCGGCGAGAGCCGCCTCGTCGCTCGCGGCGCGGACCTCGGGCGTGGGAAGAGCGGCGTCGTTCGCTGAGGTCCAGGCGCGGCGGTTGGCGAAGAAATGGCCGGTGGACTGCTGGCGGATGTCGAGATCGACCACGGTCATCCGCGCGCCCTCATGAAGGAGCGCGGCGACGAGGTGAACGGCGATGGTCGACTTGCCGGCGCCGCCCTTTTCGTTGCCGACAACGATCACCCGTCCTCGCGACACCACATTGCCCTTCGATGCTAAGTGATTCCCGCCCGGCGACGGTGCGGCGGCGCGTGCTTGCGTCAATGCACGCCGATCCGCAAGGGAACGTCAGGCATTTGGAAGCGGAGCGGCAATGACTTTACCGATCGTGCGCACGGTCGCCGATCTGCGGGCGGCGATCTCCGCCTGGCGAGCCGACAGTCGCCGCATCGCTCTCGCGCCGACCATGGGCGCGCTGCACGCCGGGCATGTGTCGCTGGTCGCGCTCGGGCGCGCCCACGCCACGAGAGTCATGGCCAGCGTCTTCGTCAATCCGACCCAGTTCGGCCCGGCCGAGGATTTCGCCGCGTACCCCAGGAACGAGTCGGCCGACGCGGAAATGCTCGGATCGGCGGGCTGCGATCTGATGTACGCGCCGGATGCGTCGGAGATCTACCCGCCAGGGTTCTCCACCCAGGTGACGGTGAACGGTCTCACCCATTCCATGGAAGGTTCGATCCGTCCCGGTCATTTCGCCGGCGTCGCCACCGTGGTCGCCAAGCTGCTGATCCAATGCGCGCCCGACGTCGCGGTGTTCGGCGAAAAGGACTACCAGCAGCTCGCGGTGATCCGCCGCATGGCGCGCGATCTCGATCTGCCGGTGGAGATCGTGGCCGCCCCCATCGTGCGCGCCGCCGATGGCTTGGCCCTGTCCTCGCGCAACGCCTACCTCACGCCATCGCAGCGACACGCCGCGCCCGCGCTGCACCGCGCCCTCGCGGCAGCCGCGTCGGAGCTGGCTCGGGGCGCCGAGGTCATCGACGTGGAGGGGGCCGCGACGGCCGAGGTTCTCGGCGCGGGGTTCGACGCCGTCGATTACGTCGAGACGCGCGATCCGGTCACTCTCGCCCGCCTCGGACCCGGCAAGCTCAAGGGGCCGGCCCGTCTGCTCGCCGTGGCGCGGTTTGGCACGACGCGGCTGCTCGACAATATCGCGGTCGGCTAATCGCCGCTCACCACACGCCCGCTTCGAGCAGCCGCCGCGATAGCTCCGGCGGGATTTCCGCCACGCCGGACCCCTCCGTCAGATCGCGCGGCGCCTCGTGTCCGAGAAGATAGCGCCAGCCCTGGAACGCTCGGCGGCGCGTCGGCGAGGTCAGGATGACGGATTCGTCGAGCGTGATCTCGCAACGCGATTGCGGTCCTTCACCAACCGTGTTGACCGCGAGAATGCGCTGTCGCGACAGGATGACACCGCGATAGACGCGAAAGAGCGACCCGCCCGCTTCCAACTCCGCGGCGCGCCTGGGCGTCTGCCGGGTTCGCAAAATCCAAGGATCGGCCGGCCCGTAGGCTGTCTTCCGCCACGCGATCAGCTCGTCCACCGAGTCGCAGCCGACGGAGAGCTTGATCAGGTGCAGGTCGCCGGACATCACGTCCTCAGCGCTCATCCTCGGTCCCGGCAAGCCACGCCGGACGGCGGCGCTCGATAAAGGCGCGGACGCCTTCCTGACCTTCCGCGCCGACGCGGGCGCGGGCGATCTCGCGGGCAGTGTACTCGATCAGGCCGTGATCGAGCGCGTGCGCCGCGACGTGATCGACCAAGTGCTTCGAGGCGCGGACCGCCCCCGGCGCGCAGGGCAGCGCATCCCGCGCGATCGCCTCGCGCGCCTCGAGCAAGCCCGCGGCGTCCTCGACGACCTCGTCGATCAGGCCGATGGCCAGCGCCCGCTCGGCGTCGAACACCTGGGCCGAAGCAAACAGCCCCCGCGAGCGGCGAGGTCCGATCGCCGCGACGACATAGGGGCTGATCGTCGCCGCGATGAGGCCGAGCTTGACCTCGGAGAAGGAGAACCGAGCGGTGCGGGTGGCGATCGCCATGTCGCACGCGGCGACCAGTCCAGCGCCGCCTCCGAACGCCCCGCCTTCCACCAACGCCACCGTGAGCATCGGCAGATCGTGCAGATGCTTGAGCATCGATCCCATGCGCAGGGCGTCTTCGTGGTTATCGGATTCGGTGCGATCCGCCGCGCCGCGCATCCAGTCGAGGTCGGCGCCGGCGGAGAACGTACCTTCCGAGCCGGTGATGAACACCACGCGCACGCCGTCCGCCCCGGCAACCGTCTCGAAGGCTTCGCGCAGGGCGGCGATGACCTCGTCGTCGAACGCGTTTCGCTTGGCCGGGCGGTCGATGGTGATCGTCGCCACCCCGCGCGCATCCGCGTCGAGTCGCACGAAGGACGACTGGGCGTCGGTGTCCATGACCTCGACAAAGGGGTCGTTGATCGGGTCGGCCATGGGAGGTCTCCGAGATTGGAAAACCGACGGCCTAGCACGTTCCCGGGCGATTCCGCTCGCCTTCCGGGAGCGAGGCGCAGGACGGGTTCAACGCCTAAGGGGGCTGACCGTATCGCCAGCCCATGGCATTATCGCGCGGACGGCGGTGAGCAGTCGAGATGCCGCGACGTCGAACGGGCGTTGGGTTCAGATGATCACCGACAATGTCAGCGCCGCTGCGACGGAGATGAAGTATATTGGCGGGTTGAGTCTATAGTCGAGTTAACGTCGCGCCACATGGCTGTTTCGTTATAATCTCCTGACAGAAAGGTCGCATGATGTTCGCGCCGAAAAAGACTAAGTCGCCGATCGGCCCCGCCATTTATTGGAGCGGTCATCCGACGCGGCGGAGTGCAAGCTTGCGCGCGGAGCCCTTGAACTCGGCATATCCGACCGATGTCAGTGGCAACGTCTTCAACACGTCGGTTGTGTCTTGGGATTTCAGCCAGATACCGGCTTATGCGTCAAATCAGGACGGAGGATTGCCCGCCCCATCCTTCAACACCGCGCGGAGGTCGAGTCCCATACAGGCCAAGCTGCCGATCCGACAAATCGACGATCCACTGGAACACGAGGCGGACAGCATTGCGGACCAGGTCATGCGAGGTCCAGTCTCCCACCCGTCGCCGACCAGCGTGGCGGCCGAAGCCGGCCTGCCGGCGCAAACCAAGCCTGCCAATGCGCAAACCGGCAAAGTGGAAATCGAGGACGGTGATATCGGCGGCGCGGCGAGCCCGGTGCTCGAGGAACCATTCACGGCCGCGCTCGGACGGGAGTTGCCGGCCACAGAGCGCACGTTCTTCGAGCCGCGGTTCGGTCACGACTTCAGCCACGTGCGCGTGCACACGGACGACCGAGCGGCGCGCTCATCGGCCGCCCTCCGCGCGGCGGCTTACACTTCGGGCTCCAACATCGTTTTCGCGCCCGATCGGTATAAGCCGGGCACGACCGATGGGCGCCGCCTGATCGCCCATGAACTCGCGCACGTGCTGCAACAGGCCGCCGGGACGGTATCAGGTGTGCAGCGGCAAGTCGCCGATGCTTCGGCGGGCGCGGCGGCGGCAGGTCCAGATGCTCTGACGAATGAACAAATACACAGGATATTGAGCGAATCGAAAGACCCGGACGATTTCAAGCTGCGGCTGGGTTTAGGTCCGGTGACCGACGAGGCTCTCGCCAAATTTCTAGTGAAGAAGCATTTCACGATAGCTGGAGGTACGCCGAAACAGCGTCAACAGCAGTATGATGGACCCTCGATCGGCCCGTCGAACGAACCTCATGACCGACGTCACAGATACATCCGGACGCCAGTCGACGATCCGCTACAATACGAGCTGACCGAGGTTTGGGCCACGGCCGAAGAAGCGGAGGAGATGCAGAAGCAGGTCGATCTCAAGGAAGGATCCGATCGGGCCTATGCGGCCCTGGCCGCCAACGCGGCCGTCGGAGGCAAGGGCGGCGCCAGCCGGGCGTTCGTCGCGAATGCCGGGCCGAGGCCGGGCGCGCCGGTCGGCCCTCCTCGTACCGAATCGGCCAACCCGATCCGCGGTAATCAATTTTTCGGAAAATCGCGCCCCGAACCCACGGTTCCGGATACATCATCGCCCTATCGCGCCGATTCAAATAAGGAAAATGCCGCGCAGGGCTACATAACATGGACGACGCCACAGACGCTCCCGGAGCGCGTCGCTCTGACAGCCGCCAGAAGCGGTCAGGGGAAGGTGGTGATGGAAGGCCCCTTCGGCGATCCGAAATATCAAGCCAAAGGGTGGGTTAAGATGCAGTACATGCCCTACGAGTCGGGTGACAAAGCCACTGGACCCAGTGGCAATCGCATGACTGCGGAGGGTAACAAGATCGAGATTCACTATATGCGCAATACGATCACGGGAGAAACAGATCAATTCAAGTTCGTTTCGAGGGGTCAATATGATAAACCGAAGCCAGACCCGAAGGTTTCGTCTGGAGATAAGCCTTGAGAGCGGTTTGCCGATACAGCGCGCGGACTTGCAGAGCGGATCATCGAGGGCGCAACACGACCTTGCATTCGGCGGATGAACCCTGGGCCTCGGCCTGATAGGCTGGATGGGTGAAGGTCTCCGGGCGACAAAATCCCGCGCATCAAGGCCGCCTTCAGTTGATGCGCGATCCCTCGTTCGACCGCGCGAATTTCATCGTGTCGGCGGGGAACACCGAGGCGCTCCGGGCGGTCGAGGGGTGGCGACACTGGCCTGATCCGCGACTTGTCCTTGTCGGCCCGGCGAACGCGGGGAAGAGCCATCTCGCGGCGATCTGGGCGCGGCAAGCTGGCGCGATCAGGCTGGATGGCCGGCGGTTGGACGACAAGCCCTCTTCGCCGCTGCTCATCGAAAACGCCGACCAACTCGAAGCTGGCGAGGCGATGTTCCACCTGCTCAACGCGGCCGAGGAGGCGCGGCCGGTGTTGATGACGGCGCGGACACCGCCGCGCGACTGGATGACGGCCATTCCGGACCTGCGCTCACGTCTGAACGCGCTTCGGGTGATCGAGCTAGCGCCGCCCGACGACGGCGTTCTGCTCGGCCTGCTCGAGAAGTTCTTCCGGGAACGGAACATCAGACCAGAGCCCGACGTCGCGCCGTTCCTCGCGCGGAGAATCGAGCGGTCGGCGGCGGCGGCGGCGGCGATCGTGGCCAGCATCGACGAGGCGGCGGCGGCGGAGCGGCGCGAGATCAACCGGGCCTTCGCGGGGCGTATTCTGGAGCGGACCTCTAAGGCGCCCGATCTGTTCGACTGAGGGTTGCGGCGGCGCCGAGGCTGCGCCACAAGGTTCGAGCCGAAGCCAAACGAGAACGCTCGATGACCATGGAGGCCGTCCGCACGGAGGCCGTCGGACCGGCGATCGTCGTCGAGACACCGTCCGCGGCGGCTCCGGCCCCGGTCAAGCCGATCAACCCGCTCGTCACGTCGCCGAAACGCTTCATCAACCGCGAGCTGTCCTGGCTGGCGTTCAACCGGCTGGTGCTCGAGGAAGCGGGCAACACGCGCCATCCGTTGCTGGAGCGGCTTCGCTTCCTGTCGATCTCGGCGAACAACCTCGACGAATTCTACATGGTCCGGGTCGCCGGCCTGAAGGCTCAGGTCCGCGAAGGCGTGCGCGTCGTCAGCCAGGACGGCTTGACGCCGGCTGAGCAGCTCCGGCGCACCGACGCCCAATCCAATATCCTGATGGCCGACCAGCAGCGCACCTGGCTGGCGCTGCGCGGCGAGCTGGCCGCAGAGGGCCTTCGCCTGCTCGACGCGCGCGAGGTCACCGGCGCGGATCGGCTGGCGGCCGAAGCGATCTTTCTGACCCAGATCTTCCCGGTGCTGACGCCGCTGGCGATCGATCCGGCGCACCCGTTTCCGTTCATCCCCAACCTGGGTTTCTCGCTGGCCTTGAAGATGCACCGGCGGTCGGACAACAAGACCTTCTACGCCATGGCGCCCATTCCCAACCAGGTCGCCCGGTTCTGGGAATTGCCGGTCGCCAAGACGCGCCGCAAAGCGCACCGCAAGTTCCTGGCCCTGGAAAGCTTCCTGATCCTGTTCCTCGACAAGCTGTTCCCCGGCTGTAAACTGCTGGGCAGCGGACTGTTCCGGATCATCCGCGACTCGGATGTCGAGATCGAGGAGGAGGCGGAGGATCTCGTCCGCGAGTTCGAGGCCCGCCTGAAGCGGCGGCGCCTGGGCCATGTCGTCCGGGTCGAGGTTCACGCCTCGATGCCCGAGGACGTCCGGGAGTTCATCCTGGAGGGCCTCGACGCCGATCCCCTGGACGTGGTGACGCTCGACGGCAAGCTGGGCTTGGCGGAGATGTCGCAGCTTATCCCCAACGACCGCTCGGACCTCAAGTTCAAGGCCTTCACCGCGCGCTTTCCAGAACGCATCCGCGACCACGGCGGCGATTGCTTCGCCGCGATTCGGGAAAAGGACATTTTGGTCCACCACCCGTTCGAGAGCTTCGACGTCGTCGTGCAGTTCCTGCTGCAGGCGGCGCGCGATCCCAACGTCATCGCGATCAAGCAGACGCTGTACCGCACGTCCAAGAACAGCCCGATCGTGGCGGCGCTGATCGAGGCGGCGGAGAGCGGCAAGAACGTCACCGCCCTTGTCGAGATCAAGGCGCGGTTCGACGAGGAAGCCAATCTGAAATGGGCGCGCGACATGGAGCGGGCCGGCGTCTACGTCGTCTTCGGTTTCGTCGAGTACAAGACCCACGCCAAGCTGTCGCTGGTGGTGCGGCGCGAGGGCGAAACGCTTCGGACCTACTGCCACTATGGCACCGGCAACTACCATCCGGTCACCGCCAAGGTTTACACCGACCTCTCCCTGTTCACGACCGATCCGGCGCTCGGGCGCGATTCCGGCAAGCTGTTCAACTACATCACGGGGTATGCGCAGCCCGAGCGGCTGGAGAAGCTGTCCTATTCTCCCGTTACCTTGAAGGTCGATCTGATGCGCATGATCGCGGCCGAGGCGGCCAACGCCGTCGGCGGCAAGCCGGCGGCGATCTGGGCCAAGATGAACGCGCTGGTCGATCCGGAGATCATCGACGCGCTCTACGCCGCCAGCACGGCGGGGGTGTCGATCGACCTGATCGTCCGCGGCGTCTGCTGCCTGCGGCCGGGCGTCCCCGGCTTGTCGGACAACATCCGCGTTAAGAGCATCATCGGCCGCTATCTGGAGCACGCGCGCATCGTCGCCTTCGCCAACGGCAAGGCGATGCCGTCACCGGAAGCCAAGGTGTTCATCTCCTCCGCCGACTGGATGCCGCGCAACCTCGACCGACGTGTCGAGACCCTGGTGCCGGTGGAGAACCCCACGGTGCACCAGCAGGTGCTCGACCAGATCATGGTCGCGAATCTCAGGGACGAGGCCCAGAGTTGGCTGCTGGATGGCGAAGGGGCCTACCGGCGCTCTCCCCATTGGGGGCAGAAGGGAGCCTTTTCCGCCCACGAGTACTTCATGACCAACCCGTCGCTGTCCGGCCGCGGTCACAAGGTCAAGGATCGCCCTCGCGCGTTCGAGAATGTCGTCGCCGCACGCAAATAGCGCGACCCACAGCGACGCCGCCGTCATCGATGTCGGCAGCAACTCCGTACGTCTCGTCCTCTATCGTCTCAAGGGCCGCGCGATCTGGACGGTGTACAATGAGAAGGTCCTCGCGGGGCTTGGCCGCGATTTGGCGGTCACCGGTCGGCTGTCGCCCGACGGAATGGCGGCGGCCATCGACGCGCTCAGCCGCTTCCGCGTGTTGATCGAGGCGGCCAAGCCCGATCGGATCTTCACGGCCGCGACCGCCGCCGTGCGCGACGCCGCCGACGGACCCGCTTTTTGCAAACGTGTCGAGGAGCTGACCGGGCTAGACCTTCGGGTCCTGACCGGAGAGGAGGAGGCGCGTTACGCCGCTCTGGGGGTGCTGGCGGGCCTGCCCCACGCCACCGGCCTCGTCGGCGATCTGGGCGGCGCCAGCCTCGAACTGACCCGGCTGACCGACGGCGAACCCGGCCCGGGCGTCACCCTGCCCCTGGGACCATTCTCGTTCGGCGATCGCGGAAAGACCGATCCGGTCAAGGTGCGCGCCGCAATAGATCGTCATCTGCGACCGATCGCCGAGCGCTTCGGCGCGCGGTCGTTCAACGCGGTTGGGGGCGCCTGGCGAAACTTCGCCCTGATCCATATGCGGATGACCGACTATCCGCTGGAGATCGTTCACCAGTACGAAATCGAGGCGCGCGACGCCCTCGAAGCCGCCGCCTTCATCAGCCGGCAGTCCCGCGGGTCGCTGGAGAGGATCGAGGGCATCTCTCGGCGCCGCCTGGAGACCCTGCCGCACGCGGCGCTTATCCTGGAAGGCCTGATCCAGCACCTGGGCATCGAGCGCATCGTGCTGTCCGCTTATGGCTTGCGCGAAGGCCTGCTCCTGGATTTCGCCAGCCCACGGCTGCGCCGGCGCGACCCTCTGATCGAGGGCTGCGCCGCACTCGGAGCGAGGTACGAGATCGCCGAGCGGCTCGGCGCGGCGCTGCGGGGATGGATCGCCGAGCCGTTCGCCAGTCTCGACCCGGTTTTCGGCGCGCGGGAGGAGACGCTTTTGGCCGCCGCCTGCAGGCTCGCCGAACTCGGCGCGCAACTCCACCCCGACCATCGGGCGCGGTTGATTTTCGACCAGGTGCTGCGCGCGCCGATCGCCGGAATGAACCACGCCGAGCGGGTCTTCCTGGCCTGCGCCGCCTTCGCGCGCCACAGCGCCTCGCCCAACTTCCCGCAGCCCGAGATCACCGCGCGGCTTCTGACCGCCGAGCGGCGCCAGCGCGCCCGCGTGCTCGGCGCCGCGCTTCGCCTCGGATGCGACCTCTCCGGCCGCAATCCGGAATTGCTCGCACACGCCAGGCTGGAGTTCCGGCCAGGGACGGTTGTCCTGAAGACCACCGCGATCTGGGGCGCGATCCTGCTCAGCGAACAAACCAAGAAGCGCGCCGCCTCGCTGGCAAACGCGCTCGAACGGTCCCTCGAGACCGAGACCTTGGCCGCCGGTCAATCCGAACGGGAGAGGCAGACGGCCTGACATCAGGCGGGCGCGGGCGAACCCGCACCCGAAAGACCCGGGCTTTATTTCACCGTGATGGTGGCGCCGGCCGCTTCCAGCTTGGTCTTGATGTCGGCGGCTTCCTGCTTCGACACGTTTTCCTTGATGTTCTGCGGCGCGCCTTCGACGAGGTCCTTGGCTTCTTTCAGGCCGAGGTCGGGGCGGACGGTGCGGACTTCCTTGATCACGTTGATCTTCTTGTCGCCGGCACCGGTGAGGACGACGGTGAACTCGGTCTGCTCTTCGACCGCTTCGGCCGGAGCCGCGGCGGCGCCACCGCCGGCGGCCGCCATGGCGACCGGCGCGGCGGCCGAAACGCCCCACTTTTCCTCGAGCATCTTGGAGAGTTCAGCAGCTTCCAGAACGGTCAGGGACGACAGATCTTCGACGATGGTTTCGAGCTTGGACATGGATGGATCCTTTGGAAAAAACGGGTTGAGAGACGAAGACGCCTAGGCGGCGTCCTTGGTGGCGTAGGCGTTGAAGACGCGGGCGAGTTGGCCGGCGGGCGCCTGGAGAACGCCGGCGATGCGCGTCGCCGGGGCATTGAGCAGACCGATGATCTTACCGCGCAGCTCGTCGAGCGACGGCAGTTTGGCCAGGGCGTCGACGGCCTTTGCGTCGAGCACCTGCTCGCCCATCATCGCGCCGATAATCGAGAACTTCTCATTGGTCTTGGCGTATTCGGTGGAGACCTTCGCCGCCGACACCGCGTCCGGTCCATAGGCGATCGCCACCGGTCCCTTGAACAGGGCGTGGGCGCCTTCACCGGCGCCGTTGAGCGCCTTCTGCGCCAACCGGTTCTTGACCACCTTGAGCGAGGCGCCTTGGGCGCGCAGGCGGTGACGCAGATCAGTCATCTCGGCGACGGTCAGACCGGTATAGTGGGTGACGACCACGGCGCCGGCGTCGGCGAACACACCCTTCAGCGACTCGATCGATTCGGATTTTCCAGCGCGATCCATGCGGTCTCCTCAAGGCAAGAGCCGTCGCGCCGAAATCGGCGCGCCAGCCAAATAGCAATGTCCGAAGGATGCGAACGCGCGGCGGCGCGGCGCGCCATCGCAAGCTTCGCTTCCCGTCTCCCCGCGATAATTAAGCCTTGGAGGCCCGCGGTTCTCGGACAGGTTCGGCGCAAAGATTTCGCACCGGAAGCGGGCGTTTACAGGACGCGGCGAATAGGTGCAACCTCGGAGCCGTGAAACACGCCACCGTCGCCGCCCTCGACCGGCTCGAACCCCTGCTGGCCGAGCTTCGCGCACTGCCCGGCCTCAGGGAGAAATCCCGAGGGGTCTTCTATCGCAAGTCCGCCGCGTACCTGCACTTCCACGAGGACAGGGAGGGACTGTTCGCCGACCTCCGCCGCACGGACGGAGAGTTCGAGCGCCACCGGGTGGAGACGGAGGACGAGAGGGCGGCGTTTATCGTCGTCGCGCGCTCTGTTTGCCCCTCGGCGAGACCAGATTGATTTCTGGTCGCCTCATGACCTAAAAAAGGACGCATGCGTTTTCGCCCCACCTCGTCAGCCCAATCATCCGCACACGACTGACGCGGGTTCGCACACCCGCGTCTACGGCGGGTGGCGCTCAAGGTGAGCAAACGGTCCCGAAAACCGCGCCTCCGAAAGGATGAGGGTTCGATTCCTTCACCCGCCGCCATGCCGCGCTCCGGAGCGCGGGCAACTTGCCCGCACTTGCTCAACGCAGCGGAAAGCGGTTTGGGAGCCCGCGATCCAAGTTACCCCGCGACGCTGGCCGTATCGACCTTGAAGCCCGGCCCCATGGTCGAGGAGAGACTGATGCGCTTGACATAGGTTCCCTTGGCGCCGGTCGGTTTGGCGCGGTTGAGGGCGTCGACGAGCGCCTTCACGTTGGCGGTGATCGCGTCATCGTCGAAGCTGGCCTTCCCGATGCCGGCGTGGACGATGCCGGACTTCTCGACGCGGAACTCGATCGAGCCGCCCTTGGCGTCCTTCACCGCCTGCGCCACGTTCGGCGTGACCGTGCCGACGCGCGGGTTGGGCATCAGGCCGCGCGGACCCAGGATCTTACCCAGGCGGCCGACCAGGGCCATCATGTCCGGCGTGGCGATGACGCGGTCGAACTCCATGAAGCCGCCCTGAATGCGCTCGACCAGATCCTCGGCGCCGACGACATCCGCGCCCGCCGCGGTGGCCTCGGCCTGCTTGGCGTCCTTGGCGATCACCGCGACACGGACCTCGCGGCCGGTGCCGGACGGCAGGGCGACGACGCCGCGGACCTGCTGGTCGGCATGGCGGGGATCGACGCCGAGGTTGACGGCGATCTCGATGCTTTCGTCGAACTTGGCGGTGGCGTTGGTCTTCACCAGTTTCACCGCGTCGGTGAGGCCGTGGATCGCGTCGCGATCGCCGGTCCAGGCCTTGATGCGCTTGACTGTCTTGGTCATGCTCTAAGCCTCCACCACGCGCAGGCCCATGGCCTTCGCCGAGCCTTCGATGATCTTGGCGGCCGCCTCGATGTCGTTGGCGTTGAGGTCCTTCATCTTCTTCTCGGCGATCTCGCGCAGTTGCGTGCGGGTGACGTCGCCGACAAATTCGCGGCCCGTCTTGCCGGAGCCGGACTTAATGCCGATCGCCTCCTTGAGGAAGTGGGTCGCCGGCGGGGTCTTGGTGACGAAGGTGAAGCTCTTGTCCTGATAGACCGTGATCACCGTGGGTAGAGGCGTGCCCTTGGCGACGTTTTCGGTCCGGGCGTTGAATTCCTTGCAGAAGCCCATGATGTTGACGCCGCGCTGGCCTAGGGCCGGCCCGATCGGCGGCGAAGGCGTGGCGGAGCCGGCCTTCACCTGCAGCTTAATGTAACCCAGAATCTTTTTAGCCATGATCTCCTCTTGCCGGGAAAACCCCGAGCGGTTGGCCGTGGTGCGGGTTGGCGCCCTCCCACGGATTTAAAAAAAGGAGCGCGGACGTCTCGTCCGCGACAACCTTGAAAAAGGACGCGGGCGGGACGCCCGCGCTCCGTAAATCTCGCTAGCTGACCTTCTCCACTTGCGCGTACTCGAGCTCCACCGGGGTGGCGCGGCCGAAGATGGAAACGGTGACGCGGAGGCGGGCGCGTTCCTCGTCGATCTGCTCCACCGAACCGTTGAAGCTGGCGAACGGGCCGTCGGTGACGCGGACCGTCTCACCGATCTCGAACTGGATGGTGGGCTTGGGCCGTTCGACGCCGTCCTCGATCGCGCCGATGATCCGGGCGACCTCGCGCTCGGAAACGGGCATCGGCTTCAGGCCCGATCCCAAAAATCCGGTCACCTTCGGCGTGTTCTTGATCAGGTGATAGGCTTGGTCGGAGAGGTCCATCTTCACCAGGACGTAGCCGGGGAAGAATTTCCGCTCGGCGTTGATCTTACGTCCGCGGCGGATTTCGACGACATCCTCGGTCGGCACCAGGATTTCGGAGAAGTACTCCTCGAGGCCCTGCGTGCGGGCCTGCTCCCGGATGCTCTCGGCGACCTTCTTCTCGAAGTTCGAATAGGCGTGGACGATGTACCACTTATGGTTCGGATTGGTCGCGTGGACGGCTACGTCGGACATCTCGATTTCTACTCCGCGTTCGCCAGCTTCAGGATCGCGCCGATAACCAGGTGCATGATCCAATCGACGCCGAAGAAGAAGATGGCGGTCATCACCACCATGATCCCGACCATCACCGAGGTGATCCAAGTCTCCTTCCAGCTCGTCCAGGTAACCTTGCGGGCCTCGACGCGGACTTCGCGCAGGAACTGGATCGGGCTGGTCCGCTTCTTCGCGGGGGCGTCCACGGGTCCGCCGCGCGGCGCGGGCGCCGGCGCGCGGCGGCCGAAGTTCGACGTGGCGACAATCTGATCCTTGGCCATGGCGGCCTTCAACTCTCTTCCGTGGGCGGCTCGCCGATAGATGGGCGGTCCGGGGTTTGATTGGCAGGAGTGGGGGGACTCGAACCCACGACCCTCGGTTTTGGAGACCGATGCTCTACCAGCTGAGCTACACTCCTATCGATCGACAACGCCCTGAAAAGATAAACGCGCCGGAGGCTAGCCGCCAGCGCGCATCGAGCCTTGCCGAAGGGAGCGTCGTTTAGCAGGGGCGGCGCCGCTCTTCAAGCGACGCCCCCGCCAAGCGAATGCTACTCGACGATCTTGGTGACAACGCCCGAACCGACGGTGCGGCCGCCTTCGCGGATGGCGAAGCGCAGGCGCTCCTCCATGGCGATCGGCGTGATCAGCTCGATGTCCAGCTCGGTGTTGTCGCCGGGCATGACCATCTCGACGCCTTCCTTCAGCTTGATGATCCCGGTCACGTCCGTGGTGCGGAAATAGAACTGCGGACGATAGTTGGTGAAGAACGGCGTGTGACGGCCGCCTTCTTCCTTGGTCAGGATGTAGGCTTCGGCGACGAACTTGGTGTGCGGAGTGATCGAGCCTGGCTTGCACAGCACTTGGCCACGCTCGACGTCCTCGCGCTTGGTGCCGCGCAGCAGCACGCCGACGTTGTCGCCGGCCTGACCCTGATCGAGCAGCTTGCGGAACATCTCGACGCCGGTGCAGATCGTCTTCTGGACCGGACGGATGCCGACGATCTCGACTTCCTCGCCGACCTTGACCACGCCGCGCTCGACTCGGCCGGTGACCACGGTGCCGCGGCCGGAGATGGAGAAGACGTCTTCCACAGGCATCAGGAACGGCAGGTCGACCGGGCGTTCCGGCTGAGGAATGTAGGCATCGACGGCGGCCATGAGTTCGAGGACGGCTTCTTCGCCGATCTTCGGATTCTTGCCTTCCACGGCGGCGACGGCCGAGCCCTTGACGATCGGAATGTCGTCGCCCGGGAAGTTGTAGCTGGACAGCAGCTCGCGCACTTCCATCTCGACCAGTTCGATCAGTTCCTCATCGTCGACGAGATCGACCTTGTTCATGAACACCACCAGCGACGGCACGCCGACCTGACGGGCGAGCAGGATGTGCTCGCGGGTCTGCGGCATCGGGCCGTCGGCAGCCGACACCACCAGGATCGCGCCATCCATCTGGGCGGCGCCAGTGATCATGTTCTTCACATAGTCGGCGTGGCCCGGGCAGTCGACGTGAGCATAGTGACGGTTGGCCGTCTCATATTCCACGTGCGCGGTGTTGATGGTGATGCCGCGGGCCTTTTCCTCGGGCGCCGTATCGATTTCCGCATAGGACATCGCCGTCGCGCCGCCGCTCTTGGCGAGGGTCATCGTGATCGCCGCCGTCAGCGTGGTCTTGCCATGGTCGACGTGACCGATGGTGCCGATGTTGCAGTGCGGCTTGTTCCGTTCGAACTTAGCTTTGGCCATTTCTCAAGCTCCAGCCCGCGAGGGGCTCATTTTCAAAGAGGGTTAGGATCGAGGGTCTATTTCAAGCGAACTTCTTGATCACTTCGTCGGCGGCGGCTTGCGGCACCGCCTCGTAGTGATCGTATTCCATGTGGAAGTTCGCGCGGCCCTGGCTCATCGAGCGCAGGGTATTCACATAACCGAACATGTTCGCCAAGGGCACCATGGCGATGATGACCTGGGCGTTGCCGCGCTGATCGGTGCCCTGGATCATCCCGCGACGGGAGTTCAGGTCGCCGATCACATCGCCGACATAGTCTTCCGGTGAAGTCACTTCCACCTTCATGATCGGCTCGAGCAGCTTGGGCGAGGCCCGGTCGCGCAATTCGCGGAAGGCGGCGCGCGACGCGATCTCGAACGCCAGAACGCTGGAGTCGACGTCGTGGTACTTGCCGTCGATCAGGGTCGCCTTAAAGTCGATCACCGGGAAGCCGGCCAACAGGCCGTTTTCCTTGGCTTGCAGCAGGCCCTTTTCGACGCCGGGCACGAACTCGCGCGGCACCGACCCGCCGACGACCTTGTTCTCGAACGAATAGCCCGTGCCAGCCTCGACCGGTTCGAAGATGATCTTCACCTCGGCGAACTGACCCGAACCGCCGGTCTGCTTCTTGTGGGTGTAGTTGATCTCCGCCTTGCGGCCGAGCGTCTCGCGGTAGGCGACCTGCGGCTGGCCGATGTTGGCTTCGACCTTGTAGGTCCGCTTGAGGATGTCGACCTTGATGTCCAGGTGAAGCTCGCCCATCCCGCGCAGGATGGTTTGGCCGGACTCCTGATCGGTCGAGACGCGGAACGTCGGATCCTCGGCGGCCAACTTCTGCAGGGCGACGCCAAGCTTTTCCTGATCGGCCTTGGACTTCGGCTCGATCGCGATCTCGATGACCGGCTCGGGAAAGTCCATCTTGTCGAGCAGGATCGGCGACTTGTTCGGGTCGCACAGGGTGTCGCCGGTGCGAGTGTCCTTCAGGCCGGCCAGGGCGACGATGTCGCCCGCATAGGCTTCCTTGATGTCTTCGCGGTTGTTGGAGTGCATCAGCAGCATGCGGCCGACGCGTTCCTTCTTGTCGCGCGACGAGTTCAAGAGGCCCATGCCGCTTTCCAGCTTGCCGGAATAGATGCGGCAGAAGGTCAGCGAGCCGACGAAGGGGTCGTCCATGATCTTGAACGCAAGGACCGACAGCGGCTCGTCGTCCGCCGCGCGGCGGGTCACCGGCTCCTCGGTTTTGTAGTCGAGTCCCGGCGTCGGCGGGATATCAACTGGCGACGGCAGGTATTCGACCACCGCGTCGAGCAGGGGCTGAACGCCCTTGTTCTTGAACGCCGAGCCGCACAGCACCGGATAAAAGGCGCCCGTCAACACCGCCTTGCGCAGGCACTTGTGCAGCACGTCGGCCGACGGTTCGTCGCCGTTGAGGTAGGCTTCCATCGCCTCGTCATCGAGTTCGACGGCGTTCTCGACCATGAAATGGCGCGCCTCGTCGGCGGCGGTCTTCAGGTCGGCAGGAATGTCCTCGTCGTGGTAGTTGGCGCCGAGGCCTTCGCTCTCCCACACCACCGCCTTCATGCGGACGAGGTCGATGATGCCCTTGAAGCTGTTCTCCGAACCGATCGGCAGCTGGATCGGGACGGCCTTGACGCCCAAGCGGTCGCGGATCGACTCGACGCAGGCTTCGAAGTCGGCTCCGATCTTGTCCATCTTGTTGACGAAAACGAAGCGCGGCACGTCGTAGCGATCCGCTTGGCGCCACACCGTCTCGGTCTGCGGCTCGACGCCCTGATTGCCGTCGAGCACGGCGACACAGCCGTCGAGCACGCGCAAGGAACGCTCGACCTCGATGGTGAAGTCGACATGACCGGGGGTGTCGATGATGTTCAGGCGCTTGCCGTTCCACATCGCGGTGGTGGCGGCGGAGGTGATGGTGATCCCCCGCTCCTGCTCCTGCTCCATCCAGTCCATCGTCGCGGCGCCGTCGTGGACTTCGCCGATCTTGTGGCTCTTGCCGGTGTAATAGAGAATCCGTTCGGTCGTGGTCGTCTTGCCGGCATCGATGTGAGCCATGATGCCGAAGTTTCGATAGTCTTTGATGTCGGTCGTGCGAGGCATGGCGGCTTATCTTGAATGAGGCGTGGAACCGGCCCGGGAGGCGCGGGTTTGGGCGCGCGCGGTCTAGCGCAGACCACCGGTTCGGAGAAGGACTATCGCGGGAATTCGCCTATATGGGGACTACCAGCGGTAATGCGAGAAGGCGCGGTTGGCTTCGGCCATCTTGTGGGTGTCTTCGCGCTTCTTCACCGCCGAGCCGCGATTGTTCGATGCATCGAGCAGTTCGCCGGCAAGCTTCTCGGTCATGGTGTTCTCGCCACGCTTGCGGGCGGCGCTGACCAGCCAGCGGATGGCGAGCGCGCGGCGGCGGTTCGGCGGCACCTCCACCGGCACCTGATAGGTGGCGCCGCCGACCCGGCGGGACTTCACCTCGACCGACGGCGAGACGTTCTCGAGCGCGGAGTGGAAAGTCTCCAGAGGACCGACATCACGGCGCTTGGTCTCGATGATATCGAAGGCGCCGTAGATGATGTTCTCGGCCACGGCTTTTTTGCCCTCGTACATGACGTAGTTCATGAACTTCGTCAGGACGAGATCGCCGAACTTGGGATCGGGCAGGACATCGCGCTTCTCTGCGCGGCGGCGGCGGGACATAAGTTAAACCTTCTTGTTCTGGATCCCCGCTTTCGCGGGGATGACGATGGCTACGCTCACCGTCATTTGGGTCGCTTCGCGCCGTAGAGCGAGCGGCGCTTCTTGCGGTCCTTGACGCCCTGGGTGTCGAGCACGCCGCGCAGAATGTGGTAACGTACGCCCGGAAGGTCCTTCACGCGGCCGCCGCGGATCAGGACCACCGAGTGCTCCTGCAGGTTGTGGCCTTCGCCCGGGATGTAGCACACAGCCTCGATGCCCGAGGTCAGGCGGACCTTGGCGACCTTTCGGAGGGCGGAGTTCGGCTTCTTCGGGGTCACCGTATAGACCCGGGTGCAGACGCCCCGGCGTTGTGGCGAACCTTTGAGAGCCGGGACGGTGTTACGCGCCACCGGCGCCACGCGCGGCTTGCGGATGAGTTGGTTGACGGTCGGCATTCAGCTCTTTCGTTCGTTCAGGTCGGCTCGGCGGCGGAAGCGTCGAGGCCGCGTTCGAGTATCGTACCCGATAAACACGAAACGGCGCCGAAGCGGCATCGGCTTCGGCGCGTGAAGCTGTCCGTTGACACGGACCGCAGGTTCATCGGGCCGATCTCGATCGAGGGGCCTCGAAAAGAGGGCGCGTGATACGCGCGGAGGCGTCCGGCGTCAACGGTCCTGATCGGCGTCGTCGATGCGAGGCTCAGCGCCCGATGCTGACGTCGCCCGTACCGAACACGTGCTTGACCACGGGGCCGTCCACCCTGGCGACCTTGACGTCGCCCGAGCCGGCGATGGACGCGCGGAGCGCCCGCGCCACCCCGCCGAAGCCTACGCTGCCGGACCCGGCGATCGAGGCGTTCATGTCGGTGGCTGATCCTGACTTGGCGCGAACGTCGCCGGAGCCGGCGATCCGCACGTTGAACGGCCCCTGCAGCGAATTGATCGTGATTTTGCCCGCGCCGCTGGACACCGCGGTCACGCCGCCGCGCACGGCTTGGAGGTTGATGTCGCCTGGACCGGCGACGCTGAGATCCGCCGCGCCGGCCTGACCAGCCCTGGTGTCGCCCGACCCGGCTTGATTGAGTCTCATCCGCCCGGCCACGTTGCCGACCGTCCAGCCGCCGCAGCCCCGGCTGGTCAGGTCGAGGGAGTCGCTGCGGCCGATATCGCCGAACACCGCGTCGCCGGCGGTGATGTTCACGTTCATCGGCGTGCGGGCCACGAGCTGGGGCAGGTCGTCGTAGGCAATGGCGCCCCGCCCCCATACCCCTACGCCGCGGTGGGGGCCCACGCTTTGGCACGAGTGGGTCCGGTGGCCGATGTCGCCAGTGATGAAAGTGGTTTTCCCGAAGGTCCGGATCCGGATCGGCAGACGCGCGGTGGCGCGCTCAACAGTGATGACGATGTCGCTCCGCGCTTCGGGAACAACGACCAACCGCAAGGCGGCTCCGCGGATGTTAAGGGATGGCGCGGCATCGGCCGGGGCGGCGATCCCGAAAGCGCCGAGACCGAGCGCCGCTATTTTCAGCGCCAGCGAAGCCGCCGCCGGTGGGCCCGTCGGACGCAAGGCATTCTCCAAGAATTCCTGGCGTCGCGTCGCCGCTCAGGATCATACGCGCCCGCCTTGACGTCCGCGACCCCTAATAGGAAGCGTCAGGTTCCGATCCTGACGTCCCCGGACCCGGCCACGCGCCGGGAGACCGCACCGACTACCTTGCGGACGGACACATCCCCCGAACCGGCGATGGACGCATCGAGGCTTTGCGCCACGCCCTGGAACCGCACGTCGCCGGAACCGGTGATCGCCACCGTCATGGCGGTCGCGTCGCCGCCGTGGACGATCACATCGCCCGAACCCGCCACACGGGCATCCAAGGGTCCGCTGACCGAGACCACGCTCAAGTCTCCGGAGCCCGTGATCCGAGCCCGCAAGCCGCCGCGCAGCGCGTGAGTCGAGATGTCGGACGATCCGGAAACGGCAATGTCGGCGGAGGCCGCCTCGCCGGCGATCACGTCGCCGGAACCGGCGGCATGGACGACGAGAGGTCCGGCGACATTGGCCACCGTCCAGTCGCCACACCCACTATTGGAAAGGGTGAGGCTGCCCGCCCGACCCACCGCGCCGAACACGGCCCCACCCGCGACGACCCGCGCGTCCATCGGCGTTCTCACCACGACGATCGGCAGGCTGGCCCGCGTGAACTCGCCGACGCCGGAAACCGACACACGTTCGACGCCGGACCGGCGATGGCAGTTGGCCCAGTGAAACCGCAGGTTGCCCTCCACCAGGGTGCGATCGCCGTCGCGCGTCACGGTGATCGGCAGGCTGCTATTGGTCTGCGCCATGGAGACCGCGATGTCCGCGCGGTTCTCCGGAATGATCGTGACCGTGGCGGCCGCGTGCTCGATCTCCACGCTCGGCGCGGCGCTCGCCGCGCCCGCGAGAATTAACGTCGCCGCCGCGACGCCGACCTTCAGTAACATCATCAGCCGTTCCCCTTGCTCGATCTCGCGACGAACCTAGAATGAGGGCGGACCACAATCAGCTTAATTCGCGGCAATAGTCCGGCTGGAGCGGGTAACGGGAATCGAACCCGTATCCTCAGCTTGGAAGGCTGCTGCACTACCTTTGTGCTATACCCGCGTCGGCAGAGAGCCGTCGCCGTCGTCTTAAGCCTTGAACGCGTGGTGGGGGAAGCAGGACTCGAACCTGCGAAGGCGTACGCCAGCGGATTTACAGTCCGCCCCCTTTGCCGCTCGGGACATTCCCCCAGAACGCTTTCAAGATTTCCGTCGTCGCGTTGTCGGCTGAATTCCTCTCAAGCGATGAAGTCTTGCGAGGCGCGCCGTCTAGAGTGCAAGTCACGCCTCGGCAAGAGCCGAGAACCCAAAACGGAGCACACGTTATAGTGGCCTCGCATCAGCGGCGCAACGACCGGCGGACCGGCGCGCGCGCTCCCCTGCCCCGTGGAGGAAGCTCGCCGGACCATGCCGCGGGATCCGGTCATCGCCGCCGGCTCGACGATGCGCAGGCCGAGTGGCTGTGGGGCTGGCATCCCGTCGTGGCCGCTCTCGACAACCCGCTGCGCGCCGCGCCCAAACGCCTGCTGGCCACCGCCGATCGCGCCAAGCCTCTTCAAGGTCGGCACGAAATGGCCCCGGTGGTGGAGGTAGTCGACGCTCACATCATCTCGCAGATGCTGCCGCAAGGCGCCGCTCACCAGGGCGTCGCCCTCAGAATTCCATTGCTGGAGCCGACGGCGCTCGACGAACTCGCCGCCAGCCGGCGCCCCTTCCTGGTCATGCTTGACCAGGTCACCGATCCGCAGAATGTCGGCGCCATCTTCCGCAGCGCCGCGGCGTTCGGCGCGGGTGGCGTCATCGTCCAGGACCGCCACGCTCCCGCCCTGACCGGCGCCCTGGCCAAGGCCGCCGCGGGCGCCATCGACAAGATCCCGCATGCCCGGGAGACCAATCTGTCGCGGGCGCTGGAGCAGCTCGAAGCCCTGGGCTGGCGCGCCGTCGGCCTCGATGGCGAGGCGGACTCTCCTCTGCATGAGGTGCTCGACGGTTCGAAGACCGTTTTGGTGCTCGGCGCGGAGGGAGAGGGTCTGCGCCGCCTGGTCCGCGAACACTGCGACGCCGTCGCCCGCATCCCCATGCCCGGCGGCTTCGAAAGCCTCAACGTCTCGGCGGCGGCGGCGGTGGCGATGTACGAGGTCAGCCGGCAAGCAGGGCGAGATTGACGGCTACATCTATGTTGTCTTAAACTCCAACATGGACGCTACGCTTCTTCTGCGGGAACGTCTCGTCCTCTCGGAGGCGGAGTTTGTCGAGGTGGTGGTCTGGAGCGTTCCGAAGTCGGTACCCGGCAGCCGACACGGATTCAAGTACAGCTTGGCTCTGATTGCCAATGGCGATTGCCTGCTACGTTACGACAACGAGGCCGGCAAGGGAGACCACAAGCACATCGGAGACCGCCAAGTGAGCTATCACTTCCATGGGTTGGAAGCGCTCCAGAATGACTTTTGGCGCGACGTCATCGATATGAGAACTAGATCATGAATGCGGTAACCTTGAGCGTCGGCACGGCGGACCAGGTCAAGCGGCGTCTGGCTTCGGCCATGCGCGGCGAACCTCAAGGTTCTCACATTTCGTTTGCCAGCGTCGAACTCCTTTGGCGCGTGCTGACCACGAAACGCTGGGAGCTTCTAAAAGCCATGACCGGCGCCGGCGAGCTTTCGATCCGGGAGGCCGCGCGCCGGGTCGGCCGCGATGTGAAGGCCGTGCACGGCGATATCCACGCGCTGATCGACGCCGGAGTGGTCCACCAAGCCAAAAACGGGGTGATCTTTCCTTATGACGCTGTTCACGTCGACTTCACCGTGGGCGAAGTGGCGTGAGGAATCGCCGGTTTCACCGCGAAACGGCCGTCATCACCTCGTTCCGCCTCATGAACCACAGGGTCCAGGGCGGGTCGTACTGGGCGAGGGACGGCGCGCCGACGAGTCTCAGGCCGTGAGCCTTGGCTTCCCCGGCCAACACCTTTGACTTTTCATCCAGATCGCGCTGCCCCGCCACGCCCGAGAACTTCAGGACGGCGACCCGGCTCGGCGGTATCTGACGCAGATGCACCCTGGGATCGTCAGGAACGGGCAGAGTATCCAGGGCGTAAGATTTCGGCATGGTGAACCGGACCACCCAGGTTCCGGAGGCGACGGTCTGGGTCACCGGCGATGTCATGGCGATCTTTTCGCCAACCGGGATTTCCGCCACGGGGGCTGTCATGGCGATGCTTCGCCGCCGCTGGTTTCCGCCGAAGATGTAGCCGGCGAGCAGGCGGAAGCCCCGGCTCGCGGCCTGCTTCTGGTTTCCGGCGACCGTGACCTCGGCCACCACCTGGGCCGGATAGTCGCGGATCTCGAAGGCGCCGTCGCGAAGCACGGTCGTGAACGGCGGTTCTTCGACGGCCATCGCTGGACTTCCCGCTAAGATGACGCCGACGACGGTGACGAGACCCAAATGCTGGATGCGCCCAAAAAGCTTCATCCGCCGCCGAACCTTTCCGTCCACGCCCCGATATCCGCCGCCTCGATCTTCCGGAACAGAACCGGGGGGGTGGCGATCGGCCGGCCCGCGGGAATGCGCGAGAGTTCGGCGGCCGCTTCCGCCCCAGGCCAGGCGATTACGCCGCCCTCCCCCACCGCCTCGGCCATGGCCTCGGCCGCGAAGGGGATCACCGGCGCGCTGACCCGGGCGTAGAGGGCGACGAGGTTGATCGCGGTGCGCACGATGATCGCCGCGCGCGCGGGATCGGTCTTGATCGCCGTCCATGGCGCGGCTTCCTGGAGGTACTCGTTGCCGAGCACCCACAGCGACCGTAGCGCCTGAGCGCTCTTGCGCACCTCGATCGTCTCGAACTGCTCGGTCAGGTCGACAACCTTGGCCGCAATGTCGGCGTAAAGCTTATGCTCCAGCGGTCCAGGCTCCCCGCCCGCCGGAACCACGCCGTCGAACCGGGTCTCGCAGAACTTGAGAACGCGGTTGACGAAATTGCCGAGCACGTCGGCGAGGTCGCGGTTCACCGAGGCGACCAGCAGCTCCCAGGTGAAAGCGCTGTCGGCGTGCTCCGGACTGTTGGCGGTCAGGAACCAGCGCCAGCAATCGGCCGGTAGGATTTCCAGCGCCGCGTCCATGAACACGCCGCGCCGGTTCGACGTCGAGAACCGGTCGCCGTACCAGTTGAGCCAGTTGAACGCTTTGAGCGTGTCCACCGTCTTCCACGGCTCGCCGGAGCCCAGGATCGTCGCCGGAAAGCTCACCGTGTGGAAGGCGACGTTGTCCTTGCCCATGAATTCGACGTAGCGGACGTCCGCCGCGCCGGCGTCGGTCCGCCACCAGCGTCGCCAGTCGCCGCCCTCGGCGTCGGCCCACTCCTCGGTCGCGGCGATGTATTCGATAGGCGCGTCGAACCAGACGTAGAACACCTTGCCTTCCATACCCGTGCGCGGCTGGCCGCCGCGCATCACCGGCACGCCCCACGACAGGTCGCGGGTGATGCCCCGGTCGATCAGTCCTTCGTCGAGATGCTTGTAGGCGATCGATTTGGCCAACATCGGCCAGGAGTCGTGCTCGTCCACCCAGCCGCGGATCGCGTCCTGCATCTTCGACTGCAGAAGGTAGAGATGCCGCGTCTCGCGAACCTCCAGAGCACGCGAACCCGAAATCACCGAATAGGGCTCGATCAGCTCCATCGGGTCGAGCAGGGAATTACAGTTGTCGCACTGGTCGCCGCGCGCCTTGCCATACCCGCATACCGGGCAGGTCCCTTCGATATATCTGTCCGGCAGAAAGCGATTGTCTTCCAAGGAATAAAGCAGCCGATCGACGCGCTCTTCAATGAACCCCCTGTCTTCGAGCACGTCGGCGAGATGCTGGGTCAACCGAGCGTTCTGAGGGGAGGAAGATCGCCCGAACCAATCCCAGCTCAAGCCGAATCGGCGCCCGAGTTCGTGTTGGGAACGATGCTGCTCCTCGCAATAAGTGAAGACGTCCTGCCCGGCGGCGGCGGCGGCTAGTTCCGCCGGCGTGCCGTGCTCGTCGGTGGCGCAGATATAGAGCACCTCCCGCCCCCGCGCCCGCTGGAATCGGGCGTAAACGTCCGCCGGCAGCATCGACCCCGCCAGGTTGCCCAAGTGCTTGACGCCGTTGATGTACGGCAGGGCGGAGGTGATCAGGATGCGGGACATGGCGCGGGCATATAGGACGGCGCTCCGCAAAAGCCCAAGCCGCGCGTTGCCAGCGGCGCCCCTCGCCTGCGATAAGGCGGGCGGGCCGGCTTAGCTCAGTTGGTAGAGCAGCGCTTTTGTAAAGCGAAGGTCGCGGGTTCGAGCCCTGCAGCCGGCGCCATTGATGCTAGGTGACGGACTTGTCCGCGTCCTCGGTTCGCAACGCCATCGGCGCGAACCGGACAGAGAATCGCGAACCGCCTTCGCTCTCGATCTCCAGGACGCCGCCGACCTGGGTGACTAGAGCGCCGACGACGCGCATCCCCAGACTGCCCGACCGGTTCTCCCAATCCGGCGGCAGGCCGACCCCGCGGTCGGCCACCGACAGCACGGCTTTCCCGGCCGCCGACACCAGCGAGACCTCGATGATCCCCTCGCCCTCGGGATAGGCGTACTTCACCGCATTGGTCACCAGCTCGTTGACGATCATGCCGAGCGGAGCGGCGTGGTCCATCGAGGCGACCACGGGACACACCTCGACCTCGATCCGCACACCGTCGCCGTCAAGCAAGGAGGCGGAGAGCCGCGCGCAAAGGCTTTCGAGGTAGGCGCCGAAATCGACATCTTCCCTGCGACCGCCCTTGTAGAGGCTCTCGTGCACGGCGGAGACGGAGGCGAGCCGGTCGACAGCCTTGAGCAGGCCGGACCGCTCACGCGGCGGCGCGTCGCGCGCCTGAAGCTGTAACAGGCTGGCGACCATGGCGAGGTTGTTCTTCACGCGGTGGTTCAGCTCGTCGAAGAGTTGCTCCTGGCGCGCCTGAGCGGCCTTGCGTTCGGTGATGTCGAAGAAGAACTGGGCGAGGCGATCGGCGCCGACACGGCTGACCCTGATTTCGTGCCAGCGTTTCGTCGCGGGGTTGTGAAACTCGAAGCTTCGCGGCTCGCCCGTGTCGAGCACGCGCTGGCAAACGCCGAACCAGCGCGGATCGGCCGGCCCATCCGAAAGCCGTCTCCCCGCCGCCTCCGGCCCGACGCCCAGCATCGCCTGGAGCGCCGGATTGATCTCCAGGATGAGGTAGTCCACGAACCGTCCGCCGGTGTCGCGGATCGCTTCGCACAGGGCGAAGCCTTCGGACATCGAACGGAACAGAGTCTCGTAATGCTGTTCTTTCGCATCCCGGGCCGGATCGGCAGGGTTATGAGACACGGGCGTCCCTCCTGCGCGTCCAATCGTAAGACGACTATAGGGCGCGTCGGAACGTGGCAAATTAGACCCGGCCTTGGTCCGCTGGCGGGCGCCTTGGGATGATGTCCAAACCCGTCGTCGCCACCGCCTGGACACTGACCAGCGGAGAAGCGGGCATGCGCGCCCAGGCGCAAGGCCTAGCGGCGGCCGTCGCCGAGAGAGTGGTCGAGCTGGCCATACCAATCGGGACGTTGTGGAGCCTTCCAGGCCTGGCGCGACTCGGAACAGCGAAAATCGACGGAGTCGAGCCCCCCTGGCCGGACCTCGTGGTGTCCTGCGGCCGCAGGGCGGCGCCGTACGCCCTGGAGATCGCCCGCCGCTCGGAGAGCCACACCGCCGCCGTCCACGTCCAGGATCCCCGCGCCGGCGCGCACCGCTTCGATCTCGTGGTGGCGATGGAGCACGATCGCATCCCCGCCGGCCCCAAGGTGATCAAGGTCGCGACCGCGCTGCATGGTCTCACTCCGGCTCTGCTTCACCGGGCGGCGGCGCCCTGGCGCGCGCAATTCGCGGCGCTGGGAGCGACTTTCGCCGGTGTGGTGGTGGGCGGCGACCTCAAGGGCAGGCCGTTCACGCGCGACGACAGCCATCGCCTGATCGCGGGACTGCGGCGGATGCGCGCGGACTCCGGCGTCGGCTTGGCGATCACACCTTCCCGCCGCACGCCCGACGCCGTGAGGGCTTTGCTACAAGAAACGTTTCGCGACGACCCAGGCGTCTTTCTATGGGACCTCGAAGGCGACAACCCCTATCGCGCCATTCTCGCGCTCGCCGACCGCCTCGTGGTGACCGGAGACAGCGTCTCGATGGTCTCGGAAGCGATCTCGACGCCCTCGCCGGTGGATGTGCTGGACCTCGGCTTTCCCAGGCACGCGGGGTTTCTCCAGGCGCTGGTCGACAGCGGCCGCGTCAGGCGGTTCACCGGCGATCCGGATGTCCCCGCGCGGGTGGAGCCGGTCAACGCTACCGACCGCGCCGCGGACGCCGTGCGCCGGATGCTGCGCGACCGGCCGGCTCAGGCCTGAACCGGCGTCTCCGGGAAGGCGAGCTGTTCGCGCGCGCGCCAGTCGGCGGTGACATAGTTCATGATCACCGAGCGCCGGACACCCGCGATCCGTCGTTCGCGCAGACCGTGCCAGGTGTCGGTTCCGGGCACGAAAATCAGGGCGGTGTTGTTGTCGAACGGCGTCTGGCGAGCCCAGGTTTGGGCGTCGGCGAAAAGGTCGGTGCCGAGGCTCGATTGATCCTCCGCGCCGCCGTTCAGATAGATCAGCATGGTGAAGCGCTTCACGCCGAGGTCGGTGTGGGGCTCAAGCCAAAAGCCGTCGGTGTCCTGGGCGTATTCCAGGCGGACGTAAGTCGCCGAGAGGTCCGCGCCCGTCGCCGCCTCGATCCGTCCCACGATGTCGGATGACTGGAACGCCTCGGCCACGGCGGCGCAGGCGGGAAAGCGCGCGATATTGGCGGCGTCGAAATACTGGCGAGTGTCATTGTGCAGTTCGCGCTTGCCGCTGACGCCGCCGACGCCGGCGGTGGCGATCGGCAGGGCGTTCAGCGTCCGCGCGAGGTCGACCGGGAACACGTCGCGCGCGATCCAATGCCTGAACGGCTGGTCCGACACGAGGGCGCGGCTCAAGCTGCCCAGCAGCGCATCGCGCGTCCGCTCGCCCACCGTTCGAGCCGACGCCGAGGCCGTCAATTCATGTGTTCCTTGCAGCGCCTTCATCCGGATGTGTTGCGCATGACAGCGCGGCGTCTCTATGACCAGCCCCGTGAACGACGCCGGAGCCAAACCCGAAGCCCAGACGAGCGGCCCCGCCATCTTCGTCGACGCCGACGCCTGCCCGGTGAAGGACGAGGTCTACAAGGTCGCCGCGCGTTACGGCCTTCACGTGCACATCGTCGCCAACGCCTACATCCATGTCCCCGTCTATCCGTCGATCAGCCGCGTGGTGGTCGAAGCCGGACCGGACGCGGCCGACGACTGGATCGCCGATCACGTCCGCGCGGGCGATATCGCCGTCACCAACGACATTCCTCTAGCCGAACGCGCGCTCCAGGCCGGAGCCGCGACGATCCGTCCCGACGGACGGCCGTTCACCGCCGACTCGATCGGCTCGGCGATCGCCCAGCGCGCGATCATGGAGCAGATCCGCTCCACCGGCGCGATCACCGGCGGGCCAAAGCCGTTCGACCGCCGCGACCGCTCGAACTTCCTCCAGGCCCTCGATCAGGCGGTCACGCGAGAACTGCGGCGGCGGCGATGATCGAGGTCGAGGGCGGTGTCGAACTGGACGAGGGCGAACTGGAGTTCAGCTTCATCCGCGCCTCCGGCCCGGGCGGCCAGAGCGTCAACAAGGTCTCGACCGCCGTGCAGATGCGCTTCGACGCCCGCCGTTCGCCGTCCCTGACCGACGCGGTGAGCACACGGCTGCAGGCGCTGGCCGGCTCCCGTCTGACCCAGGATGGTGTGATCGTGATCACCGCCAATCGTCACCGCACCCAGGAACGCAATCGCGCCGACGCCGTCGAACGGCTCGTCGCTTTGATCGCCAAGGCCGCCTTGGCGCCGGTGGCGCGCCGCCCGACCCGACCTACGAAGGCGTCGAGGGCCAAGCGCGTCGACGACAAGATCAAGCGCGGCGGCGTCAAGGCGATGCGCGGACGCCCGGGCGGCGAGGACTAGTGGCGGGCGCGGTCTTTGTGGCCATCGACCCACGGAACGGGAGTTGAACGATGCGAGTATCGGCTTGGTTGGCGTGCGCCGTGGTTGTGGCGGCCATCGTGGGCTGCGGCAAATCCGGCGGCTCGAACGAGTCATCCGTCACGGCGCCCGAGGCCGCCCCAACTCCGCCGCCGACCGACGCGGCCAAGACCGCCCTGCTCGCCACGCTTCCGGCGGCCTACCAGCATCCCGACCTCGACAACGGCGAGTCCAAATCGGCGCTGTGCAAGTCGTGCCATGTCCTGGAAAAGGGCGGCGGGAACGGCGTCGGACCGAACCTCCACGGCGTCTTTGGCCGCAAGGCCGGGTCGCTTGCAGACTTCAGCTATTCGCCGGGACTGAAGGCCACCGGCATTGTCTGGGACGCCACGACCATAAACCGCTGGATCACCAACCCCCGCGCCATCGTGCCGGAAACCAAGATGACCTATGCCGGCATGGAAAACGCCAAGGACCGTTCGGACCTCATCGCCTATTTGAAGATCAAGACCAGCGGCTGACGATGATCCGACGGCTTAACCAGATTTTGCTGATGGGAATCGTAAATTATCGTGTGGTTACTGACTTTGCGGCTATCGGCGCGCGCCGCTTCTCCATCATAAGTCAATGTGGTCTCGCGTAGGCCGATCGCGTTCGACCAATGCTTCAGGAGCCGCATTTTGCACTCTCACCCCCTCAAAGTTTCGGTGCTGGCTCCATGCATTGCGTTGGCGGTGCTCGGAAGCGGTTTGACCAAAGCGGATGCGGCCGCCCAAGAACAGAGCGATCCGCATCTGGCGAAGATCGAAGCCATGCTGGCGGACCAGGCCCGGCAGATCGCGGCGCAGAACGCTCGGCTGACCGCGCAGGACAGGCTGATCGCCGATCAGCAGGCGCAGCTCAACGCCTTGAGGGCCGAGCGCGCCACGCCGGCCGAGGTCGCCGCCGCGTCACCGGCTCCGACCGGTCCTCGTCAGGCCACCGCCGCGCCGCAGAGTTCCCTCACCCCGCCGCCGCCGACCGCGATGCAGGAAACGGCGGCGGGGCCGGAACAGCCGCTTTCGAACGCTCCGCCGCCGACGGGCGGCGCCTCCGCCGGCGAAACGCCCGAAGAGACCATCCGTCCGTCCCTGCTGGCGGCGATCCCCGAGGGCATGGGTGTCCTGACGCCGCGCAGGCGCTTCGTCTTCGAACCGTCGGTGGAATACGATCGCTTCGGGGCCAACAGCATTATTTTCCAGGGCGTCCAGATCATTCCGGCGCTGCCGACCGGGCCGGTCGACTCCGCCACCGCCGCCCACGATGTCGTCGTCGCCACCGGTGATTTCCGCTACGGCGTGACGGACCGGCTCGAAGTCGAGGCGCGGGTTCCCTTCCTCTATCGCCACGACCGTCTGACCATGCTCGCCGCCCCCGGCGCGGTGACGCAGACCACCGATATCAACGGGTCGGACATAGGCGATATCGAGCTTGCCGCGCGATATCAGCTGAATGGGTCGCGTGAGGGTCGGCCGACGTTCGTCGCCAATCTCCTCTTGAAGACACCGACAGGTCGCGGGCCTTTCGACCTCAACTTCGACGCCAATGGCGCCGCCACCGAACTGGCGACCGGAACCGGTTTCTGGGGTGTCGAGCCGAGTCTGACCTTCCTCTTGCCGACCGACCCGATCGTTCTCTTCGCCAACGTCGGCTATCTGAAGAACTTTTCCAGGACTATCGACAAGACGATCGGCCAAGTCCACGTCGGCAACGTCGATCCCGGCGACTCGGTGGATGCGGCGTTCGGCTTTGGCGTCGCCCTGAACCCGAAATTCTCGTTCTCGATCGGCTATAGCAACAGTTACATCCTGGGCGCCAGTCGGGAACTCGGAAGTCTCGTGCAGCACTCGCCCGACCTCGAAGTCGGGGCTCTGACCTTTGGTTGGTCATACCGGCTTCTCAGCAACCTTCTGATCAGCACCAACTTCGAGTATGGGGTGACGCCCGACGCCCCCAATCTCCGCTTCACCGTCAGGCTGCCGATCTCGTTCTAGCCGGCGTCCAACTCAGGTCGGTGGGCCGAGGACACCGGCCGCTTGGATTATCGCCGCCAAGGCAGCGCATCGAGCGCCGACGCGGGGTCGGCCGAGTGGCGCGGGGGCGGAGGCGGCTCGGATGCGCCATGGGCGTAGTAACGCGACATCGCCTGCTCGTAGGATTTGAGTTCGCGTTCATACTCCGACTGGCTAGCCCGATACTCGGTCAACCGCTGAGAGGCGGCCGGGCGTTCGGCCGCCGCCACTCTTTGTTGGGCCTCCGGCCTCGGGCGGCTGTTCGGCTGGCTGGCGAGCGACGGCGCGGCGGCTCGGTCTTGAACAATCGACCGCCGTGGAGCGACCGCGTTCGCTTTCCGCGCATGTTCAAGATGCGGCTTGGCGCGTGGCGCCGCAACCAATTGCCGTTGAGGCTGGCGGTCGCGCTTGTCTCGCGTGTGTGTCGCAAGCGCCGCCTTGTGACGGCCCCTCGGCCGCGCCGTCGCGATTTCGGTCTTGGCCGGCGTTTTGGTCGCGACGAAAGCCGGGGGGACAGGTGATGTGGCCGCTTGAACGGGAGCGGGAGCGGAAGACGCCACGAACCGAGGCGCGGGGGAGACGAGCGCACTATCGTGCTTGGCTGTGGCGCGGGTGACGTTTGGAAGATGCCAAAGCGTGGAGCCGGCGATCACAAGGCCACTCGCCACCACGGCCAAGGCCAGGACCGATAGCGCCCACCGTCGGCGACCATTTAACCCCGGAGAAGCGGTTTGCGCGTTTTTGACCGCGGCGGATAAGCGGTAAACAGGTGACCGATCTTCCGACGCATAACCCTCGTCCCACGGCTCAAATGGCGCGGTCGGACTGGGATCGAACCCCATCCCGTGCTCGGACGCGGGTTGCATGCCGTTGCGGCGCTTCCTGGCCTGCAACGCGCAGTAAGCCTCCCACCGCGCCGCCTCATCGCCATCCGCCGTGTCCTTGAACTCCGGTTTCGATTTTCCCTCGATGGTAAGGGTGGTCTGCGATCTGGCCACGACGAGCGATCCCATGTTCAGGCCGGGCGTTCACAGCCTCGACCTTCTTGGATAAAGGCCGATGTTCCGACTAGGTTTCAAAGAATTCGTAAGTTTGTGCGCTCGCCCTGAGCGAACGCAACAAAAATTTCCGTCGATTTTACAATACCTTACAAATTCGCAGTCATGGATCTGGCCGATGCCGAGGCGCCGTCAGTGCAGGCCGCGAACAGCGATTTAGGCGTCGTATCCCGGGCTCTCGCGATCCAGCTTGCGCAGGCACCCGGGCCAGGCCAGCGCGCCGCCGATGCCCCGGTTGGTCTGGGAGCGCACCTCGAGGTGACTCGCTTCCGGCGCGATCAGGATGTTCTCGAGCCCAGCCGAAAGCGCCATCACCTGCTGCTTGCAGGCCCGCTCCAGGAAGAACATCGCGGTCCAGCAATCCCCCGCGGTTTTCGCCGCCGACAAGGTGCCGTGGTTGCGCAGGAGCATGAGGGTCTTGTCGCCCAAATCGGCGACAAGCCGCTCTTTTTCGTCCGGGTTAAGCGCGATCCCCTCGTAGTCGTGGTAGGCGAGACGGGGGATGGTAATCAGGGCGTGCTGGCTGATCGGCAACAGACCTTCGCGTTGCGCGGCCACCGCGACACCGGCGTCGGAATGCAGGTGCATCACATAGTGCGCATCGTCCCGCGCCTCGTGGATCGCCGAGTGGATGGTGAAGCCGGCGGGATTGATGAAGTAGGACGTGTCCTGGAGGATCGCGCCTTGAAGGTCGATCTTCACCAGCGACGAGGCGGTGATCTCGCCGAAGAACAGGCCGTAGGGATTGATCAGGAAATGATGCTCGGGCCCCGGAACCCGCGCCGAGATATGGGTGTAGATCATGTCGTCCCAGCCGTAGAGCGCGACCAGGCGATAGAGCGCGGCGAGATCGACCCGCGCCTGCCATTCCTCCTCCGAGACCTTACCTCTCAGGGATATCGAGGGGGCCAGCGAACCGTCGGCCATCAGCTTTCTCCCATCTCACACGAACTAGCGAGGGTGACGCCGGCGACCCGCCGGCGTCAAGAGCCCGGGGCGTCTTTAGCCGTGGCCAGCCATCGACGCCTGACGCGCGCGGCGCTTCTTCATCACCGCCATGTGGTGGCCCACGGCGCAGCCCGCCGCCGCGCCGAGGAATGCATGGTGACCGGCGAAGTGCCCGCCCACGCCGCCCACCGCCGCGCCGGTCAGGCACCCGGCGTCCGCCGCGCCGGCTCCGGCGGTCAACGCCATCGTCATGGCCAGAGCGGTTGCAATCTTTTTCATCGGTAACTCCATTTTGATGTTTAACGCTCTGTAGGACACATCCGAGACCGGCAGAAGCCCGTATGGGTTAGTACGCTTCCGAACGGCCGCCGAGAAACCTTCCGGCCGAGGGGAGTGACACAGGGGTCCTTCGGTAGGGCTCGGCGTAGTTGATGGGAAAACACACGATGTCCTTGCGAAATATCTCGGCGGCCGCGCTGGCCGGCTGCGTTCTGACCGCTGGCGGCGCCAAGGCAACCACGCTCGACTTCGTCTACCAGGCAGACCTGGGCTTCTTCCTGATCGACGCCAGTTGGACGCAGCCGTCGAACCCATCGCCGATTAGCGCGGCGTCTGGAGAATTCACGGACATCGCGGTGAGCAACGGGGTGTTCGCTTTTGGCGCGCCTGGAAGCCTCACACCGGGTACGTTCTCCGATGTGGACTTCTACAATGCCGCGTACTCTGGTCCGCTCGGTCCCGGCGGGTTCGAAGCGGGCCCGGTGGGTGATTTTGGACCCCAGCTCTTTTCCAGCGACGAGACGGCCCCCGTCTTCGCCCCCGGAACCTACACCCTGGCGGAAGGCGTCCTGTCCGTCACCGCCGTCCCGGAACCCTCCACATGGGGCCTGATGCTCTTAGGTTTCGGCGGATTGGGCGGTTTGCTGCGCTCGCGCCGCGGAGTCATGAATACCCTCGCGATCTGAACGCCGCTAAGAATTCGTAAGAAAGGTTTATCGGGGTCGACAGAACATAAAGCGAACGTTACAGCCTTGCGCATGGCCGTTCTGGATCTTCGTCGCAAACTCGAGATCCTCTCCGACGCGGCGAAATACGACGCGTCATGCGCCTCCTCCGGAACGAGCAAGCGCGACTCGCGCGGCGGTAAGGGCGTGGGGTCGTCGGGACCTGGCATGGGCATCTGCCATGCCTACGCGCCGGACGGGCGGTGCATCTCGCTGCTCAAGATACTGCTCACCAACTATTGCATCTACGACTGCGCCTATTGCGTGAATCGGGTCTCCTCCAACACACCGCGCGCGCGGTTCACGGTGGAGGAGGTCGTCACCCTCACCCTAAACTTCTACAAGCGAAATTATATCGAGGGACTATTCCTGTCGTCCGGCATCATCCGTGACGGCGACTACACCATGGAGGAGATGGTCAGGGTGGTGCGGTCTTTACGCACCGACCACGACTTCCGCGGCTACATCCATCTCAAATTGATCCCGGAGGCGAGTCCGGCGCTGGTGGAAGAGGCCGCGCTCTACGCCGACCGAGTCTCGATCAACATGGAACTGCCCCGCGACGAAAGCCTCGCCGCCCTGGCGCCGGAAAAAAGCGCCGGCCGCATTCGCAAGGCGATGGGCGAGGTCCGCCTCGGCATCGACAATCGCTCCGAGAAAGGCCGCAAGACGCGGCCGCCGAAATTCGCGCCGGCCGGGCAATCGACCCAGATGATCGTCGGCGCCGACGCCGCAACCGACGGCGAGATCCTCACCCGTAGCGCCGCGCTATACGGCGGCTACAAGCTGCGGCGGGTGTACTATTCCGCATTCAGCCCGATCCCCGACGCCACCGCGCGCCTGCCATTGCAACGGCCGCCGATGATGCGCGAGCATCGGCTTTACCAGGCCGATTGGCTGATGCGGTTCTACGGCTTCGAGCGCGAAGAGATCGCCGGCGCGGCGGACAATCTCGACCTTGCCATCGACCCGAAGCTGTCGTGGGCGCTGCGCCATCGCGACCAGTTCCCCATCGACGTCAATACGGCGGAGCGCGAGACGCTGCTGCGCACGCCGGGCCTCGGGGTGAAGAGCGTCGACCGCATGATCCGGCTGCGCCGCCTAAAACGGCTGCGGCTGGAGGATGTCCAGCGGCTGTGCCGCGGCATGGACAAGGTCAAGCCGTTCATCGTCGCCGACGACTGGTCGCCGGGCGCTCTCTCGGACGCCGAGCATCCCCTGGCCCGCGCGCCGGAACCGGCGGTGCAACTCAGCCTTTTCTAGGCCATGCCTGTCATCACCCTCGCCCGCGAGACCGACTGGGAGGGCTGGCGGAAGGCCGCGCGGGCGTTGCGGGCGGGCGGGGTCGCGCCCGATCAGGTCGCCTGGCGTGTCGGAGAAGGCGACTTGTTCGCGGACGACGATCCGGTTCCCCAACCTTCCGGCCAACCGTTCACCGTCCCGCCCGCCTTCATCACTCTGGCCAAGGATGTGATCTGCAACCGCGCCGACGATCGCTTCGCCCTGCTCTACCGCATCCTGTGGCGGCTGAGGGACGAACCCAACCTCCTTGGGCTGCGGACCGACCCGGACACGGCGAGCGCGCTCGACATGCAGAAAGCGGTCAATCGCGCGTCGCACAAGATGAAGGCGTTCGTCCGCTTCCGGCAGGTCGCCGATGTCGAGCCCGAGACCTACGTCGCCTGGTTCGAGCCGGCGCACCGCGTGCTGGAGCGCACCGCCGACTTCTTCGTCCGCCGCTTCGCCAACGTCCGATTCTCGGTTCTCACTCCCGACCTGAGTTGCCACTGGGACGGCGAGGCGTTGATGTTCGAGACCGGCTCGACCAAGGCGGACGCGCCTGTTGAGGACGAACTGGAGGATTTCTGGCGGACCTACTACGCCTCGATCTTCAATCCCGCGCGACTGAAGGTGCAGGCGATGACCTCGGAGATGCCCAAGCGCTATTGGCGCAACCTTCCCGAGGCGGCGCTCATTCCAGGCCTCATCGAAAGCGCCCAACGAAGGATGGACACCATGGTCGACAGCGAACCGACCACCCCCGCCCGCCGTATCCCCGCCGCCGCCGCGCCCGCCGCCGTCGAGACCGGTGCGGCCGACGCCGATACCCTGCCGGAAATCGCCACCGCGCTGGACGGGTGCCGCCGTTGCGATCTGTGGCGAGACGCCACCCAGGGCGTTCCCGGCGACGGGCCCGGAGCGGCCAGGATCATGCTTGTCGGCGAACAGCCCGGCGATGTCGAGGATCTCGCCGGCAAGCCATTTGTCGGCCCCGCCGGACAGATGCTCGACCGCACGCTCGCCGAGGCCGGCGTCGCGCGCGCCGATCTCTACGTCACCAACGCCGTGAAACACTTCAAGCATGAGCTGCGCGGCAAGCGTCGGCTGCACAAGACACCGGAGACGGGCGAGATCACCGCCTGCCGCTGGTGGCTGGACAAGGAACGCCGGCTTGTCGCGCCCGAGGTGATCGTCGCCCTCGGCGGCACCGCGGCGACGGCGGTGTTCGGCCGCGCCATGCCGATCCTGAAGTCTCGCGGCAAGATCTTCGACCTCGATGACGGCGCCCGGGCGATGATCACCGTGCATCCGTCCTACCTGCTGCGCCTGCCGGACGAGCAAGCCAAGGCCGATGCGTACGCGCGCTTCGTGGAGGATTTGTCGGCGGCCCGCGCCCTGCTGGCCTGACCCTCCCTCCGGGAACGCCGCTTCGGCTTAAGGATTTAACGAGCCACAGCGAATTGCGCGTGATCTCCAGGGAGTGACACATGACCACCGACATCAAGGACAAGGCCGCCGTCGAGAAGAAGTTGTGGGACGAGATCGGCGACACCCGCTTCGGCATGGTCGGTCAAACCAACTCCCGCGACCACTATCAGCCGATGACCACGTTCGTGGAGCAGGAAACCGGCAAGCTTTGGTTCTACTCGCACGACACCACCGATCTGGCCGCCGCCGCGGCGAAGGGCGTGGAGGCGATGTACGTCTTCATGTCGAAGGACCGCCAGCTTCAGGCCTGCATCCGCGGCACGCTGACCGCTTCACGCGATATCCTGCATCGCGATAAATACTGGAATTCTGTCGTCGCGGCCTGGTTTCCCAAGGGCAAGGACGATCCCGAACTCACCATGCTCTGTCTCGACTGCGAGGACAGTCAGGTGTGGATCTCCGAAGTCGGCACGGTCAAGTTCGGCATGGAGATCGCCAAGGCCAATCTGACCGGCAAGCTCCCCGATCTCGGCGGAGAGACCAAGCTCAAGCTCGGCTGATCGGCTCGCGCCCAGATAAAAGAAAAGGGCGCGCCCGACGAGGGCGCGCCCTTTTCATGTCGGCTTGAACTAGCCGTTAGGCGGGGTTGTCGGTGGCGTGGTGGTGCTCGGCGACATGGTCGTCGCCGTCGAAGAGCCCGAACTCATCGAACCGCTGTTGCTCTTGCTTCGGCTCGACTTGCGCATGCCGGGCTGAGCCGTCTGGGCGCCGGAACCTTGGTCGGCGCTCATCGTGCCGCTGTTGGTCATAGAACTCGCCTGCGTGCCTTGACCGGCGCCGTTGGGCACCATCGAAGGGGCGATCGAGGCGTTCGGCGCGGTCGGTGCTCCGGTGGAGTTGCTGGGAGCGCCCGCGCCGGGCTGACTTTGCGCCAGGGCCGCGGGGGCGATGGCGAAGGCCGCCAGGGCCGTCGCCAAAGTGAGAGATCGGATATGCATGGTTGGATTTCCTTGGGTGACTCCTCCCCTGGGGTGGGAAATCCCTCAACCCCGAATATGTTGCGCCGCTTTAAGAACGCGTGGCTTGAAACAGCCGACCACCGCGACGATTTCCAGTCTGGGCCGCGCGGAATGCGGCGCTTCGAGGCGACTCCGAGTGGAAAATTCCGATCCCGAAGAGACGGCCGGCGTCACGGAGGCGCCCCCGCACACCCTCGCTTCGCTGGCCGAGGCGCGCCAACGCGAATACGCTCGCTCTCGCCGCGACTGGGCGGAGGCTGTAGGACGCCCCTATGGACGCAAGAGCGACCCAAGGCCGCCGCCGGGCGAACTCGACGGCGTCGCCGAAGACTAGGTCGGCCACCGCATGAGCGGCGACCCGCCATTGCGGCTCGCCTTCGTCGCCAGCGATCGACCCGATTCGCTCGAGGCCAAATCCCGGCTGATAAAGCGCTACGGCGAGGTGACCGAGAACGCCGCCGACGTGGTGGTGGTTCTGGGCGGCGACGGCTTCATGCTGGAGACCCTTCATCGCAATCTTTCGTTGCGGCGGCCGATCTATGGCATGAACCGAGGCTCCGTCGGCTTCCTGATGAACGACTACGGCGAGGACGGTCTCGTGGAACGGATCACCGCCGCCGAACAGGCGAGGATCCATCCCCTCAGCATGTCGGCCAGCGACGTCGCCGGCGCCGAGCATCACGGCCTCGCCATCAACGATGTCAGCCTTCTGCGGGAAACGCGGCAGACGGCGAAGCTGCGCATCTCCGTCGACGACCGGGTTCGCCTGCCGGAACTGATCTGCGACGGCGCCCTGGTCTCCACCCCCGCCGGCTCGACGGCCTACAACTTGTCCGCCCACGGCCCGATCATTCCGATGGACGGTCAGGTGCTGGCCTTGACCCCGATCAGCGCCTTCCGCCCGAGGCGATGGCGCGGCGCCCTGCTTTCGCACCGCGCGCGGGTCACCTTCGAGATCCTGGAAGCGGACAAGCGCCCGGTCAGCGCCGTCGCCGACAATGTCGAAGTCCGCAACGTGCTCCGCGTCGACGTTTGTGAAGACCGCGCCATCGCCCTATCCGTGCTGTTCGACGCCGGGCGCAGCCTGGAAGAGCGCATGTTGGCCGAGCAATTCCAGGTGTGAAAGCGTGCCAGCAAAAGAAAGGCCGCCCGTGGGCGGCCTTTCAGTCCTGACTTTCGTCGACCGACCTTAGGCGACGAGAGCTTGGCGCCGACGGGTCAGACGCAGCGCTCCGGCGACACCGAAGACGCCGGTCAGCATCATCGTCCACGAGGCCGGCTCGGGCACGCCGGACACCGAAACGTTGTCCACGCCGAGTTCCTGGAAGAAGCAGCACTGGCCCGTGCCGAACCGGATCTGATAGGTTTGACCGGCCGTCAGACCGCCGACCGTGAACGTCGAGGTCGTCCACGGATTGGGTCCACCGGTCCCGGTCGGGTTGAGAAGCAGATTAGCGACCACGTCCGAGGGCGCGGTGCTGTATGGGTCGGCCGTACCGGTCAGAATATCGACCGACCCGGTTTGCGTTGCCCCGGTGAGGTCGTCGCCGAACTGCGTGGCGTAGCTGTTGTCGAACCAATCGAACTTCACTGTCGCGCTGGAGCCCGACGCCGTGAAGGCCTGGGTAAGCACCTCGCCACCCGCTCCATCCTGGTCACTAACGGCAAAAAAGCCTTCACCCGTCGGGTTGGCGTCGAGAGCAAAGCCGGAAACTGGCGCGTTTGAACCGTTGGTGACGACGTAGAAGTCGTTACCGCAACACCCGGTATTATTGACCGACCAGCCGGTGAAATCGCCCGACTCGAAGCCGCCGTTCACCAAGAGATTTCCGGCATGGGCTGCGGAGCCCAGCGCGCCGAGGGCCACGGCCAAGCCCGTGACAAGAAGAGACCTGTTCATTTTTCTAATAGCTTTCTGTAAATTTGCGCCCAAGTGATAAACGAGCGCTGTGCTCGCTTCACATTTGTCAAATATGGCTCCTAGAATTTACAGTCAAGCGAAGATTGTTAAATCAATGGCGACATTTTGTCCAAGCGGATGGCTTGTCGCGCTCATCGCATGGCTCTGTCGAACGGCTCCACGATGACGCCGTAACCGGCGTCGTCCGGGATGATCAGCGCTCTGCCTCCATCCCGCTCGACCACCCGAGGCGTGACGGTGACCAGACGCCGGGAAGCCGCCCGAGCAATAGCGTCGGCGGCGCTGGTCGCTTCCGCGAGCAGCTTGAGATTCATCCGCGTCGGGAAGATCACCGTTCGCTCGCCGGTTGCGCCCAGCAGGAGCGCCTCGGCGGGCGCGACCCACTCGGCGTCCACCGTCTCATGGCCGTCGCACAGGGCGAGTTGATCGGCCGGGGCGTGGGCGATGTAGAACCAGGTGTCGAAGCGTTTGGGCATCATCGTCGGCGTGATCCAGCGGGCGAACACCGCCGGCGCGTCGAGGTCGAGGCGCAGCTCTAGCGATGCCACCAAATCGAGGAAACTGCGGCTGTCCGTGGCGATCTCGTCGCGCGCCTCGGCCGCCGCCAAGCTGCCCTGGAAATGCTCGCCGCCGGCGTGGCGCGCGACGAGGATACCGGTCTCCTCGTAGGCTTCCCGCAAGGCGGCGATGCGCAGGGCGCGTTGCTCCGGACCGGTGTCCGGCGAGGCGATGTGATCCGCCCAGGCCGGATCGTGATCGCCGGCGTGGGTCTTGCCGCCGGGGAAAACCAGCGCCCCGCCGGCGAAGTCGATCTGGTGATGGCGCTTGACCATCAGCACCTGGAACTCAGGGTGGTCGCGCACCAGCAGGATGGTGGCGGCCGGAACGGCGGTGACGCCTTCTGTGGGTTCGGTCATCCCTCAGCCTTGCCGTGAAGCGCCCCCGCTCGCAACCGGCCGCCCCTCATCTGGCCGACCAACGATCGAGCCACGAAAGGCGCGAGAAGCCAGCCGTTGCGGCGCGCGCCGACCGCAAGCCAAACGTTCGGCGAGGCGCTAGGGCCGACGATCGGCAGGCCGTCCCCGGTCGCCGCGCGAATGCCGACGCGCGCGGTCGACGGAGCGTCGCATAGTTCGGGCCAATACAGCGCGGCGCTCTCTCTCAACGCCGCCGTCCGTTCCGCGTCGATCTCCGTGTCGGAGCGTCCGGTCTCCATGGTGGCGCCGAGAAGCAGGCCGGCGCCAGTCGGACAAACATAGCCGCCGTCGAACCGGACGATCTCGGGCGGCCCCGGCGAACATGCGAATTCAAGAATTTGCCCTTTGATCGGAGTTAGGCGGCCGACTTCGGGTGCGAGAGTTTGGAGTGTGCGGGAGGCGCCTGTCGCGATCACGAGGCAGTCTGCTTCGATGACCGTCCCGTCCACGAGTTCCGCGCGGCCCGCCGTGAAGCCAGCCACCGCTTCCGAGACATAGGTCACACCGAGTCTGACGCCCTCGGCTGTCAGCGCGGCCAGCGCCCGTCGCGAATCGAGCCGCCAGTCGTCCTCGACCGAAAGGCCGAACAATCCATGCGCGAGATCCGGGCGGAGGCGCGCCATCTCGCGGCGCGAACGCACCGCCGCGGTCACGCCGAGGTCGTCGAGCGCGCCGCGCCATTCCTCTATTCTCGCCTCGTCTCGAGAGATCGCCAGCGTTCCCGGCCGCTCGATCGGGAGGCCCAGCGAGGCGGCGAATGACGGCCACAAGTCTCGCGCCCGCATGAGAAGATCGAAATGCCCGGGCCATTCGTCGAATACGCTCTCGAACGCCGGAGCCAGCATTCCCGCCGCGACCCCGGATGCGTTGTCCCCACGGGCCGCCGAGTCGGCCACGGTCACGACGGCGCCGGCCCGCGCGAGTTCGACGGCGATCGACAGACCCAACGCGCCAGCGCCGGCGACGACTACGCGCATGTCGCGCGGCGGGTCCAACATGGTGAGGGAAGTAACCAGCGCCCAAACCGCTTCCCCGGCGAAAGCCTGGGCGCAGCGACAAAACCTGGGCCCCGACCGTCAAGCTTGTGAGAAAATCGCGGCGCAACCCATTTGCGTCCTTCTCCCCTTGCGGGAGAAGGTGGCGGCGAAGCCGACGGATGAGGGGTCGACATGGCCCATCCGCGTTCGCTGCAATGTTGCAAGACGAAGCGGACAAAAAGACGTCGACCCCTCATCCGACCCGCTACGCGGGCCACCTTCTCCCGCAAGGGGAGAAGGACCGTTTTGGGATGTTCGCCAATTCCTTCACGCACTCTTTCGTCGGGGGAACGGAGTGTTGGAGCAGCACACAACTCTCAACTACATCCGTCGTCACGCCATCGAATAGCGGATCGGCAGCCGCTTGGGACCGCCGACGAAGGCCCCGGCGGACCGTGTCGGCTCGCCGGCGAACTCCAGGGACTTCAACCTCGGCATCAGTTCCTCGAACAGGATGCGCATCTCCATCTTCGCCAGATGCTGGCCGAGGCACAGGTGGGCGCCGTAGCCGAACGCCAGGTGCTTGTTGGGACTGCGCTCCGGCCTGAAGATGTCGGCGTCGTCGAACACCTCCTCGTCGCGGTTGCCGGAGGCATAGGACAGGAAAAGCCAGTCGCCCTTGGCGATCTTCTCCCCACGCACCTCGGCGTCGGCGGTGGCCGAGCGCATGAAGTGTTTCACCGGCGTGATCCAGCGCACCGCCTCGTCGACCAACCCGGGGATCAGCGACGGATCGGCCTTCACCTTGGCGAAGGCTTCGGGGAATTGGCACATCCCCCACACCGCGCCGGCGGTGGAGGACGAGGTGGTGTCGTGCCCGGCGGTTGCGACGATGACGTAATAGCCCATGGTCTCGAAGTCGTTGATCGGCGCGCCGTCGATCAGACCATTGGCGATCACCGTCGAAAGATCGTCGGTCGGCCGCGCCTTGCGGTCGTCGGTGATCGTCTTGAAATACATGAAGAAGTCGGCGATAACGCTCTGCAGGTCGCCAAGACCGCCGTCATTCTTCGCGCTCGTTTCGACCCGGGACCGGTTGAGCTCCGGATCGGCGGCGCCGAACAGTTCCTGGGTCAGTTTCAGCATGCGCGGCTCGTCGGCCGGCGGCACGCCCAGGATCTCCATGATCACCCGCAAGGGATAGGTCAGGGCGAGGTCGCGGACAAAGTCGCAATCGCCGCCCATCGCCGCCATGCGGTCGACGTGGTCGCGGGCGATTTCGCGGATGCGCGCCTCCAGCCGTCGGATGTTCTGCGGCAGGAACCACGACTGCGTCAGCACGCGGTATTTCGGATGGTCCGGCGCGTCCATCTGCACCAGGGTCCGCAGCAGGTGAGGGCTGCCCCCGGTCATTCCCTTGACGATCTCGTCGCCCTTGATGGTGGTGAACGTCGTCGCGCGGTCGCCGGAATGGAACAGGTCGTTCTGCCGGCTGATCTCCAGGATGTCGGCATATTTGCTGACGATCCACATCGGGTAGAGGCCGTCCAGCTCCACCTTCGCCAACGGAGCGTGAGCGCGCAGCCAGCGGAAGGCGTCGTGCACCGGGCGGTCCTCGGCATAGGCCGCGGGGGAGACCACCGCCGCCGCGATGTCGTCGGGAACCCGCGTCGCCGCCATTGTTATCGTCATTTTCGTCATGGGCTCCCGCGTGGGGCCAGTCTAGCACCGCGCGCAAGCGCGTAAACGCCGGACTCAGACGGGTTCAGCGTACGGTGTGAAGCCCAGCCGCGCGCTCGCGAGCAACACCCGCCGGGTGATCCCGATGGCCGCCAGGAAATCGGCGTCGTGGCTGGCGACGATCAGGGCGCCGTCGTAACCCGCCAAAGCCGTCTGCACGGCCGCGATCGAGGCGAGATCGAGATGGTTGGTCGGCTCGTCGAGCAGGATCAGCCGTGGCGGCCGCGCGCCGGTGAGCAGGCAGGCGAGCGCCGCGCGCAGGCGCTCTCCGCCACTCAAGGTTCCGCACGGCTTCAGCGCCTCGGTGTTGCGGAACAGGAATCGCGCCAGCGCCGCGTAAGCGGCGTTGTCGTTGACCTCGGGGTTGATCCGGCGGAAGGCGGCGATCAGCGTCTCGTCGTCATCCAGCATGGCCACCTGCTGGTCGAGCATGATCGACTCGACCCCGCGTGAGATCGCGCCGGTCGTCGGCTCGAGTTCGCCGGCCGCGAGCCGGATCACCGTGGTCTTGCCAGCGCCGTTCGGCCCGACCAGGGCCATGCGCTCGGGACCGACCAGGCTGAAGCTTAGATTGGTCAGCACCGGTGGCGAACCCGGCCATGCGAAGCCGACTGTATCGAACGTCAACACCGGTTTGCTGGCCGGCAGGCCCGATGGCGGCAGGGCGAACCCGAGGCGTCGAGCCGTCTCCACGCGAGCCCGGGCGGCGGCGAGTTCCGCCCGGTCGTCGGCCCGTCGGCGTTCGGCCCCGCGTTCCTGGGCCGCCCGCGTCGCCTCCGCGCGCGAAGCCATGGCGTTCAGCACGATCCTCGGCTGACCGCCGCGCGCCTTGGCCCGGCGCCCCCGCGCATCGCGGCGGTCCTGACGCTCGCGCGCGGCCTGGAACTCGCGCTCCGTCTTGCGGGCTTCGCGCTCGGCGCTGTCCAGCGCGCGCTCGGCCGCCGCGGCCTCCTCGTCGCGCCGCGTTTGGTAGAGATCGAAGCCGCCGCCGAATAGCCGGGCGCCGAGGCCGCTCAGCTCGACGATGCGATCCATGCCACGCAGCAGGGCGCGGTCGTGACTGGCGACCACGGCGCCGCCTTTCCAGCGGGCGACGAGGCGGCGGACGACGTCGCTCGCCTCGGCGTCGAGGTTGTTGGTCGGTTCGTCCATCAACACCAGGTCTGGCCGTTCGATGAGCAATCGCGCGAGCGCCACGCGGGTCGCCTCGCCGCCGCTCAAGCCTCCGGCCGGACGCGACAATGGGATCCCATCGAGCCCGACCTCGGCCAGAGCGTCACCGATCGCGCGGGGCAGGTCCCAGACGGCGTCTTCCAGGTCGCCCGCGCCGGCCTCGTCGCGTTCGATGCGCCGCAGCCGCGCCAAGCCCTCGCCCACGCCCAAAAGATCGGCGACACAGGCGTCGGGCGGCGCGCCGACGGCTTGGCGCATGGCGCCCAGCCGGCCGCGCGCGCTTACGGAGCCGCTGCTCGGCGCCAGTTCGCCGAGGATCAGGCGCAGAAGGGTCGTCTTGCCTGAACCGTTCGCGCCGACGAGGCCGGTGCGCTCACTAGTAAAGGCGAGGGTCAGTCCCTGGAACAGCGCTCGCCCGTCGGGAGCGCGCCAGGAGAGATCGGAAACGGTGACGAAAGGGAGCATTTTCGGCCATGGGAAATTGCGAGGGACGAGGCGGTGAGGCTCGCTGCGATTTCCACGGCTGAAGCTCCTTGATCGACGAAATGCCCGAAGCTCTTTTACAACGTCTTTCGGAGGATCACACTAGGCCATGGACCTCACGCCGCGACCTGAAGACCTCGCCTTCCGCGCCGAAATCGAGCGGTTCCTCGAAGACAGTCGCGCGCGCTGGCCGGGTCCGGGGGCCAGCCGCGAGGAGCGTCTCGCCTGGCAAGCCGACCTCATCGCGCGCGGCTACGCCGCTCGCACCATTCCCTGTGCGTACGGAGGCTTCGGCGCCGCGCCGGATATCCTGAAATCCCGCCTGATCGCCGAAGCCTTCGCCGCCACCGGCGCGCCGGGGCCGATGGCCGGCCAGGGCATCTCCATGTTCGTGCCCACGCTGCTGGAACTCGGAACCGAGGAGCAGAAACAACGCTGGATCGCGCCGACCCTCGCCGGCGAGGTGGTGTGGTGCCAGGGCTATTCCGAGCCGGGCGCCGGCTCGGATCTCGCCTCGCTGCGCACTTCGGCCACCGAGGATGGCGACGACTTCGTCATCAACGGCGGCAAGATCTGAACCTCGACCGCCGCCCAGGCGGACATGATCTTCTGCCTCGTCCGCACCGAGCCGGAGGCGCCGAAACACGCCGGCATCAGCTATCTGATCTTCTCGATGAAGACGCCGGGTATCGAGGTCCGCCCCCTGGTCGACATGACCGGAAACGCGGGGTTCAACGAAGTCTTCTTCACCGACGTGCGCGTGCCGAAGACGCAGATCGTCGGCCGGCGCGGCGAAGGCTGGAACGTCGCCAACGCCACCCTGAAATACGAGCGCGGCATGCTGGGCGACCCCAACGCCGCCGAACAGCGCCTGGCCGCGATCGTCGCCTTGATGAAAGAAGAAACCGTCGACGGCCATCGCCTCCTCGACAATCCGGTGTTCCTCGACCGCCTGATGCGCCTGCAGGGCGAGGTGCTGGCGATGAAATTCAACGGCCTGCGCCTGCTCACCGCCGCGCTGAACAACGAGCCGCCCGGCCTCGCCGGCCTCGTAGTCAAGCTGCGCGGTTGCGAACTCAACCACCAGCTCGCCGCCCTCGCCATCGACGCCCTGGGCGAACTGGGCGTGCTTTACGACGGCTCGCCGCATCTTCGGGCCAATGGCGTCTGGCAGCACCGCTACATGTTCGACTTAGGCCTGATCATCGGCGGCGGCACGGCGCAGATCCAGAAGAACATCATCGCCGAACGCGGTCTCGGCTTGCCGCGCGAACCCAAGGCTGCGGCCTGATGGAGTTCGCGCTCACCGGCGAGCAACGATTGCTGCAAGGATCCGTCGCCGGCGTGCTGGAGCGCGTCGCGCCGCTCGACCGCGTCCGCGCCTTCGCCGGAGGCGAAAAAGCGGTCGCCGGCGAGCTCTGGTCGGCCTTGGCCGAAATCGGCGTTCCCGCCCTGATGGTCGACGAGGAGCATGGCGGCCTGGGCCTCACCCTGCTCGACGCCGCCCTGGTCTCGGAGTCGCTCGGCGCCGCCGTGGCGCCCGTCCCCTTTCTTGCCGCCGTGCTCGCTCCCATGGCGCTGCAAGCGGCGGGATCGGAGGCGCAGCGGACGGAGTGGCTGCCGAAGCTGGCGACGGGCGAAACCATCGCCGTGACCGCGATCGGCGAGGCGATCGGAGGCGCGCGAGACGGCGCGGGCCTACGCTTGAACGGCGACCGGCTGACGGGGACGGCCCTGTTCGTGCCAGGCGGCATGACGGCGAGCCTGTTGATCGCGGCGGACAAGACGGGCGGGCTGCACCTCGTCGCCGGAGACGCGCCGGGGCTGGAACGCATTCCCCTCGCCGCCATTGACCGCACCCGGCCCATGGCCGAACTCCGCTTCGCCGACACGCCGGCCGAACCGCTGGCGCGCGACAACGGCGCCGCGCTGACCGCCTTGCGCGATGCTGGCTGGGTGATCCTCGCCGCCGACATGCTGGGCGCGAGCCAGACCATGCTGGACAAGGCCGTGGCCTATGCCCACGAGCGGCGCCAGTTCGGCCGGGTGATCGGCTCGTTCCAGGCGGTCAAGCACATGTGCGCCGAGATGGCCGCCCAGCTCGAACCCTGCCGCGCCCTGGTATGGTACGCCGCCTATGCCGCCGACGCCGCACCCGCCGAGGCCGCCTTGATGGCGGCCCACGCCAAGGCCCTGCTTTCGGAGGTCAGCCGCTTCGTCGCCCGCACCGCGACCGAGGTCCACGGCGGCATGGGCTTCACCGACCTCCTCGGCCTGCACTACTGGTTCAAGCGCGTGGGGCTGGACCGGCAACTGTTCGGCGGCCCGGAACGGCTGCGCGTCGAGGCGGCGCGGATGCAGGGGTTGGCGGCCTGATCGATGGTCACCATCTCTCCGCTCCACGATCAACTTTAAGGAAAAGACGATGACCGAGCATGCTCATTCCACCTTGCCGCGCGAAGCCAAGGGCCGGATGGCGCCGCCCCCCACCTTATCCGGCGACCTGCAATCGGTGGCCGACCGGGTGGCGTCGTGGCCGGAGGTCGCCGCGACGACGCACTGGCATTTCGCCGACCAGGACCGGGTCGACGGGATCGATTTCTACGTCGGCGCCGAGGAACTCGGCCACCTGCATCTCGACGGCTCGATCCACTTGGCGACGACACCGGAGCTCGGCGCCCAGCTGGTGGCCGAAGGCGTCGGCTCGCCGTTCCGCTACGCCCGCGGCTGGACGCAGGCGAGCGTTACCCGGTTGGGCGTGGCGGGGGCCGTCGACCTCTTCCGGCGCAACTACTCTCGGCTGTGTCCGGCGAGCGCGACCAGCCTTGCGCCCGGCATCCGAGAGTGACATCTTACCATCGTCTTACCCAAAGATCGCAGCCATGAACTCTCCCTTCCCGAAGATCACGACCACCGTCTCAACAAAAGGCCAAGTCATCCTTCCGAAGGCCATCCGTGACTCGCGGCGCTGGCCGGCGGGGACCCGGCTGATCGTGGAGGAAACGCCAGTCGGTGTGTTGCTGAAGGCAGAGCCGAAGCTTCCGCCGACCCGCTTCGAGGATGTTCGGGGTAGCCTGAAGTATGATGGGCCGCCGGTATCGATCGAAGAGATGAACGAAGCGGTTTTGGCCGAAGCTGCTCGACAACATGAACGCAGTCGATACTAATGTCGTAACACGGTACCTTACACACGACGACGTCGAACAATTCGACCGAGCCGCCCATCTCATCGAGTCGGAACCGGTTCTTTTGCTGACCAGCGTAATCCTGGAGACCGCCTGGGTTCTCAGTAGCGCTTATCGGCTGAAGAGAGCCGAGGTGGTTCGGCAGCTCGAGGCGTTTGCCCGCCTGCCGACTGTGGTGCTGGCGGAGCCGGAGGTCGTCTGGTCGGCGTTCGACCTTATATCGAAAGGGGTCGATTTCGCCGACGCCATCCATCTCGCGTCAGCGCGCGAAGCCGGTGCGTTCATCACCTTCGACCGCGCCTTGATTAGAGCGGGCGCCGGATCGGCGGTCGACGTCAGGGAGCCGTAGGCGGCCGTCCTGATTCAATCAGCCGCGCGGCGTCTTCCTGATTTTGACTCCGCGCGAGATGGGCCGGCGTCATCCCGGCGTGAGCGCCGCCGTCGGCGCGACCCCTGATCGTCGGGTCGGCGCCAGCTTTCAGCAGCCGACGGATCACATCGAGGTTTCCACGGTAGCCGGCGGTGTGAAGGGCGGTCAGGCCGTCCCGCCGCCGCGCGTTGACATCGGCGCCGGACCGCAGAAGCAGGTCGACCAGAGCGATCACGTTCGTCTCGTCGTCGCTTGGATTAGCGATGTTCGGCGTCGCCACCGCCGACCCGAGCGGGTGGATTTCCAGGAAGCCGTCGTCCGATACCGCCATCACGTCTGCGCCGGCGTCGATCAAGATTCGCGCGGCGTCGATGGAACACCAGTAACAGGCCAGGTGAAGGGCGGTCATGCCGCCGGCGTTCATTCGATGCGAGAAGCAAGGATCGGCCGCGATGGCCTCGATCAGGCCGGAGGTGTCGTTGAGCTCGGCGGCGAGGAACCCGTCGCGCTTCACCCCGGCCGCGAACAGGTCCTCCGCGATCTGTGCATGGCCGGCGAAGACCGCGGCGTGGGTCGGCCTCGCGCCAAACATGTTGGCGCCGTCCGCCAATTCAGGGTGCGCCTGAACGATCGCGCGCGCTTCGGCGCCCCGTCCGATCGCGGCGGCGGTGATCAGATCGTCGATGGATGCCGACATCCGCGAACTCGGGTCAAAGCGTTGTAAAACGAAACCCGAGTATACAATAGTTTTCGTTTCTAACCAAGCTTAAGGAGCGGTAGAGGCTCTACGTGACGCCGCCGTACTTCTTGCTCATCTTCGCGACCGTCGCCTCGAACTCCTCCATCGTCTCGGCGATGATCTCGGCCACCGGCTTCACCGCGTCGATCCGCCCGGCGACCTGTCCGCTGAGCGCGATCGAGGCTTCCATGTCGCCGCCGAAATAGAGGTCGAGGGCGTTGCGGAACTCGCCCATGATCGGCTCGGCCGGGGGCGCCTTCTCATAGGCCGAGGTTTTCTCGGTGCGCAGCGCGCGCAGCGCCGGGCCGGGACCGAAGCGGTTGAGGAAGACGGTGTCGGTCTCGCGGGCGTCGAGGATCGCCTGCTTCCAGTTGTCGTGCACCGGCGACTCCGCCGCCGACACCATCCGCGTGCCCATCTGCACGCCCTCCGCGCCGAGGGCGAAGGCCGCCGCCATGGTGCGCCCGTCGACGATGCCGCCCGCGGCGATGACCGGCACGCTCACCGCCGAACAGACCAGCGGCAGCAGCACCATGGTCGCGACCTCGCGCGGGTTCTTGAAGCCGCCGCCTTCGCCGCCCTCGACCACCAGCCCGTCGACCCCCGCCTCCACCGCCTTGAGCGCCGCGGCGAGCGAGGGCACCACATGAAACACGGTCAGCCCGGCGTCCTTCAGCGCGCCGCAATATTTGCGCGGATCGCCGGCGGAGGTGGTGACGAACTTTATCCCCTGGTCGACCACAAACGAGACGATGTCCGGGTCGCGCACGAAGGCCTGGGCGATGTTGACGCCGAACGGTTTGGACGTCAGCCGGCGCATGGCCCTCACCTCTTCGCGGATGGCGTCCAGCTCGCCCGAAGAGGTCTCGATGATCCCCATGCCGCCGGAGTTGGACACCGCCGACGCCAGAGCCGACCGCGCGATCCAGCCCATCGGCGCCTGGACGATGGGATAGTCGACGCCCAGCATCTCCGTGACGCGGTTATGGATCGGCATGGCTTCGCTCCCCCAAACATCCGCCTGCGGATCGAACCGCTTTGAGCGATCAACCGGCAGGGCGGAAAAACACGACGCCTCGCGCTCCTGCGCGTGGAACACAAAGCGGCCCTTCGGCTTGCGCTTATAGCTGGCGCACCGCGGGGCGAGGAAGTCGCCGGGGCGCAATCCTGGCGAAACCTTTCTCCGCCGAGCATGGCCGCCAACCGGAGACTTACATGGTGTCGTTGACCAAGAGCGCCGACATTCAGGGTATGCACCTCGTCGGCCGGGACGCCGTGAAGCTCGGAGTGGTCCGCGAGCTGTTCGTGGACCTGCAATCGGGCAAGGCGGAGTATCTGATCGTAGAGGCGACCAGCCTTCTGGGGGGTTCGGGAAAGTACCAACCCGTACCCTGGTCGATGGTGCGCGGCGATGCCGTCACCGGGCAGTTCTTCGCGCCTCTGACGAAAGACCAGTTCAAAGCCGCGCCGAGCTACGACCGCGATCAGCTCGCCGGCGCCGGCTACGGCTGGAGCGAACAGGCCACGCGTTACTTTTCCGCGCTCGATCCGAACGGCGTCTGACGCGTGCGCTCCTCGCCCAGCAAACGCTCCATGGTCTTGGGAATCAGCGTGTCGGTGGTCGCGTTGATCCTGCTGGGGCTGCTCGTTCTCGGCGTCTCGCTCGGTCCCGCCCATCCGCGATCCGCGCCGGGCGCCGCTTCAACGCCCGGCTGAAGAGGGCAAGCGTCGCCCTTGCCCCGTCATCGAGGGGCGCAAAACCGGGGAACGGACGCGTGGCTTCTCGTCTAGCGGAGCCACCTTTCGCTCCGTACCGAGACACCCGTTTTTATCGAACCTTTACGTCGGTTGTATCCGACAACCATCGAGACTTTATCGAAGGCGGCGGAGAGTCCCCATACGGCGTCACCGCGGATATCGCGGCGGCGCCATGGAGTCCCGCCTCGCATGAACGCCATGCCGCCGCGACCGGCGTCGCCCGTTCCGAAGTCAGGCCGGCGCAAGTGCCTGCTGGCCGGACGGAACTACGCCGCGGGGGAGCCAGTGCTGACGCTCGATCACGTCACTTGGCGCCCCAGCGCGGGCGAGGGAACGGTGGCTCATCCTTCCGGCCGCCATTTCCGCGACCCCCTGCTCGACGGCGTCATCCACAAGGCCGATCCCAACTGCCGGCTTTCGTTCGAACCGATGTTGCTCATCGCGCGGCGGGATATCCGGGCCGGCGAGGTCATCAGCAACGATTTCGCCTCGAGCGCGGCGGAAGCTCGCCGGTGAAACCTTGTCCTTCATCGATCACGCACGACTGCGGGGCCGGCGCCAGCGAAATTTCGGATCTCGACCGCCTGCTGGATGACCGGGCTCCGGTCGCGCCGAGGATAAATTCCATCCTGCTGCCGATCGCGCTCACTCGGCTGGGCGACGCCCTCGTCCAAGACGCCGTGAAGGTCGCCAATCTCTTCGGCGCGCGCCTGATCGGCGTCGCCGGTTCGGCCGGCCGAGGGCCGCCCGCGGAGGGCGCGGAGAGCGAAGCGGCGGCGTTGCTGGCGCGGGCGTCCGCGGCCAGGTTCGCGGCGCTCAGCCGGCCGGTGAACGCGCGCTGCCAATGGGTGGAAGGTGAGGGGCCACTGCCGTCGATCTTGAGCGATTGGGCCTGGTCGGCGGATCTGGTGATGCTGGCGAGGCCGCGAACGGCATTGCCGTCCGCCTGGCGGGCCCAGGTCCGGGATTTGCTCCATCGCGCGCGCCGACCGATCCTGGTCAGAGCCGCCAAGAAGGGCTGCTCGGTTCTGGATCATATTGTCCTGATCTGGAACGAGACCGCCGCCGCGGAAGCGGCCACCCATGCCGCGCTGCCCTTCCTCGGCAAAGCGACCACCGTGACCCTCCTCGCGCCGCCGTGGCGTCGGCATCGACCGGCTCGCGAGGCCGCCTTGGACAGGGTGCGCCGGGGACTCCGCTCCCGAAACATCATCGTCGATGTGGCCCGACGGGATCATCGAAGCGGCGCGGCGGGCCTCTCGACCCATCTGGCGGATCTCGATCCCGACCTGGTGGTGGCGGCCATGCCCAGCCCGTGGTCGTGGCGGGACACCGGGATCGGCGCCGCCCACCTCGATCAGCTCTCCGCCAACCTGCTGATGACATGATGACCGGTTCGCCGTGGAAGCCTGGCGGCCCGTCCGCGCGGCCGGAAGGCAAATCCCTGCTCGCGCTCATCCTGCTGATCAAGATCGTCGGCTTGGTCGGCTTTGTCGGATTGCTTGCCGCAAGCCGCTATTTCCGCGCGGCGGAATACGGCTGCCGCGTCGGCGCGCTCGTTTGGTTCGCCGCCTTCGGAATTGCCTATGTGCTGGTCAGCGCGAAGGCGAACGATGGTGGGCGGCGCTGGCCCTAAAGCTCGCTTCAAGAATGACCACGAACACCGGTCTTCGCGCAGACGGCCGTGCGCGCCGGGAGAGTTCGGCGGCAAAGCTTGGAGATCCCTTCATCGCATTTGTCGATGTCGCGCTGACGCTGTCGCGCCCGGCGCACCGCCGTCGCCTGATCGTAGTTCATGCGCGGACGCACGGGGTAGGGCGCCGCATAGGAATAGTCTCCGTGAGAGGCTCGCGGACAGTCGGAATGCTGGCGATCGATGCTGGAGCAAGCGATCTCGGCGGCCGAGATCGACGGAAGCGCCACAAGTCCGACCGCCACGCGAACAGCCAGCGCGCAAGATGGAGCCCGTTCTTTTCGCGTCGCCGGCGCATGTCCGTTCCCCAATTTCTTCGATATGACGTTAGTCGACAGCGCGCGGTAGGCTCAAGACGTATGCGATGCTCCCGCCGGCCCTGGGGTCCTTGAGGTTTCACATGCGAAGAGCCGCCTTCCTACCGTTCCCTCTTATCTTCGCTCTTTGCGGATCGGCGGGCGCGATGCCGGACGGGGCGCCGAAGGGAACGGGATGGACGCCCGACCAGAACCTGTTGGGTCATCTGGAGCAGGTCGACGATCTCAACCAATTCGCCGCATTGCTGAAGCTGACGGACCTGGCCGCCGTGCTCCGCACCCCGGGGCCGTTCACCGTCTTCGCCCCCACCCGAAGGGCGTTCTCATATATGCCGCCGCGAATGCTTGCGGAGCTACGGCTTCCGAAGAACAAGCCTCAACTCACCAAGATCTTGGGTTGTCATATATTTCCAGGCAAGATCAACCTCCTCCATCATCGCTTCACCCCCGCCACCGGCGGCGAGCCGCTCGTCCTGAAATCGATCACCGGCTGCATCGTCACCGTCCGCTCGACCGGCGGCGCCATGTTTGTCGACGACGTCAACGGTATCAAGGCCGCGGTGGGACGCTACGACATCGGCGAGACCAACGGTTTCATCAACGAAATCGACGGGGTCCTGACGCCGGGCGCGTCCGCGAGCAGGTGAGAGTGATCACCGGCGCGTGGCCGATGCCGCCCCGCCCGCTCACTTTAGCTGGCTATCCTTGCTACCGCGCCGGTTGATCCCGCCGGCCGTCACCCGTCCGTCCCTGCCGGACTGACAGGGCACGCAGGTCCGCGCGCCGGGAAGGGCGCGGCGGCGGGGTTCGGGGATTTCGTCGCCGCATTCGACGCAGTGGGTCGTGCCCTCGCCGGCCGGCATGCGCGCGCGGGCGGTCTGCACGCCGTCGGTGATGGTGTCTTCGATCTGGTCCAGCACCGCGCCGTCGCGCGTCCAACCTCCGGCCATGATCCCGCTCCAGCTCCTTCAATGCGATAGTCTTTACATGGGCGAGGAGCGCCGGAATCAAAAGTTCGCGCCGCGGCCTAGAACCACAGGTCGCGCACACAGCGCCCGTCGCTGGGTAGGTCTTCGAACCTGTCCAGGCCGTCGAAATGGTCGATCGCAAAGCCCGCGACGGCGTCGGGCTGGGCGAGGCGGATGTTCACGGCCATGCGGCGGCGGCCCTCGGCGTCGAGGCGCAGGCCGCGCCAGCACAGCACGCAGCCGCAGGTCGGACAGAAGCGGATCTCCAGCGCCGGGTCAGCCTTGCCCGCGCGGGCGTAGGCCGCGGTCGGCCCGGTCAGACGGATACGCTCGTCCTCAAAGTCATAGGCCCAGAGTGCGCCGTAGCGCCGGCACAGGGTGCAATTGCACGCGGTGATCGAGCCGGCGTCGCCCTCCAGCGTCCAGCCCGCCGCGCCGCAGTGGCAGGCGCCGGTCAGCACGGGCGCCGGCGCATTGACCAGATCGCTAAAGTATTGCATAGTGCAATCACGTGTCTTGGTCACTCCAACCCCTCGTTCCGGCCCTACCGGTCAAGGGTTGTCGACCTTCATGGGGAGCGTGCAATGTGTGCAGAAAACGCCGCGCAACGCACGAGTTCCGTTCGCGAACCGCTTCACAACGCGCGAATTCGCGCACGAAACCTGCCATTTACCTGCCAAAAGCCTGCCAAAACCTGCCAGGAATCATTCGCTGGAAGGGGTGCGACGTTCGAGGTTTTCCGTGGTAAATCATGGGATTACGAAGAGAACTCTCGCTTCTGCCTAGATCAAACCGCTCAACGGCGAACTCGGATCGGCGTACATCCGCCTCGGCATTCGGCCGGCGAGGAAGGCTTCCCGACCGGCGATCACCGCGTGTTTCATGGCGCGCGCCATGCGGATCGGGTCGCGCGCCTCGGCGATCGCGGTGTTCATCAGCACCGCGTCGCAGCCGAGCTCCATGGCCACGGCCGCGTCCGACGCGGTGCCGACGCCGGCGTCGACCACCACCGGAACCTTCGCGGCCTCGACGATCAGGTGGATGTTGAGCCGGTTCTGGATGCCGAGGCCGGAGCCGATCAGCGAGCCCAGCGGCATGATCGCCGCAGCGCCGGCGTCCTCCAGCTTGCGGGCGTAAACCGGATCATCGCTGCAGTAGACCATGACCTGGAAGCCCTCGGCGACGAGGAGCTTGAGCGCGCGCAGCGTCTCCTCCATGTCGGGGTACAGCGTCTTGTCGCGGCTCAGCACCTCGAGCTTGACCAGATCCCAGCCACCCGCCTCGCGCGCCAGGCGCAGGGTGCGCACCGCTTCCTCGCCGGTGAAGCAGCCGGCCGTGTTGGGCAGGTAGGTGAACCGCTCCGGCTTGACGAAGTCGGCCAGCATCGGCTGGCTGGGGTCGGAAAGGTTCACCCGGCGCAGCGCCACGGTGACGATCTCCGCCCCCGCCGCCTGGGCCGCCGCGGCGTTGACGGCGTAGTCCTTGTACTTGCCGGTGCCGACGATGAGCCGCGAGCGGAAGGCGCGTTCCGCCACGGTCCAGGTGTCTTCGACGGGTTGCGAGCCGTCCATCACACGTCACCCCGTCCACTTACCGCGCTTTCGAGTGTTTGCCGGATGAAACGCTGGTACGGCACGCCGTTCTTCGCGGCTTTGGCCTTGACGGCTTCCAACAGCGACCGAGGAAGCCGCATGTTCACGCGCTCGCTCTTTGGCTGGAACTCGAATTGCACCATCTTGAAATCCGAAAAATCGTATTCGGTAAGGTCGGCTTCAGCAACGAAGACTTCGGCCTCTTCGTCAGTCTTAAAATCAGGAAAAGGTTTCTTCATAAGTCTTGATCTCCCGGCGGTGCATGAACCGCGCACTGATGGGTCGTATGAGCGTCTCGCCGCCACGATGCCGAAGGGTGAAAACCACGAAGATCGCGCGACCGTCCTCGTTGTAACCCACCGCCCTGAACCGTTCCTCCACCAAGGAATGGCCCAGGTCCGGGCCAACCGCGAGCGGGGATCGAAAAACAGCTTCGATCGTCGCGATGGAGACGCCGTGCCGTTGACATTTCTCCTCGTTGGCGGCGTCCCAATCAAAGCCGCCAGCGATATGCATCGCCGCCCAATACGCCGATTTTCACGCTTGGTGTCAATACAAACGTCCGTCATTCGCGGGGTATACTCCTCCTCAACCACCCCCGACAAAATGCACGATCTCGATGCGGTCGCCGTCGGCCAGAGCGGTGTCGCCGTACAGAGAGCGCGGGACGATGGCGAGATTGCGCTCCACCGCCACCTTGCGCGGATCGAGCCCGAGCGCCGTCACCAGGGCGGCGAGGTCGGCGATTGGGGCGAACACCCTATCCTCGCCGTTGACGGTCAGCCGCACCTTGGCGCTCCACGAAACACCGTGGCTTCTTGATACGGCGCGGCGGGCGATACAAGGATCGCGATCGGGCGGTTGGACGAGGGGGACACCATGACTTATCGCGGCGGGTTCATCGCGTGGGCTTTCGCGATCACTCTGGGGTTGCTCGCGTCGCCTAGCGCGCGTGCGGAGGCGAGCCGGACAGCGCGGGTTCAGGCGGCGCTGGAAAACTGGCTGGAGCGGCGCGCGGCGCCGGAGAAGGTCACCGGAGTCGCCGCCTACATCAGCCTCGGCGATCCCGGCCCGGCGATCGAGGCGTTCGCCGGCAAGACCGGCGCCGACCCTAAAGACCCATCGGTCAGCCGGCGAACGCTGTTCCAGATGGGCAGCACCTCGAAATCGTTCGCCTCCGCGATCATCCTGAAGCTGGAGGCCGCGGGAACGCTTTCCCTGGACGACACCGTCGGCAAGTGGCTGCCGCAATATCCGGCGTGGAAGGACGTCACCATCCGGCGCCTGCTCAACATGACCAGCGGCATCCCCAACTACTCCGAAGCGGAGGCCATATCGCGCGCCTGGGTCGGCGACCCGACCCGCGACTTCACCGCCGAAGAGCTGGTCAGGATCGCCTACCCGACCGGCCACAACGATCTGCCGCCGAGCACCGGCTACCATTATTCCAACACCAATTACGTCCTCGCGGGCATGATCGCCGCCAAGGCCGCGGGCAGGCCCTACCGCGAACTCGTCCACGCCATGGTGATCGACGCGCTCGGGCTGGACAGCACCCTTTATGAGAACGGAACCTATCCCGCCGCCGTCAGGGACCGTCTGGCGCACGGCTATTTCAACAATCCCGCCTGCGCCGACTACCAGCCGAACTGCAAGGTGTCGTGGAACCTGCCGCTGATGGGCCGCGACACGCGGGACATGAGCACCTCGTGGGCGCAGGCCGCCGGCGGGGCGGTGGCCAATGCGCGCGACACCGACCGATGGATGCGCGCGGTGTTCGGCGGACACGTCGTGCCGCCCAAGCAACAGGCGGAGTGGACGGCGCTGGTCTCGACCAAGACCGGCCAGCCGATCGCCGATGTCTCCGCCGCCGATCCGCGCGGCTTTTCGCTCGGCTTGGCCAAGGCGATGCTCGGGCCGGCTGGCCCGCAGTGGTTCTATCAGGGCGAGACCCTGGGCTTCCGCACGCTCTATGTGTGGTTCGAAAAGGAGAACCTGATGATCACCCTGCAAACCAATTCTCAGCCCGCGGGTGACGCGGACAAGCTGAACCAGCTTGTGATGACCCTCCATGACATCATCCAGAGCAATGCGAAGTAAGTGCGCGGCGGGGAGCCTCGGCTTGTGACCCCCCACCGCTGGCGATACAAGGCGGCGAAACCGGAGCGGCTTGTCCATCGCGAGAGCCGCGCCGCCGGCGATAGACCGAAACGCCGCCGATCGGCGTACAGAGCCCGGTAGAGACAAGAGAACCACACGCATGCCCGATCCCGAGGCCGACGCCTCCTCTTCCGATATTCGCCTCGTGCGCGAACTGGCCGATGTGCTGGTCGATACGGGCCTCACCGAGATCGAGATCGAGCGCGGCGACCTCAAGATCCGGGTGGTCAAGCAGGCTGCGGTCGCTCAGGCCACGGTCTACGCCGCGCCGCCGCCGATCGCCGCCGCGCCCGCCGCCGCTGCGGCTTCGACTTCCGCCCCGGCGGAACCGCGCGGCGAGACGATCAAGTCGCCGATGGTCGGCACCGTCTATCTACAGGCACAACCCGGATCGCCACCCTTCGCCCGCGCCGGCGACATGGTGTCGGAAGGCCAGACCCTGCTGCTGATCGAGGCGATGAAGACCATGAACCCGATCGTCGCCCCCCGCGCCGGCACGTTGGTGGAAATCCTGGTCGGCGACTCCCAACCCGTCGAATATGGCGAGCCCTCGCCATCATCGCCTAAGCCCGTGTTCGACAAGATCCTCATCGCCAACCGCGGCGAGATCGCCCTGCGCGTCCATCGCGCGTGCAAGGAAATGGGGATCGCCACCGTCGCGGTGCATTCCGAGGCCGACGCCGGCGCCATGCACGTGCGCCTGGCCGACGAAAGCGTCTGCATCGGCCCGGCGCCGGCTTCGAAGAGCTATCTGAACATCCCGGCGATCATCTCGGCCTGCGAGATCACCGGCGCCCAGGCGGTCCACCCGGGTTATGGCTTCCTGTCGGAGAACGCCAGGTTCGCCGAGATCCTCGAGGCCCACGGCGTCACCTTCATCGGGCCCAGGCCGGAACACATCCGGGTCATGGGCGACAAGATCGCCGCCAAGCAAGCGGTGAAGGCGGCCGGCATCCCCGTCGTCCCCGGTTCCGAAGGGGCGCTGGAAAGCGAGGAGGCGGCGATCGCGGCCGCCGACGCCATCGGCTATCCGGTGCTGATCAAGGCGTCGTCCGGCGGCGGCGGACGCGGCATGAAGGTCGCGCGGACTCGCGAGGAGGTCGCCGAGGCCTATGGCACGGCGCGCGGCGAGGCCAGGGCGGCGTTCGGCGACGACGCGGTTTATATGGAGCGCTATCTCGCCACCCCGCGCCACATCGAGCTTCAGGTGGTGGCTGACTCCTTTGGCGCCGTCTGCCACCTCGGCGAGCGCGACTGTTCACTGCAGCGGCGTCACCAGAAGATGATGGAGGAAGCACCCTCACCCGCCCTCGACCCCGCCCGACGCGCGGCGATCGGCAAGGTCGTGGTCGATGCGGTGAAGTCGATCGGCTACCTCGGTGTCGGCACCATCGAGTTCTTATGGGAGAACGGCGAGTTCTTCTTCATCGAGATGAACACCCGACTCCAGGTCGAGCACCCGATCACCGAGGCGATCACCGGCATCGATCTGGTCCGTGAGCAGATCCGCGTCGCCGCCGGCCTGCCGCTGTCGTTCGGCCAGGACGATGTCGTTCTGAAAGGCCACGCCATCGAGTTTCGCATCAACGCCGAGAACCCGCGCACCTTCGTCCCTTCGCCCGGAACCATCACCGATTTCCACGCCCCCGGCGGCCTCGGCGTTCGGCTCGATTCGGCGATCTACGCTGGCTATTCCATCCCGCCGTTCTACGACAGCCTGATCGGGAAGCTGATCGTCCACGGCCGCGACCGCGACGAAGCCGTCGCGCGGGGTCAACGCAGCCTGGCCGAGATGGTCGTCGGCGGCGTGGAAACCACCATTCCTCTGTTCCAAGACCTGCTGGCCGACCCAGATATTCGCGCCGGACGTTACGATATCCACTGGCTCGAACGGTGGATCAAAGCCCAGGGATGACGCCTTGGCTCACGGTTTCTCCGACGACGACCTGCTCGACTGCTACCGCGAAGGCGTCTTCCCGATGGCGGACGCCCGACATGACCGGAAGATGTTCTTGGTCGATCCGGTTCGCCGCGGCGTGCTTCCGCTTGACGGACTGCGGATCAGCCGGCGCCTCGCCCGCACCGTGCGTTCAGACCGGTTCGAGGTTCGCATCGACACCGATTTCGGAGGCGTCATCGCCGCCTGCGCGGCGCCGAAGCCAGGACGGCTGGAGACCTGGATCAACGGTTCGATCGAGACGCTATGCCTGCGCCTGTTCCACCGCGGCTTTGCCCACAGCGTGGAGACCTGGCGCGAGCGCCGTCTCGTCGGCGGCCTCTACGGCATCGCCATTGGCGGGGCCTTCTTCGGGGAGAGCATGTTTTCGTTGGAGCGCGACGCCAGCAAGGTCGCGCTCGTCCACCTCGTCGCGCGGCTGCGGATCGGCGGCTTCTCGCTGCTGGACGCCCAGTTCCTCACCGACCATCTCGCCACCCTGGGGGCGGTTGAGATCTCCAGAGCGGAGTACCGGCTCCGGCTTGAGCGGGCCCTCGCGCTCTCAGCCGATTTCACCCGAATGCAAGCTCAGGCCGCGGGCGGCGAAGCGCTGCAGGCGACCAGCCACAGATCGTAGACCGGGTGTTCCAGCGGGTGCAGCGACGGGGTCTGAGCGAAGGTCCAGCCGTGGAACACCTCGTTCAGCGTCGGCTCCCGCGACCGCTGTACGGGAGCGAGACGGGTGCTCACCACCAGATAGGCAGAAGCCCTCGGCTGAGCGTCCTTGTAACCCCGAGTCTCGCAGGCCTTCACATCGATCAGTAGGGTCTTGTAACGAATGCGGCGACCGACCGGTGCCTCGAATCGCAGGGTCTCGGCCGTGACCTTGTCGAGCACCTGGAGCACGGCGACGGGACTGCGCAGCACCGCGGGCGGCGGAGGAACGACGACGGGCGACACCTGATCACTAGGCTTGGGAGTCGGCTTCGGCTTGACGATCGGCGGGGGCGGCTCCGCGGCGGGACCGATCTCCGGTGGCGGCGGCAACGGCGGCGGAGGCTGCGCGTCCTGGTCGTCCGCCGGCGCCGGCGGCGGCGCCTGAGCCAGGGCTAGAGGCGCCGCGGCCACCGATCCCGCCGCGGCCATGCGCAGGACCAGGGCTAGTCGGGAGTCCACGGCTGGTAATCTCCGGACGCGGCCTGACGCTTGCCGCCGCGCGCGAGCGAGCCCTTCGGCCGCCACGCCCAGATGGTGCCGGTGAGGTTCGGCTGGTGCTCCTTCTCCCACGGCCGCCGCTTCAGCGGGGCGCGGGTCGGCGGTTCGGCGAAAGTGTGGTGCAGCCAGCCGTGCCACTCGGCCGGCACCTTGGAGGCGTCGGGATAGCCGTTGTAGATCACGAAACGCCGGTTGCGGCCGTCGTAATCGAACTTCGGAGCGACGCTTTCGAAGTATTTGTTGCCGGTGTCGTCCTCGCCAACGAGGCGGCTGGTGCGGCCGATCTGGGCCCGCGCGCCGATCGTGGCGCCGGTCCACCAAGTGAAGATCTGCTTGAGCACCGGGTTCTTATAGGGACGGCCCGCCGGCCCGTCCAGCGTACGCGGGTCCCAGATGTTGTGGGTAGACTCCATCCAGGCGCCATATGGAGTTGCGCGGTCCGCTTGATGAAGGCAGTGTCTCGTGGATCGGGAGCGCGCGATGTTGATCGAACGACGGTTTTCCAGGCAGGCGGGGCAAATCTTCTTGTCCAGCACGGAGATCGAGCGCGCCGGCTCCGTCCGCGCCATCCGTGCTCCGAACGGCTGGACGGCGGCGCGCGTCGAAGCGTGGCTCGACTGGGCGGCGACGATCCCGGCTGACCTGCCGATCGGCGCGGCGTCGCGGCCGCCGCCATCGCTGGACGCCACCGTGCTCGATGGCGGCCCGGCGCGCTACGCGCTCCGCCAGGCGAACTGGGGGCTGGCTCTCCGCCTCTTCGACCACGCCTCGGCGGCGGCCTTCGCCGAGGAACTGTACGGTCTGCTGACACTCGGCCTCTTCGCGCCCGGCGCGGAGCGGGCGAGCGGATTTCGCCTCCATCCCTCGCACGCTGATCCGTCGAACGCGCCGCCGCCGACGGCGGACGATTCCCCGGTGGCGACGCCCGCCTTCAACACGTTTCAGATCGAACGCCTGCAGGCCGTCACCGACGCGGTGCTCCGCTGCGAAGGCGACGCCGCCGGGTGCGCCGACGCGTCGGTCAACCAAGCCTTGGCCCGCGCGGCTCTCGCGGCCCGACAAGCCGGCGTCGCCGACGCCCCGATCGCGGACGCCATCGCCCTCGGGCGCTCCGGCCTCCGCTTCGAAATGACCAACCTACCGTCGTTCGTCGCCGTCGACCGCACGACGGTCGACGCGAGGCTTTCAGCCAGCGCCTGGTTCAACGGAGCGCCGACTTTCGTCTTCGACAAGGACGACGCTCGTTCTCTGGCGATGTCGGCGGCCGCGCCATCCGGCGCTCTGGCGCTACTCGACTTCGAGGACGAGGCGGACCTTCGCGCGGCGGTGCGTCTCGCCGTCATTGCTCTCGACATCGAGCTTTCCGCCGGCTTCATCGACGAGGCGCGACACGCCTATTGGCGGCGCGACTTTCGTCCAATCCAAGTTGGGGTGGCCGGTCTCGCGGAGCGGCTCGTCGCCGAGGGCCTCGCCTATGCCAGCGACGCCGGAAGGCGACGCGCCGCGGAACTTCAGGAGGTCGTCCGCGATGAGGCCCTCTCCGCCTCGGCGGACTTGGCCGTGATCGTCGGCCCCTACCCCGCGTCAGCGGGCGGAACGTTGTTACGCAACGCGCTTCTCACCGGCCCCGTGCGGGAGCTTGAGGCGCCGCTGCGCCTGGGATGCCGCGGCCGCGACGCGGACCCGTGGAAAGGCCCGGTCGAGAACGCCGAGACGAGCGACGGCGCGACCGTGCGTGTGCTGTCTCGGGCCGCTCCTAAGGGGCTGGCGAGTCTCGGCCTCGATTTGGATGACGCGACCACGGAAGCCCTCGGCTGGCGAACGCTGGTCGACGCTCCCTGGGTCAATGCCGAATCGCTTGCGGCGAAGGGGTTCACCGAACTCGAACTCGACCGAGCGGAGCGCGCCATCGGGTCGATGGCGACCCTTCGCGAAGTCTTCGCGCCAGCGATAATCGGCGAGGGCTTTGTGCGCGACGTCCTCGGGGCGTCGCCGAACGAGACGGGCCGCCCATGCTTCGACACGCTTGCCCAGGCCGGGTTCGCCGCGGAGCAGATCGCGGCGGCCGAGGCCTATGTGTTCGGCGCGCGCGCCTTGAAGCATCCGGTGTTCGCCCACGGCGCCGGAATTCCCCTTGGCGCGCGCCTCGCCATGACATCGGCTGTCGAATCGTTCACCTGCCTTCCCCTCGTCACCCGCCTGCCGATGGCCTTCGACTCGACGCCTGCAGAGGCTGCCGACCTCTTCGCCCAGGCCGCGAAGGCCGGCGTGAGAGCCGCGGGGATCGTTCGGAACGAGGCGCCGGCGGGCTTCCGCGTTTCAATCCCGGAACCTCGGCAGCGCCACGCCGAGCCCGAGACACCGCCGCGCGAGCGAGTCGTCGAGCGCCTCGTCGAGGTCGATCGGCGGCGGCAAAGGCTGCCGGACCGGCGCAAGGGTTATATCCAAAAGTCCACCGTGGGCGGCCACAAGGTCTACCTCCACACCGGCGAATACGACGATGGAGCGCTGGGCGAAATCTTCATCGACATGCACAAGGAAGGCGCGGCCTTCCGCTCGCTGATGAACAACTTCGCCATCGCGATCTCCATCGGCCTGCAATACGGCGTGCCGCTCGACGAGTTCGTCGACGCCTTTGCCTACACCCGCTTCGAGCCCGCCGGGTCGGTGACCGGCAACGACAGCATCCGCTCGGCGACCTCGATCCTGGACTATATCTTCCGCGAGCTCGGCGTATCGTATCTAGACCGGACCGACCTCTCGAACCCGGAACAGGACGGCCTCAACGCCGATGGGCTCGGAACAGGTTCGGCGGAAGCCGTGCCTCAACCGGTGGCGCGATTCATCTCCAAGGGATTTTCACGCGGCGCCGCGCCGGACAACCTCGTCTTCCTGCCGTCCCCGCGCCCGGCCGCCGCCGCGCCCAGGCCGGTCGCCGATATCTGCCCGGCCTGCGGCGACATGACTCTCGTCAAGCGCGACTCGGGCGCGGCTTGTGCGACGTGCGGGGCGGCCCGCGGCGACTCGGCTCGCGGGAGCTGAGGTTCCATAACCTGGATGCGCGCCGCCGATTGCGGCTTACGTCAATTCTGATACCCCAAAGACGCGGTCATAGCCCTGACCCCCCAAGGCGACCCATGTCGGGCGCCTCCAAGACAAAGCCCGCGGGTAATCAAATGTCCGGAACGCCAGGGTCGACGACGCAGACAAGTCTGATCACGGTTCCGGCGACGCGGTCCGGGACCCTCATGACGCTGAACGGCCTTCGCGGAATAGCCGCCTTTTGCGTGATGACCTATCACCGCCCAGACTGGTTTTATCCGCATTTTCTCTTCACGGACGCTTATCTGGCGGTCGATTTCTTTTTCATGTTGAGCGGTTTTGTGCTGGCGCGGGCCTATGTCGGCAAGATTCCCGCGAAACTCAGCCGACGGGAGTTCATGAGCCGTCGCCTTCAACGGCTCTTTCCTTTGACATTTTTGGGCGGAGCCTTGGGCGGCCTCGTGTTCTTCGCCAATCACCACGGCCACGTCTCTCTCCTGCTGCTGCCCGACACCTTTTCGACCATGCTGACGGTTCCTTCGTTTTGGGATGCGGGCGGCTGGCGGCTGGACCCGCCGATGTGGTCGCTGTTCTACGAGCTGCTGATCAATATTATCTTTGGACTGATTATCAGCCACCTTGGCGGCGTGCGTCTGTGGGCGTTCGTGCTGGTCGCCGCCGTCTTTTTCGTCGCGTTCTATCCGATCGAGTACTTCGGCTACCGCGACGGAGTGAGCGAGTTCCTGAGCGACATGATCCGAGTAACGCTCCTGTTTTTCCTCGGCGTGCTGCTCGAGAGACTGAATTCGCGCGGGGTGCTCAGCCGCTTTCGGCTCGGTCTGACCGTCGGCGGCCTCCTCGTCGTCGGAAGCTTCATGATCCACGACGGGACACCGGCGGCATCGGCGATTCGTCTGTTCGTCGTGCTGCTTCTCTATCCCGCGATCATTCTCGGCAGCGCGAACCATGAACCGACCGGCGTCTTGCGACGGGTCGCCGAGTTCAGCGGAAACGTCTCTTACCCGCTGTATCTTCTGCATTTTCCCTTTCTCGCTTTTATCGCCGGATTGAGTCTCAAGCTTCATCATTCCAAGCAACCGACTTCACTCGTCGAGGCCATTGCACGGTTTGCCGTCGTCATCGGTCTCTCGTGGCTGGCGCTGAAGTTGTACGACGAACCCGTGCGCCGTGTTCTCGCTCGATGGTGGAGGCGGCGGAGTCGCGCGGAGACCTTTTCAGGACCCCGTCGCGACTCCGCTGTCCCGCTGCCCTAAAGCGGCGCCCGCGCAAAAGGCCGCGCCTAACGCCAAGACGCGCCTCCCTCCGTAGGCGGAAGGCAGGTACGACACGAGCCCGCCACGCTCCCGCCCTTCTTGCGGAAACATCGGCCCATTGCCGCCGTAGAGGGCGCCGCCGCCTGCGGCCAAACAGCCCAATTCAATAAATCCTGACGATTGGCTCTGGCAGCCCCCCGCAACGTCGTGCTCTGTAGCCGCGTGAATTGTAATTAATCGTAAATTCATGAGGGGAATTCATGCTCGCCAAGCTTGGGGCTTTTATCATCGCCGCGATCGCGGTGCTATCAATCGGGGTTTGCCCAGCTAATGCAGGCGCCTGGAGCGGTCCGGGAAACCCTGGGAGCTGTCCATTTCCGCTCACCGCGCAGAGCGATGGTTGCTCGCTCGCGAAATTCTCGGCCACAACACGCATCCCGACATTCTTCACGGGCTACGCCGCCCAAAGTGGCCAAGGTCCGTATACGGTAAGGCCGGCCTGGAACGTCGCGGGCGTCGATTACCCCGTGGGGTTCTACACGCCTCTTGCCCAACTGATCGACGTCAGGGTGTCTCAACCGCCCGGTTGTTTCTTGAGAAACCTGGGCGCGAGCGTAGCCATGCAATGCAGTGGATCAGGCGACCTGCTCATCTCGGGCTATAGGTTCGATCTTCACGGAGGAACCTTCCTCATCATCAGCAGCTCAAATTACACATCAGCCACCATAACTAACTCCTATTTTCTCAACGGCCCGGTCAGCGATAGACCGGGCGGAGCCTTGGTCCTGGTCGGATATTTGGTCGGAGATCTGATAATCACGAATTCGACCTTCGACGGCAACGGACGCGTCATGACCAAAGGCCTTAGCTATCTGGTCGAAGACCCGCGCAGCAACATGAGTAGAGATATTATCCAGCAGAACGCGTTTTTTAGAAGTCCTCAGAAAGGTATCGGCACTGGCCCCTGCGGCGACACCTTTATCCAGCAAAATTACTTCGAGGAGTTGGAGGCTAGCGCATCGCACGGAGAGTTCACCATCGACGGCTCAAGCGCTTGCGTGAAGAACAACTTAGTGGAAAATTACAACACTATGCTTATCACCGCTGGATTGATCAGGACCGGCGGCGGTGGCATAGCGGCCCCGATGTTCTTGTCCAGCGGCGCCAATCTCCGTTCTTGGAATACGATTATCGCGTCACATAACACAGTAGTAACCAATACGATCGGTAACCCGAGTACGTCGCCGGGCGTCGGCGGAGCCACAGTTAGTAGAATGATCGAAGAGGGCATCGGCAATGTCTACAAGGAGATCGATTATATCGACAACTTTATGGATCCGACCGGGTCTCTGCTCTGCTACTATGTGCCAACTCCTACCCCTGCCAAAACCGTTATGACGGGGAATACGAATTTGCTGAACGGCTCGGGCATAAACGACTTCTCGAAATATTCTTGCTACGGTCATCACCCGTAAAGCGAAACCGCGACCAGGACGGCCGATCCGGTCGCGCTCAATCCTTGCCCTTGGCCCACCTCGAGAGGGCGCCAAGGGCGCCGGCGTCTCTGAACCGCCCGCGCCGCAATCGTGTCCGGAGCCACGGCGCCGGCGGCCATCCACCGCGAGGACATTTGCCTCGCTCGCGATGTCTCCGGGGTATAGGTGTGTCGATTGCCGCGCATGCCGTGTCCGACACCTAAACTGTCGGCAAGGTCTGGTCGGCCCCTCGATGGCGCAAGAGGATTTCTCTCGATGAGACTGCCGCCTCCACTCTATTCGGCTCTGACCGCCTGCTTGCTTTCCTCGGCGGCGGGGTGCGCGCACGCTGAGCCGACTCGCCTCGCGGCTTCGCCGAGGCCGACGTGTCCGGCCCCAGCGAGCGCGGAGCAGGACGGCTGCGCCGGGTCCAACCCGCAGGCCACCACACGGCATGGCGATTTCTTCGAGGGTTACGCCGCTCAAAGTCGGCAGCATCGGTACAGGACGAGACCACCGTGGAACGTCGCCGCGGTCGACTATCCGGTGGGGTACCACACGCCCCTCAACCAACTCGTCGACATTCGCAAATCGCAGCCCAAGGGATGCGCGCTCAAGGACTGGCAGGGAAGCCAGGCTCTGGTTTGCACCGGCCCCGGGCCTCTGAAAATTTCCGGCTACCGCTTCGATCTCGACGGAGGAACCTGGCTTCTGATCGAGGGCGCCCGAGTGACCTCGATCACGATCGATAATTCATATTTTCTCAACGGACGAGCCACGGACCGGCGTAACGGCGCGTTGGTCTACGTCGCGGGTGGGAACGCCGACCTCACGGTCACGAATTCCACCTTCGATATCGACGGCCGCACTCAAACCAAGGGAATGAACTACGCGATCGCCGATACGAGGAGCGCCAGTGCAAAGGATGTCTTCCGCTACAACGCCTTCTTCCGCATGACCGAAAAGGGCCTGGGCACCGGAACCTGCGGCGACACCTTTGTCCAGTACAACTATTTCGAGGAGTTGGAGCTCGGCTTCGGGCACGGCGAGTTCATCATCGACGGAGTAACGAGCTGCACAAAGGATAACTTCGTTGTCACCTATAATACGGCCTTGCAGACAGCCGGGCTCGCGCGGATTGCGCCTGGAGGCGGCGTGGCCGCCCTGCTCTTCCTGTCGGCCGGAAATCCAAAACGCTCGTGGAACACGATCGTCGCCTCTCACAATACGCTTGTGGCCAACAACCGAGACGGTCCGGGCGATGCGACGACCAGCCGCCTGATCACGTCCGGGGGCGGCCCGGTCCACAGTCTGCTGGAGTATTCGGACAACTACATGGATCCCACTGGAGCATTGTTTTGCTATTACTTACCAAGCCCAACCCCCGCGCGAATGGTCATGAAGGGGAACCGAAATTTGCTTGACGGCTCCAGCATCGACGACTTTTCGGGTCCGGGGTGTCACGGCCATCATTCCTGATCACCCCATCCGCCGGCATCCAAACCGGCAAGAGGCCCTAAACTCCGACAAAGAACGCCGCCGCTCCAGGCATCCTCGCGATTTTTTTCGGAGGCGGCCGGAGGCGTCTTACGTCGCCGCGCGCGGGCATGGTAAGAGCGCCGAAATGTGAATCGTTCGGCCGGTGGGGTCGATTGGAGTGCCGTCGGTGATCGAAAATTCCGTCGAACCCGAACTGCTCGGGGTGTTCAAGGACGTATTCAACGACGACGATCTTGAGGTCTCCCGCGCGACAACGGCGCGTGACGTGCCCGGGTGGGACAGTCTGAGGCACCTCCGGCTGATCCTCGCGGTGGAAAAGCGGTTCAAGGTTCGCCTGCCCTCCACCAAGGTGTCCAATCTTAAGAACGTCGGCGACCTCGCCGACCTGATCGAGCGCAGCCGGGCTCCCCGCGGCAGAGGGTGAGGTTTCAAACACATGAGTCGATCTCATTTCGAGGAGCTTGGCTGGCTGCCTGAGGCGCCGCCGAATTTTCGCGAGCGGCGTCAGGCCCTCGCCTCGTCGGAGACCCCGGGGCGGGACCTCCGCTTACTCGCCACCCACGCGCTCGACTTCGGACAACTCGAGACCCTGGCCGGGGCGATCGCGAAATTGCGCGCCGCCGGCGCCGATCTCCGCCCTCTCACGCCCTTCCGCCTCGGCCTTCTCGGCAACGGCACGCTGGACTTTGTCGAACCGGCGCTGATCGCGTCCGCGGTCCGCCATGGCCTGGACCTCGACTGCATTCGGGGCGGCTACGACCAGGTCTTGCAGGAGGCGCTCGATCCCGCTTCGTCGATCAACGCCGCCAAGCCCGACGCGGTCTTGGTCGCGCTGGATTACCGCGCCCTGCCCCTGCGTGAATTTCCCGGCAACCTCGAAGCGGCGGAGGCCTCGGTCGAAGCGGCCGTCGCCCACCTCGCCTTCATCCGCTCGTCGATCAAGGAGGCCTGCGGCGCCTCCGTGATCCTTCAGACGCTCGTTCCTCCCGTCGAGACCCTATTCGGCGGCTTCGAGCGGATGGTTCCGGGAACCCTGCATTGGCTCGTCGCCGAGACCAACCGCCGGCTCCTGTTCGACAGCGCCAAGTCGAAGGACCTCGTATTCGACGTGGCCTCGCTAGCGGCGGCCGTCGGCATCGCCGAATGGCACTCGCCCTCGCAATGGAACATGGCCAAACTCCCGTTCGAGTCCGCCTTCGTCCCCCTGTACGCCGAGCACGTCTGCAGGATCGCCGGAGCGCTGAAGGGCAAGAGCCGGCGGTGCCTTATCCTCGATTTGGACAACACCGTCTGGGGCGGAATCATCGGCGACGACGGCCTGGACGGCATCCGGGTGGCGCAGGGCGATGTCGAGGGCGAGGCCCACCTCGCACTGCAGCGCCTGGCGCTTTCTCTGAGATCGCGGGGAATCCTGCTGGCGGTGTCGTCGAAGAACGAGGACGCCACCGCGCGGCTTCCGTTCCGCGAACATCCCGAGATGCTGCTTCGGGAGGAGCACATCACCGTCTTCCAGGCGAACTGGAACGACAAGGCCACCAACATCACCGCGATCGCCAAGGAACTCGCCCTCGGCCTCGACGCCATGGTCTTCCTCGACGACAACCCCGCCGAACGCGCGCTGGTGCGGCAGGTTCTGCCCGAGGTCGCGGTGCCCGAGCTGCCCGAGGATCCGGCGATGTATGCGCGCGTCCTCGGCACCGCCGGCTACTTCGAAGCGGTGACCTTCTCCGAGGAGGATCGGCAGCGCGCGGCCTTCTATGAAGGCAATGCCAAGCGGGTCGCGCTACAGGCGCAGGTCACCGACATGGACGCCTATCTGCGGTCGCTCGACATGCGCATCACCTTCGAGCCGTTCGACTCGGTCGGGCGGGCCCGCATCGCGCAGTTGATCAACAAATCCAATCAGTTCAACCTCACCACCCGGCGCTACACGGAAGACGAGGTCGAGGTGCTGGAAGGAGACGACAGCGTCTTCACCCTGCAGGTGCGGCTCAGCGACGCCGTCGGCGACAACGGGATGATCAGCGTCGTGATCTGCCGGCCGGGCGAACCCGGCGTGTGGTCGATCGACACCTGGCTGATGAGCTGTCGGGTGTTGGGCCGGCGCGTGGAGTCGATGGTGCTGCGCGAGATTATTCATCACGCGACCGCCCGGGGCGTCCGGAGCCTTCGCGGCGTCTTTCGGCCGACCGACCGCAACGCCATGGTCAAGGACCATTACGCCAAGCTGGGCTTCACGCCGGTTTCGGAGCAACCCGACGGCGCAACGGAATGGCGGCTCGACCTTCCCGCGGAGGTCGCCGCCGCGCCGATGACCGTGATCCGGAATGACTTCGCGATGGCCCTGGCTTGACGAAAGAGCCTCGTTCGGACGGTCGCGCCGCGACTATCTTCTGGAGTTCCTTGAAGCGACGAGATTTCGTTCTTCTGCCGCTGGCCTGCGCGCTGACCGTCATCGCCATGCTCGCCGGCGGCGAGGTTTTCGCGCGCATGGTCTGGCCGGTGCGCCACGCGGTGTCGTGCGAGGTCCAAACGGCGGCGGGTAAGCGCTTCAAGCCGAACTGCATCGCCTGGAACAAGACCATCGATGGTCCGTGGATCGAAAACCGCTTCAACGACTGCGGCTATCGAACGGCGGAGTCCTGCCGTGTCGTTCCCGGGCAGTTGCGTGTCGTCGTTTTCGGCACCTCGATCAGTTGGGGTTACGGCGTGCCGTACGATCAGACGTTCGCCGCCCGGGCCAGCAAGACGCTGAGCGCGCGGTGCGGCGCGAGGGTCGACTTCCAGAACCTGGCCACGGAAGCCGACGACGTTCCCACCAGCGACCGGCGCGTGCCGGAAGCGTTGCGGCTGAAGCCGAACGCGGTACTGCTGTTGATCAACTCCTACGACCTTCAGTCCATTGATGCGTCGCCGGACGCCCCGGTGCCCGCGCACGGCTTCAACATGGCGACGGTCAAGGCGATCATCGAAAATTCAAACCTGCTCAAAAGAGGTCAACACTATCTCTATCGTGATCCCGCGATGCAGATTTCGGTTTTCCTGAAAAGCGGGGTCGACGACACCAACGGCTACACCGCCACGCCACTCCCCGCGAAGTGGGAGGCGCGGGTCAAGGCGCTCGACGCGCTGCTCGTCCGCATGCGCGCGCGGACCGAGGCCGCCGGCATTCCACTGATCCTGGCCTACGAGCCGCGGAGGGTTCAGGTTCTGCTGGATATCCCGAGGTTCAGGCGCCCCAACGTCGATCCGCTCGGCCTCGACCGTCGGCTGCGGGAGATCGCCGCCGCCGACGGCGTCCGGTTCGTCGATCTGACGCCGCCGTTCGCCGCGTCCCGCAACTACAACGACCTGTTCTACACCTCGGACGGTCACCCGACCTCGGAGGGCGATGTCGTGGTCGCCGACGCCATTGTTTCCGAGCTGTTGGCGCAGCCGACCTTTGCTCAATGCGATCGGAACACGACTGCGGCGCTCGCGACGAAGACGCCGGCTTGACCGTCCCGTCGTTCCAATTTCTGCTGCTGGCGCTCGGCGGCGCGGTTGCTTTCAACCTGTCGGGAAACCCGTGGTGGCGCGCGGCCATCCTCCTGCTTCTCAATCTATTCCTGATCCAGACGTTCTCGCCCAATCTCATGTCGCTCGCGCCATACGCCGCGTTTCTAGCGCTGGGATATGTCGGCGTCCTCGCCCGGGGACGAGAGATGCGCTGGTCCGCGTGGCTGTTCCCGGCGGCTGTCGTGCTGAGCTTCGTGTGGCTGAAGCGCTACCTTTTCGTGCCACACGCTCTGCTTCTGCCCACGCCCTATGTGGCCATCGGGCTGTCGTACGTCTTCTTCCGCGTGCTCCATCTGGTGATCGACGGCTGGGAAGAGATGCCCGCCGGACCGCGCGGCCTGGTGTCCTACGTCAACTATACGCTGAACTTCACCAGCTTGGTCTCGGGTCCGATCCAGAGGTACGAAGATTATAGATCACAGGAAGTCGCGCCCGAGCCGCTCGACATCGCCGTGGTCGGGCGAGCGCTGGAGCGGATCATATCGGGTTTCTTCAAGGTCTATATCGTTTCGACCTTGCTCCAGGCGTTCCAACATCGTGAGTTCGCCACGCTTTTGGCGGAAGCGCGGACGGGTTATCGGATCGTCGACCTATCTATACTGATCGGCCTCTATCCCATCTTCCTGTTTTTCAACTTCTCCGGCTACACTGACTTCGCGATCGGATGCGCCAGGCTGTTTCGCATCCGACTGCCCGAAAATTTCGACCGCCCCTTTTCGAGCCTGAATTTCATCGACTTCTGGAGCCGGTGGCACATCACCCTGTCGCAGTGGTTGAAGACCTACGTCTACAGCCCGCTGCTTCTCGCCATGATGCGCCGCGCCACCTCGGCGGCGATCACCCCTCTGCTCGGCGTCGCGGCCTATTTCGTGACTTTCTTTCTGGTCGGCGCCTGGCACGGCCAAACATCCGAATTCCTGTTCTTCGGCATTCTCCAGGGCGGCGGTGTCGCGGCGAACAAGCTGTACCAGGAGGCTATGACCCGCTTCATGGGACGGGAAGGCTATGCGCGACTGTCGGACAACCGGCTCTATCGGATCTTGACCCGTGGGCTGACCTTCACCTGGTTCGCCTTTACCCTGCTGTGGTTCTGGTCGACGTGGCGACAGATGCGCCAGGTCCTGACCATGGTGGGACCCTCCGACATCGGCATGGCGCTAGTGCTCCTTCTGGCGGTGGCGACGCTTGCCTTGACGGTTCTGGCCGGCGTGACAGCGGCGGCCGCGCGCAGAGGCGGACCGGTCGACGGGATATTGTACTCGCGCTACACCCGAACGGTTTTCGCCACGGCGCTGGCCGTCATCATCCTGGTCGCCAACTTCGTGGTCAGCGCGCCGGCGCCGCAGTTGGTCTACAAGGATTTCTGAGCGCTCCCGTGTCGCGTCGAGGACTCAGGCCGGCGAATATTCCGCCACGAGGTCTCGCGTGTTGCGGATGTTCCCCGCGCTCGAAGCGCCGAACACGATCGATTCGAGGTTCGGCAGGGCGGACACCCACTGGATCGCCTCGCGCGCCGGGATTGCGCCGGAGGCGAACACCGACATGGCGATGGCGCGGAATTCCACCTCGCGCAGGGCGCGCTCGTAGGCTTCCAGGCCGCCGCTCATGCGGAAGCCGATTTTGTTGATGTTGGCGCAGACGATCGGGTTCTCGACCCCGATCTCCTTCAGCACCCCGACCAGCCTGGGCAGGTTCATGGTGATGAAGCCGGGCTCCGCGCCGTAGCGGGTCTTCACGTGGTTGGCGAAGATGGCGAAGGCGTCCTTGAAGCCGAGGCCGAGGAGCAGGTCGACGACGACGTTCTGCAGGAAGATCACCGGCGCCTTGAGGCCGCGGAACATCTTCATCTCGGCGTCGACCAGCAGGGTGCCGAGGCCCTCGACATCCTTGCGCGCCAGCGACATGCCGCCGCGCATGGCCGCGTCAAGGAGGCCCTCGCTGGGCAGAAACCGCTTCATCGCCCCCAGCGGCCCGTCCTCGGTCACCGCGTTGGCGTATTTATGGGCGTAGGGCATGCAGGGGTAGAAGGTGAGATCAGGGTTGCGCGCCGGATCGTCGCGCACCCGGTCGCAGATCTCGCCGATGCGGTCGTGGGTGGTGCACATAAAGGTGCTCACCCCCTCGTTGGACGCGGTCCTCAGCACATCGACGATGGAGTCGATGCTCTGAAAGCGCATCGCCTGGGCGCGGGCCTTCTCCTCCGACATGTGGTTGACGCCGAAGAACTGGTTGTCGCCGAACAGCAGCCGATCCATCTCACTTAACTCCCGGCTGACGTCAGCGGCTGAAAATGTTGAAGCGCGAACCGGCGGCGCGCTTCGGCGCTGCGACGGGGCGGCGGACGGCGGCCGGCGAGATGCCCTCGGCGTCGGCCTTGATCATTCCGATGGTCTCGTCGGTCTGGGCGGCGTCGGCAAAGGTGTTGATCCCGCCCGAAGCCCGGTCGGCGATCGACCGGGCGAAGTAGTCGATCTGCGCCGAATATTCCTCGCCACGGATATAGAACCAGACCTCTTCGGTGAGGTCAGTGACGTATTTCAGCGTCCAGCCCTCCTGGTATCCGGCGGGCATCACCGCGGTGTCGCGGAGGTAGACCTGGAGCTCCTGGCGGTCGGCGGTGATCTTGCCGTTGGTCCCGCGGACGGTGATCCGGGTGCCCATCTTGCGGTAGGATTCGTCGCTCCAGCTCACCGAGAGCTGGGCGGTGGTTTCGGCGGGATAGAGCAGCGTGCTGTAGACCTCGTCGTCGGTGTCCCGCGAAAACACCTTCTTGAGCACCGATCCGGCGACCGCCTCGGGAGCACCGAAGTACCAGTTGAGCAGGTTGAGCGGGTGGGCGGCGTAGTCGTACAGGCAGCCGCCGCCCTGCGTGCTTTGGGTGCGCCAGGTCGACCCCTTCGGCTTGAGCACCACCGGGCCGTAGGCCTCGGCGAGGACGGCGGTCACCTCGCCGATCGCGCCGGCATCGAGCAGCCGCTTGGTCTCCTGAAAGGTGCCGACGAAGCGGTAGTGGTAGCCGACCTGGTTCACCACGCCCTTCTCCGCGGCCAGCGCCGCCAGGCGGCGGGAGTCTCGCGGGTCGAGGGTGAAGGGCTTTTCGCAGAAGACATGAAGCCCGCGCTCCAGCGCCTTCTCCACCATCGGTGCGTGCAGTCGCGACGGGGTGGCGACGACCACGGCGTCCAACGCCACGTCGGCGAGCATGCGGTCGTAGTCGGCGTAGGCCTTGATGCCGGAGTATTTTTCCAGGACGTCAAGCATGTATTTGGTCGGGTCGCACATGGCGACGACCTCGACGTCCGGGTGAGCGTTGATGATCCCGAGATGGGAGATCCCCATCTTGCCGAGGCCCACGACCGCAACTCTGATCATGCCGATTCTCTCAACTTTTGAACGCCAACAAAAGGGTCGCGCGGGCAGGGAGCCGTATCGCGGGCAGGGAGCCGTATCATGGGCGACGAGCCGCGCCTCGGGGCGCATCGATGAAATCGCGGATCCTAACGAGGAATTCCGGCGGCGCCGAAGTCGTGGCCGCTTCTTCAACGCCGCTGGACGCCAACGCCAAATCGATCATCCCGGGCAGGGCGGCCTCGTCCATCGCGACGTGGATGCCGGGCTTGCCCGACAGCCAGCGCGCGGTGGCCATCTGGTGGTCGGTGGTGTGTTCGGCCAGCGCCATGTCGCGCGGCAGGATGACGACGGGGCGGCGCGCTTCGAGCGCGGAAATCACGCTGCCCATGCCGGCGTGGGCGACAAGCAGTTTGGAACCGCGCAACGTTTCGGCGAACGCCGGCGCCGGAAGGCTGCGGGCGAACTCCATGTTCCTCGGCTGATAGGCGCCATCGCCGGTTTGGGCGAAGAAGGTCTCCCCCGGCCATCGCGGCGCCAGATCGTCCATGATGCGGATCAGGCGGTCGAACGGAAACAACGACCCGATGGTGACGAAAATCAAAGCACGGCGCCCCAGTAGTGCGGGCCTTCCGGCCTGGACAGCTCCGGCCACTGCGTCACCCAGGCGTCGGCGAAGAAGCGGGCGCGCCGGCCCGATGACGACAGCCGTTCGACATTGGCGATGCTGTCGATCCACAGCGTTCGCGCGCGCGTGAGCCGCTTGGCGAGCGCCAAGCAGATCATGCCCGGGGCCGACCCCGTGGTGACCACGACGTCCGGCCGCTCTTTCAGCAGGATGCGCGCCAGTTGCGGCGCCAGCAGGAAAATGTTGAACGGACTTTTGCGGGTGATGTCCGCCACCGCGTAGAACCGGTGACCGACGACGTCGGAGACATAGTCGGCCTGGGTGGTCACATACGCCACATCGCATCCCTCGAACGCGCCGCGAAGGCGCCGCATCTGGATCCAGTGACCGCCGCCGGAAGCGATGATGAGGACCCTGGGTCGGCTTGCGGTGTTGGCGTGGGATGGGCTCATCGGCGTTCCGCGTGAAGGACAATCTGGCTCATAAAAAGATGAGAAAACCGATTGCCGGTAAGAAAGTTGATCATCCTGGCGCGGCCGCCCGGCGGCTTCATAGGCCAGACCGATACGACATCGTAACCGGTATCTTCGAAAAGAGCGGCATACGTCCTCGGTGTGAACCACCGAAGATGCGTCCGGTCCATCCGCCCCTCTTCGGTGAGGTCCCATCCGCCCGCCCATAGCATCTTGAGAGTCGACCGATGCGCCACATTCGGCGAGCTGGCGAACACGACCGCTCCCGGTTTCATCAGCGGATGAATCCGTCGAAGTACGCTCCACGGGTCGACGAAATGTTCGAGGACCTCGCTCGCGATCAGCACGTCGAAACCCCCGGACGTCGAGGGCAGATCCATGCTTTCGATGTCGCCGATACGCACTTCATCCAGAACGCGCGCCGCGCTCTCGGCCGCCTGCCGAGAGAGTTCAAGACCGACGTAACGGCCACATCGCCCCGTTCGCTTCGCATAGGCGCCGGTCGCGCCGTCTCCGCACCCGATCTCAAGGATCGTTCGCGTGCCGTCCTCTTCGAGGCGGTCGATCAGATCCCTCCGCTCGCCAGTGAAATAGTCGTCCGGTTTTTCGTTATAGGTCTGGGCCAGCGACATTCTAGGCTATGACGCAGCGGTTTTTTGCGTGGCGGTAGGCAAGCGCTGTAACCATACCCATCGTCATGAATATGATCGGATGATTGCTTTCTTCGGCATTGACAAATTTGATCAGCACCCAAGTCAACAAGGAAATGGCAGCAGGGATGAGAAGACCCATTTCCGGTTCCCTATCGCCATTATCGTAAACAATGCGTCCCGCATAGACTACGGCCGCAGCGACCATCCCGAAAAATACTAAAAAACCCATAACACCCCAGTCCAGCAGTATTTTTAGAAAATAGGAGTCGATCACGAGCTGACCGTCTGGCAGACGATAGTTGAGAATAATTCCAGCATTGTTCATACCGTGACCGATCGGATTGCTATAGAGATGCGGAATTCCTTGATGCCATTGATCGACTCGAGCTTGAGTGCTTGATTGGGTCTCGGCGCCGCCCCAAATTCTGTGCCGAATTCGTCCGACGACGAAGGTCGCGGCGAGTACCAACGCGCCCGCCACCGGATAAGATAAAACGATTGCGGGGCCGAGCAGGCTTTCCTTGCGATCCCGCCAGCGCATCAAGCCCCACACACCTAGTGTCAACATCGTCGCCACCAGTGCTCCGAGCACCGCAGAACGCGATCCCGATAAAAAAGCGACGTCAAGAAAAAATAGCGATAATAAAGTCGCACCAATGCGCACTTTGATCGAATAATACTGGGATATTATGAAATAGAGAGCATAAGGAAAAACAATCGCAATAAATTCACCGAATCCTAGAGGGCTTTCAAAGGTCGTTTGTGATCTGTAAACAGTCGTATATCTTCTAGTAGAACCTTTTAGGAGTCCGATGATGGTAGGATCTTGAACCTTTAAGAAGCTTGGTATACTGTAAGCCCATAATATGTGCTTATAGTGAGCCTCGAATATCGCCATCACGCCCAATAGAGCCATCATTCCACAGAGCAGTAATACCCAGAGCAGAACCCTGCCTTTCTCGCGAAAGAAATATACAGATATCAAATATATCGCGAACCAGTTTGTAAACGTGAGAATTACCGACTGGATCGACTGTGCCACGAACTGCGACATCGGCAAAGTCAAGACGATTATAGCCATCATGACAAGCATCGTGTTCCAAATCCACGGTGTCACGCCGAGCTCGGCTTTCATCTGTTCGCGAACGGAGGCGGATTGGGAGAAAGACACCGCAAACAGGAACACCATCGGAAGACCAGTCAGACGGATCAGTGTGATCCACGGCAAGCCTGGTAAAGAAATCGCGAGGTAGTTCGGCCACATCAGCATGACGATGAAGAACGCGACAAAAAGCGTCTCCATCGTTCTGGTGGGAGGATTGCGGGCATCGGGCAGAGCCCAGACGATAAACGCCAGCAAGACCGCGGGAACGATCAGGAACATCGGGATGAGGTACGGGGCGAAGAATGCGAACACGAGGCCCTGGAACAGGCAGAACAGGCTGACGACAGCGGTGATCAGCAGCCTGGTTCGGCGACGCGCGCGGGCGTCCGATTCAAGGGTGTAGGCCATCAGGCGCGGCTCTCTCGCCGACGCACCCGCGTCGACGGCCGATCCCGCCGGTGTCGGATCGCGCCGCTTCAAGCCAAAGCGGGCAAGCGATTCGCTGACGCCCGCTAGCCGCCGATCAAGCCTCAATCCAACCATGTCAAGCCGCCTGCCGGAGGCGCAGGATCGCCACGCGCTTGAGTAGCTGACCTCGAAGGCCAAGCGGGAGCGTCCGCCATCCAACCGTCAGCATCACCGCCCCCAACACTATTGCACTCGCCCACCAGCGCCAATCGGCGATCGTCCATAGCGACGACAGGTACGCACCGGCGACCAGAATTGCAAAATTGACCGCGAGCACGCCTATTCCGGGATAGAGCCGATCATTTGCCCAGTTGAGGGCGCCATAGTCCATCATCATACGGAACAGAAAAGCCAAGGCCGCCCCCAGAATGCCAAACCACTTCAAGCCGAAGTAGAGAGCGGCGAAATAGGGCAGCAATTGCGCACTCTGGAATTTTACCACCAGATCCGGGCGACCTCTGGCTTGAAGATTGGTGAGCGGCACCAACGCCATCGCATTGAACCAGAACGTAATGAAGAGGATTCGCGCGATAGGTGTCGACTGCTCTCCGAGCTTATGTCCGACCCACAACAGGAGGATCGGCTGAGACAGAAAAATCGCGCCCAGGATCGGGAGGCTGACCAAACTCGCGATCGTGAAAACGGCGTCACGCTCCAGCGCCTCCCGCTCACCCGACCGCGCGGCGGCCAGCCGCGGGAAAAAGGCGGTGTTGATGGAGCCGGGTAGGATGGCGACCTGTTTGGCGAGTTGAAACGGGATGGTGTAGACGGCCACCGCGACCGCGCCCACGGTGGCGCCGATCGCGAAACGGTCGATAACCGAAAGAAACGGGGCGATCAACGAACCCACGGTTATCCAGCCGCCGTATTTGAGGAGGAGCGGAACCTCTTCGCGTTTCATGCGGATGGGATGGCCGCGGGCGAGTTCGACGTGGCAGAAGTAGGCGAGCACGATCAGACCGATTAGACGCGCGAAGAGAGCCGCGAAGAGAATTTGAACGAGGTTGGGACCGAAGAACCAGGTCACCAATAATGGAAAAATCTGGAACAGCAGGGACGAAATGACGGAGACGATGTTGATGCCGAGAAATTTCTGCCGCCCCTGCATGCCGCCGGTCAGCACGCCGGTTAGGGTGGCGATCGGGACCGATACCGCGAGAAGAGGGACGGCGGCGACGATCTCCGGCCGAAGGCTGTCGGAGACCTTGAACACGTGAGCAAAGAAATAGCCGGCGGCGAGCCATAGCAGCCCTCCGCCAACGACTCCCATCCCGAGATTGACCCAGATCGCGGCCCAGAACGTGTCGGCTCGATCTCGCGCCGGCGCGTCCACGAGAGCCGCGATCCTAAAGGACGTCGCCCTTCCGAGGCCGAGGTCGAAAAGCCCAAAATAGCCGAGGAGGATCCATGCGATCGCCAAAACGCCATAGCGCGCTGGCCCAATGAGGTGAATGTAGAGCGGTACCGTAACCAGCGCGGTGACCACGGGGATGAGGCCGCCGACCAGATTGTAAGCACTGTGTCTGACGAGGCTCAAAGGTGAACTTCCGATCTACAAACGGGCCAACAGTGGACGATTTCGGTGCGCACCCGTGACCCACCATAATGAAACCGCAGGGGGACGAAAACCTCTATGAACGATTCACGTCTCCCCGAGCGCCGCGCGAGGGGCGCCAGGAAGTGGGCTATGCCTAAAGGCAAATGCGCTGAAGGACGTTAAACTAGCGGTCCACGACCTCTTGCCTTCCGGCGTTCGCTTTGTCATTCCGGACAGCGTGTTTCCTCGATCACGCGGCTGGGTAAGTGAGCCGCACGCCACGCGCGGCTTCGCTAGCCTTCATCAGGACAACGCCATGCTCTCGCCGCGACTATCCCTAGGGCAAAGGATGGAGCTGACGAACAACCGTTCGACGGGCTTCGACTATATGCGCATCTGTTTGGCCTTGGGCGTGATTGTCTGGCACTCAGTTGGCCTCGCATCCGGCAAGGTAGCTGCGTTCAATTTAGTACAAAGCTGGGCGCGCCCTGCTATAGGTATAATCCTCCCGCTCTTCTTCGCTCTGAGCGGTTTTCTTGTCGCCGGGAGTCTGGAACGTGCGCGCGCGATCTCTACTTTTGTAGGCCTCAGAATTATTAGGATCGTCCCCGCGCTGGCGGTGGAGTCGGCGCTTTCCGCCCTGATCCTGGGCCCGCTTCTCACAACGTTCCCCCTGGCCCGCTACTTTCGAGACGAGAGGTTCTACAGTTATTTCTTAAATATCGTCGGCAAGATCCACTATACGTTGCCCGGTCTCTTTTTAAACAACCCGACACCGGACATCGTCAACGGGCAACTCTGGACCGTGCCTTGGGAACTGCGTTGCTATCTGATTTTAACACTGCTGGCGGTCATTGCATTAGCTAGGCGGCCAGTGCTATTTTTCGTGGGCGTGGTCAGCTTCGTGCCGGCCTACTGGTATAGCGAAATCATCATAAATCATCGCGTCCTCGATCCCGGAGGGGTCGTTCCCGGCGGGGTGCTAGTCCTCGCGTTTCTCGCGGGAGTGTCTTTCTATAGTCTAAGAAGAGTCGTCCCCTGGAGTCTATACTTATTCATTCCCGCATTTCTCATCACGGAAGCATTATTTCTGATCCCCCACGGCGATTTCTTCACACCAATACCGGCCGCCTATTGCGCGGCTTACCTAGGGCTTTGCAACCCTCGGAAGCTCTATATTCTACGCGGTGCTGATTATAGTTACGGCCTATTTTTGTATGGTTATGCTGTTCAACAATTCGTCGCGTGGATAGGGCCATGGACCCATCACTGGTATATAAATCTACTTGTCACTCTGCCCATTGTCACGGTCTTCGCTGCGTTTTCGTGGAACGTCGTCGAAAAACCCGCACTCCAACTCCGGCGAGTTCTTCCCCATATTCAGGCGATGTTTTCAGTCGTCCAAACGCGCTCAACAAGCGTGTTGCCGGCTCGATGGCGGGCGCGGGTGAAGCCGGCGGGAGAGGCAGCGGGCAAGTTGAAATCCATATAGCTCGGAGATCTGGATGCCCTTCGCCGCCGCCAATCTCCGAGAGGCGAGTTCCCTCCTAAATACCGGGGTACGTTTTTCAATTTGCACTCTTGTCACGCGCCCTGAACAGTACGGCGACATGCTTGAATCGTTCCGCGCGCGCGGCTTCGACGCGGACGATTGTGAGTTCATTCAAATCGATAATCGGGCATCGAACCGCTACGATGCCTATCAAGGCTGCAATCTCTTCCTCACCGTGGCGAGGGGCGACTACATCATCCTCTGTCACCAGGACATTGTCTTGATCGATCACCGGCGCGACCTCGAACACGCGTTGGCCGAACTCGATCGAGTCGATCCGACTTGGGGAGCCTGCGGCAACTCTGGTGGAATGTCTCCCGGCAAGATGGCGATCCGGTTGACAGACCCCCACGCAATCGACCTGCGAACCACCACCTTCCCGGCGCGGGTTTACAGCCTCGATGAAAACTTCATTTTGGTGAAGCGGTCGGCGAACCTCTCCCTGTCGAGGGACCTATCCGGCTTCCACCAGTATGGCTGCGACATATGCATCATCGCCGATGTTCTCGGCTACACGACCTATGTGGTCGACTTTCACCTACGCCATCTCAGCCCCGGGACGCGCGAACCCGCACTTGGAGCGGCGCGCGCCAACCTCGTCAGGAAGTACCTGCGAGCGTTTCGATCCCGGTGGGTCATGTCACCCTGCGAACTTTTCTTTCTGTCGGGAAGTTCGTTCCTCACCCGCCTTCTGTCGAACGAATTTGCCATCCGTGTCCACCGCCGCCTAACGGGCGTCTCGCAGGCGCGGTGGTTAGGAAGCCCCCCTGGCCGCCCTGTTCTCAAGCCGCGAGGCGTAGTTGCCGAGTTTCCGCGAGACGCGCCATAAGACCGACGCCATACCGGTGGACGGATCGGTGCTAGGCCGCCCCGCGTCGAGGCGCCAGCGAGTCGTCGTCCCGGTATGCTCGCGGTCCGCGGGCTGGACGCTGTAGTAGTAAAGGGCGAGAGAACGCCGGCACCGGTCGGGTGGACAGGTCAGCGGGGCTGGATGGCCGTGGTAGGATGTCGCGTCGGTGGTGAAGATCACCGCCCGATTGGCGATCGGCGCGACAGATGCCGCCATGGTTTTTCCGTCCCGGCTCCAGAGTTCCAGGTTGCCGCCGAAAGACTCGTCCCAGTCCTCGTTGAGATAGATGATGAGGTTTAGCCTTCGGTAGATCGGCAGATGCCGCGGCCGATTGAAGTCGGAGTGGACCGCGAGGAAGCCGCCGCGTTCGATTTGGTGGAGGCCGCCTCCTTCAAAGAAGGGGTCGGAAATCAGAGGTCCTTCACCCGTCAGTCTTTCCAACGACTTCAGCACCGACGCCGAGTTGAGTTGATACATCAGGTCACGGATCGGTTCCGGCGCGATGTCGATTTTGCTCGAAGCGAGTTTTAGCTGATAGGCTTCGTCGATCCTCTCGTTCCAGACATCGTCTGTCGGCTTCGGAAACGTGGCGATTACACCTTCGAGCACCCCCGGTGGAAGGAAGTCTTCGATAACGATGTGCGGAAATGGATCCGCGGAGGCGTACGACTCCGAATCGTGGTCGAGCGATCGTTGGATCTGATCAATCGAGTTCATTGCGCGTGGCTCCAATCGGTCATGCGTGTCGCGGCGGGACCATCCGTCATCCTTGAACCGAGCGCTTTCCGTTCCGCATGGCTCTCAGAAGCACGGGCGGCGTCAGGTCGGCGATAAGTTCCTGAGCCATCACCCTCACGTCGGACTTGTCTCGCGTGCCCTTGCGGACCTTGAATTGAGTGGTGTGCTCGCGCTGGGCGGTGGACCACGTCGACGTGTAGTAGTATAGCGCGATAGATTTTCGGGTCACTCCGTTCGGGTGGGCGATCGGGTTGGGATTGCCGTGGAAGCTCTCGTCCGTGGTGTTGAAGATCACGCAGCGATTGAACACCGGGACGATCGACGCCCGCCGCTCGGTCATGTCGCGGTTCCAGAACTCCAACTGCCCGCCGAAATCGTCGGACCAATTCTTGTTTAAATAAATCAGCACGTTGATCCGCCGTTCGAGGTTCATCGGCTTGTGGTGGTTGAAGTCGGTGTGCACCGAAAGGTGTCCGCCCTGGCCAATCTCGTGGAAGCCGGCGCCGAGGTAATACGGATCGGGAATCAGCCCGCGGATGCCGGTGATGTTCTCCAGCACCTGGATGAACGGCTTGGAATTGAATGAGTAGAACAGGCCGCGCGGAAGCCCTTGCATCTCGTCGGGGTTGAACTGCGTCTTATAACGCTCCTGCGCCCGATCGAAGGCGTCGGCGGGGTCCGACGCGGCCGTCGGAAAGTGGGCCAGGCAGGCCTCGAGAACCTCCGGCGGCAGGAAGTCGTCGATGACGATGTGCGGAAACGGCGCGGCCGACTGGTAGCGCTCGGCCAGATCTCGCCCGACGTTGCGCTCGGAGCCGTCGATGAAGCCGGTGGCGGGGTTCATGTCGGTGAGGAAGGTCATGGCTCGGACGCCGATCGATGGAGTGCACCGCCCCGCGAAGAGGGACGGTCGTGATTACCATCGGCCGTCAGCGGAGCAAAAGTAAATTCCGATGGGCCGCGCGCCCTTACGGCGGCCCGAAATAAAAAATTCCACCCGTTAAGGGGCGCGATCATCGCCCTTTTGCCGTGCGCCCGTCCACGCCCCGAGCGCTTCCGCGCTGGGGTGGAAGACCAGGTCGCGCCGCTCGCGCGCGAGGTCCGCCAACTCATTCATGTCGAGTTCCCACCAGCGGCTCGCCTCCAGGGCCTCGATCGTCGCCGGATCGAAGCGCGCGCGCAGCTCTCGCGCGGGGTTGCCGGCGACCACTGTGTAAGCGGGAACGTCTCGGGTCACGACCGCGCCCGCGCCGATCACCGCGCCACGGCCGATCCTCCCGCACCCCGGCAGGATCATGACGTAGTGCCCGACCCAAACGTCGTCCTCGACCACCAGCGCCCGGTTGTGACTGAGGTCCTCGTCGACGACCCCCAGGGACGGGTCATAGAGCGCCGGATGGGTGGTGAGAGCGTCGAGCGGATGGTTGGCTGGCGCCCGCCGCACGGTGCTCGCGAAAGAGCAATAGCGGCCGACGGTCATCGGCCCCGGCAGCCGCCAGCGGTCGAAGCAGCCGTAGGAGTAGCGGCCGACGTCGATGCCGTAGTGTTGCGAAAAAAAGGCCCGAAGCGCGGGATTGTCCATCTGCCGTCGGCGCCACAGGTAGAGCCGGGCCGCCATCACCGCCGAATCAACGATCGACATGCCGCCGCCCTCGGTTCTCGAACGTCGGAGGCGGCCTTGCCCCACGTTTCCGTCCGCCACGAGAAGCGGACATATCGTGTGCTACACACGGGGCGCCAGCCGAAAAGCCGCGAGTCGCGAAAGGTGAAGTCAAACGGTGCGAAAATAGGTTGAGACACCCGCCAGAACCCGACCACGACCGGCCGCACCCTGTCCAGGCGGGGGACGGGTGACGATCCTCGTCACCGGAGCGGCGGGTTTCATCGGCGCGGCCGTCGTCCGGCGACTGCTCGACGACGGATCGGAGATCGTCGGGGTGGACAACCTGAACGACTACTATGACGTCTCGCTCAAGCAAGCCCGCCTCGCCCGTTTGCTGAAATTTGACCGCTTCCGCCACGTCCGCCTCGACATCGCGGACGAGACTGGCGTGCGGCGCCTGTTCGAGACGGAGCGGTTCGACCGTGTGGTCCACCTCGCCGCCCAAGCCGGGGTACGCTACGCCGCCGTCGCGCCGCACGCCTATGTCTCCAGCAATGTGGCCGGGTTCCTCAATATTCTGGAAGGCTGCCGCCACGGCGGCGTCGATCACCTCGTCTACGCCTCCACCAGCTCGGTCTACGGCGCCGACACCGCGACGCCGTTCTCCGAACACCAGGGCGCCGATCACCCGCTCAGCCTCTACGCCGCGACCAAGAAAGCCAACGAGTCGATGGCCCACAGCTACGCCCACCTGTTCCGGCTGCCCTGCACGGGTCTGCGTTTCTTCACCGTCTACGGCCCCTGGGGTCGGCCCGACATGGCGCTGTTCCGCTTCACCGAGGCCATCCTGAAGGGCGAGCCGATCCAACTGTTCAACCACGGCCGGCACAGGCGCAGTTTCACCTACATCGACGATGTCGTCGAAGGCGTGGTCCGGGTGCTCGGCAAGCCGCCGGCGGCGAACGACGCCTGGGACGCCCGCGCCGCCGATCCGGCGACGTCCGCGGCGCCGTGGCGGCTGCTCAACATTGGCTCCAGCCGTTCGGAAACGCTGCTGAGATACGTCGAGGTGTTGGAGGCGTGCCTCGGCCGGACCGCGGCGCGCGAGCTGCTGCCGCTGCAGCCGGGCGACGTGCCCGACACCGAAGCCGATATCCGGGATCTGTTCGATCTCGTGGGATACGCGCCTAGGGTGACGGTGGAGACCGGCGTCGCCAGGTTCGTCGACTGGTATCGCGGCTACTACGGCGTATGAACCGGCATCTCGGCTAACCGGCCTAACCTGTCCCAACTCTCCCGATAGGCGCCCGAGGCGTACCCGGCGCCGGTCCGAAAGGTTTTTTCCCACGCCGCCTCGGCCGCGTCCGCTTCGCGCCAGCAGACTTCGATTTCCCGCCGAAGGAGGTCGTCGCCGAGATCGGCCGCGAGCGCTCGCCCGATCCTCTCCCGGAAGGCTCGTTCCAGCGCGTCGCGAACCGGCGCTAAGGCGGCGGCCCGCGTGGGATAGTCGTCCAGCGCCGCGCGGTGTGCCCGCTCGCGGCGCCACCATCGGGCGCTCGCATCGTACCGATCGGTGGGGAAGACATTATGGTCGGGCAGGCCCAAGGAGAGGATCACCGGCTTGAAGATGCTCAGGCAAGGCGCGGAGGATGCGGTGACCCAGTGGACCGGCGTACCCGGATAAAGTTCGCTGACCATGGAGCCGACGGTCTGGCTGCGCCGGTCGCCGTGACCGGCATGCATGCAGATCGTGCGGCCGGTTGTCGTGGCCGGGGTCCAATCGGCATCGATCGCGGCCGCCGCGCCGTGGTCGCGAAGCACGGCCATCATGTCGGCGACTCCGATCCGGTCGCCGCGTCTGGCGAGCAGATCGGCGGCCCTGGCGCACCTCTCGACCCCCCGTGTGGTGACGTCCCGCTCGGCATCCCACAGCCGCGCGGCGAAATCGAAGGCGCCGACGGCATCGCACCAGCCCTCCGCCTCGGCGTGGACCTGGAGTGAGGGACTCACCCGCCGGTCCTTTCCGCCGATGCCGAGCACATTGGAGATCGCCCGGACGCGTCCGACGCGTTGGACGGCCCACCATCGCCCGACCGTTTCGAGGACGAAAGCCTCGGCCGGGTCCGCGACGATGAAGCTGTTGTGATAGTGGAACGAATCGAGATGACCGCAGTCGCCGCCTTGGCCGTAACGCTCCAGCAGGCTGGTCATCACGTCCACGGCTTGATGGGCGGACGCCGCCCGCTCCAGACCGAGCCGGACGAGGTCCAAGCCGGTCAGGGCGCCGGTCTCGTTCGGCGGGACCACGGAATGCACCGCCTCATTGCCGATCGCCACGCCATGTTCGTTGGCGCCCATCTCCGCGCCCCACATCCAGAACGGCCGACTGATCAGACAGGCGTGAGTGCGGGCGACCCGCGGGATCGAGATGTATGTCAGCCGCAGCGGCGAACCGTCGGCGTGCTCACGGGCGGGGTGAAGCTCCAGGCCCTGCGCCTCGTTCCGCTCGCGGTCGCTGTTCTTGGCGAACAGGGTAGCCCCGGCGGCGGTCACTGGAGGAAGGGCGACCAGGGTGTCGCACGTCTATCGGCGTCCGCCGCTGACGCCGCGGCGAAGGCCGGACGGCCGCGCTCATTGCGCAGACCGGACCACCAGCCGGCCAGCGCGTGTCCCAGGGCGTTCCCTCTGCCCTTGACGCCGTACCTCAGGACCAGGAGCGCCAAGGCCGCGACGGCGGCCACCGGTAGCCGCGCGGGAAAGTGATCGCGGGTCATGAGCATCTTGTTTCGCTCGTCGAGAAAGACGGGAAGCCGGGGACGTCGCGACTTCGCCGCGCCGGACCCGGTGGTGGTTCCCTGATGATGGCGGACGATCGCGTCGGGAGCGAATCCCAGTCGCATACCGAGCTTCAAGGCCCGGCAACACCACTCCAGCTCCTCACCATAGAGGAAGTAATCCTCCCGCATCGGCCCGGCCGTGTCGACGAACCGTCGTGTGGCCAAAAGGCTGGCGCCCATGATGAAGGTCTGGGCCTTCTCCACGGCTCCGGCGTCGATCGCGCCGCTTACGGGGCGTCCCCTCCCGATCGCCTCCGCCCGGGCCAGCCAGGGCCGCCACAAGCCTCCGAACGCCTGAGCCGTACCGTCGCCCAGCGCAAGTACGCACCCCACCGCGTCGCAGTCTCCCGCCTCCAGCCGCGCGACCATGGCGCCGAGAGCCTCGGGCTCGACCTCCGTGTCGGGGTTCAGCACCCAATAGGCGTCCGCCTCGGGCGCCGCGGCGATGCAGGTATTAACGCCGCCGGCAAAACCGATGTTACCGGCCGCTTGGATAAGGCGAACCGGCTGTCCGCCCGGGAGCTCACGCGGCGCTTCGATGTTGAGAGTCTGAAAGGCGTCGGATCCGCCGTTTTCGCAGATCACCACCTCGTAATTGGCGTAGGTCGAACGAGCCAATGCGCGCAGGCACCGCGCGATGTCATCGGGGTTCCGGAACCCAACGATCGCGACGGCGACGTGCACAGTCACGCTTCTCGCGCTCGCTTCAATAGTAGGCGCAGAGCTTCTGCATCACGATATGGCCGAAAATGGCGTGGACATCTTCGCACAGTTGCATGTCATCGACATCGGCCCACACGACGTGGCGGGCCTTTTCCTTGAGCTTGCCGCCGCGATAGCCGCACAGGCCGAGGGTCACCGCGCCGTTGTCGTTGGCGTAATCCACCGCGCGTATGACATTCTCGGAGTTGCCGCTGCCCGAGATGGCGATGACGAGATCGTCCGGTTGCAGGATGTTCTTCAGTTGTTCGACGAAGATGTCCTGGAACGAGGTGTCGTTTCCGTAGGCCATCAGCAGACCCATGTTGTCGACCAGGCTCCGGCCCCGGAACGGCCGGTTGGACTTCATGTAGATGCTCTTGTTCCAGTCGGTGATGAAGTGCAGCGCGGTCATCGAGCTGCCGCCATTGCCGAGGGTGATGACCTGCGATCCGCGCATCCAGGCGTCGTTCACCACGTCGACCGCACGGTCCATCTCGTCACGGTTTACCGTGCCGATAAATCTGGTGAGTTTGTCGAGGTAGTGCTCGGTCGTTCCACTAAAGCTGGTCATACTGGTTCTCATTCCGGCGGATTGTAGAAGATGATCTGGCTGCCCGCCCGCTCCAGCCCCATCCGGACCCGGCGAAGTCCTTGCAAACGATGGGCGATGGCCGCGTGCCGGTCGGGCGACGCATAGAATAGCAGGAAACCGCCCGCCCCGGCGCCCAGAATCTTGCCGCCGGCGGCGCCGGCGGAAAGCCCGGCCTCGTACCAGTCGTCGATTTCCGCCGAGGAGATGCCTTCGGTGAGCGACTTCTTCAATGACCAATTCTCGTGCAGAGCGGCGCCGAAGGCGTCGAGATCGCCGCTCTCGAGATCGGCTTTCACCTCATAGGTCAGTTCCACCATCCGCCGCAGCACGTCGCGCTTGGCGCCGCTGGACGAGACCTCGCTGGTCTGGTGGGACAGCAGCGCCGAGGCGCTGCGGGTCTTGCCGGTGTAGAAGACAACCAGATGCGACTGCAGCCGGTCCAGCGTCGCCGGCGGAATCACGACAGGGGTCACGCAGACCGACTCGTCGGCCCGGAATTCGATGAGGTTGAAGCCGCCGTAAGCCGAGGCATACTGGTCCTGCTTGCCGATCGGTTCGCCGCAGATGTTGATCTCGATGTTGCAGCTTTCCGAGGCGAGGTATTCGCGGGTGACGTGGCGTCCCTGAAATGCGCTGAGGGCGTTGAGCAGGCCGACGGTGAATGCGCTGGAGGACCCCAGCCCCGTCCCCCGCGACGGGATGTCGGCCATGGTGGTGATCTCGACCCCGCCGCGGATCGCCAGCCGGTCGAGCGCGGCGCGGACCAGCTTGTGTTCGACCTCCGCGGCCGACGCGACCTCCTCGTTCACCGAATAGGCGACGCGGATGCCCTCGTCGAACTTCCGGTTGACAGTGACGAAGACGTATTTGGTCACCGCCGAACTCAAGACCGCGCCGCCGTGCTCGGCATAGAAGGCGCGCATATCGCTGCCGCCGCCGACAAAGCTCATGCGCAAGGGCGTGCGGCTGATGATCATCCAGCCGCCAACCTTTCGAGACGATCGTCGTCCACCGTGGCCGCCTTGGAGCGGTGGACGATGAATTCCGCGGCCTGGAGCAGGTCGTCGAAGACAAAGTCGGCTGCCGCTTCCAGACTGGCCGCATCCGCCGCGTTCCCCGTGCGCACCAGAACCGAGGTCACGCCGCAGGCCTTGGCGGCGGCTAGGTCGGACGCCGAATCGCCGATCATCCAACTGCCGGCTAGGTCGAGGTTGAGGTCGTCCCGGGCCCGCAACATCAGGCCGGGCGCGGGCTTGCGGCAGTCGCAGACCCCCTTCAGTTCCGCGACCTCGCCCTCGAAGCCGGAGTCCGGATGGTGCGGACAGTAGTAGATCCGCTCGACGAACGCGCCCTCCCGGCCGAGCTGGGTCTCCAGCTTGGCGTGGATCAGGGCGAGCTCCTCGGTGGTGCAGTCGCCCCTCGCGATGACCGGCTGGTTGGTGATCACCACCACCCGGTGACGCGAGGCGTTCAGCGCGCGCACCGCCGCCCCGGCGAATGGAAAAAGCTCAAGGCGGTCCGGCGCGGATATGTGTCCGTTCGGCACGTTCAGCGTGCCGTCGCGGTCGAGGAAGACCGCCGTCTGCCGCTCTCGCAGGGAGGCGGCGGCGATCTTGCCGCTCGCCAGATCGGCACACGCACGGTCCAGACGTTCAGGCGTGCCGATATCCTTGATATATTCCGGAGAGACGTAACCGCGCAGGCGCTTGCCCTCCGCCAGAATCGCTGGGAAAAAGTCCTTGGCGAAATCGACAATGGCGCCGGCGGGAAACAGGTCGTCTCGCCCGGCCATCGCCCGTTTTCTCACGATATAGAGCGCCGCGTTCACCATGTTCGGCAGCCACGAACCCTCGGGATGCGGATAGGCGTGGAAGGCGCGGACCAGACCCTGACCGTCGAGTTCCACCAGGTCGGAGTCGGCTGGGTGATCGTTGGGGTGAAGAAACAGGGTGGCGGCGGCGCCGGGATCGGCGGCGTGGAAACGCTCGAACCGCGCGAAATCCAGGTCGAACAGGGTGTCGCCATAGACGACGAGGAACTCGTCATCCAGCCGATCGAGCGCGCGGAACACGGCTCCGGCGGTGCCGGCGGGTTCGCCGTCGTCGATCAGCGTCACCGCGATCCGCCGATCGCCGCGTTCAGCACAGAACCGCTCGATCAGGTCCGCCCGGTGATTGACCAGGATCACCGCGCGGTCGAAGCCGGCGGCGGCGAGCTGGCGCAGTTGGCGTTCCAGAAGCGGCGTGCCCAGGACATCGATCAGCGGCTTCGGCGCGCCGCCGAGCCGGGAGGCGAGCCGTGTCCCCTTGCCGCCGGCCAGGATGATCGCCTGCCCCGCCATGCTCAAAGACCCTCCTGGGCCGCGATCTCGTCGATCGCCCGCCGGACCGCCTGCCTGGAACTCAGCGTCGGCCGCCACCCCAACTGTCGCATCCGCGCGATGGAATATCTGAATTGTGAAACGTCGCCTACCCACCCCTTGGACCCGGACCCGAATTCGATAGCGGCGCCGGGGCTCACCCGCGCGACGACGTCCTCGGCGATGACGCGCACGGTGACACCAATATCGTCGGGTCCGATATTCAGCGCGCTGACGCCGTCGGGAGAACGGTCGCGTCCGACGAGAAGGGCGTCGATCAGTTCCTGGACGTGGAGGTAGGGCTTGCGCTGCGTACCGTCGCCCCAGACTTGCAAACGCCCCGGCTCGGCCTTCAGGCGGCCGATGAAATCGAAAATGACGCCGTGAGTCGCCGGCGCGCCGACGACATTGGGAAAGCGGAACAGAACCACCTGGTCGAGAAAGCTTTCCGCGGCCGCGGTCGCCTGGGCCTCCGACGCCAGCTTCATCGCCCCATAGTTCGAGATCGGGAACAGGGGTCCGGTCTCCTCGCGGAGTTCCGCATCCTTGAGGTCGCCATAAATCGCCGAGCTCGAGGCGAACAGGAGCTTCGTGCCGCCCAAGCGCTTCATCTGACGGAGAATTTCAAACGTCGTCAAAAAGGTGTCCCGAAGATCGATCGCGGGGTCGGCGACGCCCGCGGCGATGTCGGAATTGGCCGCCAGATGCCAGACCTGGTCGATGGGTCCGAGTTTCGCGGCGGCGTCGAACGCTTCGCGCGCGGCGGCGGGGTCGGCCAGATCGGCCTCGATCAAATGAAGGCATGGGCGGTCGATAACCCTCGCGAGGTTCTTCTTGCGGCCGCGGCTCAGGTTGTCGATCACCACGATGGGCGATCCTTCGCCAACGAGCCGCTCGACCAGGTTCGCGCCGATGAAGCCGGCGCCCCCGGCGACGATCAAGGTCACGCGGAAACGCGCTGGATCAGCGTGGCGTAGGTCGTGGAAATCGAGCAGCGCTTGAAACGATCGAGGCCGCCGGCGGCGTGAAGCGCGGCGATGCGGGTTTTGAGGGCCGCCTCGTTGCCGAGCAGATAGTCGAGCCCCCGAGCGAGATCCGAAGGTTCGGTAGGATCGCAGGCATATCCCACCGTCTCGTCCGGGAAGAAGCCGTCGACACCCCACCCTTTCGAATGCAGCAGGGGAAGACCGGCGAACAGGGCTTCAATGAAGACCATGCCGAACGTCTCGCGCCGGGTGGGCATGACAAAGGCGCTGAACTGGTTGAGGGTCTCGGAGAACACCGCGTTATCCAGTGGGCCTTCGAGCGAGACGATGTCTTCGGCGCCGGCGTCACGCAGGATCCGCCGCACCTTGAACAGCACCGCCGGCGAGCAGACCCCGTAGACGCTGAGGGTCAGGCCGGGCCGGCGGCGCGCCGCGGCGACCACGGCGTCGACGAGCGCCGCGAAATTCTTTCGGCGATAGGCATTCAGATTGAACAACGTGACCAGAGCGGGCGTCGCACGCGGGGCCGACGCGCGGAACTGCTCGTGCAGAACAATGGGCGGCAGGATGGTCGCCTTGGAACGGTCGAGCCCGAACAGGGCTTCGAACTTGTCTTCCGCCCAAGGCGCGCAGGGAATCACCGCGGCGGATTGTTGAACGATCGCCTTCCAGGTCGGGCGCAGGTCGGCCCGCGCGTTGACGATGCGAAGATCGGTGTCGCCCCAGATGTCGCAGATGAACGGGCGATCGAATGCTTTCGAAAGTCGCAGGGCGACGATGCCTTCCACCGAAAACTTGTGGGCGTGGAAGACATCGGGCTCGATCCCGCGAGCCTCAAGATCGGCGCGCACCCAACGGGCGAGACCCTCGAGATAGGTGCGGTGCAGGATGCCGTAGCGCGGCGCGTGATAGGCGACGGCGATCTTGTCCTCACCGAAGTCGAGCGACACGACGCCCGACTTGGCGGACACCCGGTTGAGCGAATAGATCACGTGCCGGACACCCGGGGTGTTGTCCACGAGGTTCTTGACCGAGCGGGTCTTCACCGGAGCCAGTGGGTCCGGATAGTCGCACGTCAGATGTACTACGGTCGTCATGGAACTCGGCCGCCGGATTTCAGGTCGCCCGGCGCGATCGCGCATCTGCGAGAACCGGGTTCGCCCGATGACTTTCGCATCCGCCGCGCCGACTGAAAAACCGTCATTGTCCAACAGCCTTATCGAATCGGAGAACCGCCAGAAACGGATGCGAAAAAGGACACCGATCGCCGCGAATCGCTGAGGCAGCGTGCTCACGCCCTTCCGCATCAAGGCCGCGGGGATGTGGAACACCGCCGAGAAAGGAAGCAGCATCGTTCGCCTCAACCAATGGGCGCGGCCGCCGTTTCGGCTTACGGCAAGATTGAACATCTCTCGGTCGATCCGGCTCCATTTCTTTGTCAGATCGCCCCAGGTCCTCCGGGCGGGATGATCGACAACGGCGCTTTTGGCAAAGCCCAGGTTAAACCCGAGCCTCTTGGCGCGGTGACACCATTCCAGATCCTCGGAGAGGCCTGTGACGTCGAACGGGCCCGTCGCTTCGAACACTCGTCTCGTGCAAACGAGATTGGCGGTCACGGTGAACGATTGCTCACGAACATAGGCATGGTTGCGGAAGGCGAAGAGCGACTCGAAAGCCTCCACCGGTGTCAGGATTTCGGGATTGTCGGCGACCACGGCGACACGGCCGCCGACGAAGTCCCACCGCCCAAGCGCCCGAACCCCCTCCACCAGCCAGTCGGCGTGCGGCCGGCAATCGCTGTCGGTAAACGCGATCACATCATAGCGCGCGATGGCGACACCGCCGTTGCGCGCGGCGCCCGCCCCCCTCTGAGTCACCACGATCAGACGCGCGCGACCGGCGACGACCGCTCTGACCGCGTCGACCCCTTCCGGCGAATCGTTGTCGGCGACGATGATCTCGAACAGATGTTCGGGATAGGTCTGCTTTGAGAGAGCCTCGAGATTGGCCGCGAGGCCCACAAGATCGGCGTAATGCGGAACGACGACGCTTACGCGCGGAAGGCCCCGCGGAGGCATGACAGGCTGCTCATCAGCGTCGATCGCATTTTCCAGCACAGCAGCCCCAATGCCCACCGCGGCCGCGAAACACTTCTGGCGTTCCCTCAAAAATCCCACGAGGCGCCAGAGAGCGAAACCGCGGCCACGCTCCCCGATCGCAAGTGACAACACCCTATTAAGGCGCTTTCATAACGAAAATTTAAAATGTAATTTTACAATCCAAGAGTCGTAATGTATCAGAACGCGCTGCGCAGTTCATCCGCCAAATCCGTTTTCTCCCAGGAGAAGCCGCCATCGGGCTCTGCCTGCCGACCGAAATGCCCATAGGCGGCCGTGCGAGCATAGATCGGTCTGTTCAGTCCAAGATGCTCGCGGATGGATCGCGGCGTTGCGCCGCCGATCATCTGTGGAAGAATATCCTCGAGCCGCGCGGGGTCGACCTCTCCGCCGGAGAGATCGACATAAAAGCTGAGCGGGTGGGAGACTCCGATCGCATAGCCAATCTGAATCGTGCACTTTTCCGCAAGGCCGGCGGCCACGACATTCTTGGCGAGGTAGCGGCAGGCGTAGGCCGCCGAACGATCGACCTTCGTCGGATCCTTGCCCGAGAACGCGCCGCCGCCGTGAGGGGCCGCGCCGCCGTAGGTGTCGACGATAATCTTGCGGCCGGTCAGCCCGCAATCGCCGTCGGGGCCGCCGATGACGAAATTGCCGGTCGGATTGATGTGCCACTGGGTCCCGTCGTCGATGAACCCCTCGGGCAAAACCTTCATGATGTAAGGACGCACGATCTCGGAAATGTCGAACGGATTGAGCCCTTCCCGGTGCTGGGTGGACAGAACGATCGACGCGGCGCGAATGGGCGTTCCGTTTTCGTAGATCAAAGTGACCTGACTCTTGGCGTCCGGTTCCAGACCGAGGGAACGGTCGGCGCGCCGCGCCGCGGCGAGCGTCTTCAGGATGTCATGGGAGTATTGCAGGGTCGCGGGCATGAGCTCGGGTGTCTCGCGGGTGGCGTAGCCGAACATGATGCCCTGGTCGCCGGCCCCCTCGTCCTTGTTGCCCGCCGCGTCGACTCCCATGGCGATGTCGCTGGATTGGCTGTGAAGGTGACAGGCGAAATCGGATTGCTCCCAGTGAAATCCGTCTTGTTCGTAGCCGATGTCCTTGACCGCGGCGCGAACCTTGTCTTCCAGGGTGGCGATGACCCCGTCCGGGCCCCGCACCTCTCCCGCGAGAATGATGCGGTTGGTGGTGACCATGGTCTCGCATGCGACCCGGGCGAACGGATCGGCGGCAAGAAAGGCGTCGACCACGGTGTCGGAAATCCTGTCGGCGACCTTATCCGGATGCCCTTCGGACACGCTCTCGCTGGTAAAAAGATAGAGGGCCCGATCCGGACTCATACGATGTCGCCTTCCTTACTTTTCGGTGGGGGGCTTCTAAACGCAATCGCCCGCGATGCGCCAGCCCGCGCCGCCGAACGCGCTCACGCGACGAACGCCTTTTTTTCGTCCGGACACTCAGGTACGAAGGTTAAGTCTCGATTGTGCGGCGGCGGCCGCTTGCGAGTCGCTGAACGAGGGGACAGGCGACGTGAAGACGATTTATGATCTGATAACCATGGCGATCTTCGCTGGTTTGGTCGTGCTGTTCTTGCAGCGGTCCACGGCGGCGGAGCCTCGGGACCACATGTATCAATACGCTCCGCCATGTATCGGCTGCGCCGTGGCGAACTATGTCGGAAATCACGGCAATGGCGTGCTGGCCGGTATAATCATTGTCGCGGTGATCGGTTATGTTCTCTACGTGTTGAAGCCGTTCAACCAAACGCTCTAATATCTTCAGGACCCGGAAAGTGTCGCGACGTCGACGGGCGCCACACGTCTTTCCAGCTTGAGCGGCGCTCGCGCGTCGACAGAGGACCCTATGGCTTGGTGGGATAATCTCAAGACAGTGTTCGACGGGCGGCCGTCACCCGACCGGGCGCGCGGCTCGCAACCGTCAATTGTATGGTCGCCGGCTCCGGGGGGCCCGGGCCCTCGGCAAAACCCATCGGCGTCCGGTTTTCCGCGGTTCCATTCCACCGCTGGTGATCAGCTCGACCTGCGCGGCTCGGATCGCTTCGCCGCGTCGCGGATCAAGCTGCGCGGCGCCTACACGCCGGCCCAGCCGATCGTCGATCGCCGGATGTTCGCCGGACGCACCAAGCTGCTGACCAACCTCATCGGCGGGATCGAGGACGAACGGCTCCATACCGTCATCTACGGCGAACGCGGGCTTGGCAAGACGTCCCTGATGCACGTCCTGGCCCAGGTCGCCAGGGAAGCCCGTTACCTCGTGGTCTATGTCACTTGCGGCGCGAGTTCAGAATTCGACGAAATGTTGCGCACGGTGGCTGAAAACATCCCATTGATCTACCACGTCGATTATGGGCCGACGACGCCGGAGGCGGAACGCGGCGACACCTTCGCCAATCTTCTCGGACATGAACACATCAGCGTCCGCGGCGCCTCGGACATGCTCGCCAAGGTCGCCGGGACGCGGGTTCTCGTCGTTCTGGATGAATTCGACCGCGCCGAGTCCGACGACTTCCGCCGCTCGATCGCCGAGTTGCTGAAAAGCCTGTCCGACAGGTCGGTTCGGGTGCAGTTCGTCATCGCCGGCGTCGCCGCCAATCTCAACGAACTCGTGACGAACGTTCCGACCATCCAGCGGAGCATCTCGGCGATGCAGGTCCCCAAGATGGCGGCGGCGGAAATCCGCGAGCTGATCAAGAACGGGGAGCCGATCACCGGGATCAAATTCGATGACGACGCCGTTCACGCGATCATCACGAGGTCGATCGGGTTCCCCTACATCGCCAGCCTGCTGAGCCATCGCGCCGGCCTGAACGCCATCGATCGGGGCGCGGTCAACGTGACCTACGACGATGTCGCCGCGGCCACCCAAGATGCGCTCGAAGTGGCTTTGGGGCGCATCTCACGACGGTCGCAGCTCGAGATCCAGCAGAAGGTCCAGGCGGGATCACTTGGTCCCTTGGGCGCTCTGGCTGGCGCCAATCAGTGGTCGGGAGGCCCCTTCGGCCTCGACGACATCAATGCGCGCCACGCCGATCCGGCCACGATCGCCTCCGCCCGAGCTTTTCTCGATCGTCTGAGGCCGGACGACATCCTCATCGAAACCGTGGAAGACGAGTTCGGCAAGACCTACCAGTTCAGGGAAGGCACCGTGCCGATCTATCTTTGGCTGCTCGCCTCGCAGAACCGCGTCGTCACAAATCGCGAACTCGCACAGCCGGCGCGGGCCTGAAGCCAACCGGTGACGACACGACTGATCAAGCCGAAACGGCACGGCGACGAGCGCGGCTGGTTCACCGAAACCTATAGTCGCAAGACGTTCGCGGCGCTCGGCGTCCCCGGTGAATTCGTCCAGGACAACCACGCCTATTCCCGCCCGCGTTTCGTTCTCCGCGGGCTCCATTTTCAGGCGCCGCCGTCGGCGCAGACCAAGCTGGTCCGCTGCGTCGCCGGCGCGATCTGGGATGTGGCGGTCGATATCCGCCGAGGCTCGCCCACCTTTGGCCGATGGGTCGCCGCCGAACTCACCGCGGCGAACGGCTGGCAGCTTCTCGCGCCGCGCGGATACGCGCACGGTTACGTCACGCTCGAGCCGAACACCGAGGTTCAATACAAGGTCGACAACCATTACGATCCGGCCGCCGAGGGCGGTCTGGCGTGGAACGATCCGGAACTGTCGCTGCCGTGGCCGCTATCCGGCGAAACCCCCGTCGTCGCCGCCAAGGATCTGACGTGGCCGAAGCTGTCCGACTTCGCCTCACCATTCGACTATGACGGCGTGCCGATGACGCCCCTGGATTTCGCGGGAGCCTGATACGGTGAGTGGTGACGGTTTGCGTATTCTGGTCACCGGCGGCGCCGGCTTCATCGGTTCGGCCCTGATCCGGCACCTGCTGACGGAGACGCCGCACCAGGTTCTCAACCTCGACAAGCTGACCTACGCCGGCAATCTCGCCTCTTTGCGTCCGATCGACAACCGCGAAGGGTACGGCTTTCGCCGGGTCGATATCGGCGACGGCGACGCCGTCGCCGAGGCGTTGCGTGACTTCCGGCCGGATGTCGTCACCCATTTAGCCGCCGAGTCGCACGTCGATCGCTCGATCGACGGTCCGGCCGCCTTCATCGACACCAATGTGGTCGGAACCTCGGTCCTCTTGTCCAAGACCCTGGACTATTGGCGCGGCCTCGACGACGAAGCCAAATCCCGCTTCCGCTTTCACCACATCTCCACCGACGAGGTGTTCGGCTCGCTCGGCGAATCCGGCTTCTTCACCGAGACCACGGCGTACGATCCCAGATCGCCCTATTCGGCGTCGAAGGCGGCGTCCGATCATCTGGTCCGCGCCTGGCATCACACCTACGGCCTGCCGGTTCTGGTGACCAATTGCTCCAACAACTACGGGCCCTATCACTTCCCGGAAAAGCTGATCCCGCTGATGATCATCAAGGGCCTCGCGGGCGATCACCTGCCGGTCTACGGCTCGGGCGGACAGGTCCGCGATTGGCTGCACGTCGAAGACCACGTCCGCGCCCTGACCCGCGTCTTCGAGAGCGGCGCGGTGGGCGAGACCTACATCATCGGCGGCCGCGCCGAGCGCACCAACATCGAGGTGACCCACGCCATCTGCGACACCCTCGACAGCCTCTCGCCGCGCTCGGATGGCAGGTCGCGCCGCGAACAGATCCGCCACGTCACCGACCGTCCCGGCCACGACCAGCGCTACGCCATCGACCCCTCCAAGCTGGAGCGGGACCTCGGCTGGCGCCGGACCCGCACTTTCGAGGACGGGATCCGGTCCACCGTGCGCTGGTACATGGAGAATGAGGACTGGTGGCGGCCGATCCTGCGGGGCGAGTACGCCGGCGAGCGCCTGGGCGTGGGCGTGACGGCGTGAAGGGCATCATCCTGGCCGGCGGCTCCGGCACCCGGCTGCATCCCGCGACCCTGGCGATCAGCAAGCAGCTCCTGCCGATCTACGACAAGCCGATGATCTACTATCCCTTGTCGGTGCTGATGTTGGCCCGGATCAAGGACATTTTGGTGATCTCGTCGCCCGACGCGATCGACCAATATCTGCGGCTTCTGGAGGACGGCGCCGCGCTCGGCCTCAACATCAGCTATGCTGTGCAGCCCAAACCGGAGGGCCTCGCCCAGGCGTTCCTGATCGGCGAGGACTTCATCGCCGGCGACCCCTGCGCCCTGGTGCTGGGCGACAACGTCTTCTTCGGCGCCGGCATGAGCGGCCTGCTCGCCGACACCGTGGCGCGTACCCACGGCGCGACCATCTTCTCCTATCGCGTCGACGATCCCACCGCCTACGGCGTGGTCGAGCTCAGCCCCGAGGGCAAGGCGCTCAGCCTGGTCGAAAAGCCGGCCTTCCCGAAGTCTAACCAGGCGGTGACCGGTCTCTATTTCTACGACGAGCGGGTCGTCGAGTTCGCCAAAACGGTGAAACCCTCGCCGCGCGGCGAACTGGAGATCACCGACCTCAACCGCCTGTACATGGAGGCCGGCGACCTCTTCGTCGAAATGCTGCCGCGCGGCTACGCCTGGCTCGACACCGGCACGCATGAGGGCCTGTTGGAAGCCTCCGAATTCGTCCGCGCCATCCAGCATCGCCAGGGTGTCTACATCGCCAGCCTGGAGGAGATCGCCTTCCACAACGGTTTCATCGACCGCGACCAACTGCGACTGCAGGGCGAGCGTTTCGGCAAAACCGACTACGGGCGCTATCTGCTGGATTTGGCGCGGCAGGCCTGAAGGGGTGTGGGTCAGCCCCCGGCGGCCTGTTCCACGGCCAGGGCGAGGTCGAGCGCCCGCGCCCCGTCCCCCGCGTCGGCAACGAGACAATCATGCCCCAGCACCGTCCCGAGGAAGCGTTCAAGGCTGTAGCCCAGACGGTCACGAACGCCCGGAGCCGAGGCGAAATCGCGCTCCAACCCCAAATCGCTGTCGTTCTTCAGGGTCCCGGCCAGAAGGTCGATCTCCACGACACCCGAGGCATAGCTCAGTCTCAGGAATCTGCGCGGCGCCTCCGCGATCCGGGAGGCTTCGAGGACGGCCACCGTTCCGCTGGAAAAGGTGACCTCCGCCCGCGCCGTGTCCAGCAGGCCGCGCGATCCGGCGGCCCCCTCGGCTTCCACCGTCAACGGCGCGGCGCCCACGAAGCTCAAGGCGAGGTCGATGTCGTGGATCATCAGGTCGAGGACGACCGACACGTCCTGGTTTCTGGGCGAAGCGGCGCCCAAGCGGGTCGCTTCGATTAGCAGTGGGGGCGGCAAATACTTGTAGAGCCCGATCGCGTCGATCACCACGCGTTCGAAGAAGCCGCAGGCGACCTGGAGGTCGCGCTTGGCCGCCTCCGCCTCGATCGCGTCCGCCTCTTGCAGGGTGACCGCGAGGGGTTTTTCCACATAGATATGCATGCCGGCTTTCAACGCCTGTAGGGCCTGGGCGCCGTGGCTCACCGCGGGCGAGGCGATCGAGACCACGTCCACGGCGTCGAAAAAGCCGACGATGTCGCGGAACGCCTCCGCGCCGGTCCGCGCCGCCAGCGCCTCGGCGCGGTCGATATGAGTGTCATAAATAGCGGTGAGCCGAGCGCCGTCCATCGCCGCCCACTTGGCCGCGTGATGGCCGCCGAATACCCCCGCGCCGATCACCCCCGCCCGCAACCGATCCGCCATGGGCGCCGATTAGCACGCTCGCCTGCCCTCGTCGCCACTGGAGTGCGGCGTCTCGCCGCGCTAAAGCCTCCGCTCGATCAACGATGGGTGGAGACAACAATTATGACGACCTCGCGCGAAGTCCGCCTCAAGAGCCGTCCCGTCGGCATGCCGACCGCCGACAATTTCGAGACCGTATCGGTCACCCTCCCAGAGCCGGGGCCCGGCGAGGTCCAGGTGAAGAACACCTGGATGACCGTCGATCCCTACATGCGCGGGCGGATGAACGACGTGCAGAGCTACACGCCGCCGTTCCAGATCGGCGAGGCCATGCAGGGCGGCGCGGTCGGCGAGGTGGTCGCCTCCAACGATCCGGCGTTCAAGGTCGGCGAAGCCGTGCAGAGCTTCTTCGGCTGGCGCGAGGCGTTCAACGCCCCGGCGGCGACGATTCAGAAGCTGGAGACGCACGGCCTGCCGCCGCAAGCCTTCCTCGGCGTCGCCGGCATGCCGGGCCTCACCGCCTACGTCGGCCTGCTCAAGGTCGCGGCGCTGAAGGATGGCGATGTGGTGTTCGTCTCCGGGGCGGCCGGCGCGGTCGGCCAGATCGTCTGTCAGATCGCCAAGCTGAAGGGGCACACCGTGATCGGTTCGGCCGGCGGCGCGGACAAGGTGGCCTATCTGAAGGAGATCGGCGTCGATCAGGCCATCGACTACAAGGCCGAACCCGACCTGACCGCCGCGCTGATGAAGGCCGCGCCGGGCGGCATCGACGTCTACTTCGACAATGTCGGCGGCCCGCATCTGGAGGCTGCGCTGATGGCCGCCAACCCGTTCGCCCGCTTCGCCCTGTGCGGCATGATCTCGCAATACAACGCCACCGACATGGGCGCCGGCGTCAAGGGCATGATGCTCTGCGTCGGCAAGCAGCTTCGGCTGGAGGGCTTCATCGTCTCCAGCCACTTCGATATGATGCCGGCGTTCGTGAGCGAGATGGCGAGCTGGATCTCGTCCGGCAAGGTGCGGTGGCGCGAGACCGTGGAAGAAGGCGTCGACAACGCCCCCGCCGCCTTCCTCAAGCTGTTCAAGGGCGAGAACCTCGGCAAAATGCTGGTCAAGCTTTAGACGGAAAAAACACCCACTCCCCCGCGAAGGCGGGGGCCCAGTGCTCTGCATTGCTACGCTTGTGCCGAGTCGAACTGGGCCCCCGCGTTCGCGGGGGAAGCGGATTAAGCGTCTCCGACCTCGGGCGCTTCCTTATCAGAAAGTCCACCCGTGCCCCGTCTGTTCAACGCCTATGTGATCGTCGATTGGAGCGCCGCGGAGTCGAAAGCCACCGGGAAAAATTCGATCTGGATCGGCGTGCTCAAGCGCGACGTGCGCTTCCGCCTCGCCTTCGAATCGCACAATCCGCCGACCCGGCGCGAGGCCGAGACCCTGATCGGCCAGATCCTCGACGATCGCGCCAAGCATCGCGAGCGCACCCTGATCGGGTTTGACTTCGCCTTCGGCTACCCGCGCGGCTTCGCCGAGGCGCTCAAGCTGCCAGGCGAGCAGCCGTGGGAAGCGGTGTGGACCCTGCTCGCCAAGGAGGTTTCCGACAAGCCGGACAATATGAACAACCGCTTCCAGGTCGGCGCCAAGCTCAACCGTCTGCTCACCGGCGGACCGTTCCCGTTCTGGGGCTGCACGCCGAAATACGCCCAAACCACGATCCAGCCGACCAAGGCCCGCGCTCACGGCGCCGGCGACCTGCCGGAGTTCCGTCACACCGAACTCGTCGCCGCCGCCAAGGGCGCGTCGCCGGTCTGGAAGCTGGGCTTGCCCGGGTCGGTAGGCGGCCAGACCCTGGTCGGCATTCCGGCGGTAAAGCGCCTGAAGACCGCGCGCGGCGACCGGATGAGGGTTTGGCCGTTCGAAACCGGCTGGAAGGCGCTGACTGAACAGGATTTGGCGGGCGTCGAGGTCGTCGCCGCCGAGGTCTATCCCTCGATGATTAAGTCGGACGAGGTGGCCGGCGAGGTCCGTGACCTCACTCAGGTGCGCACCCTGGCGGAATACTTCGCCAAACAGGATGAAGCCGGAAAGCTCGGCGCGATGTTCGCCCCCGCCAAGGACACCGACCCCGCTGTGATCCTCGACGCGCATCACGAGGAAGGCTGGATATTGGGGGCCGCAAGCAGTTAGTACGAGACTACGGTCTTCTACTGTTTCTCGGAAATCCATCTGATTGTGAACGTAATGGGAGCGCCTGTTTTATAAGATAATGCTAAGCGGTAGTGAGCTGCAGCCAGGAGAGCCGCCTCGCCAAAATTTTGACCTTCAGGATATTCCTCATCTACTCTACAATCTTCGAGAAATCGATCAGTTCTTGCTTTACACGTGATCTTGGTTTGCCCCGACAACTCCATGCGAAGGGCTCGTTCAGGATAAAATGGAAGCAAGTCGGGTTTGACTTCAAAGGATGGGGCCGCATCCGTAGCGTGGGTGGTCGGCCCCGACGAGGCAGAATATATCGCGCGGATCGGCCACTCGGCAATAATACTTTTCTTTGTACCATCGTAGAAAGTCAACTTTGAAACCTTCACGTTCACTGTGCAGTTTAAGCCCCGGACATCCGTAGGATCATCTAGGGTGGCGTCTCCGCCCTTCAGCGTGTCGCAGTTGGTGACAACACCGTTTTCACCGCTGATCTCGCCTTCAATGACCAAAAGCGTATTGGATGTAATCTCTTTCGCTTCCGCCGGATCGGCTTGTAGGTCCGCAGAGAGATGCAAGTCGGCAGAGTTTACAGGAGAAAGGGCGAGAGACGTATCATCTTTCACGGCGACGCGAGCCCGCGCACCTAGTGCTGTCCTGCCAACGTAATGGCCGAAATTGGAGCTATGGTATAAAAACTCGATCGCATCCAAACTTTTAGCTTCGACATGTAATTGACGCGAGTCGATATCATAAGTCCATCTGCCGTTCGTCTCTCCGTATTCCGATCCGTCGTCGCGCATCAAACTCTGCGCATACACAAAATGCCTACCAGAATACCGACGCGTAAATTCGCCTGAGAATGGATCATTGTCGGGGTGACGGAGGTGCTGCAGCACCAGAGCAAGTAGATCAGCTTTTGTTAAGTCGCCTGACGCTGATACGGTCGGGACGGTCGATCGTCTAATAGGCGTCCTTGAAGTTGGAGCCGCATAGACTAGCGAAGATAACAACAGACACATTAGTACCGGTGAAAATTTCATTCGCAATCCAGGCGGTTACGTTAATTGCGGCGCACATGAATTTTGGTAAACCTTAGTGGACTACTCTCTACGCCGCCGCAGCGCGGCCCTCAACCCGCCGCGCCTTCAACTTCTCCGCCACAAGAAACGCCAGCTCCAGCGCCTGCTCGCCGTTGAGACGCGGATCGCAGTGGGTGTGGTAGCGGTCGGCGAGGTCGCCCTCGACAACGGCGCGGGCGCCGCCGAGGCATTCGGTGACGTTCTGGCCCGTCATTTCCAGGTGAACGCCGCCGGGGTGCACACCCTCCGCTTCGGCGATCTCGATGAAGCTCTTCACCTCGGAAAGGATGCGATCGAACGGTCGGGTCTTGTAGCCGTTGGCGGCCTTGAGCGTATTGCCGTGCATCGGGTCGATCGCCCAGCCGACGTTGCGTCCGGCGCGCGCCGTCGCCCGCATCAGTCGCGGCAGCCGATCGGCGATCTTGTCTGAACCAAACCGTCCGTAGAGTGTCAGCCGGCCCGGCTCATCCTTCGGGTTCAGCGCGTCGACTAGGGCCAGCAGATCGTCCGGCTCCACCGTTGGTCCGACCTTCAGGCCGATGGGATTGTTGATCCCCTTCATGAAGGCGACGTGGGCGCCATCGAGCTGGCGAGTGCGTTCGCCGATCCAGAGGAGGTGCGCCGAGACGTCATACCAGTCGCCGGTCGTCGAATCGACGCGGGTCATCGCCTCCTCGAAGCCGAGTAGCAGGGCCTCGTGCGAGGTGAAGAACTCGACCTGGTGCAGTCCGGGATGGCTTTGCGGCGTGACCCCGATGGCCCGCATGAAATCCAACGACTCGGAAATCTTGTCGCTGAGTTCGCGATAACGCGCGCCCTGCGGACTGTCGTCTACGAAGCCCAGGGTCCAGCGATGGATATTGTGCAGGTCCGCGTAGCCGCCCCCGGCGAACGCGCGCAGCAGGTTCAGCGTCGAAGCGGATTGGCTGTAGGCCTTGAGCAGACGCTCCGGATCGGGTTCGCGCTCGGCGGCGTCGAAAGCCATGCCGTTGATGTTGTCGCCGCGATACGACGGCAGCCGAACGCCGTCGATCGTCTCGAACTCGTCCGAGCGCGGTTTGGCGAACTGACCGGCCATCCGCCCGACCTTCACCACCGGCTTGCCGCCGGCGAAGGTCAGCACCACCGCCATTTGCAGGATCAGGCGGAAGGTGTCGCGGATATTGTCGGCAGAAAACTCCTTGAAGCTCTCGGCGCAATCGCCGCCCTGCAGCAGGAACGCCTTTCCCGCCGCGACGTCACCGAGCAGATCCTTCAGCCGGCGGGCTTCCCCCGCGAACACCAGCGGCGGCATCCGGCGCAGATCGTCCTCCACCCGCGCGAGGGCGGCGGGATCGGCGTAGTCGGCGGGCACGTGCTTTGCGGGCCGCGCGCGCCAAGCGCCGGGAGTCCAGCGTTGCACGGTCATGGCGTCAACCAGCGGCGATCTTCATGAACGCGGCTCCGGCTGCGAACAGCGCCGCTCCGCCACCAAACACCGCGGCGACAACCTGCCAAAGCGCTAAGTGATACTCCCGTTGCTTCTTCTGGCTGTCGATCAACAGATCGTCGATGCGCGCGATCTGCTCTTGGAGATCGAGCTTCGAAAGGTCGTGAGCTGCGTCGGTGGACATCCGGCAACACTAGCGAATTTTGACGCCTCCGCAAAGCAAGGGCTCGCCGGCGGTTGGAAACTGGCGCGGTTGACTTCCATCGGCGGCTGACGAGAAATCTCGCCGCGAAGAGGGGAAACACAGTGAAAATCATCATCGTTCTGGGCGCGGCCATGATCGGTTCCGCCGCGATCTGCGCCGCGACCACCAACCAGATCCCGCCCGCGCCGATCTTCCCCAGGGGCGACACCGTCGACACGATTCAGGGCGCGCGCGTCGCCGATCCGTACCGCGCGCTCGAGAACGCCGGCGATCCGGCGGTGAAAGCCTGGAGCGACGCCCAGAACGCGCGGACGCGAACCTATCTCGACGCGCTGCCCGGGCGCGCCGCCGTCACCGCCAAGATCACCCATTTCCTTCGCGACAGGTCGCCGTCCGTCGCCTCGCTGCAGGCCCGCCCAGGCGTCGTCTTCGGCTTCTACCTCGACCCCGCGAAGCAGCAGCCCTCTCTCGTGATCGTCGATCCCGCCGCCGGCCTGACGTCCCACCGGACGGTGATCGATCCCAACCAGCTTGATTCGGCCGGCCACACCGCCATCGACTGGTATGTCGCCTCTCCGGACGGGACCAAGGTCGCCGTGTCGCTGTCGAAGAACGGCAGCGAGGACGGCACTCTGCACATCTATGACGTGGCGTCCGGCAAGGAGGTCGAGGCGCCGATCGATCGCGTGCAGTTCCCGACCGCCGGCGGTGGTCTGGCGTGGACCGCCGACGGCCAGGGCTTCTGGTACACCCGATATCCCGGACCGGACGCGCCGGAGGCCGAGCGGCACTTCAACCAGTCGTTATATCTGCACCGCATCGGTCGCGATGTCGCTCAGGACAAACAGGTGCTCTCCGCCTCCAACGGCCTGCCGCGCACCGCTGAGATCTACCTCGACGGCAGTCGGGGCGGACCTTTCGCGGTGGCGTCGGTGGAACTGGGCGACGGCGGCCAGTTCGAGCACTATGTGCTGAAGCCGGACGGCTCGGCGGTCCAGATCAGCCGTTTCGACGACCACGTCATCGGCGGCGCGGTGATCACCGACGACGGAACCGTGTTCGGCGTCTCCCGCGCCGGCGCGCCGATGGGCAAGGTGCTGAAGTTGCCCGCGCCCTACGACGGCGGTTTCGCCAAGGCGACGGTGTTCACACCCGAGCAGTCGGAAGCGGCGATCATCGACGGCGGCGAATTCGACACGCCCCTGGTGCTGACCAGGGGCCGGTTGTTCGTCAACCGGATCAAGGGCGGCCCCAGCGAAGTCACCTCCTACGCCTTGTCCGGAGGAGACGCGGCGGTGCTCGACCTGCCCCCGGTTTCCAGCGTCGGAGAGATCGACGCCGCGCCAGATGGCGACGTGCTTTACCGCGTCGGAACCTATGTCGATCCTTTCTACTACATGCGTTGGGACCCGAGGACGAGATCCGCCGCCAGGACAGGCCTGGTGATGACGTCGCCGATTTCCTTCGCCGACGCTGAGGTCAGCCGCATCTTCGCGACGTCGAAGGACGGAACCAAGGTTCCGGTGACGGTGATCAGCCGTCGGGGCGTCGTCCTCGACGGCGGCCATCCCGCCCTGCTCACCGGCTATGGCGGCTATGGCGTGAACCAGCTTCCGCGCTTCGCCGGAACGACGGCCCGGCTCTGGCTGGACGGCGGCGGCGTTTACGCCGAGGCCAATCTGCGGGGCGGCGGCGAATACGGCGAGCGCTGGCACACGGGAGGCATGCTGACCCGCAAGCAGAACGTGTTCGACGACATGACGGCCGCGGCCCAGACCCTGATCGATCGCGGCTATACCCGGAGCGACAAACTGGCGCTGATCGGCGGGTCGAACGGCGGCCTGCTGATGGGGGCGATGATCATTCAGCACCCGAGGCTGGAGCGCGCGGTGGTCTCGGCGGTCGGTATCTACGACATGCTGCGCGTGGAACTCGATCCCAACGGCGCCTTCAACGTCACCGAGTTCGGCACGGTGACCGATCCGGCGCAGTTCAAGGCGCTCTACGCCTATTCGCCGTATCACAACGTACGCCCGGGAACGCCCTATCCGGCGGTGCTGATGACCACTGGCGCCAACGACGGCCGCGTCAATCCGCTGCATTCGCGCAAGTTCACCGCCGCGCTCCAGGCGGCGACCTCGTCACCCTATCCGATCCTGCTGCGGACCTCGGCCAACTCAGGGCACGGCATCGGCAACCCGGTGGACGAGATCATCGCCGAAACCACCGACCGGATGATGTTCCTGTTCGATCAACTGGGCATGGACGCCGCTCAGGCGGGGCGCTGACGCCTCAACTCATCGCCAATCCCGGCGGCGCGTGCGGCTCCCTCATCGTTACCAGCTCTTCCGCCGCGGTGGGGTGGACCGCGCAGGTGGCGTCCCACTGCGGCTTGGTCACGCCCATCTTCAGCGCCACGGCGGCGAGCTGGATCATTTCCGGCGCGTCGGGGCCGACGATGTGGCAGCCGAGCAGCTTCTCCGAGCCCTTGTCGACGACCAGCTTCATCATCATCCGCTCCTCGCCGTTGTAGAAGGTGCTCTTCATCGGACGGAACGCGGACTTGTAAATCTCGACCTTCGCGCCGGTGTGGCGCGCGTCGGCCTCGCTCAAGCCCACCGCGCCGATCGGCGGCTGGGAGAACACGGCGCTGGCGACCATCTCGTGGTCGAAGCGGGTCGGCCTGTCGTTGAACACGGTGTCGGCGAACGCGGCCCCCTCGCGAATGGCGACGGGAGTCAGGTTGATGCGATCGGTCACGTCGCCGACCGCCCAGACGTTGTCGACGTTGGTCTTCGAGTAATCGTCGACCGCCACCGCGCCCCTGTTGTTCAGCACGATATCGGCCGTCTCCAATCCCAGGCCCTTGGTGTGCGGCGCGCGGCCGATGGCGAACATCACCACGTCGCTCTCGATATCCGGGGCGCTCTCCAAACGGTTGAGGATGCCGCCCGGCGTCTTCTCCAGCGAGGTGTGCTGGCAGCCGAGGATTACCTTGATGCCGCGCCGCTCCATTTCGCCCGTCAGGTGGGCGCGCACGTCGTTGTCGAAGCCGCGCAGGATGTTGGCGCCGCGCACCACGAGCGTGGTCTCGACGCCCAGGCCGTTGAAGATGCTGGCGAACTCCACGGCGATATAGCCGCCGCCGGCGATGACCATCCGCTTGGGCAACCGGTCGAGGTGGAACGCCTCGTTGGAGGTGATCGCCAGCTCGATCCCAGGAAGTTCGGGCATGACCGGCCAGCCGCCGGTGGCGACCAGCACCTTGTCGGTGGAGAAGGTCTTGTCCTTGTCGGCCAGCTTGACCGTGTGGGCGTCGACCAGCTCGGCGCGGGCGTGGGCGAGATCGGCGCCGGCGTTCTGCAGGTTGGTGACATAGATGCCGGAGAGGCGGGCGATCTCGATGTCGCGCTGTTCGACAAAGGCCGCCCAGTCGAAGGTCGGCTTGCCCACCGTCCAGCCGTAACCCTCGGCGGCCTTGAAATGGCTTGAGAATTCAGACGCGTAGACCATGAATTTCTTGGGGATGCAGCCCCGGATGACGCAGGTGCCGCCGACACGATGTTCCTCGGCGATGCCCACCTTCGCGCCGGACAGCGCCGCCATGCGAGCGGCGCGCACGCCGCCCGAGCCCGCGCCCAGCACGAAGAGATCGAAGTCGTATTTGGCCAAGACGCTGTCTTTCAGGGTTTCACGGTGATGACGCCATCGGAGGTGGCGATCAGGGCGCGCTCGGCAAGCCCGATGAACAGACCGTGCTCGACGACACCGGTCAGGCTCTTGAGCAGGGCCTCGACGCCCTCCGGATCGGGAATGGCGCCAAAGGCGATGTCGTAGATCACGTTGCCGTTGTCGGTCAGCACCGGCGCGCCCGTGGTTCCACGCAGGAGGCAAGGCGCTTCGAAGCCGGACTCCTCCAGCGCCCGGGCGATCCGCCGCGCCGTGGTCGCATGACCATAGGCCACCACCTCGACCGGCAGGGGAAAGGTCCCGAACACCGCCGCGCGCTTGCTGTCGTCGGCGATGACCACGCAGCGGTCCGACGCCTCCCACACCAGCTTTTCTCTGAGCAACGCCGCGCCGCCGCCCTTGATCAGCACCAGGCCGGGGCCGATCTCGTCGGCGCCGTCGATGGTGAGATCGATGCGGGCGACCGCGTCGAGGTCGACGACCTTCAGGCCGCCTTCCCGCGCCAGCTTCGCCGTGGACTCGGAGGTCGCGACGCAGGTGAGATCCAGCTTCCGCTCGATCAAAGCACGCACGAAACAGACCGCCGTCGACCCGCTGCCCAATCCAACCGTCGTTCCTTGCACGACGAGGTCGGCGGCCGCGGCGCCAGCCTCTCGCTTCATGTCGTCGGCGGTCATTTCGGCTCGCGATCCCGCATTTTCCGCAGACGGAACGCCGCGGCCCACCCCGGCTTCTCGGCCTGGGTCCCGCGTTCGAGCGCCAGGGCGTCGGGAGCCACATCGCGGCTGATCACCGACCCGGAGCCGGTATAGGCCCCCGCGCCGACGGTCACCGGCGCCACCAGCGAGTTGTTGGAGCCGACGAAGGCGCCTTCGCCGACATGGGTGTCGTGCTTGTCGAAACCGTCGTAGTTGCAGAAGATCGTCCCGGCGCCGATGTTGGCTCCCGCGCCGACCGTGCCGTCTCCGAGATACGTCAGATGGTTGGCCTTGGCGCCCGCGCCGATCTTGACCTTCTTCACCTCGACGAAATTGCCGATGTGCGCCGCCGCGCCGATATCGGCCCCGGGGCGGAGCCTTGCATAAGGCCCGATCAGGGCGCCCTCCCCCACCTTGGCGCCCTCCAGGTGGGAAAAGGCGCGGATCACCGCGCCGGCCGCGACCGTCACGCCGGCGCCGAACACGACATACTGCTCGATCGTGGCGCCGGGCGCGATGTCCGTGTCCCACGCCAGGTGCGCCGTATGCGGAGCGATCATGGTCACGCCGGACGCCATCAGAGCGGAACGGCGCGCGGTTTGCCAGGCGACCTCGGCGGCGGCCAGTTCCGCCTGGGAGTTGACCCCCGCGACGACCGCCTCGTCGGCGAAGGCGACCTTCACCGCCGCACCGTCCGTCACCGCCCAGCCGACGATGTCGGTCAGGTAATATTCGCCCTTGGCGTTGTCGTTGGTGACGCGGGACAGCAGGTCGAACAGGCGGCCGGCGTCGGCGGCGACGACGCCGGAGTTGCAGGCGCTGATCGCGAGCTGATCGGCCGTCGCCTCCTTGGCTTCGACAATGGCGGTGAGAGCGCCGTTCTCGATCACCAGCCGGCCATAGACGCCCGGAACCTTCGCCTCGAAACCCAGAACCACGACATCGGCGCCCGCGCCGCGCAGCTCCAGCAACGGACCCATCGCTTCGGCGGTCAGGAGCGGGACATCGGCGTAAGTCACCACGACATCGCCTTCGAAGCCCACCAGCGCGTGCTTCGCGGCGAGCACCGCATGGCCGGTGCCGAGCGGCGGGTCCTGCAACGCGATGGCCCCCTCGCCCAACCGAGCGACGACATGCGCGCGAACCGCGGGCGAGTGGTCGCCGACCACCACCACGATCGGATCGCAACCAACGGACCGGGCGGTGTCGATCGCCAGGTCCAGCATCGTCCGTCCCGCGATCTTGTGCAGGACCTTCGGCGTCGGCGACCTCATCCGCTCGCCCCGCCCGGCGGCGAGGATCACGGCGGCGCGGCGGGGGTGAGCGGCCTCGGGCATGGCGTTCATTGGCACGGCCGGGCGCGACGGGGCAAACCCTCCATGCCCGCAGGCTTGGTTCTATCTCCGCGTCCCGCGAAGGGGGATCCAATTTAAATGGACTCCAGGTCAGCAATGCGGAGTATTGGCCTCCCGGCGTTCGAGCGTGTGAAGAATTGCCGGTGAACACGTCCTTCTCCCCTTGCGGGAGAAGGTGGCGGCGAAGCCGGCGGATGAGGGGTCGCGCCGGCCCGTCCACATTCAGTCCAACCGCCGCTCCGCGGTTGCAAGAGCGCGTCGACCCCTCATCCGACCCGCTACGCGGGCCACCTTCTCCCGCAAGGGGAGAAGGACGACTCCGGGTCGCTCGCCAAGCTCTTCACGCGCTTCTTCGCAGGGCAAACGGTTTGGGCCCGCTCGCTTTGAACCCTAGATCATCGCCATGCCGCCGTTCACGTGCAGGGTCTGTCCGGTCACGTAAGCCCCCGCCGCGCTGGCGAGGTAGACGCAGGCGGCGGCGACGTCGGCGCCGTCTCCGAGGCGGCCGAGCGGGATTGTCGACATGATCTGGGCCTTCTGCGCCTCGTTGAGCGAGTCGGTCATCGGGCTGGCGATGAAGCCCGGAGCGACGCAGTTGACGGTGATTCCGCGGCTGGCGACCTCCTGCGCCAAGGCCTTCGAGAAGCCGATCATCCCGGCCTTCGAGGCCGCGTAGTTGGTCTGGCCGGGATTGCCGGTGACGCCGACCACCGAGGTGATGCCGATGATCCGGCCGGACCGCCGCTTCATCATCCCGCGCATGCTCGCCCGCGCGAGACGGAAATAGCTCTCGAGATTGACGCGCTGCACGTCCGACCAGTCCTCGTCCTTCATCCGCATCAGCAGGCCGTCGCGGGTCACGCCGGCGTTGGCGACCAGGATGTCGAGGCCGGCGCCCGCGACGCCTTCCGCCTCGCCGATGAGCCCGTCCACCGCCCGCCCGTCGGCGAGATCGCACGGCGCGACGGAGGCCCGTTTGCCCAGTTCTCGCGACAACTCCCGGAGCGCGTCCTCGCGGGTGCCGGAGAGAACGACGCGCGCGCCCTGGGCGTGCAACGCGCGGGCGATCGCGCCGCCGATGCCGCCGCTGGCGCCGGTGACCAGGGCGACCTGGTCGGTGAGATCGAACATGCTCGAGGCTTCCATCACAGCGACGCCGCGAAGGCTTCGAGATCGGCGGGGGTATTGAGCGCGACGCCCTGGGCGTCGGGGGCGATCCGCTTGACCATGCCGGTGAGCACCTTGCCGGCGCCGACCTCGGCGAAACGGTCGACGCCGCCCTCCTCACTCGCGAGCCACTCGATGCTTTCGCGCCAGCGGACGCGGCCGGTGACCTGGTCGACCAGCAGGCGGCGGATGATGTCGGGGTTCATCACCGGTCGGGCGGTGACATTGGCGATCAGCGGCGCGCGCGGCGGCGCGATGGCGGCCTCGCCGAGCGCCTCGGCCATCTCGTCGGCCGCGGGCTGCATGAGGGGGCAGTGGAACGGCGCGGAGACATTCAGAGGGACGGCCCGCGCGCCCATCCGCTTGGCCGCCTCGATCGCGAGATCGACGGCCATCTTCTCTCCCGAAATTACGACATTGCCGGCGTTGTTGTCGTTGGCCACGACGCAGACGCCGATCGAGGAGCCCTCCTTGGCGGCCGCCTCGGCCAGGGCGACATCGCTCTTGGGACCAATCAGCGAGGCCATGGCGCCCACGCCGACCGGGACGGCGCGCTGCATGGCCGATCCCCGAACGCGCAGCAGCCGGGCCGCGTCCGCCACGCTGAACGCGCCGGCCGCCGCCAGCGCCGAATACTCGCCGAGCGAATGGCCGGCGACGAAGGCGGCTTTGTCCACGCCAACGCCGAACTCGTCTTGAAGCACGCGCATCGTCGCCAAACTGACCGCCATCAGCGCCGGCTGGGCGTTCTCGGTGAGGGTGAGGTCCTCGATCGGCCCCTCCTTTGTCAGGCGGAACAGCCGTTGGCCGAGAGCGTCGTCGACCTCCTCGAACACCGCGCGGGCGGCGGCGAAGGCCTCGGCCAGTTCGGCGCCCATGCCGACGGTCTGACTGCCCTGACCAGGGAACAGGAGGGCTAGACTCATCGTGCGCTCGCGCCTCGCTTCTGCTTCAAGGAGGCACGGTTAGGCCGCGAAGGCGAGGCGGCGCAAGCCTCTGGTTTCCCGGTCACGCCCGGCGCATAGTCCATGTCTCATCCGGAAGGACTCTCCATGCGCCGCACCCTCGCCGCTCTCGCCACCCTGACGCTCGCTGTCTCCGCCGCCCACGCGGCCCTGCCGGTGGGGGCCACGGCGCCGGACTTCTCCGCCCAGGCGTCACAGGGCGGCAAGCAGTTCCCGTTCAAGCTTTCCGACGCCCTGAAGAAGGGGCCGGTTGTGCTGTACTTCTTCCCGGCCGCCTTCACGCCCGGCTGCACCATCGAGGCGCACGAATTCGCCGACGCCTCGGATGACTACAAGAAGATGGGCGCGACCCTGATCGGGGTCACCGCCGGCAACATCAACCGTCTGACCGAGTTCTCGGTCAGCGAGTGCCGCTCCAAATTCGCGGTCGCCGCCGACCCGGACGCCAAGATCGCCGGCGAGTACAAATCCACCCTGGCGATCTACCCCGGCCACTCCGACCGCACCTCCTACGTCATCGCGCCGAACGGCAAGGTGCTGCTGGCCTACTCGGACCTCAAACCGGACCAGCACGTCGCCAAGACCATGGAAGCGGTGAAGGCCTACCGGGCGGCGCACCCGGCTTAAGGCTAAGAGCGGGCTGGGAGCCCGCGTTCCGGATCGCAGCGCCTTCGGAACGCGGGCTCCCAGCCCGCGTCTTCCTCGCGCCTTGCATCCCGCCCCGTTCTCCCGTATCAGCGCCGGCTTCACTGAAGGTCGGTCCCCGCGCGGTGTGCGCGGGCGATCCATCGCAACCCCGGCGTCTTCCGCGCCGCGGCCGCGCCGCCCTTCGCAACGGAAGAGGACTTGAATGCCCGCATACGAGCACGTGCTCATCGCACGCCAGGACATCTCGCCCGCCCAGGCCGAGACCCTGAACGAAGAACTGAAAGCCCTTATCGAATCCCTTGGCGGCCATATCGCCAAGATCGAATACTGGGGCCTGCGCAACCTGACCTATCGCATCAAGAAGAACCGCAAGGGTCACTATTCCCTTCTGGCGATCGACGCCCCCGCCACGGCGGTCAAGGAGATGGAGCGGCAGATCTCGATCAACGAGGACGTGCTGCGCTTCCTCACCATCCGCGTCGAGACCCTCGACCTGGAACTCTCCCCCGTCCTCGCCCGCCGCGACCGCGAGCGCGAGCGCCGGTTCGAAGACGCTCCGCCCGCCGCTTAAAGACAATCTGAAGAGATCCGATCATGAGCGATGAAACCTCGACATCCGAGTCCTCCGGCGGCGGCGGCCGGCGCAACTTCATGCGACGGCGCAAGGTGTGCCCGTTCTCCGGCGCCAACGCCCCGAAGATCGACTACAAGGACGTCAAGCTGCTGCAGCGCTACGTCTCCGAGCGCGGCAAGATCGTGCCCAGCCGCATCACCGCCGTCTCGGCGCTGAAGCAGCGCGAGCTTGCCCGGGCGATCAAGCGCGCCCGCTTCCTCGCCCTGCTCCCTTACGTCGTGAACTAGGGGAACGGCCATGAAAGTCATTCTGCTCGAACGCGTCGAACGCCTCGGCGCCCTGGGCGACACCGTCACGGTGAAAGACGGGTTCGCCCGCAACTACCTCCTGCCCCGCTCCAAGGCCCTGCGCGCCACGTCGGCCAACATGAAGGTGTTCGAGGGCCAGCGCGCCGAGATCGAGACCCGCAACGCCACCGCGAAAGCCGGCGCCTCCAAGACCGGCGAGAAGCTTGACGGCTCCAGCTACGTTATGATCCGCCAGGCTGGCGACACCGGCCAGCTCTACGGCTCGGTCAGCGGCCGCGACGTCGCCGACGCGGTCAACGCCGAGGGCGGCAAGATCGACCGCGCCATGGTCGTGCTCGACAAGCCGATCAAGACGCTGGGCGTCCACGCGGTGAAGGTGCGCCTCCACGCCGAGGTCACGGTGACGGTGAACATCAACATCGCCCGCAGCACCGACGAAGCCGAACGTCAGGCCAAGGGTGAGGACGTCATCGCCAGCCAGTTCGACGAAGACCGCGCCAGTGACGCCGCCTCCGCCGCCGACATGCTCGAAGGCGGCGCGGGCAGTCATGAAGGCTTCGGCCGCGACGACTGAGGCGCGGCGTACGACGCGCAAGCCTCGTTTAGACTTGACGCCGTCACCCTTGTAGCGGCGTGGCGTGAGAGTGGTGCTGGACACTTCCGTGATGGTGGCGGCGATACGCAGCGACGCCGGCGCCTCGCGCCGGCTTTTGGTTGCGGCGCTCGAACGACGCTTTGTCCTGCTCGCCTCCGTGCCGCTCATGATCGAGTACGAGTCGGTGATGACGCGGCCGGAGCATCTCTCAACTTCTGGTCTGGTGTCGCGAGACGTGGGCCGCTTGCTCGACGCCGTGGTCTTCGTGGCGGAACCAGTACGACTCGCCTTCCTCTGGCGGCCGATGTCACGCGACCCCAACGATGATATGGTGCTGGAGACTGCGGTGAACGGGCGCGCGGACGTTTTGGCGACGTTCAACACCCGCGATTTCGCTGACGCAGCCGAACGTTTCGGCGTGACGGTTCTCAGGCCTGGCGATGTTGTAATGGAATTGGAGGTTTTGCGATGAGCAAAGGCGGCGGCGCAATTAAACTTCAGCCGTCCCTCCTGGACGAGGCTCGCCGGCTAGCGGACCACGAAGGGGTTGGCCTCGCTCAACTCGTTAATACGGCTCTCGCTGAGAAATTGTCCGCTATCCGAACGGAGAGCTATTTCCGGGAACGGGGTGAGCGGGCGAATGTCGGAGCTGCATTGGGAATTCTCAAGCGCGCCGGCGTAGGCCGCGCGCCGGAACAGGGCGACGAACTTTCCTCCCTTGACGACGCGACGCAACAGGAAAATCCGGAGGTGCAAAACTAAATTCGCCGTTCAAGGGGATAAAATCGTTGGTCATTATTGTGTTCCCAAAAGTATCCGGCGGCGCGACGGCGATGGGTCCGCCAAAAACGCTTTCGAGATTGGCGGCCCGAACTGGAGCGCACAACGGCTTGCCTTTCCCTTCCGAAGCGCGCGAGGAGGCGTGGTCGTCGGCCTCCCCTCCGCAAAGCCATTCGCCGACGCCGGTCACCCGTTCGAGCCCCGGTCCGAGACGTGAGCCGCCGCCCTGGGAGGCGAGGTGAGCGCGGACGCCAGACCACGGCCAATCTTCCGCTTTCCCCACCAGTCGGAAACGAAACATATCGGCCCCCTCGAGTGTCGGGGCTACGTATCGTGTCGACGAATGTCCCGAAAGCTTCGGGAGGGACGATTGAAGTTCCACGGCTGATCGTTCGCCAGGCGTCGTGCGGCACGGCGGCGCGTTTGGCGATCGAACGTAGCATCGAGAGCGGCACTTGCATTAAAGCGGTCCCTGACGGGGAATAGCCGCCATGCGCGTTTCGGAGACCGAGGGGACTATCGCGCGGCTGCGCCTCTTCGGGCCATGCCGGCTGACGCGCGCGGGTGGCAATGCGGTCGAGATCCCGAGCCGGCGCGCCCGCGCGGTGCTCGCCTACCTCGCGCTGTCGCCCGACCACACCGCGACGCGGGAGCGGCTGTGCGGCCTGTTGTGGAGCGACCGGGGCGAGGCGCAGGCGCGGGCCAGCTTGCGTCAATGTATGCTGGAGCTTCGCGGCGCCCTCGCCGGCGCCGGTCTCGATCTGCTGACAATCGGCCGCGAGTGGATCGCGCTGAAGACGGACGCATTGACCACCGACCTGGCCGAGATCGAAGCGGCGCTCGACGGGGACGCGGCCGACTTGTCCGATTGTCTCGAGCGCTTGAGCGACAACCACTTGCTGGAGGACGTCGAAATCGGCGGCGTGTTCGACGACTGGCGCCGCGCGACAAGCGCGCGCCTGGAACGCTCGATCGCCAACGCCGTCGAAAGCCATCTCCGGCGCCTGGAGAGCCGGTCGGACTGGGCGCACGCGCGAGGCCTCGCCGAGACCTACCTTCGGCGCGACTCGCTCGACGAAACGGTGACGGCGGCGGCGATCCGGGCCAATATCGCCCTCGGCGCGTCGGGCGCCGCCCGGCGCCACTACCAGACGCTGGAGGCGGCTCTGCTCAAGGAGCTCGGGGTTCGCCCGGGGGCCGCCGCGCGCGAAGCGCTGGCGTTCGCCGTCGGCCGCTCCAACGGCTCGGCGCCGCCCGTCGACACCCTCGACGCCGAAGCGAAATCGTCCCGGGCGCCGCCGGCCGCGGGCGAGCGGGAGCCCCTGCCGCTGCCGGACAAGCCGTCGATCGCGGTGCTGCCGTTCAAGAACCTCAGCGGCGACGCCGAGCAGGAGTATTTCGCCGACGCGATAACCGAGGACATCGTCGCCGCGCTTTCGCGTTGGCGCTGGTTCTTCGTCATCGCCCGCGACTCGAGCTTCACCTACAAGGACTCCGACATCGATCCGAACCGGGTGGGACGCGAACTCGGCGTCCGCTATCTGGTGGACGGAAGCGTGCGCAAGGCCGGCGCCAGGGTCCGCATAAGCGCCCGCCTCGTCGACGCCCACGACGGCACCCACGTCTGGACCGACCGCTTCGACCGCGACCTGATCGACGTCCTCACCCTGCAGGACGAGATCACCGAGCGCGTGGCGGCCGCCATCGAGCCGGCCATGTTGCGCGGCGAGGGCCTGCGCGTGGCGCGCAAGACACCCGCGGATTTCGGAACCCTCGATTTCTTCTACCGGGGCATGTGGCACCTGCATAACATGACCGACGAGAGCGACGTGGAAGCGCTCTCGTTGTTTCGCGAGGTGGTGCGGCGCGAGCCCGAGCTTCCTCTGGGATACATCGGCCTGTCGCGCATCCTCTACGGACGCGCCGTCTTCGGCGCGTCGCGGGATCCGGTCGGGTTGCTCACGCAGGCTCGCGGCGCGGCGGAAACGGCGATCGGCCTCGATCCCCAGGACGCCCACGCCTATTACGCGAGGTCGGCCGCCTCGATCTATCTCAACGACCACGGCGCGGCGCTGGCCGACGCCCGCCGCGCGGTGGACATCAACCCGAATTTCGCCCTCGCCCACGTTCGCCTGGGACAGGTCCTGGTTTTCAACGGCGACGCCGACGAAGCCATCGAGCCGATCGAGCGCGGGCTGCGCCTGAGCCCTTACGATCCGCAGCTCAGCGTCAATCTCAATCTGCTGGCGCTCGCCCTGTTCCAGGCCCGACGCTACGAGGAGGCGATCGCCCAGGCCACGGCGGCGATGAATCAAGACGGCGATCGGGTCTCGCTCATCCTCGCGGCCAGCCTGGCCATGGCTGGGCATATGGATCAGGCGCGCGCAAGGTTGCCCGCGCCGGGTGAGCGCACGATGTCGCCCTATCGGCCGATCGCGCCGAGCTATGTGCGCACCGAGGATCGGGAGCATCTCCGTCAGGCCCTGCGCCTGGCGCGCGCGACGGTATGATCCTTGATCGAGATCAGTCCTCGTCGCCGGGATAGGGCGTCTTGATCAGGATCGTCACGCCGCAATCGGCGTGGAAGACGGTCAGCTCTTCGGCGTAGGCCGGGGCCCAGGCGAACGTCACCGGTGTCGGCGGCGTGGTCGACAAGGCCGAGCGCACCACCGCGTTCACCGCCTCATGGAAGGTGGCGGGCAGCCTTCCGAGGAAGGTTTGGAACAGCCGATTTAGCGGCGTGCCCTGCTCGATCATCAACGCCGGGTCGATGCCCTTGCCAGGCGCGAACCGGTCGAGGTCCCGCGCCAGTTCGGCGATGTTGTCCTCGCTGAACCGGGCATTGAGCGTCGGCAGGTGTTTCAAGAATTTCGGCATGTGGTTTTCCCCAAGAGAACGGCCGCCTTCCCGCGGCCGTGGCGACAACTGCATCCGGGCGACGGGCGATCATGTCAACACGGGCGTCCGCGCGATCGGTCGGGCGCGACCGTATTGACGCTCTTTTGACGGGGGCCTGACGCCGCCCTCGCGGTCGGGCTCACGGACCGGGGCTCATAAGCGGCCTCACGGACGGGCGGCGATCACTTGGGTGGGGCGGCCCGGCCGGATGTGTCGACCGACTTCACTTGGGGACTTCGCCATGATTCGCACACTGATCATTACCGCTCTGGCCGTCGTGGCCGTCGCGGACTTCGCCAGCCACACGGTCTATGCCCGCGACCTCGCCGCCGACACCGTCAGCGTCAGGGTGCGCTACGCCGACCTCGACCTGACCAGCCGCCAGGGCGCGACCGTCATGGCCGCGCGCATCCGCAACGCCGCCCGTGATATCTGCGGCGGCGATGAGACGGGTTACGCCGACCTGTCGCGGCGGCGCCTCGCCCGGGCCTGCGTCCAGGACACCAGCGCCCGCGCCGCCGCCGGGCTCGGCGCGCCCATAGTCACCGCGATGGTGACCGGAGACCCGGCCGTCGTGATGGCGGCTCGGTGAGCGGCGTGGCGGGGGCGGGGGAACCGGCGCGGTCCAGATCGGGCCGCGCCGGCGCCGGCTCGATCGTACCGAACCGGGGGCGGCGCACGGGCGGCCTGGTCATTGTCGGCGCCAGCTATGACGCCAAGACCGACCTGTGGTCGGCCCGCTCCGATGAACTGGGCGGCGTCTTTCTTCACGCCACAAGCTGGAAGGTTCTGGTCGACACCGTGCCGGAGGCCGTCGACAGGCTGCTGCCGCGCGGCCTGTTCGGCGGGGCCCACGACATCGCGATCGAGGTGACCGGTCCCATGCGCGCCGCGATACAGCCGTGGCGGGAGCCGCTGGAATCGATCCACAGTCGCGCTTGATCCTGTGCAGAAGACAGGTTGTCGCAACCAAAGCGTCTTAATGAAGGGTTAACGTCAGGGATGGCCCTCGTCCCCCTCCTCGACCTTCGGCCCTCCGCCCCCGTCAACGACATCGCCCACGCTCCGGCGAACCTCGAGGCCGAACAGGCCCTGCTCGGAATCCTGCTCTACGACAACAGCGCTTACGAGCGGCTGATCGATAAGTTGGCGGGCGCGCACTTCTTCGAGCCGTTCCATGGCCGGCTGTTCGACAGCATCCAGAAGCATGTCCAGCGCGGCCAGCTCGCCGAGCCGATCTTGCTGGCCGAGCAATTCGGCAAGGACCCCGCGTTCCTGGAACTGGGCGCGGTGCGCTACCTCGCCGATCTGGTCGACCGCGCGCCGCCGGCGTCCAACGCCGGCGACTACGCCCGGGTGATCTACGACCTTTCGCTTCGCCGCGACCTGATCCGTATCGGCGGAGAGATCGCCGCCGACGCTTCCGCCGGCGATCCCGACCGCACGGCGCGCGACCAGATCGAGAGCGCCGAGCAGCAACTCTACACCCTGGCCGAAACCGGCGCCGCCTCCGGCGGGCTGATCGAGTTCTCCAAGGCCCTGACCGGCGCGGTGGAGATGGCGGCGGAGGCCTATAGCCGCGACGGCGGTCTGTCCGGCCTGTCGACCGGCCTGGTCGACCTCGACCAGAAGCTCGGCGGCCTGCACGGCTCGGACCTGATCATTATCGCCGCGCGGCCGTCGATGGGCAAGAGCTCGCTGGCGGCGAACATCGCCTTCAACGTCGCCCGCCGCTACGCCTGGGAGCCGACGCCGGACGGCGGACGCAAGACCGTCGACGGCGGCGTCGTCGCCTTCTTCTCCCTGGAAATGTCGTCCGAACAGCTCGCCATGCGCCTGCTCGCCGAGGTCACCGAGGTGCCGTCGGACAAGATCCGCAAGGGCGAGATCAGCGCCGCCGAATTCGGCCGCATCCGCGACGCGGCGCGGGAGATCCAGGAGATGCCGCTGTTCTTCGATGACACCGGCGGCATCTCCATGGCCAAGCTGGCCGCCCGCTGCCGGCGGCTGAAACGGACCAGCGGCCTTGATCTGGTGGTGGTCGACTACCTCCAGCTCATCACCACCGGGGACGTCCGCATCGAGAACCGGGTCCAGGAAGTCAGCCAGATTACCCAGGGTCTCAAGTCCCTGGCCAAGGAACTGGCGGTGCCGGTGATCGCCCTGGCCCAGCTCTCCCGCCAGGTCGAGAACCGCGAGGACAAGAAGCCCCAGCTCGCCGACCTGCGCGAATCCGGCTCGATCGAGCAGGACGCCGACGTGGTGATGTTCATCTACCGCGAGTCCTACTACCTCGGCCGCGCCGAGCCGAAGGAGGGCACCGCGGAACACCTCGAGTGGCAGGAAAAGATGGACCCGATCCGCAACCTCGCCGAGGTCATCATCGGCAAGCAACGCCACGGCCCGATCGGCGTCGTGCGCATGCACTTCAACGAAGACCTGACCAAGTTCAGCAACCATGCCCGCGAGGGGCGCTATGAACCGAGGTAGCCGCTACCCTTTCGCGACATAGGTCACGCCGGACAGCCCCTCGAAATGCGCGTCGCAGGTCAGAAGGTTTGCGTCTTGGTCCAGCGCCGTGGCGTAGATCAAGGCGTCGGCCGCCGATAGTTTGTGAAGGGCCGACAGCTCCGCCGCCGAGACAGCGATATGAGTGTCCAACGCCACGACGTGGCAGATCTGCGTATAGGCAAGTCCCCGTTGCAGCGCCTCGGCGCCCAGTTCCCGCTTCAGCCACTTGCACAATTCGAACTGAACGATCGTGGGCACGATCCATTCGCCGGGCGTCGGGACCGAGACACCAAGCCGACGAGCGATGGGCGAGTCGATCATCCACTCGATCCATGCGGAGGTGTCCAGCACCCGCATCAATAGCGGTCGCTTCGATCCCGATATCCCTCGGTATTCGCGCCTTTGGCGATGCCCCTCAGGTCCTCCCATTCGGGCACTGGAACCAGCATCACGCCCGCGCCCTTTGGAATGAAGGCGAAGGTCTGCCCCGCCCTCCAGTTCTGCGCGGTTCGAACCGCTTTTGGGATGGAGATCTGGAACTTGCTCGAAAGTTTCGTCGTGTTGGCCATCGCATCCACCTCTCGCCCATCGATCAGCACTCCGTAAGACGTACTTGTTCTCGTCGTCCGGGGCAATGGCTTAGGACTAGTCGGCCGAGCTATGCGCCGGCGGCGCGCCGGCCTATGCTTTTACCCACTAGGTACGGGAGGCGGCGCGGTGAACGACCAGGCTCCGGCCGCGGAACGGCATGCCGACGATCTCGCCGAGCGCGCGCCGGCGGTCGTCATCGTCGCTGAACGTTGGCTCTCCATCGCGATCGCCGGCTTCCTCGTGCTCGCGGCCCTGTTGGCGTTGGCGGTCGCCGGGGCGCGGCTGGCCGACGGCCTCGTTCATGAAGGGCTGAATGCGCGGCTGATCGTGACGGTGGTCGATCACCTGCTGCTCGTGCTCATGCTGGTCGAGATCCTCCACACCGTTCGCCAGTCGATCGAGGCGCGGGAGCTCCAGGCCGAGCCGTTCCTGGTCGTGGGCCTGATCGCGACGGTGAGGCGCATCCTGCTGGTCACGATGGAGACCTCGGATTCGGGCATGACGCCCCAGGGCATGGGACAGAATTTCGCGCACAACATGATCGAACTCGGCGTCCTCGCCGGATTGACCGCGGTGCTGGTCGCGTCGATAGCGCTTACGCGGCGCAGCAGCCGCCCGGCGCCCGAACGCCGGCGATCGGCGCGTGGCGAGGCGACCTCTCGAACCGACCGCGCGGGCGCCGAGTGAAAGCGTCGCGTCACGACCCCTTCAGACCGTCACCTGGGTTCCCATTTCCAGCACACGTCCAGGCGGAATCGCGAAGACGTCGCTCGGATCGGACGAGTTCCGCGCCAGGGCGATGAACAGGAGATCCTGAAATCGGCGGAGGCCGCGCTGATGGCCAGGAACAATTGTGCGACGTCCGAGGAAATACGAAGTGTCCATCGGATTGAAGGCGACATCCGTCCCGCTCAACTTGGACAGGGCCAAGGGCACGTCGGGCGTTTCCATGTATCCGAAACAAAGGATGATGCGCAGAAACCCGGAGTTCAGAACTTCCAGGGTCGACCGCGAAGCGTCGGACACGCGAGGCTCGTCCGTGGTGCGCACCGTCACCAGCACGTTATGCTGATGCAAGACGCCGTTGTGCTTGAGGTTGTGCAGCAGCGCGCCAGGCGTGAGTTCCGGATCGTTGGTCATATAGACAGCGGTTCCGGCCACCATGTGCCGCGGCCGCCGGCCGAGCGACGCCAGGAAATCCGCGAGGGGAATACGGTCGCGCCGCGACTTCTCTCCGACGATGGCGCTGCCGTGGAGCCAGGTGACGATGACGAGAGCGACGCCCCCGGCGATCGCCAGAGGCGCGAAACCCCCTGAAAACAGCTTTAGGGAGTTGGCCCCGAGCAGCGTGATGTCCACCGTCGCCAGTGGGCCGATGAGCAGGGCCGCCTTCCAGTCGGGCCATCGCCAGAGCCGCCGCACCACGATGCTGGCGAGGGCGGTGTCGACCAGCATGGTGCCGGTGACCGCCAGACCATAGGCGTTGGCGATCGACTCTGAATTCTTGAAGATGCCGACCAGCAGGATCACCCCGACCATCAGCATCATGTTGATGGTCGGCACATAGATCTGGCCCGCCTGGGTCGCGGACGTCTGCCGAATTTCCAGGCGAGGCAGCAGTCCGAGCTGCATCGCCTGACCGGACAGGGAATAGGCGCCGCTGATCACCGCCTGGCTGGCGATGATCGTCGCCGCCGTGGCGAGCAGGACCAGCGGCAGCCGCATGACTGGCGGGGCCATCAGGAAGAACCAGTTCTGGTCCTTGACCCCCGCGGCGTGTCCCGCCGCGGCGGAGAGCGCGTGCAGGGCGAACGCGCCCTGGCCGAGGTAGTTGAGGATCAGGGCGGGAAAGACCACGGCCATCCAGGCCGCGCGGATCGGAGAGCGTCCGAAATGCCCCATGTCGGCGTAGAGCGCCTCGGCGCCGGTCACGGTCAACGACACCGAGCCCAGCACGAACAGACCGATGAGCCCATGCCTCGCGAGGAAGACAGCCCCATGGACCGGATTGATCGCCAGCAGGATTTCGGGGGCGTCCGGGATGTGCAGGGCGCCCAACGAGGCGATGACGATGAACCAGACGAGGCAGATCGGCCCGAACAATGCCGAAACCTTGCCGGTGCCCCGCGACTGGACCGAGAACAGACCCACCAGAACGGCAAGCGTGATGGCGATCTCGACGCCGGGGGTGATGGCGCGGGCGAGTCCGGGCGCCGTCTTAAGCCCCTCCACGGCCGACAGCACCGAGATCGCCGGAGTGATGACCGCGTCGCCATAGAACAGCGCCGCCCCGCAGATGCCCAGTCCCAGGACCAGCCGGGTGCGGGCCCCCATCGCGCCTTGCGCCAGGGCCATTAGCGACAGGATGCCGCCCTCGCCCTTGTTGTCGGCGCGCATGATGAAGCTGACGTACTTGATCATGACCACGAGGATCAGGGCCCAGACCGTCAGCGAGACCACGCCGAACACCTCGGCCTGACCCACCGCTCCGCGCGCCGCCTGGGTGATCGCCGTCTTGAAACCGTAGATCGGGCTGGTGCCGATGTCGCCGAAAACGATCCCGATGGATCCCAGCATCAGTCCGCCGAACCGCCGCTTCGCGCCTGGTGCGTGAGCTTCGGAAGATGGGGCGTGAACCGAGGCGGTCATCGCGGGTTGCTTAGTCCGCCGGAACCGACATGAACATGGTTCAGCCCCGACAAAATCCGTCGGCGAGGCGGATTACAAGGCGCCGCGGAAGGCGCCGCGGAAGGCGCCCGCGGCGGATTAGGCGTCTTGCCGAAAGCTTCGAAATCACTACGGTAGTGACATGACCGGAACTTATCTTACCGTCGGGGCGGCGGAAGCCAACCGGAGCTTTTCCCGTCTCCTGCGCCAGGTGCGCGAGGGCGCGCGCGTCACCATCACCTCCCACGGCGAACCCGTCGCGGAACTCACTCCGCCAGTGAATCGATCGGACGAACAGAGCGAACAGGCCACGCGATCGCTCGCCCTGCTGGAAGCGCATTGGGCGGACCGCCGTCCTGTATTAGGCCCGCGGTGGTCGCGAGACGAGATCTACGACTATCTCGATAAGTGAGGGTCGCGCTCGATACCAACATCGTGGTCTACGCCGAGCAGTTGGTCGACGAGAGCGACCGCTGGAAGGCGAAGTCGAGCCGCGTGCTGATCCGAAACCTGTTGGTCCAGCCGATCCGCCCGGTCCTGCCCGCCCAGGTTCTGTTCGAGGTTGTCGAGGTGTGCCGCCGCAAGTTCGGCCTGGATCTGGGCGAAGCGACCGCGTGGGCGAGAACCCTCGCCCTGACCCTCGAACTCTGGCCATCTGGCGCGGAGGTCGCCGGCGACGCCCTGGCCATCGTCGAGCGCCATGGCCCGCGCATCTTCGACGCGGTGGTGGTGGCGACAGCGGCCGACGCCCGGAGTGATATCCTTCTTTCCGAAGACATGCATGACGGCTTTACTTGGCGTGCCCTGGTGGTGAGCAACCCCTTCGGCGCGCGCCCGGATCTCAGGATCGCGCCGCTCGTCGGCGCTCGGGCGCCTTAGAAGATGCATCGACGGCATGTGCAATCGCAGCCGATCTCCTCGCCGCGAGAATGTATGGGTATGCTGTCGATAAAGTCCGCCGCCCCTATTCATGAAAAGTAATGCGAGCGCACGTCTTCGAGCCAACTCCGTCGCGCCTCGAACTGGCGTACGGTGCCCAATCCGGCGAGATACTCCGATGTGTGAGTGGCTTTCAGCGCCTCGACCTCGCAGCGCAACTCCGTGAGACTCGCCTGCGTAAGGGCTTCGGCCTCCGCGACGACCGCCACGCGTTCGGAATTGGAAACAAGCTGATCCAGAAAGCTAACGCGAGTTCGAATCGGATCGGGGCTCACTTTCGCCTCGCACGGATCGAGGTTGACCAACCATGAGCGCACCGCGTCCGCGCCACTCAGCGTCACACTCAGATCGCGACGACCGCGGCGATCGCCTGCTCGCGGCGAAACCGAGATCAAACCTCGGCTGACCAGCCGCTCGATCGCTGGGTATATCGATCCCGTGCTGTCGCGCCATTCCGGCATTGTCGAGCGGGCGAAGATTTGACGGACCACATACGCGGTGCACGGCTGATGCTGCATGATCGTCGCCAAGGCGCAATTTTCAAACTCAGTGAACGCGATGTTCACATTGAATCTTCGAGGGAATAATCCGTGCGGAACAAGTCCCATGGCGGCTTTTCGCTCCTGACCGCGACAGCCGCCGCCTCGATCGCGTTTGCGAGCGGCGCGCGCGGGGAACCGAGCGCGGCCGCGATCCTGGAGGCCAATCGGGCCGCCACGGGATCGCCGCCCCCGCGCGCGGCGGAAATCACCTTGATCTACGCATTTGCCGGCATCGGACTGAGCGGCAGCTACACATCGACCGAAGACCTGATCGATGGTCGATTCGTGAACACCCTATCGGCGGGACCCTTGACGCAAGTTCAAGGCTACGACGGCCATAGCGCTTGGCAAAAGGACCCCTCGGGCGCGACGACGGAGCAGGAGGGCGGCGAGCAGCGCGAGGCGGCGGTCAGCCAAGCCTATCAAGCGGCCAATCTCTGGTGGCGAAGCGATCGGGGCGGCGCGCGAATCACGGTCGAGCCGGTCCAGCGACAGGGCGCCGCCGTATACGACGTGCTCACGGTGACACCTCCGGGCGGCCAACCGTTCGATGCGTGGTTCGACGCCGAGACTCACCTGCTGGCCCGAACGGCGCGGAAGCAGGGTGGACAAATCAATTTCAATTTCTTCTCGGATTATGGCCCTTACCAGGGCGTGATGCAGGCGCGGACGGTCTTGGCCGAGGATGGTGCGGGCGACAAAGATGCTCAGGTCCTAAAGCTCAGGAGCGTCGAGTATTCGACCACCGCGGCCACCAATCCATTCTCGCCAGGCAACCACCGCCCGGCGGACTTTCACATCGTCGGCGGCGCCGGCGAGACGTCGCTGCCGTTCAGGCTGGTCGACAACCGCGTCTACGCCGATGTGAGCATCGACGGCAAAGGGCCTTTTCTCTTCCTGTTCGATACGGGAGCGACCGACTCCGTCACCACCGGCCTTGCCCAGAGGCTCGGCCTGCGGGCCGAGGGACAGGCGGAAGAACGCGGGGCCGGAGCAGGCGCCTCGCGGGCGGCGTTCGCCAAGGTGCCGGAAATCGAGATCGCCGGCGCCCGCGTCCGTGATCAGATCGTGGAAGTCTCACCGGACGAGCTGCGGAACGTCGAGGGCCTAGGCGACGAGGGGATTGCCGGCTTCGAGATATTCCGCCGTTTCGTCACCAGGATCGACTACGCCCGAGGCGTCATCACTCTGATCGATCCCGCACACTTCAACGCCGCCGACGCGGGCACGCCAATCCACTTCGTCTTCGAAGGCAACGTGATAGAGGTGGCCGGCGATTTCGAGGGCGCGCCCGGCCGGTTCATCATCGACACCGGTTCTCGCGCGGACGTCGTGCTCAACAAGCCTTTCTCACAGCGAAACAACCTCAGGGCCAAACACCCGAAGGGTGTCGACGTCATCGCGGGATGGGGGACCGGCGGTCCCTCACGCGCCTATGCGACCCGCGGGGCGCGCCTCGGCATTGGACCGCTCCAAGTCCACGACTTGGTCGCGTTTCTATCGACCGACGTTAAGGGCGCTTTCGCCAGCACGGAGTTTTCGGGCGAAATCGGCGGCGGGGTCCTCAAGCGCTTCATCGTCACTTTCGACTACGAACATCAGACCCTCTATCTCAAGCCGTCGCCCGTATCGAAGGACGTCGGCGCATTTGATCGCGCTGGCATGTGGTTCAACCGCTCGGACGAAGGGTTTGATGTCGTCGATGTCGTGGTCGGCGGTCCGGCCGCGCGAGCCGGGCTGAAGCCCGGGGATCACATTGTTTCCGTCGACGGGCAGCCAGCACTCGGCCTGAAACCATACGAATTGCGCCGCCGCCTTCGCGACGAGCCGCCGGGAAGCCGTGTTGTCCTCGGTTTGCGTGGAAACGGTCGGTCGCGGACTGTCTCGTTGGTCTTACGTGACCTGATCTGAGCGTGCTTGGACTGTTAGCGCCCGCCGGAAGCCTGAGCTGGTCGATCTCGCCGAAAGCTTTTCTCGTCGAGCTCGAACAAGTACGTGTTCGCGTACATTCATGGTCGAGGAGGTCATCATGGACGTACTCACCTACTCCGATATCCGCGCGAGCTTGAAGGACGTGATGGACCGCGTCGTCAACGATCGCGCGCCGGTGGTCGTCAAGCGGCGCAAGGGCGACTCGGTCGTGATGGTGTCGTTGGCCGACTGGACCGCGATGGAGGAAACCCTCTACCTGTCGTCCAGTCCGAGGAACGCCAAGCGTCTGACGGACGCCATCGCCGAGTTGAACGCGGGCGAGGGCGCCGAACGGAAACTCATCGAGCCGTGAGGCTGGTTTTCGCCAGTCAGGCCTGGGAAGATTATCTCTATCGGCAGGCTTCCGACCCCGCGACCCCTCGGCGCGCCAACGACCTGATCGCGGAATGCATGCGGTCGCCATTCACGGGCATCGGCAAGCCGGAGCCGCTTCGAGGCGATAGACAGGGCTGGTGGTCGCGCCGCCTCACGCGGAGCGATCGGATCGTCTATCGGGTTTCAGGCAAGAGCGACGCTCAGCAACTCGAAATCGCTCAATGCCGCTTTCATTACTGATGACTAGGCGGTCAAGCCGGATGAACGACGGCGAATTGGGTTGGCGGCGCAAGCCTTGCGGCGCATTCTCGACCCGGGCCTGACGGAAAACACTCATGGCGGACGGCGGCGGCGATCTGGCGGCGAGGGCGCGGGCGGAGGCTTATGCGACGCCGCTGAACGAGTTCCAGGTGCATGACGTCGAGCACTTCACCTCCGACACCCTGTGGCCGTGGTTCGAACGTCTGCGCGCGGAAGACCCGGTCCACTACACGGCGGAGAGCGAATACGGACCCTATTGGTCGCTGACGAAATATAACGACATCGTCGCCGCCGACGGCGACCATGCGCGGCTGTCGTCTTCGTCGGTCCACGGCGGCATCACCCTGTTCGTGCAGCCGGACGATACCGACCCGGCCGCCTTTTCCGAAGAGCGCACCAGTTTCATCTCGATGGACCCGCCGCGTCACGACGACCAGCGGCGCGCGGTGTCGCCGATCTTCTCCACCCCGGCGCTGGTCGAGTTGGAGCCGCTGATCCGGTCCCGCGCCGCGACGATCCTGGACGAGCTGCCCGTCGGCGAGACCTTCGACTTCGTCGACAGGGTCTCCATCGAGCTGACCAGCCAGATGCTCGCCACCCTGTTCGACTTCCCGTTCGAGCAGAGGCGCCTGCTGCCCAGGTTTTCCGACATGATCCTGGCGGGACCGGCCGCGACGATCGAGGAGCAGGCCCAGCGTCAGGCGGAGCTGTTCGTCATCCTCGGCCAGTTCGTGCCGCTCTGGAACGCCCGCGGCGGAGGCCAGACTGGGGGCCAGGCGGGGCGCGACCTGATCTCGCTGCTGGCCAACAATCCGGCCACCAATGGCGGCAACGACCCGGAGCGCTACTTCGCCAACATCGTCCTGCTGATCGTCGCGGGCAGCGACACCACGCGCCATTCGATCACCGGCGGCCTGCTGGCGCTCAACCAACACCGGGCCGAGTACGACAAGCTGCGCCAAAACCCGGCCCTGCTCGAAAGCGCCGTGCCGGAGATCATCCGCTGGCAAAGCCCCGTCGCCTACATGCGCCGCACCGCCCTGGACGACGTCGAGTTCGGCGGCAAGACCATCGCCAAGGGCGAGAAGGTCGTCATGTGGTACGTGTCCGGCAACCGCGACGAGAGCGCCATCGAGCGGGCGAACGAGTTCATCGTCGACCGGGCGCGCCCGCGCCACCACGCCGCCTTCGGCTTCGGCATCCACCGCTGCCTGGGCCAGCGCCTGGCCGAGATGCAGCTGCGGGTGGTTTGGGAGGAGATCCTGGCGCGTTATCCGGTGATCGAGGTGGTCGGCGAGCCGGTCCGGCTCAACTCCAACTTCGTCAAGGGCTTCACGGCCCTGCCGGTGCGCATCCCCGCCTGACCGGCGGACTCGCCACTTGACGGGATAGATTGCATTGTGCAATAATTCTGTTCATGTCCTCCGCCGCGCCCGAACCGGACCCCCAAGTCGCCGACGCGATCGCTCGCGCCGAGTGGCGACGGGAGATGTTGGAGGAGCTGGCCGTGGTCGGCATGGCTCTTTCCAAGGACATCGCTCAGCGGTCGATGGAGAGCCCGTATCATCCCGAGCTCAAGCACGATCCGGGGCGGTCGTTCGCCTTTGCTTCGCGGGCGGTGAGGCTGACCCTGGCCCTCGCGGCCAAGACCGACGAGCAGATCCTCGCGTTGCGCAAGGGCGGCATTCCCGCCGTCAAGGCGTCGAGGACACGACCGGGTGAAGAGGTTTCCCGTCGCGCCGATGCTCAGAAGCCGAATAACCCAGAGATCGGCCACCCCGACGAGGCGGCCGAGCGCCTGATCGAGCATGAACGCGACGCCGCCCTGCCGGCCGACTTCCACGCCAGCATCGACGCCATCCGCGGCGCCCTCGGGTTGGGGCCGGACCGCAGTCGCGGGTACGACGACGAGGGGGTCGCCCGCGCAAAGGTCGATCCAGTTCGCGCGCGGCCGGCCGCGAAGGTTGAAAGGTTTGGAAGCGACCTGGAAGACGACGCCCAGATGGAGACCGTCGAGGTGCTACCCCACCGGCGACAGTGAATTCCACAATCCTTCGTTATACGGCCTTTCAGCATACGGCCTTTCAGCAGGCCCACCCCAAAAACCCGTCATGGCCGGGCGCCAGTCCCGGCTACCCATTGGGCACGAACCGGGGAGTGGCCGCCGCAGCGGCGGCCATTGCGCCGCTCGCGCCGAATGGATGGCCGGGACTGACGCCCGGCCATGACGGACTTTAGTGTGTTCTTGGCGAGAGCCCTCGCCGCAACGGCGATGACAAGCGTTGATCCTTGCGGGGTCGTCTAAACTAACTCTCCAAGGAGTCTGATTCGCTCATGGCCCGCGACGGCGCCCAGTATGTCTGTCAATCCTGCGGCGCGGTGCACGCCAAGTGGGCGGGGCAGTGCTCCGCCTGCCTGGCGTGGAACACGCTGGTCGAGGAGGCGACCTCGCGCGCGCCGGGCTCTCTGGCCCCGACGCGGGCGACGAAATCTCGGGGCCTGGCGTTCGAGGGTTTAGAGACCTTGTCCCCTCCCCCGCCGCGCATCGCCACCGGGGTCGGGGAGTTCGACCGGGTGTGCGGCGGGGGGGTGGTGCCGGGGTCGGCGTTGTTGCTGGCGGGGGATCCCGGCGTCGGCAAGTCGACCCTGCTGCTTCAGGTCTGCGCCGAGGCGACGCGGTTGGGCGCCGCCTGCGCCTACATTTCGGGCGAAGAAGCGGTGGAGCAGATCCGCGCCCGGGCGCACCGCATGGGCCTGGCCGAAACCTCGGTGCGGCTCGCCGCCGAAACCGCGCTGCGCGACATCATGGATGGCTTGAAGCACGGCCGCTTCGATCTCGTGGTTATCGATTCGATCCAGACCCTGTGGAGCGACGCCCACGAGGCCGGCCCGGGTTCGGTGACCCAGGTTCGCGCCTGCGCCGGGGAACTGGTGCGGCTGGCGAAAAAGCGCGGCATCGCGGTCATCCTGGTCGGCCACGTCACCAAGGACGGCCAGATCGCCGGTCCGCGGGTGGTGGAGCACATGGTCGACGCCGTCCTCGCCTTCGAGGGCGAGCGCGGCTATCCGTTCCGCATCCTGCGCGCGGCCAAGAACCGTTTCGGCGCCACCGACGAGATCGGGGTGTTCGAGATGGGCGAGATGGGCCTGCGTGAGGTCCGCAACCCCTCGTCCTTGTTTCTCAACGAAGGCTCCGAGCGATCGGCGGGCGCGGCGGTGTTCGCCGGCATCGAAGGATCGCGCCCGGTGCTGGTCGAGTTCCAGGCCCTGGTCGCGCCGTCGGTGTACGGAACGCCCAGGCGAACCGTCGTGGGATGGGATTCGGGCCGCCTCGCCATGGTGATGGCGGTGCTCGAAGCCCGGTGCGGGCTTGGATTCGCCATGCGTGACGTTTATTTGAACGTCGCCGGCGGCTTGCGGATCAGCGAGCCGGCGGCGGACCTGGCGGCGGCCGCCGCCTTGACCTCTTCGGCCCTGGGGGTCGCCCTGCCGCAATCGTGCGTCGTCTTCGGTGAAATCAGCCTCTCCGGCGACATCCGTCCGGTGAGCAGAATGGAGGCCAGGCTGAAGGAGGCGCTGAAGCTCGGCTTCTCCCGCGCGCTCACACCGCAGGGCGCGGACGGCGGCGGCGGCATGGCCGTGACCAGCTTTGCCCGGCTTGCCGACGCGGTCGCCCGGATCGGCGACGGCGAGCCGTGACCAAGTTCGACATCGCCGTCCTTGGCATCTTCGCCCTTTCGGCCCTGATCGGCCTCGCGCGCGGCGCGACGCGGGAACTCACGACGATGTTCTCGCTCGCCACCTCCGCCGTCATCGCTCTGATGGCCTTGAGATGGACCGGACCGATCATGCGCCAAGTCGCGCATGCCGTTTGGCTCGCCCAGACACTGGCGGTGGTCGGCGTCTTCGTCGCGCTTTACATCGGCTTACGGCTGATCGGGGGCGTTTTGACGCGCGGGGTCAGGAGCACGGCCTTGTCCGGCCCGGACCGCCTCGCGGGGGTCGCCGTCGGCGCGGTGCGCGCGTGGGTGGTGATCGGCGGCCTCGCCCTTCTGCTCGACGCGGTGACGCCGATCGAGCGCATGCCCCCTTGGATCACTGGCGCGCGCACCTATCCTTTGGTGACCGCCGCCGCCGGATCGCTCCGCGCCCTCGCGCCCCGAGGACTGAAGATCGCCCAGGCCGCCCTGCCCTCGATCGGCCACGCCGGAGACTCGCCGCGATGAGTGCTGAAGACGATTCGAACGGGCGCGATCCCGATGACCGCCAGATGCGGTTGGAGTGCGGCGTGTTCGGCGTGTTCGGCGTTCACGACGCCTCATCGGTCACGGCTCTCGGGCTGCACGCCCTGCAGCACCGCGGTCAGGAGGCCTGCGGCATCGCGGCGTTCGACGGCAGCGGTTTCCATACCGAGCGCCACATGGGCCACGTCGCCGACGCCTTTTCCAATATCGACCTGCCGACGCGGTTGCCCGGAATCAGCGCCATCGGCCATACCCGCTATTCGACCTCCGGCGGCAGTTTCGCGCGCAACGTCCAGCCGATGTTCGCCGATCTCGAAGCCGGCGGCATCGCCATCGCCCACAACGGCAACCTGACCAACTTTCTGCATCTGCGCCAACAACTGGTCTCCGCCGGCGCGATCTTCCAGTCGACCTCCGACTCCGAGGTGATCCTCCATCTCATCGCTCGGTCGCGGAAGTCGAAGGTGGTCGACCGCTTCATCGACGCCCTGGCCCAGGTCGAGGGCGGCTATGCCCTGGTCGCCCTGACCAACAAGAAGCTGATGGGGGTGCGCGACCCGCTCGGCATCCGGCCGCTGGTGCTCGGCGACCTCAACGGCAAGGCCGTGCTGGCGTCGGAGACCCGCGCGCTGGACATGATCGGCGCGCGGTTCGTGCGCGATGTCGAGCACGGCGAGATGGTGGTGATCTCCGAGCATGGTGTCGAAAGCCTGCGCCCGTTCCCGGCCTCGAAAGCCCGGCCATGCGTGCTCGAATACGTCTACTTCGCCATGCCCGACAGCGTGATGAACGGGCAATCGGTCTACGATGTGCGCAAGCGGTTGGGGCAGCGGGTGGCGATGGAAAGCGGCGTTCCCGCCGATGTCGTGGTCCCGGTGCCGGACTCCGGGGTGCCGGCGGCGCTCGGCTACGCCCAGGAGAGCGGCATCCCGTTCGAGATGGGGATCATCCGCAACCATTACGCCGGGCGGACCTTCATCCAGCCGACCCAGGGCGCGCGGGAGCTCGGCGTGCGGCGCAAGCTCAGCCCCAACCGGGCGGTTCTCGCGGGCAAACGGGTGATGCTGATCGACGATTCGATCGTGCGCGGCACGACCTCGCTGCGCGTCGTGCGCATGGTGCGCGAGGCCGGGGCCACGGAGGTCCACCTGCGCAGCGCCTCGCCGCAGCTCAAGTTTCCCGACTTCTACGGCATCGACATGCCCGACCGCGAGCACCTGCTCGCCGGCACCCGGACCTTGCCGGAAATGGCGCGCCTGCTGGAGGTCGACAGCCTGGATTTCCTCTCGGTGGAGGGGCTCTATTGGGCCATGGGCGCCGGCCCGCGCAACCCGCTGCGCCCGCAGTTCACCGACCACTATTTCACCGGCGACTACCCGACGCGCCTGCTCGACCGCGAACTCGCGGAGGGCCGCAACGATCAGGTCGAACACCAGCTAAGCTTCCTGGTGGACGCGTGAGCGAAGAGGCCACTTCCCTCCCTCCCCTTCATGGGGAGGGTCGACTCGCGCAGCGAGCGGGGTGGGGGAGTCTTGGTAATCCCCAAGGACTGCAGATGATGACCCACACTTCCCCACCCCGGACTTCGCTTCGCTTCGTCTCGGCCCTCCCCATAAAGGGGAGGGAGGAATGAGCGCGCGTGCGCTCACTGGCCGCGTCGCGCTCGTCACCGGCGCCACACGCGGGATCGGACACGCGGCGGCCCTCGCTCTCGCTGAAGCGGGCGCGCATGTCATCGCGGTCGGCCGCACCCAGGGCGCGCTGGAGGAACTGGACGACGCTATCCGCTCGCGTGGTCTTCAGCCAGCGACGCTGGTGCCGATGGACCTCTCCGACACCGGCGGCATCGACCAGCTCGGCTTCGCCATTTCGCAGCGCCACGGCCGGCTCGACATTCTGGTCCACGCGGCGGCGATGCTTGGCGGGCTGCGCCCGGTCGCGCATATCCCGCCGGATCTGTGGGCGAAGATCGTCGCCACGAATCTCACCGCCGTGTTCGGCCTGATCCGCTCGCTGGAGCCGCTTCTGCGCGCGAGCGACGCCTCGCGGGCTATCTTCCTCACATCCGGCGCCGCGCGACGTCCAAAGGCGTTTTGGGGTTCCTACGCCGCCACCAAAGCCGGCCTAGAGGCTCTCGTGCGCTGCTGGGCGGACGAGGTCGAGAACTCGCCCATCCGCGCCATCCTGCTCAACCCCGGCGCGATGCGCACCAAGATGCGCGCCGAGGCCTATCCTGGAGAGGACAAGGAGGCCCTCGCCACGCCGGACATGATCGGACCGTTGATCGTCGAACTGGCGGGCTGCGACGATCCGGGCTTGCCGGACGCGGTCGTCAGTTTCGCGGATTGGCGATCCGCAGCGCGCGCCGCTTCGCCTGGAACTTCTTGACCGGGTCGTCGGTCTCGTCGGCGTAGGGGTTTTTGCCCGACTTGACGCTGATCCGGATCGGCGTGCCGGGCAGCTCGAAGCTCTCACGGATGGAGTTGACCAGATAGCGCTTGTAACTCTCCGGCAGCTTCTCCGCGCGGCTGGCGAACAGCACGAAGGTCGGGGGACGCGCCTTGATCTGGGCCATGTATTTCGGCCGCACGCGATGGCCGTTCACCGCCGGCGGCGGATGGCGCTCCACCGCCATCTTCAACCAGTCGTTGAGGTCGCGGGTCTTAAGCTTGGTCTGCCAGTCGTCGTGCGCCTTGACCACCGCCGGCATCAGGCGATCGAGGCCCTTGCCGGTCTCGGCGGACAAGGCGATCACCGGCGCGCCGCGAAGCTGCGGCAGCATGCGGTTGGCGTGGTCGATGAACTCGCGCAGCCGCGTGCCCTGATCCTCGACCAGGTCCCACTTGGCGAGCACGAAGACCAGCGCCCGGCCCTCCCGCTCGACGAGGTCGGCGATGGACAGATCCTGGGTTTCGAACGGATGTGTGGCGTCCATAACCAGCACCACGACCTCGGCGAAGGTGATCGAGCGGATGGAGTCCTGGGTGGAGAGCTTCTCCAGCGCCTCGTCGATACGCGCCTTGCGCCGCAACCCAGCCGTGTCGACCAGCCGCACCCGGCGCTCGCCCCAGGTCCAGTCGACCGAGATCGAGTCGCGGGTGATGCCGGCTTCCGGTCCGGTCAGCAGGCGGTCCTCGCCAATCAGGCGGTTGACCAGGGTGGACTTGCCGGCATTGGGCCGACCGACGACCGCGATGCGGATCGGCTTGTCCGGCGAAAGCTCTTCGTCATCGTCCTCATCATAGACGTCCGCGCCCGACGGGGCGGCGTCGACGACGGCGGCGTAGAGATCGCTCATGCCCTCGCCGTGTTCGGCGGAAATCGACACCGGCTCGCCGAAACCAAGGTTGAACGCCTCCAGCGCGCCGGCGTCGCCAGCGCGGCCCTCGGTCTTGTTGGCGACCATGATCACCGGCCTGTCCGCCCGGCGCAGAACCTCGGCGAACAGCTCGTCGAGAGCGACCACGCCGTCGCGGGCGTCGATGACGAAGAGCACGATCTGGGCCTGGGCCACCGCCTGTTCGGTCTGGCGGCGCATCCGGGCCTCGAGGCTCTCGTCGGCGACATCCTCGAAGCCGGCGGTGTCGATCAGCATGAGGTCGAGATCGCCAAGCCGCCCAGTGGCGAACTTGCGGTCACGTGTCACGCCCGGACGGTCGTCGGTGATGGCAAGCTTCCGGCCCGCCAGCCGATTGAACAGCGTCGACTTGCCGACGTTCGGCCGCCCGACGATCGCCAGGGTCAGCATGGCGCGGGCATCAGCACGACCGACGCCGGACGACCATCACCGGATCGCGATCAGTTCGGCCGCCTCGGTCACGACATAGACCATGCCGCCGACGGCGATCGGGCCGATCAGGGCGTCGGAACCGAGCCGCAGGGCGCCAAGCACCGCGCCTGTCTTCGGATTGAGGGCGACGGCGTTTCCCTTGCTGGACACGACGATCAGGCGGTTGGTGGCCAGGACTGGGCTGGACCAGATCGCCCGGCGCTTCTTCTTCGCGCCGGCGTTAAGGTCATGAATCCAGTAGACCTGACCCGAGTCACGGGAGACGCAGATCACCTGCCCGGCCTGATCGACGACATAAACCACGTCGCCCGCCGCCCAGGGCGTGGTGGTCGCCGACACCGGCAACGTCCACCGGGCGACGCCGGTGCGCAGGTCGACGGCGGCGAAGACGTCGGAGTGGCTGACGGCGAACACGTCGGTCTTGTAGATCACCGGGCGACCGGCGATGTCGCGGATCTCCGAAAGGGCGTTGGTGCGGCTGGCCTTGGACAGGCTGGCGTTCCACAGCTCGGCACCGTTGGCGGCGCGCAGGGCCACCAACTCGCCGGACGCGAACGACGCCACGAGGGTGTCGTTATCGATCGCGGCGCTGGAGGCGGCGAGGATGCGGGCCGGTTCGGTCAAGGCCTGATAAGTCCAGTCCTGGGTTCCGGTCGCCGTGTCGAACGCGAGCATCTCATCGTTGACGTCCGCCACGAAGACCCGGCCGCCGTACACGGTCGGCGCGGAATGCAGCGGGGCCTCGACCGGCGTACGCCAGCCGATCGCGCCGGTGCGGGCGTCGAGCTGGACGACCTCGCGGAAGCCGGACGAGACGTAGAGCTTGCCGTCGACGTAGGCGACGCCGCCGCCCCACGCCTCGCGGTTGCGCTTGGACCTCGGCATGATGTTGGCGCGCCAGAGCTGGGCGCCGGTGCGCATGTCGTGCGCCGAAACGTCGGCGGAGCCGTCCATGACATAGACCCGGCCGTCGGCGGCGATCGGCGGGGCGGTAATGTGATGCTTGCGCGACGACCTCTGCCCGATCGGCCGCCGCCAGGCGACCACGAAGTCCGGCGCCGCCGCGACATGTTCCACCGACTGGGCGGGCGTGCCGCCGGGCAGCGGCCAATCGGCCTGCGGCGCCGGCGGCGGCAGCAGGAAGTCCTGCCCTTTGAGAGCGTCGGAAACCGTGAGCTGATCGTTGAGCGCGATGATCGGGATGCGATTGCCGCGCGACGCCGAGCTGGGTTTCGCCTTGCCGTGAAAAGGGTTCAGACTGCCGACCTTCGACAGCGTGCCGCAGCCGGCCAGCGCACCGAGCGTCAGGACGACGGCGGCCACGGGGCCGAACTTACCAAGGTTCATTGCGTGGGACCGGCGGCTTCCGGAGGCTGGCCGTCCGCTCCGTCCGACGGGACGGGGGCGCCTCCTAAGGCCGACAGCGTCGCCGCCGAGGGCGGCGGCATTGTGGCGGCGGCGCGCGCCGCGTCAGAGACGGTCCTGGCCTGGCCGGCGTCGATCAGGGCGATTGCGTTTTGAGCGCGCGCGCGGATCGACGGCGTGACACCGAGGGTGATGCTGATCGCGTTCAGGTCTCCCCGCGCCTCGGCGGTGCGGCCGGCCTGCATCTTGGCCAGCGCCAGGGCCTCGCGGGCCTCGAGGTCATACGGCCTGTTGTCGCCGATCAGCGCTTTGAACCGGGTCTCGAGCTGGGGATAGGGAGCGGTGTCCATCAGGGCCAGCGCCGCCTTGAGCCGCGCGAGGTCGCCGAGGAAGTGGCCGGGAGCGGCCTTGGCGGCGGCGTCGTACAACGGCACGGCGTCCGCGGCCTTGTCGGCGGCGAGACGGATGTTGCCCTGCTGGATCAGCGCCAGGGCGCGGTAGGCGGCGGGGCCGTCCTTGGCGATCGGCGCGAAGGTGGTGTAGGCGCCGAGGGCGTCGCCCCCCGACAATTGGGTGATGCCCCGGTCATAGGCCACCGAAGCCGCCGCGACGTTGCGGTCGCGCCACGCGTGGTAGCCCCAAAGACCCAGCCAGACCAGAACAACGACCACGAGAGCGGCGACGAACCACGGCAGGCCCCGCCGCGCGAAGCTGGCGTAGCGCTCCGCGCGAAGCTGTTCCTCGACCTCTTCGACGAAATCGACCAAAGCCTGGAAACCTCCAACCCGCCGCCCGGAACGGCGCGGCGGAACCTATCGATTGGGAGTCGCCACGGCAACGGCGCTGTCCGGCGCCCTGAGGAGATCGCGCACGCTGATGAATGTCAGCGTTACCTGGATCACCAGCAGAACCGCCGGACGGACAAGCTGTCCGATCGAGACGCCGAAATCAGCGATCACCCAACGCTGGCCAAAGAAGCTGAATACCGGGCGGTGAACCACGGGCAGGATCGTCATGTCGGCGGGTATGCTCAGCAGATAGACACACCCGATGAGCAAGGTATAGAGGCCGCCCCGTCTCGGCTCCAGGAGAAGCAGGAAAAACAGGAAAATCTGCGTATATCCCGCCGATCCGGTGGTGAAGGCGGTCAGCGAAATCGCCACGCTGAGCGCGCAGAATCGACGGACATCGACCCGTTCGGGCCACGGCGCGGAAAGCAGAAGACACAGAAGGCCGGCCGCTTGGGTTATCCGGATCGCGGCCTCCAGGCCGAGGGCGACGACAAGCGACCATGGTGCATCGAGAAGATGAAGGCCAGGGGGCGCCGCCCGGAGGAGGCGAATCAGCGGCCAGTACGAGGTCGCGTAATAAAGATCGTCGAAATATCGCGTGCTTGTTTCGGCTCCATAGTGCGACTCGTGCCGGACGATTTGCGTGATTGTTCCGGAACCATACACAAGATACGTCGCCACATAGATCGCGAGGCCAAATCCGATCACGCCCACGAACCAGCGCCAGTCCCACTTCGCGATCCGGCTCAAGCCCGCGATCAGGATGTAGGGTTTGAAGTTGATCGCCCAGGCCATGGCTGCCCACCGCGCCGGAGCCCGAGGCAGCAGTCCGCCCAGACCCAGCACGATCCCGGTGAATGCCGGGATCAGGAGGTTCCCGCGCTCGAGAGCGTAGAGCATCGGCAGGCCCGCGGAGAGAACGAACGTGCGGGGCAACGCGGTGCGGCGGTCTATAAGGCGCAAGCTGCCGAACACCAGCACGACATTGAGCACATAAAATGCTCCGAGCGCGGCCATGGGAACCCAATCGCAGACGCGCCCTTGGACGTCGCCATGAACGTAGCATTGGTGAACCGAGAACAGCTTGAGGAAGGCGAACGACAGGGGCGGATACACGGTATGCCATCGTACATAAGCCTGGGTCGTGTTGGCCCAAAACGCGGTGGTGTAGAGATCCATCAGGCTGTCGTCGGGCCGGAAGTAGATCGGCTGCGGCAAGTAGCCGCGCGCCGAAAATTGCCAAGCGAGGCTGGCGACCGCCGCGAGAGCCAGCAGGACCGCCGCCCACGCCCAAAGGATACGAGCGCTCACGCTATGACGCCGTTCGCGAATTCAGAGGTTTCGAATGGTCCGGCCACGCGCCAGCCCGCAACCATCGATGAGATACGACTTCTATGCGAAGCGCTTTGTCCGGTCCCGCTTCGCTTCCCTTCGCCGTTCATCATAAGCGAGGCTTATAGCGCGTGGCGAACGCCAACAGCAGTGTTCGGAATGTGTTTGCAAGCGCCTGGTGCTCAGGAAAGCGGCGAAATCGCAGGCCCAAGCATGGCGATGGCTTTGATCCCTTGCGAGGCCGTGTTAGAGATTCTTCTCAACGGCGTCGGCATAACGGTGCGGGGACGGACTCTATAAATCTCGACGTCTAGGAACAGCGAACGCACAACCACCTCCCGGCCCGGACACGACACCTTACGAGGAACCCAAAGCGCCATGGCGGTCTTGGTGACTCAACACCTCAGCTGGGGCCTGTGGAACGACGGAGAGAAGGTCCGCCATCGTTTTGTCAAGGCTTCTGTCGCATGGTGCGTCGTTGCGGCTAAATTAAAGTTAACCTGATAACCCGGGATTGCTGATGTCGGTTTTCAACGACCTGTTCGTGCTCGAATTGGCCAACAATCATTGGGGCAGCCTCGCGCGTGGTCTGAGAATTATCGACGACTTTGCGACGGTCGTTCACGACAACGACATCCATGCCGCGATGAAGCTCCAGTTTCGCGATGTCGGCTCGTTCATTCACGATGGGCACCGTCATCGCGACGACTCGCGTTACATTAAGAAGGTTTCCGCAACGGAATTGTCGTGGGGGGAGTTGGGCCGGATGGTGGAGAGGGTGCGCGAGCGCGGGCTTGTCACCATGGCGACGCCATTCGACGAGGTCTCGGTCGACAAGTGCGTGGAGTTCGGCGTTGAGATTCTCAAGATCGCGAGTTCGGACATCCGCGATCGCATCCTGATCGAAAAAATAGCCGAGACCGGAACGCCGGTGATCGCCTCCAGCGGCGGCTCGAATCTGAACGATGTCGACCGTCTCGTTGCTTACTTCGCCGAGCGAAATATCCCATTCGCGCTGAACCATTGTGTTTCGCTCTATCCCTCTGAAGATTCCGAACTTGAAATCAACCAGATAGATTTCCTGAAGAATCGCTTTCCGAACACGGTGATCGGCTTTTCGACGCATGAGATGACCGACTGGACATCCTCGGTGATGATCGCCTACGCCAAGGGCGCGCGTACGTTCGAACGGCATGTCGACATCGACGCGGACGGCATCGCGGTTTCACCCTACTGCACCCTTCCCGAACAGGCGGACGCCTGGTTCAAGGCTTTCAAGAAAGCCAAGGAGATGTGTGGCGCCCCCGGCGTGGCCAAGCGGGCGGCTCCTGAAAAGGAGGTTCGCTATCTCGACGAACTCGTACGCGGCGTCTACGCCAAGCGCGACCTGCCATCGGGGCATCGTCTGACAACCGACGACGTCTTCCTAGCGGTGCCGCTTCTGCACGGCCAGATTTCGGTGCGCGAGTTTCTCGGCGGAGAGCGGCTGAAGGCGCCGATGAGCAAGGACGCGCCGGTCAAGCTGCGCGACATCGACGCGCCCTACGCCAACGATCTGGCGCTGCAACGGATGGTCGAGAACCGCGGTATCGAGCGTGGAGCGGTGGTCATCAATTCCTCCATGAAAGTCGTGGCGGCTAGTCGTTAGAAGCCAGGTATTGGGGCTTTGATCGGAAGCCTGACCCCATGGCCGTGATGAAACGGCGGGCTCTGCTCGCCTCTTTGGCCGGGGCGCCGCTGGCTGGCTCCGCGAGCGGGCGGCCCGGCGCCAAGGCTTCTGCAAGACCATCGTCCCACGGGGTGCTCGATGTCCGCATCTTGGGCGCCGTCGGCGATGGCGTGACCGACGACACCGCCCTGCTGAGGTCGGCGGGAGCCTCGGGATCGTCCCTCAGGGTGCCGGAGGGTGTGTACCTGATTTCGGGAGCGGTGACTTTCCTGCGGTCGGTACTGATCGATCCGGGGGCGAGGTTCACCGGAGCCGGCGCCGTGACTTTCGATCAAGGATTTGAGGCGGGGCTGGAGCAGGTGTTCTCGGACGGCGTAGCGGCCGTGTTCAACTCGCGGTTCCTGACCACGGGTCATGCCGAGTGGTGGGGAGCGCGAACCAACGACGCCGAGTTCGACAACACCCCGGCGCTACAGGCGGCGCTCGACAGCGTGCAGACCGTGCAACTGATGGGAGGCGACTACTACTATTCGGGAAATCTCGCGATGAGACATCCGAGCCGGGTGTTACGGGGCGTCGCGTCGAACCAGAACGGGAAGACGCGTGAATCGTCACGATTGATGCTGACCAGCCCGATCAACGACGGGCTACGCGTCGGGTTCGAGGCGAACCCATCGCCCGGCAACTTTTCGGAGTTCCTCGAGCACGTGGTCGTCGAGCGGCTGTCGATCAATCGCGTGGTCCCGCCCCGCGCCGCTCCCGCTACGAAGCCGGAAGGACGCGGCTTCTTCGCCTCTCCGGCTGGCATCCGCGTGAGGTTCGCCGTCACCTGCCAGTTTCTCGACGTCAACGTGGTGGATCACAGCATCGGCTTCTATGTCGAAGGCGGGGTGCACTGTTATTTCAACCACTGCCAAGCCCTGCGCAATGTCCCCGGCGCCAACCGTTCCAACGACTTCTTTGTCGGCTTCTTCCAGAACGCGACCGACACCATCGGCGCCAACACCGGCGAAGCGTCGATGTATTATTCGGAGTGCTCGGTGTTCGGCCGGCCGAACGGGCTGACGTTCGCCTCGGGATTCTACGCGTATGGCGGCTGGACCGACACCTTCATACATCGCCTCGAGACGGCGAACATGGATACGGCGATCAACATGAACGCCGACAACACTGCCTTCCAGTTTCCATCAGAGGACCTGATTATCAGCGACTGCGTGCTGGATGGCTGCACTGCGTTCGGCATCCATCTGAACGGAGGCAACGAACTCACCGCCGTAACCATCCACAACACCTATGTGGCGATCGTAGGGTCGGATGCGGCCGCTCTGCATGTGGTCGAAACCCGTGGACCCGTGTCGGTGACCGGCTGTCAATTTATCGGCGGCGGCTTTGGCGCGAAGATGGAGTTCTCGTCCGGCGTGTCGCTCGTGAACAACATTTTCACCGAAATGAAGGTCGCGATCCTGTTTGCTAATTCGACAAATTGCGAGAGCACGGCCGACACGATCAACAATGCCCACACGCCGGGATCGCCCGATGGCCTCGTGCAGTTCGCGTCCTCCAGCCGCTGCATTTTCCGATCGAAGATCATGAACACGCGGCGCTCGACGCTTTCGCTGCTTGGCGTGGCCCTGACCATCGACCCGAGAACGGGCCGGCCCTGCGATCACAATGAGATTTGCGGCTCCGGGATCGATCCCACGGCTTTGAGCGGGGGGGCGGACAAGAAAATTGAGGCGTTCGGAACGCCGGTGACGATCGTTGGAGCGTTTGGATCACGCGGGTCGGTCCACAATCTCGCGACGGGGATCTTGAACTGACTGGGCTCTCGCCGGTTCCGTCTTCCCGGCATTGGAGTTGGCGGTTGAACTGCCGGAAGAGGCTCTCGACGCCCACACGGCGACTTCGATCAGCCTAGCTGGGAAGCGCCTCAGCTCGTGGCTTAGCCACTGTGATCATGTTTCCGAGCTTGAGGCCTAACGTCAAACTGCCGAGTCCCGGAGCCCTTTTAGCCTTTATTCCAATGGCCCACAGCAGATGCATGAGAAGAAAAGATAAGGGAAAGTAGTTGGTGGTTCTCCTAATTTCCAGAACATCAAAACCGCTGCGTTGAAGAAGAGCGGTTATCGAATTAGGGTTGTAAACTTGTGGATGCTGCAGACAAAAGGCGGGCCAACGGCGCCCGAAAATTTTCCGCAACAGCGACCGCTCATTGTGCGTCACAATGACAATAGCGCTATCCAGCCTCATCGTGCGGCGCAAATCCCGCAAGACGCCGACCGGTTCGAGCAAATGATCGAGTACGTGAATCATCGCAACAGCGCCAACCGAGCCGGCAGGCGCGGCCTCGAAACCCGTCATCTCATGGATCAAACGATGAGGACGATCACCGACGGCGGCGGCTAGGGCTGGAGCCACCGCGCGGTTAGGTTCGTACAACCAGTAAGCGTCGAAGTCGCCGTCTCGGACGCAGTTCTCGACTATGAGCCCGATATCTGGTCCGACCTCCAGATATGCGCCCTTGAGGTCGTTGTGCTTTCGCAGAAACTCGAAATACCCTCGCTGCGTTTTGCGAAGCGCATCAGGGGGGATCGATTCCATGTTTGGGGGCATCTGTCCGTAAAGTCGGGCTAGCTGCTCGTCACTGAAGAAGATCGGGGCGAACAACAACCCGCATGACGCACACCTGTGATACGAGAAGAACACCCGATCTTTAAAGAATCCATTCCAATATTGAATGAGTTTCTCGAAAGACATTGACTCGGCTTTCGGAGCGGTGGACACCTCGGTTGGGGAGGTTGGACGAGTCCCGCACAGTGGGCAATCACGAACTACGAAATCGCTCGTTCCGCTCACGTATTATCTCCTGGCGAACTGAACAACGGTTGAGCCGCGCTCCAACCGTTGATTCGTTTTATAAGCGGGCTCGCCTCACGACGGTTTTGCCGTGCCGCCCGCGTGACTTGAACCCTTACCAAGAGGCCGTTCCTAAAGAAAGGCGCTCCCGCCCAAGGGTGCAAGGCAGAACCTTCACCAAGCCACGGAACCGCGTCGGCCACCTCCCGGCGCTCCTAATTCAAGCCACGCTGCTGCCAAGCGGATTGTTGGGATACGAACCAACTCTAACCAAAAAAGCTTTCGCCATTAAATTTTAGGAGGAGGTGTGCGATCATGCGCCTTCAGAAATAATGCCTCCTTAGGCAATCACTTGAGCTTGAGTTTGTGGGTTCCCCAGTCCCAGACTTGGAAGGGCTTTTTGTTATGCCGGGCCGCCTTTGCAGGGACAAGCTTAGGAACGTCTAACACAAAATATCCAATGACCACATGCATCATAAGGTAGTAAAATTGTCGCTGAAGGCTTTTTCTAAAGTTGCTGCTTCACCATTCGACCAAATAAACAACACAAGTTCGTGCCCGGTATGCGGCGGCGGCGATCTCGTCAAACTAGTCGCCGCGGCGGGGGAGCGGGCCTACTGCCGAGGATGCTTCCACGGTTGGCGCACAAGCGCGCCCAACTTTCTCTACAGCACGACGGCTATGTGCTCTTTGGGTACTTCCGAAGCTCGCCTCAAGGAACAGATCGCGTTCTTCGCGCCTTTTCTCCCGAGCGGCGGACGTGTGCTTGAAATAGGTTGCGCCACGGGCGAACTGGCTCGCACCACCCAGAACGCCGTAAACCTTTCGCGTTACGAGGCGATTGAGCTTTCGCCCGCAGGGGAGCAGGCCCTCTCCTCGGTTGACAAGCTCCATACGAGCCCTTTGATCGATCTGATCTCAGCGGGGAAAGTAGAAGGTCCTTTTGACCTAATTCTCATATCGCATGTTCTCGAACACCTCCAAGATCCAAGCGTTGAGATCGCGGCGATGAAAGCAATGCTCGCGCCGGGCGGAGCGGTGTTCATCGAATTGCCCAATGGTTCCGGCAATCGAACCCTTCCTATCGACGACAACAGCTCGCACCTGCATTTCTTCTCAGTGAACTCGTTGGGACGTCTTTTGGCGAACCATCAACTGGAGGTAATCGCCGCGCGAACCGACCAGCGCCTTGACGCTCGTTACTCCGATAGTCTGCAGATGATCGCGAGACCTTTCCGCAAGCCCGAATGGAGCTTGACACTTCTGTCGGATCATCCTTTGCTTGTCGGCACGGGCACGGTGGTAGTGTGGGGAGCCGGAAGCTTGGCCGATGAGGTGCTTGCGAATTTCTTCGATCCCGCGAAAATCGACTATTTCGTTGACAGAGACACAGCGAAGCAGGGGGGGCTCCGCCTAGGCCGTCCGGTGCTCGCGCCCGAGGATCTCGGACGGACACCTAGAACGGTTCTCGTCAACAGCATCGACTTTTCACCGGCCATCATGGAGGACATCCGAGTGGCCTATCCCGATGTAGCACACCGGCTCGTTCCGATCGCAGACCTGCTGTCATAACTCGGATGCAGATCGGGTTCGGTCAGGAGAGTAGGGGCGTTGGACTGAAGGCGTCCGGCGACCCTTTGGCCTTCGGCACGGGAGCCACCCTAAGGGCGCCGAACACCGACGCGAGTGAACCTACAATCAAGGCATACTCCATGATTAGGATAAGTCCGGGGCGGCTGAGTTCGCCTAGACTGACGCCTACGGTAACGTCAACGGTACGACCACTCAGGTAACTCGGAAGCGTTAGGTGCTGGAAGCCCATAATACTATAATCTGTGCAGATACTAAGTATATAAGCTATGGACAGAGCAATGATTCTAGTTGGACCGCGCCACGGCTCCATAAACAACAGAAAGAACACGAGCATCTGCGTATAGCCGCCAGTCATCGACGAGGTTGTCGTCAAGAGAAGACCCAGCAGGGTAAGCCTGTGCAACGTAAGCGCATGCGGTCGAATGGCGGCTCCTGCGAAGCAGAGCAAGATTCCCGCTTGGCCACACCGGACGATCCAGGGCAAATAGGTTGCAATTAGCTCGATCGGCTTTGAACCGAGGAAAAACATCAATGGAAGTCTGGAATTAACCGCGTCAAGTAAGGGCCTGTACGTCATCTGATAAAAGACGTCATCAAACTTGTTAGCTATTGGTCGTTCGTTGAAACTCATGATGTTGTGGATTACCTCCGTTGGCGTGCCGACGCCAACGACTGCCCAAGTCACGATCCAGACGAGGACGGCAGCGATTATGCAGCCCTCCACCGCCGACCAGCGCCGACGCAGCAGATGCGGGATAATAGTGAAGAGGAGGTAGGGCTTGAAATTGATGGTTATTGCCGTCGCGAGCCATTTCAACCTGGCAGACCGCAGCAAACGGCCATGGGCGAGGATGAAGAAGGTGAAGCACGGGATTAGCAGCTGCCCTCGCTCCACGCCAAAAAGAGAGGGCAGCCCTAGGACGAGGGCTAGGGTTCTCACCCATGCCCGCCCACCCACAACTTTGCGCAAACTCGCGTAAATCAAAAAGGCGTTGGCGAGAAAGAAGCCTCCAAACACCCAACGAAACAGCCAATCGCAGTCGCGAGCGAAGATCGGGTCAAACCGGTAACACGAATGGAGGGTGAAAAGCTTGAGGAAGGCGAAGGACAATGGCGGATAGACCGACATGTATTCGTAATATGCGCCAGGATTATTGGCCCAATAAGCGACGTTGAACCAGTCCATGAACGTGTCGATCACGCTGTGGTAAAATGGCAGCGGCAAATACCCGTTACTGTTAAAGAAGCCCCAGACCTTTAAATCAGAGATTATAATCACCAGTAGAAGAATGACCTCGAAGACTAAGCTCAAATGGGAGCGGTTCCACCACTTAGTGTCCGACATACACGACGCCTAGCTGGATAAAAAAACGAAACGCTTTAAAATGAAGTAGTTCAGAATTGATATAACCAGCAGTGTCACCAACCCCGCGATATAGGGCGAAGCTATAAAACTGTGGGCGACAGTGAGGCTTGCTAACCCCAAAAGATAGTTCAAACTGTAGGCGGCTATGTAGCGCCTCAGCTCCGGCTTTGGTCCACGAAATACATGAACTCGGAACATCACGTAATTGAACGCCATACCGCTGAGATGAGCAAGTATCTGAGCCACGAATAAATTGAGGCTTAGCCAGACCAGGAGGGCGAACAGACCATAACCGAACACCGTGTTGACAACGCCAACGACATAATAGCGGAACAACTCCGCCAGCCTCTCTGTGTGCGGCTCGAGAACCGCCGGCCACCTAGGCAGGGTGAGCCGGGAAGTTGACCCGCTCCTTCTCAACCACCAACGGTGTGCTCCTCACCATCTCGGAGATCAGCCGCACCTGCTCGCCCAGCAGGCCCAGGAATAGGAACAGCAGGCCGACGACGAATTCCACCAAGGTCAGCAGTGCCATCGCTCCTCCTCCCCGACGGACGATCGCCAACACCAGCGCGGCCAGCAGCGTCAGGCCAGCGGCGGCGAAGGTGACTAAGGCAACATAGAGCGGAACCCGCAGTAGGCGCTTCGACGAGCTGGCCAGTCCGGAAAGCGCGAAGCTAAGGAGGGTGCCAAAATTGTTTTTGGTCTCTCCACGCGCACGCGGCGGCCGGGTGTAGGGAATGGTCTCCAGCGGAAAGCCGCTTTCGACCACCATGCCGCGAAAGAAGGGCTCCGGATCCCGCCACTGTCTTAGCGTGTCGACCACCGCCTTGTCGTAAAGCCCGAAACCAGTCGCGTTGGGAATCACGCGGTAGTCACCGAAACGGGAGAAGAAGCTGTAGCCGATGGCGCGGATCGACCGCAGGAGGAAGGAGGTTTGTTCCCCAGCGCGAACGCCCAACACGATCTTTGCTCCCGCGCGCCAGCGCTCGATCAAAGCCGGGATCAACTCGGGGGGATCCTGAAAATCGGCGCACAAGCCGATCACCGCCTGTCCGCTAGTCTGATAGATGGCGTGTGTCGGCGACCGCATCTGGCCGTAATTCTGGTTGTTGACGATGAGCTTTACGCGCGTGTCGCGTGCGCACAGACCCTTTATCAGCGATACGGTTTGGTCGATCGATGCGTTATCAATAAATATGATCTCGTAGTCGGCGATGCGCGACCGGGTCATCTGCGCCGCCACGGCGGCGGCGATTGCCTCAACATTCGCCTCCTCGTTCAGGCACGGAATGACGACGGACATCTCGACGGCGCTCATGAAACTCTCGCCCGGACCGGCGTGATCGTGAACGGCTTGAAGTAGTAGTATTCCGCTGCAACCGCAGCCATCAGGACGATCAACAGCAGCCCGACCGCCCAAACGTTGAACTGTCGACTAGGAACCACATAGGCAGGTTGTACGACATACATCGCTTCGTTTGCAGACATCTCATCGATTGTGAGTTCTTCCAAGTAACGATTATAAACTTGATAAAGTATTTCCGCCGTTTTTTCGTCTCGATACAGGTTGTAATACTGAGTATTCACTACAGCGATGCCCGCCAAGCCAGGGCCGCCGTTCGCCTGCCCCGTGTCTTGCGCCTGGGCAACCTGCTGGCGCAGACTTGCAATCCGCGACTGAAGAACCTTGACCTGGATATTGTCAGGCGTGGAGACGAGTTCCTGCGAGCGGAGTTCAACTTCCGCGGCTTGAAGCTGACTCTGCAACCCGGCTAAAATGCCCACTCCAGCTCCCAATTGCTGCTCAGGTGCGGGGAGCTTGTTGGCCAAACGAAATTGATTCAATGCGGCCTGAGCGTTCGCCAGACGCACGGTGGCTTCCGAAAGCCTGTTGGTCGCTACCACGCGCTTGGTCCGCGCCTGCTCAAGGCTGATATCCGCAACCCGATCCTGGATCGACTCCGCAACCGCGCCCGCCAAATCCCTCGCGAACTTTGGATTAGAATCGCGGGTCGTCACCTGAAGGATGCTCCCTCGGATTGCGATGATCCCCACCTTGTTCTTGAGCTTCACTTCCGCTTTTCTCTCGCTCCTGTAGCCGAGTCTCCGGAGCAGGTTCAGGCGCGCTACGGTCTTAGCTAACACAGCATGGCTGCGGGCAATGGTGAGATCCGCTTCGATCGACGGTTTGTTCCCAGCAAGCGCGCCAAGATTGAGGATAGCGCCGCTGGCCTGCTCAGCCAGAACTCCACTCAGACCGCCACCATTGTCCTGCGGCATCAATTGCGCTTCGGCCGCATAATGCTCGGGGAAGACGCACAGGATCGCGAGGATCACGGCCAGAACTCCGAGCCCGAGACGGCGACGTGTGGCGTTGCGCAGCCAGCGGCTCTCCATCACCGCGCCGATAATCGTCGGTGGGCTCTTCATTGGTGAGCCAGCACCGCGAGCGCCGCGGCGCTCAGGCCGAATTGAGAGACCACGTCCAGGATAACGCGCAGCCGCTCCAAAAAGCCCGGCGACGTTCGAACCGGCACGAAGATCACATCGCCTGGAAGAGCGTATCGATTGTCGAAACCGCGCGACTGCCGGCTTGACAGCACCGAGCCGTTGGCGCGGACGACGAAAATCTCCTTGCGGTCGGCGAAATGCTGAGGTCCGCCGGACATCCTCAGATAGTCTCCAAGCCTCGCTCGATCTCGCAGTAGGAAGGAGCCGGGCTGAAACACCGCGCCGAAAACGCCGACCGTTTTTGGCAATGGCGGGATATAGATGTGGTCATTGTCTTCAAGCGGCAAACTCGTCGGCAAGGCGTTTGACCCGTACGGAGTGTCGAGCACGATCCTGCCATCCGGAGTCCGGGAGCGCAGCGCGTCGATCACTCCCAGCGTCGCCTGCTGGCGCACCGCGGCCGTGGCCGCCCGATCCGCCGTTCCGTTCAATCCGTTCAACGGCGAAGCCGCCGCGGCGAGTTGCAGATCGTCGATCGCGCGATCAAAGCTGGCCCGCTGCTGTCGCAGGACACTGTCTCGATCGAGGGCCGTGCCGAATACAAAGGCACCCGAGGTCAGGCCACCGGCGCGGGCCAGGAGATCGGAGAGTGTCGAACCGGGCGGCAGGTAGAAACGCCCCGGATGATCGACCTCTCCCTCGATCGTCGCGAGAATGGCTTGCCGCTCGAGCGGCCGGGCGATGTTGGCGAGGGAAAGAACGCGGACGATATCGCCGCGCTCAGCGGGGAAACCGCGCGCCTGTGCGAAGGTGATCTGCTGAGAGCCAGTCAGGTCGAGATCGCCGAGCCTCGACACGATAAGGCGTGTTTCGTCCGCCAGCGAACTTGTCCCGCCCGCGTCGCGTATAAGATCGGCGAGCGTCTCGCCGGCTTTGGCTTCGTAGATCGCTTCGGCGTTCACGCTGCCTGTGATCGCCAGCTGCGGGCCGGCGGCGGCAAGGTTGATGACATCGCCGTTCTCGAGCATCACGTCGTGCGATTTGTCCCCCCGAAGCAGCAGATCGTAGAGGTCGATTTCGGTGATGAGTTCACCGCCGCGACGCACCTCCACCCTGCGGAAGCTGCCTCCGGCTGACGGACCGCCGGCGGCGAGCGCCGCGTCCACCGCGGTGGACAGGCTGCTGACGGAGTACGCGCCGGGCGTCACGGCGTAGCCGGTCACATAGACCGTCAGGCCGTGAAGCCGCGCGACCACCACCGAGACCTTGGCTTGCCGGTACTGCGCGTTGAACTTGCGCGCTAGCGCCGCCTGAAGGTCGCCGTAACGGACGCCCGCGACGTTTATGGCGCCGACGCGTGGAATGAAAATTCGGCCTTCGCTGTCGATGACGGACCTGATGTTCGCCTCCACCGATCCGGTGACCCCGATGACCAGTTCATCTCCGGGGTTCAGGCGATAGTCGGGGGGCACGGCCGCCGTCGACGAGACAACGAAGCCGCGGTTGCCGTTTAGAATCAGGTCCGCTCCAAACCGACGCAGCGGACGGCCCAGAACCTTGCGGACAAAGGCTTCGAACTCTCCCGGTTGGGGCGGCGGCCGCGTGAACAGCTCGAACTGGCCCCGGGTCTCCGTGGGCCGGGCGTAGAGGGGCGTCGGAGCGGCGCCGGCCGCGGGCGGCCTCACCACCGAAACGGTGGCGTCCTCCGGCACATTCGAACCGGGATTTGGTAGAACGGGATTTGGGATCACGACCGGACTGAAGCCACCGTTCCCGCTCGCACCCGCTCCGTTGACCGCGTTGGCGCCAGTCACGCCCGTGACGCCGCTGTTGACACCGCCAATAAGGGCCGTTCCCGGCTGCCCCGCCCCCTGAGAACCCGTCCCATAGGGCTGCTGACCATACGATGGTTGGGCGCCGGTGGGCGCGTTGGGATCGTATGTGTTCTGGGCATAAACAACGCTATTGAAGCTCGCGGTACAGGCCACGAGTGCGCACAAGAGCGCGCGGCGCAGCGCTTTACGACGAACAAGTGCGGTCAAGAGGTGAGGGTCCAATTCTTATCGGTCGTTTTTGGCGTTGCAAACTCTAGCCTGGCGCGCGCTTCCGCCATGAACCGCGCCGTCTGTCGAACCTGCTCCCGAAAATTCACATGCCGCACATGAAGGCGATCACGAAGACTTTCGTATATCCGACCGTCCCCCACGTAACGATCTTCGCCAGGTTCCGTCATGTGATGTCTCGTCGACGGCAGCGGGTGGTCAAGCGCCCGCGCTACCGACTCGGCGATCTCACCCATCTCGTAACCTCTGATCGTCCCCGTGTCGAACAGCGTCGAACCCACGGAGCCGTCCGTCAGCAAACCAAAGACAACACTTATCAACTCGTCGACGGCGACGTACGATCGAAAGACAGGCCGCGCGGCGCTGACCGCTATCGGACGCTCCGCAAGGACGTCCGTGATGAAGCAGGCTAGGGCGTAGGAGTCGAGTTTGTTGATATAGGGGCCGGAGAGCCCGTAGATACGGGATAAAACGGCTCTCTTGCCGCGCTCTTCCGCCCACGATGAGAAGCGCGCTTCGTCCTCGAGCTTGAGCCGGCCATAGAGCGCCTTGTTGGCGTGCACGTCTGGAAGATGGGCGAGTTCGACAGCCCCCGAAGACGCGACGTAAACCCCTTCGGCGCCGATCGGATCGAGCGCCTCCAGAACTTGGCGCGAGATCAGATTGTTTCGGGCGACATACTCATCGGCCGACATCGTCCCGGCCTTTTCCTGGGTCAGAAAAGCAAGGTGCAGCACGAGAGTGCTAGCGCGCGGCAAAAACCGGAACTCGGCGAGTGGAAGCTGATCGACCGTCAAGGCGCCCCTCAGGGATAGCCGCCGCCCCTTCGATCCGTAAGCGATCACTCTCTTCCGAAAGGCTTTCACGCCGAGCAGCTGATGAAGTTGCTCGAGGGCGGCGAGCCCGATCCAGCCACCAGCCCCGACAACCGCCACGCGCCAGCCGCCGGCCAGAAGCCTGTCGGCGCCCAGACCGGTAAGAGTCGGATAGGTGTCCGGCTCCGTCATGCGAACGTAGCCGCGTTCGACCGGGCTGGGATCTCACCGGCCGTCAACGTGAACAGCACCTGGTTCACGGCATCAGCGAAGGAGTCCGCGCAAGGCTGGAGCGCCTCCAACGCCGTCGGATCGCCATAGCCATAGGTGACGAGCACGCACGGCATGCCCATCGCCGAAGCGATCGCGTGGTCCAATTCGCTGTCTCCGACATACACGCATTCTGACGGTGACACCTCCAACTCGCGGGTGACAAGTTCGAGCAGGGCCGGATGAGGCTTCAGCGGAACGCCCGCGCGCGCGCCGACGATCGACGCGAAAGCCGAATTCAGCCCCACGTCGCCCAGCACCTTGTCGCAAAGGTGCTGCGGTTTGTTGGAACATACGCCCAGGACGACATTGGCCGCCCGCAGACGCTCCAGCCCCTCGGGAACGCCGGGAAAGACGCTGTCGCGCGGTGTTCCGCAAGCGGCATAGCGTGCGCGGAAATCGGCGACGTCGGTGTCGGGATCGCGGGCGTCGCCGGCCAGGAGGGCGGCCACCATAACCTTACCGCCAAGGCTTGCGTACGGTCGCGCCTCGGCGTCCCGGATTTGCCGGGGCGCGCCACGTTCGGTCAGCATCTCATCGATCACGGCGCGGATTACCGTCAGACTATCCAGCAGCGTCCCGTCCAGGTCGAAGATCGCGCAGCGCCTCATTCAACCGGTTCATCCATCAGAATTGCCGGTTCGGCTTCCAAGGGAGCCTCACTGCCGACCAGCATGTTCCGCTCCATTTCCTCGCGAGACAGGAAGGGCGCCATATCTTCCAGCATCGGCGAGATCATCGTTCCGTCAGGCAGGCGCCGGGATAGCAGCTTCGGCGCGAAGGCTTGCGCGCGATCGATCATGACCTCGCAGAGATGGGGACCATCTCCCTTCAACGCCCCGGCGATACCCTCGCGAAGACCGGCGTGGTTCGAGATGCGGGACGACGGCAGGGCGAAGCCCTCCGCTAGACGCTTGAAGTCGGGGAAGGTCAATCCGCTCTCCGGGCCACAACCCACCGGGTTGTCGGGAAAGTAGTTCTCCTGCGTCTGCCGCATGGAATGATAGCCATCGTTGTTCAGCACGAAGATCTTGATCGGCAGACGGTTGCCGGCGATCGTCTGCAACTCCTGCAGGTTCATCATGATGCTGCCGTCGCCGGCCAGGCAGACGATCCGCCTCGCCCCTGTCGCATACCAAGCGCCGATGGCCGCCGGCAGATCGTACCCCATTGAGGCGCAGCCGCCGTTTGAATAAAGCCGTTGCCCAGGCTTGATGCGCGCGGACTGGAATGTCGTGACGCAGGCTGTCCCATCGCCGGTCACGACGATATCGCCTTCTTCAAGCATGTCGAACAAGGCTTGTCCGAAACAGTAGGGATTCACCGGGAAAGGCTTTTCCCAGTAAGATTCCAACACCACGGGATAACGCTCCACCAGGGCCTTGCACCTCGGAAGGTAGTCGGCGCCCTGAAAACGTTGAGTGGAGACCAGGAGCTGTTGATTGGCCTCGTCGAGAAAGTCTTTGAGATCGGTCTGGACAGGCCGGTGGAGGTGCAGCATCGGTTTCGCGAGTTCCGCACCGTCGATGTCAACCATTGTCACCATGGCGTTGCGTGCGAAGGAGTCCCAATTGTAGCTGATCTGCCGCATGCTTAGCCGGCACCCCAGAACCAAAACATAGTCGGCGTTCTGAACGACAAAATTGCCGGCGCGGTCGCCAATTGTCCCTGGTCGACCAGAATAGAGCGAATGATCGTGGGGTAGTAGGTCATGGGCATTGAAAGCGGTGATCACGGGCACGCCAAGCCGCTCAACAAATTTGATAAAGGGTTGGTAGGCGTCGGCAATCCTGACACCGCCTCCCGGAAAGATCACCGGACGTTTCGCCCGCGACAGCTCCTCTAGAATGGCAGCGACTTCGGAGCGCAGTGCCGGCCCCTTGAGGGCCCGCCGCTCCAGCACGGTGTTCGGTGGCACGTCATCGCCGATGTCCGTGTCGGGATCGTAGCCGGCGAGTTCCTCGGGATCAACGAGCATGCCTTGCACGTCCATGGGAATATCGATCCAAGTCGGTCCGGGCCGGCCATGGCCCGCAAGGTGGATCGCTTTTTCCACAACTCGGCGTGTTTGCAACGGGTCCTGAAGGGTCACCGCATATTTGGTGATCCCGCTCACCATAGAGACTATGTCGACTTCCTGTTCGCCCAATTGGCGGAGCGGGATATCGAAATTGCGAAGGTAGGTCTCCCGCTTCACCTGACCGGACACGACAACCATGCCGCAAGAATCGACATAGGCTCCGTAAACGCCGTTCAAAGCGTTCACCCCGCCGGGACCAGTGGTGACATTCAACACCGGAAGCTTGCCCGAAACACGAAAGTAACTTTCGGCTCCGATCGAGGACGCTTGTTCGTGGTGGTTAAATATCTTGCGAAGCTCCTGCCGGCGGCCGAAAGCGTCGTTGAGGTGCATTGCGCCCCCACCGGTCAGCATGAAAACGTCTTTCATCCCGTTGTCGATCAGGATCTGGACTACCACATCAGCGACGCGTTGTTTTTCCAACCTTCAATCTCCCTAGGACGAGCTAAAACTGGACCGAAACTGTCCACCACGCGATTTGTACTGTCTAATCTGATCGCGGGTGAACTCCCGCATGTCCTGTTCTTCGGCGTTCGCCTTATACCACGCCACTGTTTGTCGCAGACCCTCGGCGAGAGGCCACGCCGGCCGCCAGCCGAGCTCACGCTCCGCCTTTCCGCAATCGAGGCGGAGGTGATGGGCCTCGTGGGGCTGGGGTTCCTCGCCGAGGTCCCAGCCGGCGCCGTCACCCCACAGCGATGACAGAGTGTCGGCGATCCAACCCACCGGCTTGGCGTCGTCCTCGGCGGGGCCGAAGTTCCAGCCATCCGCGGCCTCGGCGGTCCCGCCATATAGCCGCTCCGCGAGCGCCATGTAGCCGGAGAGGGGCTCGAGGACGTGCTGCCAGGGGCGAACAGCGGCCGGAAATCGGATGACCGGCCGTGCCCCGGACGAGAAGGCGCGCATGAGATCCGGAACCAACCGGTCCCGCGCCCAGTCGCCGCCGCCGATGACGTTGCCCGCCCGCCCGCTGGCGACACCGACACCGTGTTCGGCGAGCTTATCCGGATTGAAAAAGGAGCGTCGCAGCGCGGAGATCACCAGTTCGGCGCAACCCTTGCTGCTGCTGTAGGGGTCGTAGCCGCCCATGGCGTCGGTCTCGACATAGGCCTGGTCGGTTTCGCGGTTCTCGTAGCACTTGTCGCTGGTGACGCAGACCACGGCGTGGACGCCGGTCGTCCGCCGCACGGCCTCCAGCAGGTTCACCGTGCCCATGACGTTGATGTCGTAGGTCTCGGCCGGTTGGGCGTAAGACAGGCGCACCAGCGACTGCGCCGCCATGTGAATCACGATCTCCGGCCGCGCCCGATTTACGGCCGCGCCGAGCGCCACCCGGTCGCGCACGTCGCCAGGAACATGGATCACGAGGTCGCGCACCCGCGCCGTCTCGAACAGCGATGGATCGGTCGGCGGGGCGAGCGCGTATCCGGTGACCTCGGCGCCCAACTCGGTCAGCCAAAGGCTCAGCCACGCCCCCTTGAACCCGGTATGACCGGTGAGGAAGACCCGCTTGCCGGCCCAGAACGCGGGGTCGCCTACCACTGTTTCCAAGGCGCCCTGCCCTCCGCCCACATCTCCTCGAGCACGATCTTGTCGCGCAGGGTGTCCATCGGTTGCCAGAAACCGTCGTGGTGATAGGCGGCCAGTTCGCCGGCGGTGGCCAGCGTCTCCAGCGGTTCGCGCTCCCAGACCGTCGACGGCCCGTCGACAAGATCGAGCACCGACGGGTCGGCGACGAAAAAGCCGCCGTTGATTTTTACCCCGTCGCCGTCTGGCTTCTCACGAAAGTGGGTCACGAAATTTCCGTCGAATTCCATCGCTCCGAAGCGGCCGGGAGGCGACACCGCGGTCAGCGTGGCCCGGCGGCCGTGCTCGTTGTGGAACGCGATCAGTTTGTTGATGTCGATGTCCGCCACCCCGTCGCCGTAGGTGAAGCAAAACGGCTCGCCTTCCGTCAGATAGGGCCGGATGGCTTTGAGGCGGCCGCCCGTCATAGTCTCGGCTCCGGTGTCGATCAGAGTGATCCTCCACGGCTCGGCCGAGTTTTGGTGTGTCTCGATCGAGTTTTTGTTGAGATCGATGGTCACATCGGACATGTGCAGGAAGTAGTTCGAGAAATACTCCTTGATCAGATAGCCCTTGTAACCGAGGCAAACGATAAAATCGTTCAAGCCGTGGGCCGAATAGATTTTCATGATATGCCACAGGATCGGACGCCCGCCGATCTCGACCATCGGCTTAGGGCGGACCGCCGTCTCTTCGCCCAGGCGGCTGCCCAGGCCGCCGGCCAAAATCACCGTCTTCATACGTGCGGGGGAGCCTTCCGTGGCGCGGAGAGGCGGCTGTTAGATCATGCCGGCCGAAGCGTCCAGCCGTACATCCGAACGGTGTCGACCCTGTCCGCTAGTCTTTCTCCGCGGCCGAGGCCGCCGCAAAGGCTGGATGCAGCGAGAACGCGAAGCCGCGCAAGGCCGCCGGCGAGCCCCCTCCCCCGGCGCGATCGTCGTCGGTTTCTGGCGGCGGCGGGGCGATGGGGGCGAGCTTGTGGGCGGTGAGGTCGGCATTCCGCGCGGCCAGATCGTTGGCGGCCAGCTTGTCGAACCTCGCGGCGATGTCCTTGAGCTGATCCTCGAGCACCGCGATGCGGGTGATCTGATAGCTGGCCGGCTGGCCTTCGTACGATTGGATGGCCCCGTAGAGCTGGTCGGTGTGTTCGCGCAGGCGCTCCTCGCCGGTGATCGCGCCGCCCTCCTTGGTCGCCACGATCTCCTTGCGCAGGACGTCGGCCTTGCCGGAGAGGTCGAGCAGTTGGGCCTTCAACGGATCGCCATCGGCAAGTCCGGCGGCGCGGGCGTCCGCGCCTTGGCGCACCGCGTTGATGCGCGCCACCAGCGTCGTTTCCCGGCCGAACAGGCGGCTGACCCGCATCGCGGCGTCGAACTGCGCCTGGCGAGCCTTGAGATCGAACTTCACCCGCCGGTCGAGGGTGACGTTGAGCGGCTGGGTCAGCACGGTGGCGCCGCTCGTCAGGCGGACGGTGTAGGTCCCCGGGATCAGCCGCGGCCCCTGGGTGGAGTTGAAGGCGATCTGCGCGGCGGGCGGCGCGCGCGGGGCCGGCGCGCGCATGGTCCACACCACCCGGTTGATGCCCGGGCGCTTGGAGGCGGGGAGCGTCTCCAGCACCTTGCCCGAGGCGTCCAGCACCTCGATCTTGAGCTTGCCGAACAGGTGTCGCCGCGGCTGGTAGTAGCTGATCACCGCGCCGTCGGCGGGATTGTCGCCGACGAAGCTGGCGTCGCCGATCGACCAGCCGCCGTTCGCCTCGATGCGCTGCTGCGCCGGCCGAGACGGCAACAGGGTCAGGGGCGTGGCCATCGTCTTGTTATCGAGCGCCCGAAGGGGGGTCAGGTCGTCGACGATCCAGATGCCCCGGCCATGGGTCGCGATCACAAGGTCGTGATCCCGGGTCTGGAAGGCGAGATCGTGGACCGAAACGTCGGGCAGGTCGCCACCCTTGAACCGCGCCCAGCGGCGTCCGCCGTCGGGCGAGATCCACAAGCCGAACTCGGTCCCGGCGTAAAGCAGGCCCGGCTTCTCCGGATCTTCCTTGATCACCCAGGCCTGACCGCGCATGCCCTGCTCCGGCCGCGCGATACGGGTCCAGGTGCGACCGTAGTCGCCGGTGCGATAGATGTAGGGCGCGAAGTCGCCGAAGGTGTGCCGGTCGAACGCGGCGTAGGCCACCGCCGGATCGTAGGGGCTCGCCTCTACCCAAGACACCCACGACGCCGGCGGCATGCCGGTGTTCTTGGTGAGATTGGTCCAGCTCTTGCCGCCGTCACGGGTGAGCTGGAGGTTGCCGTCGTCGGTCCCGACCCAGATCGTACCCGCGCTCTTGGGCGATTCGCTGATCGCGTAGATCGTGGTGTGGGTCTCGGCCGCGGAGTTGTCGACGGTGATGCCGCCGCTCTCTTCCTGTTTCTGCTTCTCGGGATCGTTGGTGGTCAGGTCGGGCGAGATCTTGTCCCAGCTCTGGCCGTGGTCCCTGCTGCGGAACAGGTACTGCGCGCCGATGTAGATCGTGCCGGTCTCGACCGGGCTGACGACGACGGGCGTGTTCCAGTTGAAGCGCAGCTTCTCGGCGGTGTCGGACTTCGGCTGGATGTCCCGACCTTCCAGCGTGTGCCGGTTCACCCGCAGGATCGAGCCGCCCTGGCTCTCGACATAGGCGAAGTCCGCCGGCGCGGCCGGGTCGGCCCAGGCCCAGAAGCCGTCGCCGCCGCCGAGGTTTTCCCAACGGCCGCTGGTGATCCCGCCCGGGTAGGCGCTGTCGCCGGCCCAGGCGCTGTTGTCCTGCAGGCCGCCGTAGACCTGGTAGGGGTCCTTGTCGTCGACGCTGACATGGTAGAACTGCGAGATCGGCAGGTTGTCGGCCTTCTGCCAGCGGTTGGCGCCGTCGTAGCTGATGTACAGGCCGCCATCGTTGCCGGTGACGACGTGCTTGGAGTTGGTCGGGTCGATCCACACGGCGTGATGGTCGCTGTGGGTGCTGTCGGCCACGGCGGAAAAGCTCTTGCCGCCATCGTCGCTGGCGATCAGCGACAGATCGGTCTTGAAGACGTGGTTGGGATTGGCAGGATCGACGACCAAATTGGCGAAATAGAACGGCCGCCACACCATGTTCTGGCTGCGGTCGCGTTCGGTCCAGGTCTTGCCGCCGTCTTCCGAGCGCCACAGCGCGCTGCGAGTACCCTCGATGAAGGCGTAGACGATGTTCGAGTCTGACGGCGCGAAGGCCACCGCCTGGCGGCCCCACGGCCCTTTGGGGAGGCTGGCGTTCGACTTGAGCGACGACCAGCTCGCCCCGCCGTCCTCGCTGACCATTAGGTCGCCGGCCGACGGCTGTTCCGGCCCCGAACCGCCGGAACGGAAGCCCCAGCCGGTGCGGCGGAAATCCCACAGGCCCGCGAACAGTTTGCGCGGGTTCTTCGGATCCATGGCGACCGTCGAGCAGCCGGTCGACAGATTTGGCGCCTTGATGATCCGCGCCCAAGTCTTGCCGCCGTCGGTCGTCTTGTAGAGGCCGCGATCGGCGCTGTCGCTCCACAGCCGGCCGGGCACGCAGGCGTAGACGACATCGCCGTTGGTCGGATCGACCACGATCCTGGCGATATGCTCCGAGTTCGGCAGGCCCATGTTGGTCCAGGTCTCGCCGCCGTCGGTGGTCTTGTAGATGCCGTCGCCGACCGAGACGCTGTTGCGCATCCAGCTTTCGCCGGTCCCGGCCCAATAGGTGTCCGGGTGAGAGGGATCGAGCGCCAGGGCGCCGATCGACTGCGCGCTCTGCTTGTCGAAGATCGGACGGAAGGTCGTGCCGCCGTCGGTGGACTTCCACACTCCGCCGCTGGCCGCGCCGATCAGCAGCATGGTCTTGCCGTCGGGTCCAACCCGGCCTGCGATGGCCGCGATCCGCCCGCTCATCGCGGTCGAGCCGATGTTGCGGGCGCCGAGCCCGGACACCGAGGCTGAATCGAAGGGCGCGGTGGCGGCGAAGGCGGTGGTGGCGGCGCAGGGGGCCACGGCGAGAGCGACGAGGAAGACCGGAAAACGCATGGTCATGATCCTATCGGCTCGGCTTCGCCGGCGGCGTGACGGGTTGGGTTTCCCTTGGCTTCACCGAGGCCGCGGGCGCCTTCTTGTCCTCGGGTCCGGGGGACGCCGAGGCGCTCGCGGCGGGCGCGGCGGGCCGCGCGAAATAGGCGCCCTCCACCGCCGCGTTCGCGATCATGGTGTCGTAGGTCACCCGTTGCTGGACGGTGGAACCCTTGGGGCCGCTGGCGACCTCGAAAGGGAAGTAGACGCCGTTGACCTTTTCGTAATCGCCATAGTCGGTCTGAGTGTAGACGTCCGATCCCCGGACACGCTGATGGGTGACCATTCGCACCGGAAGGAAGGCGTCGGGGTCGATGTACCAGGTCTCGTCATCGCCGTTCTTCAGTTTGACGCGCAACACATAGGCCGGTGCATTGTCGATGTCGGTCACGCCCAGGTTCTCGATCGTCGCGCCCTTGGCGGCGGCATCGATCAGAGGCGTTTCGAAATCGGCTTCCTCGGCCAGGCTCTTGGCGTCGTCGGCGGAGACGTCCTCGGCGTCCTTGCGACCCTGAAACGGCTGGATCTGCCAGCCCGTCGAACCGTTGTAGGACTGCACGACGGTCAGGCCCTGCAATGTGGCGTCGATTCGGACCGACGCGGGACGGTCGACCGTCTCCAGGTACCTCAACTGGGCGTCGAAACCTCCGGGCCGCATCGTCCCAGTCATTTTCAGTGTTCGGATCGCCTTGATCGCCGGCAGACCACCCCGCGCGGCGGTGTAGCGGGACACGATCGCCTCGGTGGACAGGGCCGGCGCTCTCGATTGCGCCACCGCTACGAACGGCGCGGCGATTCCGATCGCGACGAGCGCCAGAACCTCAGGCCTCATGGAGCTCATCCTTAAAAACCAATCCGTTGTAAAACCCTATCGATCAAGTCGAGGTCAAAGAAAACGTCTGTCGGCGTTACACTCGCGTAATGATCAGCCGCCGAGTTTGGCGCGAAGGGCCGCCGAGGCCTGGGCGTAGCCGCTGACGGCGTCGGCGCTCGGGCCGCCGTCCGCGCCGTCGACGGCGAGCTGCAGCTTGCCCAGTCTCTCGGCCAGCGTCTTCAGCTCGGCGTCGGCGGGCGCCGCCTTGAGAGCGGTCGCGACCCGGCCGCGATCCGCCTCGATCCCGCGCGCGAGATCGAACGCGGCCTGGTAGCTGACCGGTGTCGCCTTGACGCGGGGGTCGGGGACGATCTCGAGAGGCTGGCGCAGGGTCTTGCCGTTCGCCGTCAGGACCACGGCGTAACGGCCCGGGGGCGCCCAGATCGCCCCGAGACGGAAATCAGGCTGAACGCCGGGCTGCAAGGCGTAGCGCAGATCCCAGACGAAGCGGTGAACACCGGCCGTGGCGGCCGGTGGCGGCGAGCGGGGCAGCCACTCCGGCGCGCTGTCGATCTTGGCGAGATCGGGAGGGGGGTTCGGATCGGCGCTGGTAAAGCGCCGGACAAGACCACCCGAGGCGTCCTCGATCCGAATCTCGACCGGTCCGTCGGCGGCGAGGCGGTAGTCGATCGCCGCGCCGAACGCCGGATCGACCGACATCGGCTCGTCCTTCGGCATCGGCGTGCCGGTGAAACCCGACGGCCTGAAGCGCACCGCAACCGCCGGCGCGAACAGCCGTGTAGCCACCGATCCGCCGCCGGCGAGTTCGCGCAAAGGCGCGATATCGTCGAGCACATAAAAGCCGCGCCCATGGGTGGCGATCACCAGATCGTCTCCCTTGATCGTGATGTCCCGCACCGATGTTATCGGTAGCCCCGCGGCGAGCGGCGACCACGATCCGCCGTCGTCGAACGAAACGAAGGCCCCGCGCTCCGTCCCCGCGAACAGCAGGCCGCGCCGGACGGTGTCCTCGCGCACCACGTTCACCGTGGTGTCGAGGCCTGCGACGATCGAACTCCAGGTCTTGCCGCCATCGCGTGTGCGCATGACGTAGGGCTTTTGGTCGTCGAGACGGTGGCGATCGATGGCGAGATAGGCGGTGTCGCCATCGAAATGCGAGGGCTCGACAACCCCGATTTTGGACCACGGCCGAAGGCCCGACGGCGTGACCTCCGCCCAGTGCGAACCGGCGTCACGCGTGCGCCAGACCAAGCCGTCGTCGGTGCCGATCCAGATGTCGTCGGCCGACCGGGGCGACGGTCCGACGGCGTAGATGACGCCCTTCCGCGAGCCTGGTTTTTCGGTGTCGGCGGCCGTCGCCGCGTCCAATGTCGCGGGGACGCCGGGCTCCGGGCGCGTCAGGTCAGGGCTGATCGCATCCCAATGGTTTCCGCCGTCGCCGGTTTTGAACAGGCGCTGATTGGCGAAGTAGAGCGACTTTCGGTCGGGACCAAAGACCAGCGGCAATGTCCAAGTCGCCCGGTACTCGCCGGGCAGGGCAAGAGTTGGATCGACGCTGCGCACCTGGCCGGTATGGCGGTCGAGCCGGTCGACGCGGCCGCCGTAGACGATCGAAGGATCGTCCGGGTCCGGCGCGATGTTGTCGCTCTCGCCGCCGGCCGCGGACTCATGAAAATGGGTCATGTTGACCCCATCCCAAACACTCCCGCCCCGGCTCGGGATGTCAGCCGCGCCGCTGTCCTGCTGGGCGCCGTAGACGCGGTAGGGGAAGTTGTTGTCGGTGGCGACGTGGTAGAACTGGCCGGTCGGCTGGTTGAACCACGAACTCCACGTCGCGCCGCCGTTCAGCGTCACCTGGGCGCCCTGGTCGCTGCCAAGGATGCGCCGCGCCGGATCGGAGGGGTCGATCCACAAATGGTGGAAGTCGTCGCCGGTCGGGTCGCCCTTGATCGGCAGGAACGTCTTGCCGCCGTCGTCGGAGCGCAAAACTATGGTGTCGCATACCCAGATCTGGTCGGGGTTGGCGGGGTTGACGGTCGCCTCGCCGAAATACCAGCCGCGCTGCCAAATGCGCGGGTCGCCACTGGTCTGGACCCAGGTTCCGCCGTTGTCGTCCGAACGGTACATGCCCCCGCCGCTCTTGGCGTCGATCAGCGCGTAGATGCGGCCGGGAGCGGCGGGACTGACCGCCAGTCCGATTCGGCCCGCGGCGGCGGGCAGGCCGCGGCCGACGATGGGCGACCACGTGGCGCCGCCGTCGATGGACTTGTACACGCCGCCACCCGGCCCGCTCGATGGCGCATAGACGTTCCACGGCGGTCGGCGAGTCTGCCACAGGGCGGCGTAGACCACGGATGGATCGCCCGGCTTGAACGTCAGGTCGACGGCGCCGGTGTCGGCGTCCTTGAACAGAGTGCGCTTCCAGGTCTCGCCGCCGTCGGTGGAGAGGAAGACGCCGCGCTCTTCATTCGGGCCATACGGGTGGCCGAGCGCGGCGACGAGCACGCGGCGCGGATCGCGCGGATCGACCAGGATGCGGGCGATCTGCTGGCTGTCCTTGAGGCCGATCGCGGTCCAGCTCTTGCCGCCGTCGCGCGAGCGGAACATGCCGGCGCCCTGGGCGATGTCGGAGCGCATGTCCGACTCGCCGGTGCCGACGTAGAGCGTCTTCGGATCCGATGGCGCGACAGCCAGAGCGCCGATGGAAGCCACCCGAACCGCGTCGAAGATCGGGCTCCAGGTCCGCCCGGCGTCGCGCGTCTCCCACACCCCTCCGTTCACCGAGCCGAAATAGAAGTGCAGCCGATCGTCGCTCGCGCCCGACACCGCGAGCACCCGGCCGCCCCTGAACGGGCCGATCGAGCGCCAGTGCAGCATGCCGTAGTCGGCGGGGACGACCGGGGCGGCGAGCGTGGGAGCGGCGAGCGAAATCCCGAAGAGCGCCGTAAAGAAGTATTTGAGCAAATCTTTTCCCATTCAATGGGATCGCGGCTCCGCGCCCCCTCCGTCACGCGGCGCAAGAAAGAGCGCCGCGCGCCACCTCCCCCGCAAGAGGGCGTGGGAGGAGCAAGGACAAGCTAAGCTCTATTCCTCACCCGCCCACTTACGGGGGAGGTGGCGCGGCGCTCTTTCTTGCGCCGCGACGGAGGGGGCGCAAGGCCGCCGCTCAAGTCTTAACGAAATAGGTCTCCGCCGCCGCCGGGAAGGCGCCTTCGCGGACGTCCCGGGCATAGGCGCGGACGGCGGCGGCGATGTCCTCGCGAAGCACGCCATAGCGGCGGACGAACTTCGGCGTCCATTCGAACAAGCCGAGCATGTCCTCGGTCACCAGGATCTGGCCGTCGCAGCCCGCGCCCGCCCCGATGCCGACGGTGGGAACGGCGACCTGGGCGGTGATCCGCGCCGCGAGATCCTCGGCGACGCCCTCGACCACGATGGCGAAGGCGCCGGCCTTCGCTGCGGCGAGCGCCTCGGCGATGACGCACTCGCCTTCCCCGGCGACACGGCCCTTGGCGCGGAAGCCGCCCTCCGACAGCACCGCCTGCGGCCGTAGACCGACATGGCCCATGACTGGCACGCCGCGCCGCGTCAGATACGCGATGGCGTCGGCGACATGGCGGCCACTCTCGACCTTGACCGCTTGAGCGCCCGTCTCCTTCAAAATCCGCACCGCGTTCGCATAAGCCTCCTCCGGCGCCGCCTCGTAGGAGCCGAACGGCATGTCAACCACGACCAGCGCGCGCCGGCTGGCGCGCATCACCGCCTGGCCGTGAAGGATCATCATCTCCAGGGTAACGCCCACGGTGTTGGGCAGGCCGTGCAGCACCATGCCCACCGAGTCGCCGACGAGCAGCACGTCGCAGACCTCGTCGAGGATGGCCGCCACCGGCGCGGTGTAGGCGGTGAGGCAGACGATCGGCGACTTACCCTTGCGAGCGGTAATCTTGCGCGCGGTTAGGCGCGGAACGTCCGTGGCGATGTGGCTCGACATCAGAGTTCGCGGATGGCCCGGGTCACCAGAAGACCGGCCGCGAACAGCGCCATGGCCACGGACATCCACAATGCTTCGGCGTTGGCGCCGCCCAAGGCCGCCAGCTTGGCCACGCCGTCATGGATGAACGGCGACTGCGCGAGGGAGGAATCCTGGATGCGGCTGGAGAGCGCGTGGCCCATCGACGTGGATTGCGACTCCACGGCGCCCAGGCGTAGCAGCAGCCCCGAACCGAGGATTTGAGCGCCGCCGATCAACCCGCCGAACAGTCCAAGGCCACCGATGACCAAGCGGCGGAACGTCCACGCCCGTTCCAGCCGGCCTGACACCCGCTCGGCGAACAGCGCGGAGTCCGGCAAACGCGGGCTGTTTTGGAACCACGACTCCAATTCGGCTTCGAAGGAACGTTCAGCCATGGATGCCGGCCTCCCCCGGCCCCCGCGGCGCGAGGCGGGCGCGAAGTTTGTCCAAACCACGTTTGACATGGGACTTGACCGTTCCCAAAGGCAGATTCAAGGCGCTCGCCGCCTCGGCGTTGGTCAGGCCCGCGCCATAGCATAGCGACACGCAGACCCGTTCGACCTCTGGCAAACGCCGCAACGCCTCGTCGAGGTCCATACGGTCTCCCGCGTTCGGCGCCGAGCTTTCCTCCTCCGGCTCCGGGGTTTCGGCGTGGAAGTCCAGCCGCTTGTCCCGCCGCCAGCGCCGGACGTAGAGCCGGGCGGCGATGCTGCGGACCCAGGCTTGGAAGGTTCCGTCGCCCCGGAACTCCGCGATCTGTTCGTATGCCGCGAGGAAGGCGTCCTGAGCCAGATCGTCGGCGAGCGCCGGGTCGGCGCCCATCCGGCGCAGCAATCCTCGAACAGCCGAGCCATGCCGACGGACAAGCTCGCCAAACGCCGGCCGGCTGCCGCCCGCCGCCAGGGCCACCAGTTCCAGATCGTGCGCCGAGGCCGATGCGGCGGCTGTCGAAGCCATCGCGGGAGCCCTCCCCTACGGACCGTTCCTCAGACCGTCGGCGTCTTTCGCCGGGTGAACCACAGAACCAGATAGCCGACGCCGATCAGGCCTGGAATGGCGCCGAAACCGGCCGTGCTGCCGCCGGAGATGTAGGCCGCGGTGTCATCGACGCTCATCAGGCCGTACCACAGACCGTAGCCGAGAACGGCGAAACCGAGGCCGACGGCGATCAGAACCACCGCGCGGCGCAGGTCACGGTCCGGGGTGTTCATCGGACGCGCCGGAGTGTTGCTCTGCAACGCCTCGATCAGTTCCGGCGGCACCGGCTGTCCTTTTTCGTAGGCCATCCGCAGGGTGTCGTGCATCCGCTCACGGTCTTTGTGGCGCAGGTAGATCGGCACCAGGATGACCCCGGCGATGAACGCCCAGAAGATGGCGAAGGTGACGATGTTGGCGAAATCATGCATGGTTTTCAGGTGCTCCCCGAGGGTTCCCGACGGGCGATACGCCCATCCTTCATCGACCTAGAGGCGCGCGCACAGGCGCACGGATGCAGCCGATCGGGTGAAATCTTCGTAATCCGATCTTCCCAATTCAGTCGCGGCTCTCGAGGTCGGCTGGGCCGCGCTTGGTCACCTCGAGATCGGTGATCAGACCGTTGGCGATCGAATAGACCCAGCCGTGCACGCAGAGTTCAGCCCCCGCCGCCCAGGCATCCTGCACGAAGACGTCGGAAGCGACGTTCTTGACCTGTTGGATGACATTGAGTTCGCAGAGGCGGTCGAGCCTCTGGTCCAGGGCATCGATCGCTTCCAGCGCGTGGCGATGCTCGTGATAGGTCTCGCGGATCGGGTGCAGCCAGTGGTCGACCAAGCCGCGCCGCTTGCCGTCCACCGCCGCGGCGACGCCGCCGCAGCCATAGTGGCCGACCACCATGATATGCTTCACCTTCAGCACCTCGACGGCGAACTGCAGCACCGAGAGGTAGTTAGCGTCCTGCGGCGGGGCGAGATTGGCGACGTTGCGGTGGACGAACAGCTCGCCCGGATCGAGGTCGACGATCTCGTTGGCCGGAACCCGGCTATCGGAGCAGCCGATCCACAGGTACTCGGGCGACTGCTGATGGGTCAGACGCTTGAAGAAGCCCGGATCGGCCGCGATCTTGCGCTCCGCCCACCTCAGATTATTGCCTTTGAGGTGATCGAGCATTCCGCGGCTCCCAAGAAAAAACGGTCACGCATGAGCTACGCCGCGCGATTCCACGACATAGCCTACCGCTCCGACGGCGCGGTGGCGACGGTGACCCTGAACCCGGCGGGCGTTAGGGTTCGGCGCATGTCTCGTCGCGCCCTCGCCCTCGCCGCCGCCCTTTATGTCGCGGCCTTCGCCAACGCCCCGGCCGCCGCTCGGGACGCCACGGCGCCGGCTCCGCCGGAGAAGACGTTCATGGTCCTCTCGGCGAGCCAGATCGATCCGGCGAAACTGCTTCCCCCGCCGCCAAAGGATCACTCGGCGGCTCAGGCGGCGGAACTCGACCGCCTCCGCCAGATCCAGGCGACGCGCACGGACGCGCGGCTGCGCCAGGCCGAAAACGACGAAGAGCATGAGGATGCCGGCGTCTTCGCCGAAGCGCTCGGCTCGCGGTTCGATGTCGCCCGTCTTCCGGCCACCCGCGCGGTGCTGGACATCGTTCGGAACGACGCCTCGGTCGCCGCCTCGATGGCCAAGACCGCCTTTCACCGTCACCGGCCGTGGATATTCGATCCATCGCTCGTCGGCTGTTCGCGCGCCTCGGACGCCGATCCGTTGACGTCCTATCCCAGCGGATCAGCCACATTCGGCTATGCGACGGCGGTGGTGCTCGCCCACCTGATCCCGCGCCGCTCGCAGGCGATCATGTCCCGAGCCTCCGACTACGGTTACAGCCGCCTTGTGTGCGAGGCGCACTATCCATCGGACGTGGCCGCCGGCGCCCAACTCGGGATCAGCGTCGGCGCGCTCTTAATCGACGCCCCGGCGATGCGGAGCAAACTCGCCGCCGCGAAGGCGGAACTCAGAAGGTCCCATACCGAATAGACGATCCGTCTGGGCGCCGCTCGCGCGCGGCCCTACACGCATCCGGCCGCGCGCCTAGCGTGGCGATCAAGCGAGTCTCGGATGCTCAAGGGCCTGTACGAGTGGGTGATGCGGCTGTCGGGTTCGCGCCACGCCGGTTTGGCCCTGGCGTGCATCGCCTTTGCCGAGAGTTCCTTTTTTCCCGTGCCGCCCGACGTGATGTTGGCCCCGATGGTGCTGGCGAGGCCGGAGCGCGCGTGGCGCTACGCCGCGATCTGCGCGGCGGCATCGGTGATCGGCGGCATGCTCGGCTATTTGATCGGCTATGCCTTGGAACCTGTGGGCAAGGCGATCCTCGCCTTTTTCGGCGAGACCGGCGGGATCGGGGTGCTGAGGCAGGAGTTCGCCAAATACGGCGTGGCCGTCATCCTGATCCAGGGCCTGTTGCCGATCCCCTACAAGTTGCTGACCATCGCCTCGGGCCTCGCTCACTTCACCTTCTGGCAGTTCGTCGCCGCCAGCGCGGTCACCCGCAGCGCCCGCTTCTTCGGCGTCGCGGCGCTGGTGAAACGGTTCGGCCCCGGCTTGTTGCCGGTGCTGGAGCGCCGGCTGATGCTGGTCGGCGGGATTGCGCTGGCGCTCGCCGTCGTGGTGTTCGTGGCGATCAAGCTGCCGAGGTAGCGGGCCGACGCGCGGCTCGCGCCGCGACGTAGGCCCCCGCCAGATTTTCGCAGGCGACGCGGAGGATCGCGCCCTGGGCGTCCGGCAGGCGCTCGCCGGTGATTCTGGCGACGACCTCGCGCCAGTCGGCGCCCCGGCCCTCGATCACCGCCGGCTCGCACAGCCCCACCAGCAGCCGCGCGCTGGCGGACCCCGCCCGTTCGAGCACCGCCGTGATCCGCGCGCCGGCGGCGAGGCGGGCGTCGTTGAAGCTTTCCGGCGAGACTGAACGGTCGACGCGCGGAGCGATATCGCCGCCGCCGCTGATCACCCGGTGGAGGATGGCGATGTCGTTCTGCAATCGTCTCACGGCCTGATAGGCGTCGGGCGTCAGCTTGCCGCGCGCCTGGAACAGGTCGAAGACGTCCTGGCGTCGCGCGCGGGTGATCCGGCCGGCCCGGTCGGTTTCGACGCTCACCTCAACGTTGACGGCCAGGGCGAGCGCGCCGCGCTGAATGCCCCCGGCGTCGGCGTCCGCCGCATCCCGGGTCGCGGCGGACCGCGCCTGAGCGCGCCTGCGCAAGATATCGGCCGGGGCCGCCGGCGCATGGGCCTTCCCACGCCGCCGCATCAGGCGAGGAACCTTGCGTATTCCCTCAGAAGATCGGCGACGGCCGGCGCGCGCGGACCCTTCATCAAGCCGCGGTGGGATTCGCAATAGGGCGAGGCGTCGGCGCAGGGACGGCAGCACGATCGCGTCGTCAGCCCTTCGCCATCCTGGGGAAAGGCGCACTCTCCCGAGCGGCGGGTTAGCCAGGGGCGCGGCTGGCGAGGTTCGGTGTGCGCCGGGTGTTTGTAAGCCATGACGAATTATTGCGTTTTGCAATCGTCATGTAAACACCAAAAGTTTGCAAAATGTGCGATGCGTTTCGTACGCTTCTTTTGCATACTGCGTCCATGGTCAGAACGCCACAGAAAAACTTCCTCCGGGCCTGGCGCGAGCATCGCCGAATGACCCAGGCCAAGCTCGCCGAGGCCGTTGGCACCACCGGCGCGGTGATCAGTCTGTTGGAGTCGGGCGACCGCGGGCTGTCGGATAAATGGCTGCGCGTTCTGGCGCCGGTTCTGGGCACCCGCCCCGGCCACCTGCTCGAGATCGATCCGGCCGACGTCTCCACCGACATCCTCGATATCTGGTCAGACATCCCGGAAGAACGCCGTCAGCAGGCCAGGGACGTGCTCGCGACCTTCCGCGCCCATGACGAGACCGAGGCGGCCGCGCCCCAGGTCGTCGAGAACCTTGCCTCGCGCCGATCGAAACTCAAGACAGCAGCCCCGCCAGCCCAAGAGCAGCGGCGCCGCCCAGGAGCCAAAGGGGATTGAGCCTGGTGCGGTAGGCGACCACCGCCGCCGTCAGGGTCACGAGCGCCAGCCGCCAGTTCTGGTCCGCGCCGCGGATCAGCAGGTAGGCGGTCGCCGTCACCAGCCCGACGGTGAGCGGCGCGAGCGTGGCCGCGGCGAGGATCCGCCACCGCGCCTCCCGTGAGCGGTCCCAGACCTTCGCCACCCAGAATGTCAGCAAGCACGATGGCGCGCACATCGCCAGAGTCGCCACCAGCGCGCCCGGCAGGCCCGCCGCCTTCCAGCCGACCAGGGTGGAAATCATGAAGTTCGGCCCCGGCGCGGCCTGGGCGATGGCGAACAGGCCCGCGAATTGGGACGCGGTCATCCAGTGGTGCAGATCCACCGCCTGACGGTGCATCTCGGGCACGACCGCGTTGGCGCCGCCGAACGCCAGCAGCGACAATAGGGCGAACTGTATGAACAGCGCCAGCAGGGTGTCCGCCGCCTTCACCCTGGCCGCCGCCACACCAGCGCGAGACTGAGCGGCGCGCCGATAGCGAGCACTATCGGCAGTGGCAGCTTCAGCAGGGCGACACTCGCGAAGACCAGGGTGATCACAGGCGTGGAAGTCCAGGGGCGCGCCGCAAGCACCGGCGTGGCGATCTTGGCCACCGTCGCGGCGACCAGCCCCGCGGCGGCCGCGCCGAGGGCGAGCAGCATGTCCGGCGCCCGGCCGAGGGCGCCAAAGCGGTCGTTCAGAATTGCCAGGACAATCACGATCGCAACGGGCGCAGCGATCAACCCCGCGAGACACGCGAAGGCGCCTCGCACCCCGGCATGGCGCGAGCCGACCACCACCGAGAGATTGACGATGTTGGGACCAGGCAGGGACTGGCAGAGCGCCAGAGTCTCTGTGAAATCCAGTTCGGTCATCCAGCCCTTGCGATCGACTAGCATCCGCCGCGCGAACGGCAGAACGCCGCCGAACCCCGACAGACCGACGCCGAGAAAGGCGACGAACATCGCCCGCGCGTCCGGGGAGCGCTGATTCGGGGCCTCGATTTCCGCCTCCGCCGTTACATTTTCATATTGCAATGTGACTCCGCGCTGTTATGATTACATTATGCAAAACCACCGCAACGAAGCGCTGCGAAGGGTCGACACCTTCTCGCACGATTTGCTCAGTTCATCGCAATATCCCGCCATCGCCGCTCGGGATCTGGGCCGGCTCGCCGCCCTGGCGAAGGCGGTGATCGACGATCTCGACGGCTGGGGAGACCGTCTGGCAACGCTCAATTGCGCCGTGACGTATGAACGCGCCCGCGCCGCCCTATTGGTCATGGAGTCGGTGTTCGACGAGGTGCTGGAGCCCGACGCCTGCAGGGTGCTGTCGGCGGAGATGGACCTATTGATTCAGCACAAGCGCTGAAAGCGCTGGCGGCCGATCGATGAGCAGGCAAGGCTTGATCTTCGCGACGACCGCCACGCCCTCAACCTGTCTTGGGGCCGAGGAGTCCGAACATCGCGCCCTGAGGATCGCGTCCCTGGATCATCCACTCGCCGGTCGGGACTTCGTGAGGGCCGGTGTGCACCGTGCCGCCCGCCGCTTCCACGCGCGCCTTGCCGGCGCCGATCTCCTCGACGTTGAAGTAGTAGAGCCAACGTGGCCTGGGAAATCCCGGGCTGTTCATCATTCCGGCAATCTGACCATCACCGCTATCGAACGTCAGATAGACTCCCATGTCGCCCATGTCGTGCGACGCGCCGGGGGTCCAGCCCAACAGGTCGCGATAGAAGATCCCCGCCGCGCCGGCGTCCTTGGTGTGCAGTTCGTTCCAGCCGCCGTGTCCGGGCTGGCCGGGAGCGAACGCGGTGCTGGCGCCGCCCCCCGGCGGCCGGGTCGGCGTCATCACGTAGAAGACGGCGCCCTGCGGGTCGGATACCATCGACATCTTGCCGACACCGGCAACCTCTTGCGTCATGTGCGAATGACCGCCCGCGGCGACGATGCGCTTCACACTCGAATCGACATCGGCGACGTCGACGTATCCCAGCCAGCCGTCCTCCATGCCGCTGATCGCCATGTCCGGCGTGATCTCCAGCATCCCGCCGACGGCCTCGTCGCCGGATTGCCACATCCTGTAGTCCATGCCCTCCTGACCGCTGTCGCGCACCGTCCAGCCGAGGACGGCGCCGTAGAATTCGGCGGCCTTGCCGGGATTGCTGGTCAGCAACTCATACCAAATGAACCGGCTCTGGGCGGCGGGCATCGAGCGTCTCCTTCGGGTTTGGGGCGGATCGGAACAACAGGGTGAAATAGCGCTCCAGGTGCGCGACGCTGTCGCTCGCGGCCGCGGCGTCTCCGCTCGCCTTGGCCAGAACGAAGGCGCCTTGCAGCACCGCCTGAGTGTGCAGGGCGAGCGATCGAGCGGAAATGCCGGAGACGCCATATTGCTTGAGGGCCTCGCCGATGTCGGCCTCCAAAGTCGCGGCGTGGCCGTAGATGCTCGATTCGCAGGCGGCGCGGATGGCCGGACTGGTGCGATACGCCTCCTGCACCATGGTTCCGGCAAGACAGGTGAAGCGCTCGATCGGCCCTTCGATCAGCCTCGCGCGGAAATCGATGTAGGCGAGCACGCGGTCCAGCGGATCGGCGAGGTCGTGGTAGGGCGCGCCCGCGAACAGCGCGCCGGTCGTTTCCGACCAATAGTCCGCCGCCGCGACCGCGAGCGCCTCCTTGGACGCGAAGTGATGGAAGAAGGCCCCCTTGGTAACGCCGGCGGCGGCGCAAAGCTCGTCGACGGTGGTGGCGCTATAGCCCTGAGCACGGATCATTGTCAGCGCGGCCTCCAAAAGTTTGGTCCGCGCGCCCTGTCGAGCGACGATCCCAGGCGGTAAGGTCATGCGAATAACGTACCGACCAGTTGGTATGTATGTCAAGCGATTTGATCGCGCGGGGACGGTGACATCTCGCGCGCCGTGGCGCACAAGGACGCAAAGTCCCGAACCCAAGGAAGGAAACCGATGAACCAGATGGTGGTCGACAGCCGGCCGGACCTCGATGTCGAGGCTCAACTCAACAACCTCGCCATGTCGGATTCGGCAAAGCCCCTGCTCGAGGCGGTGAAGAAGCATATTGCCGAGAACGTCGCGCCGATCGCCGAGGAGTTCCGCCGTCTCGGCGAAGGCCGCGCGGAGCGCTGGAGCTGGGCGCCCGGTCAACTCGAGTTGCTGCAGACCGCCAAGGACAAGGCCAAGGCGGCGGGCCTGTGGAACTTCTTCTTGCCGGACTCCGAGATCGGACAGGGTCTCACCAACCTCGACTACGCCTACATCGCCGCCGAACTCGGCAAGCAACCATTGGCGTCGGAAACGCTGAACTGCGCCGCGCCCGACACCGGCAATATGGAGGTGCTGGAGCGCGTCGGCACGCCGGAGCAGAAGGAGAAGTGGCTGAAGCCGCTGCTCAACGGCGAGATCCGCTCGGCCTATGCGATGACCGAGCCCGGCGTCGCCTCGTCGGACGCCAAGAACGTCCAATGCCGCGCCGAGTTGATCGGCGACGAATGGGTGATCAACGGAGAAAAGTTCTATATTTCCGGCGCGGGCGACCCGCGTTGCAAGATCATGATCTGCATGGTGCGCACCAGTCCGGACGCGCCCACTCAATTTCAGCAGTCCCAGATCCTGGTGCCCATGGACACTCCCGGCGTGCATGTTCTCGAAGGCATGCAGGTGTTCGGGGAGGACGACGCTCCCCACGGCCACATGCACATCAAATTCGACAATGTGCGGGTGCCGGCCGCCAACATACTGCTTGGCGAAGGCCGCGGTTTCGAGATCAGCCAGGTCCGCCTCGGCCCCGGCCGCATCCACCACTGCATGCGCTCGATCGGCCAGGCCGAACGCGCCCTGGACCTGATGGTCAAGCGCGCCACCACCCGCGTCGCCTTCGGCAAGCCGCTCATCCAGCTCGGCAAGAACCTGGAGGTCGTCGCCCGCGCCCGGATCGAGATCGAGGCCATGCGTCTGATGGTGCTCAAGGCCGCGCGCGCCATGGATGTGCTGGGCAATCGGGAAGCCCGGGTCTGGGTCAGCATGGTCAAGGCCATGGTGCCCGAGCGAGTGTGCAAGATCATCGACGACGCGATGCAGATCCACGGCGCGACGGGCGTCTCGCAATGGAGCCCGCTGTCGCGGATGTACGCCTCTCAGCGCACACTACGCTTGGCGGACGGCCCCGATGAAGTGCACTACATGGTCGTCGGCCGCGCCGAGTTGAGCCGTCACTGACGACCGAAGGCAAGAAAAGACAAACCACGAAGAGCACAAAGAAGAATAAAGAAGTCCCGAAGAAGAAAGGTGATGGCGCTTCGCGCGTGGTTCGGCTCTCTTCGTGAATCCTTGGTGGCCTTCGTGCTCTTGGTGGTTCGACTTTCTTTTCCATCCAACGGAGCACATACGCGTGCGGATTGATAACAAGATTGTGGTCGTCACCGGCGCGGCCAGCGGGATCGGCGCCGCTCTCGCTCGACGCTTCCACGCCGAGGGCGCGAAGCTCATCGTGTGCTCGGACATCAACGCCGACGGCGCCCGCGTCACCGCCGAGGCTGTCGGCGGCGTCGCCTTCACCACCGACGTCTCCCGCGAAGCCGACATTCGACATCTGATCGAGCGCACCGAGGCCGACCACGGCCCGATCGACCTGTTCTGCTCCAACGCCGGCATCGGCGTCGGCGGCGGGGCAAATGCTCCGGACGACGGCTGGACCCGGAGTTGGAACGTCAACGTCATGGCCCACGTGTGGGCGGCCCGCCATGTCGTACCGCGCATGATCGAGCGCGGCGGCGGTTATTTGCTCAACACCGCGTCCGCCGCGGGCCTGCTCTCCCAGATCGGCTCGGCGCCTTATGCGGTGACCAAGCACGCGGCGGTGGGACTGGCCGAATGGCTGGCGATCACCCACGGCGACAAGGGCGTCAAGGTCTCGGTGCTCTGCCCGCAAGCGGTTCGCACGGCGATGACGGCGGGTAATCCCGATGGCGTCGCCAGCGTCGACGGCATGATGGAGCCGGAAGACCTGGCCGAGTCCGTTGTCCGCGGGCTGGAGGCGGAAGACTTCCTAATCCTTCCGCATCCCCAGGTGCTGGAGTACATGCGGCGCAAGACCAACGACTACAATCGGTGGATCGGTGGGATGAAGAAGTTACAGCGGGTTTATCGCGGCTGAACGCACGCGACCTCCGATGGCCTCAGGCCGCCGGTTTGGTCTTGCCTTCGCCGGTGCTGACGCGGGCCTTCTCCAATTCCGCGCCCTCGACGCCGTCGAGAGCGGCCTCGGCTTCCTTGGCCGCCTCATCGACCTTGCCGCTCTTGGCGAAGGCTTCCTGCTCGGCGTCGTACTTGCGCGCGGCGTCGTAATTGCCTTCGCCCTGCATGGCGCCGCCATGAGGTGTGTCGGATTGAGGGGTGTCGGGCATGGGAAGCGCTCCAAAGCTGATGGTTGCTAAAGCGCGGCGGCGTGGGGGTAAGTTCCGTCATGGCTTGGCCGCCATCGTCGCGGGCCCGCTTAGCTGGGCGATCGCCGCGTTGCACCGAGCGATCGCCTGGGTGAGTATCGCCGCGCGCGCCGCAAACCCTGGATCGGAGTAGACCGACATGGCTTGGCCGTAGGCGCCGACCGCCTGCCTTAGCACGGCCATGTCATGCCGTTGCGTCGCGAGCACCTCGTAGGCAAAAGCAAGATCCGCTTGGGTTTCGGCCCAGCGCACCAAGTCGTGCTCGCGGGTGTTCTCCAGCAAAGCGGACTGGAAAGACTCAACGGCGGCCGGAAGGTTCGATAATCCTCCTCCAAATACATCGAGGTCGACCAGCGCGTTGCCGAGATTGTTCTGGTTTGCCGCCCACTCCATGGGAGAGTTTTCTCGCGTCGTCACGATCAGGGAGGCGCGGAAAGCCGCGATGGCGGCTCTGAAATTGTCGAGGCCGCCGCTCCCGCGTTGGCCAAGACGCATGAGCGCGTCGCCGACATTGGTTTCCACCTCGGCCCACTGGACTGGGTACCTGTCCTTGGTTTCCACCAACAGCGCGTCCTGAAATGCCCGGACGCCAGCCTGGAGATCGGCGACGCCGGGCTCCCGCTCGCCCAACTTCACCATGACGATCCCGAGGTTGTTTTTGGTCATGGCCCAAGGCAGCGGAGTTCGCTCTCGGGTGCGCACCAACAGGGCGGCGTTGAAGGCCGCCGCGGCGGCCCGCAACCTGTCGGTTCCTGTCTCGCGCGCGCTCAACCCCTCGAGCACCGTCCCCAGATTATGCTCGGCATCGGCCCAGGCCAGCGGAAATTTGTCGCGAGTGAATACGAGAAGCGCTTGGTTGAAGCCGTCCGCGGATTGCTGGAGCATCTCGCCCGAGGTCTGGCGCAGGCCGAGTTCGTCAAGCGCCACCGCCATGTTGTTCTGCGTCATCGCCCAGATCGCGGGATCCTTGTCGCGCGGCCGCCGCGCCAACAGGTCGCGATCCACCTCGATCGCGCGCGCAAGGGCGATATTGTCGCCCTTGTCCCGGCCCAGCGTGGCCAGAGCCTCGGCCTCGCGGTCCTCGAACCCGTCCTTGATCCGCGCGTCCGGCTCGATCGCGGCGGCCTGGCCGAAGAAGTCCGCGGCTTCATGATATCGCAGCCCGCTTATCGCTAGGTCGCCGCGCTTGGCGATGGTCGCGGCCAACTGGCCGAGGGCCGGCGACACCGCCGATCGCTGGGCCTCCGCGATCCTGGCGAAGATGGCGTCCGCGTCGGCGTCGCGGTTGGCGTCGAGCGCCGCGCGGGCTTGCAATCGCAAGGTGGCGATCTCGGGCGTATCGGTGGATTGGCTGGCCGTGCCCGCCCGCGCGGCGATGAAGCCGCCGGCGATCTGGCCGAGAACCTGGGGCAGCTGCTCGGTAGGCGGATTATCCTTGCCCAAGGTCGCGAAGAAGCCTTTCAGCGCGACGTCCGTGATCGTCTGTTTCTCCTTGAAGCCGGCCGCCGCCTCCTGCGCCTTCTCCAGGCTGTCCTGCAACCGCTCGATCAGTTTCGCGTCACCGGCGCTGAGATAGCGCCAGCCCCGTTCGCGCGCCTTGAGCAGGGCGCCGACCTCCGCGGGACTGAGCCCGACGCAGTTGTTGCAGATGCTGGCGCCGTTGACCGCGCCGGCGATGACCAAGCTGTGGTCCGATGCGCTCACGGGGCCTGGCGCGGCGAGCGCGCGCGATCCCGACGCGGCGAGGCTCATCGCCGCACTCAAAACGAGGGCGGCGAGTCTAGGGCCGGCGCTCGGCATCGGGCGGGCCGTTGCGAATCGAAGACCCAGTGACCGGCCCGGCGATCACCATGCTGCCGCCGGTCGCGGTCACGCCGGCGGCCGGCCGGCTCGCGGCGGCGGGCGCCCCCTCGGGCTTTTTCTTTTCGGGGATAGGATGGGGAAACAGCCAGGTCACCACCGCCCAAACCCCCGCGCCGAGCGCGGTAATCAGCGGCAACAGGTAGATCAGCCGCGCCGACAGCCCACGATTTTTCTCGGCCTCCGGCGCGGACGTGTCGTTGTTCAAGGCCGGCCTCCCGTTGCAGCCATCGTGACGCTCATCGCAGTAAGGCGCAAAATCGCGCCGGGCGCAAAGAAATCGCGCCTCGTTTCCTCGGAACCCACCGCCGCCTCGCTCATTGTCCGGCCGTTCCCAGACAGGAGTTTCAGCGATGCCCGCCAACCTTTCCGGCAAGACCGTCGCCATTCTCGCGACCGACGGCTTCGAGCAGGCCGAGCTGCTGGAGCCGCGACGCGCGCTGACGGCCGCCGGCGCGACCGTCGATATCGTCTCGCTGAAGACCGGTCCGATTCGGGGTTTCGACCACCTCGATCCCGGTCAATTGGTGGAGGCGACCAAGGCGCTGAGCGAGGTCGAGGCAAGCTCGTACGACGCCCTGATGCTGCCCGGCGGCGCCAACAACCCCGACCGCCTGCGTATAGAGCCGGCGGTGCGGAGCTTCGTCAAAGCCTTCTTCGACGCGGACAAGACGGTGGGCGCCATCTGCCACGCCCCATGGATTCTGATCGACGCCGGCGTGGCCGACGGCCGCACGCTGACCAGCTACAAGACCATCCGCCAGGATCTCAAGAACGCCGGCGCCAACGTGCTGGACCAGGAGGTGGTGGTGGACGGCAACCTGATCACCAGCCGCGATCCGAACGACCTGCCCGCGTTCTGCGCCAAGTTGGTGGAAGCGATCGCGTAGGGACGAGTTCTCCGGCGAACCGAACGGGCGGCGTGGGCGGGGCGATGGAGCTCAGTCGACCTCGGCGGCCAGACGTTCGAAGACGGCGATGAAGTCGGCGGGAGACGCGCGGTCGAGGGCGCCCCGATCGATATCCTTGGCGGTCCACATCCAGGAGCGCGCGGGATCGTCGCGCATGGCCCAATTCGGGAACAGGCGCTCGGTCACCGGGCGCGAGACGCGTTTGACCACCTCGAGGTGACGATCGTCGCGGGCGATGCCGTGATAGCGCGTTTCGACGGCGGCTCGCGGCCCTTCCAGAAGCTGGAGATAGAGGTCTTGCCGGCAGATCAGCGCGCCGGTGATCGCGTCTCGCGGATTGTTCCGGCGCGCGGTGATAAGGATCCCGTTGAGCGTCGCCTCATCGAAGCCGAACGGCTGGGACGAATAGATCAGTTGGATCAGGTCTGTCACCGCGCGGCTCCCGTTTGAAGGCGACACTAACCCGATCGGGCCGACCGAAATAGATTCGCCGCTGATCCGGAGGTACGCCCAAGAACATATTGCCAACCCGGAACAAAGCCGGTACGCGTGTCGAAGGCTGACGGAGCCAATGGGAATCGTGTGATGAAGGACTCGGCGAAGATGAGCAGCACGGCGGCGTTGAGGCTGGTGGGTAAGGACGAGGGCGACAAGCAGCGGGCGCTGGAGGCGGCGCTGACGCAGATCGACCGGGCCTTCGGCAAGGGCTCGGTGATGAAGCTGGGCGACAAGGGTAAGATCGTGGACATCCAGTCGGTGTCCACCGGCTCGCTCGGTCTCGACCTCGCGCTCGGCATCGGCGGCCTGCCCAAGGGCCGGGTCGTGGAGATCTACGGACCAGAATCCTCCGGCAAGACCACCCTGGCGCTGCACGTGGTTGCCGAGGTGCAGAAGGCCGGCGGCACCGCCGCTTTCGTCGACGCCGAACACGCGCTCGACCCCTCTTACGCCCACAAGCTGGGCGTCAATCTCGACGATCTGCTGGTGGCTCAGCCGGACACCGGCGAGCAGGCGCTGGAGATCACCGACACTCTGGTGCGTTCCGGCGCGGTGGACATCGTGGTGATCGACTCGGTGGCGGCGCTGACGCCTCGGGCCGAGATCGAGGGCGAGATGGGCGACAGCCTGCCTGGACTGCAGGCGCGGCTGATGAGTCAGGCCCTGCGCAAGCTGACCGGCTCGATCTCCAAGACCCAGACCCTGGTCATCTTCATCAACCAGATCCGCATGAAGATCGGGGTAATGTACGGCAGCCCGGAGACCACCACCGGCGGCAACGCCCTGAAATTCTACGCCTCGGTCCGTCTCGACATTCGCCGCACCGGCTCGGTTAAGGTGCGCGACGAGATCATCGGCAACAACGTCCGGGTCAAGGTGGTCAAGAACAAGGTCGCCCCGCCATTCCGCGAGGTCGAGTTCGACATCATGTATGGCCAGGGCATCTCCAAGCTGGGCGAGATCATCGATCTCGGCGTCAAGGCCGGGGTGATCGAGAAATCCGGCTCCTGGTTCTCGTGGAACAGCCAGCGCATCGGACAGGGTCGCGACAACGCGCGGGAATTCTTGAAAGCCAACCCGGACATCGCCGGCGAGATCGAGGAGCAGGTGCGCGGAAACTCGGTCAAGATCGCCGAGGAGCTGCTGGTCGGCCCGACGGGAGACGAGGAGGAGTAGGGCGGCTTCAATCGAGGACGCTCGTCTCTACCCTCCACAGAACTCCGTCATCCCCCAGGCTCGGGAGCTTGTGGAAAAAAATTGGCGAACACCCCAAAACGGTCCTTCTCCCCTTGCGGGAGAAGGTGGCCCGCGTAGCGGGTCGGATGAGGGGTCGACGTCTCTCTCTTCGTGAGCTGTTGAAGTTACATCGGATGGGCCGGAGCGACCCCTCATCCGTCGGCTTCGCCGCCACCTTCTCCCGCAAGGGGAGAAGGACGCCCAAGCGTTGACCGTCATTTCTTCACTCGCTCTGACGCCCGCCCATGACGTTCCCGATGGGTCTTTGGGCCTGTTCGCTCAGGCTAACGTCGGAGGTCGCCGCCTCAATCCCGCGCCCAACAATCCGACACCCACCAACATCATCGTCCAGCTCGCCGGTTCGGGCACGGCGGTGATCGCGCCGAAGAGGCCGTGGGCTTCGTCGGAGACTCCGGCGGTGAAGTAGACCGCATTGGCGAGGCCGCCGTTTCCGCCGTTGCCGTTGATCAGGCCCCAGAGGTCGCCTTCGACGATCGGCTTGCCGTTGAAGCCGAGCACGTCGCCGAGCGGAGCGCCGGTGGTGGGGTCGAACACACTGATCGTGCCGTCGCCGAAGTTGCCGACCAGCAGATCGCCGGCCAGGGAGCCGAACCCGGTGGGGGCGATGTCGAGGCCCCAAGGCGAGTTGATGTTACCGCCTAGTGAAACGAGGCGGCGGTTGAAGGTTCCGTCGAGGTTGAAGACGTCGACATAGCCGTTACCTGGCCCGGCGACATCGTCGTGCTTGGCCGCGTTCTGCAGGGCGTAGGTCACGTAGAGCGAGCCGCCCAGCGTCTGGACGTTGAACGGCGCATAGCCGGCGGCGACGCTCGGGTCGGTGAAGGTCTTCACCAAGCCGAAATTGCTGTCGTACATCTCGATGTCGCCGGCATTGAAGTTGGCGGCGTAGAGAAAGGTCGATCCGCCGCTCGCCGCGATGGCCAGGCCTTTGTACACCGCTCCGCTCGGGGAGTTGTCCACTGCGTTGAACGCCGAGGGAAAGCTCACCGATGGCGCCCAGCCGGAGATCGTGCCGTCCTCGGTCGCGAACAGAAAGACCGACGAGCCGGTCTTGCCGCCCGCGCTGACGTCGAAGCCGCCGGAGCCGTTGAACACCTGCCCGGTCGGCGTTCCACCCAGGACGCCGCCGGCCCCCGGGACCGCGACCACCAACCCCTGTTTGGCGCCGGTGGTGTCGTACAGCGTCGACAAGCCGGAGTTGTTGTCGGAAACCCAAAATGGACCCGTGGGTGAAGCGGATATCCCCCAGGGATTGATCAAGTCGGGATCGATGTTCGCCGCCGGGACCGAACCGTCCGACACGAGGTTCGTGACGTTGTAGTTGCCGGCGTTCGCCGCCGCGCCCTGCAGCGCCAGCGCGCCCACGCCCGCCGCCATGATCGCCCTGATCGAGCCCGCACCCAGTCCACTCATCGCATCGCCTCCCGTGAATCACCATCGAGGCCTCCTGGCCTCCACGGTGAATGGCGGCGGCGCGGCGAAACGTTCAAAGAAAAACGAGATAATCAAAAGAACCAGCTCGCGCCGAGCAACAGGGCGTCGCGGCGCGGCGGGGCTCCCGGCGGGCCGATCGCCCCGCCGGTCCGGGTGGTCCAGGCAAGCTGGACCTCGCCGCCCCTGAACTCGGCGGCGACGCCCGCGCGAGCGTCGTAGCGGACCTCGCCCTCCGCCGCGATTGGCGCGCTGATCGGGTCCAGAACGCCGATATGGCCGAACAGGCGAAGACGCTTCGCCGGATGCACCGCGCCGTCGATGCTGAGGTAGAGCGTCTTTAGCCCTGGCGCGAAATAATGCGGCGCATAGTAAGCATAGACCCGCAGCGGCCCCCGGATCACGCCGGCATAGGCCTCGGTGGTGTCGGTGGACCCGCCGCCGTAGCCGTAGCGGAAGAAGCTGGCGTGATTGATGCCGGCGTCGAGGGTGAAGCCGCCGCCAACGCGTCGCGCATAGCCGACGTCGGCCAGCGCCCCGGCGACGCGCGGCCCGACCTCGGGCGCGTTCGCCGCGATCATCGAGGCGCCGGCGTACACGCCGACGGCGGTGTCATAAGCGAGATCGAGACTGACCGCGGGCCGGGCGTCGCTGATCGTCACGCCACGATAGCGGTAGTCGGAGGCGACCGACGCGCTGGCGGCGACCTGCGCCCGCGCCAAAGGCGCGAGACCGGCGAGGACGACGGCGAACGACAGGAATGAGGCCGCGCGGACCCCGGCGCCGGTCAAGAGTGTGGCGTCGGACCGGCGCTGGCCGTGGCGCAGGCGCAGCCACACGGACCCGAAGCGTGGATCAAGGTGGCGCAGGCGTCTATCGCGCCGCCGCCCTGACGGGTCACCAGCCAGGAAGCGCTCCGCGCTCTGGGGTCGCGTTCGCGCATCAGGGCGAACAGGCCGCTGACATGAGCCGCGGAATAGGAGCTGCCGTTGACCAGGAACCATTTGCCATTCGGCTGGGTGGTCGGCACGTCGTGACCGGGCGCGGTGAACACGACACGCGTGACGGACCCACGCGGCTCGTCCGACACCGCGATAACGCCGACGTGGGATGCCGGAAACCCGCCGCCGGGGAGCGCCGGATCGAACGCGCCGACCACGGTCGCCCCCCTGGCCACGGCGACGTCGATCAGCCGGGCAAGCAGGAGATCCGGCGGACCGCTCAGGCTGAGGTTGATCACCTTGGCGCCGCGTTCGATGGCGAAGTGCAGCGCCTCGGCCAATCTCAGGCTGTCGCAGTCGGTCTCGGTCCCGCTCGCGGCGGGCCAGCACGCGCGGAGGGCCAGAAGGCGAGCGCCAGGCGCGACCCCGGCGATGCCGACGCCATCATCCGCCCGCGCCGCCACGACGCCGGCCACGCCGGTGCCATGGGCTTCGCCGGCGGCGGGTCCGCCGCCGACGAAATCCCGGCTGATCTCGACCTGTCCCCGCAGGTCGGGGTGGTCGGCCTCGACCTGGCTGTCGATCACCGCGACGCGGACGTTGCGGCCGGTGGCGATCTCGTGAAGCGCCGCCAGCCGCCACTGCCGCGCGGCGGGCTGGACGCGAAACAAGGGATCGCCGTGGACCGGCCCGGCGCGCGGACTGCCTTGTGCGTGGAACAGGCTTACCGGCTCGGACCAGGCGACATGCGGATCCCGCGACAGGCGAGCCGCCTCATCGGCGGGCGAGCGGCCTTCAGGCGCCGCCATGATGAAACAGTCGAGGCCGAGGAGCGGCATCGGCCAGTCATCGACCAGGGTCAGGCCGTGGTTGCGCGCCAACTGCCCAGCGATCCGCCGCCGCGCCGAGCGGCCGGCGCTCTCGTCATAACCGCCGCCGTAGGTCGCCGCCGGTCCGGCGTGCTCGGCGGGAACGCGCAACAGCACCAGGATCTGGCGCGGCGCCGCGGCGCTCGCCGCCTCGGCGCGCGCGGGTGGGACCTCGGCGAGCCAGATCACGACGCAGGCGATCGCCGCGCCGACCCAGCGGGCTCTCACCTGGTGTCGCCGGCGTCGATCGGCTCGGCGAGAACGATGTCGCGGCGCCGCTTGAGCGCGGCGAGCACGCCCGCTCGACGGACATCGGGCACGGAGACGATATAGGCGTCGGCGTCGGTCGGGCCGCCGACCAGCCGAGCGCCGTTTTCCCTCAAGGCGGCGCGCAGATCGCGCTCCGGGGTGTCCGGCCGGAAGACGACGACGACATTGCCCGCCCTGCTCGCCGTCGCCGCGCTCAGGGTGTGGTACGTCGCCGCCGGAGCGGTCGGCGGCGAGCTCCTCGGCGGGAGCGCCAGCATCACCGCCAATCCAGCGACCGAGGCGGCGATCGCCAGCGCGCCCCACGACGCGCGCGCCTTGGTGGCGTCCCGCGGCCGGAGCGAGGCCGCGCGCACCGTGCTCCCCGACGTGGTGTTGGCGGCCAATTTGGCACGCAACCGCGGCCAGCCGTCTTCGACGGCCACCGGTTGGGCGGCCACGGCGTCCTTCAGACGCCGCTCGACGGCGAGATCGGTGCGGCACTCGGCGCAGGCGGCCAGATGATCCTCGACCCGCGCCGTCTCCCCAGCGTCGAGCCGGCCGGTGACATACCATGGCAGCAGCGACCGGACTTCGTCATGGTCGCGCGGATGAAGGGGGACGACTCGGCCCACGGCTACAGCCAGTCCGACAGGCCACCGGCCAGCGCGCGCCGCAGGTGTCGCCTGGCGTGGAACATGCGGGTCTTCACGGTGTCGACGGGGCAGTCCATGATCTCCGATATCTCCCGATAACCCATGTCGTGGAAGTAGGTCAGGTCGACCACCGCGCGGTGATCGGGCGACAACCCGGCCATCGCCGAGGCGAGCGCCACGCCGACCTGGCGGTCGCCGAGCTGCTGCTCGGGCCCCGGCTCGCCGCTGACACGCTCCGTTGCGCCGTTGTCCTCCACCGGCTCGTCGTGGCGCCGCATGGCATTGAGCGCCTTGCGGTAGGCGATGGCGAAGATCCAGGTCGAGACCTTGCAGCTACCGTCATAGCCTTGCGGCCTGCTCCACACCACCAGCATGGTGTCGTCTAGCACTTCCTCGGCCAACGCCGGCCGGCGGACCAGCCGAACGACAAAGCGCGTTAGTCGCGGCTGGTAAAGCCGATAGAGGTTTTCGAACGCGCGCGGATCGCCATCCGCGACACGGCGAAGCAGGCGCGCCTCGTCCCGCGCGCCGGCTCTGGCGTCCGAAAGGCGCGGCCGGCCCGCCGCGCTCAGTCCACCCGACATCGAAGCTTCCTTGCTAGCGAGGGGTATATCACCGCCCGCGCGCGAAAGGTTCAGATGGCCCGTTCACTTCCGCGTTTCCTCCCCAGCCGCTATATCCCGGCCATGCCGTCCCTCGCCGACATCCGCTCGCAGTTCCTCGGGTATTTCGCGTCGCACGATCACGCGGTGATCCCCTCGGCGCCCCTGGTTCCCCAGAACGATCCGAGCCTGCTGTTCGTCAACGCCGGCATGGTCCCGTTCAAGAACATCTTCACCGGCGTTGAGACGCCGCCGGCGCCGCGCGCCGCGTCGTCGCAGAAGTGCGTGCGCGCCGGAGGCAAGCACAACGACCTCGACAACGTCGGCTACACCGCGCGGCACCTCACCTTCTTCGAGATGCTCGGCAACTTCTCGTTCGGCGCGGCCGAGAACAATCCCGCCATGCGCGCCGGCGCTAACGCCAAGCCCTATTTCAAGGATGGCGCGATCGAGCTGGCTTGGCGGCTGATCACCAAGGAGATGGGGCTCGATCCCGATCGCCTGTGCGTCACGGTCTATGCCGACGACGACGAAGCCGCGACGCTGTGGCGCAAGATCGCGGGCCTGCCGGAGGAGCGGATCATCCGCATCGCCACCTCGGACAACTTCTGGACCATGGGCGACAACGGCCCCTGCGGCCCGTGCTCGGAAATCTTCTACGATCATGGCCCGAGCGTCGCCGGCGGACCGCCCGGCTCTCCGGACGAGGACGGAGACCGTTTCGTCGAAATCTGGAACCTCGTCTTCATGCAGTATGAGCAGGAGGCGGGGAAGATCGTACGCGACCTGCCCAGGCCCTCGATCGACACCGGCATGGGACTGGAACGGGCGACCGCCGTGCTGCAGGGCGTCCATTCCGTGTTCGACACCGATTTGTTCCGTACACTGATCGCTGCCACCGAGTCCGAAATCGGCCGGCGAGCGCAAGGCGACGACGCGGGATCGTTCCGGGTCATCGCCGACCATCTGCGCTCGACCTCGTTCCTGATCGCCGACGGGGTGACGCCGTCCAACGAGGGCCGCGGATATGTGTTGCGGCGAATCATGCGGCGGGCGATGCGCCACGCCTATCTGCTGGGCGCGGGCGAGCCGCTGATGCACCGCCTGGTCCCGACCTTGACCAGCGAGATGGGCGCCGCCTACCCCGACCTGGTCCGCGCGCAGCCGGTGATCGTCGAGACCCTGCGCGCGGAGGAGGAACGCTTCCACCGCACCCTCGGCCGCGGTCTCGGTCTGCTCGACGAGGCGACGGCGGGAATGGGCGACGGCGACACCCTGCCAGGCGAAACGGCGTTCAAGCTCTACGACACCTATGGCTTCCCCCTCGACCTTACCCAGGACGCGGTGCGGCCGCGCGGCATCGCCGTCGATACCGCCGGCTTCGACTCGGCGATGGAACGACAAAAGACCCTCGCCCGCGAGAGCTGGGCGGGCTCGGGCCAAAAAGCCCAGGGTCAGGTCTGGCTCGCGCTTCGCGATCGCCTGGGCCCCACGCGTTTCGAGGGTCACGGCCAGAGCGAACTCATCGCCGAGACCCTCGCGCTGGTCGCCGGAGACGACGAGGTCGAGGTGGCTCGCGCCGGCGACACCGTCTCCGCTCTATTCGACGCGACGCCCTTCTATGCCGAGGGTGGCGGCCAAGCCGGCGACCAGGGCGAGGCCGAATGGGTGGGCGGCGCGGGCGTGATCCGCGACACCCGCAAGATGGCGGGTGATCTGCATGTCCACGTCTTGGAGATCGCCAGCGGCGAACTGCGCGCCGGCGACCGCGTGCGCCTGGCCATCGACGCCGAGCGCCGCGCGCGGACGCGACTGAACCACTCGGCGGCGCACCTCGTCCACGCGGCCCTGCGCCACGTGCTCGGTCCCCATGTCTCGCAGAAAGGCCAGTTGGTCGACGCCGATCGCATGCGCTTCGACTTCAGCCACGGCGCGCCGGTGACGGCGGCTCAGCTCGATGCGATCGAGACCGAGGTCAACGCGGTGATCCGCCAGAACCTGCCGGCCCAAACCAAGGAAATGGCGCCCGCCGAAGCCATCGAAGCCGGAGCCATCGCCCTGTTCGGCGAAAAATACGGCGACAGCGTCCGGGTGCTGACGCTCGGCAGGGCGCTCGAGGGCGACGGCGACTATTCGGTGGAGCTGTGCGGCGGCACCCACGTGGCGCGCACCGGCGACATCGCCCTATTCAAGATCGTCTCCGAGACCGGCGTCGCCGCCGGCATTCGCCGGATCGAAGCCCTGACCGGAGAGCCGGCGCGGCGCTATCTGCTCGACCAGGCGGCCGTGGCCAAGACCCTGGCCGACCAGTTCAAGACGCCGGTCTCCGAAGTGCTCGGCCGCGTCGAGACCCTCGAAGCCCAGCGCCGCAAGCTGGAACGCGACCTCGCCGACGCCAAGCGGCGCCTGGCGGTGGACGGTTCCGCCAGTAGCGGTGAAGCGGCGGTGGAGGAGATCGGCGGGATCAAATTCATCGGACGCGTCCTACAGGGCGTCGGCGGAAAAGACCTGCGCCCGATCGCCGAAACCTATCGCAAGCAGGTCGGCGACGGCGTGGTGGCGCTGGTCGGCGTGGCGGACGGCAAGGCGGCGGTCACCGTTGCCGTGGTGGGAAGCGCGGCGGCGAGAGCGAGCGCGGTCGATCTGGCGAGGGCTGCGGTCACCGCCATGGGCGGCCAAGGCGCCGGCGGCAAACCGGATTTCGCCCAAGGCGGCGCTCCACAAGGCGCGCGCGCGGACGACGGGCTAGCGGCGATTCGACAGATCCTGATGGCCTGACGCCATCGGCCGGCGACACGTCGTTGAAGCGCCTAAGTGATCAAGAAAAGAACCGAGACGTACAATTCCGCCTTTTTTCGCCTTTTTGTCGACGGAGATGGTTGTACCCGAGGCGAAATGGTGTCTAGGTGGATCGGTCTTAATGACTTTACATTTTTCCAATCAGGGGCATTACAAAGCTATGAAATTATCAACCGCGCTTATCGCTGGCGTCGCCTTGGCCGGCGCCGTTTCCGTGGCCAACTCCGCCTCGGCCCTCGCCACCGTGTTTGAGAATTATAACTATTCGACCGGCGACTATGCCGAACTGTACGTCACCAACGGCGACGCGTTCGCCTACAGCGACGTGACCATCGGCGGTGTCGACTTCGGCTCGCTCGCCGCTGGTGCGTCGACCACCACCTATTACGCCGGCGATCCGGGTGAGACCTCGCCGTCGAACGTCACCGTAACGGTCAACAGCGCGTCCGGCACCTTCTACGTTCCCGATTACGACTTCACCACCTCGGGTCAGGCAATCGGCACGCTTTCCGCGACGACGGTCCCGGAACCCGCGACTTGGGCTCTGATGCTGGTCGGCTTCGGCGGACTAGGCGTCACGTTGCGCTCGCGCCGCAAGGCAGCCGCCGCGACCGCCTAATCGGTCTACAGTCGGAAACACGGGCCGGCGGTGTCGCGAGACGCCGCCGGCCTTTTTCGTTTAACGTGCGCCGGCGCGGTCGCTGTTCCGGCCGAACGCCCGGACAAGACGTTGGCGCTATCTCAGACTATCAACCTCGAGGTGGGCGCACTGGTTCGCGCCGGCCTCGAAGCGCTTCGCGCTGGAGATCGCGACTGTGCGGAGGCATACTATGACGCGGCGTTGCGCAAGGAGCCGAACGCACCCGGCGCACTCGATCTCGGCGGCATGATCGCCCTCGCGCGCGGAGACCTTGATCGGGCGGCCAAGCTGACCGGCCGCGCGGTGCGCGCCGCGCCGGATCGTATCGACTTTCGTTTTCGTCACGCTGAAACCCTCGAGCGCGCGGGGCGGATCAAGGAAGCCCTTGCCGCCTACGCCGAGACGCTGGCTCTCGCGCCCGATCACCTACGGGCCAATACGCGAGGTGCGCGCCTTCACGCCGAGAGCGGCGACCCGAAGATGGCGTTGGCCTTTTCCCGCATCGCGCTGGCGCTCGCGCCGTCGTCTCCAGAAGCGCTGTGCGCGCGCGCCCAGGCCTTCCGCAAGCTGCGCAACCTGGAGGATGCCGAAGCGTGCTACCGCGCCGCGATCGAGCACGCGCCCGACGATCTTCCCGCACTCACCGGCTACGCCTCGCTGCTATCGAAGATGTCACGATCGGGCGAGGCGGCGAAACTCTACCGCCGCGCCGCCGAACTGAGTCCCGGCGATAGCGCCGTTCTGACCTCCCTTGCCCTGACGACGGAACTGGAGGGCGACACCGAAAGCGCGCTGGCGATCTACGACGAAGCCCTGGCCCTCGCGTCGGACGATCCCGAGATCATTTACCGCCGGGCCTCCTGCGTACGAGATCTCGGCCGCTTCGATGAGGCATCGGAGGCGCTCAACGCCGCCATCGCCATCGATCCGAGCCATGGACCTTCCTATCTGGCGCTGGCGCGAATCAAGCGCCTGCCGGACGGATCGGAGACGCGAAAACGGCTGACCCGGATTGTCGGCGATCCGTCGCGCCGGCCCGATGATCGCATCCAGGCCGGCTTCGCATTCGGCGAGGTTCTGGACCGCGCCGGCGATCCGGACGCCGCGTTCAGGCGGTTCGCCGAGGCCAACCGGCTCTTGGCGCAAGAGCGCGCCAGGCGCGGCGAGGTGTTCGATCGACGGGAACTTCACGCCCAGGCGCTGAATATCGAGACGTGTCTCGCCGCCGAATACGCCGCGAACGGCGGACGTTGGGGAAATTCGTCGGAGTTGCCGGTCTTCGTGGTGGGGTTGCCGCGCTCCGGCACCACCCTGGTCGAGCAGATCTGCGCCAGCCACTCCCGGGTCGCCGGCGTCGGCGAACTCGAAGCCTTGATCCCGATCTCGCGAGACCTGGCCAAGCGCAACGCAGGGGTGGACCGGCTGGCCGAATGGGACGCCGCGCACGCGCGGAGCCTGGCCGACGAGTACGTCGCGGAACTGACGCGGCTGGGCGGGGATGCCGCCAGGGTTGTCAACAAGACGCCGCTCAACCTCCTGCGGCTGGGCCTGATCGGATCGCTGTTTCCGGGCGCCCGGATCATCTGGTGCCGCCGCGACCTTCGCGATGTGGTTGTCTCTCAACACACGATGTTCTTCGGCGAGGGCAACATCTATTCCACGGATCAGTCCGATTGCGCGTTCGCGGCGCGCCAGATCGAGCGCGTGGGACAGGCGTGGCGATCGACGACCGCCCTGCCCGTGCTGGAAGTGGTTTACGAAGAGCTTGTCGCCGATCTCGAAACCCATGTGAGGCGCATCATCGATTTCCTCGATCTGCCGTGGGAGCCGGCGTGCCTGGATTTCCAGAACACCGCCCGGCATGTGGACACCCCCAGTAGCTGGCAGGTGCGACAGCCGATCTATTCGACCTCCGTCGGCCGCTGGCGCCGCTTCGAGAAGCACCTGGCGCCGATGCTCGCCGCGCTGGCCCAACCGCTGGATGACCTGTCGACGCCGGCAAACCCGGCATGACCTCGCCAAGGATCGCGGCGCGGTTCTCGCCGCCCCGTAAAATCGGCGCCGGCTTCCCGTCAGTCGCGCCGGTCAAGCCGGCCGAAATCGACGCCCTGGTGCTCGCCGGGCTGCAGGCCCACGGCCAGGGCCGGCTCGCCGAGGCGGGCGAACTCTACGGCAGGGCGCTGGCCGCCCGCCCCGATCACCCCGACGCCCTCAACCTCGCCGGCGCGCTGGCTTTTCAAAGTGGCGACAGCGAAGAAGCGATTCGCCTGATCGGCAAGGCCGTGAAGATCCTGCCCGGGCACAAGGACGCCCAACTCAATTTGGCCGAGGCCCTGGAGGCGGTTGGCCGGCTCGACGAAGCCGTCGCCGCGGTCAAGCGGGTGCTCGCCATCGAGCCGGACAGCGTCGACGCGCACGTCCGTCTCGCCCGCCTGGTTCTGCTCGTCGGATCGGCGACGCTCGCGCTGTCGCACGCCAATGTCGCGGCCGCTCTGGACCCGACGTCCCCCGAGGCGTTCCGCGAACGCGGCGCCGCGCTTCGGCGCCTGATGAAGTACGAGGAGGCGACCGCAAGTCTGGACCGCTCGCTCGAACTGGCTCCCGAAGACGTCAAGACGCTCTCGGCCAAGGGCTATCTGCTCAACGAGATGGACCTGTCCGACGACGCGGCGGCCTGCTTCCGGCGCGCCCTGGAGGCCGCGCCCGAGGACCGCGAGAGCCTGATGGGCCTGACCGCGGTCACGCAGGGCAGAAATAATGTCGGCGACGCCCTCGCTATCCTCGACCGGGCGGTCGCCTCGTATCCGGCGGATGCGGAGATCCGCCGCCGCCGCGCCATCGCCCTGCGCGACAGCGGCGATTTCGAGGGCGCGCGAGCGAGCTTCACGACCACACTGGAGCTCGACCCCGACAACGCCGGCGCCCTTTACGGTCTCGTTCGGATGAAGCGGCTCGCCGACACCCCCGCCGAGCGCACGCGGCTCACCCGGCTGGCCTCGGGCGCAAATCCCAGGGCGCGGGACCGGGTGGTCGCCGGCTTCGCTCTTGGCGAGATGCTCGACCAGGCGAACGAGCCCGACGCGGCCTTCCGGCGCTTCACGGAAGCGAACGCGCTGCACGCCCGGCAGCGCGCGGCGCAAGGCGAGAGGTTCGACGCCGAGGAGCTTCGCGCCCAGACCGTGCTTACCGAGACCGTGCTGGCGCCGGCCTTCGCCAACGACACCGCCGGTTGGGGCGCCCCGACCGCCTCGCCGGTTTTCATCGTCGGGCTGCCGCGGTCGGGAACGACCCTGGTCGAACAAATTTGCGCCAGCCACTCGCAGGTCACGGGCGCCGGAGAACTGCGTCTGATCGAAAGCGCGGCGCGGCGGATGGGCGAGCACAATGCCGGCGCTCAATCGGTCGCAAACTGGGACACCGCCTTCGCCAAGGCTAGAGCCGACGAGATCGTGGCCGAATTCGATCGGATCGGCCGCGGCGCGACGCGCGTCGTCGACAAGACCCCGCTCAACCTCATGCGCCTCGGCTTGATCGGGGCCCTCCTGCCGAACGCCCGGGTCATCTGGTGCCGCCGTGATCCGCGCGACACCGTCGTCTCGCTGCACCTAACCTATTTCGCGCGGGGAAACGCGTTCTCGACCAGCCAAACCGACTGCGCCTTCGCCGTGCGCCAGATCGAGCGGATCGGAGAAATTTCGAAACAATACAGCCCGCTGCCGATCCTGGAGGTGAGCTACGAGGATCTGGTCGGCGATCCGGAAGTCCACGCTCGCCGCATCGTCCATCACCTCGGCCTGGACTGGGAGCCTGGGGTGCTCGACTTCCAGAACAGTCGGCGCATCGTCGCCACGCCCAGTAGCTGGCAGGTGCGCCAACCCGTCTATTCGAGTTCCGTGGGACGATGGCGCCGATACGAAAAGCACCTTCGTCCGATGCTGACCGCGCTAGGCGAAAGCGACTGAAGCCTACCCAATCGAACCGTCGGCGCCCGCGATCATGACGTTCTTGATCGCTCTGGCAATTTCATGTTGTTCCGGTAATGTTCTGGTTTCCGCGCGGAGACGATAATGCTGGAGGATCAAGGCGCTCTGACTTTTGAAGGCGCGACGCCGACGCCCGGGAAAGCTCCTCTGTCACCGCATGCCGGCCATCGCGGTCGGTTGCGCGAACGGGCGGCGATCTCGTTCGACGCCCTGCCGGACTACGAACTGCTGGAGTTGATGCTCACGCGCAGCATTCCGCGTGGCGACGTCAAGCCGGTCGCCAAGGCGCTGCTGCGCCGGTTCGGCGATCTCTCGGGGGTTTACGGCGCGACGCTGGAGGAGCTGAAGAGCGTGACGGGCGTCGGCGCGGCGGTGGCGCTCGATCTCAAGCTCGTTCACGAGGCGACGGCGCGGATCGGCCGCGCGCGCGCCAGCAAACGCACGGTCATCTCGACCTGGAGCGTGCTGCTGGACTATATCAAGGTCGCCATGGCCGGCGCTTCGCGGGAGCAGTTTCGCGTCCTGTTTCTCGACAAGAAGAACCAGCTCATCGGCGACGAGGTGATGAGCAGCGGCACCGTCGACCACGCCCCGGTCTACCCAAGGGAAGTCGTCAGGCGGGCGCTGGAGGTTTCCGCCAGCGCGGTGATCCTGGCCCACAATCATCCCTCGGGCGACCCGACACCCTCGGCCTCCGATATCGACATGACGCGCCAAGTTATCGACGCGGCGCGGCCCCTCCGCATCGTGGTTCACGATCACATCGTTGTTGGGCGGGACGGCGTGGCCAGCATGAAAGCCATGGGCCTGATCTAAGGGTCACGGTCACGAGCCATTCCTTGCTGCTCGTCGGCGTCGACGGCTCGGCGCGCGACGCAACCCGGATCGTCAGGCCAGCGCCGCGCGCTCCCACTCCAGAAAATCCGGGATCTCCAAAAGGCGCTCGGCGTACGCGCCGGCCGCGCCCGTATCGCCAAAGTCGGACAACATGACGCCATAGCTGCGGAAACGCGTCGCCACCGGCGTGAAGAAGGCGTCGGCGATCGACCAGTCGGAGCCCAGCAGCCATGGTCCGCCGAAGCGCTTGAGCAGCCCAGACCACAGTTCCACCATTCGGCGCACGTCGGTTTCGGTCGACGGGACCAAGGTGGCCTTCTCGCGCCGCGCCAGATCCATCGACAGCTCCCCGCGCATGGAGTGGAACCCGGCGTGCATCTCCGCCGCCGCCGAGCGCCCCAGCGTCCGCGCCGTCGGATCGGCCGGCCACAACCTGGCGTCCGGAAACCGCTCGGCGAGGTGCTCGCTGATCGCCAGACTGTCCCAAACCACCAGATCGCCGTCCTTCAGCACCGGCACCATTCCGGTTGGCGAGCCCGCCGCGAGGGCGTTGTGGTGGGTCTCGGCGGCGTGCAGCTTGACATAGACCTCGGTGAACGCCGCGCCGGTGCGCTTGATGACCAGCCACGGCCGCATCGACCAGCTCGACCACACCTTGTCGCCGATCAAGAGTTCCACGCGGGCGTCCTCCAATTGGAAAAATGGCGCGCGCCGGTTAAGGGTCCGCGCGCACGGCCTAAGAGCACAAATGCAACGGCCGGGGGAGAGTGATTTGATGACCTTGTCGCCCGCCGTGACCGACTCGCCCGCGACCCGGCCGGTGTTTTCCAGCGGCTACAAGAGCGTCGTGCTGTCGCTTCTTCTGTTGGCCTACACTTTCAACTTCATCGACCGCACCATCGTCGCCACCATCGGCCAGGCGATCAAGATCGACCTCACGCTCACCGACACCCAGCTCGGCCTTCTGGGCGGCCTGAGCTTCGCCATCCTCTACACCCTGCTCGGCATCCCCATCGCGCGGCTGGCTGAACGCTGGAACCGGGTCTCGATCATCGCCCTGGCGATGGTGATCTGGTCGGGCTTTACAGTCGCCTGCGGCTTCGCGGGTAGTTTCGTCCAGTTGCTGGCGATGCGGGTCGGCGTCGGCGTCGGTGAGGCGGGGTGCTCGCCGCCGTCCCATTCCTTGATCAGCGACTATTACGAGCCGAAGCGCCGCGCGACGGCATTGTCGGTCTATGCGTTCGGTATTCCGCTGGGTGCCATGATCGGCGCGGTCGCCGGCGGCTGGCTGGCGAAGAACTTCGGGTGGCGCGTGGCCTTCATGGCGGTGGGTGCGCCAGGCGTCGTCATGGCCCTGATCCTGAAGCTGATCGTGAAGGAGCCGCCCCGCGGCCACTCCGATCCCACCCAAAAGGCGGAGGGCTCGGGACAGTTTTCAATCGCCGGAGAGTTTCGCGAGCTGGGCGCGGTGGCCAAGAGCCTGTTCGGGAGTTGGCCGATCTTCAACATGGTCATGGGCATCACTTTGGTATCCTTCGCCGGCTACGGCATCGGCCAGTTCGCGGCGCCATACTTTATTCGCACCTTTGGCCTCGACTACGCGGTGGTCGGGCTGATCTTCGGCCTGATCGGTGGGTTTTCCGCCGGCCTCGGCACCATCGCCGGCGGTGTGGTCAGCGACCGCACGAGCCGCTGGGGAGCGGCGTGGTACGCGCTGACGCCGGCCATCGGCGTCGCGATCGCCACGCCGCTCTACTTCCTCGCCTACACCCAGCCGAACTGGAAGGTCGCCGCGGCGATCCTGCTGTTCCCCGGCATCTTCGGCTACACCTACCTCGGCCCGACCTTCGCGGTAGTGCAGAACGTGGTCGAGACCCGCCGACGCGCGACCGCGACGGCCGTGCTCTTCCTCTTCCTCAACATCATCGCCCTGGGCGGAGGGCCGTTGTTCACCGGCTGGGTCATCGACCGGCTGGCGCAGGGGATGTTCCACGGCGGTAGCTTCGCCGCCCTGTGCCCCGGCGGCGTCGCGCCGCACGGCGCGAGCCTTCAGCAAGCCGCGAGTTGCAAGACAGCGCTGCTCGGCGGAACGCGCCAGGGCATTCTGGTCACGATCGTCTTCTACGTCTGGGGATCGCTCCACTATTTCCTGGCGGCGCCAGGCCTCGCCAAACGGTTGGCCGACGTCGCGGCCGCCCGCAAGCTCGGGGAAGCCTGAGACGACCCCCAGGGAGAACGTCATGGCCGGGCGTCAGTCCCGGCCATCCATTCGGCGCGAGCGGCGCGATGGCCGCCGCCGTGGCGGCCACACCCCGGTTGGCGCTGAAGAGGTCGCCGGGACTTACGCCCGGCGATGACGGACCTTGGAAAGGACGCGCCCCATCTCCGTGTCCTTGGCGGCCTTGGTGGTAAAAACCCATTTCGACAGCTAAACCCGCCTCCATGATCCCCCGCTACACCCGGCCGGAGGCCGCCGCGATCTGGTCGCCCCAGACGCGCTTTCGCATCATGTTCGAGATCGAGGCCCACGCCGCCGACGCCATGGCCGAACTGGGTGTGATTCCCAAGCTGGCCGCCGAGGCGATCTGGGAGCGCGGCGGTGGTGTCGTCTTCGACGTCGATCGCATCGATGAGATCGAGCGCGAGACCAGGCACGACGTCATCGCCTTCTTGACGCACGTCACCGAGATCGTCGGGCCGGAGGCGCGCTTCCTTCATCAGGGCATGACTTCGTCCGACGTCAACGACACCGCGTTGGCGGTCCAACTCAGCCGCGCCACCGACCTCTTGATGGAGGATGTCGAGCTGGTCCTCGCCGCCCTCAAGCGACGAGCGTTGGAATTCAAGATGACGCCGACGGTAGGCCGTAGTCACGGCATCCACGCCGAGCCCACCACCTTCGGCCTCAAGCTCGCCGGTCACTACGCCGAATTCGTCCGCGCCCGCGAACGGCTCGCGATGGCCAGGTTCGAGATCGCCACCTGCGCCATCTCCGGGCCCGTCGGAACCTTCGCCAGCGTCGATCCGGCGGTGGAGGCCCATGTCGCCGAGAAGATGGGCCTGCGCGTCGAGCCGATCTCGACTCAAGTCATTCCGCGCGACCGTCACGCCGCCTACTTCGCCGCCCTTGCCGTGGTGGCCTCGTCGATCGAACGGCTGGCGGTGGAGATCCGGCACCTGCAGCGCACCGAAGTGCTCGAGGCCGAGGAACCGTTCGACGCCGGACAGAAGGGCAGCTCGGCGATGCCGCACAAGCGCAACCCGATCCTCAGCGAGAACCTCACCGGCCTCGCCCGGCTGGTCCGCATGGCGGTGGTTCCGGCGTTGGAGAACGTCGCCCTGTGGCACGAGAGGGACATCAGCCACTCGTCGGTGGAGCGGTCGATCGCGCCGGACACCACCGCGCACCTCGATTTCGCCCTGAGAAGGCTCGCGAGTCTGATCGAGCGCCTGGTCGTCTACCCTGAAAACATGAGGCGCAACCTTGATCACCTCAGAGGCCTGGTGCAGTCGCAGAGGGTTCTCCTGGCCCTGACCCAGAAGGGCATGGCGCGCGAAGCCGCCTACTCGGCCGTGCAGGGCGCGGCGATGAAAGTTTGGCGCGGCGAGCGCAGCTTTGCAGAGCTGCTTCAGGCCGACCCTGTCGTGGGTTCCCACCTCACGGACGCCGATCTCGACGAGGCTTTGGACCCGGCCGACAGCTTCCGCCAGGTCGACTTCATCTTCACCCGCGTGTTCGGCGAGGCGGCGATGCGACAGGAATAGCCGGGAGATCTCCCGTGGCTGCGACCGGAACGAGACCTCGCCGAGAGGCGCTGATGGCGGGATTGGCCGGGAAACCGAGCGCCAAGGCCGACGCCGTACCCGCGCCGGGTGGGCGGCCGCCACCCGCCGTGATGTACACGGTGATGGGAAAGATGTTCGCCATCGTCGGATTGGGCGAGGTCGAGCATGTGATCCTGAAGCGCGACCCGCGCCTCGTCGAGGTCTTGAAGAGACCTACGCCGGCGTCGGCCACCGTTCCCGCCTCGACGCCCGAACTGGATCAGCGTCGAATTGGACGCCGACGTTCCCAACTCTTAGCTGTGAACTCAGGGTAGACGGCGACTTGCGGGGCGACGATCTCGCGCAGGGCGCCTAGCCAGGGATCGAACCGCCGCCACCGGTCGACGCCGTCGGCGAAGATCGGCCGTCGCACCTGTTCGGAACTCGCGGTTCGCACCGCCCTAGTATTTTCGTGGAACCGCAGGCAAGCCGGCTCGAAGCTCAATCCGCAGTAGTCCAACAGCCGACTCACCTCGCCCTCGGTGTCGGCGATCATTGCCTCGTAATGAACGCGATGCACGGCGCTCGGGAGAACATGGTCGTAATGGTCCATGATCTCAACATAATCCATATAGTAACGCCCCACTTCGGTGAGGTCGTAGGTGAAGCCCTGACCTCTGGAGAAATGCTGCTTGAACGCCGCGAAGCCGGCGGCCATGGGATGGCGGCGCGCGTCGATGATCCTGGCGTTCGGCAGGATCATCTTGATCAGGCCGATGTGCGCGAAGTTGTTCGGCATCTTGTCGATGAAGAATGGCCTGCCGGTCTTCCTTTGAATGCGCGTTCCTTCGAGATAGCGCCGTCCGAGCGCCGCGAAGCCAGCGGCGTCCAGCGCCAGAAGCGACGGCAGGTAGCCGGTCGACGCCTGATCGTCGTCCGCCCGCCGGTCCTTTCGGCCGGACAGGTCGTTCACGATCGAGGTGACGTCGGGCAGTTCCATGGTGCCCTCGACCTCGCTGTGGCTGGCGAGGATTTGCTCGATCAGGGTCGAGCCCGCGCGCGGCAGCCCCACGACGAAGATCGGGTCACGAGATGGGTCGCCCCGGCCAGCCCGAGTCTCGAAAACATCCCGGGTCATCAGCGCCTTGGTGCGCGCGACATGGGCAGTGACTTCGTCCGCGACGTAAGGCAGTTCCCGCCTCCGAAGGCGATTGCCGTCGGCGTAATGTTCAAACGATGGCTCGTAGTCGCCCAGATCCTCCAGCGCCTTTCCCAGCGCGAAATGCAGATGGTAGCGGTCCTCGTCGCGCGCCGCCGCGACCAGCGCGCGCCGCATGGCGGCGACATCTTCGCCGGTCAGCCGAACGGTCTTCAGATTGGCCAGGCTCCACCAGGCGTCGCCCAGAGTTCCGTCGCCGGCAATGGCGCGACGATAGGCGTCGACCGCCTCCGACTGTCGCCCGATAGTCTTCAGCACGTGACCATAGCTGACCCAAAGGCGCGGCTGATCGGGGAACCGACCGAGGATGGACTCGTAGGCGGCGATGGCTTCGTCATAGCCGCCGGTCCGGACCAGGATCGCCGCCTTGGTCGCGAGATGCGCCGGGTCGTCCGGCTTGTCGGCGAGCAGCCGGTCGGCTTCGACCAGCGCCGCCTCGAACTTGCTCTGGCGGTGGAGCACGGTGGCGTAGTTGGCGCGCGCGGCATCGAAGTCGGGAGCGAGATCAAGGGCGCGGCGCAGCAGCGTCTCCGCTTCGCGGTAACGCCCGATACGTCCCGCGACCTCGGCCAGCATCCGGATGGCGGCGACATCGGTCGGCTCGTCGAACAGGCGCCGCTTCAGCAGGCGTTCGGCGACGGCGAGGTTGTCGTTTTGCAGCGCCAGAGCGGCCGCCACCAGCGCCGGATCGTTCGCCGCGCGCCGCAGCCTATCGGCGATGTCCGTTTGGCCCGCGCTCCGCATCGATGCAGCATCCGTGGCGGGGCGGCCGTGTCAAGCGACGGGCTGGCATGCCGCAAAGCCCGGCAATTCGGCGCTCGCGAAAATATGCCGTATTCGGCCGGTTTGGGGTGGACAGGCGCGACGGCAAAGAGCAGCCTGCCTACCTGTGTGACTGCGAATGCAGGACGTGGAGGGGTGATCGTCGTGACGACCTTATCAAAAAAGAAAGTCCGCGCGACGCGCCTTTGCCTGCTCGTCTCGACCGCGTTGTCCATCCCGAGCGTGCTGCTGGCGCAGGCGAGTTCGAGCGCGTCCCCCGCGGTCGCCGCGGGGGCCAACAGCGCGCCGGCCGCCGGCGGCGGCCAGGGAACCTCGGTCGCCGAGATCATCGTCACGGCGCAGAAGCGGGCGGAGAATCTGCAGTCGGTGCCGATCAGCATCCAAGCGCTGCCGACAAAGAAGCTCGAGCAGCTGCGGATCAAGAGCTTCGACGATTATACCAAATATCTTCCAAGCATCAGCACAACCACTGGCAGCACGGGAAACCCGGGAGATGCTTCGGTCGCCTTCCGCGGCATCGCCACCGACGGCGGGCTCCTGGTCTCGGGCACGCTGCCCACGGTGGGAACCTATCTCGACGAACAGCCGATCACGACCATAACCGGCGCGCCGGACATCCACATCTATGACATCGCGCGGATCGAAGCCCTGGCCGGTCCGCAGGGAACCCTCTACGGCGCGTCCAGCGAGGCCGGCACGGTGCGGATCATCACCAACAAGCCCGATCCGCATAAGCTGAGCGGGAGCTACAACCTGGAGTTCAACCAGATCGTCGATGGCGAACCGGGCGGCGTCGTGGAGGGCTATGTCAACTTGCCCGTGATCCGCGACGTCGCCGCGCTGCGTGTCGTCGGCTGGTACGATCACACCGGCGGCTTCATTTCCAACGTCCTGCACACCCGGACCTTCCCGACCTCCAAGATCGTCGAAAGCAACGCGGGACTGCTGGAGAACAACGCCAACACCACCGATACCTACGGCGCCCGCGCCCAACTCGGTATCGACCTGAACGACAATTGGACCGTGACGCCGTCGATCCTCGCACAGCGCGAGACCTTTCACGGCGCGTTCAGGGCCGACACGACCCTGGGCGACCTGCAGGTCGGACACTACTTTCCCGAAGGCGGCGACGACACCTTTTATCAGGCCGGCCTGACGATCACCGGAAAAATCGCTAACTTCGACATCACCTATGCCGGTGACTACTTCAATCGAAACGGGCACAGCCAGAGCGATTACTCGGACTATGGCTATTTCTATGATCTCGTGGATGGGTCGGGCGCGTACATCAAGAACAATGCGGGCGAGCTGATCAATCCGGCTCAGGTCAACGTCAGCCAAGACGATTACCACAAGGTGAGCCAGGAATTCCGGATCGCGTCGCCGCAAATCGGTCGCCTGCGGTTCGTCGCCGGCGCGTTCTATCAACGGCAGTACCAGAAGGATGAGAACGACTATCTGACTCCCGGATTCGCCGACATCCTTTCGGTGCCTGGACGTCCTGGCCAGGTGTGGCTGACGAAGGAGGTGCGGATCGATCGCGACTATGCCGGGTTCGGCCAGGCCGACTTCAACGTAACGGACCATCTGACCCTGACCGGCGGGCTTCGGTACTACCGGTTCGACAACTCCCTGGTCGGCTTCTATGGCGTCAACACCACCTTCTTCGGCACCGGCGTGCGTCAGTGTCTAGGCCCCAAGGTCGGGCCCTATGGCCTGGGGGCCGCCGTGGTGCCGGGAACGCCATGCACGAACCTGGGCGTGCTGAACCCGAACGGGTCGATCTCTCCCAAGACTTCGACCGGCGACGGCTTCACCTACAGAGCCAACGCAACCTATAAGTTCAACCCGGATCACTTGGCGTATTTCACCTATTCGACCGGCTTTCGACCGGGCGGGATCAATCGGGCCGGATCGGGCGCGCCGTTCGGCCCAGACCACCTCTACAATTACGAACTGGGCACGAAGAACAGCTTCTTCGACCGCCGCCTGACAGCCAATCTGACGATCTTCCAGGAGGACTGGAACAATGTGCAGGTGACGTACCAGGCTGTCGGCGGCAGCGGCGTGGCCCTGATCGCCAACGCCGGCGGCGCACGGTCGCGCGGGGTGGAGGGCGACGCAAGTTTCCAGCTGTCGTCCCACTTCAACCTGTCCGGATCGGCCACCTATGTCGACGCCAAGCTGACCGCGCCGCTGTTCACCAGTTCTCCAACCAAGCCTTCCGCGGACATTGGAACGCGGCTTCCGCTGACGCCGAAGTTCAAGGGCAATCTCATCGGCCGCTACAACTTCGAATTCATGGGTTTGGACAGCCACGTACAACTCGCCGGCGTCTATATCGGCGAGCGCAATCCAGTGATCATACCGGCGGATAACAAGGCGACCGGAGTCCTGCCCGCCTATTTCACCCTCGACGCCGCGCTGGGCGTCACCAAGGGGGCGACCAGTCTGGAACTCTTCGCGCGCAACCTCACCAACGAACGTGGGCAGCTTTCGCGTGCCGCGGAATGCAACGTCCACGTCTGCGGGGCGGAGATCTACGCCGTCTACGTCCAGCCGGTGACCGTCGGCATCAGGCTGGGACAGGCGTTTTAGAGGCCGATCCGATCCGGTCGCGACGAAAGCGATGGCTAGCATCCGGGTGACGCATTAGTCGGTCCGCGCGCCACGCGGGTGAAATCCCGATCTCGCGCAGGGTGCTGACCTTCGGCGTCGTGCTGATCGGCTACATCCTCTATTGCTACAACTTCGTTGTCATCGACTATGTGCGGCCGTACCTGGTGTCGCAACTGCACTTCTCGGTCCGGCAGACCGCGATCATCTCCAGCGCCGGCACCGTCGGCATCACGGCCGGCGCGCTGTGCTGGGCGGCGATCATCGCCCGCGCGGGACGGCGGCGGGCGGCGGCGGCGATCGCGGCGGCGATCGGAGCGACGGCGGCGGTGCAGGCAATGTCGGGGGTGTTCGTAACCTGGGCCGCGGCGCGCATGCTGCTCGCCGCCGCGCTCGGCGGATACTACGTCGTGTCCACGGGACTGGTCGTCGCGCTGTTCCCGCCGGAGGCGCGCGGCAAACTCATCGCGCTGAACTCCGCGATGTATCCCCTGTCGAACATTCTGGTGGCGGCGATCGGCGCCGGGCTGGGCGACGCCCATTGGCACGTCCTGCTCTGGATCGGCGCCCTGCCCCTGCCCCTCGCGGTCCTGATCTACGCAGTCATTCCGCCCGACGACAGCTATCACGCCTTCGACGACACCGGTCCGGAACACGCGGCGGGAAGCTGGAGCGAGATGCTGGAGCGGCGCTGGCGGTGGATGACCATCGGCTGCGTGCTGCTGTCGGGCATCGACTTTAACGCCTACCAGCTCTTCTTCAGCTTCGTGACGCTGTACATGAAACAGGTTCGGTTGGCGTCCGCCACGGAAATGGGCCTGGTCATCGCGGTGATCAGCGCCGGCTCTTTGATCGGGACCTTCGCCTGGGCCGCGGTCGCGGATCGCTTTGGCCGCCGCGCGCCGCTGACTGGTTATCTGCTCTGCGGCGCCGCTATCCTGGTGTTCCTCTATGCCGGTCTAAGCTCGTCCGCCCTTGTCGTTCCCAGCTTCGTTTTCGGCTTCGGTTTGTCCTGCACCACCGCCTGGGGCGTGTGGTTCGCGGAAATGTTTCCGCAGCACCTGCGGCCCTATGGCGTGGCCCTGTTCCAGGCGGGACACATCCTCTCGATCGGCGCGCCGCTGTTCGCCGCCTTCGCCAGCGAGAGCATCGGGCTCGTCGGGGCGATGAGTTTGGCGCCACTGATCTATTTGGCCGGCGCCGCTCTATGGGCGCGCCTGCCGGAGACACTGGGCCGGCCGGCGACCGCCTGATCGGCCTTCAGGGCGGCGCGAGCGAGGCCATCCGCCCGAGCACGTCCAGGCCCTGCATGGCGAGGTAGTGCAGGATATCGATGAAGATCCAGTTCTCCGCCAGCTTGCCGTCCTTAGCGCGGTACATGTCGACCACCCGCATATCCGCCGAGCCCGGCCCCGCGGTCATGCCGAGATAGCCGCCGGCGTTCTTAAGCGTCAGATTGGCCCAGCCGAAGAAGCCGCCGAAACTGCCCTCGGCCAATTTGGCGACGTGGCCGTTGAAGCGGTAGCCCTCGGACAGCGCGGCGTCGAACGGCATGCAATGCTGCTCGATGTAGCGCTGGATGGTGTAGGTCGCGCCGATCCCGGCCGGTCCCCACCAAATCATGTCGTCATGCCACACGCGCGCCAGGCGGTTGGCCTCGTCCGGATCGTTGAACTTGTCGCCGGGGTTGTTCAGCATGGCGTTGATCGCGGCGAGGGTGGCGACGCCCTCGACGGGATCGCGCGCCTCCCAGTTCAGGCCCTCGTGGGTCATTGGCCCCGGCTGGACTAGGTGCGCGCCGGTTTGCGGCGGAAACGGGTTCTGGCCGGCCTGGATCATTAGGTGGGGCAAGTCGAAGAACATCGCGGTCTCGGCGATGCGGCCCTGTGTGACGCGGTTGAACTCGACGAAGCGCAGCATGGCGATCCTCCCCATGGGCCGGATATCGAGGAACGGCGCGTCGAACAGACCCATGAGGTGCCCCATCTGCACAACCCACGTGCTCTGGAACCCGTCGATCTCGTTGAGTCCGGCGATGAAGATGTCGGGACGGCGTTGCAACGGCCGCAGCGCGGTCATCAATGGCGCCCAAAAGGCGGCGGCTACCGCTTCGGGACCCCGCTGCTCGTGAAACGGGTGCATCCCGCGCCACAGCCAGTCGGGGGTCACATGAGACGCCAGTATCGCGGCGGCGGTCTCCGGCGTCGCCTTGGCCAGATCCGCATGAAGGCTCCGCACTAGCCGCTTTTCCGCCTGAAAATCCGCCATGACGTTTTCCCCACAGGTTGCGTAGCCGATCCAGAAGTAAACCGCGCGACTATATCCCCTCTGTTCCTGATGACTGCGCTTGCAATGCCACCTTAGCCGCGGGTATGCAACACATCCCGCAACTCGCTCTCAGGTGGCAGTTGAACCCGTTTAAGGAAGATTTGCCGTTCTCTCTTCCCGAGAGGCCCGTTGTCAGCCGAGTACGCCAGCGCAACGTCCCGGATATGCTTCATCCCAGGGGTGAGCGGACACAGCCGCTCGAGGGTTTCGGCCAGGGATTCGTCGACATAGTCGACTACATCTATCGCATCACCCACTGGATCTGGGCCGATCGCGGACTCGGCCGCATCTACGACTGGTACGATCACGCCTGCACGGTCTACACGCCGCTTGGCGTGACCCGAACAGTGGAAGAGGTGGTCGTCTCCACGGCGGCCATGATCAACGCCTTTCCCGACCGCGAGAGTCACTTTCTGAACGTAGCCTGGTCCGGCGACGATCAGGAGGGATTCTACACCTCTCATCTCGGCTTCTCGCGGATGACCAATGTGGGACCGACGCTCTATGGTTTGGCGACGGGCAAACCCGTGATGATCCGCACGGTGGCCGACTGCGTCAGCCTCAATGATAAGATCCACACCGAATGGCTGGTGCGCGACAACGGCGCGATGGTTCGGCAACTCGGGTTTAACCGTCACGATGTCGCGCGCGCCCTGTCGGAGCGGGCGATGGCCGAGGTTCCCGTCGTTACACCGACTCCACGGATGTATGGTCAATCGCCGCCCGAGCCGTTGGACATCGCCAAGGACACCGCGGAAGGCTTTATCCGCCACATGGTCCACGACCTGTGGAACCGCCGCCGGCTCGACCGGCTCGATGAACTCTATGCTCCCGACGCCGTGGCCCACAGCGGCGGCGGGCGGATCGCCGTGGGCGCGCGAAATATCCGCGCCTTGATCATCGCCATGCTCGCCGCGATCCCCGACGCCTCGATGCGGGTGGAGCACGTCTGCTGGTCCGAGGAGACCGACGGCGTGATCGTCGCCGCGCGCTGGACGATGGAGGGGACCACCCGGCCTGGCGGCCTGCTCGGCGCCGCACCCGCGGGTCGGCCTGTGTCGATGATGGGAATGAGCCATTTTCGTTTCGGCGCCGGCGGTCGGATCGTCGAGGAATGGACACTGTTCGACGAAGTCGCCGTGCTGGCCCAGGCCTATCGCTCGCCGAACATCGTCGAGGTCTGACAGGGTGGCCGCCGCGACGCTCGACACGGCGGCGGCCACCGTTCGGCGGGCGCGGGACCTCTCCCTGCGCTGGCGGGTGGCGGTCTACGTCGTCATGCTCGTGGGCTATCTGTTCTATTGCTATAACTTCATTCTGGTCGACTACGTCCGGCCCTATATGCTGTCGACCTACGGCTTCACCTTGAAGCAGACCGCCGGCCTCTCGGTGGCCTCGAATATCTTCGTCACCATCGGGTCATTGACCGCCGCGCCGGTACTGGCGCGGATCGGGCGGCGCAACATGCTGGCCGGGGTCTCCTTCGCCATCGGCCTGCTCGCGGCGTTCACCGCCCTGGCGCACACCCTGAACCAGTGGTTGGGCGCGCGGGCGGCGATCTCGCTGTTTCTCGGTGCGTATTATGTCGTCGCCATCAACCTGACGGTGGCGCTCTTTCCGCCCCAGCACCGGGCGAAACTGGCCGCGGTGAACTCCAGCATGTTCTCGCTGTCGGAAATTCTGCTGGGCGGCCTCGGCGCGGCGTTCGGCGACGCGCACTGGATCTTGATCGTGTGGCTTGGCGCCGTTCCCCTGGCGCTAGCTCCGATCATGCTGCTGATAACCCCGCGGGACAGCGGCTTCATTCCCTATGGCACGGTCAGCGCCGCGCCCGTCAGATCCGGCGGTTGGGCGGAAATGCTGTCGCCGCGGTGGGTTCGCTTCACCTTGAGCTGCACCCTAATGGCCGGCCTGAACTACACCGGCTATCAGTTGTTCTCGAGCTTCGTTACCGTCTACCTCAAGCAGGTCCGGCATTTCGCGGCCTCCGAGATGGGAGCGATCGTAATCTTTATCGGCGCGGGCTCGCTGATCGGCGGCTTCTTCTGGGCGTTCATGGCGGATCGCTTCGGCCGTAAGCGCAACGCCCTGGGTTTCGTCGGCGTCGCCCTGTTCATCGGGCTGTTCCTGATCTCGCCGAAGAACACGGCCATCCTGCAGGGGCTAGGCTTTTGCTACGGCTTCTGCCTCGCCTGCACCTATCCCTGGGGGGTGTGGTTCACCGAGATCTTTCCGGTGCGCTTGAGGCCGTACGGCGCGGCGCTGATCCATGGCGGCCACGTGATCTCGCTGGTCGCCCCTTTTTTCACCGCCTGGGTCGCCGCCCGCTATGGCCTGACCGTGGCGATGACCTTCGCTCCCGCCGCCTTCATCGCCGGCGCCCTGGTGTGGCTGACCCTGCCGGAGACCCTCGGCGAGGCGAGGTCCTACCGGGGCTGGGACCCAGAGGCGCTAATCGGCGCGCCGGCTTGAAGCCCGAAAAAGACCCTCGTGAATCGTGCGGCAGACGAGAAAGCCACCTCGCACTCTCCAGGCTGATAGGCTCGCCACCGCGACAATACGCCGCGCCTGTCGAATGCATGCGTTTGCAAATCCCACTTGCATCGAGCTGCAAAGGTGTCCTCATTGCGACGAACGTGTAACATGGGGATCGCTGAAATGGCTGCTTCCAACACCGAGTGGCGTTTTCACGCGATGCTCCTGACGTCGGTTACACTCGCCGGCCTGACACTCTCGGGCGTCGTTCGCGCCGCTGATGCGAGTTCATCCGCTGCGTCGGACGGGGCGTCGTCGGTGGGCGAAGTTGTCGTCACCGCCCAGCGGCGCGCGGAGAAGCTCCAGTCGGTTCCCCTGTCGGTGGTCGCCATCGGGTCGGAGCAGTTGAAGACCGCGGACGTGACCCAGGTCGACAGGTTGGAGCAGATCGCCCCCGGACTGCGCATCGGCCGCTCGGGATCCGATCCGCGCCCGGCGCTTCGCGGCACCTTCACCTCGGCCATTCAGGGCAACAACGATCCGCGGATCGGCTTCTACATCGACGAGATCTATCAGTCTCGTACGTCGCAGCTCAGCATTCCCTTCGTCGACCTGCAGCGAGTCGAAGTTCAGAAAGGACCCCAGGGCACGCTGTTTGGCCGCAACAGTTTCGGCGGCAACATCGCCATCACCACCGCGCCGCCGACCGACTCGTTCGACGCCGGGATCGACGGCATTTACGGCAACTACGACCGTAAACTGATCGAAGGCTTCATCAACGTGCCGCTCGCGCCAGGTCTCGCCGCGCGTTTCGCCGGCAATTACGAGAACCGCGACGGCTTTATCAACAACATCTACAATCCGGCGGCCACCGCCGACGACAAGAACCAATACTACCTGCGCGGCAGCCTGCGGTGGGTTCCCCAGAACTTCAACAAGCTCGAGGTCACGGTCCACGGCAGCTACTGGAACGAGGACGACCACGGCAACGGCGCGTTCGGCTCCAAGGCGATCGGCGCGCTCTACAACCCAAACTACCAGGTCGCGCCCGGCGGGACGCTGAACCTGCCCAACGCCTCTGCGGTCACCCTGCCAGGCGGCTATGTGGGTTACGACAATCAGGCCAACTCTCTGATCCCCTACTCGGTGTTCTATCGAGACGGGATCACGGACATCAACGGCGCGGACGTCGGCATCGCGATCCCCGGGCCATACACGCTGCGTACCGACTACGCGAGCATCCAGAAGATCAAGTCGTACCAGTTTTCCGGAACGATTAATTACGACCTCAACAGCTTCATCCGCCTGCGGTCGATCACCGGCTACACCAATTTCAACGCATTGCGCACGCGCGACGCCGACGGCACCTCGGCGCCGAAGGGCATCGGCTACTTTCTGACCAAGGACGAGGCCGTCAGTCAGGAATTCCAGGTCCAGTCGATCGACAAGAACAGTCCTTTCCAGTACACCTTTGGTCTATACTACCTTCATGATACCGTCCCGGACGCCTATATTGGTGAGGAGAACCGGAACTATACGACGCTTGGGGCCATAGCGACCGGCGGCTATCCTATTTACTTCAATAACTATAGTTATTCCTCTTTGGTCAACTACGCCGCGCCGCTGGCGAATAATATCAATAACTCCCTTGTGACGGCGAATCGTAGTGACAGCGTCAATCCTCTCACCTTTTTGGATACCGAATCCAAGGCTGCCTACGGGCAAGTGTCCTACACGTTCGACAAAAAGCTGACGTTCACCGGTGGCATTCGCTACACGGACGATCACAAATCGTTTGCCTCGGCGCTACAGCAGGGCGCTACAGGCGGAACCTTCGCTTTCTCGCCGGGCTTCGGCGTGGCGCCGACGCTGGATTTCAATCACGCCTGCAATGGCTACACCGCGGCCGACCCGTCCTCGACCGCGACCAACGCCGCCAACGCCTTGCTTACGCGCTGCGGCGTGGCGGCGTTCCACTTCTTCACCTATCGCGCGGCGGTCGACTACAAGATCGACTCCGATCATCTGGTCTACGCCAGCTTCAACACCGGCAAGCACGCCGGCGGCTTCAGCTATTCGCCGCGGCCCGGCCAGACAACTCTAAATCCGGTGCAAACCGAAAATGTCGAGGCTTACGAGATCGGGTCGAAGAACCAGTTCTTCGACCATCGCCTACAAGTTAACGTCGCGGCCTATTATAATTACTATACCAACCTGCAGATCTCGGTGAGCTATCCAAATCCGCTACTTCCGGGCAGCGTGAGCACCTATTCGCAGAACGGGCAGTCCAACAACACCCCGGGCATCGACTTCGAGGTTCTCGCCAAGCCGATTCCGGCCCTCACGATCAATTTCGCGGTCAACTACATGCACGCCCGCGACAACCCGGTGGTGATCAGCGGAACGTCGAGCAACAACCTTTGCAGCATCGGCACATCCGCGTCCTGCCCCCTGGTTGGCGTAGGCCTCAACGGCGGCATCCTGCCCAATCCCGTGAGCAACCCCAACCTCTTCGTTCAGGTGCCCGGGACGTCGACCTACAACACCCTGACCTACAACACCAAGGTTCAGGTGCAGGATCAACCCGACTGGACCGTCCAGGGCGGCGCGGCCTACACCTTCAACCTTCAGCGTCTCGGCGACCTGACGGCCGAGGTGCAGACCTACTTCAACGGCGGCTACCTGCTCTCGGCGATCACACCGAATTACAACCAGAGTTCATTCACCAAAACGGAATTGCGGCTGACCTACGCGCCCCCAGGTGGACACCTCACCGTGGAAGGTTTCGTGGAGAATCTCGAGAACGTCGCCGTCGTCAACCGCGTGACGCTCAGCAACTATACCTATGACGGGAACTATGAGGCGCCGCGCACGTACGGCGTGAAGCTCTCGTATCGCTACTAGGGGCGAGGCGGAAAGCGAGGCACGGGTCTTCCGCAGGCCGTCCGCGCCTCGCCTGTAAGGTAAACGATGTCGTGGGAAAGTTTGCGCCGATGGAAGTTGTGAGGTCTTCAGCCGGTGGATCGGCGGAACGGCGCTCGCGCTTAGCCGAGCGGCTCGTCCGCTACGCCGACCTTCGGCCATGCACGACCGCCTTCATCGACGCCCGGACGCCCGGATCGGACCGGAAGGAAAACTTCACCGTCATCGGTTCGGGCGTTTCGGAAAATCCGGACCAGCACGTTCACATCGCCGAGCCGCACGGCTTCAACATCGGCGGCGCCCGCCAGCCGCCGCGCTGCGTGAACTCGCAGCACTATCACGAGACCGCCGAGTCATTCTTCGCCCACACCGGATTTTGGGAAGTGACCACCGGCGAATTCGGCGATGAGGGACGCGGCCTGTTGCCGGCGGGCTCGCTGATTTCCGTGCCGATCCACGTGTTCCGGGGTTTCGAGAATATCGGAGACGATCTGGGATTTCTCTACTTCATGCTGGGCGGCGACGACCCGGGCCGGGTGACCTGGGCGCCGGACGTGCTTGATAAGGCTCGGGCGCACGGCCTGGTGCTGATGGAAAACGGCCGGCTGGTCGACACCGCGGCCGGCCAGGCGCCCACCGCCGGGGAGCGGCCGGTCACGCCGCCGTCCCGCGACAGCCTGCGGCGGACCGTCGCGCATCTCGACGACGCGGCCGTTCGAGACGTCATCGTCAGCCTGGAGGAGGCGCGGGCGTTTGCCTCCCCTCTATCCGCGCCGGGACTAGTGGAAGCGGTCATGATCGGACCGACCAATCCGGCGGAGGACGCGCCAGCGGCCAAGCTCGGCTGGAAGCACGGCTTCGTTACGCGGTCCCTGACCCTGCGGCCGGGCGCGACGTCCCGGCCTCACCGCCGAGCGGAGCCAGAGGTCGTGTTCGTCCATGCCGGCGAGCTGACCGTCGCGGTCGACCATGAGGCCGTGACCCTCGGCGCCGGCGATACGCTTAGTGTGCCGGTCGGGTCGGTGCGGCGCTTCTCGTCTCAAGCCGCCGGCGCCGTCGCCCTCGTCACCCGGCGCGGCGACACCCCCGCGGCGCCGGTATTCGAAACCTGACGGCCGTGGTTACCAACCTTCGCCTGGGGGCACGGCCTTGTGGGCGGCCAAGCCGAACACCGCTTGCAGCTCGGGAGCCTGAACGCCGCCAAGGGTGAGGTCCGCGAGATGCCGTCCCAGCACCGGACCCATTTTAAAGGCGTGCCCGGACCCGCCACCGCCGATCAGCGCGTTGGAAAAGTCGGGATGGCTGTCGATGATGTAGTCGTCGTTGTCCGTCCGCTCGAGCTGGCAGACGTGGGTGCTCAGCACCGGTCGGCCCACCAGCCCCGGCAGTCGGCGCGCGAGGTAGCCGTCGACCTGATGCTTGAGGAACGGCGTGGGCTCGCGGTCGCCGTCGTCGGGGTCCATCGGCACGTCCCGGAGGGTGGGCGCGATCTTCACCCCGCCGCCGATATCCGAAGAGGTATATAGTGTGGCGTCCGACAGCGTCGGACAATGCTCCCAGCGATAGCGCTCGTCGTCGCGCGCCGGGCCGATGAAGAAAAGCTCGCGGCGGGGAACCCTGATCCGGTCGCCGAGCAAGGCCGGAAATACCCGGGGGAGCCACGGCCCGCAGGCGAACACGAATTTCCCGGCCGAAAGCCGTTCCTTGTCGACCAAGACGCTGTCCAGCCGCCCATTGGAAGCCGCCCCGGGCGCGGCGTATCCCAGCTTCACCTCGCCGCCCTTGCGCATGAAGACCTCGGAGACCGCGATCAGCGAATCCCGCGCCTTCATGATCCCCGAATTCTTCTCGTAGAAGATCACATCGACATCGTCGTAGCGCAGTTGCGGCCAGCGGTAGGTCGCCTCACGCGGCGACAGCATTTCGTAGGGGAGCCCCAGCCTCTTGAACACGGCGGCGTCAACGTCGAGCGTGGCGCGCGAGCGGGCCCTCAGGCTGCCGCTGTCGTAGACCAGGCGGCGGCCGAACTCCTCCTGCCGCTCGTGCCACAGCCGCCAGGCCTGCACCGCCCAGCGCACGTAGATTTCTCTGTCGCCGTAGGCGAACTGGATGTTGCGGCTTTCGCCACCCGACGAAGCGCGCGGATTGCCCGGACCATAGGCGTCGACCAGGGTGACCTTGGCGCCGCGTTCGCGCAGCTCGAGCGCCGTCCAGCCGCCGAACGCTCCGGCGCCCACGACCACCACGTCCGGAAGGTTGCGGTTGATCGCCGGCGCGGAGGGGCTCGCTGCGACCTGCGCCGCCGCCGGGCCCGACGCGGCGGCGAGGGCCACCCCGCTCGCGAGCACCCACCGGCGATCGATCGGGGAAGAGTTCATCCGGCGTTCTCCGGCGGATCGAGCGATGGCGTCAAAGCCTGGGCGTCCAATTGCGCTCCACGCATCGCGATAGGCCGGCATGGTCGATGATGAGCCGGACGCCGCCCTCGTCATCGGAGTTCGAAGCGCCAGCCGTGAGGGCGATGTTGACGCTGATCGGCTTGCGCCGGACGGCGTCGTGAGCGCCGGCGCAAACGATGAGCGCCGCCGTTTGGCCCGTCGCGGAAAAAGCGCGAACGACGAACGAGCGACGGGAAAACTCCGGCAGCCCGGCCCCGGACATCCGATTTGGATGGGCCAGCTCCGTCAGCCTCGCGGCGTCGGACCGATCGAGGTCCGGATGATCGATGTAATCGAACATGACGTCGGCTTCGAATTGCGAAAGGTCGAGATCGTGGGGCACGGAAACGGCCGACTCGGGTGCATCGAGAGCCTCGGGGCCGAGCACCCAAAGCCGCGCGACCCGCCCATCGCACACGTCGGCGTAGATCGCTCTGTCGCCTTGCATCGCCAAGATCGCGCAAGGCGACTCGAGCGCTTCCTTTGTGTCCGACAGGTCGATCGGCGCGCGGCGGAAGAGGTCGAGGATCGGCTCTCGACCGAACGCCCGAGTCCCGAAACCCTCCAGCCGGCAGTTCTGCAGCAGCGCGTTGTCGGCCGGGGTGCGTCCGACGGCGATGTCGCGTAGGGCGGCGAAGGCCGGAGTCATGCGCCCAATCCCCCCGCGATTTGACGCAGAACGGCGAGTTCGTCGAATACCGTGATGTCCTCGATGATGCGGCCGCCGCGCAGACGATAGTGGGATACGGCCAGGATGAGCACCGCGCGTCCCGTGGGCGGACCCCAGACGCCATGACCCCGATGCATGCCGGTGAGACGCCAGCGCAGCGCCACGGCGATATCGCCATCCGGTAGGGGCCTTGCCGCCCAATGGTCGAGACGGAAGGCCGCGGCATGCAGGGCCGCGCGGAGCTGCAGCCAGCATCCAATCCAGAACCCCCGGCCCCAACCGTGGCGGCCCGACGGCCACCGGGTCTCGGCGGCGATCGACAGCATCGCGGCGGCGTCGCCATGGAGGTCTTCGACAAGGGCGAGCCGCAGGGCGCGCGCGGGGATCGCCGCCGGGTGATCCTCAGGGGGCATGTCGGCGCCGTCTCGGGTTTGAGCGATATCCTCCCGACGCCAGGCGTGCCGATCCTGGTTCCCCGCCTGGTCGAGGTCGGCCTGAGCGCGGGCGACGGTCCACGGATCGAGCCCGTTCTGCCAGACGGCGCGGATGTTGTCCCGCACCAGCCACTCCTCGACGATCAGGTTCTCGCGGCAAAGGCAGTCGGCGATGGTGGTGACGCTGCTATAGCCGACGCCGGCCGCGCCGAAGACGGCCTCGTCGCCGAGTTGGGTTCCGTCGCTGGTGATGCGGTGGGAGGACAGGAAAATCCCTGGCGCATCCTCGCTCCAGATCACGTCCTCGCCGACCACGGCCCGATCGGTGTAGCAGGCGAGGGTTCCCGTTGTGCCCTGGACGACGCTTTCGAGACCCGAAGACGGGCCGTTCAAGGTGTGCATGACACAAGTGTCGGCATAGTGGGTGCGGCACAGGCCGATGTTCTTCTGCTCCCAAATGCGATGGGTGCAGCGCAGGATGTAGTCGACGATGTCGCTATAGACCGGCTCGAATCCGTCCAGCGCTTGCCGCCGAGGGCGCTCGGCCAGGAGCGCCTCGATCGGCTGTCCGACGGGAGAGGGAACCTCGAGGTCCTGGTCCCAACGCATCACGCCGTCTCCGCGCCCGCGAGGACGGCGCGGTAGGCCTGGGCCAGGACGCCGATCTCGTCGAACACCGTCCACTCCTCGACGATCTTGCCGCCGGCGAAGCGCAGGTGGCTGATCACCATCATCGCTACCGGAAAGCCCGCCGGAACCTCGCCCAGAAAGCCGCCAGGGCGGGTGTGGCCGGTCAGCACCCACCGCAAGGCCACGATCGCGCCGTCGGTCTCCTCGGACCAGCAGATGTGGTCGACCCTGGCCGTGCCGTCCGGCAGGCCGGCCATGATCGCGACGAGCAGCGTACTCAGCTCGCGCAGGCCCGCCGCCTCGCGGCCGCCGCCGGAGTGCACGGCGACATCCTGTGAATAGTAGGCGTCGAGCCGATCGAGGCGGCGAAGATTCCATAGTTCGTGAAACAGGGTGCGGATCCAGCCGTCGAGCGTGTCAGTCGGCAAGCCGAGCGGCTGTGGCGGGGATTGCCCGATGAGACGGTTGGGAACCGAGATGATCGGCGTCTCCATCATCGGCGCGGCGGCCACGGCGCGCGCCGCCTCGTGCCGGTCGAAGCCGAGTTGATCGACGAAGGCGCCGTTGTCGCGGACCAACCATTCGGTGTGGATGCGGTTGTCGGTCGAGACGCAATCGGCGGCGAAGCGCAGGCCCACCTGTTTGCCGGTCGCAGGTCCATAGGGGCTAGGCCCGACGTTGGTCGAGCGCCCGAAGCCGAGGTGGGCGGTGTAGAAGCCCTCGTTTTCGTCGCCCGACCAGGCGACGTTGAGGTGGTGGATTTCTTCGTCCGACGCGACGTTTATGCCGACCGTCGTGGAGGCGACCACCTCTTCGACCGAACGCACCACGCCGTACATCGAATAGACGACGCAGGCATGGTCGTAGGTCTCGTAGATCAGGCCGATCGCGCGGTCGGTCCAGATGCGGTCGGTGATGCGCACGATGTAGTCGACGATGTCCGTGTACTCGTCGTCGAAACCGCGCATTGGTTGGGTGCGGTGTCCTCTGCCTGACTCCGCGTCGGCTTGCCGGATGCGGGTCACCGGCGCGCGCTCCGGGAGCGTGAAGGGCGTCCCGAGGACTTCCGCCGATCTCCGCCCGTTCATTCCGCCAACCTCTTTACTGCATGCGCAGTCATCGACGTTTCAACCGATTTCGTCAATCGTTCAGCCGCGCGCCGCCTTTACCAGTTCCGCCGCTCCGCTCAGCATGAAGGCGTGGTCCGAGCCGAGCAGGAACAGGCTGGCGCCCTTCTCCCGCCAGAGGGCGATATCGGCGGGACGGCTGAGGAACATGCCGACTGTCCGGCCAGCAGCGCGTCCGGCCGCGCATATCCGCTCAACGGCGGCGACGACACGCGGATCGTCCTGCGAACTCGCGCCCATGGCGACGGTGAGATCGACGCGGCCGACAAACAAAGCATCGACTCCCGGAACATTGGCGATGGCGTCGATCGCATCGACCGCCTCGACGTCCTCGATCTGGGCGACGACCGCGGTGCCGGACATGCTGGCGGCGAGGTGCGCGGACATCGGCTTGGTGGTGTAGCCCGCCGCCCGCGTCGATCCGGCGTAGCCGCGTCCGCCCGCGCCATAGTGCGCCGCCAGGGCCGCCGCCTTCGCCTCCCGCGCGGAGCGGACGTGCGGCAGGACCACGCCGATCGCGCCGCAGTCCAGCGCGTTCAGGATATGCTCCGGCGCGGAGGTCGGCGTCCGCACCAGAACCGGTTTACCGGCGGCGCGGGCGGCCATGACGCAGCCGTCGATGGCCAGCCGGTCGAACGGCGCGTGTTCCGCATCGAGGCAGAGACAATCCAGCTCCGTGAGGCCGAGCACCTCGAACACGATCGGCGAGGGCGTTTTGACGAAGGCGCCGACGACCAGATCGCCGCGCGTCAGGCTTTCGCGGAAGCTCAAGCGGCGCGCGCCCAGAGCGCCTTGGAAGCGATGGCCGCGCCCTCCGATAGCGCCTTCAGCTTGGCCCAGACGATCTGCGGGTCGACGGCGCCAAAGCCGGCGAAGGTGGAGAAACCGCAGTCGGTCCCCGCGATCACCCGGTCACGGCCCACGATGTCGGTAAAGGTCCGGATGCGCTGCGCCACCACCTTGGGGTGCTCGATGAAATTGGTGGTCGAGTCCAACACGCCGGGGATCAGAACCTTGTCCTCCGGGATGTCGGCCTTCCGTTCGACGAAATACGCCCAGTCGTGCTGGTGTCGCGGATTGGAGGTTTCGAACAACAGGCCCCGGGGCTTGGCGCGCATCAGCATGGGCAGGATGACGCCCATCTCGACATCATGGTGGTGTGGCCCCTCATAGTTGCCCCAGCAAACATGCATCCGGACCTCGTCCGCCGGGACGTTGCGGAGGGCGTGGTTCAACACCTCGACGTGGCCACCGACCAGCTCGAGGTAGTCGGCTTCGGAGCGGTCCTTGTACATCATGTGCCGGCCGAGCCCGAGGTCCGGACTGTCGAGTTGGAGGATCAGTCCCGCCTCGACAATGGCCTCGTACTCCGGCCGCATCGCCTCGGCGAGGGCCTCCAGATAGGTGTCGCGGTCCGGGTAGAATTCGTTGGGCTGAAAAAGCGCGATGACGCCCGGCGAGGCGGCGTTCATGAAGGCGCCGACTGTCGGCGGGTAGGCCGCGACAGCGGCCTTGAGATTGCCGATGTCTTCCTTCAGCGGCGCGAGCGTCTTCGGGCCCACCGCGCCGACGCACTTCGGCCGGCGATAGGTTGGCGTGCCGCCGCCCTTGGCCTGGCGTTCGAGAAAGCTGGGAAAGTCCTCCAAGTCGCTGGGGGGACTTCGCGGGCTGTCGCCGTCGAAGCCGGTAATGCGGTCCTTGATGTAGGTCGCGTAGGAAATCTTGGACATCTCGCCGTCGCTGACGAGATCGACGCCGGCCGCGACCTGGGCGGCCACGACATCCATCACCGCGCCGCCGATGACCGACGAAAAGATCGCCGGATCGACCGTCTCGCCACGTTCCTGGGCGAAGACGAGGTCGGTCACCGCCCGGCTGCGCGGCAGGGAGCCGACGTGAGTGGTGGCGATGCGCCCGCGCGAAGTTGTCATGCGGAAGCCAGCACCGCCGATGCGCCGCGGAGCAATTCGCCCGAAAAAGAACGCCGTTCCGGCCCGAGCGTCGGATCCTCGATCCGCTCGAGCAGCATGGCGACCGCGGCCTGCGTCATTCGGCCGACGGGCTGGCGGACGGTGGTGAGCTGGTAGCTGGCCCACGTCGCTGGGGCGACACCGTCGAAACCGACCACGGCGATCTGCTCGGGAACCTCCAGGCCGCAATCGACCCGCGCGCCATCCATCGCGCCCAGAGCCATGACGTCGTTGGTGGAGATGATGGCGTCCAGCCTGGCCGCGCCGTCCCGCCGCAACTGATGGAAGGCCTTGCGACCGCTGGCGTACGAAAAGTCACCCCGCGCGATCGGCGGCTCCTTCAACCCCGCGGCCGCGATACGCGCCAAGGCGCCCTGCAACCTCGCCTCGCCGACGGTGGAGTCCTCCGGCCCGCCGATGATGCCGAAGCGGCCGCGGCCGGCGGCGACGAGGCCGTCGACCAGCAACTGCTCGCCGCCGGCGAACTCGCAGCACACCGAAGCTACAGGGAGGGTGGGATGGGTGCGGTTGTACAGCACCAAAGCGACGCCGCGCTTTTCGAACTGCCGAAGCTGATCGTCGGACAGCCGCACCGCCGAAATGCAGCCGTCGACCTGATAGCGCCAGATCTGGTCGAGCACCCCCTCCACGTCGCCCTCGGTCTTCAGCGCGAAAAGCAGCACCCGCATGTCACGCTGCGACAGCTTCTGGGTGAGTTCGGCCAGCACCTCGGGGTAGTAGAGGTTGGTCAGGTTGGAGATGATCACCGCGACCAAGTTCGAGCGCCGGGTGATCAGGCCGCGCGCCATGGCGTTGGAGGCGTAGCCGAGCTCGTTGGCGGCGGCCAGGATGCGCTTGCGGGTCGAAGGCGCGACGCTGGCGCCCGGCTTGAAGCAGCGCGACACCGCCGACTGCGAGACGCCGGCCTTCACCGCCACGTCGTAGGACGTCACGCCCCGACCTCCGCGCGCCGCCGTTCGCCGGCTCTCACGCGGCCGTTTTTTGTCCGTAGCGTCTGACACGTATGTCCGCCTGCTCCTTGTGACCCGCGAAACCCTCGATCGCGCAGAGCCTAGAACAATATTCGCCCACCATCACGCTCGCGGCATCGGTGAGGACACGCTGATAGGTACAGGTCTTGATGAACTTGCCAACCCACAGGCCGCCGGTGAACCGCGCGTTCTTGCGGGTCGGCAGGGTGTGGTTGGTGCCGATGACCTTGTCGCCGTACGACACGTTCGTGCGCGGGCCGAGGAACAGGGCGCCGTAGTTGTGCATCCGGTCGAGGAACCAGTCCGGGTCCCGCGTCATGACCTGGACGTGTTCCGAAGCGATATCGTCGGCGATCTGCAGCATCTCCTGGTCGTCGCGCGCGACGATCACTTGGCCGTAGTCGGCCCAGGCCTTGGAGGCGATGGCGGCGGTGGGCAGGATGGTGAGCTGGCGTTCGATCTCCCTCATGGTATCGCGCGCCAGCTTCTCGGAGGTGGTCAGCAGCACCGCCGGAGAATTGGGGCCGTGCTCGGCTTGACCCAGCAGGTCGGCGGCGCAGAGTTCGCCGTCCACCGTCTCGTCGGCGATGACCAGGGTCTCGGTCGGGCCGGCCAGCAGGTCGATGCCGATGCGGCCGAACAGCTGGCGCTTGGCTTCGGCGACGAAGGCGTTGCCGGGGCCGACGACCATGTCCACCGCCGCAATGCTCTTGGTGCCGAGCGACATCGCCGCGATGGCCTGGACGCCGCCCAGGCAATAGATCGCGTCGGAGCCGGCCATGTCCATCGCCACCACGATCGCCGGGTTGGGCCTGCCCTGATACGGCGGCGCGAAGCTGATCACCCGCTCGCACCCGCCGACCTTGGCGGTGACGACGCTCATGTGCGCGCTGGCGACGAGCGGGTACTTCCCGCCGGGCACGTAGCAGCCGACGGCCTGGATCGGGATGTGCTTGTGGCCGAGCACCACGCCGGGCAGCGTCTCCACCTCGACATCCGTCATCGAATTGCGTTGGATTTGAGCGAAGTTGCGCACCTGGGCCTGGGCGAAGGCGATGTCGTCCTTGTCCTGTTTGGACAAGGCGTCATAGGCGGCGGCTATGGCGTCCGGACCTAGGCGGAAGTCGTCCGGACCCCAGTTGTCGAACTTCAGCGAATACTCGCGGGCGGCGTCGTCCCCGCGCATCGCGACGTCGACGATGATCGCTTCGACGGTAGCCTTGACTTGGGCGTCGGCCGCGGCGGCGGCGCTTTCGGTGATGCCGGTCTTGAGATAACGGGCCAACTGATCCTCCTGGGCGTTCCGGCGCTTGGCGCTCGACAGCACCTCTAGCGAATCTGACTACGGATGCAAAGCCGCCGCCGACATGTCTTTCGTTCAGTTCGACCTCGATTGGCATAGGATCGCGCCACACCGCTTGCGTCAGTCAAGCGCCTCGATCTAGTCTGGCGGATGCATTCGGATGCAGCACATCGACCGATCGGGGCGCCGCCGCTCACGCGGCGGTTCAAGGCGACGTTCGCCAGCGGCAGCATGGCCGAGGCTATCGTGTTCTCGACGATCAGTCAGTTTGCGTTGCTGTACTACAATCAGGTTCTGGGGGTGCGGCCGGACCTCGTCGGGTTGGCTATCGCGGCGGGCCTGATCTTCAACGCGTTGTTCGAGCCTTTCGTCGGCTCGTGGTCGGACCGGACCCGGTCGCGCTTTGGCCGGCGCCACCCGTTCATGTTCGCCGCCATCCTGCCGATCACCGCCAGCTTCTGGGCGATGTTCAGCCCGCCGTCGGGCCTGAGCCACACAGGAGAGCTGATCTGGCTCGCCGCCTGCAACACCGTGCTCCTCCAGGCCCTGACGGCGTTTCACACGCCACACCTCGCCTTCGGCGGCGAGCTATCGCCGAACTATACCGAACGCTCGCGGGTGATGAGCTGGAACACCTTCTTCCTATGGGCGGGAGATACGGCGGTCTGGCTGCTGTCGTTCGCCTGGTTCTTCCGCGCAACCCCCGGTCATCCCAACGGCGCGCTGCAGGCGAGCCGCTGGCCGAACTACATCGGCTTCGCGGCCAGCTTTGTTTTCATCGCGCTGACGGTGTCCAGCGTCTTCACGCGCTCGCGCATCCCATACATTCAGCAGGCGCCGCTCGGCGCGCCGCGCTTCAGCCTGGCCGAACTGTTCCGCGACGTGCGCAAGGCGCTCGCCAACCGCAACTTCCGCATGCTGCTGGGCGGCTACCTGTTCCTGTCGCTGACCAGCGGCGTGCGGGCCGGACTGTGGCTCTATTCGGCGACCTATTTCTGGCGACTGCGCAACGACCAGATCAGCTGGTTCGTGATCGGCAGCTTCATCAGTTATCTACTCGGCTCCAGCCTCGTCGCCCGGCTGCACGGCCGCTTCGAAAAACGCTGGACCGGCGCCGCCGCCGTGATGGCCTATTCGGTCGGACCCGCGATCCCGCTGACGCTCGGCTACTTCGGCGTGCTTGGACCCCACACCGACGGCCTGCTGCCGATCCTGATCACCTTCGCGGTGCTGCAGCACTTTCCTTACAGCGTGATGACGACAACGGTCTATTCGACGATGGCCGACATCGCCGACCAAAACGAACTGCGCTTCGGCATCCGCCAGGAGGGCATACTTTACTCCACCAGCACTCTGTTCGCCAAGATCGACCAAGCGCTGGGCGCGGCGGTCGCCGGTCTTGTTCTGACGCTGATCGCCTTCCCGGCCCACGCCAAGCCGGGCGCGGTGCCGCAACCCGTGCTGATGCACCTCGCCCTCGCCTTCATCCTGTTCGCGATTCCGGGGATGATCGCCGCGTTGTTCTACAGCGGCATCAACATCTCCCGCGCCAGCCATGCCGAAACCAAGGCCGCGCTCGACGGGCGCAAGGCAGGCGTCGGCCTTGTCGAAGCGCTCCCCTGATCCCTCCCAAACCATGGCTGATGACATGACCGACTTGCAAACCGAAAAAGACCTCGTCCGCGACATGCACCTGGCGCTCGCCGCGGCATCGCCGGAGACCGCCGCCGAGGCCCTAAAGCCGTTCGTCTCCGACGATTGGCTGTGGCGCGGCATGCACCCCTTCCACATCCAACGCGGCGCCGACGCCGTCGCCGAGTTGTTCTGGGCGCCGCTGATGAGCGCCATGACCCGGTTGCAACGCCGGCCGGACATCTTCCTGGCCGGCCTGAACGAGATCGACGGCTATGCGTCGACCTGGGTGACGCAGATGGGTCATTTCATGGGCCTGTTCGACCGCCCCTGGCTGAGCATCCCGCCGACCGGTCGGATCACCATGATGCGCTTCGTCGAATTCAACCGGGTCGAGAACGGCCGGGTGACCGAGACGGCGATGTTCTTCGACATTCCGCAGGTCATGATCCAGGCTGGCGTCAATCCCTTCCCCCCGCAGACCGGCGCCCACCTGATCCAGCCCGGGCCGATGACCCACGAGGGCCTGATGTACGGTCCGACCGACCCGGCCGTCGGCATTGCGACCCTGGCGGCGATCAACCGCATGCTGGGCGGCATGAAGGAGAGCCGTGACCCCGAGCAACCGCCGATCACCGACTTCGTCGCCCATCTCAAGCGGCACTGGCACGACGACATGATCTGGTGGGGACCGTGCGGCATCGGCGCGACCTACACGCTTCCGCGCTACCGCGAGCAGCACGGCGCGCCGTTCCGCGACGCCTTGACCGAGGGTTACCGCTTCAACGGCCATATCGCGCGGTTGGCGGAGGGCCATTTCGGCGGCTTCTTCGGCTGGGCCAACCTCACCGTCCAGAATGCTGGCGGCTATCTCGGGATGACCGCGGGACCAGGGCCGGCGGACATGCGCGTGGTCGACATGTATCGCGAGGCGGACGGCAAGCTCGCGGAAAACTGGATCTTCATCGACATCCTGCACTACCTCGCCATGCAGGGGCTGGACGTATTGGCAAGATTGCCGACCGTAAGCCATGTTCGCTGACGATGCGGTTCGCCGAAGAGATCGCCCGACTGGTCGATCAGTTGTACGACTTCGTCTGTGCGACCCTGACCCGCAACGCCGCCGTCGACACGATCGAGACCGCGATTCACTCCTTGTCGAAATTCTCCGAGCGCGGACGTCCGCCGCCGCGAGGCGGACTTCGTGAGTTGCGTGTAGCTTTCGGAGAAGACGGCTACGTTCCGCGCTACGGAGCCCGATCGGATGAGGTGATCATTCTCCGTATTTTCCACGCGCGGGAACGTCGTTCCTAGAGCCTCACCAATCTAAGTCCCCGCCGCGACCTGGCCCCGCGCGATGGCCAGGAATTCGTCCATTCGCGAACCGATTTCCGCCTGCGACACCGTCAGCCCGGCGCCGCGCAGATCCTGGTGGATCTTGCGCAGGACGTCGCCGTCGGACGGTTGGTCGATCTCCGACTTGACGATCGCCTGGGCGTAGTCCTCGACGTTTTCCAGGCCCATGAGTTTGGCCGCCCACTCGCCCAGCATGTGATTGCGCCGCGAGATCGCGCGGAATTCGTTCTCGGCGTCGTGGGCGAACTTGCTTTCGAAGGCGTGCTCGCGTTCGTTGAATGTACTCATAAAGACCCGCCACTCTCTTTTGCCCTTGCGATATCCCGCCCGGGGCCGCGGAGCAATCGCGCGTCGACGAACCTCAGGGCTCCGCCAGTAAATTGATCTCGTGGAACCTCCGAAAATCGATCGCCCGCATGCCGTGTTCGTCCACCGTGAAGATGTCGGCGAGCCTGGCCCGCCACATGATTTCGTCAGGCGTATAGGACGTGCGGGCGTGGATGGTGGAGACGAAGGTCTCGTCGATACCCTTCATCACCACCAGGATCTCGGCGCGCTTGTCGATCAGGCTCTGGGTCGTCTCGCCGTAGAGCGGGCTGTTCTCATCGATGGGATGCATGACCTGCCAGGTCAGAAAGAACATCGGCGAACGAGCCCGCAGGACCGCGAGATCGTCGAACCGTCGCAGCATGCCGCCCTCTCGCGTGGTCACATCGTGCACCAGGGTCACCGTGACCTCGGCCTCGATCACCAGGTTGCGACGCCGGTTGGCGGCGCGGAACATCAGGGTCGGGACGCCGTCGAACGGGGTCACGACGGCCAGGTTGGAGAACATGATTCGCGCCGTCGGTCGGGAGATGCGGGCGAACAGCAGGCCGGTGGCGATGGCGAGGTTGAACAGTCCAACGAAGGTCTCCAGCGTGGCGATCAGGTTGGCGACGAAGCTCTTGGGCGCGAGGACGCCGTAGCCGAGCGTTCCCAAGGTCTGGACCGAGAAGAAGAAGGCGTCTTCGAAACTGCCGGGCCGGGCATTGGTGATGCCGCCCTCGTCGATCATGTAGAGCAGCGCGAAGACGCCGTTGATGGTCAGGAAGGCGGCCGCCATCACACCGACGAAGGCCACGGTCGGCATGGTCAGCAGGACGTGGTAGCCATCGCGCCAGGCGTCTCTGGGCAGACCGATGTAGGGCACGCGCTGCGAGCCCAGCCGGGGATAGGTCACTGCGGGCCTGTCGCCGGACTTTGGGGTCGAATCGTTTCCTGGCTCGGATAGTTTTTCGCTCGCCATCGCCTCCGTCGTGACGGCGCCCGCGTTTGCGCGTCAAGCGTGGTTTTGCTAGGGTGCCAGCGGCCCTGAAGAGATCTGACGCGGCCCAAGCCCGATCCGCGCGCGGCGAAACCCACCGCGCGCGCTTTCATTTGGCGGCCGGCGCGGATCAAGGGAAGGCTTAAAATAATCATGACCCGCCGCAAGAAGATCTACGAGGGCAAGGCCAAGATTCTCTATGAGGGTCCGGAGCCGGGCACCCTGATTCAATATTTTAAGGACGACGCCACCGCTTTCGACGGAACCAAGAAGGCTATCCTCGAAGGCAAGGGCGTCCTCAACAACCGCATCAGCGAATATGTTATGACGCGGCTGAACACCATCGGCGTGCAGAACCATTTCATCCGCCGGCTCAACCTCCGCGAACAACTGATCAAGGAGGTGGAGATCATTCCCCTCGAGGTGGTCTGCCGCAACGTCGCCGCCGGCTCCCTCTCCAAGCGATTCGGCCTGCCCGAGGGCCAGGCCCTCCCGCGCTCGATCATCGAATTCTATCTCAAAGACGACAAGCTCGGCGACCCGATGGTGGCGGAGGAGCACATCACCGCGTTCAACTGGGCCGCGACCCAGGAGATCGACGACATGATGGCGACCACGCTCAGGGTAAACGACTTTCTCACCGGCCTGTTCGGCGCGGTCGGCATCACCCTGGTCGATTTCAAGATCGAATACGGCCGGGTGTGGGAGAACGACTTTTCCCGGATCATCCTCGCCGACGAGATCAGCCCCGATAGCTGCCGCCTATGGGATTCCACCACCAACGAGAAGATGGACAAGGACCGCTTCCGCCGCGACCTCGGCGGAGTGATCGAGGGCTACACCGAAGTCGCCCGGCGCCTCGGGGTGATGAAGGAGATGCCGACGGTGATCCAGGGCGGCATCCAATAGGGCCGCGCGTATGAAGGCCACGATCCACGTCTTTCTCAAGCCGGGCGTGCTCGACGTGCAAGGCAAGGCGGTCGAGGCGGCTCTGCACGGCCTCGGCTGGCCTGGCGTGAACAACGTGCGGGTCGGACGCGTCGTGGAAATGGACCTGGAAACCGCCGACGCCGAGACCGCGAGAGCGGATGTCGAGGCGATGTGCCAGAAGCTCCTCGCCAATCCGGTGATCGAAGGATTTCGGGTGGAGATCGCGGGTTGATGGGCCTTCCTCGCGGGAAACGGTCGGCGCCTGTGGGGTGGCGGCTTTGCGCCCCCTCCGTCACGCGACTCGAGAGGGCGTCGCGCGCCACCTCCCCCGCGAGAGGGCGTGGGAGGATGAGAACTCGTTTACTCCTCACCCGCCGTTTTGCGGGGGAGGTGGCGCGGCGCTCTTTCTTGCGCCGTGACGGAGGGGGCGCAAGGCCGCATTCCGAGTATCCATCATGAACGCCGCCGTCGTCGTCTTTCCCGGCTCCAATTGCGACCGGGATTGCAAGGTCGCCATCGAACGCTCCACCGGCGCGAGTGTCGAAATGGTGTGGCACCAGGAAACGGCGCTGCCCGCCGGCCTTGATCTCATCGTGCTTCCGGGCGGTTTCGCCCATGGCGACTACCTGAGGTGCGGAGCGATGGCGGCGCTCTCACCGATCATGCCGGAGGTGGCGGCGGCGGCGAAGCGTGGGGTCGCCACATTGGGAATCTGCAATGGCTTCCAGGTGCTGTGCGAGGCGGGACTGCTGCCGGGGGCGCTGCTCCGCAACATCAACCTGAAATATGTTTGCAAGGCCGTGGGCCTTGATATCGTCAACGCCCAGACGAGGTTCACGGCGGCCTATGGCGGCCAGCGGCAAGCGGTCTTCACCATCGGCAACGGCGAAGGCAATTATTTCGCCGACGACGACACCCTGGACCGGCTGGAAGGCGAAGGCCAAGTCGTGTTTCGCTATCGCGAAAACCCCAACGGATCCTCGCGCGGCATCGCCGGCATCATCGACGAAAGCGGCGCGGTGCTCGGACTCATGCCCCACCCCGATCGCGCCTTCGAGGACGCCCTTGGCTGGGCCGACGGCGCGACGTTGTTTCAAAGCGTTTTGACTAGCGCCTGAAACATAGCGGCCAAGCCCGACTCAGGCCGAGTGCGACGCAGCATTGCGCGACGCAATCGACGCAACGCTCATTTCGAGGAAAGCGCCGTCCGCGCTCCCCTCGTTGTCGAGATCAGCGGGCGGCGGTGGCCGTGGTCACGGTCGCCGGAGCGGCGGCGGCGAGGTTGCACTTAGCCAAGGCTTTCGCATCGAGGGGCTTGAATTCGCCGTAAGCGCTGACGCGGCCCATCTTCTTGGCGAAATCCTTGCAGCCGTCGACAGTGCCGGCGTCGTCTGGCGCAATGCCGGAAACGCAGGCGCCGCTGCTGCACGTCCAGGTGGAGTGAGCCGCGATGAACTTGGCTTGGCCCGAACCCGGTTGTTCGAGGGTGGCGGTCACGCGACCATCGGCGAACGCCGCGCCCGCCATGCCGAGGGAGAGAACGGCGCAGGCCGTCGCGAATTGAATTTTCATGGTGAAACAACCTTCCTTGCGGGTCACGGAACTAAGCATCGCTTACTTAGCAGTGCTTAGATATCAGACCGGAAAGAGAAGGCAAGCGGTTTGTGCGGCGCACGCATATGAATTTTTCTCAATGTGCGCATATCAGGCCTCTCACCGCCTCTCGGATGGCGCCGACAATCCCGCGCGGCTAAAGAAGCGGCATGAACGCCGCGCGCGACGATACTCTCGAACTCGCCCTGGCCAGCGGCCTCACGGAAACCGAGTACGGCGTTATCGTCCAGCGCCTGAACCGCGCGCCGAACCCCCTGGAGCTGGGCGTGTTCTCGGTGATGTGGAGCGAGCACTGCTCCTACAAATCGTCCCGCCGACATCTCGCGCGCCTGCCGACCAAGGGGCCGCGCGTGATCCAGGGTCCCGGTGAGAACGCCGGCGTGGTCGATATCGGCGACGGCCAAGCCATCGTGTTCAAGATGGAGTCGCACAACCACCCCTCGTTCATCGAACCCTACCAGGGCGCGGCCACGGGCGTCGGCGGCATCATGCGCGACGTCTTCACCATGGGCGCGCGGCCGATCGCGCTCTTGAACGCTCTGCGCTTCGGCGCGACGGACCATCCGCTGACCAAGCGGCTGGTGGCGGGCGTGGTTGCGGGCATCGGCGGCTACGGCAACTGCGTCGGCGTTCCGACCATCGGCGGCGAGACGAATTTCGACGCCGGCTACAACGGCAACATTCTGGTCAACGCCATGTGTGTCGGCCTGGCCGACGCCGACAAGATCTTCTATTCCGCCGCGCCGTCGGCGGGACTGCCGGTGGTCTATTTCGGCTCCAAGACCGGCCGCGACGGCATCCACGGCGCGACCATGGCCTCCGCCTCGTTCGAGGCCGGCGACGAGGAGAAACGCCCGACGGTGCAGGTCGGCGATCCGTTCGCCGAGAAGCTGCTGATCGAGGCGACTCTGGAGTTGATGGCCACCGGCGCGGTCGCGGCGATCCAGGACATGGGCGCGGCGGGCCTGACCTCTTCGAGCGTCGAAATGGCCGGCAAGGGCGGCGTCGGCATCGATCTCGACCTCGACAAGGTGCCCCAGCGGGAACTTGGGATGACCGCCTACGAGATGATGCTGTCGGAAAGTCAGGAACGCATGCTGGCGATCCTCAAGCCCGGCCGCGAGGCCGAGGCGCGCCGGATTTTCGAGAAGTGGGGCCTGGACGCTGAGACCATCGGCTCGACCACCGACAGCGGCCGGATCGTGCTGCGTCACGGCGGCGAGGTGGTCTGCGACCTTCCCCTGGCCCCACTTTCCGACGACGCGCCGCTGTACGACCGACCGTGGGTCCAGCCGGCGCCGCAACCCGCCCTCGCCCATGCCGACATCCCGGCGCCGACGGATTGGGCGGAGTCAGTGCTGAAGATCATGGCCTCTCCCGACGTCGCGTCGAAGCGCTGGCTGTGGGAGCAGTACGACCGCCATGTCATGGCCGACACGGTGGAAGATTCCTCGACCGGCGCCGATGCCGGCGTTGTCCGCGTCCACGGCACGCGCAAGGCCGTGGCCGTGACCAGCGACTGCACCCCGCGCTATGTCGCCGCCGATCCTTATGAGGGCGGCAAGCAGGCCGTCGTCGAGGCTTGGCGCAACCTTACGGCGGTCGGGGCCACGCCGATCGCGGTGACCGACAACCTCAACTTCGGCAATCCCGAGAAGCCGGAGATCATGGGCCAGATCGTGCGCGCCATCGACGGCATGGCGGAAGCCTGCGCCGCCCTCGACTTCCCCGTCGTGAGCGGCAACGTCAGCCTCTATAATGAGACCGACGGCGCCGGCATCCCGCCGACCCCGACCATCGGCGCGGTGGGCCTGCTGGACGACTACGCCGTGCGCGCGGACTACGCCTCGATGAAGGATGGCGACTGCCTTCTGCTCGCGGGCGTCAGCCACGGGGAACTCGGCGCCAGCCTCTATCTGCGCGAGTGCCTCGCCCGGAGCGATGGCGCGCCGCCGCCGGTCGACCTGGCCGCCGAGCGCCGGGTCGGGGACTTCGTCCGCGGCCTCATCGCCAACGGCGCGACCCGGACGGCCCACGACCTTTCCGACGGCGGCCTGATCGTGGCGGCGGCGGAAATGGCGCTTGCCTCGGATGTGGGCGTCACCCTTGACGCCACCAGCCGGACCCACGCCCATATCTTCCTGTTCGGCGAAGACCAGGGCCGTTACCTGGTCGCCACGCGCGAGCCCGAACGGGTTATCGCCCTCGCCTTGGCCGCCCACGTCAACGTTGCCGAGGTCGGCGTCGCCGGAGGACGGGACTTCGGCTCGGAAGGTCTGTTCTCGATTCCGCTCGACGATCTCCGCGCCGCGCACGAGGGTTGGCTGCCGGCCCTCATGAACGCCCCCGCCTGAAGGACGACGCCCATGCCCATGGCCCAAGCCGACCTCGAAACAGCCCTGCGCGACGCATTCCCCGGCGCGACGATCGCCGTTGAGGACCTCGCGGGTGACGGCGATCATTATAAGGCGAAGATCGTCGCCCCGGCCTTCTCCGGCTTGACGCGGATCAAGCAGCACCAGCTCGTCTACGCCGCCCTGAAAGGCAAGATGGGGGGCGAGCTTCACGCCCTCGCGTTGGAAACCGCCGCGCCTTGACCGCGAGGCGCCGCCTCCCTAGCTCTCCGTCCTAGCTCACGTTTACCCCCCGAAGGCGCACAATGACCGACACCGTCGACACCACCGCCGCCCATGATTTCATCACCAAGACCGTGGCCGAAAACCCGGTGACCCTGTTCATGAAGGGCGTGCCGGATCAGCCGGGCTGCGGCTTCTCCGCCGTGGTGGTGCAGATCCTCGATCACCTGGGCGCCGACTTCGTCGGCGTGAACGTGCTTCAGAACGACGCCCTGCGCCAGGGCATCAAGAGCTTTTCGGATTGGCCGACAATCCCCCAGCTCTATGTGCGAGGCGAGTTCGTCGGCGGCTGCGACATCATCAAGGAGATGTTCCAGAGTGGGGAGCTTAAGACGATGCTGGCGGAGAAGGGGCTTCTGCCGGCCGCCTAGCCGCTTAGTCCGGCCAGAACGCCCTGTCCATGAGTTGATCGAACGACCAAGGGCAGGTTCCGGGGAGCGTAGACTCAGGCAGTCCGGTCTCGTCGGTCGCCTCTTCACGCCCATCCGTATAAGCGGCGTCGACGACATCCGCCAAACTCGACTTCAGGCTTGGGCTTTCCTTCAGAAGCCCGCGCACGGCGCGCCTTTGCTCTCGAATGGTGGCCTGCCAGCTTTGGCCGCGCCGTTCAGGCTGGTATTGCCACTTCAAAAGATGGAGCACGAGCACCGTCAAGCGGCTTCCCACCTCACGCTTGTCGCTGCGGCTCAAACTTTCGATCTCCTCGGCGACGTTTTCGATATCGACTTCGCCGAGGCGGCCGGCGCGTAGCAGGGCCGCCTGTTGCAATCCCCACGCGTAGAAGTCGCGGTCGTATAGTTCGTCGCGCGCGTCGACCGTTGTGAGCGGCGCGCCGTCGTCCATCACGCCCGCAGCCCCTTAGCCACGCGCTCAGCCCCCAGCGCGTTCAGCGCCGCCCGGGCGATGCCCTCGGCGTCGAGGCCGGCGGCGGCGTACATCAGCTCCGGCTTGTCCTGATCCTGAAACACGTCGGGCAGGGTCAGGGTGCGGACCTTGAGGCCGTGGTCGAGGGCGCCGTGTTCGGCGAGGGCGTGCAGCGCAAAGGCGCCGAAGCCGCCGGCGGCCCCCTCCTCCACGGTCAGCAGCACCTCGTGCTCCCGAGCCAAGCGCAGCAGCAGGTCGAGGTCCAGCGGCTTCGCGAACCTCGCGTCGGCGACGGTGGTGGAAAAGCCGCGCGCGGCAAGCAGCTCGGCCGCCTTGAGGCTGTCGGCTAGGCGAGTGCCGAACGACAGGATCGCCACCGCCGAACCCTCGCGCACCACGCGGCCGCGGCCGATCTCCAGCGGCTCGGCGAGATCGGGAATGGTGACGCCGACTCCATCGCCGCGCGGGAAGCGGAAGGCGCTCGGCCGGTCGTCGATCGCCGCCGAGGTGGCGATCATGGCGGCGAGTTCGGCCTCGTCCGCCGCGGCCATCACCACGAAACCTGGTAGTTGGCCGAGATAGCCGACATCGAAACTGCCGGCGTGGGTCGGACCGTCGGCGCCGACCAGGCCGGCGCGGTCGATGGCGAAGCGCACCGGCAGGCCCTGGATGGCGACATCGTGCACGACTTGGTCGTAACCGCGCTGCAAGAAGGTGGAATAAAGCGCGCAGAACGGCTTCATCCCATCGGCGGCGAGGCCGGCGGCGAAGGTCACCGCATGCTGCTCGGCAATGCCGACATCGAAGGTGCGCTCCGGGAACCGCTTGCCGAACACGTCGAGGCCGGTGCCGGAGGGCATGGCGGCGGTGATGGCGACGATCTTGGGATCGATCTCCGCCCGCTTGATCAGCTCGTTGGCGAACACCTTGGTGTAGCTGGGCGCATTGGACGCCGCCGGCTTGGCCTGTTGGCCGGTGATCACGTCGAACTTGGTCACGGCGTGCAGCTTGTCCGCCGCGCTCTCGGCGAAGGCGTAGCCCTTGCCCTTCTGGGTCACGACGTGGATCAACACCGGCCGGTCCTGGATCTGCTGCACGTTTCTCAAGACCGGCACGAGGTGTTCGAGATTGTGGCCGTCGATCGGACCCACGTAGTAAAAGCCGAGCTCCTCGAAGAAGGTGCCCCCCACCGCCATGCCGCGCGCGTATTCCTCCGCCTTGCGCGCCATGTCGCGCACCGGGCGCGGCAGATGGCTGGCGACTTCCTTGCCGAGCTTGCGCACCCGCTGATAGGCGCCGCCTGAGACCTGTTTCGCCAGATAGGCGCTCATTCCGCCGACCGGAGGCGCGATCGACATGTCGTTGTCGTTGAGGATGACGATCAGCCGCTTGGTCGCCTCGGCGGCGTTGTTCATCGCCTCATAGGCCATGCCGGCGCTCATCGAGCCGTCGCCGATCACCGCGATCACCGCGTTGTCGTCGCCGCGCATGTCGCGCGCCACGCAGAAGCCGAGCGCCGCCGAGATCGAGGTCGCCGCGTGCGCCGCGCCGAACGGGTCGTACGGGCTCTCGACGCGTTTGGTGAAACCGGACAGGCCGCCGCCCTGGCGCAGGGTGCGGATGCGGTCGCGCCGCCCGGTGAGGATCTTGTGCGGATAGACCTGATGCCCGACATCCCAGATCAGGACGTCCCGCGGGGTGTCGAACACATGGTGCAGCGCCACCGTCAGCTCGACCACGCCGAGCCCCGCGCCCAAATGGCCGCCGGTTGTCGAGACCGCCTGGATCGTCTCCGCCCGCAGTTCGTCGGCCAGTCGGCGAAGTTCCGCGATCGACAGGTTCCGCGACTTGGCGGGATCGTCGATGGTGTCGAGAAGCGGTGTCGATGAAATCATGAGATGAACCTGTCCGCGCTCCCACCTACCGAGCGCCTTATGACGCTACCTCTTGAAACAACACCTCAACGAATCTGCGCGTCGATTGTGAGGCGTGGGGTGCTCAAGTCTTACGATCTAGCACAAAATCAACCGCCGAGGCCAAGATTCGACCACGTTCGCCGAACGGCTCCAGATGCGCTTTGGTCTGAAGGGTAAGGTGAGCGATTCGTTCCTTGGCCGCCTCCACGCCCAACAAGGTCACGAAGTTGGTCTTGCCGAGCTGGGCGTCCTTGCCGCCCGCCGCCTTGCCGAGAAGTTCGGCTTCTCCTTCCGCGTCAAGGACGTCGTCGACGATCTGGTAGGCCAGCCCGATGTCCCGCCCGAACGCCAGCAAAGCCGCGCGTTCGGAATCCCGCGGCCGGGCCATTGCCAGCGGAAGTTCGAAGGCGCAGGCGATCAGCGCGCCCGTCTTCATCCGTTGCATCCGTGCAACGGTCCCCAGATCATCGCGCACGCCGAGCAGATCGATCATCTGGCCGCCGGCCATGCCCCGCGCGCCGGTGGCGGTGGCTAGGATCAGGATCAGGTCCGCGCGGACATCGCCATCCTCGTGGGTGTCGGAATGGGCCATGATCTCGAAGGCCGCCGTCTGCAGCGCGTCGCCGGCCAGCACCGCCGTCGCCTCGTCATAAGCCTTGTGCACCGTGGGGCGGCCCCGCCGCAGGTCGTCGTCGTCCATGCACGGTAGGTCGTCATGGACCAGGCTGTAGGCGTGGATGCACTCCAACGCGCAGGCGGCGCGCAGCACCGAACGTTCCGGCAGGCCGAACAGACGTCCCGTCTCCATGACGAAGAACGGCCGCAGCCGCTTGCCCGGGCCGAGCGCCGCATAGCGCATCGCCTCGGTCAGCCGCGCCTCGGGACCGTCGGCGCGCGGCAGCAGTTCGTCGAGCGCGACGGTGACCACATCCGCGCTCTCGGCGATGCGCCGCCCAAGCAGCGAGGCGGGAGCGCTCACGAATAGGTCGCCGGCTCGACGCCCACCGGACCGGCGGGACCGAGGATGATCTGTTCGACCTGAAGCTGCGCCGCCCGAAGCTTGGCTTCGCAATGCGCCTTCAGCAACGCGCCGCGCTGATAGACCTTGATCGAGCGCTCCAGTTCCGCCTTGCCCGACTCCAGCTCGGCCACGATCCGCTCCAGCTCGGCCAAGGCCTGCTCGAACGACAACGCGGAGATGTCGGTCTCGTCGGTCATCGCCCGGTCTTAGAACATAGTTAACAAGGCTGAAAGCGCGCGCGCCGGACACTCCGCCGCGCCTGCCCGCCCCGAGATCGAACGCCCCAAACCCCGCTCATCCCGGCGAACGAGCCCGCGAATGAACGCGCGTCGCCGAAATAAACCCTCTTCCCGGAGGGAGAAGGAGGGCCCACGCCGCGGGCCTGGGAAGAATAGGGATTGCGCTGCTCCAGGATGCGGCCCGAGCGTCTGTAGTTAAAGCGACGCTGTACGAAGTGCAACGCGAGCGCGGTGTTCGTAGCCCTTACCTTGATGCACAACCGAGCGCCCTCGACCTATTTCAGATAGCGTCACTTCAATCCTCATCATCTTCGCCCAACACGACCTCCGGAGCCGGAGTCCCCACCACTGTGATTGAAGGCTGGCCCATCCTACCAACTTTGAGCAAGGGCACCTCTCCATGGAGAAGCTGGCCATTGGCCACGACGAAATCGAGGGGCACCTTGGGGTTGTTGATGTCCTTACCGCCGTCGGCGTGCCATTTCCTCTCCCAACGGGAAAACAGGGGTTCGAGGTCGGCGGGCTTCAGGAGGTAGATCGAGACCAGCTCGATGTTCCGATAGACGGCGAAGATCCAATCGACCTTACGGTATTTGCCCAGTATCGTTGGGTTGAGGTGGTGGTGGGTAGAGACTTGCTTTTGGAGTTCAAGGTTGACCGACTTGAGTTCGTATTCATTGCCAGCCTCATCTTTGGCGTCATTGCCCTCCCGACCAGGCAGCACAACGAGCCCGAGGATCAGAACGACTTGTAGCAGCTTGCCTCCGTTATCCTGGAATATGTCCATAATGCCGTGTTTGGCGGCAAGCGCTTGGTAGTCCTGTATGTACGGAAGAAGCGTCTTTAACTTCTCAAAATCCTCATGGGACTTCATCTCTCTCTGTCCGCGACCAGGCACTGCGGTCCGACGCCTAGAGCGCGCGCTAGCTTCCCAATATTGTCGATAGAGATGTTGCGCTCACCGCGTTCGACCGAGCCGATATAGGTGCGGTGAAGCCCCGCCAGCTCGGCGAGCTGCTCCTGACTCACGCCGTTGCGGTTGCGGATCAAGCGGATATTTCGCGCTAGGATCGCGCGTAGCGCCAGAGAATCGGCTTTGCCCATCTGATAGATTTGGGTTCTTGATGACTTTAAGGCGACCGACTATAAGTAGCAATCGGGCGAGGGTTCGGAGGCTGGGATGACGTAATGGTGAAATCGCTCGTCTATTGGACGCTTCTCGGCAAGGCCTTCTGCGGCGACGCTCTCGACCTCTTGGGCACGTTGCCAGATGGCTCCGTGAATCTTGTTATGACCTCACCGCCTTTCGCTCTGCTGCGGCAGAAGGAGTACGGCAACAAGGACGAGGCAGCTTACGTCGATTGGCTCGCCGAGTTCGCCGCCCTTGTGCCGTCGGAAACTCCGCCACGATGGAAGCTTCGTTCTTGACTTGGGCGGGGCATATCAGCGGGGTGTTCCTGCACGCAGCCTCTACAACTTTCGTATTCCAATCCGGTTCTGCGACGATCTCGGCTTCTTTCTTGCGGAAGACTTTTACTGGTTTAACTCAGCCAAGCTGCCGTCACCCATTGAGTGGGTTAACAAGCGAAAGATTCGCGTCAAGGACGCGGTGAATACCGTGTGGTGGTTCAGCAAGACGCAGTGGCCCAAGGCAGACGTTCGCAATGTTTTGACGCCCTACAGCGACAGAATGAAGCTGCTTCTTAGAGACCCTAGCGCCTTCTACACGCCCAAGGCGCGGCCGAGCGGCCACGACATAAGCAAGGGCTTTGGCACTGATAACGGGGGAGCTATCCCATCAAACCTGCTTCAGTACCCCAACACTGATAGTAATGGGGGATACTTGCGGGGATGCAAGACTATCGGGATCAAGGGACACCCGGCCCGCTTCCCAGCAAGACTCCCCGAGTTCTTCATAAAATATTTGACTGAGCCCGGTGACCTCGTGGTCGATATTTTCGCCGGTTCAAACACCACGGGGCGGGCTGCCGAGACCCTAGGTCGGCGGTGGCTGGCCTACGACCTTAGCCGCGAATATCTGGCCGCGTCCGCGTTTCGGTTCATTGAGAACGCGGAGCCCGCGACCCTCAAGCGCCAGTTCGAAATGGCGATGACAGATGGCCTTGGCTTCCTTGAAGAACGGCAGTCGTCCTTTGGCTTGCAGGCCGCCGGGTAGACGCTGAGCCATGGAAGGAACTTGTCGGCATGAGCAGCCCCTTCTCAAAGTGATGACTGCGCTCCTCTCCCCCAGCAGCGGAGGGGTGGGGTCCGCCATTATTCCTTGCATTTCGCAGTTGACGGTGTTTGCAATTCCTGCAACACTCTAGGCATGACCTCGTCCTCCACTCCCGCCTCAGCCTCCGATCTCCAGGCCGCCGTCATCGCGGACGCCGCCACGCGCTTGGCGATCCTGCGGCGGCTGGCGGACCTCGGCATGCGCCTTGCCGAGGAGGTGTGCGAGCGCGCGATCGCCGCGCCGTATCATCCCGAGCTCAGGCACGAACCGGCCCGCGCATTCGCCGCCGTTTCCCGCGCCGTGCGCCTGACCCTGGTTCTCCAGGTGAAGATGGAAGCGCTGCTGGTTGCATTACGTAATGGTGAAGCGGTGTCGATCGATACCGCCGCCGTGGCTTGCGCCAAGCGGGAGAGCGACGCGGCTGGACACCGGGCGGCGGCGGAAGACATTCCCGGCGATGCGGCGGGAGGGTCGGACCCGTCGCGGGAGACGCTGCGCGAGCATGAGAGCGAGCGGTTCGACGAACTGGCTTCGGGCTCCCTCGACGATTGCATCGCCGCCATCCGCGCCGATCTCGGTCTCGAGCCGGGCGACGCCATCCCCTCGGAGGAGGACAGCGTCGACTCCGCGCTCGGGAATGTCCTGGGCGCGGCGGTCCCCCCGTCGATCGTCCACGACACGCGTGTTCCCACTGGAGCGATCACGGGCGTGGGGGCGCTGGCGGCCCTTCCGCCGAATACGGGATAGTTGGCGGCGGGCTGCAAATCCTGGTGCAATCGCCGCCGAAGTAGACCCCCTACCGCTCGGCTGACGCCGAGTCGCTTCCCCCTGATGGGGAAGACGAAGAATAGAGTGTGGTCGGCGCTGAACCCGTCTTCCCCCAAGGGGGAAGCGACTCGCCTCGGGCGAGCGGTAGGGGGTCTACTTCGGTGACGATGGTCCTACTGCGCCTCCACCAACGCCAGCCACTCGTCTTCGGTCATGACCTGGACGCCGAACGCTTCCGCCGCCTTCAGCTTGCTGCCGGCGCCCGGTCCCGCGACCACGATGTCGGTCTTGCGCGACACCGATCCGGAAACCTTGGCGCCGAGCGACTCCGCGCGCGCCTTGGCCTCGTCGCGGGTCATTCGTTCGAGGGCGCCGGTGAAGACAACGGTCTTGCCGGCCACCGGCGTATCGGACTTGGGCTGCTCGGCGTCGGCGATCCGCAGCTCCGCGACCAGATCGGCGACGATCTCGCGGCTGTGGGCTTCGCCGAAATAGGCTACCGCCGCCGCGATCACCGCTTCGCCGATCTGATCGAGCGCGTCGAGATCGGCTCTCGCCTCTTCGTCGCCGTCCGCGACGCGGTCCATGGCGGCGAGGAAGGTCGGAGCGTCGCCGTACGCCCTCGCCATGACCATAGCGGTGGTCTCGCCGACGTGGCGGATGCCGAGGCTGAGGATGAAGCGGTCCAGCGCGATGTCGCGGCGGGCGTCGATCGCCGCGCGCAGGTTGCGCACCGAGGTCTCGCCGTAACCGTCCCGCGCCAGCAGCGCGGAGAGGGCGGCCTCGTCGCGCGCCAGGCGGAAGATGTCGGCGGGCGTCTTGATCAGGCCCTCCTCGAAGAAGGCGCGCAGTTGGCGCTCGCCCAGGCCCTCGATGTCGAAGGCGCGGCGGGAGACGAAGTGTTTGAGGTGTTCGACTCGCTGGAACGGGCAGGCGAACTCGCCGGTGCAGCGCCGCGCCACCGTCTCGGCGCCCGAGGCGGTGGTCTCGCGCGCCAGCGGCGTCTTCAGGTCGCACGGGCAATGGGTCGGGAAGTCGTACGGCGCCGCGCCCGCCGGCCGCTGGTCGAGCACCGGTTCGACGATCTGGGGGATGACATCGCCGGCGCGCTGCACGACCACGGTGTCGCCGACGCGGATGTCCTTGCGCGCGATCTCGTCAGCGTTGTGCAGGGTGGCGCTGACGACGACCACGCCGCCGACGGTGACCGGGCGCAGCCGCGCCACCGGCGTCAGGGCGCCGGTGCGGCCGACCTGGATGTCGATCGCCTCCAGCACCGTCAGCGCCTGTTCGGCGGGGAACTTGCGCGCCACGGCCCAGCGCGGCGAGCGGGAGACGAAGCCGAGCCGCCGCTGCCAGTCCAGCCGATCGACCTTGCACACCAGCCCGTCGATATCGAACACCAGATGCGGGCGCGCGGTCATCAGCGACTGGTAGGCGCCGGTCAGCCCCTCCGCTCCAGCCACCCGCTCGATCATCGGCGCGACGGTGAAGCCCCAGTCGCGGAACCGTTGCAGGGCGTCCCACTGCGTCTCGGCGAAGGCGCCGCTGACCACGCCCCAGGCGTAGGCGAAGAACCTCAGGGGACGTTTGGCGGTGATCGCCGGATCGATCTGGCGCAGGGAGCCGGCGGCGGCGTTGCGCGGATTGGCGTAGGTCCGCTGCCCGGCGGCTTCGGCGGCGGCGTTGAGCGCCTGGAACTCGGCGTGGCCGAGATAGACTTCGCCGCGCATCTCGATCAGCTCGGGCCAGCCGCCGCCCGCCAGCCGATCGGGGATCTCCGACAATGTGCGCAGGTTGGCGGTGACGTCTTCGCCCACCCGGCCGTCGCCCCGCGTGGCGCCGCGCGCCAGCACGCCGTCCTCGTAGCGCAGCGACGCCGACAGCCCATCGATCTTGGGCTCGGCGACATAGGTCACCGGCTCCTCGCCCAGCCGCAGGAACCGCCGCACCCGGACGTCGAACTCGGCGACCTCGGCGTCGCTGAAGGCGTTGTCCAGCGACAGCATCGGCGCGCCATGGACGATCTGGGAGAACGCCGCCGCCGCCGGAGCGCCGACCGTGTTCGCGGGCGAGGCGGCGTCGGCCAGTTCCGGATGCAGCGATTCGAGCTCGATCAGACGCCGCTTGAGCGCATCGTACTCGCCATCGGAGATCGTGGGCGCGTCCGCTTGATGGTAGCGCAGATCGTGCTCGGCGATCTCGGCGGCCAAACGAGTGTGTTCCTCAGCCCCGGAGCGCGGGCTCCCAGCCCGCTCTTCAGCCCTATCGGTCACGGAAAGATGCGGGCTGGGAGCCCGCGCTCCGGAGGCTACACATCAATCAAAGCCCTCGCGGCGGCGCGGGCTTCGTCGGTGACTTTGGCGCCGGAGAGCATGCGGGCGATCTCCTCCTCGCGGGCGGCGGGGTCGAGCACGTCGACCTCCGCGCCAGCGCCCTCGGTCTTGCGCACGCGCCAATGCTGGTCGGCGCGCGCGGCGATCTGCGGGCTGTGGGTGACCGCGAGGACCTGGGCCCTGGCGGCGAGGCGCTTGAGCCGCACGCCGATGGCGTCGGCCACCGCGCCGCCGACGCCCTGATCGATCTCGTCGAAGATCATCAGCGGCTGCGGACCCGAATCGCGCGACGCCAGGGAGGCCTTCAGCGCCAGGGCGAACCGCGCCAGTTCGCCGCCGGACGCGATCGTCCCCAGCGGAGCGAACGGCGCGCCAGGCAGGGTGGAGACCTCGAACTCGACACGATCGCGGCCCGCGGGGCCTGCGCGATCCGGCGGCAGAGGCTCGACGGCGACCCGGAACCGCGCCTTGTCCAGCTTCAGCGGCGCGAGTTCTCCCTGCACCGCCGCGGCCAGAGCGCTTCCAGCGGCGACGCGGGCGGCGGTGAGCGCGGCGGCGGCGGCGACATAGGCTTGCTCGGCGGCGCGGGCGCGGGCGCGGGCTTCGTCCAGCGCTTCGGCGGACGACCCCAGCGCCAACAGCCGCGTCGCGAGTTCGGCCCGCGCCCCGGCCAACGCCTCGACATCGACGTTGAGCTTGCGGGCCATGGCGCGGAGGGCGAACAGCCGTTCCTCCGCCCGCTCCAACTCGTCCGGTTCGAACTCGAAGGCCGCGGCGGCGGCGTCGATCGCCGACGCGGCCTCGGCGGCCTCCACCGAGGCCCGGTCGGCGGCTTCGAGGGCGGCGATGATCAGCCTAGTCGCGCGGCTGTCCTCGCCGACGCCGGAGGAGAGCGCCCGGTCGCGCGCGCGTTCGAGGGCCCGCACACCCTGGCCGAGCCGGCTCTGCAGCACATCGCCGCCAAGGCTGTCGCGCGCGGCGTCGATGTCGGTCAGCGTCTTTTCCGCGGTCGCCAGAACGGCGCGGGTTTCCGCCAGGGCTGCCGCCTCCCCCGCCTGTGGCGACAGCCGATCAAGCTCGGCGAGGCTATGAGAGAGCGCCTCGATCTCCTCGCCGGCGTCAGCCCGCGAGCTTTCCATGGCGTCGACCTCGGCGCGGGCGGCGCGCCACGACTTCCAGGCCGAAGCGCACGCCGCCAGCAAGTCCGAGCAACCGCCGAACGCGTCGAGCTGCGGCCTGTGCGTGCGCGGGTCGAGCAGGCCGACGGTCTCATGCTGACCGTGGCTCTCCATCAGCATCGCGCCGAGTTCGCGCAGGACACCGACGCTCGCGGCCTGATCGTTGACGAAGGCGCGCGAGCGGCCGTCGGCCGACAGCGTGCGCCGCAGCACCAGATCCTCGTCCGGCTCGCCGGTCAGATCCTTGTCGTGCAAGTAGGCCCAGATGTCGCTGTCGGACGCCAAGGCGAAGATCGCCGTCGCCGAGGCCTGCGCCGCCCCGCGCCGGACCATGCCGGCGTCGCCCCGGCCGCCGGCGGCGAGACCGAGCGCGCCCAGGACGATCGACTTGCCCGCCCCGGTCTCGCCGGTGAGCACGGTCAGGCCAGCGCCAACGGCGAGTTCGAGGGCCTCGACCAGGACAACATCGCGGATGGTCAGCCCGATCAGCATCGCGGAAGGATGCCTCGAAATCCTAGGCGATCAAAGGCCCAGCACGCCGTGGAGGAAGTCGTTCTTCTTTTGCTTGGGCGCGGTCTTCACCGGCGGCGTCGGCAGGCTGGCGTTGGTCACCACGCCGGCGTTGGCCACATCGACCGGCGGCGGCGCGACCTGCGGTTTCTCGTGACCGATGAACGGCAGCCGGCCCTTCGCGCCGGTCCCTTCGGCGGGCGGCAGGGCGGGACGCAGTCCCTTGGACGTCAGCAGGCGGTAGGCGTCGCGGTACCAGACGTCGCCGGGATAGTTGTAGCCGAGCACCGCCCCGTCCTTGATCGCCTCGTTGACCAGGCCGACCGTCAGATAGGCCTCGATCAGCCGGTAGAGCGCCTCCGGCGCATGGGACGTGGTCTGGTAGCGATCGATGACCGTCCTGAACCTGCCGATGGCGGCGATCGGGTCGCCGGCGCGGAGGTAATACCGGCCGATGGTCATTTCCTTGCCGGCGAGCTGATCGGAAACCATGTCCAGCTTCACCTTGGCGTCGGCGGCGTACTCCGTCCTCGGATAGCGTTTGATCACATCGCCCAACGCGCCCTGGGCGTTTTCGGTGGACGCCTGGTCGCGGCCGACATCGACGATCTGCTCGAAGTAGCAGACGGCCTTGAGATAGTAGGCGTAGGGCGTCGCGGCGTTGCCCGGATAGAGAGTGATGAAGCGGTCGGCGTCGGCGATGGCGTCGGCATAGGCGTTGGCCTGATAGTGCGCATAGGCGGTCATCAGGATGGCCCGGCGCGACCACTCCGAATACGGGTGCTGACGCTCGACCTCGCGGAAGTAGTTGACCGCATCGCTCCACTGGTGACGGTCGAGGTCGGCCGCGCCGACATTGAACAGCAGCTCCACCGGCCGTTCTTCGTACGCCAGGGTGGGCTTCTTCTTCTTGACCATCGAACAGCCGGAGACGGCCACGGCGGCGATCAGCGCGCACGTCAAGGCGCGGGCCGAGGCGCTCCGGCCCCATGATTTCAACGACACGCTTGCTAGAATCCTCGTCCGGTTCGCGCCCCGCGCCAACGATGCGAGCTTACCCCGCCGGAGCGCGGGCTTCCAGCCCGCTCTTGGTTGCGGGCTGGAAGCCCGCGCTCCGAAAAAGCTCAAACCGCGCGGGCGAGTTCGCGGGGTGCGTCGGCGAACCGCCAGGCATCGGGCTTGGCGAGCAGCGCGCGGGCCAGGGCGTTGTTGAGGGCGTGGCCGGAATAAAGCCCTTCATATCGGCCGACAATCGGCGCGCCGAGAAGATAGAGGTCGCCCAGGGCGTCCAGCATCTTGTGACGCACGAACTCGTCCGGCCGGCGCAAGCCCCCGGCGTTGAGCACCGCGCCGCCGTCGATCACCACGACGTTGTCCAGCGTGCCGCCCCGCGCCAGGCCCGCCGCGCGCAGGGCGTCGACGTCGTCTCGAAAGCCGAAGGTCCGGCAGTCGGCGAGTTCGCGCCGGAAAGCCGACCCGCCGAAGCGAAGGTCCAGTCGCTGCCGACCGATCGCCGCGTCATCGAAGGCGATCTCGAACGCCATCTCGAAGCCGTCGCAGGGCAGCAGACGGGCATGCTTGTCGCCCTCGCTCACCTCTACCGGCGCGAGCAGTTCGATGAACTGCCGGCGCGCGCGTTGAGGCCGGCGGCCGGCCTGTTCCAGAGCGCGGACGAACGGCGCCGACGAGCCGTCCATGATCGGGACCTCTGGGCCGTCGATGGCCACGACGGCGTTGTCGATCTCCAGCCCCGCGAACACCGCCATCAGATGTTCGACGGTGGCGACGGCCACGCCGTCGGCATTGGCGATGGTTGTGCCGAGGCGTGTATCAGTGACCGCGTCGGCCCGCGCCGGGACGACGGGATCACGGCTCTGTTCGTCGGTGCGCGAAAAGGCGATGCCGGCGCCGGCGTCGGCGGGACGAATCTCCAGGCTGACCGGCCGGCCGCTGTGAATACCAACGCCCTTCAAGGAGACCGTCGAGGCGAGAGTGTGCTGGGGGGAAAAGCTCAAGCCGACCTCGATGCTGGCGAGCCCCGGATCATCGGGACTCCTCCCGCTTCAAGGTTAGGGTCGGCCCAGCCGGCGCCAACACAAGAGCTGTTTCGCTCTGTAACGCGCTATGCCGAGCCGGGCTCAGTTCGCCAGACGACGCAGGAACGACGGGATTTCAAGGTCTTCATGCTCCTCGGCGTCCGCGTCCTCCACGGGCTCCATCGCGGGCTGCGCGCCACCGCCGCTGGCCCGCGCCGGCGCGGGCCGCTGGGGGGTCTCGCCGCGCGGTCGGCCGAACAGGCTCAGCCATCCGCCCTTCTGCCGTCGCTCGTCGCCGTAGTGTGGCGAAGCGAACAGGGGCTCGTCGTCGGCCTCGGCGACCGCTGGATCGACCACGCGGGGCACGACCTGAACAACCGGCGCCGGCTTCGCGGCCGCCTCGAAGCCGAAGTCGGGCTGGTCGACCGCGGCGAGGACCGAGTCCGCCTCGACCGGGCGGAAACCGAAAGTCTCGGCTGGAGTCTTGGCGTAAGCGGGTTCGAAGTCCGCTTCGACCGGCGCCTCGACGGCAGCGGGCGCCTCCATCTCCTGCACGGTGACGGGCGTTTCGCGGCGGCGCGGCTGCAGGGTGTCGATGGCCGCGATCGAAGCGCCGTCCATGCCGGTCGCCACGACCGACACCCGCACGACGCCGTCCAGCGACGGATCGAACGCCGCGCCGAAGATGATGTTGGCTTCCGGGTCGACCTGGCCGGAGATCGCGTTGGCCGCCTCGTCGACCTCCAGCAGGGTCATGTCGTCGCCGCCGGTGATATTGACCAGCACCGCCTTGGCGCCCTTCAGCGTGACCTCGTCGAGCAGCGGATTCTGGATCGCGTTCTCGGCGGCCATCAGCGCGCGGCCCTCGCCGGACGCCTCGCCGGTGCCCATCATCGCCTTGCCCATCTCGGTCATCACCGTGCGGACGTCGGCGAAGTCGAGGTTGATCAGGCCAGGCAGCACCATCAGGTCGGTGATCGAGCGCACGCCCGAATGCAGCACCTGATCGGCCATGCCGAAGGCCTCGGCGAAGGTGGTCCGCTCGTTGGCGACGCGGAACAGGTTCTGGTTGGGGATAACGATCAGGGTGTCGACATAACGCTGCAGCTCGGAGATGCCGGCGTCGGCCAGCCGCATGCGGTGGCGGCCCTCGAAGTGGAACGGCTTGGTCACCACGCCGACGGTGAGAATGCCCCGCTCGCGCGCGCACTTGGCGATGATCGGTCCGGCGCCGGTTCCGGTGCCGCCGCCCATGCCGGCGGTGATGAACACCATGTGGGCGCCGTCGAGATGCTCGCCGATCTCCGGCGCGCTCTCCTCGGCGGCCGACATGCCGACTTCGGGGTGGGCGCCCGCGCCCAACCCCTGAGTGACATTCACGCCGAGCTGGATGCGCCGCTCGGTCTTGGAGAAGGCGAGTTGCTGGGAGTCGGTGTTGGCGACGACGAATTCGACGCCCTTCAGCCCCGCCTCGATCATGTTGTTGACGGCATTGCCGCCCGCGCCACCCACGCCGAACACCACGATCCGCGGCTTCAGCTCCTTGGTTTGCGGCGCGAAAACCTTGAACGTCATTACCAAGACCTCCCGAGCGCCCCACGGGCCCTAAATGGATGGAATCACTTAAGGGCAAACACCCTTAAGCAGCCGTTAACCGGCTTAGCGCGAGTCGCGATTCGGGGAAGTCGTCCGACTAGATTTTGTGGTGGATTGTGCGGTGGCTACAAACGTCGCTGTGACACCGCCCCCCGGGCTAGACGCTTAATCGCCAGGGCGTCACAAACAAGAGCGTCGGCGCTTGACCAGCTTGAGCCAAGGCGCAAGTGTGGCAGCGTCTGGTTCAGAGGGGCTTATGTTCGAGATTGCCGTCGCCTGAAGCCTGATCGGATCCGTCCGGTCGGCTTTCGTTTCGCCCGCCCCCGCCTCGCCCAATGCGGCGCGGGATCGCGAAGACATGCGACCTCTTGCATGAGCTATTCCCTTGAACATATCCAAGGCCCAGCAGCGCGTGCTTCACGTGCTGGCTCAGGGCGGCAAGATCCAACATCATCGCGACGAGCACGGCCGCGTCGCCCACATCGACTGCATGACCCGCGAGGGTTACCGCTTGGAAGCGTGCGATCTCACGCTGTTCGCCAAGCTGAAGGCGCGAAGGCTGATCGCTTCGCGTGGCGGTGGTCCCTACCGCATCAGCCGCGAAGGCCTGTTGGCCGTGCGCGCGCAGGCGGATCAGCGATGAGTTGGCGCATCGCGCGCGGGACGATCGACCAAAGCGACGAGGTGGCGGCCCTCTACCGGCGGGTCGCCGGCGCCGAGTGGTCGTTTCTGCGCCCACACACGCCGGCGGAGGATCGATCGTTTTTCCAAGACCGGGTCTTCGCCCGCGGCGCCGTCTGGGTCGCGATCGAGGGATCGACGATCCTGGGCTTCTGCGGAACCCGGCGCGGCTGGATCGACCACCTCTATGTCGAGCGCTCCCGGCACGGCGAGGGAATCGGGCAGGCCCTGATCAAGCGTGCGCTGCGCGGACGGCGTCAGGCGAGGTTATGGACCTTTCAGGTCAACACCCGGAGCCGGAGATTCTACGCGCTGCAAGGCTTCCGCGAGATCCGGCTGACCGACGGCGCCGGCAACGAGGAGCGCGAACCCGATGTCCTTCTCGAGTGGAAAAGCTCTCCGTGATCTCTACAGATTATCCCGCAGCCAAGCCGCCGCCTTGGCCATGACATTCGCGCTGGGATCGATCGGGTGCGGCGCGCGAACGCCTCCGCCCGGTCGCTTCGGCCCAGCCTCCTTCGGCCCGAACGCGGCGCGCTGAAGCACGCCGGCGGCGGCGCAGAAGCCGGGGCCGGCGGCGGAGTCGGCGAGGTGTGGGATGCGCTTGGGGCGACCGAGGCGAACGGGGCGGTCGAACACGCGGACCGCGACTTCCCGCACGCCGGCGAGCTGGCTCGCGCCGCCCAACAGGACCACGCCCGCCCCGGGATCGACCAGGGCGCCGGAGGCCTTGAGGCGATCCTTGAGCAGTTCGAGGGTCTCCTCCACGCGCGGCGCGATGATGCCCTTGAGCATGGAGCGGGGCGCGGTGACCGGACCGGCGCCGGGGTCGTCGCCCCGCGGCGGAGCCTCGATCATCTCGCGGTCCTCGTTGGCGGAGGCAATCGCCGAACCGTGGAGGGTCTTGATCCGCTCGGCGCCGGTCATCGAGGTCGACAGCCCGCGCGCGATGTCCTGGGTCACGTGGGCGCCGCCGACGTTGAGGCTGTCGATATGGACCAGGGACCCGCCGGAATAGACCGCGACGGACGTCGATCCGCCGCCCATGTCGATGCAGATCGCGCCGAGCTCCATCTCGTCCGCCTCCAGCGCCGCCAGCGACGAGGCGAACGGCGAGGCGACGACGCCCTCGAACGCCAGGTGCGCGCGCTCGACGCAGTGCGCCAGGGTTTGGAACACGCCGTCGTTCATCGAGACGACCAGCATCTCCAGGCCGAGGGTGCGGCCGAACATGGCGCGGGGGTCTTGGACATGGCGCTGCCCGTCGACGATCCAGCCGATCGGCTGCAGATGGATCGCCTGGCGCCGCGCGAGCTTGAGCCCGCTCATGGCGTGGGCGACGCAGCGCGCCTGGTCCGCCTCGCCGATCGGCCGGCCGCCGAGCGTGACCTTGGCCGAGACCCGGTGGCTGGCGAGTTGGCCGCAGGTGGTGGCGACGGTGACTCCGGAGACGTCGACCTTCGCCATGGCCTCGGCCCGTTCGACCGCGCGGCCGATGGCGTGGGCCGCCGCGTCCATGTCGACGATGGCGCCGCCGCGCACGCCGCTGGACTGCACGTGACCAACGCCGGCGGTGGTCAGGGTGCGGTCGCTCCGCCGCACGCCGTCCGGCTTCATGATGAAACAGGCGATCTTCGAAGCGCCCAGGTCGACGGCGGCGACGACGCCCGGCCGGCCCAGGCCCAGCTTGAGGCCGTCGCGGCTCTCGCGCGCCTTCACTTTCGGCGAGGGTATGTCAGCCAACGCTCCTCGCTCCAAAACCATGTCAGCCATGAGCCACGCTCCCCTCCGCCACCGCCGGCGCTGAGACGCCGCGCGGCCTAACCACGATCATTTCAGGATCCCGAACATCGATCCTGGTGAAGCCAAGCGTCAGGATACGTGATGATTCGTCCAGTGTTTCCAGACGCTTGATTGCCGCATCCTCGCCGGTTGCCGGCAGGACGATCACGCCGCCATCGGCCAGCCGAATATCCCAGCGCCGCCGATCAACCCGCACGAGGGCGCTGGTGCGCGACCACAGGCGCGGATGAGCCTCCAGCAGGGCGATCATACCGGCGGCGGCCTCGTTGGCGCCGTCGCCCACGATCAGCGGCAGCTTGGCGAAGCGGACGGGATCGACCTGACCGGCCACCGCGCCGTTGTTGGTCACCACCACGGTGTGGCCGCCATGCTGCCAGATCGCCATCAGCGGCCGCTCGGTCACCGCGATGATCAAGGTGTCGGGGAACAGGCGGATCACCCGCGCGCGCTGGACCCAGCCGACGCGCTCGACCCGGGCGCGGACGGCGGCGAGATCGACGCCGAGGAGCGGTTCGCCGGCCTTGATTCCCGCGGCGGCGGAGACCTCGTCCTGCGCGGCTTTCGATACGCCCTGCAGGTGAACTTCACGCACGGTCAGTCCAAGACCGGCGAACTGGATGTGTCCAAGAGCGGTCGCGCCATCGAGCAGGCGCTCGCCACGGCCGCCCGTCGCCAGGGCGACCACGCCGACGAGGACCAGGATCAGGGCGGCGGCGAGGCTCGCGGCGCGGCGCGGAAAGCCCAGGCGGCGGCCGGCGTGCAACTTGGACACCGCGCGCGGCGGCGGTCCCGAAGGTCTCGCCTTGGCTCTGGTGGCGGGGGGTCGCCGAGGGGCCTGTCGCTGCCGCCCCCGCTCTCCCCGCTGCGCCGCGGGCATATGTGGTCTCCGTGATGCGAAAATAGCGGCCGCCCGAAGTTCAATAAGAGGATTCGCCGCCGTCCGGAGTCGTCAGGCGGGCTTCATCCGCGGATTGGATGTTCACCCACAGAAGGACCCGATTGTCGTTAACGCCGTCATAACAATGGACGCATCCGGCGCTTTCTTCACGAGGCGCCGGACAGAGGCGGGAACGGATTACCGATCCTGGCGAAAAGTCTCGGGAAAGCGGCGGAGGCCGTCCTCCGTCATCCAAAGCACCAAGGCGTCGAAATCCATCCCGACGTGGGCCGCCTGTTCGGGAACCAGCGAGGTCGGCGTCATCCCAGGTTGGGTGTTCACCTCGAGCACGACGAGCGCGCCGGTGGCTGCGTCGTAGCGAAGGTCGCTTCTGGTCACCCCGTCGCAGCCGAGCGCGACATGGGCGCGCAAGGACTGATCCTTGCAGCGCGCCGCCACGGCTTCGGGCACGCGCGCCGGCAGGATGTGGACGGAGCCCCCTTCGCCGTACTTGGCCTCGTAGTCGTAGAAGCCCGTCGCCGCCTCGATCTCGGTCACCGCCAGCGCGCGTCCGCCCATCACCGTTACGCACAGTTCCAGTCCCGCGACGTACGGCTCGACCATCACCTCTTCGCCGAAGATCCAACTATCCGACAGCAATTCGGTGGGCGGGGTGTTGGCGCCCTCGAACACGCGGAACACGCCGACGGAGGAGCCCTGGGCGTTGGGCTTGACGACATAGGGCGGGGCCATGACGTGCCGCGAGCCGGCCTCGCGACGGTCGAACAGGCCGCCGCCGGGTACCACGACCCCCGCCGCGGCCAGCACCGCCTTGGCCTTGGCCTTGTCCATCGCCAGGGCCGACGCGAGCACGCGGGAGTGGGTATAGGGCATGGTGAGCGTCTCCAGCACGCCCTGGACGCAACCGTCCTCGCCCCACTCGCCGTGAAGGGCGTTGAAGCAGACGTCGGGCTGGAGGTCGGTGAGCACCGCCGCGAGATCGCGTCCGGCGTCGATCCGGCTGACCCGGGCGCCGAGGCGATCCAGCGCGGCGGCGCATGCGCGGCCAGAGGTGAGGCTGACCTCCCGCTCGGGCGACAGGCCGCCCATGAGAACGGCGACATGGCGGCCGGCGAGGGGGAGCGACATAGCCCCGCTTGTGGCTGACTCGCGCGGGGTTGTTAAGGCCGGCAGGCCCAACATACCCTTCTGGCGGCGCGAGGAACCTGTCGGCGAGTCGACTCTCGATCAGGTCGCGCGGCCCAGCCGTTTGACCTCCCATTCCAAGGTTATTCCGGCCCGCGCGCGAACGGCGTCTTTGGCGGCTTCGCCCAAGCCTTCCAGGTCCGCCGCGGTCGCCTCGCCGGCGTTAATCAGGAAATTGGCGTGCAGCGGCGAAAACATCGCGCCGCCGAGCCGGCGCCCACGCCAGCCGGCGTCGTCGATGAGGCGCCACGCTGAATGGCCGGGTGGATTGCGGAAAGTCGAGCCGCCGGTCTTCTCGCGGACAGGCTGGCTGGCCTCGCGGCGGGCGGTGATCGCGTGCATCCGCTGGCCGATCGCCTCGTGGTCATCGTGAAAGCCCTTGAACGCCGCTCCGGTCCACACGAAGCCCTCGGGCGTGGCGCTGTGGCGATAGCCGAAGGCAAGTTCGCGCGGCGTGAAGACCCGCCGTTGACCCGACCGGTCGACGCCCCACGCGGCGGAGAGCCGTTCGGCGGTTTCCGAACCGTAGCAGCCGGCGTTCATGGTCAGCGCGCCGCCGACGGTCCCGGGGATCCCGGCGTAGAATTCGAGGCCGGCGACGCCGGCCTTCGCCGCGGCGCGGGCCACGGCGCCGTCGAGCGCCGCGGCTCCCGCGACGATCTGGCTCGAGCCGCGATCGACGGTGATGTCCGCGAAAGTCTTGTTCGCCAGCCGGACCACCAGACCTGCGATCCCGCCGTCGCGCACGATGACGTTGGAGCCGACGCCCAGCGCGGTGACCGGGACTTCGGCGGGCAGCGCGGCCAGCACGGTCGCCAGATCGTCCTCGTCGGCGGGCAGGAACAGCGCCTCGGCCGGGCCGCCGACGCGCAGCCAGGTGAACGGCGCCAGCGGCTCGTCGCGCAGCACCTTGCCGCGCGCGACGGCGAGAGCGTCCAGCCAACTCAAGCGGCCAGCGCCTCCAGTTGTCCCGGCAAGGCGTGGGCCCAGGCGGTCAGGTCGCCCGCGCCGAGGAAGACGACGAGATCGCCGCTGACCGCTTCCGCCGCGATCATCTCCGCCAGGGCGTCAGGGCCGCCGAGCGTGGCGACATGGCGGTGACCGTGCCGACGAACGCCCTCGGCGAGGGCGTCGCGGTCGAAGCCCTCGATCGGCGCCTCGCCGGCCGGATAGACATCGGCCACGATCACCGCGTCGGCGTCGTTGAAGCAGACGCAGAACTCCTGGAAGAGATCGCGCAGGCGGGTGTAGCGGTGCGGCTGGACCACCGCGATCACCCGGCCATCGGTGATCGCCCGCGCCGCCGCCAGCACGGCCGAAATCTCGGTCGGGTGGTGGCCGTAGTCGTCGATCACCCTCACGCCGCCGACCACGCCGGTGGTGGTGAAGCGCCGCCGCACCCCGCCGAACCCGGCGAGGCCCACCTTGATCGTTTCCGGCGCGACGCCGAGTTCGCGGCCCACGGCGAAGGCGGCCAGGGCGTTCAGCACATTGTGCGCGCCGGCCATGGGGATGGTGGCGCCTTCGATGTCGGTGTGCCCGCCCGTCGGATCGGCGAGCCGCACGGTGAAGGCCGCCCCCGCCGGCCCCATGGCGATATCGAACGCGCGGACCTCGGCCTGCGGGCTGAAACCATAGGGGATCAGGCGGCGGTTCTCGATTTCGGATATCACTTCCTGGACATCGGGATCGTCCACGCAGACCGCCGCGAAGCCGTAGAACGGGATGTTGCGCACGAAGTCGGCGAAGGCCCGTTTCAGCCCGGCGAAGTCGCCGTGGTGATCGAGGTGCTCCGGATCGATGTTGGTGACCACCGCCACCGTCGAATGAAGCTTGAGGAAGGTGCCGTCGCTCTCGTCGGCCTCGACCACGATCCACTCGCCCTCGCCGACCTTGGCGTTGGCGCCGTAGGCGTTGATGACGCCGCCGTTGACCACCGTCGGATCCATGCCGCCGGCGTCGAGCACCGCGGCGATCATCGAGGTCGTGGTCGTCTTGCCGTGGGTCCCGCCCACCGCGACGCTGAAACGCGGGCGCATCAGTTCGGCCAGCATCTCGGCCCTACGCACCAGGGGAATACGCGCGGCGCGACCAGCGACCATCTCCGGATTGTCAGGCCCGATCGCGCTGGAGTGGACGATCGCCGAGGCGCCCGAGACGTGCGCCGCGTCATGCCCGATAAACACCGTGGCCCCTAGAGACTGGAGCCGCTCGGTATTGGCGCTCGCGCGCGCGTCGGAGCCCTGCACGGTGTAGCCTTGGCGAAGCATGATCTCGGCAATCCCGCTCATACCGATCCCCCCGATGCCGATGAAATGGACGGGGCCGAGATCGAAGGGCGTGGGGTTGCGGTGCATCTGCTAGGTCGCCGCGGCCGGATCGAACTGGTCCAGCAAACGGACGACGCCGTCGCAAGACTTCGACCGGGCAGCCGCGGAGTGGAATTTCCTATCGGCCGTGACCAACGAAGCTCCGACCCGCAGCGCCAGCGCCAGGTAGAGGCAATCATATATCGGGTGATCGATTTGCAGAGACAATGCGAGAGCCGCCTCCGTGTCCGCCTCGATGCCGGAGACGGTCACCGGCGCCCGTCTCAACCACGACAATCGGTCGAGCGCTTCCGCGCGGGTAAACTCGCCCCGCTTGGCTAACCTCCAGAGCGCGTTTCCAGCCTCGACCATCCATATGGACGGCGCAAACAGGGATTCCGTTCTGAGCGAGGCGGCCTTGTCCGATCCGTCTTCCTCCACGACCCATTTGAGGGCGACGGAGGCATCGACTACAATTCCCATCCGCTGTCGCGGCTTTCGCGGATCGATTGGGTCGAGTCGGTGATATTACGACCCCTGGTCTCGGCCCGAAGCTTGGCGGCCTCCAGCCAGAACCCGGCATGGTCGTCACCGTATTCGCGCTCGATCAAGGCGCGGTGCTCGGCCTCCGCGCTCCGGCCATGGGCGCGCGCGCTCTTTTTCATACGCTCGACCGCTCCGGGGGATATGTCACGAACGAGAAGTTGGGGCATAGCTCTTGATAGCATGCGCTATCAGTTTAGACCAGACGTTTCCCTTCCTCGCGCCGCTCGCACCTTACAACGCCGTTCGCTCCACCAAATCCGCGAGCCGTTCCGCCGCGTCCGGGCGTGCAACCCCGCGCGCCGCCCGGGCCATTTTCGCCAGACGTTTCGGGTTGCCGAGCAGGGCCTCCAGCGCCGCCGTCATCATCGGTTGGGTGACCGTGTTTTCCCGCGCTACCTGAGCCGCGCCGGCGGTCTCCAGAACCTTGGCGTTCTGTCCCTGGTCATCATCCAGCGCGACGCCGAGGGGGATGAGGATCGAGGGACGTCCCGCCACCGCGACCTCGCTGACCGTCGAGGCGCCGGAGCGGCCGATCACGAGATGCGCATCGGCAAGGCGGCCGGCCATGTCGCGGAAAAACGGGGCGATTTCGGCCTTCACCGACGCGTCGGCATAGATCGAGCGGGCGAGGTCGAGGGATTCCGGCCGCGTCTGCTGTTGCACGGCGAGGCGGGCGCGCAACGCCTCGGGCAGCTTGGCGATCGCGGCCGGCAGGAGTTCGGACAACAGCCGCGCGCCCTGGCTCCCGCCGGTTATCAGTAGCCTGAGTTCGCCAGCCTCGCCCGGCGGTTCGTAGGCCACATCGGCCAGGGCGCGGATCTCGGGCCTCACCGGATTGCCCACCACCACCTTGCGCGCCTGGGATTTGGGCGAGGCCTTGCCCAGGGTCTCGAAAGCGCAGGCGATCTCGGTGACGAAAGGCGCCACCAGCCGATTGGCCCGGCCGCTTACCGCGTTCTGCTCATGGATCACCGTGCGACGGCCTTGCGTGATCGCCGCGATCAGCGCCGGCAGCGACGGATAGCCGCCGAAGCCGACCACCACGTCGGGCCGTATCCGCGACAGCGCCGCCCGGCCTTGACCGATCCCGCTCAGGATGGTCGCGCCGGCCCGCGATAGGCTGACGGGATCGCGGCGCTTCACCGTGGCGGCGTCGAGGGTGACGATCTCTTCCGCCGGAAAGGCGTGCGACAGGCTGGACACGCGGTCGTCGGTGGCCAGCACGATGCGCCAACCACGCTGGATCAACGCGCGAGCGAGCGCTTCGGCCGGAAAGAGATGCCCGCCAGTTCCCCCCGCCGCGATGACCGCGACGCGGCCGCCAGCGCTCAACCGCACAGCCATCCAGATTCCACCGCGACGGCGGGGGCCCAGTGCTCTGCATTGCTACACATGCGCCCAGCTAAACTGGGCCTCCGCCTTCGCGGGGGAAGCGGTCTCCGCGCGGCTTGAACCTCAGGCAAACGCCGCGGCCTTGGCCAGGCTGTCGCTGGCGGCGTAGGCGCCGGGACGGCGGCGGGTGAGCGACAGGGCGAGGCCCATGGTCAGGCCCATCGCCAGCATCGACGAGCCGCCGTAGCTAATGAACGGCAGGGTCATGCCCTTGGTCGGGATGAGGTCGAGGTTCACCGCCACGTTGATGAAGGCTTGCATCCCCACCAGCACGAACAATCCTGCCGAAGCGACCTGCTCGAACGGGTCCGACAGCTTCATCGACTTGTACAGGCCCCGGATCACCAGCAGCATGAACAGGGCGATCAGGCACAGCGAGAGCATCAGGCCGTACTCCTCGGCGCCGGCGCTGTAGGCGAAGTCGGTGTGCATGTCGGGGATCTGCACCTTCATCGTCCCCTCGCCCGGTCCCACGCCAAAGCCGCCGCCGGCGGCGATGGCCTCGGCGGCGCGGTGGACCTGCTGGTGCGCGCCGAGCTTGTCGGTGGCGAGGAAGCCGCTCACCCGGCTCGCCACGTGCTGAAACAGAAAATAAGTGCTGCCAAGCCCGACCACCGCGATCGACCCCAGGGCCACGATCCAGCTCATCGGTACACCGGCCATCCAGAACGCCGCGCCGAACACCGCGGTGATCAGCACCGTCTGGCCGATGTCCGGCTCCATCAGCAACAGGCCGACCGCGAGCGCGTAAAGCCCAAAGGCGATCGAGACGCCGGGCACCCCCTCGCCCTTCTGGCCTTCGGCGAACATCCAGGCGATGAGGACGATCAGCGCCGGCTTCATGAACTCCGACGGTTGCAGAGTGAAGCCGCCAATCTCGACCCAGCGCGTCGCGCCCTTGGCGGCGTGACCGACGAAAGGCAGCACGAACATCGCGGCGATCGAGACCAGGTAAATGAAGAAGGCGGCGCGCCGCGCGCCTCTCGGCGACAGCATCGAGGTCGCCAGCACGATCGCCGCCCCGCCCACCGCGAAGACGCACTGGCGCACGGCGAAGTGGAACGGCCAGGCGATGCCCAGCCGCTCCGCCGCCGCCGGGCTGGTGCCGAACTGCAGCAGCACGCCCATCAGGATCAGGCCGAACGTCGCGCCCATCAACCAATGGTCGGTGGTCCACCACCACACCCCCAGCCGCGAGCGGTCGGTGCGAAGGAAGGCATGCTTCTGGTTCATGCGAGTAGCATCCTGGAGGCGTGCGTTGACCCCCTACCGCTCGCTGGCGCGAGTCGCTTCCCCCTTGGGGGAAGACGAAGGAAAGGTCGAATATCAGCGCGAAAACCCGTCTTCCCCCTTAGGGGGAAGCGACTCGGCGCCAGCCGAGCGGTAGGGGGTCTGCTCCACCGGCCGATCATCCCGGCCTTTCCAGCGATTCGGCGAGGCCGTGGACGGCGGCGCGGAACGCCTCGCCGCGTGCCTCGAAGTCCGTGTACTGATCGAAGGAGGCGCAGGCCGGGCTGAACAGGATGATCTCCTCCTCGCCGCTCGCCCGCGCGTCCGCGAACGCCGCGCGCACCGCGGCGTCCAGCGTTCGGGTAATCACCGACGGCGCCTTGCCGGCGAGTGACGCCTCGAACTCCGCCGCCGCCTCTCCGATCAAGTACGCCCGCTCCACACGCGGGAAGAGGTCGGCGAGGCAGGCGATGCCACCCTCCTTCGCCCGGCCGCCGGCGATCCAGCGGAACCGCGGATAGCTGCTCATCGCCTGCCGCGCGGCGTCGATGTTGGTCGCCTTGGAATCGTTGATGAAGCGCACCTTGCCGATCCGACCGACGGTCTCCATCCGGTGGGCGAGTCCGCCGAAGCTCATCAGGCCGCGCACAGCCTCCCGCGCGGTCAAGCCCAGCGCCCGGCCGGCGGCATAGGCGGCCGCGGCGTTCTGCCAGTTGTGTCGCCCAGGCAGCGACCGCGCATCCTTGAGATCGACCAGTTCCCGCGCCGCGCCGTCGGTGGCGTCGTACAGCACGCCGTTCAGGGCATAGACGCCGCGGCCGATGGCCTTCTTGGCGCTGAACGGCCAGATCGTGCGGCGGTTGGCGGCGGTGATCTCGGTGCAGATCCGCTGACCGTGGGCGTCGTCGATGCCGATCAGCGCTGTGTCGCCGTGGCCCTGGTTGAGCAGGATGCGCCGCTTGGCCGCGACATAGCCGTCCATCGAGCCGTGGCGATCGAGGTGATCGGGGGTTATGTTGAGCAGGATGGCGACGTCCGGCTTGAGGCTGGAGGTCAGGTCGAGCTGATAGCTGGAGAGTTCCAGCACGTAGACGGCTCCGCCGTGCATCGGCTCGAGGCCCAACACGCCGACCCCGATGTTGCCGCCGATCCGCGCATCGCGTCCCGCCTGGCTCAGCATGTGGCCGATCAGGGCGGTGGTGGTCGACTTGCCATTGGTGCCGGTGATCGCCACCACCTTCGGCCGCTTGTGCTCCGGCGCGGCGTTCACCGCCCGGGCGAACAGCTCGATGTCGCCCATCACCGGCACGCGGGCGGCCTTGGCCGCGCTGACGGTCCAGTGCGGCGCGGGATGGGTGAACGGCACGCCCGGGGCGACCACCAGCGCCGCGAACTCGGACCAGTCGGCGGTGGTCAGGTCGACGATGTCCAATCCGTCCGCGCGCGCGGACGCCCGCGACGCCGCGCTCTCGTCCCACGCCGCGACCTTCGCGCCGCCGGCGACCAGCGCCCGCGCGGCGGCGAGGCCGGACCGCGCGAGCCCAAACACCGCGACGGTCTGGCCGGAGAAACCGGGGACGGGGATCATGGGGCTTGAGTCCGAGGGTCGCCAGCGCCCACCAGAACCACTTTCCCGACGAAAGTCGGGACCCAGATCACAGGGCAAGCCTGTAGCAATGCAGAAAGCTGGGCCCCGACTTTCGTCGGGGAGGGGGTCACGGGGCGCAGCGTCATCGCAGCTTTAGCGTCGAAAGCCCGATCATCGCCAGCATGAGGGCGATGATCCAGAAGCGGATCACGACGGTCGGCTCCGACCAGCCCAGCCGCTCGAAATGGTGGTGGATCGGGGCCATCAGGAACACCCGTCGCCCGGTGCGCTTGAACCAGCCGACCTGGATGATCACCGACACCGTCTCGACGACGAACAGCCCGCCGACGATGCCGAGCACGATCTCGTGCTTGGTCGCCACCGCGACGGCGCCGAGCGCGCCGCCCAGCGACAGCGCGCCGGAATCGCCCATGAAGATCCGCGCCGGCGGCGCGTTGTACCATAGAAAACCCAGCCCGGACCCGACGATGGCGGCGCAGAACACCGCCGTCTCACCGACATTCGGCACGTTGTGCAGTTCGAGGTAATCGGAGAACTTCAGGTTGCCGACGAGGTAGGCGATCAGGCCGAACGTCGCCGCCGCGATCATCACCGGCACGGTAGCGAGCCCGTCCAGCCCGTCGGTGAAGTTCACAGCGTTCGACGCGCCGACGATGATGAAGGCACCGAACGCCAGGTAGAACCAGCCGAGGTCGATCAGCGCGTTCTTGAAGATCGGAAAGGCAAGCGAGGTCGAGAGACGCGCGCCCTCCGGCGAGGGCTGGCCGTAGCGAACCATCAGGAACACCGCCAGGATCGCGACGCCGGCCTCCACCGCCAAGCGCATCCGGCCGGAGATGCCCGCCGTGGTCTGTTTGGTCACCTTGGCGTAGTCGTCCATGAAACCGAGGCCGCCGAACGACAGGGTCACCAGCAGCATGACCCAGACGTAGACGTTGGCGAGGTCGGCCCACAGCAGCGTCGCCACCGTGATCCCGGCCAGGAACATCAGCCCGCCCATGGTCGGCGTGCCGGCCTTTTCAATGATGTGGCGCTGGATGCCGTCCTCGCGGATCGGCTGGCCCCGGCCCTGTTTCGTCCGCATCCAGCGGATGAACCGGCTGCCCATCAGGACGACCACGAGCTGCGCCGTGGCGACCGCCGCGCCGCCGCGAAAGGTCAGGAACTTGAAGAGGTTGAGTCCCGGGAAGTCAATGTGGTGCGCCACGGAATACAGGTAGAACAGATAGAGCATCAGGAACGCTCTAGCGCCGCGAGAACGAGGCTCGCCTTCGAGGCCTTGGACCCCTTGACCATGACCACGTCGCCACCCTTGACCGCCGCCGTGACCTGAGGCGCGAGCGCTTCGGCGTCCGGCGCCCAGGCGCCCTGGCGCGCGGCGGGAAGTTCGGTCCACAGCGACTTCATCAGGGGTCCGGCGCAGAACACGAGGTCGACACCCGCCGCATCCACATCCGCCGCGAGTTCGGCATGCCGGCGTTCCGCTTCGTCCAGTTCAAGCATGTCGGTGAGCACGGCGATCCGCCGCCCTGCCCTCCCACCCAGCGCCCTCAAAGCGGCGGCGACGGACACCGGACTGGCGTTGTAGCTCTCGTCGATCACCGTGAAGGCGCCGTGCGCGCTCTCCACCCGTCGTTCCGCGCCGCGGCCTTTCAACGGCTCGAACGCCGCGAGGGCGGAGACGGCGATCGGCATATCCACTTCGAGCGCCCGCATCACCAGCAGGGCGCAGAGGCTCATCGGTCCCCAGTGAGCGGCGTTTTGCTTGACCTTGAACCGAAGCGTGTCGCCTTCCACGCGCGCCTCGACATCAGCGCCGGTCGCGGTCGGGACAAATGCGGTCAGTCGGGCGTCGGCCTCGTCGCCCATGCCGAACAGCACGGGCTTCGCGCCCAGGCGGCGCGCATCTCCGACGAGCTTGTCGATCCAGCGGTTGTCGGCGTTGAGCACCGCCGCGCCGCCGCGCTCCAGCCCGGCGAAGATCTCGGCCTTCGCGCGCGCGACGCCCGCCTCGCCATCGGCGAAATTCTCTGCGTGAGCCGATTCGACCGTGGTGATCGCCACGACGTGCGGCGACACCAACCGCGACAGCGGCGCGATCTCACCGGCGTGGTTCATGCCGATCTCGAACACCGCGCGCTCGGTCGCCGGCGGCATCCGGGCCAAGGTGAGCGGCACGCCGATGTGGTTGTTGAATGAGCGCACCGATCCATGCGCCGCGCCCGCCAGCTTCAGCCCGGACAAGACGAGCTGGGTCACGCTGGTCTTACCCACCGAGCCGGTGATCGCCGCGCGCCGCGCGCCGGACGCCCGATCCCGGGCGGCGGCGGCCAACGCCCGCAGCCCCGCCAGGGTGTCGTCGACCAGAACTCCGGAGCCCGGCGTCGCGGCCCGGCTCACCAGCACGCCGGCCGCGCCGCGCGCCTGGGCCGCGTCGAGGAAGTCGTGCCCATCGCGCTCGGCCTGGAGCGCCACGAACAGGTCGCCGGACGCGATCTCCCGGCTGTCAATGCCGACGCCGGTCGCCGCGAACGGCGCGCCGAAAGCGTGACCCCGGCTGGCGGCCTCGATCTGCGCCGACGTCCAAAGCGGCTCAGCCAAGTTCGGACTCCAAGCCCAGCGCGCGCCGGGTTTCGGCGACATCGTCGAAGGGATGGACGGTATCGCCGATGGTTTGGCCCTGTTCGTGACCCTTGCCGGCGACCACGAGAATATCGCCATCGTCGAGCATGGCCGCCGCCGCGGCGATGGCGGCCCGGCGATCGCCCATCTCGCGCAAACCGAAATTGCCGGAGATGATCTCCGCGCGGATCGCTTCGGGCGCCTCGCCGCGCGGGTTGTCGTCGGTGACGATGGCCAGGTCGGCGAGGTCGGCGGCAACGGCGCCCATCAGCGGGCGCTTGCCACGATCCCGATCACCTCCCGCGCCGAATACCACGATCAGCCGGCCGCGGGCGTGCGGACGCAACGCGGCCAGCACGGTCGAAAGGCCATCCGGCGTGTGGGCGTAGTCGACGTAGGCCTCGCCGCCGCGCGGCCCGTGGCCGACATGCTGCAACCGTCCCGCCGCCCCTCGCAGTCCCTCAAGCGCGCCGAGCGTTTCCTCGACAGTGAGGCCGGCGGCGATGCACAGGCCCGCCGCGACCAGGGCGTTCGAAGCCTGGAAAGCGCCGGCCAGCGGCAGGAACAGGCTGTGTTCCTTGCCCCAGGCGGAGAACTTCAGCCGCTGCCCGCCGGGCGCGGCGGCGCGGCCGGTGAGCGTGAGCCCCTGACCCATCGCGCCGACGGACATGATTGTGTGACCGTTCGACAACGCCGCGCCGGCAAAGGCGGAGTAGGCGTCGCTGTCGGCGTTGAGCACCGCCGCTCCGCCGCGCGGCAGCAGAGTCTCGAACAGACGCAGCTTGGCCGCGCGATAGGCGCCCATGGTGCCGTGATAGTCGAGATGGTCTTGCGTTAGGTTGAGGAAGCCGGCGGCCGTGAGCTTGACGCCGTCGAGCCGTCGCTGGTCAATGCCGTGAGATGACGCTTCCAGCGCCAGGTGGGTGACGCCGCGTCCGGCCAATTCGCTCATCAGACGCGCCACATCGGCGGCGTCGGGCGTCGTGAGCCCCGGCGGCGTGATCTGGTCGTCGCCCGCGCGGACGCCGAGGGTGCCCATGCTGGCCGAGCGATGTCCGGCGGCGGCGAAGATCTGGCGGCAGAAACCGGCGACCGAGGTCTTACCGTTGGTGCCGGTCACGGCGACGCACACCTTGGGCTGACGGCCATGGAAGGTCGCCGCCGCCAGGGCGTAGACCCGGCGCGGGTCGTGGACCTTGACCACCGGCGCCGGCGCGTCCGGAAAGTCGCCGCTGGAGAGCACCGCCGCCGCGCCCCGCGCCAAGGCCTGCGGTACGAACGCCTTGCCGTCCGAAGTGGCGCCGGGCAGCGCCGCGAACAGCCAGCCCGGCTCGACCTTGCGGCTGTCGGCGGTGATGCCCGCGATCAGAGGATCGCGATCGAGGTGCTTCTTCACCAGTTCTGACAGGCGCTGGGCGGCCATCAGTCGTTCGCCGTCAGCATCGAGTGGTCGATCTTGTCCAGGCCGGCCTTGGTCGCCGAGATGTCGCCCGGCGCCGCGACGCGGCGGACACCGAGGAACGGGGCGATGCGGGCGATGATCTTGCCGGCGATCGGCGCCGAGACCGCGCCGCCGGTGGTGAAGCCACCGGTCTCCGGCATCTCGTGCGGCTCGTCCATCATCACCAGGACGTAGTAGCGGTCCTCGTCCAGCGGACCGTCGGTGGGGAAAATGGCGGCGAACGACGCCAGGTTCTTCTTGCCGCCATTGTAGTGGCCATTGACCAGCTTGGTCGCCGTGCCGGTCTTGCCGCCCACCCGATAGCCCGGAATGTTGGCGCTGCGCCCCGTGCCGTTGGTCGCGTTCAATCGCATCAGGTTGAGCATGGTGCGCGAGGTCGAGGCCTGGATCACACGGCGGCCGGGCGCCGGCGCCTGGCCGGGCTCCAGCTTGCGTAGGGTCAGCGGGCGATAGATCCCGCCGTTGAGGATGGAGCTCATGCCGGTGGCGATGGCCAGCGGGCTCACGGAGATGGCGTGACCGAACCCCATGGTCGCCACGATGTTCTCGCTGAGGCGCCGGTTGTAGAGCGGATGCGCGGACTCGATCAGTTCGCTCGGCGCGGCGGCGAACAGGCCGAACGCACGCCAGTAATGGTCCATGTTGGCCGCTCCGGCCTTCAGCGCCAGCCGCGCCGCGCCGATGTTCGAGGAGTGGGTGAACACTTCCCACAGCGGCAGTTGCCGGTCGCCCTTGTCGTAGTCGTGGATGGTCTGACCCGGCAGTTCGATCGGCGAGTGGACGTCGAACACGGTGTCCACCGTCGCCACGCCGGCGTCCAACCCCATCGCCAGGGTGAAAACCTTAAACACCGATCCGGGCTCGTAGACCGTCTGGGCGGCGTGGTTGACCATCGCGGCGGGGTCGGCCTTGCCGACCGCGTTGAGGTCGAAGCCCGGGTAGCTGGCCATGGCGAGGATCTCGCCGGTGCGGACATTGACCACCATGCCCACGGCGTCCTTGACCTGGAAGTGGGCGGCGGCTTTTTCCAACTCGTCCTGCATCGCGCCCTGCACGCGCAGGTCGATGGAGAGCGGCACCGTGGCCTTGCCGACGGCGCCGCGGATCGGCGCGTCCAGCGCCCGTTCCGCGCCGGCGAGGCCCTGGCCGTCCTTGCCAGCGAAGCCGATCACATGCGCGCCGGTCGGGCCGAGCGGATAGGCCCGCCCGCTCTCCTCCTGGAACTCGACACCGGGCAGGGCGAGGTCGTGGATGCGCGCCTTCAACTCGGGGGCGAGGCCGCCGACGACGTAGTATTCGGGATGGGTCCCGCGCAGGGCGTTGCCGAGCCGGATCGGCGACAGGCCGGGAACCGCCGCCAGCAGCGCCGCCCGAGTCGCCACCGGATCGTTGATTTCCTTCGGATGGATGTAGAGGCCGTAATGCACCAGATCCATCGCCAGGATCTCGCCGTTGCGATCGACCACATCCGCCCGAGCCTTCGGCTTCAGCGAGGCGGCGGCGCCTTCGACATCCAATCCGGAGAACAGCGCCGCGCGGGTCGCCCACACGCCCAGGGTCAGGAACCCCGCCGCAAACAGGGCCATGACGAAGAAGATGCGCAGGCGGACATCGTCCTCCGCCTTGCCCGATGCGCGGGCG
>CBDIDP010000017.1:0-480052 GCA_965277785.1 Caulobacteraceae bacterium
CCTCGAGCCGATCCGCGGCATCGGCGGACAGGTGCGAAGCGAGCGCCGCCTCGATCACCTGCGCCTGCGGCACGCGCGTGCGCGCGGCATAGTCGGCCAGCCGCGCGGCGATCTCGGTCCGGAGTCGGAAGGTGTATTTGCCGCGCGCCGTCACGCTCAGAGCTCCATTCCGTCGGCTGGGTCTTGGGAGACCTGCCGGGCGAGGCTCCGCGCCGTACGGTCCTGCAGCACCCGGGCCCTCACCGCGTCGAGGTCGCCGTCCGCCTCGTCATCGCCGTTGTCGAACTCGCGCGACGGCTTCACCTGCGGTGTCTCGGGTGCGATCGCCTCGTGTTCGGGCAGCTCGGGCTCGCGGCGGATGCCGGCGTTGGCCGGATCCTCGGTCTCGGTCGGCTTCGCGGCCGGTTTGGCGGCCGGCGCCGAAACGGGCACGGGCACAGGCGCGGCGATCGGCTTCAGCGCACTCCAGTCGTCGGCGGGCGCTGCCTCCCTCGGCCGCGCCTTGCGTCGGGGAGGCGGAAGGACCCGCGTGGCCAGCTGCCGGTCGGCGTAGTAGCGCGCCTTCTTGACGCGGATCGGGGCCAGACCCGACACAAGCACCAGCTCGTCGGTGGGCGGGAGCTGCATGATCTCGCCGGGGGTGAGCAGCGGGCGCGCTGTCTCCTGGCGCGACACCATCAGGTGGCCGAGCCAAGGCGAAAGACGGTGCCCGGCGTAGTTCTTGGCGTCACGGATCTCGGTGGCGGTGCCGAGCGCGTCCGACACCCGCTTGGCCGTGCGTTCGTCGTTGGCGGCGAAGGAGACGCGGACGTGGCAGTTGTCGAGGATGGCGTTGTTGACGCCATAGGCCTTTTCGATCTGGTTCAGCGACTGGGCGATCAGGAAAGAACGGATGCCGTAGCCGGCCATGAAGGCCAGTGCCGACTCGAAGAAGTCGAGACGGCCGAGCGCCGGGAACTCGTCGAGCATGAGCAGGAGCTTGTGGCGCTTGCGCTTGTCCTCCAGCTCCTCGGTCAGCCGCCGCCCGACCTGGTTCAGGATCAAGCGCACGAGCGGCTTGGTCCGCGAGATGTCCGACGGCGGCACGACGAGGTAGAGGCTGACCGGCTGGGCGTCATCGACGAGGTCGCGGATGCGCCAGTCGCAGCGACGGGTCACCTGCGCCACTACGGGATCGCGGGTAGAGCCCCAGGAACGACATGGCGGTCGAGAGCACGCCCGAGCGCTCGTTCTCGCTCTTGTTCAGCAGTTCGCGCGCGGCGCTGGCGATCACGGGATGCGGGCCCGCTTCGCCAAGATGCGCCGTCGTCATCATGGCGCGTAGCGTCGTCTCGATCGGGCGCTTGGGGTCGGAGAGGAAGTTGGCGACGCCGGCGAGCGTCTTGTCGGCTTCGGCGTAGAGGACGTGCAGGATGGCGCCGACCAGCAACGCGTGACTGGTCTTCTCCCAGTGGTTGCGCTTCTCCAGCGCGCCTTCGGGGTCGACGAGAATGTCGGCGACGTTCTGGACGTCGCGCACCTCGTTGGGTCCGCGGCGTACCTCCAGCAGCGGGTTGTAGGCGTCGCTGTCGGGGTTGGTGGGGTCGAACAGGACGATGCGGCTGAACCGCGCCCGCCAGCCGGCGGTCAGGCCGTGGTTCTCGCCCTTGATGTCGTGGACGATGACTGATCCGGCCCAGGTGAGCAGGGTCGGCACGACCAGGCCGACGCCCTTCCCGCTCCGGGTCGGGGCGAAACACAGGACATGCTCGGGTCCGTCGTGACGGACGTAGGCTTTTCCGAGTTGGCCCAGCACCGTGCCGTCAGGTCCGAGTAGGCCGGCGGCGCGCACCTCCTTATCGGTCGCCCACCGGGCGGAACCGTACGTGTCGGCGGTCTTGGCTTCCCGCGCCCGCCACACCGACATGGCGATCGCCACGACGACGGAGGCCAAGCCGCCCGCGGCGGCGATGTATGCACCATGCTCGAAGACGTGCGGGGCGTAGGCGTCGTAGGCGAACCACCACCAGAAGAACGCCGGTGGGCGGTAGACGGGATAGTGACCCGCCATGAACCAGGGGTGCCCGAGCTGGGCCTGGTAGCCAAGCTGCGCCGCCGTCCACTGGGTCGCGGCCCAGATGAAGGCCAGAGCGATCGAACAGACGGTGAGGACTTGTCCCCAGAGGATGCGGGTGGCGTTCACGTTTGACTCCGTCATGAAGACGGGGAGCGATTGAGATCAGCGGCGTCGGGTGGCGCAACGACGGATCAACGGCGGTCGCACGCTGGCGAACCATGGCGTGCAATTGCCGGGATTGGTGAAAGTTGTCCGGCAGGTAATGGGCAGGCAGACGGCGATAGCTGCCTTTGGCGAGCATCCCGGCTTTCCCGAAAAGAATGTCTTTTGGCGAGACCCCGGTTCGGCCTCAACAGTTCCTTTCGGGAAGCTGTTGATTACGAGCGACTGTGGGCCGCCATAACCCTCAGATGTTGTTGCCACGCCCGGCATAGGCCAAGCGTGCCGCCTCGATGCGTGGAGCGTTCTCCAGCACCCATTCGGCGAGACCCCGGATCGGGCATAGGAATTCCCGGCCGAGGTCGGTCAGCGCATATTCGACCTGGGGGTGGGTTAACGGGAGTCACTTTGCGGGAGACGAGGCCATTCTCTTCCAGGTCACGAAGAGTCGAGGCCAGCACCTTCTGGCTGATCTCGCCTACGTCGCGCCGCAGCGCGTTAAACCGGCGCGGTCCGCGTCCCAATACTCGCACGACTAGCACCGTCCACTTGTCACTCACGCGTCCTAGCATGCGCCCGATGAGTATGCACTGACCGGTTTCCTCTTGGTAATCTGGTGCGTGCAAAGTGCCTCCTTGTCCGCTGTCGCGAACTACCCGAAATGTGGTTTCGCACGGATACCGCACCTCTCCGCGGAAGGACAGCGCCATGACGCAGGCCCAAACGCCCACTTACTTCCTCTCCCACGGCGGTGGCCCCTGGCCGTGGTTGAAGCATCTCCGGCCCGGGATGTATGATCAACTCGAAGCGTCGCTCGTCGACGTGCGACGCGAGCTCGGTGAGACACCCCGCGCTATCCTAATGATCTCCGGGCACTGGGAGGCGCACCGCTTTCTCGTGTCGTCGGCCGCTCGCCCGCCCATGGTGTATGACTATGGCGGTTTTCCGGAGCATACTTACCGCATTCGCTACGATGCGCCTGGCTCTCCTGCGCTCGCCGATCAGGTCCGCGTGATGCTGGAGCGTGGTGGGATGGCGACTGGCCTCGATCCACAGCGGGGCTTCGACCACGGCACTTTCAGTCTGATGCACACCATGTACCCGGAAGCGAACATGCCGCTCGTGCAGCTTGCGCTCCGATCCGACTTCGACCCCGCCGCCCACATGCGCGTCGGCGAGTTGATCGCGCCGCTGCGCGACGAGGGCGTGGTGATCGTTGGCAGCGGGTTCAGCTTTCACGACACGATGGCGATGCGCAGCGGCACGGGCGCGGCGCCCTCGGAGATGTTCGACAGGTGGCTCAATGATACCCTTGTCGTGGCATCCCCCGACGAACGTCGCGAGCGCGTGATTCACTGGGAACAGGCACCCGCCGCCCGCGCCGCGCATCCGCGTGAGGATCATCTCCTGCCGCTGATGGTCGCGGTCGGGGCAGCCGGCGACGATGTCGGCACGCGCGTCTACCACCAGTCCAACTTCATGGGCGCGATTACCGCGTCAAGCTACCGCTTCGGCGCGACCGCGGCCCGGTCGCAGGGGACGTTCGAGACCGTCTGACCGCACCTTCCGCCACACGCGAGTGCACGCCATCGGCCGAGAGCCCGCCACCCATTCCATTTCTGCCAGCGCTACAAGAGTGAGGATATAATGACCACCAGACCCCGTATCGCCCTCGTCATCGGCTCCACTCGCCCAACCCGCTTCGCCGATAAGCCGACGCAATGGATGCTGAAGCAGGCGCAAGCCCGCGACGACATGGAAGTCGAGGTGGTCGATCTGCGCGACCATCCGCTGCCCTTCTTCGCGGAGGTGGCCTCTAACCTCCACGTTTCCAGCAAGGATCCTGAGGCAATGCGCTGGCAGGAGCGGATCGCCGGCTTTGACGGCTTCATCTTCGTCGTCGCGGAGTACAATCATTCGGTTACGGGCGCGCTCAAGAACGCGCTCGATCAGGCCTACAAAGAATGGAACCACAAGCCCTTCACCGCGATCGCCTATGGCGGAGCAGGCGGTGCTCGCGCACTGGAGCATCTGCGCGGGATCGGCGTCGAACTCCAGATGGTCTCCACCCGCTCGGCCGTCCACATCGGCGGCAGCGATTTCATGGCGGTGTTCCCGATGGGAGGCAACAAGCCGATCGAGGAGATCGAGGCGGCCCTTCTCCCTGCGGCCAAGGCAGCGCTTGACGATCTGAGCTGGTGGGCGAAGGCGACCATGGCCGCGAAGGCAGCCACCGCCTGACCGTCATAGCGCCTGATGCCGCAGTCAGTCATTCCTCGTCGCCTGCAACCGACGAGGGGCGCGCGCAGCTTCCGATCAACGGCCGAGGTTGTTAAAAAGGGCGCGCATACGATGACTGCGACATGGCCCGTTTCTTCCCGAAACGGAGACGCCAAGGGGAAATATACGCGAGCGAACGGTGAGAAAATGCAGGGCTTTCGCGCAAGGTTGATAGGGGAGCTTACTCCCAAGCAGCTGGACATCACAGATGTTGCCCAACAGATCGCAGCCGAGATCGGGAGTGATGTGCCCACAGTCGCGCTTTTCTGTGTACAACATAAGCCGGGCGTCACAAGTACGATCCTCGGCGCTCGGACGGTAGAGCACCTCAATGCTAACCTGAAGGCGCTCGATCTTCGGCTCACCCCCGAACAAGTCGGCAAACTTAACGCCGTTTCGAAGCCTACGCTGAACGTCCCGGCCGACTTCAATGCCAACCTATCACCAAGCGCAGCGCACGCGGGAACGACGGTGAACGGCATACCCAGCCAATTGGGCGGCAATGTACCGAAGGAAGACACAGAGCGCTGGTAGAGATCAGGCCAGCCTCTGGCGATGGCCTGCCCCCGTCGGGGTGGCTCGGGTGGAATGTGAGTGGATCACACGGGCTTCAGCGCCACGTCTGGGTTGGCCGGGGGCGCCATCCAAAGCTCGCGCACCCGGTCAGGGCGCAACCGTTCCGATGCGGGGCAAGACCGCTTCTGGCGTGGGCGGGATGTAGCCCAGCGAGCCGTGCGGCCGCACGGTGTGAAGTGCCGTCGCCAGCTCGCGATCAGCACCTCGGCTTCGCGTAGCCGCGACGCGGCTGACATTGCTGCCGACCGTACTGATCGCAGTCGGAAGCGCTGTGCTGCTGCGCTCCGCGCTGGGGGGAGGATAGCGAAGCACATTCCCGATTGGGAGCGTCTAACGGGAGAGTGGAAAGCGGTGTCGCGCCCTCGTGCCGATGGCGGAGCCTCTTCCCAAAACCTGTTCCCGATTGGCATTTCCCAAAATGCGCTGTTGAACCTGGAGAAATGGGAAAGTAGCGAACGACCTGAATGGCCAGTTTGAGGATCGCGTGCTGATCGCTTGGATGGCCGGGACTGGGCGCAAATGGTCGCGGCGGGCGCTAGGAGAGGGATCAGCCGATCCCGAGTCCGCGCTTACGCCCGAAGCTCCAGTCCACGCCGCCCCCGGGCAGCACGACCCCGGACACCTGTCGTCCGAGGTGCTCCTCCAACGCCGGTTTCCAGGGCACAAGCTCGAAGCCGAGCCCGTTGTCGATTATCGCGAACCGGCCGGAAGCGAGCTGCACTCGTTGGCGGTAGACGCCGGCGACATGCTCGCCCTCGGCCGCGCTCTGGCGAGGTAGCCCAGTCTCGGCCGAGAGCTTCTCCGCCATCCCGTCGAGCTCCTGCCGCCGCAGCGTGTCGAGCAGGCCGTGCGCAAAAACGGTGCGCTGTCCCTGCCGCCTTGCCAGACCTTCGGCGGCCAAGTGGTCGGTCCGGCGTTCGAGCGCTTCGCGCACCTCGGCCCCGAACCCGCTGCCGGCGAGCGGAGCCGGCTCGCGCGCCAGCAATGTTCGGTCGAGCCAGGTCGCGCCCGGCGAGGTCACCTGGGTCGCCAGCGGCAGGTCTGAGCGGACGGCGAGACTCACCCGGCGCTGCCCGTCGCCGCCGGTGAACGGCCGGACCTCTATGACCGCGCCGATCGCGGCATCGCCAGTCGCCTCCAGGCTGCTGAACCGGAGATGGTGCGCCCGCCCGTCTACGCCCTCGATCACGACGTAGGCCGAGCCCTTCAGCTCATCGTGCAGGCCGCGATCGGCAAGCCGTCCCAGGACCGCGGTTGCGTCCTCGCCGTGGATGGCGAAGGCGCCCAAGTCCGGCTCGCGGTCGCCTCGGCTGAGCGCCCGGTGCATGGTGCGGATGACGTCGCCGCGGTCGCCCATCGCACGCAGGGTGGGTTCGATCTCCGGCCTGAGCGTCCACTGCGCCGGCCCGACCGGCTCCGCCAACCCGAGCCGTTCCAGCACCTGGGCGCGGCCGATCATCAGCCGACGCAGCTCCGGATCCGGTGGTGCAACGCCGCTTGGTCGGAGATCCACGATGCTGGCGCCGTCGTCCGCCACTGTGCGGAGAGCGCGATCAAGCTCCGTCCAACGCTCGGCTCCGACCTCGCGCTCCAGGCCCGACCGGATCGCCTGCTCGGAACGCGGGCCCAGCTCCAGCCCGACCAGCTCCTCGGCCCGGGTGCGAAAGCCCCGGCTGATATATTCGCGGCTGATAACCAAGTCCGACCCGTCCTCAGCGACGCCGCGGGCGAGCACATGGATGTGCGGCTGACCGGTGTTCCAATGGTCGACCGCCACCCAGTCGATCTTGGTTCCGAGGTCCCGCTCGGCGCGGGCCATGAGGTCGCGGGTGAAGGCGCGCAGGTCCGTCATCTCGGGGGCGTCTTCGGGCGAGACGATGAAGCGGAAGTGGTGCCGGTCGTTCTCGCACCGCTCGGCGAAGGCGGACACGTCCGCCGCGTCGCCGCGCGCGTCGAACATGCGTGCGTCCGCCCCGTCCCGGGTCACGCCATCGCGCTGAAGGTAGCTCAGGTGCTTGGCGAGCGGCGCGGAGCGGAACTTCGTGCCGCGCTGGCGCACGACGCGCGCCTTGATGACGACCCGGCGCTGAGGCGACCGGAGCGCGAGCGCCGCTGCTGCGGCGCGCCCGCGCCCGAAGCCGGCGCTCCGGGCGGACGGGCCACGACCGAGCCCGGGACCGGCATGACCGGCCTTCCTGGCGGCGCGCATGACCTGGCTCACGAAGCTCTGCGGCCTGCCGGCTCCTCGTCCGCCGTCACGGACCCGTCCTGGCCGAACCCGCAATTCGTCATCGCGGGCGCTCACGAGGCCTGACTCTGGGCGCAACGCCCGAAGCTGGCGCTCAAGTCACTGGACTTGTTTGCTAATGTGATTATCGCGCCAGCCGAGAAGTGGCGGGGGCTGGCAGCCCGAGAGAGGCCAAGTCCTTGATATGACAAGCGGAGCCAACCCCCCGAACACACAAGGCTGGCAGCCGTTTTATCTCGCCCTCCCGTCTCTGTTGATCTGCCGACCTGCATTCTCTCCGCGTCAGTACCGTCCAAATACTTCCCGTAGCCGCCAGCAACACTCCACGGCACGCCAAGGCACCCCCGCAGGCGCTCGGCCGAATGTTGGTGCCGATCGAACGCGCTCATGGCTGTGGACCAGTGCCGGTTCGCTCGGGAAACAGCGGGTTTCGCGGCGGTGTTGATTGCGGCGAGGACGTTGGTGGCGTGCTGCTCGGAGGCACGCCGACCGCAGCCCGACCGTCATCCGGTTGCCCCAGCTGCGTCGAATCGGCTGCACGCGGATGGGTCACGAAGATCGCGTCGCTTCGCACAACCACGGAGGCGTTGGCGTCGATAATCCTCACGATCCGCTCGCGGTCGGCAGCGGACACGGGTGTCGACATGCTCGCCAGCCGCACGAAGATCGGCGAAGCGAAGGGCGTGCGAGGTGCAGCCCAGCCGGCGAACGTCGGCATGGAAAGCCCACTTCCGCCGACCACCGGACCGAGACGGGCGAGGTAGGCGACCGTCTCGGCAGGCAACGGCCGTGCGCGCAGCCGGTAGTCGTCCCAGCGCCCCGGTCCGGCGTTGTAGGCGACCAGAAACCCGGGCGCGCCGTAACGGTCGTAGAGCAGCCTGAGATACGCCACGCCGGCCAGCACATTGTCGCGTGGGTTCCACGGGTCCGCGCCAAGACCGTAGCGAGCGCGCATGTCGGCATAGGTCTCAGGCATCACCTGCATGAGGCCGATCGCGCCTTTGGGCGACAGCGCGTTTGCATGACCGCGGCTCTCGACCGACATGACTTCAGCGATCCAGGACGCGGGCACACCGAACCTCTGTGAGGCCTCGGCAATCAGGTCGGGCAACGTCGGCGCGCGCTCTGGCGTGCGGGAGACCGTCGGCTGCTGGGGACCGGCAAACGCCGACATGGGAGAGAGCGCGGCCACTCCACAGGCGGCCAGCAGCGCGGCCCGGCGACACGAACGCGACGGCAGAAGCGGCCGGGAAGGAGAAGAGACGCTCACCGGCTCTTCTCCGTGTCGGTCCAGACCGGCTCGGCGCGGCCGACGATCGTGCTGTGATCGAGCGGCCCGAAATAGCGCCCGTCGAGCGAGTCTGCGCGATCGGGGTTCATCAGAAAAACCTGCGCGTCGGTGAGCACGACGCAGCCCTGCCAGACCGGCAGCGGCCTGCCGCGATGGTCATGCTCCAGGGCGGTGCCGAGCGGCGCTCCATCGACGCTGACGGCGGCGCCGATGCGGCAGACGCGTTGTCCGCCGAGCGCCGCCACATGCTTCAGCAGCGGCACGCCGCGCGGCAGGTAACCGCCCTCGGCGAGGAACCAGACCAGGTCTTCCGGCGGCCGGACGACGACGATGTCACCGATGTGCGGCCGGGGATCGGGCTGCACGCGGTAGAGCCCGACCGGCACGCTGGCGCTGGCGTTCCAGATCAGCGACGGATGCGCCGATGGGCCGGAAAGGGCGACGGCGCTGGTCGCTGCCAGCATCGTCGCCAGCGTTTTCCAATTGTGCATCATGCGGTGGTCCTTCGTCGTAGAAGCCAGGCGGCATGGCGCTCGCGCGTGTAGGCGCGGGGCGTTTCGCCGGCGGCGATGCGGTTGCCGACGTGTCGCCAGTGGTCCGGGCAGGCGTCTTCGGCGCGCAGCTCGAGCGCTTCGACCTGGTCGATGGCGGCGAGCACCTGTTCGACCCTCGGCCAGCCGGAGAGGCGCAGCAGGATCTCCGCGCCGGGCGTCACATAGGGGATGGTCGAACACGGCTCGCCCGCGTGTGGCGCGCGCGCCACGTCGATGCGGCTGACGATCGTGCCGTAGTCGTTCGACGCCCAGCGCACGAAGGCGAACACGCTGCCCGGCGCGAAGGCGAGCACACGCCGGCGGCGGTCGAGGATGCGCTCCTCGCGTTCGACGCCGAACCGGACCCAGCGCTCGACCTTGCCTTCGAGGTGGATCAGCTCGATTTCGGTCAGCGCAGTCACGACGCGCCTCCGGGGCCGCCGTCACGCTTGCCATACTCGCGCTCGAGCAGTGCGCGCAGCATGTCGGCGACGGTGACTCCGCGCTCGAAGGCGGTGATCTTGATCCGGCCGCGCAGCGACGGCGTGACGTCTATCGTCAGCCGCGCGGTATAGGCCGGTGCGGCCGACGTGCGCGTCTCGGGGGTCTTCACCCACGCGTCCGCCGCGCCGGGCCGAGCCGCGAACGGGGAAGCGGCGCCGCGCCGGGTCATGCCGAAAGCCCTTCGATTTCGGCCGCCAGCGCCGCGATCTCGGCGGCCGCGAGGCAACCGGGATCGAGCTCGCACGCGAGGCGGCCGGTACGCGCCGCGTCCGCGAAGATCACGCGCTGGCCGATGCGCGTGGTAAGCACCGGCGGGTCGTGATCGGCGAGCGCGTCGGCCGTCTCGCGCGCGATGACGGTGCGAGCCGCGCAGCGGTTCAGCACCATGCGCGCAGGCAGGCCCGGCCGGAACACGCGCGCTTCGTCGAACAGCCGGAGCATCTCGGCCGACGCCCAGCCGTCCAGCGGCGAAGGCGTCGCCGGGATCAGCACCAGGTCGGCGGCGAGCAGTGCGGAGCGCGCGACGCCGGCGATGCGGGGGGCGCCGTCCACCACCACGTGATCGACGTCGGCAGCGATCGCCGGGAGTTCGCGGTGCAGGGTCTCGCGCGGCAAGCCGACGACGCCGAACAGGCGCGGCACGCCCTTGCGGGCGCGCTGCTCCGACCAGTCGAGCGCCGACCCCTGCGGGTCCGCATCGACCACCAGCACCCGCTTCCCTTTCCCGGCCCAGCGTCCGGCGAGGTGCAGCGCGAGCGTCGTCTTGCCGACACCGCCCTTCTGGTTGACGAACGCGACGATCACGGCCGGCGCCCCGGCCGAGAAGCGGAGTTATCCACCGCCTCGCGCGCACGCGCGTCTTTAGAGTTAGATTCAGTTAAAGAGTTAAGCGGTTCGAACGCGAGAGGAAGCTGCTGATCTTGCGCGTGTTTTCCACCGACCTGAAAAGCGGCTTGCGCCCGAAGTCCCGATAGTTCTGCGCCCGAAGTCCCGATACCGCCGCGCCCGAAGTCCCGATATGCGGCCGTGCCTGCGAGTGGGTTATCCACAGGCTGGGTCGGCCCGGCCGGCCGCATGACGATGAACTCGCCGAGGAACCCGGTCGCGTCGAACACGCGCTCGATCTCGAGCCGATAGCCGGGGAGCGGCTGGCGGGCGGCGATACGGCGGACATCCAGTGCGAAATCGGTAAACCGAGCGGTCGAGGCGCTCTTGGTGTGGAGGTGGCGGAGGTCGAACCGCCAGCCTTCGGCCTGGCGGCCGGCGTGCTTGCGCGCGACGCGGTACAGCCAGCGCTCGATCCCGCCGGTCAGCGCGAAATAGCCGGGATCGATGGTCAGGACGAGGCGGCGATCGAGGACGCCCTGGTAGAACCAATCGGGCAGCACGAACTCCATGCCCTCGATCCGGCCGGCGCGGGTGGCGAGCTCCTCCCACTCGTTGATCCAGGAGAACTGCTGGCGCCGCCAATGTTCGCCCTGGCGGATCGTGGTGCGGATGACGGTCGATTGCAGGCGCGCGAGCGCGCCGCGCAGGAGGAGATACTCGCGGTTGCCGGTCGCCCGGCCGATCGCGGTCAGAAGCTGATAGGGCGTGAAGCGAAAGAAGCGCGACGTCGGCAGGCCGCGGTCGAGCGCCTCGACGAGCTGCGAGCCCGCCCAGATCAGCACGTCGGCGTCCCAGATCGTCGCCAGCCCGTGTTCCGGCACGGCGTAGACCTGCACTTCCGTAGTCCCGGTTTTGTAGGAGATCGGGGTCACACGCTTGGCCTTGGCGAGGGAGAAGAAGGGCCGCTCCATCAGGTCGCGCTGATCGCGCGGCGCGACCGGGCCTGAGAGCGCCTCGAAGACATCGAGCGAGGCGCGCTCGCTGGCGGGCGGAGGGCGGCGCACGAATCCGGCGTGCCGTCAGCGGCGCTCTTGGCCCGCGTAGCGGGCGAGCGGCGCAAAGTGCGGCTTGGCGGGCGACACGCTCTGGCCGGTGTCGTCGGAGGTCGACGCCTTGGCGCCCTGTGCGACCCAGGCCTGCAGGTCGTCGACGCGATAGACGACGCGGCCGCCGAGCTTGGAGTAGCGGGGGCCGGTGCCGTAGGTCCGGTGCTTCTCCATCGTGCGGGGCGAGAGGCCGAGGAAGCGGGCGGCTTCCTGCGTGCGCAGGTAGCGCGGCGGGAAACCGGCGAGGGGATCGGGCATGGCGTGGCTCCGGGGTCATGTGCGCCGCCGCCGGCGAGCGGCGGCGGTCGGCGAGCACCCTGGCGGAGCGAGCGCGGCGGGGTGGATGACGAACTTTTCGGCGGGGCAGCGTCATCCCCCTGAGTTGCGATCAGCAAGTCCCGCGATCAGCGCGTATGGCGATGCGGCCGGAGAAGGTCGAGGTAGCCGCCGCGCATGATACGGACGCCGTATCGAACGAGACGGATCGCCTGCGCTCGGAGGCTGGCGTCGCGGAACTCGGCACCCTTGGGCACGCGTTCGCCGAACAGCGCCTCCGCGATAGCGCGGTAGTCCGCGCCGGCGAGCGAGCCGTCGAGCGCCCGAAGCGCCAGCTTCAACCGCCGCCGCCGATAGGATGTCAGACTGCCCGGGGGCACCCGGTGCCGAACGAGGAGCCGGTGCAGTCGGCGGGCGGTCTCGATCCGCTCCTCAAAGAGATCGTTGAACGGCAGCACGAACGCGACCGCGCCTTCCGGCTCCCCCGGAAGGAGAAGCGCGCCATTGGACGGCAAGAGGGCGAGCAGATCGAGGTAGTCGCCCTCGGTTGCCGACGCGACCAGCGTCGGGTCGACCGCCGCGAGGTCAGGGCCTGCGAACAGCGCGGCCGGAAGCCGCGTCAGCAGGGCGAGACCCGGATCGACCTGCGGCAGCCAGACCGTGATCGCCCGGTCGGCGCGGATGCGCGGGTCCACCGCGAAATCGCAACCCCCAGCGCGCCAGCACCGGCGGAGGTTGCTCGCCAGGGGGATCGGCGCGGAGCATCGCGTAGTCGGCGGCGTACTCGTCGTTGCGCCGCAGGAACTCGTGCGCGATCTTCTCCACGCCGATCCGGTCCACGAAATCGTAGGCGGGGCCGCTCCGCCAGTCGCCGCCCACCGTGGACATGCGACGTTCCTCCACAAAAGGGACGCCTACGCCGCGACTCGGGAGGAACGTCCGGCTGGAATACTACGCACGCCTGGGTTGGGGTTTATAGCAGGGCGCGGCGCAACGCGTGTTGGCGCCCGCGCAACATCAAGGGCTTAGTGGGCGTAGCGGCCGGAGAGGAGGTCGCGGTAGCCGGTGCGCGTCATCCACCGTGCGCGCTCAAGGTGAGCGGCGTGAACGCGTCTGGCACGCTCGGCGTCGGTCTCTGGATCGAGGCCCAGCACGATAGTCGCCACCTCGCGCCAATCCGCTTCCTCGGCCGCGGCGTCGAGGAGACGAAGGTAGGTCTTGAGGTGCCTACGGTCGTAATCGGTCAGGTGGTCTGACGCGGGCGGCGCATCGGCGATCTGTTCTGACGCGGCGTTCATCGGCCCCTCCGATCGTCTCGCTGCATCGCGATTGACAGTTTCGTTAACCTTACGGCCGCCGCAGACGCAACCGTGTTCCGGCTACGCTCCGATGACGCCCGAGCGATTGGCCGCGCACCCGTCGATCATAGGCTCGACCGCGATTACATACTAGAGTTCGTAACACCAAAGTATGTAGCAGGCCATCCATGCGGGCATGGATATGCGCCGGCTGGTGGGCCGAAACTTCGGCCGTATCCGGCGCGCGAAAGACCTGACGCAAGAACAGGTTGAGGAGCTCTCCGGACACAGCCAGCAATACCTCTCGAGTCTGGAGCGCGGTCGCCGCAATCCGACCGTGGTGACCCTGTTCGAGCTCGCGCAAGCGTTGGGCGTGAGCCACATCGAGCTGGTGCAGCCGGACGGCGAGCACGACGAGCCCACGCCGGGCCGGAATGCCGGAAAGGCACCGAAACGGAGACGCGGCTCTCCGTAAAGCCGATCGCACGATGGCGCCGCCACGCTGTAGCGTTGGCGCGATGCCGCCCCGCTCCGGGTCGAGCGGGGCGTCGCGGGATCGGGTCAGCCGCCGTTGCGGGACCAGATGAGGTTGTAGGAGCCGGTCTCGTCGCTCTCGACCAGGGTGGCGTAGATCGGAGCGTGGAAGCTCGGATCGTCCAGCTTGACCGAGATGTAGGCGCGGTCCTCCTTCGAGGTCTTCTTCCACGCCGCTCCCAGCTCCACAGAGCCGGCGTAGGCGCGGTAGTCGGGGGCCTTCTCGCTCGTCTTGTCCTGGGGCCGGATCGTGACCTTGGCGTTGATGCTGAGGGTCTTGACCGAGCCGGTGAAAGTGTCGGTGTCGCCCGAACGGGTGAAGGTGCCGATGGTCGCCATGATGAAGTCTCCTGTCTGTCTCGAGACCGCGCCCATCGCGGCCTCGTGGCGATCGAAGGGCCGGAGGCGATCGACGCCGCACTCGACAGAGCCGCAGCGGAGCGGAGGACGGCGGCGGGCAGCTATTTTGCTTCGCGATGCAAAGAGCGCTCGCGCTCGGCGGAAAATAGCTGCCCGCCGCCGTTGCGGCTGAGGCGATCGAGGCGAAGCCGTCCTTCGGCCAGATCAGGCCATGAGAGGCACGCGGGGGCGTCCCGGACAGACCTGGAGATGAACTGGCGACAGCGGCCGCCCACCCGCAAGGGGACACGCACCGCTGGCGTGCAGAGACCAGCATCCGCGAAGGTTCGGCGGCAGAAGGGTCGAGCTTGCTGAAGGCCGCGATCGCGTCTCTGCCGGTCGTGGCCGTCCCGCGCCGGGAAGGACGACTCGAAGGCGATCCCGTCACGTTGGCGAGCGACGCCAGTTCGCGCCCGTGTCCCGCCCTTGGCTGAGGGCGAGGAGAACGGCATCGCTACATCCTCGTGCCGACGGTGACTGTAGAGTCCAGCGACGCTCCGCTCCACGCGGAGCGGGGCGGCCTCACGCGCTCGCCTTGTGTCAGGGATCGAGACCGAAGGGGCGAAACGGCGTCAGCCGGTTCGAGCGCAGCCGAAGAGTCCGGCCCGAAGGGCGACGCTCGACTTCCAACAGGAAGAGCTTGTGCAAAGTGCTCGGGCGACTGTTGGGATCTCAGCGTGCGATAACTGTCAGTCAGACTAAGTGCGTCATTCGACGAGCGTTTATGGCCACAAGTCCTTATCGCAAGGGTTTGAGCCTTCTAAGGGATAGACGAGAAGCCGCCATCGACGTGGAGATTGATGCCGGTAATGTATCCAGCCAGCGGGCTCGCAAGGAAAGCGACAGCATCCGCGAGTTCGCACAATTCTCCTACTCGACCAAGCGGAACCGCGGCGAACAACGGCAGGACGCCGCGCTGGACATCCTCCCAGGGCGCGTCTCTTGCCGCGATACCGCGTACTTCTGCGACGGCGCGAAAACCGTCTTCGAGCTTGGCGCTTTTGATCGTTCCTGGAGAAATGGCGTTCACGGTGACCCCGTCGGCGGCCACAGCTTTCGCCATCGAGGCGGTCATGGCGTTGATCGCCGCTTTCGCAGCGGAATAGTCCGGCCCCGTCGCAGGAGGCATCTTCGCCGCGCCGCTCGAGATGTTGATCACACGCCCCCAACGGGCTTGCCGCATTGCAGGCATTAGGCGTGTGCTGATACGCACTGCAGCAAGGACGTTACGATCAAAGGTGGATGCCCACGCGGCGGCGTCAGTCGTCTGCCAGTCACTTTTGGGGCTCGAACCACCGGCATTGTTGACCAGGATGTTGATGGCGCCGACGTGTTCTTCCGCTAGGGCGATCAGCCGTTCAACCGCTTCGTCCTGTGTCAGGTCGCCCAGGACGGCATAGGCACGGCCTCCATTTGCGACGATAGCATTCACGACGCGGTCGGTTTGCGCACCATCGCGGCCATGGACGACGACGCTTGCCCCTTCGCGCGCTAGAGCCAACGCGATCGCCTCGCCAATACCCTTGCTGCTTCCCGTCACTAGGACCGTCTTGTCATTGAGTTGCAGATCCATCGCGTGAAGACCATCCTATGCGTTGATGAGGCGCTAGGTTGATTGAGCCGATGGGCGAAACAAGTACGCACCTTAAAGTGCCCATCGCGACCGAGAGCCGCGGCCTTTGCCTCGGATCGGATGGCGCCGTCGCGCATGTTACCCGCGTGGTACGAATGGTTCAGGGTCGCTGGAAGCTTCCGATCCTCTTTCGCCTCTTTGCCGATCCGACGATGCGCTCGTCGCAGTTGATACGTGACATTCCCGGCATTTCGCAGAAGATGCTTACGCAACATTTACGCGAGCTGGAGAAAGACCGTCTCGTTCAGAGGATCGACTTCGAGGAAAAGCCGCTGCGCGTTGAGTATCAGTTATCTGACGAGGGCCGGAAATTGATGGCGGTCCTGATCGAGGCACGACGCTTTTCCGCAAGCCATCCCGCGTAGCCGACGCTCCCGCGTTCGTATCTGGCTTCGCCGGCGTCCAGTTTCGGGGCGGCCGACGCGTGTTCGCAGAGGCAAGCAATGGCGAGCCGCTGCAAATGCGGGGCGATTTAGGCCGCGCGGGGGTCTTCGTGTAGCGGGATAATCGGCGTCGCCAGCCGCGCGAGCGCCGCTCCCGCGATGATCACCGCGCCGATGCCTGCGAAGATGGGCTGCCAAATGCCGTGCGCGCCGCCGATGCGCGAGAGGCCGAGCACGACATGGTAGCCGGCGAACGCCGCAGGGGCGGCGAACGCGACGGCGATGGCCAGCCGGAGCGTGTTGGACTTGGTGACCGCGAGAATGAGCTGGCCAACGCCGAGCGTGAGGACGGCGGCGAGAAGTCCAATCAGGATCGCGCCAAGCCAGCCCGCGCCGGTGTCATAGGCGAACCGGCCGGCGGCGACGCCGGCGAACAGAGGTAGAGCGAAAATCGCCATGTTGAACATGAGCGCGATCAACAGGCAGATGCCGGTCAAGCTGAAGATGACACCGAGCACCATGGCACGTCTCCTTCGGTGATATTTGTGCGCCTTTCGAGCCGAAAAGTCGCGCGAAAACCTGCCCGATGCGGTGAGCCGAGGGGCCGCGTCGCGGCCTCTGGCGCGTCAGCGCTCGTGCGGGTCGTAGATGTGGATGACCAGGTCGGGATCGCCGTCGAACTCGGCTTCGGGCATGGCGGCAAAACCTTCGGCCGTGCGGAAGAGGACGATGCAGGTCATCAGCGTGGTGGCGAGGCTCTAGGCGAAGGCTTGCGCGGTGGGGAGAGACATCGTGGCGGCTCCTGTGCGGAGCGGGACCGTCCCGCTCGACAGGCGCCCGACGTGTCCGGGTCGGGGTCGCGATCACCCGCAGGCCGTAGGCCGAAGGGCGGCACCAGGTGCCGAGCCCTTGCGGCTTGATCGAACAAGGCCTGACTTGGACCAAGGATCAGCGCCGATCAGAGCGAGCGGCCCGCGACCGGAGCCGCCGCCGTCATCGCCGCGCAAAGCCTGAATGCCGGATCGGCGGGAATCCTGATTGCCGTCCTTCCGTGGATCAGGCGCTACGCTTCCCAGTCGAGGATCACGTGAACCCTAGCTCCGTGAAGGCGCGGGATCTTCAGCGCATCGGGTGAACGGCCGTCGACGATTTCGTACTCGGTCGGACCACGCTCAAGGATTAGCTGGGCGAAGCCGCTGGCCTGCGCCTGTCGGCAGGCCCGGGCGTAGATGTCGTCCCAGGCGATCGTGTCCTCGAAGGCAAGTTGTTGCTCGGCGTACTCGGCGTCGAAATCGGCGTCGGTCATGATAGTCTCCTGATGTGTGAGAAGTGGACTGGCGCTCACGCGCCCGTCTTACGGAAGTCGAGCAGCCGTATGCCGAGCTTCCTCGCCTTGTCGGCGAAGTTGTCGGTGATGCCGGTGCCGGGGAAGACCACGACGCCGATCGGCAGCGTCTCGAGCATGGCGTCGTTGCGCTTGAACGGGGCGGCGCGCTTGTGGCGATCCCAGTCGGGCTTGAACGCGATCTGCGTTACGTGGCGGGCGTCGGCCCATTTGGCGGCGATTAGCTCGGCGCCCTTCGGGCTGCCCCCGTGGAGCAGAACCATGTCGGTATGCTTGGCGTGGACCCGATCGAGTGCGGCCCAGATGGCGCGGTGGTCGTTGCAGTCGGTCCCGCCGGTGAACGCGATCTTCGCGCCCTTGGGCAGCATCACGTCGGTCTTGGCCCGGCGGTTCGCCGAGATGAAATCCCGGCTGTCGATCATCGCGGCGGTCAGGGCGCGATGGTTGACCCTGCTGCCGTGGCGGGGCGTCCAGGCCTCGCCGGTGATGCGGCGGTAGGCGATGGCGGCGGCGTCGCGGAAGGTTTCGAGCGCGTCGCGGCGGTCGATCAGGACCTGGCCCTTGCCCAGCAGTCGCTCCAGCTCGACGGACTTCACTTCGGTGCCATCCTGCTTGCGCTGGCTGTCGCGCTGCGCCACCTCGTTGTCGTCGAGGAGGCGGCCGAGCCGTTCGGCGGAACGGTGGCAGGCGTTGACCAAGCCCCAGAGGAGGTCGTCGCCGTCGGGTTCGGAGCGGGTGCCCTGGACGGTGGCGGCAATGGCGTCGAAGGCTTGACCCATCACCTCGCCGATGCGGCTGTCGTCGGCGGGCTCGCGCGGGTCGGGTTCGTCATCGCTGGGCGTGAAGCCGAAGAGCTCGATCTGGTCGACGATGTGGGCGGTCGGGGACGAGGCGTGCGGGGGCTCGAAGTCAAGGTCGGGGTCGTGCGCCACTGGGGTGATCCTTCGCCGTTCGTAAGGCCGCGCCCATCGCGGCCTTCGTGGCGATCACTCGACCGGGGCCATAGGGGCCGGAAAGCACCGAAGGGCGCGCCTTCGCGCACGCGCGGCCGGAGCGCAGCGGAGTACGGCGGAGGGCGGCTTTCTTGTCTCGCGAGGAATGACGGCGCAGCCGTTAGGGGAAGAAAGTCGCCCGCAGCCGTTGCGGCCGGCCCCGGCTCCGGTCCGATCGCCCTCTAGAAGGCCAAGGGCGCGCTCTTGGCGGAACGGCGGAGGCCTCGCGCGGCGCATGGCCTCGTCCTCGGGCGGGTCGAGCCTATGCCGTGCGTTCTCGCTCGTCCTCCGCGCTATGGACCAGGAGGAATCTGGCCACGTCCTCCGGCGAAAACTGAGTTCTGAGCCCTGCCGTCGTCGCATCGTGCCCGAGGCGAACAAGGTCTTCGTTCAGGTCGCCCAGCGTAGATCGAAGCCTGAGCACTTCGATCCCGGCGCCTCCGCCCGGGATGCGAGCTGGTCGGCGCCGTTCCGCCCCGCAGGGTCGGCATCCTCGGCGACGTAGAGGCGTGTTAGCGTCGGCGGCAGGATCAAGGCGGCAAGGTGCGCGGCCGAGAGCGCGGCGACGGCGGGCAGGTTCGGTGCGACCTGCCGCAGTGACAACAGCGTCTCGACGCCTTCGCCCGCAGCCATCGCGTCGGTGACTCCGCCGAACCGGACGCCATGCCCCAGGAGGTCGCCCATCGCGCGCCGCGGCGTGACGACAGGGGCTTTGTCGCTGCCCCCGGGTTCGAGCCAGGTGCGGTGCAGGCCAGTGATCGTGCCCGCGAGGTCGGTGACGGCGGCGATCAGCGCGGGCCAGGCGGTGCGGACGTTGGGGGCGTCGTCCCGGTCGGCCCGGTAGTAGCAGTGCGGATGGAACCGGAGCGATGTGCAATCCCGCAAAGCCGTAATCCCGCGAGTGCGGAAATATGTCTCTGCGACCGTGCCGCGGATCGGCTGCGAGATTGCCCTTAGCCGTCGTGCGGCTTCGGGCGAGCCTGTCGGCGCGGGTGTAGCAAGGTCATCACGGCGCTCGGGTCGTGGCAGGCTGAGGAAGCGGCGAGCCTCGTCGAGGACCTCGCGCAGTTCGGTCAGGTGCTCACGCGCGGCTATCAGGTCGAGCAGGTCGCCGTGCTCGCTGGTGGCGGCGTCGGTCCATTTTCCCGCCGCTCCTTTGCCTGACTCGGGACCACGCAAACGGACGTAAAGGCTGCGGCCCGGCGAGTTCTCTACATCGCCGACGAGCCAGTAGCGGCCTTCGCGCCGGCCTGCGGGCAGGTAATGACGGCACACGGCTTCGGCGTCTCGGGCGAGGCGGCGCGCCAGCTCGGATGCGGTGTCCGGCATCGCGGTCTCCAGGAACGAAAAGGCCCGCCGTCCCCGGGAAGGGAGGCGGGCCAAGGTGAGCGGGCGTGTTGTGGGGAGCTTCAATCCGCCGGGACCGAGGGGGCTGCGATCCCGGCGCGACCATCATCGCCCAAGGGCTCGCCCCTGCCGATAGCCGGTTCGCCGCCGGCAAGCGCCGATCGCGCGATGCCTGTGTCGGCGTCGAACGCCGGATCGAGCGCGCTTTGTAGCCAATGGCTGCAATCCAGCCAGGCGAGGCTCTTGCGGGCACCGAGGTCGATGAGCTGTGCGCCGCCGCCGAAGCCGTCGAGGCGCGGCTTCGAGCAGGTCAACGCCCACACGAAGCCCCAGCGCCCGCTGAGGTCGAAGGCGTCGGCGCAGGCGAGCACGAAGGCGATGACGTGCTCGGGATCGCCCTGGCCGTCGCCATCGCAGAGCCAGAGCATGCGGGGGCTCGTCGGATCGATCACGGCGTCGAACCCGTAGGGTGGCTCGTCGTCTTTGGGATCGTCGCGCAGACGGTCGAGCAGCGCGAGCGCCGCGGTCGCAACCTCGGCCGAGCCGACGTCGAACGTGCAGGAGAACATGGTGAAGTAGTCGGCCATTGGCGAGCTCCTGAAACAGAGACGCCCGGCGCGATGGCCGGGCGTGAAGAATAAGGATGCGGGGCGACCGAAGCCGCCCCGCGAGGTGCGCTATTCCGCCGCGAAGGCGTGCGCGGGTTCGATGTCCGGATCGAACGCCGGATCTTCGAGCGACTCGAACCCCTCCGCCTCCGACGGCTCGGCCTCGTTGGCTTCAGCGATCTCCGCCGCCTCGACCGTCTCGACCCCCGCCACGTCGGCTGCGAGCTCGACTGGCTCCGGCAGCGCATGGCCAACCGTGCGCAGCGGTTCGGGCAACCAGCCCGTTCCGGCGAGCAGGCCTTCGGCGGCCTTGGCCATGTCGCCCTTCTTCAGGTGGACGATACGCTCGGCGGCGCGCTCGCCCCGGGCTTCCCGCACCGCAGCCACGATGCGTGCCTTGGTGACCTGGCCGAGGTAGCTGTCCACCGTCGCGGTCCAGCCCGCCGCGGCCACGTCGAGATCGAGGTCGTGCGCGAGCTGGTCGGCATGGGCGAGCGCCCGCGGCCGACGGCTGTAGCGGTCGAAGACGGCGTTCACCCCCTGCGCGACGCAGTGGGCGAACAGCGCCTGCCGGCTGTCGGTGTCGAAGCCGGCGAGCGCCTTCCACAGCTCGCTCGGCTGCTTCGGAAGCGCGGCCGCCCAGTCCTTGTGCCGCTGCTCCAACGTGATCGCCGCCGCGCTGTCCTTCAAACCCGGCGCCTGCACCCCGAACCCGACGCTCTTGACCGCGAGCTCCAGGCAGGAGTCCAGGCCGTAGTTGTAGAAGGTCTGGAGCGTGAGCGCGTGGAGCGCAGCCAGGAACGCGACATCTGGCCGTTCGCCCAGCGCCTGGCGCAAGGCAACGGTGCGGAACGCGGTGAGCTCGCCCGTGAGCCGGTCCGACAGGGGCTTGATGCCCTCGTCCTCCTCCGACTCGGCGACCTCGGCCGCGACGCCAGCGCCGGACTGGTCGTCCGCATCGTGGCCGCCGTGATCGTAGCCGTTGCCGACCGGCTGCGCTGCCGCGTCCTCCTCCACCGGCTCCGGCTCGACCTGTGCCGTCGGCTCGTCCTCGACCCGGACGAACCCGCGCTCGACCTGCAGCCGGCCGTTGCGATCTATCGAGACGAACGCGCCGGCGATGGCGACGTCGGCGGGGTCGAACACGATCGGCCGCTCGTTGATCTCTTCGATCAGAGCCTCGATCTCGCCCATGCGCCGGTCCTGCTCGTCGGTCAGCTCCTCGGCCTCGGCCGACGCGGCCTCAATGTCGTCGCTCTCCTGCTGGAGCGCGACAAGCGTCGCTTCCTCTTCGGCCGTCAGGGGCACGGCGTCACCGCGCAGCTGGCGCAGGCCGAAGCTGTGGCCGTAGCCAAAGTCGGGGGCGACCTCGGTCCACTTCCAGCCTTCGGCGCGGACGGCGTCGGCCGCCTCGCGCAGCTTCTCGGCGACCATCATATCGACGAGACCCGCATCCTGCAGCCAGCCGCCGTCGTCGCCCTGAAAGAGGTCGTTGAGGACGGCGCCTCCGGCCTCCTCGTAGGCGGCGACGGTGATGAACTGCGCCCGCTTGTCCGAAGCGCGCACCGTGCCTTCGGTCAGCATGCGCCGGACGGTGTAGGGCTGCTTGTCGTAGGAGGCGGTGAGCCGCTCGAAGACCTGCTCCTGGCGCTGGTGGTCGCCCGAGACGGTGAACGCCATCAGCTGGTCGAGCGTCATGCCGTCCTCGGCGTAGACGCCGAGCAGCTTCGGCGAGACCGAAGCCAGCCGCAGCCGCTGCTTGACCACGCCGACGGGCACGAAGAACGCGGCGGCGATCTCCTCCTCGCTCTGGCCCTTCTCTCGCAGCGCCAGGAAGGCGCGGAACTGGTCGAGCGCGTGCAGCGGCGCGCGCTGGACGTTCTCGGCGAGGCTGTCCTCCTCGGCGATGCCTCCCTCGCGGACGACGCACGGCACCGGCGCGGTCTTGGTCAGGCGCTTCTGCTTGACGAGGAGCTGTAAGGCGCGAAAGCGCCGGCCGCCGGCAGGGATCTCGTACATGCCGGTCTCGACGCCATCGGCGTTGGCGACGGCGCGCACACTGAGGCCCTGGAGCAGGCCGCGCCGGGCGATGTCCTCAGCCAGTTCCTCGATCGAGACGCCGGACTTCACGTGCCGGACGTTCGACTGCGACAGCAGCAGCTTGTTGAACGGGATGTCACGCGAGGACGAGAGCGTGACCTTCTGAACGGTAGCCATGTCGGTATACTCCGCGCGGGCGGCCGGGAGCCTCTCTCTCGACCCTCAAACCCGCACGAAAATCGCGGCCCACCTCTTCCTCTATTGAGGGGAGGTGAGCCGCGAAGGCGGAAAGGCGTGGAAGCGCGGACCCGTAACGGCGCAGAACCGGATGGGCGGATCGTCGCCGAGCCGCGACGGCTTTACGGTTCGACCGCGACGGCGAGCGGCGGCAGCGCGAACTCCGCCGCATCGAAGTGGGCGAGAATCGCCTCGACCGAGCCGAGACGCTCGACCGTCGAGCGATCGACGAACACCCGATCGTTCTCGTCGGCGTCGTAGCTTCGGGGTTCGCCGACGCCGTCGAACACGACGCGCTCGGCGCCCCATTCGCACCCGTAGCCGCCGGACCAGCGGACATAGGGGACGTGGTGTTCGCAACACCACGCCTCCAGCTCCTCGAACATGCCCCACGCGACCTCGTGGGCATGAAGCTGGAGCGGCTCGCCGGGCGTGAGCTGGGACGGGTCGAACGGCTCACCGTCCCATTCGGTCGAGAGGCACTCGTCGTTGACGAGTTGGGTGAGTTCGTCGAGCTGGGCGGCGGTGAAAACACCGCCCAGCGCGATCGATGCGGAGACGCGATCGGCCATCGTCGCCTCCCTCACGCCGCCGCCGACAGGAGCTTGGCGGCCTTGGCCTCCAATTCCAGCCGGGCGTCCTGGTGGGGCTTGGTGCGGGCGAGCGCGGTGATGCCCTGCACGAAGTCGTAGATCGACGCGGGCGGATGGCCCTCTTCGTCGAGCACGGTGGCGATGATCCGATCGGTCTCACCCTTGCTGAACCCGCGCTTCCGCAAGAAACTCTCGCGATCCTCGTCTTTGCGCGCGACGATCTGCTCGCGCGCGGCGCGGATGCCGGCCAGGAACGGCATGGGCGAGGAGTCGGCGAACCGCTCCAGCGCCGGCGCGGCCTGGTGCGCGAAGCGATGGCCCGCGAACTTCGAGTGGCGGATCGAGATCTCCTCGAAGCCTTCCGCGCCCCAGATGTTGCGGTTCATGCACACCGCGCGGAGGTAGAAGCTCGCGATGCCGAGCGTCTTCGATCCCACCTCGCTGTTCCAGCAATAGAAGCCGCGGAAGTAGAGGTCGGGATCGCCGTTCGGCAGCTGACCGGCCTCGATCGGGTGGGTGTCGTCGACCAGGAATAGGAACACGTCGCGGTCGCTGGCGTACAATGTCGTGGTGTCCTTCGTCATCTCGACGAACGGGTTGTGGGTCATGTTCGACCAGTCGAGCAGGCCGGGCACCTTCCAGCGCGTGTCGCCCGTGCCCTGGCCAGCGATCTTCATCACCGCCGCGACCAGTTCGTGGTCCCAGATGCGGCCGTAGTCAGGGCCGGTCACGGCGCGCAGCTCGATCCGGCCCTCGTCGGCCTCGAGCGTCTTCACCAGCTCGGCGCGATGCGACAGCAGCCCGTGCTGCATGTTGATGCCGGCCAAGGGCGCGGGCAGCTGGCGCAGGTAGCTCGCGGGCGCGCCGACGAGGCTGCACATCTGGCCGAACGACCAGTGGGTCGGCGCGATCGGCTCGTCGCGGCCGGGCACGATCAGCGCCAGGCGCTCGCCATCGGCGCGGCTCGCATCGACGCGCAATGCCTTGGTCTCGACAGTGCGGGCGGTGGCGCGGTCGGCGCGGGCGTGGACGGCCCCGTAGAGGTCGCCAAGGGACAAATAGCGCTCGTCGTCGGGACGGCTGAACCATTCCGACGACACGCGGCCGATTCGCTCGCCGCGGCTGATGTCGACCTTGTAGGCGCCGGACACGGGCGCGCCGGCGGAGGCCGCGCGATCCGAACCGGCGCGGGCGGGGACAGGCTGCTGAAGCATGGGAGGTCTCCGAGACGGGCCAGCCGGGAGCCTCTCTCTCGACCTTCAGCTCGTCACGGCGATAGCCGCAGCCCTCTCGCTCTCTCGGCGGGGCGCGGCCCCGCAGTGGGGGTTAACCGACAAGTACGGCTTGGTCGCAGGGAAGGGCTTTCTCCTCCACGTCTTGGCTTGCCTAAACTACGCTTTGCTGGAGAGGCGGAACTCAGGCTTTTCGGAGCGGCGGACGTGCAATCAATACGAACAGCATGTGAAGAGGCGCGACTAATGCGAGATAATGCAGGCGCTCGCGCTCGGCACGCCCACCGACTTGACCGAGCGCGACCTCCCCTAGGTGGATGACGTCCGGACCAACGACCTCGGACCGATTATGCGCGCCGCCGCTAACGCTATCGAGTTGACGCCGATGCGGTCAGGACGCGGGATTTTTCATTGGGCGATTTGTCGGACTTCAAGCCGTCCATAGGTCATCTGGACCGAGATAGCTGAGGTCGAGCTTTGCTGAGTCTTGTGCGACGCGCGCGCGCAACAGGCCCCGCCGATTTGAGTTGAGAGGATGTGGTAGCAAACCCAATGCTTGACCGTCCGAGGACAAAATGAGCGGTTGACCGTTATAGTGGTGGAGATGAACCGGAGAGCCGATCGGCGCCGCTCCTACGAACCACTGAATGTCACCCAGGTAGTCGCGCTGCGCCCATGTTCGGTTGTCGGCTGGCTCGAACTCTTGGAAGAACTCAAGCCACATCAACCTTGTTTCCGCTGTCGGCCAATTCGGTCGAGCCGACCAGGCGGCGACTTCCGTCGTTCGCAACCAAGCGCGCAATTCGGCTCCGCTCGCGAATGTGGCGCCAGTGTCGGTGGCAGCCTTGATTGCGGCGAGCCGCGAGTTGAAGCCGGCTTGGATGAGAACAGACGCCGAGCGGTTCAAGGTTCCGGTTTCGACCGCGGGGACTGCGAGACCCAACTCATGATCCTCCAACAGCATGTCGAACACACCGATCGTGTCGCCATTGGCGGCGGCTCGGACGCGGATGGCCTCCATCGCCCAAGGCAAGCGGTAGACCAAGCCGCCCTCGACAAATTGAAGAGTTTCCGATGGCTGAGCGGACCCGAGCGCGGCCAACGGCTGACCGAGCAGCCATGTGCGCAAGATGTCGCGCCAGTTGGTCGGCAAGGGATCGGGCGTGAACGGATAGAAGGCAAAAACGCGCTCAGCGAGGTCGGTGATGGCGGCGATCGCGCCCTCGGCGTCGCCCGCCAACAGGCTCCCGTTAGCCTGGATGAGGAGAAGGTTGGCGTCGGCCGCGATGGCGTCGAGCGCGTGGCCGGTCGTGAGGCCGACGCCAGCAAGGAAATAGCCGCGGCGGCGCGCGGCCGTCGATTGGCTCCAGATGAGCCGGCCGCGGGACAGAAGTCCGGCCTTGAGGACCTGCTGCACAGGCGCATTCTGCCGCTGAAGCCGACGATGCCACAGCGACGATTGCAGGATGTCATCGAGCGCCCCCTCAATCCCATCCTCAGGAATGTCGTTTTCACCGATGAGGCTCAGGATCGCAGTGTCGAGTGTCGCGACGTGGCGCTCCCAATCCGCGCGCGCGCGTTGTCGGTCTTCGGGCTTCTCATTGGCGATCTCCGGGAAAGTCCAGGCCGCCGCGCTGTTGACCACATAATCGACAAGCTGATTGAGATCCCCGCCGATACGCGCGCGCATCCGGGTCAACAGGGCCGCTACCAAGCGCACGAGGCCACTTTCCATCTCGCGCGCCCCAAGATCGGTGATGATGGCTTCCCAGTTTCGTCGCTTCTTGGCGATGTCATCGAACATAGGGAAGAGGACGATGCCTTCGACGTCCACGTAGGCGCGTCCGGCACGACCGATGACGTTTTTGAATTCGCTGATCTCGATCCGCTCGCCGCTGCGGTGAAGCGAATACATGACGACGGCGGTGGCCGAAAGGTTAAGCCCCTGTGCAAGGGTCGGCGAGGAAATGGTGACCTTGATTACATTCTCGCGCAACAAGCGCTCGACTTCCTTTCGATAAGCCGTCGGCAGAGCACCATGGTGCAGGGCGACCCCAAGACGGAGGCATTTCAGAATGGTGCTGTTAGCGCCTAACCATTCCTCGCCGAGGGCGATGGCGATGTTGAGAATGTTCGGATCGGCTTCGAGCAGCGATCGTAACGCACCGCGCTCATGGAGATCGACGATGACGTCCGCGAACGGCTCCACGCTTCGCCTCTGCGGGCAGAAAATCAGAACGGTCTGTCCGTCTTCTACGAGCCGCCAAGCCGTCGCGAGGCAGAGTTCGCGCTGGTTGTCCGGAAAGAGGCGCGTTCGTAGACGCTTTGGTGGGACACGTTTCGGAGGCGCGGCACCTGTCAAAAACCGCTGCACCCAGGGCCGCTCGTCGCCGACCCGCAGATTGAGCCGCGCGGTTGGCGAGGACCAGACGACCTCACCAAACCGCAGCCGTGTCGGTCGCCAGTCGTTCTTGATCAGCCCGCCTGGATGATCGCGGCGTAACCAGGCGGCAAAGTCGTCGAGTTGGTCGCCATCGGGCAAGATCGCCGAAAGGCAGACAATCCGTCGCGTCTGTGCATCTTGGCGACGGAGGAGGCGTTGAATTTGTACCTCGTAACGAACCTCACGCTCGTTCGGGCCGATCATGTGGCCTTCGTCGAACACTAACAGGCCGACGTCGTCCAGAAGCGAAGGATCGTTGCGAAGAGCGAAGTCGAGCTTTTCGGGCGTAGCGACAACGATGTCGCGGTCGCGAATCGCGTCCTCGTCGAAACCGCTGACGCCGATGCTGCCGTAGAGAGCGGAAATGGTCTTGCCGAGGGGCCCGAAAGTCCGCTGCAACGTCGTCTCGGTTTGCGCCGACAAGGCACGTAGCGGGGTGACGAACACGACGCGCCTGCCGCCCGCGAGGCAACGGAGTATGCAAAGTTCCGCGATGCGCGTCTTGCCGGCGCTTGTGGGGAGCGAGACGACGAGGTCATCGGACTGATCGACTGCGCGCGCCGCCGCCTCAGTCTGCGACGGCCACAGGTCGATCTCCGCCTTTGGGCGCTTCTGCAGCACAGCGATGAACAACTGCCGCAACCGCGGCCAGTCGGCTGCGACTCCGCCGGCCGGCAGAAGCGGAAGCCTTTCATGAAAGGTGCTCGACCACAGGTCCGACAAAAGATGGATGGCTACGCGATGCGCCCACCACTGTGGCAGCATGTTCACCTCGCTACAGATTGCGAGATTGAGGCGTAGTCGTTCCAGCGCTTGGTCAAGAAGCGGTCGCTCGCCTCGCTCAAGGGCGAGCAGGAAGAGCGCCATGGCGGACATGAAGGCGTCGGTCACCGCTATGTCGAGCCCGTCGAAAAGGAAGTCGTTGGCGTCTTCTCCCAGGTCCGCAGCGGCTTCGGCTTGAGCGAGCTGAGCCTGAATGCCGGCGGCGATCCGTTCATCACTGCCTTGCCCGGAGGCCCGATACACAAGGACGCTTGTGCGCAAGGTGCCGAAATTGCGGCGCATCAACTGCGCGAGAATCCGTTCGACTGGCGAGAAATTCTCGTCAGCTTCAACGATCGCCAAGAGGGAGTAGGCTCGCGCTGAAAGGTGCGCGAGATGGTAGGCCGCCGCAGCCATGACAAAGTGGAAGTCTCGATCGATCTCCTGGCGATTGCCTTTGGCCATTACCGCCTCGAGGGCCGTCGCCGCCTGCTCGAACGCGGTGCGGGCCTGAGCCGCATCGCCGCCAAGCTCACGAAGGCGCAGGCCAAGGCCTAGCAAGGCATAAGCATAGGAGTGCAGATCGTAGCTGAGTTGGGGCGCGAAAGCCGGCGCGTCTGCTGGAAGCACACCGTCGCGCCAGATAATCGCGCGGGCCTGGCCTCGTGCGATCAGCCTGCCACGAAAGCCCGCGGTCGCCGCTTCTGCGATGTCCGCCGCGATCGCCTCAGGGGTTGTTGGCATCGGCGATCACTCGATCGTAGACCGCGCCAATGAAGGCGCCATGCCCGTCAACACGGAGCCCGATGCCCCACTGAGTGATGGATCCGGGATACGCTTGAAGCGAGGCGTTCAGCAAAGCATCGGGCGCGTTGCCGGAGAATGTGAAGAGCAGATGCCGGACACTCTGCGGCGGGATGCCATGCTTGAGCAGAGCGTCGTCGATCGCATCGGCCAGGGGCAGCTTATCGAGTTCGAGCAACCGCGCGGAGATGTAGGAGAGCGCGTGCGCGGAAGGCAGTCCGCCATCCTTGTCGAGAGCGGTTCTGGCATCGGTGAGCACCTGTCCGGTCAGCGCGGCCCGGCTCTTCGCCTCCGTTTTCAGGAACTGGAGTCGCTGCGACTGAGCATCCTGCAGGATGCCGATCACGTCGTCCCCGCGCATCGCCATGTTCCGATGGTCCTTCCAACGCAGGCGCTTGATCGGTGCGCGATAGCCACCGCTATGGGCATCGATCCATTCGGTCGCATAGATTTCGCCCAGGTCACCCGAGCGGATCGCCTTGGTCGTCGGCAGCTTGCCTTCAATGAGCGCCGCGGCTGCGGGCTTGCCAAGCCGGGCGAGCGCACGCGCCACCTGTTCTTCGGAGGCGTAGTGTCCGGGGACGATGGCTGCCGTCGCCACGATGCCTATCGAAAGGCTTGCGGCCTGCCCGGTCATCACCCTGCGAAGGTGATTTCCCACGGGGGCATCGACCGCCAGACACCAGTCATCAAACTGCGCCAACCTCGTTCCTCCCAATCATTGAGGAAAGAGATCGCGGACGCGGATGAAAGGCGAGCCGGTTTCGGCGGCGCGTCGCACCTTGCGTTCGAGAACCCGGGTGAGCGGGATCTCGCGGTCGAGCATCTCGTAAAGGTCGAATCCGTCCAAGCAAATGACGCGCTTGCCGCGCCCGAAGGCGGCAAGACCGTCCTCGGTGAAGCCGCTGTTGCTGACGAACAGGCCTCGAGTCCAGGCCGCCTTCTGCTCGATCTTGCCGTGGAAGGTGTGCAGATCGGCGACGCCGATCTGCTGGCCCTGCCACTTAGCTTCGAGCAGGTAGATCTCGCTTGCGAGCTGGAAACTGCCGTCGATCTGCTCCCCGCGCAGGCGAAAGGGCTCCTGGGCGGCGAGTCCGAAGGCGTCGAACAATCGCTTGAGGAAAGTCTCGAAGGCGTAGCCCCGCGTTTGCGGAGCGAGCGAAGAGACCTGGATGAGCTCGGCTTTGATTTTCGCGATCGTCTGCTGATCGACAGCGGCGGGCTCCGGGCTTGTCGCGGCGCGTTGTGGCACGGCTTCGCCTGAAAGGCGGCTGATGAGCCCCCGGTAGCGTGACTCTGCGTTGACGACAGGATCTTTGCCTCCGGAGCGGGCGAGATACTCGCCCCGATGCTCCCACAGCGCCGCCAGAGCACGAACGGACGTCTGGTCGTCGCAGGTTTGCAGGAAGTAGCGCAGGCGTTTGCCTTTCGATCCGCCGTTCGCTGCATACTTTGGACCGTCGATGTTGATCTTAAGCTCGGAGGAAAAGAACTCCGAGAAACTGGAGTCGGAAAAATCCAGTACAAAGCCCGGACCCCGGACGAAATTCACGAGGTCGTCGACGAGTCTCAGATCGATGGAGTGGATCGAGCTAATGGCTTGTCCCCATGCGAAAAACCTCCGCAAAGCGGTAGTGTTTGTTGCTAGGGTCGACGATGCTGCAACCCTTAGATGAGATCGGTCCTGGGGAGATGCTGGGGAAGCAGCAGACGGCCGGGATGTGCCCGAAACGAGGGCGGTGGGCGGAATGAACCGGGAGGCGCAGCGGGTCAGTGCGAGCTTCGAGGCGACCGACGATCTGCTCTGGCAGGCGGTTGCCGGACGGTTGCCGGCCATCGGGGCCGTCACGCTCGGGCGGTCGGGTCGGATTGGGCCATTGGTTGAGCTGGCGATGGCGACCGCCGCCTTGCCCGACGCCTACAGCGCCGTGACGATCGAACCGCCGGCGTTTCGCCAGATCATCCGCGCGTTTCGGGAGGGGACGGTCAGCGGGGCCGGCGCTCGCGACCGGGCCGGCGCGTTCCCGCTGTCGCGGTTCGACCCTGATGGCGATGGCCCGGTACGCCTGATCTGGGATCAGTGGGCCAAACATGCCGAGAACGCGGCTGTCGCGGCGGGACTGGCGCGGGGACTGGCTGCCGGCCTGATGGGCGCCCTCGGCGAGCTGCTGGACAATGTCTTCGAGCATAGCGGCCAGCCGGAGAGCAGCGTTGTGGCATATGCCGCGAGCGACGGTGCGTTCGAGTTCGTTGTCGCCGACGCGGGTCGTGGTGTGCTGGCGAGCCTGCGCGAGAACACCGAATTCGCCGGGCTGTCGGACTCCGGAACGGCGTTGCGGGTAGCCGCGTCTGACGGCGTGTCGCGGCATGCCCTGAGCACAGGGCGCGGCTACGGCATCGGTCAGTTGTTTCGCGCACTCGCCCATGACGCCGCCGAGCTACGATTTCGCAGCGGCGACTACGCCCTGCGGCTCTGGGGCGACGCCCCGAGCCTCACCGGGCAGGTGGAGTTGGCGCAGAAGGCCTGGCTGGACGGCCTCACCGTCTCGGTGCGCTGCGCGCCGAATGCGCCGAGTCGGCGGCTGTAGGCGCAAGGCGGGCCTGGCGGAGGTCTCATAGGAGGCGCGCAACAGCGCGACATTGTGCGCGAGAAGGTCGTCGATCGGCGCACCCTCCGGGGTCGGAAACTTCGCCCATCTCAGGCGGCCGGACTCCGTCAGATAGGCGCGACGCCGTCGAATGGTCCGCGAGAAGGCCTCGGTCTCGACCAGGGTGACGTTGGAGAAGTGGCGGCGCAGCACGTCTAGCTTGCGCCCGCCGCCCCGAAGAACGAGCGCGAGCGGGCGGCCGACGCGATCGGCGAGCGCGCAGAGCTGGGTGACGTGCCAGTCGATCCGCTCGCCCCGGCCGCAGCCGGTCGCGAATTCAAAGGCAAGAATCTCGATCTCAGGGCGGTCGGCGATGAGCTCTGCCCACCGGGCGTAGTCATGCTGCGTACGGCCGTTGACGTGCAGGGCGGTCGGCAGGCCCGCTCCCGCCATCTCCGTCCAGGCCAGCAGGATGCGTTTCATGGCATGGAGGTTGTCGGTGCGCGGCACGTCCGTCAGGACGCTGTAGTTGGGCGTCGTGACCAGCGCGACGCCGAGCGCCTGCAAGGCGGTGAGGATGACAGGACGGTCCTTGAGCTCCCACCAACGCTCGATGGGGCCATCCTTGTCGACGCCGGACACGACGATCGCGGCGCCTTCGGGGATCAGGAAGCGCGCCGCGAGCTCGGCGCGGGAGGCGACGTGCGGCTTGCCGGTCGCGAGATTGACGAGTTCATAGAGCGAGATCGCAACAGTCGGCTCGTCGAGTGTCGCCACGCGCCCATAGCGGTGATCGACGAAGGGAACGATCGCCGGAAGTTCGGGCACGCCATTCGCGGCGGCGCGCGGCGCCGCCTCGAAACCGAGACCTCCGACCTCGCGCATCCTGGCGACGAAGAGGCGCGGATTGAACCGGCAGACCATGTCGCACTTGGTCTTGTCCTGGCACGAGCAAAGATCGCGGCAGTCGAGAACGCCGGCGTCGGTGTGGATGCCGCCGCAGCGGTCGCGTTCGAGGCAGGTCGGGCAGCCCAACGACGGGGCTTGGCGCGTGGCGTCGTCCCAGAGCCGCTGCGGCTGCGGGAAGTGGCGCGAGGGCTCATGGGACGGTCGGCGGTTCATTTCACGCTGATCTCCGCGGTGTCGCCGAACAGCCCCACGCGCTGGAGCACGCCTTCGGCATAGCCGCCGCCGTCGCGGATGGCGGTGGTCAGCTCGGGCGAGGGGTTTGCCACCCGCCCGATCGCGCGCAGGCCGTCGCTGACGGTGAGGCCGTCGGGCATGCTCTGGACGATCAGCGTGTCACCGGCTCTGATGCGGTAGCCGGCGTTCAGCTCGGCGGTGACGGTGCGGGCGGCCTCGGACATGGTGAGGTCGAGGAGCGTCGGTGCCTTCAGGCGATCGAGGCCGCCGTTCCAGCGCTTGCGCCAGGGCTTGCCGGTCTGTGCGCGGATGTAGTCGAGGCCCATCAGGCGATCTCCAGGAGCGGACTGAACGATTTGGATTTGCCCTGCTTGCGCTCGACGAGCAGGCCTTTGGTCGCAAGCGCCGACAGCCGGTTGTTCCAGGCTGTCGGCCCAATCCCCTGACTGGCGAAGCGGACGGCGAGCTCGGGAGCGGTGATGGCGCCGAGCTCGATCACCGCCTCGAAGGTCGAGCGCTGGGCGGGATCGAGTTCGCCGATCAGCCGGGCGCTGACGACGCGGTCGTCGGTGTCGATCTCGCAGCTCCAGAGCGCGTCGCCGCGGGCGCGGACGAAGAACTCCAGCTCCTCGGCCACAGCTGGGAGGAGATTAGCCACGACGGGGTAGACGTTGGGTAGAGACTGCCGGGCGTAGTCGCGGAACCCGACAACGGCCTCGCGCAGGAAAGAGGCGGTCGCGACCTCCACCTGGCCGAAGTCGAGGAAGGCAGGCGCCGGCGTCTCCATGGAGCGTGTCGCCGCGATCAGCTCGCTCAGCAGCTTCCGTCCCGGGATGGCTCCCGAGAGGACGGTCTGCCCGCCGGTCAGATCGATCAGTCGATGCCGCAACTCATAATTCTCACTTCTCTTACGTGAAGATGGTGAAGGAGGGTGGCACCGTCAAGGGTATCCGGCGCTACGCTGTGGTTTTCCCCAACTCGCTAGGGGGACCAGATCAGCGGTCCGAAACTTGTATACCTTTTTCGGACCGTCAACTTGGCGTTTGTCCGAAAAAAGACTACAAGTTTCGGACATGAGCGACTCGCCGTCAGACCCCAAGGCCGCTGTGCTGCACCGGGTGCGGCAGGATGAACCGCGCAAAGTATGGACCCCGGCCGACTTCCTCGATCTCGGCTCGCGCGATGCCGTCGACAAGGCGCTGCAGCGCCTGACGACCGCTAGCCAGCTCCGTCGGATCGAACGCGGGCTCTACGATCAGCCCGGCTTCAACAAGCTGACCCAGAAGCCCAATCCGCCCGATCCTCGGTCCGTGATCGAGGCGCTCGGCCGGCGCGACCAGGTCCGGATGCTCGTCGACGGCATGACTGCGGCGAACGACCTCGGGCTGACCGATGCCGTCTCCGCCAAGATCGTCGTCCATTCCGACGCCCGGCGCCGCGCGCTGCGGCTTGGCAACGTGACGATCAGCTTTCGCCCGACGGCGGCTAGCAAGCTCTTTTGGGCTGGACGGCCGGCCATGCGTATCGTCCAGGCGCTGCACTGGATGCGCGATCTGCTCGGGCGCGAGGGGGAGGCCGACGCGGTGCGTCGGAAGCTTCGCAAGCTGCTCAACGATCCCGTGGCGGGACCTCCGCTCCGACTGGACCTTCTCGACGGGATGACGACGCTCCCGACTTGGATGCGCGTCTTCCTGAAGACGGTGGTCGAGGGGGACGACGGCGCGCCGGCGAAACGTGGCACCGATGATCTCCATCATGACGACAACGACAACGATGATGATGATGATGATGATGATCGTGAGCATCGTCGCCACCGTCCGGCCGCCGCGCGGCAGGCCGGCGATCCCGAGCGGCCGCGCCGAAAAGCCGGCGCTGCGAAGGGGTCGTCGCCCGCACATCGCGCACCGAGACGGACATCGAACGCATGAACCCGGCTTATGACGAGGTGTTCTCGGCGGGCGTTGAGGCGATGCTCAGCGCGTTCGACACCACCGCCGCCCGGCTCGGCACGACATCACAGAACGTCGAGAAGGATTTCTGGGTCTGTTGGATCCTGGACGCCCTGTTCCACGGACTCCCCGATGGTGGGCCGCGCCTCCTCTTCAAGGGCGGCACCTCGCTATCGAAAGGTTTCGGGCTGATCAGCCGCTTCTCGGAGGACATCGACGTCACGGTGTTCCGCGACGACATCGGCGCGCATGCGACCATCACCGAACTCAAGGCACTCAGCGGAAAGAAGCGCCGAGCGCGGCTCGATACGATCATGAATGCCTGCCAAGCCTACATCAACGGGCCGATGCGCGAGGCGTTGACCGCCATCCTGAACGACCGCCTGACCGCCGCCGGGCTCGCATCGGGTGGCGCCCGAGTCGAGCCCGACGAGGCCGATCCCGACGGCCAGACGCTGCTGATCTGGTATCCCGCGACGACGCCGCACTCGGACTATGTGCGGGCGGCGATCAAGATCGAGTCCGGCGCCAAGTCGGCGCTTCATCCCAATCGCGAGGTGCCCATCAAGCCCTATGTCCACGACGACCTGCCGGCGCTCGACCTGACGGTGCTGGCGGTGCGCACGGTCGAGCCGGAGCGCACCTTCTGGGACAAGGTCGTCATCCTCCATGGCTTGCGCCGTTGGTTCGACAAGCGCGGCGAACTCAAGGGCGGCGGCCAGCGCGTATCACGACACTACTATGACCTTCATCGGCTCGCGCAGGAGGCGGTCGGAAGAGCGGCGGCAGGCGATCTCGACCTCGGCGCCGACTGCGTCGCCCACGCCCGTATGTTCTTCAACAGGCCCGATTTCGACCTGGCGAGCGCCGCGCCCGGCAGTTTCGCGCTCATGCCCCATGACGACATGGTCGATCAGCTGCGGACCGACTATCGCGCGATGACGGGCATGATCTTCGGCAGGCCGCCGGCCTTCGACGACGTGCTGGGAAGCGTTGAGGCTCTCGAGCAAGCGCTCAATGCGACGGAAGGCCGATCATGATCAAGCGTGGGAGCATGAGGCGGACGAGCGATGTATTTCCGCGTACTTGATCACGGGGTGCGACCTGCGGCGGACGCGAAGGATCGCGCCTACCTCCTGACCGACAATTGGGACGACTGGTTCAAGTACAACACCATGTACACGCTCGTCGTTTATGCCGAGGACGGCGCGCGCCATCAGATCGGGAGCGTGAAGATCGGCCAGTTCGAGATGGAGGTGGACCAGCGCCGCGCCGCCATTCCGGAGAACTTCGATGCACTGGACGAACGCTTCTTCTCGCTCGGCCAGGACGACAGCTACTACGAGGCGTTGAACGCGCTCGGCCCTGAGCAGCGCGACCGCATCTTGCGGGCATTGAGGGACGTCGCGTTTGACACGGAGCTATTTCAGCGGGCTCTCGACGAGAAAGTCACCGGCGTCTCGCTGCTGCGCGCCATCACGCCAGCGAGTGTGCAGGGACAGTTCTACCGGATGGCACGGGGCGGCGCGCGTCTTTCGAGCTACAATTTCAGCTACACGGCGCCCAAGCCGCCTCGGTCTCGGATCGGCCCCGTCCGGCTCGATTTCGAGGTCCAGCCCGAGTCGCAGCCGCCCACCAACATCCACGTGCTGATCGGCCGGAATGGCGTAGGCAAGACGCGGCTCCTGAACGGGATGACGCGCGCGCTCGTCGGCGCCGAGACCGAAGAGGAGGATGTCGGATCCTTCGAGGGCGACACGGAAGACCTCATCGACGAACGGCTATTCGCCAACCTTGTCTCGGTGACTTTCAGCGCGTTCGATCCCTTCGGCCCGCTCCCCATTCGCCAGGACAAGTCTAGCGGCGTACAGTACGCCTATATCGGGCTGCGACGAACGGGCCTCGGCGAAGATGGCAAGCCGCACCCGCCGCGAACCCCCGACCAGCTCTCTTCCGTCTTCGGCAGCAGCGTTTGGTTGTGCCGCCAGGGTGCGCGCGTGAGCCGTTGGCGGCGCGCCCTGGAGATGCTCGAGGCCGACCCGATCTTCAAGGATGCCGAGGTCGCGTCGCTCGCGGGTGAGAACCTTCCAGAGAAGGAGTTTCGGGCGCGGGCGCGCTCGCTGTTCGGAAAGCTGAGTTCAGGGCACAAGATTGTGCTGTTGACGATCACGCGTCTGGTCGAGACGGTCGAGGAACGCACGCTCGTGCTGCTCGACGAACCGGAAGCGCACCTCCATCCTCCGCTCCTTTCGGCCTTCGTCCGCGCGCTCTCCGATTTGCTGATCAACCGGAATGGCGTCGGCATTATTGCGACCCACTCACCGGTCGTGTTGCAGGAGGTTCCGCGAAGCTGTGTCTGGAAGGTGCGCCGCACCAATGTTCGCGTAGAGGCAGACCGCCCTGAGATCGAGACCTTCGGCGAGAACGTCGGCATCCTGACGCGAGAGATCTTCGGGTTGGAAGTCACCGACGCAGGATTTCACAAGATGCTGCGCGATGCCGTCGCTGAAGGCGACGACTATGAGGACGTCGTCGGACGTTTCGACGGCGAGTTGGGCGGCGAAGCCAAGGCGATCATCCGGGCCCTTATCGCCGTCCGCCAGACTGACGACAAGTGATGCTGAAGCTCGACCGCCCGCAATACTCAACCGAACACACATTCGCCGCCTGCATCAGTCGGGTGCGCCTGCCGGCATTGAAGGCCAAGCTGACAGCCGCGACCCAGGCTATCCGCGACGCGTCGGATGTCTATGTGGCCGCCGCGGAAGCGCAAGCGCTCGACCAGGTCGTACGCGACCCGCTCGTCAACGGTACCGTGACGACGGCGGAGATGGAGGCGGTCTACACGGCTCGCATGGCGAAGCAGAACGGACCCGGTCGAGCCATCTATGACGACATCTTCGCGGCAGCCAAAGGGCGCTGTCCGTTGTGCGCGCATCGGACGGTGACCACGCTCGATCACCACCTGCCTAAGGCGCACTATCCCGCGCTCGCCGTCGTGCCCGTCAATCTCGTCCCGGCGTGCAGCGACTGCAACAAGGCCAAACTCGCGAGCATCCCCCATGCTCCCGAGGACGTGTCGATCCACCCGTATTTCGACGATGTCGCCAACGAGCGTTGGCTTTACGCCGACGTCGTGGAGGTAGCGCCGGCGACCATGCGCTTTCAAGTGAAGCCCTCCGCCGCATGGGACCCGCTGCTCGCCGAGCGCGTAAGGAGACACTTCCGAGGGCTGAAATTGTCATCGCTCTACGGTTCGGAAGCGGCGGAGGAGTCGCTCAACATTCGGCACCTCCTGATGGGCCTTCAAGCAAGCGGCGGCCCCGACCATGTTCGCGCCTACCTGGAAGAGCACGCTGAAAGTTGCTTGACGGGGCGGCTCAATGGCTGGCGAGGAGCGGCCTACGAGGCTTGGGCCGAAAGCGACTGGTTTTGCAACGGCGGCTTCGCGGCGGTGGGTTGAGGGGCGCTCGTCGCGAGCCTTGACGCCGTGACTCGGACACCGATTTGTAGCGGGGCGCACAGTAGCGTAGCGCGTGGAGGTAACCGGCAGACGCATTCGTACAATGGCGGAGTAGTGGGACGGTAGTTTGCGGGCAGCCGCGTCAGCCCGATCTTGGATGTGACGCCCTTTTCCATCCGATTGTTGGCGATAGCCACGGAAAACGAGAAGTTTGTCGATCGGCCAAAAAGGTCAGCGAATTCAATAGCAAACTTTTTTGACGGTTCGGTTGGCGGCATTCGGCTTGGTAGGGCTGGCGATTGTGTAGGAAAATCAGTGACTTATGATGCGGCTGAACAATCGAGTGCCGATAGAAGTCGACTAAGCGACGATCGGGGGTGCAGATTGCCCTGCTGAGACGGGAAATGGCCACTGTGGACAACTTGCCAAATCTGCTTACGCCGATCGCGGTACAACTCTCCAACTTACTGCTTGATCCCAACAACCCGCGGTTCTCTGAGCTTGGCGAAGCACTGCACTCTATTCCGGAGTCCCGCTTTGCTGAACCGCGTATACAAGCAAGCACGTATGAAAAGATGAAGGACTCCTCTTTCGACGTAGCGGAACTACGAGACACTATCAAGACAATAGGCTTTCTACCGATGGATCGGATTGTTGTTCGGACATGGAAAGGAGCGCAGTCATCAGAAAAGTTTGTTGTTGTTGAAGGAAACCGAAGAGTCACGGCTCTAAAATGGTTACTTGACCTTCATGACGCCGGGAAAGAGACATTGACCGACATTCGGTTAAAGAACATTTCGACAATCGAGTGTCTCCTCCTCGACACAGAACATTCGTCCGATTCCGCTATTCTTATTCTACCTGGGTTGAGACACGTATCCGGTGTCAAGGAATGGGGCCCTTATCAAAAGGCGAAAGCTGTCCATGCGTTAAGGGTCAGTGGTCTGTCCGCTCAGGAAGCCGCACAAAGTCTTGGTCTATCCACAAGGGCAGCAAACGCATCTTTTCGCTGTTTTCTTGCTCTTGAACAAATGAAGGATGACGAAGAGTTCGGTGATTATGCGGAACCAAAGATGTACTCATTTTTTGAGGAGGTTTTCAAGAGGCCTGGCGTTCGTGAGTGGCTTGAATGGAGTGATGAAAAGGGCCGTTTTGTCAATTCTGGGAGACTTCATGAGTTTTATTCGTGGATGAGTCCCAGTGAAGATTCTCCCTCGCCGAAACTTACTGAAGCGAGGAGCGTTCGGGACCTCGGTGAAATTATCAAGGATGACAGCGCTCTCGAAGTGCTTCGATCTCCCGAAGGCACACTCAGCCGAGCATTGGCAAGGTACGAAGTGGATCATCCAACGGACTGGTACCCTAAAGTTGTTGCTGCTGCAGGAGCGCTCAAAATGCTCACCCCAGAAATGCTAAGGAAAATGGATCAAGCGACAGCCGAAAGCCTTGAGCAACTCAAAGAAGCTATTACGCAGACCCAGAAGGATCGAGAAAGCCTACTGGCGGCAAGCTAATGGCTACGCCGAGCACCCAAGTGGCCGCATCTTGGGTTAAAACTGAGATCAACGTGACCGAATGGAGACCTCTCCGTGAAGTTTGCGTTGAGTCGATACTCAAAAGATGGACGGGAAAAAGCGAAGCCGAGATAGAAGACTTTGTAGACGACAAACTAAGCTATATCGCGGGCCACTTGCGCGATGAGGCAGCACAGACGCGAGCAGACGGGGCGACTGCAAGGTTCGAAATCGATGATGAGCAATCGCCTTATGTGAAAGCGATCGAGAGTTACGCGTCGAAGGTTCTCGAACGTTTGCGGCAGATAGATCCATTTGCGGTCGAGGAACTATGTGCGAAAATCTTACAGAAACTTGGAGCTAATTCCCAGAAGACTGAACAGACGAACGATGGGGGTGTTGACTTTATAGCAAGTAATTTAAACATAGTCCCCGGAGCGCTTAATGTACCAGATGCGTGCAAAGCGCTCGTTGTAGGTCAAACTAAGCGGTACAAGGATGGCAATCTCATTTCTGAAACAAAAGTCCGAGAGTTTGTCGGCGCTGCTGTGATGCGCCGATATAAACTCCAAAAGGAGGGGCCTGTTGGACCTTTGTCTCCAATAATATTTGCCTACTGGACCACTTCGGACTTTGAGCCAAATGCGAAGAAGTTCGCTCGTGAAGCCGGTCTCTGGTTTATGGACGGTTTTACATTTGCAAATTATATAAACGAGCTGGGTCTTTCAGGAGCACTCCTTTAAAGCGACCGAGTTAGGAATAGATGTTGTCGTGGATGGGCAATGAGGGGACAGGAGCACCATTCCCCTTCCGGATCGGTGAACCAAACACCTCGACGGGCAGAAAGCCCGCAGGCAGTCTCTGCAGAACTCTACACCAGCCCCGCCGCGATCAGGCTCCGCGCGCAGTCGAGCACCGTCTCCCGCATCGGCCGGGGGTTCCAGCCGAGCACGCGCCTCGCCTTGGTGCCGCTGGCCTCTTGGCGTCGGCTTAAGCCCGGGGTGACGGTGGCGAGGTCACGGTCGAAGATCGCGGCGAGGCGGATCAGGACATCGGGCGCGCGGCGGGTGGGGACCTTCGCCGCCTGGGGCCCCAGCTCGGCGCGCAGGATCGCGGCGATGTCGGCCATCCACGCATACTCTCCGGCGGCGATGAAGCGCTCGCCGGCGGCGACCGGGTCGGTCATGGCGCGCAGGTGCAGGTCGGCCACGTCGCGAACGTCGACGATGTTGAAGCCCAGGGGCCGCCGACACGAACATTGAGGGTCATCGATCTCGGCATCGACGGGAACTCCTGTGTTTGTCCACAACTTAAGGGATATCGTGGACAGTGCAACGGCGTCGTCGTAAGATTTCGGCTGCCATTTGTCGTAATGAACACTGACAGTATGACGGCGGGGCCGTTACGCGAAGACTGCGCGATGATCGGCGACGAAGGTGGCCACGTCCGTCGGGGGCGCGCCGCCGACACGCTCCACGACGTCGTTCACGCCGGCGAACACGCCGTGCTGGTAGTCGAGCGCGACGTTCGACAGGTGCTGCACCAAGTGCGGTGACATTCCGCGCGCCGCGGCGAACGATGCGAAGGCTTCGACGGAAATGGGCTGGTAGCGGATCGGCCGGTTCAGCACGCGCGTCACCTCCGCCGCGATCTGGTGCTGATCCATCTCCACCGGCCCGAACAGCCTGTAGGTCTTGCCCGCGTGCGGCTCCGGATCGTCGAGAACCGCGGCGATCACGCGCGCCTGGTCGGCGGCGGCGATCGGGGCGTGGCGGCCCTCGCCGAAGGGCAGACGCATGACACCGTCGCCCTTGAAGCTTTCGGCGAGCATGATGAGCCACTCGGCGAAGAAGGTCGGGCGCAGGTGCGTCGTGGGCACGCCCGACCGGTCGAGGATGCGCTCGGAGATCCAGTGCTGGCGGGCGGCATCGCTGCCGGCGTCGGGTCGGGCCGAGATCTGCGACATGTTGACGACCGCGCCGACGTGCGTATCGCGCGCGGCTTGCGCGAAGTAGGCGGTCGCCTCGACGAGGCCGGGCGCGATCGGGTAGCAGAAATAGGCGCGCCGCACGCCGGCGAGCGCTCGCCGGACGGCCGTGAGGTCGAGGAGGTCGCCCGCGACGATCTCCGCGCCCATCGCCGCAAGGCGTTCGGCGCGCCCGTCGTGGTTGTGAACAAAGGCGCGAACTTGATGGCCGCGCGCGATTAGGAGCGGGACGACGTAGGCGCCGGTCTTGCCGGTCGCGCCGGTGACTAGGGTAATCGGCATCACGCGGCCGCCTCGGCGACGCCCATCATGAGCCTGGCGCGGCCCTCGCGCAGGTTCTGGGCGAAGTTCGCGGCCATGCCGGCCATTCGCGGCCCCACGATCATCGCGACGTTCGGCGCGCCCGTCCGCGGCGCCCCCTGCGCCTGCGCCCAGCCCATTGCCTCCGCCGTGACGTCGTCCAGACGTGCGACGGTGAAGCCAGTTGCTCCGAGCACCTCGCGGGTCTCGGCGGCGGTGAGCAGGGTACTGGTGGCGGCGGTCTCCGCCCACGGCACGGGATAGATCAGCTCGGGATGCCCGTCGGCGGCGACCGGGTCATAGAAGGCCAATCGCCCGCCGGGTTTCAGCACGCGCCGCAGCTCGCTGTAGAGCCCGGCGCGGTCGGCGATGTTCATCGCGACGTGCTGAGTCCAGACCAAATCGAAGGCGGCGTCAGCGAAGGGCAGCGCGGTCAGGTCGCCCTCGCGGAAGGTCACCCGGTCGGCCAATCCGGCCCGCTCGGTCAGCATCGTCGCCAGCGCCACATAGTCGGGGGCGAGATCGACACCCTCGACACGGCATCCGAAAGTTTGGGCGAGATAGCGCGCCGGGCCGCCGATCCCCGAGCCGGCGTCGAGGACGCGCAGGCCGGGCGTCACGCCGACGCGCTCGGCGAAAGCGACGGTGGCGGCGAGCCCACCGACGTGGAACTGATCGATCGGCGCGAGGCGACGGGCGTCGATCGGTGGCTCCATTGCGTCCACGACCGCGCCGACGCGGGCCAGAAGGGTGTCACGGTCGGCGATCGCGGCCTGATAGTGCGCGCGGACGGTTTCGGCTCGGCTGGTCATGCGGGCGATCCTTTGAAGAGGGCGTCGGTTTCGGCGGCGCTCTGGACGGCGTAGGGATGGATGGGCTGCAGGTAGTGGGCGCGCCGCAGGCCGCGCATCGCGTCGAGCAACTGATCGGGATCGAAGATGTCCGCGAGCACGACTTCCGCCCCCTGTTGTTCGAGGTCGGCGCTGCGCGCATCGCGTGAACGGACCGCGGCGCGAACCGGATAGCCCTTCGCGAGGAGCTGCGAGGCGACCGCGCCACCGGTCTTGCCCGTCGCGCCGGTGACGAGAATTTTGGGCTTGGTCATGACGGGCTCCTTGAAGAGATCCTCCGCCATTTGGATGACGATTGACATCTTTTTAGATGATGGATAACTTCTAATCTGTCAAGCGCCGAAAACGGATGATCGTCGATGCGGATGTCGCGGGAGGACAAGGACCAAAGCCACGCGCGGATCATCGCAAACGCGGCGAAGCTCGTCCGACGGCGGGGCGTGGAGGGCGCCAGCGTCAACGACGTGATGAAGGAAGCCGGCCTGACGCACGGCGGCTTTTACAAGCATTTCAGGTCGAAGGACGCGCTCCTGGCCGCCGCGCTCGAAAGCGCCTTTTCGGAGATCGCGGAGATGCTCGGTCCCGGGCTGGCCGACGACCTGGCCGCGGCCAGGTCAGCCGACTTCCAGGATTTCTACCTGTCGGACAGGCATGTGGCTTCGCCCGCGATCGGCTGTCCCGTCGCGGCGCTCGGCGGTGACATCGGACGGGCGGCCGAGCCGCTGAAGGCGCGCTTCGGCGCGGGCGTGAAGCGCATTGTCGGGCTACTCGCGCGCGGAACGTCGGGAACCGAGCGTGCGAGGCGCGCGCGCGCGGCGCGTCGGCTCGCGATGATGGCCGGCGCGGTCATGATCGCGCGGGCCAGCGATCCTGACACGGCAAGCGAGATCCTTTCCGCGTGCCGCGAGCGGCTATAGGAACCTTATTTCGCCGCGCCCAGCCCGCCCATCTAGCTATCGGTCGCGCCCTTCACGGCGTGTCAGACAACGAGGCTATCATGGTGGGTACCGATCCCGATCCTTCCTCATCCGCGATTTCGCGCAACCCGGCGACGGGCGTGCTGATCGCGACCTATCCGTTCCAGACCGCCGACGAAATCGAGCACATGCTCTTCGCGAACAAGGTCGCCGCCGAACATTGGCGCGGCATGACGTTGGCGGATCGGGCGGCGCTCTATGCCCGGCTCGCCATGACGCTCCGGGAGCGGTCGGAGCCGCTGGCGCAACTGGCCACCCGCGAAATGGGCAAGACGATCGGTTCGGCGCGCGCCGAGGTCGAGAAGTGCGCCGCCACCATCGCCTGGATGGGAGAGCATGGTCCCGCGTTCCTTGCCGACGAGCCCGTCGAAACGGATACCGAGGACCGAGCCTATGTCTCGTTCCTGCCCATCGGGACGGTGCTGGCGGTGATGCCCTGGAACTTCGCCTTCTGGCAGGTGATCCGCGCCGCGGGCCCGATCATGCTGTCGGGCAATGGGTTCGTCCTCAAGCACTCGCCCAACGTCATGGGGTGCGCCTACGCCCTGCGTGACGTCTACGAGGTGAGCGGGTTTCCCAAGGGCCTGTTCGCGATCCTCAACATCGGCAACGACGCGGTCGTCAATGTGATCGAGGACCCGCGCATCGCCGCGGTCACGGTGACGGGCAGCATGCGGGCGGGCTCCGCGGTCGCCGCCACGGCGGGCAAGGCGATGAAGAAAAGCCTGCTCGAACTGGGCGGCGCCGACGCGTACATCGTGCTGGCCGACGCCGACATCGACAAGGCGGTCGAGGCCGGCATCGAGGCGCGCTTCCAGAACGCGGGACAGGTCTGTCTCGCCGCCAAGCGGTTCATCCTGGAGCGGCCGATCGTGGACGAGTTCACGCGCAAATACGTCGAGGCCGTCGCAAAGGTGAAGGCGGGCGATCCGCTCGATCCCGCGACCACCATCGGTCCGATCGCGCGCGATGATCTGCGCGATGGCATCCACGATCAGGTCGAGCGGTCGATCGCCGCTGGCGCGAAGCTGCTCCTCGGTGGGCGCAAGGTCGACGGTCCCGGCTTCTACTATCAGCCGACCGTGCTGGCGGACGTGCGTCAGGGCATGGCGGCGTTCGACGAGGAGGTCTTCGGCCCGGTCGCGGCGCTCGTCGTCGCGGAAGACGCCGACGACGCGATCAGGTTGGCCAACGCAAGCGAGTACGGGCTGAGCAGCAACATCTGGACACGAGACCTCCACCAGGCCCGAGCGCTGGCGCGCCGGATCGAAGCGGGCGGCGTGTTCGTCAACGGCTTCTCCGCCTCTAACCCGCGCATTCCGATTGGTGGCGTCAAGAGGAGCGGCTACGGCCGCGAGCTGTCGCACTTCGGCCTGCGCGAGTTCACCAACGCGCAGACGGTCTGGGAAAAGGCCGCCGACTGACTCAGCGCGACGGTGGCGGATCCTTCAACCGCGGGGTAACAGCCAAGCACGGAGGAGGCGGACCATGCGCGTGATGGTGTTCGTGAAGGCGACGGAGGAGAGCGAGGCAGGGGCGTTGCCTGAGCCCGGGATGCTGGAGGCGATGGGCAAGTTCAACGAGGCGCTGATCGCCGCCGGTATCCTCGATCCCGAATGGGCGGCCGGCCTGAAGCCGTCGTCGCTGGGCAAGCGGGTGGCGTTCGACGGCGCCGGGCGCACGGTGATCGATGGCCCCTTCGCCCACGCCCGCGAACTCGTCGCCGGCTTTTGGCTGTGGACCGTCAAGGACATGGACGAGGCGGTCGCCTGGGTGAAGCGCTGCCCCAATCCCATGCCGGGACCGAGCGAGATCGAAATCCGGCCGTTGTATGAGATGTCGGATTTCGAGTGAGAGACCGCCGCCGCGGTATCCTATGCGATGCTCGGAGTGTTGGCGGCGGTTGGATTTAGGGTCGGCGCTTCGGCGACGGCGGCGTCGGTGGGGTAGCCGTCGGTGGGCGCGTAGCCTTTCAGGCTTTCGTTGGCGTGTTCCTGGGCGTGCGCGCCGTGGCCCCAGGCCTGGGTGGCGTATCCGGCGGCGCCGGCGGTGTCGCCCGAGCGATGGGCTTCCGCCGCGCGGCGGTGCTGCTCGGCCGCTTTTTCGTGGTGATGAGCGGCGCGTTCGTGGTGGTTGAACAGGCGCATCCTGGCTTCGGCGGAGCCATGCGCCAGGCGGTCCAGCGTGGGGTTGATGTCGGTCATGTAGGCGTTCCTTCCTCGAGGACTTTTATGACAGGTGTCGACAGCTTACCAACGACCGATCCGGCCGCTCAAGTCTCCAGATTGGCAGGGGTGTCGATACTCGATCCCATCGCGTGGAACGCCTCGATCGCGCTGAAGACGCCTAGTCCCACGCCTTCCGACAGCCGCGCCGGGTCGAGGGCGTTGTGGGCGAGGAAGACCATCGCCGACCGGTCGACCGGATCGGCCTGCCACCAGCCGCCGAAAGCGCCCGGCCAGCCGACCGTGCCGATCGCGCCTTTGCATCGGACCACCGGCGCGCGCTTTGGGTCCATCACCACGGCGACGCCGAGGCCGAAGCCGTGGCCGGCGAACACCGGCATGCCGAGCAGCCGCGCCGACGCGCGCTGGTCTTCGCTCAGGCGGTTTGTGGTCAGCAGCGCCATGGTTTCGGGCTTCAGGATGCGCGCGTCGTCGACCGCTCCGCCGCCGATGAACAGGCGGGCGAAGGCGAGGTAGTCGTCCACGGTCGACCACAGGCCCTGGCCGCCGGACTGGAACGTCATGTCCTCGGGACGTTCCGCCATGAATGCGCCGCCGGCGCCGGTGGGCCGCTCGATCAGAGCGCCGCCGTTGTCGAAGCCGTACATCTTCGCGCGCCGCGATCGGTATTCGGCCGGGATGTCGAAGCCGGTGTCGGTCATGCCGAGCGGGTCGAACAGCCGCCGCCTCATCACCTCGCCGAGCGGCGCGTTTTCCATCCGGGCGAGCAGCAGGCCCAGCAGATCGGTGGAGTGGCCGTAGTGAAAGCCCGCCCCCGGCTGATCGATCAGGGGCAGGGCGGCCAGGGCGGCGATCCAGTCGTCGCGCGCCACGTTGCTGTCGATATCGCCGCCGAGCGCGTCGGCGTAAGCGCGCGCGAGCGGGCCGCTATGAAAGTCGCCGTAGGTCAGACCCGCCCGGTGGGTGAGCAGGTCCTCGAAGGTGATCGGCCGCTCGGCGGGATCGGTCGCGTCCAGCGGCCCGTCGGCGTCGCGCAGGACGCGCATGTCGCCAAACTCCGGCGCCCACCGGCTGATCGGCTCGTCGAGGGCGAAGCGGCCTTCCTCGAGCAGGGTCAGGGCCACGACCGAGGTGACCGGCTTGGACAGCGAGGCGATCCGGAACAGCGTGTCCCGCTCGACGGGCAGCCCGGCTTCGATGTCCCGCCAGCCGACGGCGGCTGACTGCGCGACGCGCCCGCCGCGCCAGATCAGCGTCGCCGCGCCGGCGAGCTCTCCGTCGCGGACCAGCCGATCCAGCATCGCTTCAATCGTGTCGATGGGAGGCGCGTTCATGGCCGCTCAAGCAGCTCGTCAACCCAACCGCTCCACCGGCGGCTCGATCGACAACGCGGACGCGCGCTTTGCGAGGCGGTGGTCGAAGGTGGCGAATGAAGTGGCCCTGCCGCTTCGGGCGAGGTGGAGGGCGTCGGCGAAGTCGAGGCCGCCGCCGAACAGGTCCATCGCACTGATGACGTTGGCGCGATCCTCGATCGAGACGTGAGCGATCCCGGTCAAGGCCGCGAACACGCGCGAGATCTCTGCCCGGGCCAAGCCGTAGAAGCCGCGCATCACCCACTCCAGTTCCAGCAACACCGTTACCGAGACGAAGGCCCGTTCCGAAAGGGCGGCAATGGCGGCTGGACGCTGTTTTCCGGCTTCCTCATCGTCCGGATCGTCGATGAAGAACCTCGCGAGTACGTTGGTGTCCAGCGCCTTCACCGGCGCGCGGGTCGCCGACCGAGCGTCGAGGCGGGATCGAACGCCTCCAGGCGCCGAGGTTTGCTCGCCGACGGAGCCCTCACCATGCCGGCCAGCGATGCGACGTTGGTCGCCTCCACCGCCCGGGCCACGCGAAGCTTGAGCCCGTCGCCCTCTTCAACAGCCTCCAACTTGGCGCCGGCGCCCATCCCAAGACGCCGACGGAGCTCTGCGGGAAGGACGATCTGACCCTTGGAGGAAACGGTCAAGGTGGTCATGTCTCGCGTCTTTCGGGGGTGGCATTATCCATGGTAGCTTGGCTTACCTCGTAAGTCAAGCAACGATTGCCTCGGAGTTAGGACTATCGTGACGTTCAGCCTCCAGCCGCCGATCCGCTTCAACGCCTTGTACACGCCCACCACGTCCGCTCCGTTACCCTGACGCTCATCACGTAGGCATGTGCGTTGGTCACCTTCCGTAGCGCCGGACGGCGTTCTTCGCGGGGCGTGACGGTCTTGACGGGATGGAGCGCTCACGCGGATATCTTGGTCTCCGTCTTCGATTCGGAGGGAGTCACATCCTTGGCCGACGAGATGACCCGCGAACGCACGCCGCGCTTCGAAACCCAGGCGTTGCTCGAACGCGCCGGGCTTAGGGCGTTCGAGCGTGGCGAGGACTACCATGCGGACGGGCTGGTGCGGATCGTCGCGCTCGAGCCGGCGCGCGTTCTGGCCATCGTCTCGGGGAACGAAGACTATCGCACCACCCTCACGGGTGGCGGAGCGTCGCCGGGCGGCGATTGCACCTGTCCGGCGTTTCGCGATTGGGGGTTCTGCAAGCACATGGTCGCCGTCGGATTGGCGGCCAACGCCGCGTCCGGCGATGTCCAGGCGGCGTGGGTCGACCAGTTCGCGCGGATCGGCGCCTATCTGAAAACCCGCGATGTCGACACGCTCGCCCGGATGATCCTCGATCTCGCGGGGCACGACACCGCCCTGCTGAACAAGCTGGAGCTGGCGTCGGCGGCGGCCGAACCCGACGGCGGCAAGCTCGAAGCCCGGCTGTCGGCGGCCATCGAGGACGCGCTCGACCTATCCGATTATCTCGACCACCGCGCCGCGCCCGAGTGGGCGAACGGGGTCGCCGACGTGCTGAGTGTCCTGGAAGACCTCGCGGACGGCGAGCACGCGGCCCTGGTGATTGACCTCGCCGAACGGGTGATCGAGGGGGTCGAGGAAGCCATCGAAAGCATCGACGATTCCGACGGCAATTGCGGCGGCCTGCTCCACCGCGCCGCCCAAATCCACCTCGCCGCGGCGCGCGTGGCGAAGCCCGATCCGCTGACGCTCGCGCGCGACCTGTTCTTCCGTGCAATGGCCGACGACTACGGCACATTTGGCGGCGCCGCGATCGACTACGCCGACGTGCTCGGCGCGGCGGGCCTGGCCGAGTACCGCCGCTTGGCCCTTGAGGCGTGGAACAAACTGCCGCCGCGCCAGGGCCGCCGGACATCCGGCGAGACACTCGCCGACTACCACACGCTCATGGCTATTCTCGACGATCTCGCCGAACGCGACGGCGATGTCGCGGCGCGCGTCGCTCTGCGGGCCAAGAACCTCGCCACGACCGGTGACTATCTGGCTCTCGCGCAATTCTGCCTCTCGGCGGGCGACGAGGCCGAGGCGCTGCGCCGGGCGGAGGAGGGCCTGTTCGTGTTCGAAGACGACCGGCCGGACGAGCGTCTGGTGGCTTTCGCCGCCGAGCGTCTCGCGAATGCCGGGCGAAAGACCGAGGCCGCCGCGCGGCTGTGGCGGGCGTTCGACAAGACGCCTAGCCTCGATCTTTATCACCGTATGCGCGATCTCGCCGATGAGACGATGCGCGAACGGGCGATCGAACGTCTGCGAAGCCGCGCCGCGAAGGAAGCGGCCACCCGATGGCATCACCCGGCCGATCTGCTTGTGCGCGTCCTGATCCACGAACGGCGCTTCGACAAAGCCTGGGCGGCGGTGAAGGCGCACGGCGCCTCGGTCGGAGTGCGCGAGGCGCTGGCCAAAGAGACCGAAACCACGCACCCGCGCGAAGCCGTCGCGGTCTACGCCGAGAGCGTCGAAGCGCTGGCCGGGGGCGCCGGCGGCCGCCCCGCATACGCGGAGGCCGCGGCGCTGGTAGATCGCATGGCCCGATTGCGCGACGCCGCCGAGCACGCCCGATACCTTCTCGAGGTCAAGTCCCGCTTTGGTCGTCGGCGCAACTTCATTGCCCTGCTGGCTTGAGCCATGCGGCGGGCGGCGATCGAAGCGCAGAATGTTTACCTGCTCAGGCGCCAGCGCGACTTTCGGGCGGCGGCCGACTTGGTTTGCGACGCCTGGGCGAAATTCGAGGAAGTCCGCGCCGTCGCGGTGATCGGCTCCGTCGCCAAGTCGCTGTGGAAGGAAGTTCCTCGTTTCCGCGAATTTCGCCACGCCGGTGTTGAGGTCTGGCACGAGTGCGGCGACCTGGATCTCGCGCTCTGGCTCGGCTCCCAGCATCGGCTGGGTAGCCTGCGAAAGGCGGCGGTTACGGCGCTTCGCCGGGCCTTCGAAGCCGGCGTCGGCGGCGGCGCGGCGAACCATCAACTCGATGTCTTCCTGTTCGAGCCGTCGACCGATCATTACCTCGGCCGGTTATGCGCCTACAACACGTGTCCGAAGGACAAGCTCGACTGCCTGACGCCGGGATGCGGCGCCATCGCGTTCAACAAGCGCATCGCCGAATTCACTCCCCACCCCGACCTTCTCGCCGACGTCGAGGAGGCCATGCTCTACCGGCGCGGATTGGGGCGTATCCGTTCGGCGCTCGACCTTCCCGCGACGCGGTGAAGAAATCGGCGCGGGTCAAGGACTGACGTGAATGAACGACGAGGCGCTCGCCTCAGCGGCCCAATCCGGTCAGGTCGCTCAGTCCGCTCCAGGCGATCTGCAGCCCGATGCAGACCAGGATGAAGGCGGAGAGCCTGACGACGACGTTCGTCCCGCTCGCGCCCAACAGGGCGACGATGCGGTCGGCGAAACGGTAGCTTAGGTAGACGGTCAGGCTGATCGCGGCGAGGCCGGCGACGGCGGACACCCCCACCAGGGCCAGTTCGGCCGGTCCGGCCGCTTTCGGCCGCTGACTGCCGAGCGCGATGGCCACCGATATCGAACCCGGCCCCACCGTCAGGGGCATGGTCAGGGGATAGAAGGTGTCCGCCGCGGTCTTGTGCTGTGGCGATTGTTCCGCCGCCGTCTCCGGCGCGTTGAGCTGCTTCCAGCCGAAGGTGGTGACGATCAGCCCGCCCGCGACGCGCAGCACCGGCAGGCTGACGCCGAAGAAGACGAGGACGTGCGACCCGATCAGCAGCGAGGCCAGCAGAAGGACGAAACTGTTGATCGCCACGCCCCTGGCGAGCACGTGGCGCTCCGGCGGCGTGCTCGACTGGGTGAGGCCGAGGAAGATCGGCGCGCTGCCGAGCGGATTGATCACCGGGAACAGCGCCGCGTAGATCAGGAAGAAGGTGCTCGCGTGAGCGTTCATGCCGCAGGGTTAGGACGACTCCAGGGCTCACTCAATCGTCGGGGCCAAACTGTCCTCCAAGCGAAATAGGTGGTTCAATCCTGTCGGGTCTCGACGGACCGCGGGTGTTCGGAGTTCGATGAGCGATGCGGTGGAGCGAACTGGACCGGCAGCCGTGTTCGCTCGCGCGCGCCCTGTCGGTGATCGGCGACCGCTGGACGCTCCTGATCCTGCGCGACTGCTTTCTGAAAGTCCGCCGCTTCGACGACTTTCAGGCCCGCCTCGGCGTCGGCCGGCCGATCCTCGCGGATCGCCTAAAAACTCTAGTCGACGCCGGTGTGCTGACCAAGGTCGCCTATCAGGGCAACCCGGTTCGCCACGAGTACCGCCTGACCCCCAAGGGTCTCGACCTCCACCCGGTGATCATGGCGATCGTGCATTGGGGCGACATCCACATGGCGGGCGGCGCCGGCCGGCCACTGCTTCATCGCCACGCCGGCTGCGGGCATGTTTTCGATCCCGTGCAGGTGTGTTCGGAATGCGGAGAGGTTCTCGATCCGCGGCGGGTAGAGGTGGTCGCCGGGCCGGGCGCGGCAGATCATAAGTAAACGCTTCCCCGACGAAGGTTCGGGCCCACATCCTAGGGCGAGACTGTAGCAATGCAGTAAGCTGGATCCCGACCTTCGTCGGGGACGAGGCTTATGTTCATCGTATACTGTCCCTCTGCTTCACAAACTCCTCTTCCACATCGCGCAGGCGGTCCTTGCCGAAGAACATCTCGTTGCCGACGAAGAAAGTCGGGCTGCCGAAGACGCCCCTGGCGATCGCTTCGTCGGTCGTGGCGATCAGGCGTTCCTTCACGTCGGCGTCGCCGATGTGATCGACGAAGTCGCCGCGCGGCAGGCCGGCGGCGTCGAGAACGCCGAGGAAGACCTCCGGCTCGCCCATGTTCAGCGCCTGCTCCCACATTGCCGCATAGACCGCCTCCACATAGGTCTCGAACACGCCGAGCCGCCGCGCCAGCACGGCGCCGCGCATCATCCGCAGCGTGTTGATCGGAAAGGCGGGATTGAAGCGAAACCGGCTCAAGCCGTGCCTGGCGATGAAGCGGTCCATCTCGCGGCGTTCATAGGCCGCCTTGGTCGGAATACCGGCCAGCGTGACTGCGGGTGACTGGTTGCCGGTGGCCTTGAAGATGCCGCCGAGGAGCGCCGGCTTGAGGTCGAACACCTTGCCCAGCCGCGCTTCGATTTCTGGGATCACCTTGTAGGCGAGGTAGGCGTTCGGGCTGCCGAAATCGAAATAGAACTCGATGCGGTCTGCCATGGCGATCTCCCTGACGCTTGATCGTCGGACCTACTCGGTTCTAAATCAGCACTCAAGTGGAGGAATGCCCGATGGCGGAGGCGACAGCGTCACCTCGCGGCAAGACCGCGGCGATCGTCGGGGCGGGGGACTTCATCGGCGCCGCCATCGGCCGGAAGTTCGCCGCCGAGGGCTACACCGTCTTTCTCGGCCGCCGTCAGGGCGAGCTGCTGGAGCCGGTGAAGGCCCAGATCGAGGCCGCCGGCGGCCGGGCTTTCACCCGCTCGCTCGACGCGCGGGACGAGGACCGGATGACCCGCTTCATGGCGGACGCCGAGGCGGAAGGCCCGCTCGAGATCGCGGTGTTCAACATCGGCGCCAACGTCAACTTCCCCCTGCTGGAGACGACCAGCCGGGTGTTCCGCAAGGTGTGGGAGATGGCCTGTTTCTCGGGCTTTCTGGCCGCGCGGGAGGCTGCCCGCCACATGCTGCCGCGCGAGCGCGGATCGATCTTTTTCACCGGCGCGACGGCGGGCCTGCGCGGCGGCGTCGGCTACGCCGCTTTCGCCAGCGCCAAGTTCGGCCTCCGCGCCGTCGCCCAGTCGGCGGCGCGGGAGCTCGGACCCCGGGGCATCCACGTCGCCCATCTCGTCATCGATGCCGGGGTCGACACCGCCTGGGTGCGCGAGCGCATCCGCGAGCGCGCCGGCGACGAGGCCGTGGCGGACCTCAAGCCCGACCAGCTCATGCGGCCGGAGGCCGTCGCCGACGCCTACTGGACGTTGCACCAGCAACCCCGCGACGCCTGGGTTTTCGAACAGGAGATCCGGCCCTACGCGGAGAAGTGGTGAGCGGCTGTCCCAGGCACGGCGCTCAGGTCCAGTAGAGCACCGTCGCCGCCGGCAGCCGCTCGGTGAGCATCGCCGTCAGTTCCGCGCGCATTTCCCGCATGGTCGCGGCCGGATAGACGAATTTGGCGCCGCCGAACTTGTTCATCTTGCGGGAGCGATTGGCCTCGTCGAAGTCGAGCGACGTTCCGGGGTACCAGCCTTGCAGGACGGCTTTCGACTTCGGTGTGAAGCGGTGGGTTATCAGTTCCGCCGTCAGGTCGAGCTCCGGCGCGCCGGCCAGGGCGGTTGCGGCTTGGCCGAACAGGTCGGCGTATTGCTCGCGCCAGCCGTCCACGGGCTGGATCGGCGCGATGGTCAGGCCGACGCGGTAGCCGTCCCGCGCCAGCCGGCCGAGCGCGGCGAGGCGCGCCGGAAGCGCGCTCGTGCCGCCCTCGAGCGGATCAGGGCCGGAGCGTTGACCGACATCCGCACCCGCGTGCGGCGGCCGTGCGGCAAGCCGATCAGCGGTCCCACGCCATCGAACTTGGTGGTGAAGCGGAGCTGCGCGTCCCGATCCCACGCGCCGAAAAAGCGGATCGCTTCGGTCAGGCTGCCGGTCAGGTGCTCAACCCCGAGCGGATCGGCGTAGCACGACGCCTCGAACGTGGTTCCTTCGTGCGATCGTTTCGTCGAGGTCGAGGTCACCCGGCCTTCGCCGACATAGGCGCCGAGACCGCCGAGGATATCTTCGATGTTGGCGTAGACGCGGGTGATCGGCGGCCCGGCGAGGGACCCCGCGAGGTAGCAGTATTGGCAATGGGCGTGGCACCCTTCGGCGAGGTCGAAACGCCAGTCCGCCGAGGGTGGGATCGGCTGCAGCCGGCGCTTGCCGGCCGGCGCGACCACCACCGCCAGCGTCGACTTGGCGGCCTTGTAGGCGGCGCGTTCATCCGCCTCCTTCGGCAGGTTCAGGCGGTCCCCCTGTAGCTCCACGACCTCGCAACCCAGTCGCGCCGCCCGCTCGGCGATGGCGCGGCCATGGGCGTGTTCCCGCGCCGACCGCGTCACCAGCACCCGCTTCGGTCGCCAGAGTCGCGGCGTCGTCGCTGAAACCTGGCGCGTGTCGGAGATGTCGAGTGAAGCCACGTTTGGCGAACGCGCCAGACCGACAATGCTTCCGTGGCGACGCTATGACCCGTTCTACCGCTGCATGCGCATCATCTGGCTCATCGGGAGCATGTTGTGGTTCAGATGCGCCATGATCCACAGCGAGCCAGCCATGATCAGGAAGACGATCAGCAGGCCGAAAGCCAGGGCCAGCACATTGTTGGCGCCGTCCGCGCCGGAGTTGATGTGGAGGAAGAAGACGAGGTGGACACCCATCTGAGCGATTGCGAGGACGACCAGCGCAATCGGAATCGACGGCGCCCAGACGAGATGGCTTGGCCCGATCCAGAACGACACCGCGGTGAGGCCTCCGGCGAGGACCAGGCCGATCAGGTAAGTCCAAACGCCACGCGTTGCGTCGCCGCCGGTTTCGAAAGTCTCGTCGCCCGGGGCGGTGTCGCCCGCCTGTTCGGGAGGTTCGCTCATGGCGCCACGACGACGGGGGTCGTTCCCATGAGGTAAACCACGGTGAACACCGCGACCCAGATGATGTCCAGCGCGTGCCAGAACAGGCTGAAACACAGGATGCGGCGCTGGATGTCGTCCCGAAACCCCTTGGCCCAGACCTGGGCCATCATCGTCGTCAGCCAGATCAGGCCGGCGGTGACGTGAACGCCGTGGCAGCCGACCAGGGCAAAGAAGCCGGACAGAAAGGCGCTGCGCGACGGTCCGTCACCCCTGGCGATCAGGCCGGCGAACTCGGTCAGCTCAAGGCCGATGAAGCCGGCGCCCAGGACGAAGGTCACCGACATGGCGATCTGGAACATCGCAACGTTACGCGCCTTGGCGGCGAGGCTGGCCATGCCGCAGGCGAAGCTGGACAGCAGGAGACAGGCGGTCTCGATCGCGACGTTGGAGCGCTCGAAGATCGTCGCCCCGCTCGGGCCGCCCGCCGTCGCGCTCTGGAGCACGGCGTAGCTGGCGAAGAAGGCCGAGAACATCACGATGTCGCTCAGCAGGAATATCCAGAAGCCGTAGCCGACCACGGTCCGCTTCGACGCCGGTCCGCCTTCGCCATGTCCCGGCGCGCCGCTGTCGTGGATCCCGAGATGGTGGGGATCGTCCTCGGTGGTCAGGACGGCGGTCGCGACGGTCACGCGGGCGACGCCTTGGGCGGGGACAGGCGCCGCCGGGCTCGGTCGTCGCGGTCGTCGCGGGCGACATCCGCGGCCGGAATTCGATCATCGCCGTGGTCGCGCCAGGCGAAGACGACGAAAGTCGCCCAGGCGCCCAGAACGCCCAGGATCGCCATCCACCAGATATGCCAGATCAGCGCAAAGCCCATCACCGTGGCGAAGAAGGCGCAGACCACGCCGGTGGGAGAATTGCGCGGCATCTCGATATCTTCGTAAGCGGCGGTGTCGGCCGGGGAGGCGCTGTCGCGCGCCGCCTCCTTGATCGCCCAATAGGCGTCCTCGCCGGACACGTCGGGCAGGATGGCGAAATTGTAGTGCGGGGGTGGGGAGGCGGTGGACCATTCCAGCGAGCGCCCGTTCCACAAATCGCCGGTCAAATCCTTCAAGGCCTCGCGACGGCGGATGCTGACCACCAGTTGGGTGACCTGGCACAGGATGCCGCACAGGATCAGCAGCGCGCCGACGCCGGCGACCAGCAGCCACGGCCGCCATTCGGGATTGTCGTAGTGCTGCATCCGGCGGGTCATGCCCATCAGGCCGAGGACGTAGAGCGGCATGAAGGCGGCGTAGAACCCGGTCAGCCAGAACCAGAACGCCCGCTTGCCCCAGCCTTCGTCGAGCTGAAAGCCGAACGCCTTTGGGAACCAGAAGGCGTAGCCGGCGAAAGAGCCGAACAGCACGCCGCCGATGATCACGTTATGGAAGTGCGCCACCAGGAACAGGCTGTTGTGCAGCACGAAGTCCGCCGGCGGCACGGCGAGGAGCACGCCGGTCATCCCGCCGATGACGAAAGTGGTGATGAAGGCCATGGCCCACAGCATCGGCGTGGGAAACCGCAGAGAGCCGCCGTACATGGTGAACAGCCAGTTGAACACCTTCACCCCTGTCGGCACGGCGATGATGGTGGTGACGATGCCGAACACGGCATTGACGTCGGCGCCCGCGCCCATGGTGAAGAAGTGGTGCAGCCAGACCATGAAGGCCAGGATGCAGATCACCATCGTCGCCGCCACCATGGAGCGATAGCCGAACAGCGGCTTGCCGGAGAAGGTCGAGATCACTTCCGAGAACACGCCGAAGCACGGCAGGATCAGGATGTAGACCTCCGGATGTCCCCACGCCCAGATCAGGTTCATGAACATCATCACGTTGCCGCCGGCTTCGTTGGTGAAGAAGTGGAAGCCGAGGTAGCGGTCGAGGATCAGCATCGCGAACGTCGCGGTCAGCACCGGAAAGGCGGCGACGATCAGCAGGTTCGAAGCCAGCGCCGTCCAGCAGAACATCGGCATGCGCAGGTAGTTCATGCCGGGCGCGCGCATCTTCAGGATGGTGGTGACAAGGTTGATCCCCGTCAAAAGTGTGCCGATGCCGGATATCTGCAGCGCCCACAGATAGTAGTCGACCCCGACACCCGGCGAGTAGCGCAGCTCCGACAGCGGCGGATAGGGCAGCCACCCCGTGCGGGCGAACTCGCCCAGCACCAGGGACATGTTGACCAGCAGGGCTCCGGTCGCGGTCAGCCAGAAGCCCACCGAATTCAGCGTCGGAAAGGCGACATCGCGCACGCCGAGCTGGAGCGGCACGGCGAAGTTCATCAGGCCGATCACGAAGGGCATGGCCACGAAGAAGATCATGATCGTGCCGTGGGCGGAGAAGATCTGGTTGTAGTGTTCCGGTTGCAGGAAGCCGTTGGAATGCAGGGCCAAGGCCTGCTGCGACCGCATCAGCAGGGCGTCGGAAAAGCCGCGCAGCAGCATGACCAGGGCGAGCACGCAGTACATCACCCCGATTCGCTTGTGGTCGACGCTGGTGATCCACTCGCGCCACAGATACCGCGCCCAGCCCTTGATCAGAACGAGGGTAACCACGCCCGCGACGACCAGGCCGAGGATGCAGGACGTGACCATCGGGATCGGCTGGTCGAGCGGTAGGGCGTGCCAGGTCAGCTTGCCGAGCAGGTTCATTGGGCGGCCTGCGTCTTTGGGTGAACGTCGGGTTCAGGACCGGCGCGCGGGCCGGGCCCCGGAGCGATCGACTGGTCCACGATACTCTGGAACAGGCCCGGGCTTGCGGCGGCGTAGGTGAACGGCGCGACGTCGAGGCTCTGTTTGGCGAGGGTTGTGTAAGAGGCGGCGTCCAACGCCGGCCCCGCCGCCTTCACCCGCGCGGTCCAGGCGGCGAAATCCGCCGGCCGCACCGCGTCTACCGCGAAGTGCATGCCCGGGAAGCCATCGCCGCTGAAATGGCTCGATAGTCCGGCAAAGACACCCGGCCGGTTCGCCTCCAGGTTGAGCTGATCGGCCATGCCGTTCATGGTGTAGATCATCGAACCCAGGCGCGGGATGAAGAAGGCGTTCATCACGCTGCCCGAGGTCAGGGTGAAATGTACCGGCGCGCCCACCGGAATCACCAGGCGGTTGACCGAGGCGATCCCTTCGTCCGGGTAGATGAACAGCCACTTCCAGTCGAGCGACACGACCTGGACCTCGATCGTCTTGTTCGGCGATCGGATCGGGTCCGCCGGATCGAGCTCATGCGAGCCGACCCAGATCACCCCGCTCAGCAGCAGGATGGTCAGCAGCGGGATCGACCACACCACCAGCTCGACCTTTCCGGAATAGGCGAAGGTCGGCAGCCGGGTCGCCCGCGTGTTCGACGCGCGAAACCACCACGCGAACCCCCAGCCGCAGAGGATGGTCGGAATGACGATCGCCAGCATGATCGTCAGGGAGTCGAGCAAGATGGTTCGGTTCGCGCCGCCGATCGGCCCAGCCGGATCAAGGACGGCGGGGGAGCAGCTGGATAGAACAAGCGCGACGCCAAACGGCGACGCGCCGCGAAACAGGCGGAATAACGCACACCTGCAGGAGAACGGCTGTCGATCCGACATGCACACGAAACTCAGGCGCCGCCGAACGCCTCGGCGAGCGGGCGGGCTTGTAGCACCGATCTGATGCATTGAGAGAGCTTTAGTCGGCTAAATTATCTCGAACCCACGATGCGAGCTGTTTGAACGTCAGCTCGCCGGTCCGTCATGACCTCGGCCGATCAAGCGCCGGTTCGCGCCGCGCCGGCGTTCCATCCGCCGCCCAGCGCCTTGTACAGCGCGACCAGATCGGTGCTGAGCTGAGCCTTCGTCTGGGTAAGCTGGTCCGCCGTCTGGAGGGCGGTGTCCTGGGCGCGAAGCGTGGCCTGGAGGTCGGACAGGCCGCCCTGGTATTGCACCCGGTCGAGCGCGGCGGCCCGGTTGGCGTCCTCGAGTCCGGCCCGCAGCACCACGAAGCGCCGTTGATCCGCCGCGTAGCGCGACAGGGCGTCGGCGACCTCGCGCAGGGCCTTGAGCACGGTCTGTCGATAGGCCAACGCGGCCTGGATCGCCCGCTCCTCGGTCTCGTGTTTCTGGGCGCGCAGCTTGCCGGCGTCGAACAGCGGCGCGGTCAGCGACGCGCCGGCGACGTAGTTGCGGCTGGCGGCGTCGAGCAGGGACTTGAGCGCGCTGGAGACGAAGTCGAACGACCCGGTCAGCTCGATCTTGGGATAGAGCGCCGCGGTCGCCGCGCCGACATCCGCGGTGGCGGCCGCGAGGCTGCGTTCGGCCGCGCGGACGTCGGGCCGCCGCTGAAGCAGGGTCGACGGCAGACCGGTCGGGATCTCGGGCGGCGGGACCGGGAGAGCGGCGAGGGGATCGGGGCGCGGGGCGAGTTCGGCCGAAAGCGCGCCCGGCGCCTCGCCGAGCAAGGTCGACAGCGCGTGTTCCTCGGTTTCGATCGAGGCCTCCAGGGGCGCGACCTCCGCCTGAGCGGAGGCGAGCTGGGCGCGTTGCTCAACGGTGTCGACATCGCTGACGAGCCCGCCCCGGCTCCGCGCCGCGATGAGGTTCAGCAGCTCGGTTTGGCTCTGGACGCTTTGCCCGATGGCCGCGAGCCGGGCCTGATCGGACCGTAGCATCAGATAGGTTTGGGCGACCTGGGCCGTGAGAGTGACATCGGTATCGCGTGCGCTCCAGATCTGGGCTTCGGTCCGCGCGCGAGCCGCCTCGACCTGCCGCCGCTGTCCGCCGAAGAGGTCGATCTCCCAAGAGGCGTCGAAGCCGACTTCCAGGGTATTGAACTCCAGGCCCGGAAACCCCGCCGACCCCGCGCCGCCCGACCCGCCGCCTCCTGAGCCGCCGCCGCCGCCCGAGCCGCCGCCGATCAGTTTGCTGATGCTCGAAAGGCCGCTGTTCTGGCTGATCCGGGTGTGGGTCGCGCTCGCGTCGCCGTCGAGGGTCGGGAACAGGCCCGCGCGCGCCGCCACCGCCTCCTGCCTCGCTTCGCGGATGCGGGACGCGGCGGTCTGGCGGTCCAGGTTCCCCGCGATGGCCCGTGACACCAGCGCGTCCAGTTCCGCGTCGCCGAATTTGGCCCACCACGACGCGATGTCAGCCTCGCGCGCGACTGGCCGGCTCAGCGGTGTCGCCGCCGCGGCCTTCCCCGCGCCCGCGAAGGCCGTCGGCGCGCGCGGCGGGGAAGGACGGTAATTCGGACCCACGACGCATCCGCTCAGGACGAGCGCCACGGCCGGCGGAAGCCAGATACGCGTCGACGTCATCCAGGCGCCGCGCCGGGTTTGGTCTTCTTCATGAAGACGACGAGGGGAACGACGAGGGCCACGACCCATCCGAAGACCCAGAAGGTGTCGATATAGGACAGCACCTGCGCCTGTTCGCCGACCAGCTCGTAGAGCCGGGCCGTCGCCGCCTTGGCGGCCGCGGCGCCTTGTCCGTGCAGCGCCGCCGTGAGGCCGCTCATGACCGACTGGTAGTTGGGATTGCCTGGGGACACCGTCTCCACGAGCCGCGCCTGATGCCATTGCGATCGTTGCGCGAGCATGGTTTGCGCCGCGGAGATCGCGAGCGAGCCGCCGAGATTGCGCGCGAGATTGAGCTGCGCCGAAGCCTCCGCCGTTTTTTCCAGTGGAATATCGGCATAGGCCGCGGTGTTGATCGGGATGAACAGGAACGGGATGCCTAGGGCGAGGAGGAGTCGGGTAAGCGCCAGCCACCACCAGCTGACATCGCCCGTCAGGCGCGTGAAGGCGAACAGAGCGAGCGATTCCGAGGCCAATCCCGCCATGATCAGCCATTTCGGCTGCACCTTGCCGCTCAGTATGCCCGCCGCGGGGAGAACGACGATGGTCGCAAGTCCCCCCAGTGTCATCGCCTTGCCGGCGTCGGAGGCGGTGTAGCCGAGAACCTGCTGCAGGAATTGCGGGATGAGCTGGGTGGTGCCGAGGATCACGGCGCCCGTGGCCAGCATGACCAGGATCGCGATGCCGTAGGAGCGCTTGAAGAGGATCCGGACGTCGAACACCGGGCGCTTGTGGCTCCATTCCCAAACGAACAGCAGGATGCAGGCGACGGCGGAGGTGGCGGCCAACAGGCTGATCCGGCCGCTCTGGAACCAATCGTCCCGTTGGCCGCGATCGAGCACGAATTCCAGGCAGCCCAGCCAAAGGATCAGCAGAACGATGCCGGGCGTATCGACTTGAAGCCCGTTCTTCAGCCGCTCCTTGCGTTCCTCCTCCAGCTTCGGGGGATCGACGACGAAGGTTTGGACCAGAAATAGCGACAGCAGGCCGACCGGGATGTTCAGCAGGAAGATCCAGTGCCAGCTGAAGTTGTCGGTTATGACCCCTCCGAGGGTCGGACCGAGAATGGGCGCGGCGATCACCGTCAGCCCGTATAGCGCGAAGGCCCCGGCGCGCTTAGCCGGCGGAAACGTCTCGGTCAGGATCGATTGTTCCGACGGCGCCAAACCACCGCCGCCGATGCCCTGCGCGATGCGGGCGAAGATCAGAAAGCCGAGGTTAGGCGCGATCCCGCAGAAAAACGAACTGACGGTGAACAGCGCGACGCTGATCATGTAGAACCGCTTCCGGCCAATCACGTTGGACAGCCATCCGGAGATCGGGATCGCGATGGCGTTGGCGATCAGGTAACTGGTCAGGATCCAGGTCGACTCGTCATAGCTGGCGGACACCGACCCCGCGATGTGATCGAGCGAGACATTGGCGATCGAGATGTCGAGCACCTCCATGAACGTCGCCAGCGAGACGATGCTCGCGATCAACCACGGGCTGCGGCCGCCCGCCGCCGAGCGCTCCGGCGTCCACGTTTCCGCCGCGCCGCCCGCCATCGTCAGCGATCCGTCGCGATGCGGACGCGCGGCTTCACGGACATTCCCGGACCCAAAGGGTAGCGGGGGTCGGGGCGATCGATGACGATTTTCACCGGTACGCGCTGGACGACCTTCACATAGTTGCCCGTGGCGTTCTGAGCCGGGAGCACCGCGAAGGACTGGCCGGCGCCGCGTTGTATCGAGTCGATGTGGCCGGTGAAGCGAACCTTCGGATAGGCGTCGATCTTGAGATCGACCCGATCGCCGGGCCGGATATGCTGAAGCTGGGTCTCCTTGAAGTTCGCGGTGACCCATAGGTCGTCGGGTACGATCGACAATACTTCCTGTCCCTGGATGGCATAGTCGCCGACGGCGACCGTCTTGTGCGCGACATGGCCGAGGACGGGGGCGACGATCTGGGCGTACTCGATCTGCAGCCGAGCCTGGGCTTCCTGGGCGGCGGCGGTCCGCAGCTGCGCGCGACCCGCGTCGATCTGGGTCCGCGCCGATCTGGCCTGGGCTTCGTTCGCCTCGACCTTCTTCACGGCCGAAACCTTCTGTCCCTCGTTGGCCATCGCCGTCGCCGCCGCGGCGTCGACCTGCTGCTGGGCGACCGCCGCGGGCTCCTGTCGCTGCACCGCGAGATAGCGTCTGTAATCGCGAGCTGCGTTCGCCGCCTGCGCCGTGGGGGCGATGACGTCGGCCCTAGCCTGGGCGACGTTGGCTTCCGACACCGAGACCTGGGCGGCGGCCTGGGCGATCTGCGACAACGCCTGAGCCTTCGACGCCTCGGCCTGGGCGATCTGCGTCCGCGCCACGGACGGGTCGAGTTGGACCAAAACCTGCCCGGCCCTCACCCTTTGATTGTCGGTCACGAATACGCCGGTGACCTGGCCGGCGGCTCTGGGAGCGAGATGGACGATGTTGGTGTCGATGAAGGCGTCGTCGGTGTTCTCGTACTTGCGCGCGTCGAGCCAGAACAGAACCGCGCCGATGATCGCGACAAGGCCGACCACCACGGCCGCGGCGATCAACGCTGCCTTCAGACGCGGATTCATCGGCGTCTTCTTCTGGTCGCCGTCGCCGTCCTTCGCCTCCGCGGGCTGCTCGTCGGGCCGCTTCGCCGCATCGGCCTCCGCCGAATAGCTCCGGGGATCGAGCGGCGTGTCAGAATGATGCTCCGTCGCCGCTCCGCTCATTTTCGTCACCCAGATTCGCGCGACGCCAATTAGCAGACGATATCGTCTGTTTAAAGCGACTTTTTCGGGTTTGACGCCTTTGGCGCGTAAAGTTTTACGAAGAGGCGCACGCCTCGCTCCGCCCGCGTGCGCAGGGCTTCAGGCGTGGGCGAGGTTTTGAGGCCCATGGTCATTTCGACCCGCATCATGCCCTGCCACAGGCCCACCAGGTCTTCCGCCGCCAGCACCGGATCGTCGACCTCGAGGTCGCCCGCCGTCATCGCGCGCGAAATACGTTCAGCGAGCGCGCGGCGGCTTCGTCCGGGGCCTGCTTCGAAGAAGCGATCGCCGAGGTCGCCGGCGTTGCGCGCCGCCGAGGCGATCAGACGCTCGAACCCGACCATGTCGGCATGGGTGAGGAACGACAGCAGTCGCACGCCGAACGCCACGAGATCGTCGGCGAGCGCGCCGTTGGCCGGGAAGGCGCCGGTCTCGGGAACGATACGTTTCGACTCTCGGCGGATCACCCCCTCGAGCAGGGCGGCGCGGTCGGCGAAATTGGCATAGAAGGTCGCCTTGGAGACGTTGGCGGCCCGGATCACGACGTCCAGCGCGACGGCGTCGGCGCCGTGGCGGAGAAACAGCTCCCGGGCGGCGGCGAGGATCGCTTCGCGCTTGCCGAGATCCCTTGGCCTGCCCCGCGTGCGTGAACCGATCTGTTCCATGGCGCCGACAGTAGGCGCCAATCCCCCGCGTGGCGAGTTGAGCCGTTTATTCGAGCAAACCTGAGAGCCGGCGCGTCCGGCCGAGCGCCGCGGTCGCGGACGATCATCGCCGTGCTAGGCTTCCGCATGACCGATGAAGCCCTGAGCAAGGAAGGCCTGCGCGTCGCGATCGGGTTGCCGAGCGCGGTGATCCTGGTGGTGGGTGGGGTCGTCGGCGTCGGCATCTTCGTCAATCCGGCGGTGGTGGCGCGCAGCCTGCGCTCGCCGGAACTCGCGCTGGCGGCCTGGGTGCTCGGCGGCCTGATCGCCATGCTGGGCGCCTTGGTCTACGCCGAGCTGGCCGCGCGGCTGCCGGGGACCGGCGGCGAATATGTCTACCTGCGCGAGACCTACGGGCCGCTCGCCGGCTTCCTGTTCGGCTGGACGACCTTGCTGGTGGTCCACGCCGGTGGTCTGGCGGCCGTGGCGATCGTCTTCGCGCGTAATCTCGATGTTTTGGCGGGCGGCGTGTTGCCGGAACGCGCGGTGGTCGTTGCGGTGCTCGGCGCCCTGGCGGCCATCAACTGCCTGGGCGTCAAGGCGGGCAACGGCGCGCAGGGCATATTGGGGGCGCTCAAGGTCGTGGCCATCGCCGCCCTGATCGTGGCGGGTCTCGCGCTGACGCCGCATCCCGGGTGGCTGAACGCTCCGGCCGAGGCCACGGGAGCACCGCCCAATGTTTTGAAAGCCTTCGGCGCGGCGATGATCCCGGTGGTGTTCAGCTACGGCGGCTGGCAGACCGCCAACTATGTCGCCGGCGAAATGAAGGACGCCAGGCGCAACCTGGGCCGCGCCCTGGTGCTGGGCGTCACCGCGGTGATCGTGCTCTACCTGCTGGTCAACATCGCCTGCGTGCGGGTTCTAGGCATCGCGGCGCTGGGCAGGACCCTGACGCCGGCGTCGGATGTCCTCGAAGTGGCGTGGGGACCGCTCGGCGCGAAGCTCGCCGCCGGCGCCATTGCCTTGTCGGCGCTGGCCTTCCTCAGTCAGGGCATGCTGACCGGACCCCGCGTCACCTTCGCCATGGCGCGGGACGGCCTGTTCTTTCGCCAGGTCGGCGCCGTCGCCGAAGGCAATCGCGCGCCGGTGGTCGCCATCGTCCTGCTCGCCGCGTGGACCGGCGTGCTGGCGCTCAGCGGCAGCTACGAGCAGATCCTGAGCTACGTCACCTCGATGAACTTCCTGTTCTTCGGCCTCAGCGCCTCGTGTCTGTTCGTGTTGCGGGCGAAGGAAAAGCATGACGTGTCTTTCGTCGCGCCGGGGTTTCGTACGCCGCTCCACCCATGGACCACCGGGCTCTTCGTGCTCGCCTGCGTCTTGGTCGTAGCTGTTTCCCTATGGACCTTCCCGATCAACAGTCTGGTCGGCTACGGCATCCTGCTTCTGGGCGTGCCGCCGTACCTGTACTGGCGCTCTCGTCCGCGCCTGGAGCCCGCGCCGACGTGATCGATCCTCAGCCGCGCACCCTGCGCTCCGACTACATGCGCTTCGCCAAGCTCGAGACGGCGGCGCGCTTCAATCTCGCCTCCAGCGGCGTCGCCGATTGCGTCATGGCCGACCTCGGCGCGGAGATCGGCGGCCTGGAGCTTCACGGCTCCAATTCTTACGGATACGCGCCCCTGGTCGAGGCGATCGCGGGCCGCTTCTCGGTCGATCCGGCCTGTGTGGTGATGCCGGGCGGCGGCGCCTCCTTCGCCAACCACCTTGCCCTCGCGGCGCTGATCGAGCCCGGCGACGAGGTTCTGATCGAGGAACCGACCTATGAGTTGATCCTGCGGACCCTCGAATATCTTAAGGCGAAGGTGGCGCGTTTCGGCCTGCGGCTGGAGGAGGGTTGGGCGCTCCGGCCGGACGAGGTAGCGCGCCGGATCACGCCCGAGACCCGGCTCGTGGTTCTCACCAACCTGCACAACCCGACCGGCGCGCTGGCGGCGCCCGAGACGATCGCGGCGGTCGCGGCGGCGGCGGATCGCGTGGGAGCGCGCGTTCTGGTCGACGAGGTCTATCTCGAGCTGCTGTTCGCCGACGGCGTCGCCTTCACCTCGTTTCGGCCTGACGGAAACATCGTCGTCACCAGCAGCCTGACCAAGGCCTACGGGCTCAGCGGCCTGCGATGCGGCTGGATTCTGGCGCCGCCGGAGATCGCCGAGCGAATGCGCCGGCTGAACGATCTGTTCGCCTCCCAGCCCGCCCACATCGCCGAACAACTGGGCGTGGTCGCCGTCGGTCGGCTTGATCGACTGCGTGCCCGAGCGACCGCGATCCTGGCCGAGAACCGCGCCGCCTATCGCGAAATCCTCGGCGGCCACCCGGCGCTGGAGCAGGCGATCTTCGAACATGGCACGACGGTCTTTCCCCGCATGGCCGGCGGACCCGGTTCCGGAGACCGTTTGTTCCGCGATTTGATGGACCGCTATGAAACCAGCCTCGTCCCGGGCCGGTTCTTTGGCCGCTCGGAGCACGTCCGGATCGGATTGGGCCAAGATCCGGTGACGACGCGTATCGGGCTGGAGAGGGTCCGCTCGGTACTGGATGAGCTTTGACTCGTCACGGTCACGTTGTATATCCCGTTGACATATCCCCTCGACCGAGTCAGACTTCAGATTGATTTTTAGGAGATCATTCATGGTTGGAACGTCGGTATTCCAGTCCAATCGCTCGCAAGCCGTGCGGCTTCCCAAGGAGGTCGCCTTTCCGGACGGCGTGAAAGAGGTGCGAATTTTGCGCGACGGCAAGCGGCGCGTCATCGTGCCGGCCGACGCTGTGTGGGACGACTTCTTCGACGCGCCGGGGATCGATCTGGGACCACGCGAAGAACCGGCCTATGAAGTCCGCGAGGAATTTTGACGCTCCGTTATCTGCTGGACACCAACATTTGCGTCCGCGTTCTAAGAGACCGCCCGGCGAGCGCGCGTGGGCGATTCAATGCGGAAGCCGGAGGGATTTGCACCTCGACCGTGGTGATGACGGAACTTCTGCGCGGCGCCGCGCAATCGGCCCGTCCAGTTCATAACCGTCGGGAGGTCGAACGGTTCGCCGCGCGACTCGATGTCTTGCCGTTCGACGCCGACGCCGCCGAACACACCGCGGATATCCGCGTCCATGTGGAGCGTCGCGGTGAAATGATCGGCCCCTATGATGTCATGATCGCCGGCCACGCGCGCAGCCGGGGACTGATCGTGATCACGGGTAACCTCGGCGAATTCCAGCGTGTGAGCGGACTGCGGTGCGAAGACTGGCTGTACTGATCCAGCCCGCGATCACTCAAATCCTCCTCCAATATTAACGGGACGTACTCTACCTATGAACCACATGTTCCTCGCCGCCACGGTCGCGACCCTGGCAATCGCCGGGGCCGCCGAAGCTCAGCCCGCGCCCGAGGCCGGCGCGGTGTTCGCGGCGCCGAGCCCCTTGCCGTTGGAGGCGCCGCAGTTCGACAAGATCAAGGACTCCGACTTCCAGCCGGCCGCCGAGACGGGGATGGCGCGGCAGCGGGCGGAGATCGACAGGATCGCCAACGATCCCGCTGCGCCGACCTTCGACAACACCATCGTGGCCATGGAACGGTCCGGCCGCATGCTGGACCGGGTCGCCCACGTCTTTTTCGGCCTCGCCGGCGCCAACACCAATCCGGTGCTTCAGGCCACGGAAATGGCCGAGGCGCCCAAGCTGGCCGCTCACCAGGACGCGATCTATCTCGATCCCAAGCTGTTCGCCCGCGTCCAGGTGGTCTACGACACGCGGGAGACTTCGGGCCTCGACGCCGAGCAGAAGCAACTGGTCAAGGTGACCTACGACCAGTTCGTCCACTCCGGCGCCAAGCTTTCGGCCGCCGACCAGACCCGTCTGCGCGCGATCAACGAGAAGCTGTCGTCGCTCACCACCCAGTTCGCACAGAAGCTGCTCGCCGCCAGCAAGGCCGGCGCGCTGACCGTCGATGATCCGGCGAAGCTCGCCGGACTCGGCCAGCCGGCGATCGACGCCGCCGCCCAGGCGGCGAAGGAACGCAAGGCGGCGGGCTATGTCGTGCCGCTGCAGAACACCACCCAACAGCCCGCGCTGCAATCGCTGACCGACCGTCCGACGCGCGCCCAACTTTTCGCCCAGTCGATCGGCAGGGCCGAGAAGGGCGACGCCAACGACACTCGCGCGACGATTGCGCAGATCGCCAGCCTGCGCGCCGAGAAGGCCGCCCTGTTCGGCTATCCCAATTACGCCGCCTACGAGCTTCAGGATCAGATGGCCAAGACGCCCGAGGCGGTGTTGTCGTTTCTGCGCCAGCTCGCCCCGCCGATCCGCGCCAAGGCGGCCCGGGAAGCCGCCGACCTCCAGGCCCAGATCGCGTCGGATGGCCAGTCGTTCCGGCTCGAGCCGTGGGACTGGAACCTCTATTCCGAGCAGGTGCGCAAGGCGCGCTACGACCTCGACGACAACCAGCTCAAACCGTATTTCGAACTCAGCAAGGTGCTGAACGACGGCGTGTTTTACGCCGCCAACCAGCTCTACGGCGTCACCTTCAAGCGCCGCACCGACCTGCCGGTGTGGCAGCCGGACGTCATGGTGTTCGACGTTCTCGACAAGGATGGCTCGCAACTGGGCCTGATTTATTTCGACTACTTCAAGCGCGACAACAAGAACGGCGGCGCCTGGATGAGCAACTACGTCGGCCAGTCCAAGCTGCTCGGGACCAAGCCGGTGGTCTTCAACGTCGCCAACTTCACCAAGCCCGCTCCGGGCCAGCCGGCGCTGATCACCTTCGACGACGTGACCACCATGTTCCACGAGTTCGGCCACGCCCTGCACGGCCTGTTCGCCGACCAGACCTATCCGTCGCTGTCGGGAACGCAGGTGGCGCGGGATTTCGTCGAGTTCCCGTCGCAGTTCAACGAACACTGGGCGCTCGATCCGAAGGTGCTCGCCCACTACGCGGTGAACTATAAGACCGGAGAACCGATCCCCGCCGAGCTCGTCGCCAAGATCAAGAAGTCCGAGACCTTCAACCAGGGCTACGAGGAAGGCGAACTCCTCGCCGCCGCCCTGCTCGACATGGAGTGGCACAGCCAGCCGAAGGGCGCGCCGGTCAAGGACGTCGACGCCTTCGAGACCGCGGCGCTGAAGCGCGCCGGCGCCGACTTCCCGAACGTGCCGCCGCGCTATCGCTCCAGCTATTTCGAGCACATCTGGGGCAGCGGCTACGCCGCCGGCTACTACGCCTACATGTGGACCGAAATGCTCGACGACGACGTCTACGCCTGGTTCATGCGCCACGGCGGCCTGACGCGGGAGAACGGCCAGCGCTTTCGCGACATGATCCTCTCGCGCGGCCACACCCTGGATTACGGTCCGATGTTCAAGGCGTTCTACGGCTCGGACCCGGAAATCGGCCCGATGCTGGAGCACCGGGGGCTAACACCGGCGGCGGGGTAGCGGTCGAGCTCTCAATCCAGCATTTCCCAGGTGTCGGCGCCGTCTAGGTGGCGTACCCGGGCCGCGGCGAGCACGGTCGGGTCCATCAGGCGCGCGTTGACGCCCATGCGATCCAGCTCCCTGTCCACCGCCGCCCAATGGGTGAAGCACCCGCAGGTCTCGCAGCGGTGGAATTCGATCGACCGGTCGCCCCACATGTAGACGTCGGTGGACCCCAAGACGCGCACCCTCGTCGGCGAATAATAGGCGCACAGCATGCCGGAGCGGCGGCAGATCGAGCAGTTGCACTCGGTCACCTCCGTCGGCGCTTCGGCGATCTCCAGCCTGACCGCGCCGCAGTGGCAGGAGGCTTCGATCATCTCCCGGGGCCGTTCACCCGGACCTTCATGATCTCGGGTTTCCAGACGAAGCCGTCGCCAGACGCGACCACCTGGCCAAGACCCGGGAACGGGAAGTGCGGCGCGAAGACCTGTTCGTGGCTGGAGGCCAGACGGGCGAGTTCCGCCCGGCGGCTCTGGGCTCCGACCGTCTGGTCGGTGTCGAACTGGATCTTCCAGTCCGGTTTGGCCAGGGAGACGATGAAGCTGTGGGCGGTGTCGCCGAAATCGAGCAGCCGGGCGCCGGCGGAGACGATCTGGTAACCGACATGGCCTGGGGTGTGTCCGGGAATTGCAATCGGGGTGATACCGGGCAGAACGGGCGATCCAGGCTCGAACGTCACCACCTTCGGCGCGATGACCGTCGCCAGCGCCGCCGCATTGGGCTGGCCGCGCATCCAGGCCCATTCCCGCGCCGACATCCTGATCGTCGCGTTCGGGAAGGCCAGAGCGCGGTCGGCGGTGACCAGGCCGCCGACGTGGTCGCCATGGGTGTGGGTGATCAGGATATCGGTGACGTCGGCCGGTCGAACGCCGGTAAGGGCCAAGCTGCCCAACAGGCCGCCATGCATCTTCGGCCCAAGCCCGGTGTCGAACAACATCACGTGGCCGGGCGACTTCACCAGAAGGTCGTTGACCGAGAGCAGGACGCGATCCGTCGGCGCCCCCGCCTTACGCAGCACCTCGGCGACGGTCGCCGGCGGCTCGCCGAGGCCGAAGGTGGCGCCGTTGTTCGGCGGTTCGAACTGGCCGTCATGCAGCGACCAGGCCGACAACGCCCCAATGCGGAATGGTTGGGCCGCCGGAGGCGAACCCGTCGGCGCGGACTGCGCCAGCGCCGCCGACGCGCCGATCGTCAAAGCCAAGCTCAGGCAGGCGAGCATGTTTCGGATTGTTCGGATCGCGATGAGCATCGGTTCTATCTCCCGGACCAAACGCGGCGGTCGCTAGCCGAAGGCCTTCGCCACCGCCGCGCCCTTGGGCGTGCCAAGGCCGGTGCAGGCGTCCCAACCCTTCGCGGCGCTATAGCCGATCGACCCGGATTTGTTGTTGCCGTGGGTGACATCGTTGAAGGCGGCCGGGTTGGCGTACAGGGTCGCGTGGGGCTGGCCGGCCGGCTTGCCCGCCGCCTCGTTGACCAGGGCGAACAGGCCGGCCCACAGCGGCGCTGCGGCGCTGGTGCCGCCGATCGCCTCGGCCTTGCCGTCCACGACGACGCGGTAGCCGGTGCTGGGATCGGCGTCGGACGCCACGTCGGGAACGCCGCGGCCGCCGCTCGCCGCCGGGTGTTTCTTGTGCGACGCGTGCGCCTCGGCCGGGATCTTGACCCCACTCTGGTAGGCGGGGACCGGGAACAGGTCGCTGACGCCGCCGCCCGTGCCGCCACCGTTGCTGTTCCACACCGTCTCGCCGCCGAGCACGCCGCCGCTGGCGTTGACCGCGGTTCCGCCGCAGCCGACGACCCACGGGCTCGACGACGGGAAGTCGACGTGGGCCTTGCCGTCCTTCACGCCGTCGGTCGCCAGGCCGTCGCCGGACGCGGCGAACACCGAGACGCCGGCCGTGGCGGCGTCCTGAAAAGCGGAGGTCATCGCGGCGACCGCCTGCTGGGTCCAGGTGCTCTCCGGGCCGCCCCAACTGATCGACATCACGCTGGGCTTGTTGGCGGTGTCGTGCACCGCCTGGGTGATGGCGTCGACGAAGCCCTGGTCGGTGTTCGGCGCGAAATAGACCGCCAGCCTGGCGCCCGGCGCCGCGCCGCCGGCGACCTGGACATCGAGGGCGACCTCGCCGTCGGCGTTGGTGTCGGTTCCCGGCGTGCTCGCCGCTCCATCGACACCGACGACGGCCACCGTCGGAGCCGGCAGGCCCATTGCCTGGAAGGCGGCCTGGGTGTCGCTGTCGGAAACCCCGCCGCCCAGCTCGATGATCGCGATGCACTCGCCGGCGCCCTGGCCCGAGGTCTTCGGAAAGCCGTACAGCGCCGCCACCGCGTTCGGCGGGTAGGAGGTGTTGGCCGCGGCGGCGGCGACGCGGACCAGCTTGGGCGTGGCGATCGGGCGCTGGTCCAGCCCCAGCACCGCCTCGAGATCGTCGGCGATGTCGCTTGGCGCCGTCAGCACGCCGGTGCGGCCGCGGAACGTTCCCGACGTATGCCGGTACAAGGTCAGGTCGGCGCCGAACGCGGCGCTGAGATCGCTCAGCTTGCCGGAGACCTTGACCAGGCGCCGCGCCGCATCGCTCTCCACCACCGTCAGGTTGTGGCCGGCCGCGAACGCCGTGATCCGGGCGAAGGCGCCGGCCATCGCGGTCTCCCGCTCGGCCTTCATCGCCGCGCGTCCGATCACCGGCGCGGCGCCCGGCTCCGGCGGCGCGGCCCGTGGTTTGACATAGAGGCTGATCGTCGCCGTCTGGTTGGGATCGACCGGCCCGGCGGACGGCGCGTCGGGCGGAACGCGTTCGGTTCCGGCGACTTCCTTGCGTTGGACAGCCATCGGAGTGTCTCCCTGCACAATCGTCCGACCGGCGTCGGCTCCAACCGACGCTACCCACCCTTCGGCCATTTCCCAAAGCCTATTCGCGTCGCGCGGCGCATCCCCAAGCTTAAGGTCGACGCTCTGGCTTCGCGCCGCGCCATTCGCTAAGGCCGCGCACGCTGATCCGGCGGGCGAGAGGTTGCTTGTTGCATAAACCATCCTGCAAAGCCTGGCTGCTCGTCGCGTCGCTGGCCGCCTTGCTGATCTCCGGCGCGGCGTCCGAGGCCGCGACCTCGCGAGCCGCGGCTCCCCCACCCGTCGTCGCGCCGGTCCCGGTCTTGACCGCGCCCAACACGCTGTCGCCGGGCGACCTCGCGGCCGCTTCGGAGGTCGATCACGCCGAGATCGCCTTGCAGCTCACCTATGCGAGTCTGCGCGCGCACTCGCTGACCGACGCCGACCTCAAGGCGCGCATTTCGGATGTCGACGCGATCCAGACGAAGCTGTCGGCCGCCCTGGACCAACTGACCTCCAGGCTCAAGGACTTCGACAGCCGTTTGGCGCAGCTCGGCCCGCCGCCGGCCGCCGGACAGCCCGCCGAGGACCCGGAGACGGCGGCCAATCGCCAGGGCCTCATACGCTCGCGCACCGCGATCGACACCGAGATCAAGCAAGCGCGGCTGCTTGGCGTGGAGGCCGCCCAGCTCGACCGCGCGCTCGGCGCGCGCCTACGGGGCAATTTCTCCGCCCGCCTGTGGGCGCGCGGGCGTTCGGTGCTCGACCCCGGCCTATGGCGCGATTTCGCCGGCGCCTTGCCCAGCGATATCGAGAGACTGCGAAGCGTGATCACGGAGGAGAGCGCGACCTTCGCGGAGGCCGTCGGCCGGCGCGGCGCCGTGTCCACGCTCGCCTTCGCGGTTATCGCGGCCCTGACGCTGCTAGGGCCGGCGCGGTTTCTGCTCGCCCGTTTCTCGCGCCGCCGCGCGAGCGAGGGGGCGTCGGCCTCGCCGTTGCGCCGCGCCGGCCTGGCGCTGGCGCTGGTCCTGATCGCCGGACTGACCCCCCTGGCCGCGGGCGAACTCCTGCGCGCGGCGCTGATCGGCATCCGCGCGCTGACGCCGAGCTTCGTCCTCATCACCGGTCTTTTCATCCGGGTCGTGGTTTTCGCCATGGTGCTCGAGGGGCTGGGCCGCGCCCTGCTGTCGCCCGGGCAACCCACATGGCGGCTCGCGCCGATGTCGGACGAGGCGGCGCGGCGGCTGGCGCCCTATCCGGCCATCGTCGGCGCCGCCGTCGGTCTGGCGACCCTGGTCGGCGGCCTGAACACCGCGTTCGACACCAGCCTGCCCTCGTCGATCGCCTCGATCTGCGTGGTCGTCCTGTCCGAACTCGTCGTGATCGGCGCGGCCCTGCTCGCCCTGGGCGGGACGCGGCTGGCGCGGGAGTCGGAAGGCGACGCGGCCGAACCGCGCGGGGCGCGGGCGCCGTGGATCCTGGCGGCTCTGGCGGCGTGGCTGGCGCTCGGCGGCAGCCTGATCGCCATCCTGTTCGGCTATCTGGCGCTCGCCGGGTTCCTGATGCGCGAAACGGTGTGGGTCGCGACGATCCTCGCCGCCTTCTTTCTCGTGGTCCGCTTCAGCGACGCGTTGTTTCCCGCGCTGCTGTCGCCGTCGAGCCCCGCCGGCCGCGCCGTCGAGCGCGCGATCGGGCTTTCCGCCAGCACCCGCGAACAGATCGGCGTGCTGCTGTCGGGCGTGGCGCGGGTCGTCTTCGTATTGCTCGGCTGGCTCGCGGTCGCCGCCCCGTTCGGCGCCGATCCGAACGGACTGGCGACCCGGCTGAGCGGGGCGAAACTCGTCCTCCATCTCGGCAAGGCCACCGTGGCGCCCGGCGCCATCCTGAGCGGGCTCGCCACCTTCCTGGTCGGGCTGCTGCTCACGCGGGCGGTGCGCGGGTGGGTCGAAAAGCACTACCTGCCGAAGACACGGCTGGATGTCGGACTGCGGACCTCCGTCGGAGCGGGTTTGACCTACCTCGGCGTGTTCATCGCGCTGCTCGTCGCTTTCGCGTCCCTGGGCTTGAGCTTCAGCCAGATCGCCCTGTTCGCCAGCGCGCTTTCGGTCGGCATCGGGTTCGGGCTGCAGGCGATCATCGGCAACTTCGTCTCCGGCCTGATCCTGCTCGCCGAGCGGCCGGTCCAGGTCGGCGACTGGATCGCCATCGGCGACCTGGAGGGCGACGTGCGCCGGATCAACATCCGCGCCACCGAGATCGAAATGATGGACAAGTCCCGCCTGATCGTCCCCAATTCCGACCTCGTCTCCAAGACCGTGCGCAACGTCACCCACGGCGGCGCGGCGGGGCGGATCAAGATCGTGCTCAAGGTCAACGACACCGCCGATCCGGTGGCGGTGCGCGAGATCCTGCTTGGACGGATCAAGGCGAACGACGACATCCTGCGCGAGCCGGAGCCCGCCGCCTATCTGACCGACATCGGCAACGGCGCCATGGAGTTCACCGTCTTCGCCTACGTCGCCAGCCCGCGCCTGATCGTCCGTGTCAAAAGCGCCCTGCTGTTCGCCATCGTGCCCGAACTCGCCGGTCGCGGCATCGACCTGGCCAACTCCACCCCGATCGTGAACGTCGGCTTCCGCGACAAGCCGATCGAGGGGGAGGCCAAGGCCTGAACCGCCCCGCGCGAAACGGTGAGCGTTGTTGTGATTTGACGGCTTCGGAATTGAATTCACTATCGCGCCGGTAACGGGGGAACGGGCAAGATGACGACGCGGTCTTTTCAATTCACGGCGGCCGATGAATGTGGTTGCTCCCGCCGAGGGGTGTTGACCACGGGTTTGGGGGCCGCGGTCGCCGGCATGTTCCCGATCACCGGGGCTTCCGCCGCGCCGATCGGACCCAAGGTCGATCCAGCCGAGGCGCTGCGGCGGCTAGTGGCCGGCAACGCGCGCTTCATGAGCGGGAAGCTCGAGTCGTTCGATGAGGACCTGGAGGAGCTGCGTCGAGGCACGGTCGGCAAACAGGAACCCTTCGCCGCCGTGCTGTCGTGCGCCGACTCCCGCGTGCCGGTGGAGCTGATCTTCGACCAGAGCATCGGCCGCCTGTTCGTGACCCGGGTCGCCGGCAATATCGCCTCGACCGACATCATCGCCAGCCTGGAATACGGCGCGGCCGTGCTCGGTGTCGCAACGATCGTGGTGCTCGCGCATGAGGGATGCGGAGCGGTGAAGGCTGCCATCGGCGGCGGCGCCGCGCCGGGGCAGATTTCCGCCCTCTATGCGCCGCTGCGCGCCGCGGTGCTCCAAGGCGGACCCGACCCCGAAGCCGTCGCCAAGAAGAACGCGACGATCCAGGCCGGCATCCTGGCCAACGCCTCCCCCCTGCTCGGCGGGCTGATCAAGGACGGCGCGCTCAGCGTAACGCCGGCCTACTATTCCTTATCGAGCGGCAAGGTGGAACTGTTGCGTTAGTCTGGATGACCACACCCCTTCCGCTCATCCTCGCGAAAGCGAGGACCCAGGCTTTTTAGTTTACACCCCGAAATCCTCGAATAGGTCGCGCCAGCTAAGGATCGAACCGATCGATCAGCTCGGTTTTTCAGATCCGGAGCCAAGTCATCGGTATGACCGTGGACCGTGCCGTTCCGCCGGCGCGCCATAAGCTGGTGTAGAAGAACACAATAAAAAAGCCTGGGTCCTCGCTTTCGCGAGGATGAGCGGAGCTCGGGATGGCGCCCGCTTCGATCGGCGAAGCGATTTTCCCCGAGACGGCCGAGCCAAGTCGTGTGCGAGTGATGAGGGGCGCGAGTCCCCTGAGGGGCCGCTTCACGGCGCTATGCGGGCTTCCCATTTCGATCCAAGGCGGAACTACAGGGAGACTAGCGTTGACATCGCCTAATTCTCGCTTTCCGCAAACATGTCGATGACCGGAACCTCGACGGCTGTCGCCACACCCGTGAATGGCTCGATCACTGCGGCCGCGGCCGTGCCACGCAAATACGTCCAGGCCGTCTGGCGCGGCTCCTGCTTGATCGAGATTCCCAACGCTTCAAGCCGCTTCAGGAACGCCTGATCATAGGCCATGGTCGGGACCAGCACCGGCCATGCCGAAAAGCCTTCGAGCGATGTTAGAGCCTTGAAATTGTAAAGGAGTGGCGGCGCAGCGGTAATTGCGGTCAGTTTCTCGTGACCCGAGAGTACTTCCCCCATCAGCCTGACCGTTTCCGGCATGAGCGATATTCCAGTGGCGCCCACGACGGCGACCGTGCGTCCGCCGCGGACTGCGATAAGCGGCGCGAGGTCGTTTACGAGGAGGTCGCCAGGGCGAGCGCCCGCGAGCGCCCATTTGTTCACGCTCGCCGCCTCAGAAATGGGAACGCCGTCCACGACCAGCCCCGTCAGCGATCCGTTCGTCGTATGAACAAGCACCGCGACGTTACCCTTCCGGTCCACGACCACGACCGCCATGGTGTGATGCCCGGCCTCGGGCGCCGCGACGGGTGTCTCGTCAAATGGGGACGGCGCGGTCTTCAGCAACTCAGGGACCAGCACCGAGGCATAGGCCCCGGTCAGCCGATCGTCGCAGCTTGCGGCCGGCAGCCTGACCCGCATTTCGAAGGCTGTCTGGCCTGGGGGAGCGGCCTGACGGAGCGTGGCGTACTGGATGGCGCGCGCGTAGGCGTGGACGGCGACCGGATCCTTCCAGTACGGCCCCATCGATGCGACCTGCATTGCATCCAGGAGGCTCAGGGAGGTCAAACTCGCGCACGCCATCGTGCCCGTGGACATTCCGTAGACGGTGGCCCCGGCGAAGGCGGCGCTGATGGGCTCACGCCAGCGAGGACGGTACCCCTCCAGGTCTTGCAAACTCACGCGGCCACCGTGGGAGCGAACGGTCTCGACATAGTCCCGGGCCCATGCGCCGCGGTACATCTCGCCTGCGCCTCGGCGGGCGACGGCCTGGAGCGTCCGGGCGAGTCCTGGCTGGCGAATAATGTCGCCGACCTTCGCCGCATCTCCGTCCGCCATCGTGAGCAGGCGCCGGCTTTCCGGCGTCCGCGCCAAGCGCGCGGCGTTGTTTTGGCGAAAGCCGATGATAGCCGGAGACGCTTCGACGCCGTTCTTCGCGTACCAGATCGCAGGTTCGAAGAGGTCCGCCCACGGTAACCGGCCGAATCTGGCATGGAGCGCCTCAATGCCGCGCATAAAACCCGGGACCAGAGTCTGCCGGCCGAGGACGGCGATCGCTGGGTCGGCCCCAGGTTCTGGGATCGAGCCAGGATCGCGCTCGTCAGCGTAAGGGCTCCAGCCGGCGTCGAGGAAGGAGACGGTTCCCGTCTTCGCGTCGACGTAGGCCACCTCTAGCTTGCCCGCGTAGGAGACTACCCCGCCCATCGTCCGGGCAATCTGCGTGAGGGCAACGACGGTTGCGGCGTCGGCCGCCGAGCCGCCCTTGCGTAAGGCCTCGATGCCCGCATGCACGGCCACGGGCGATTCTGTCCCCGTGACCAGCGAAGAGCCGTAAGACTCGCGCGTCGCATTGGGCCAAAAGGCTAGTTCGCTTTTTTGAAGGTCGATCCGCTGCGCTTCGGACCAATGAGCGGGTGACAAGTCCGCGGCTTGGATCGGGGCAGCGGCAGCGAGGAAGGCCGAAGCCGCCAGAGCCAGCACATTGCGTCCCATCTATTTCCCCAGCTATCGGCGAGACCGCCACGCAGGAGCTATACCGGTCTAGCATTCTGGCGGAACGGCGGCGTTGGCGCCGAAGTTACAGCGGTAAGCTGCGGCGTCGGCTTTCCACCCCATCTCGGAAATTCGCAAGGTCCGCTTCCGGGCGGGTCCGCCGGCCTCTATCCGGCGGCGGTGCGACGCCCAAACCGGGTATCAAGTCATGATTTATCCGCTCACGGGTCTGTCGCAGGCACGCAACGTGGCGGCGAATAAATCGGTTCGTGCCTATGGCTGTACCGCGCTCGGGCGCCAGGAGAACCGCAACCATCGGCGCTCGGAAGTGCTTTTCCCTTGACCGATCAATTGCAAAATGCAACCATCTTCATATGAAAGGCGAAATCGCGCTCTCTCCCGACCTCCTCGCCGACCCCGCTCTCGCGGTGGCCGAACGCCAACTCGTCATGCTCGGCGAACTGGCGGAGATCGGAATGGAGGTCTCGCGGGCCTTCGCATCGTCGTCGATCGCGGCGTCGCGGGCGGTCGAGGCGATCGTGTCCGAGGACTATTTCATGCCCGAGACCGGCCGAGCGCGCGGCTGCGGCGCCAAGGATGCGGCGGACGCTTTCCAGAAAGTGTCGCGCTCCCTGCGCCTGACGCTGATGCTGGAGAAGACGACGGCCGAAGCCGTGCGCGACATGCGAGTCGGGATCGTTCCCGCCCAGCCGGACAGGACGGTTGCGGCGGCAAGCTCCAATCCTCGCCGGATCGTCATGACCGACGAACCCGACACCGCGGCGGCCTCCGCCCGGCCCGGGGCCGACGGTGAAGGCAAGTCCGCGCGCGAGGAGCGTCTCGGCGGCGACCGCGAGTGGGCGGAGGTCGAACGTCCGGAGGTTCTGCCGCGGGGGCTTTACACCGCCATCGTCGATAGTCTCGCCGCCGACGTCGGCGTAGCGATCGACTGGGACGCCGACGCGGTCCGCGCGCCGAACTCGGAGGGCGTGTTCGCCCCGCCGCCACGCGATCCTCCCGTTCCGGCGGATCGCGAGCCGGCGCTGGCGCCCTGATCCGGGAAAGCTCGGCTTGTCGGGCGGTGTCGAGAGACCAGGCGAGGGTTTGAACCGCCAGGACGCCAGGCCCATGCAATCCGCATGGATGCAGGCACATCCCATGTCAATTCTGATCAGGCGCTTGCGGCGGCGCTCGGCCTCGCCTTCGCCCGCTCGAACCAGGCGGCGATGTTCCTGTTCTCCGGCTTGAACGGCTGGCCGACCTGGCCGCCGAAATCGAGGAAGCAGAACAGCAGGATGTCGGCCAGGGTGAACCGCTCGCCGGCGATCCAGGTCCTGCCGGCGATCAGGCCGTCGAGCCAGGCGATCTTCTCCTGGGCCAGGGTTTTGAGGTCTTCGGCCGCTTGCGGCATGGTGCGCACGCGGTCCTTGAACATCGCCAACCCTTGGGAAAAGCGAAATCCGTTGGTCAGGGGTTCGGCGATGTTGAGGTCGATGCGGCGGACCCACATCCGCGTCTTGGCGCGTTCTTCCGGCGTCGAGCCGATCAGCGGCGGCTGGGGGTGCAGCTCTTCCAGATATTCGCAGATCGCGGTGATCTCGGCCAGCACGTCGCCCTCGTCCAGCTCCAGAGCCGGCGTGGTGCCGTGGGGGTTCTTGGCGAGGTAGTCCGGCTTGCGGTTTTCCGCGGCCATTAGATCCACCTCGGTCCGCTGAAGGTCGACGCCCTTCTCGGCCATGAACATCTTCACGACGCGTGGATTGGGTCCGATCGAGTTGTAGAATTTCATGAGCCGCCTTCTCCCTTGCCTTGACGCGTGGCCGTTTCGATGGCCATCGGCGCCGGTGCGCACGCCTAGGACGTTACCGGTGAGGAAGGCAAGGGCGCTCGCAGCGGGGGGCTGCGCGTTCGCCTGTCTGGCCCTCGCGTCGTGCGAGAAGCCGAAGGCGACCGCGCACGCGACCGCGCCGGACCCGGTGGTGGCCCGCGTCGATGGCGTGGCGGTGCGTCGTTCCGATATCGTCCGCGAGGCGGCGGCCCAGGGGTTGGCGCCCGAGGCGGCGGCGCCTACCGCGCCGACCTACGGCGGTCTCGTCGATCAGGCCGTGGATGAGAGGCTGCTCGCCGCCCAGGCTGTCAAGGAAGGGCTCGACCGCACCGAGGCGGGACGCCGGCGGCTGGACGCCGCGCGCGCGCGGGTGCTCAGCAATATGGTGCTGGAAGACAGGCTGCGCGGCGCGGTCACGCCGCAGGTCATCCAGGGTCTGTACGAGGAAATGGAAAAGGCGAGACCGGCCGGCGCGCCGCCGGAGACGCTGGATCAAGCCCGCCCGCGCATCGTGCGCTTCCTGACCTACGACCGGGTCAAGGATCTCGTGCTCGACCTTCGGCATCGCGCCAAGATCGACATCGTCCGGCAAACCCCGGCTACCGGAGGCGCCAAGCCATGAGCGGTCCGCTGCCGATCTCGCCCAACGCGGTCGCCTTTCCGGAAATTCCGCCGATCGCCGGCGTCGAGATCGCCGTCGGCCGCGCCGGGTTCTACAAGCACGCGCGCGACGACGTCCTGCTTATGCGTTTCACCGAGGGGACGACCTGCGCCGGGGTGTTCACGCGCCACGCGGTCGGCTCGGCGCCGGTGGACTGGTGCAAGCGGCAGGCGGCGCGTTCGGACGGCAGGGCGCGGGCGCTGGTAATCAACGCCGGCTGCGCCAACTCCTTTACCGGCAAGGCGGGCGACAAGGCCGCCGCGCGCGTCGCCGCCGCCGCCGCCGAGGCCGTGGGTTGCCGCCGCCGCGAGGTGATGCTCGCCTCCACCGGGGTGATCGGCGTGCTGCTGGACGACGGGAAGATCAAGCCGCTGATCCCCGCCTTGGCGAGGGCGCTGGACGGCGGGGCCTGGAAGGCAGCCGCCGAGGCGATCTCCACCACCGACACCTTCCCGAAAGGCGCCGACGCCGAAGCCGAGATCGACGGCGAGCGCGTGCGCCTCGCCGGTATCGCCAAGGGCTCGGGCATGGTCGCGCCGGACATGGCGACCATCCTCGCTTTCGTCGCCACCGACGCGGCCCTGTCGCCGAAGGTTCTGCGCGATCTGCTCAAGCTCTACACCGCGCGCACCTTCAACTCGGTGACGGTCGACGGCGACCGCTCGACCAACGACACCCTGCTGATGTTCGCCACCGGTAAGAGCGCGGCGCCCAAGATTACCCGCGCCTCCGACCGGCGCCTGGCCGATTTCCGTTCAAAGCTGGAGGCGCTGCTGCTCGATCTCGCGCAGCAACTTGTAAAAGACGGCGAGGGCGCGACCAAGTTCGTCAAGATCCATGTCGAGGGCGCCAAGTCGGTCGCCTCGGCGCGCAGAATCGCCCGCACCATTGCCGAGAGCCCGCTGGTCAAGACCGCCTTCGCCGGTGAGGACGCCAACTGGGGCCGCATCGTCATGGCGGTCGGCCGCTCCGACGAGCCGGTGAACCGGCGCAAGCTGTCGGTCACCTTCGGTCCGCTCGTGGCCGCGCGCGACGGCGCCGTCGCCGACGACTATTCCGAGGAGGCGATGAGCGCGTACATGAAGCATCCGCACCTGGAGGTCGGCGTCAACGTCGGCGTGGGCCGCGCCAGCGCGACGATGTGGACCTGCGACCTGACCAAGCAGTACGTCGCCATCAACGGCGATTATCGGTCTTAGTCTTTTTCGGAGCGCGGGCTCCCAGCCCGCATCTTACGAAAGAGCGGGCTGGGAGCCCGCGCTCCGGAAGAGACGTCAGGCTTCCGCGGGCGTCCATTTGGCGGCGGGACGCGTGCTGGCGATCTGGCGCGGGCCGGTCGACTGCGGTTGACGGTGGTCGCCGCCGCTCTTTCCGCCGCGTCCCTTCTGCCGCTGCCTCTGCTGCGCGCCGCCTCGGGCCGGGCGCTTGGCGTCGGCGCGGGGGGCGAACGCCGGCTTCGGCTCCACGGCGGCCATGGCGCCGAGGGTGCGGTCGTTTCGGCGGTCGAAGGACGGGATCGACTGGCGCGTCAGCTTCTCGATGTCCTTCAGCAGGCCGCGCTCGTCGTTGCTGACCAGCGAGATCGCCGAGCCGTCGGCCCCCGCGCGAGCGGTGCGGCCGATGCGGTGGACATAGCTTTCCGGCACGTTGGGCAGGTCGAAATTGACGACGTGGGTCACCGCGTCGACGTCGATGCCGCGGGCGGCGATGTCGGTGGCGATCAGGGCGCGGACCTTGCCGGCCTTGAACGCCGCCAAGGCCCGCTCGCGCTGGCCCTGCGACTTGTCGCCGTGGATGGCGTCGGCGGCGACGCCCGACTGCTCGAGGTATTTGGCCACCCGGTCGGCGCCGCGCTTGGTGCGGGTGAACACCAGCGTGCGGGCCATCTTGGCGTCGCTGAGCAGGTCGGCCAGCAGGTGGCGCTTGCGGTCGGTCTCGACGAACAGAACCGACTGCTGGATGCGCGCCACGGTGGTCGCCTGCGGGGCGACGGAGACCTTGGCCGGATCGCGCAGCAGTTCGCCGGCCAGTTTGCCGATCTCCGTCGGCATGGTGGCCGAGAAGAACAGGTTCTGCCGCTGTTTCGGCAGGGTGGCGACGATCTTGCGGATCGGCGGCAGGAAGCCGAGGTCGAGCATCTGATCGGCCTCGTCGAGGACGAAGATCTCCACCGCGCCAAGGTTGGCGACCTTTTCCTGGATGTGGTCGATCAGGCGGCCCGGGGTGGCCACCAGCACGTCGATGCCGCCGGCCAGCGCCTTGACCTGGGCCCCGTACTTCACACCGCCGAACACGACGGCGACGGTCAGGCCCATGTGGCGGCCATAGGTGCGGAAGCTCTCGCCGATCTGGCTGGCGAGTTCGCGGGTGGGGGCGAGGACGAGAACCCGCGCGCCGCGCCGGGGCGCGGGCTTGGGGTCGGCGGCGAGTCGTTGCAGGATCGGCAGGGCGAAGGCCGCCGTCTTGCCGGTGCCGGTCTGGGCGATGCCCAGCAGGTCGCGTCCGGCGAGGACGAAGGGGATGGCCTGGGCCTGGATCGGGGTGGGGACGGTGTAGTTCTCTTCGGCCAGGGCCTTGAGAAGCGGCTTCACGAGGTCGAGGTCGGTGAAATGGGTCACGAGGGAAATGTCTTTCTTGTGCGCCGAAACGCGCGTGCGCTTTCCAAGCGACGCGACGAAGGCGAGGTCTTTATGGGAGCGCCCCGCGTGGCCGGGCGATCGGGATGACGTCCATCCTGGCGCTCGACAGGCGGACCGCAAACCTTGCGATCCTCACGCGACTGGAGCACCGATGACGGCCCGCGAATGCGCGAGTCGTGGGCCATAGATCGCCTCATCCGCCCGCGAAGTCAAGGCGAATTTGCAAGATGCAGACCCTGCTAGTCGCCGCCTGCGCGATGGTTGACGTCGACGGCCGGGTGCTGCTCGGCAAACGGCCCTCCGGAAAGACGCTATCCGGCCTCTGGGAATTCCCCGGAGGCAAGGTCGAGCCGGGCGAGACGCCGGAAGCGTGCCTCACCCGCGAGCTGGACGAGGAGCTCGGCGTGAAGATCACCCATGCCTGCTTGGCGCCCTTCGTCTTCGCCAGCCACGATCTGGGCGACCGCCACCTGTTGATGCCGCTGTTCCTCTGCCGCAGGTGGGAGGGTTTTCCAAAGGCGCTGGAACACGAGGCTTTGGCCTGGGTGCGCCCAGACCGGATGGCCGACTACTCCATGCCGCCCGCCGACGGGCCGCTGGTCGCTTGGCTGCGAGACCTGCTGTGACGCCGAAGGCCGGAGACGTCGTCGTTGGCGCCGCGTTCGAGGACGAGGACTGGGGCGGTCTCGATCTCGCCGGCGCGCGATTCGAGACCTGCCGTATCGTCCGCTGCGGCTTCGCGCACGCCGATCTGCGTGAGACGACATTCCGCGACTGCGGCCTTGCCGACCCCGGGCAGGGTGCCAACTTCGCTTTCGCCCGCATGGACGAGGCGACGTTCGAGAACTGCGACCTGACCCACGCCCGCTTCGACGGCGCCGATCTCTACGCCGCCCGTTTCACCGAATGCCGCCTGCTCGGCGCGACGTTCTCGCGAGCGCGCTTCCACCGCGCGTTTGGGCGGTCGGTGGTGCGCTCCGCGGTGTCGTTCGTCGACTGCAACCTGGAGCTCGCCGACCTCTCCGGCGCCGGACTGGCGGCGTGCGAGCTGCGCGACTGCCGCTTGCGCGAAACGGACCTGAGCAACGCCGACCTCACCGGCGCCACTCTGACCGGCTCCGACCTGTTCCAAGCCGTCGTCGACGGCGCGAAAGCCGGCGGCGCCGACCTGCGCGGCGCGGACCTCAGCGGCTTCGACCTCCGCCGTTTGGCGACCTGCATCGATCTGAAAATCACCGTCGACCAGCAGTTCGCGGTGCTGGACGCCTTGGGAATAGACGTGCATTCCACCTGAATGTCAGCTACATGTAGGACATGCAGGTCATCACCGCGCGCGAAGCCAATCATAACTTTTCCCGCTGGCTCCACTTGGCCGAGGCGGGAGAAACCGTGCTGATCACCAAGAACGGCAAGCCCGTCGCCGAACTGCGTCCCAGAGGAGCGGACAAGCGCAACGATCCGGCATGGATCGCCGCGCATCGCGAAATGCTGGACCTGATGGATGCGACGCCGGTCACGGGCTTTCGCGTCGGCAAGATCACCGAGGACGACAAATACGGCGACGCGGGCTGAATGCGGGTTCGGGCGACGCTCGACAGCAACATTCTCGTCTATGGCGAGTTGGAGCCGGACAGCGCAAAGGGTGAACGGGCCAAGGCTCTCATCGCGGAAACGGCCGCCGATGGCGTTCTCGCGGTCCAGGCGCTTCTCGAATTCGTCGCCGTCGTGCGTCGCAAACGACCCGCCAGCCTAAATAGCGCGGCCTCCAAGGTGGGGGTCTGGTCTCGGGTTTTCGAACTCGCCCCGACCACGCCGGCCGTCGCCCAGGCCGCGCTCGAAATGTCACAACGGCACGGCTTGCAGGTTTGGGACGCCGTGATCTGGTGCGCGGCGGCGCGGGCGGGCGCCACCGTCTTCCTCAGCGAGGATCTGCAGGACGGTATCCAGATCGCCAAAATGACGGCGCTCAACCCGTTCAAGTTGAACGATGAGGACTTCGCGCGGCTGATCTGCGATTGAACGAGCGCTGAAGCGGCCCGCTCACACCGACGGAAAGCGGGCGTTCAGCCATGCGACGAGGTCGGCGGTGACCTCGGCGCGATTGGTTTCGTTGAACATCTCGTGGCGGCCGCCGGGATAGACCTTGTGGGTGACGGGGCCGAACCCTGCCGCCACCAAGCTATCGACGAGACCTCGGGCATAACGCTGCTCCGGTCCGACCACCGGATCGACCTCGCCGGATATCACCAGGATGGGCAGCGGACGGCCGGCGAGCGGCCCTCCGCCCATCACGGCCTCACCCACGGTGGCCATCGCCGCCGGATCGAGGTCGAAGCCGCATAGCGGGTCTGCGATGTAGGCGTCGACCTCGGCCTCGTCGCGCGACAGCCAGTCGAACGGCGTGCGTCCCGGCTCGAAATTGGCGTTGAGACTTCGCAGCGACCCGCCCTCGCGCGCCTGGGCGGCGGCGCGGTCCGCGAACATCAAGTCTAGCCGGGCCGTACCCGACAGCACAAGCGCGGCAAGCTCCGCCGCATGGCCGCGCAGATAGCCCTGGGCGGCGAACGACCCCAGGCTGTGGCCGAGCAGCACGACCGGCGCGCCGGGATCCCGCGCCTTCGCCGCCATCGTCACCGCCGCCATGTCGTCGATCACCTGGGCGAAGCCGCGCCGGCCGAAGCCGCCTTGGCCGTGAACGCCGGCGTTGACGCCGTGCCCGCGGTGATCCGCGCCGACCACCGCATAGCCCTCCGCCACGAGCGCGCGGGCGAGGCGATCGTAACGTTTCAGGTGCTCGGCCGCGCCGTGGGCGATCTGGACCACGGCGCGCGGCGGCGGCGCCGGCCGCCAGGAGAACGCCGTCAAGCGCGCGCCGTCATCGGCTTCGACCTCGAATGGGTTCATGCTTACGTCCTCCCTCGCGCGACCCCACAACGCCCGAAACGGACAGGAAGTTTGACCACAACCTTGCTACCTGCCGACGATCGTCACATGTTACGCCTTGACCATAATGCGGAGAGCATTTGTGACTGCAACGAATCGATCGGAAAGTGTTCGCGGCGGACGCATGGGGCGCTATCGCGACCGCATGCGCGCCTCTGGACTTCGTTCCGTGCAACTCTGGGTTCCCGACACGCGCTCGGCGGACTTCGCCGCTCGATGCCACACGCAGGCCTTGGCCGTGGCTGACAGCGACCCGGCCGGCGACGAACTCATGGCCTTCGTGGAGAGCCTCCGCGACGAAGCGGAAGGGTGATGCGGCGCGGAGACTTCGTCACCGTCGCCACCAGCGGAGACTACGGCAAGCCTAGGCCGGCCCTCGTAGTCCAGAACGAGCTCTTCTCGCAGTTGCCCTCGACCGTGATCTGCCCGCTCACGACAACTCTCCGCGCGGACGCCGACCTGTTCCGCCTCAATGTTTCTCCGACGCCGGAGAATGGCCTCTGCCAACCCTCGCAGGTCGCCATCGACAAGATCACCGTCGTACCCGTCGCGAAGATTGGCGAGGTGATCGGCCGCGCCGACGACGCTCTGCTCCTGGCGGTAACCCGCGCCCTGGCGGTGTTCCTCGCTTTCGTCTGATCGCACGGCCGCCGATCGCCTATATTCCCGCTCCCATGCCCGACGACTCGTCCCCTCCAGCCCTGACCGGCGCCGCGCTGATCAAGGACAACGTGCGCCGGCTGCCGGACGCGCCTGGGGTCTACCGCATGTTCGGCGAGGGCGGGGAGGCGCTCTATGTCGGCAAGGCGCGGTCGCTGAAGAAGCGTGTGAGCCAGTACGCTTCGGGCAAGGTGCACCAGAACCGGCTGATGCTGATGATCGACCTGACCCGGTCGATGGAGTTCACCACCACCCGCACCGAGACCGACGCCCTGCTACTCGAGATCAACCTGATCAAGCAGCTCAAGCCGCGCTTCAACGTCCTGCTGCGCGACGACAAGAGCTTCCCCGAGATCGTCATCCGCCGCGAACATCCCGCCGCGCAGCTGCGCAAGCATCGCGGCGCCCACTCGATCAAGGGCGACTATTTCGGCCCGTTCGCCTCCGCCTGGGCGGTCAACCGCACGCTGAACACCCTACAGAAAGCCTTCCTGCTGCGGTCGTGTTCGGACAGCGTCTACGAGAGCCGCACCCGGCCGTGCATGCTGCACCAGATCCGGCGCTGCTCCGCGCCATGCACCGGCCTCGTCTCGCTCGAAGACTACCAGGGCCTGGTCGGTGAGGCCGAGGCCTTCCTGCGCGGCAAGAGCCGGATGGTCATGGCTCATATGAGCGAACAGATGCAGGCCGCCAGTGACGACATGGAGTTCGAGCGCGCCGCCCGCCTGCGCGACCGCATCCGCGCCCTGGCCTCCATCGCCCAGGAGACCCAGATCAACGCCGAGACGGTCGCCGAGGCCGACGTCTTCGCCCTCCACGCCGAGGGCGGCCAGGCCTGCGTCCAGGTCTTCTTCTTCCGCGCCGGCCAGAACTGGGGCAACCGCGCCTACTTCCCCCGCGTCGACAAGTCCGACGGCGACGCGGAGATCATGGCCGCGTTTCTCGGCCAGTTCTACGAGGACAAGCCGATCCCCAGGCTCATCCTGGTCAGCCACGAGCCGGACGAGGCCGATCTGCTCACCGAGGCCTTCTGTCTCAAGGCCGGTCGCCGCATAGAGATCGGCAAGCCCGCGCGCGGAGAGAAGCGCCAACTGGTCGACCACGCCCTGACCAACGCCCGCGAGGCGCTCGGCCGCAGGATGGCGGAAAGTTCGGCGCAGTCGAAGCTTCTGGCCCAGGTCTGCGAAGCCTTCGGCCTGGAGGCGACGCCGGAGCGGATCGAGGTCTACGACAACTCCCATATCATGGGCACGAACGCCGTGGGCGGCATGATCGTGGCCGGCCCGGACGGTTTTCAGAAGAACCAGTACCGCAAGTTCAACATCCGCAGCACGGACATCACCCCCGGCGACGACTACGGCATGATGCGCGAAGTTCTCCAGCGCCGCTTCGCCCGGCTGGCCAAGGAGGAGGAGGCTGGAGAGAACCCGCCTCGGCCCGACCTCGTCCTGCTCGACGGCGGCGCCGGTCAGCTCGCCGAGGCGATGGCGATCATGGCCGACCTCGGCGTCGACGACATCGCCCTGGTCGGGGTCGCCAAGGGCCCCGACCGCGACGCCGGCCTGGAACGCTTCTTCCTCCCCGGCAAACCGCCCTTCATGCTCGAACCCAAGAGCCCTGTGCTGTATTTCCTCCAGCGCCTGCGCGACGAAGCCCACCGGTGGGCCATTGGCGCACACCGCACGAAGCGCGCTATCGACATGAAGAAGAACCCCCTCGACGAGATCGAGGGAGTGGGACCAGCGCGGAAGAAGGCGCTGCTGCACGCGTTCGGCAGCGCGCGTGGGGTGAGCCGGGCGAGCGTGGACGATTTGATGAAGGTGGAGGGGGTGAGCGGTCCGCTGGCGGAGCGGATTGCGGGACATTTTCGGAAGTGAGGCAAAATTTGGTAGATTTCCGGACGACCCAATCTTTATTCAGCCCCACGCAGATCTATTATACCAAATAAGCTTTGGCTATTTCTTTCCGCGAAACTACGGTTCCAGTCGTAAGCGAAACCGCTGTTATTTATCACTACAGTTAAGGCGTTTGCCATACGTTGCGTCGTGCGCAGCAGCTTGCGTTCATAACCATATTTCGGCAGATTTGATGGTAAGCTGGCTCTACCCAGGCTGCCTTCTTCGAGATTGTGAGCGATGAAATGATTCCGGTAATTGAAAATAGCTCGAAGCCTAGCCGACGCCGCGACAGCGCTCACGCCTGAAATGGCTATACGGAGATTGCGGTGAAATGTTCTTTCAACAAATTGATCTGTGCTTCGTTTAAACATTTCTCTGAAATGATCGATGTCCTCAGGGGCCAGTTCGTCCTCGTTGTCGATCTTTATCGGATCGGCACCACCCCACCCAGCGGCATGATCACGCCGTAAAATCTCCAGCACCTCTGGATGATTAATGAGTGCAGCAATGGTTGGTAAGCTAATCCGGTCAATTTTTGGCGCGTCCCATAGGGCGCAGAGGCGAGTTAGCTCCATAGCAAAACTTGATCTCTGAAGGTCACTTAGGGAGTGAGCCGCAAAGCTGACTCCAACCATCTCATGTGGGCGTTTTGAATATACTAACTGTTGGTTATTGGCATGAGTCTGAATCAAGGTGGTGATAAATCTTGAGAGCTTGTTTGCCTTCGAGCGAGCAATCTTGACCCGCGCTTCAACGCCCAAGGATTGAAAATGCATGGGTTTGAAAGGGCTCCAAAAGTTCGGAGAGCGGTCCCGCCGACCAGCGTGAGTCAACACGACACATGGTCAATATCAAAGTTGGCGTGTGGGTTCGGGCCCGAAGTTTAAGCTCTACCACGTCCACCAGACGTCACATAATCCCGTAGCACCCGGTTGATCTCGGTCTGGTATCCGCCGCCGGCTGAGTGTTCCTTGAACCAGGACAGCACGTCCGCATCCAGGCGCATCGTCACCGGTTGTTTCACGGGCCGATAGAGACCGCGCCGCGCGTGGAGCCAGCTTTCGGCGGGCGCCTCGGGGATGTCCACGACATCGATCTCGTCGTCGGGCATCGCGGCGACCTTCGCGAGTTGCTCGAGTTGCTCTCGATTAAGCGCCTTCCTGTTCATAACCTCGCCTTTCAAGCCTGGTCGCCTTCCGCGCGCCGATGATCCGGATGCGGCGCTCGTCGTCAGGATCGGGATAGGCGTGCACGACCACGAGAATGACGACCGATCCGACCATCCCTATGGCGTGCCATCTGTCTTCGCCCTTTTCCACCCGATCGTGAACGATGACGTGAAAGGGATCGTCCCACACGCTCTCGGCCACCTCAAACGTGATTCCGTGTTTCGCGAGGTTGCTCCGCGCCTTGGCGGCATCCCACTCGAACTTCACCTCCTGTCGGCGAGCCAATGTACGTACCATGTCGTATTGACGCAACGAAGTCGGACCTTCACCGGCGAGTAGCGTCTCGGCCCCCTACTTGGTCGCCTCGCCGGCAATGCCCAGCGGTGGCGGTCCTGCAACTCCTCATCCGAGGCGTAGATGTGGGCGGGGAGGTCAGCCTTCTGATTTTCGAGGACGGCAGCAACGCTTCACGTCATTTGGAGATCCCCATCTCCAACGCCCTCGTCGCCAGCGCCACCGTGCGCGGGATCGGTTTCTCCCCCTTGTCATAATAGGCCACCATGCGCCGGCTGACGCCGAGCGCCTTGGCGGCGGTGTCGAGGGTGTGGGTCTGGCGTTCGCGCCAGCGGCGGAACTCCGCGGCCGAGAGGGTGGCGCCGGACTGTTCCTGGGCGAGACGCCACAAGGTCGTGGCGGCCATGTCGATCTCGTCGGTCCAGACGATATGGGTCCCGTACTCGCCCACCCTCACCGCTTCGAACAACGTCGGGTCGGCCCGCAACGGCGCATAAACTCGAAAGGCGTCGATTAAGCCGGAAATGTCGACCAAGCTTTCAACGCCATGAGCCCAGCAAACGCGAAGCTTGTAGTCTTCATCAGCCTCCACGGCCTCGATGCGGGGCAGGGTAGTCTTAGGCATCGTCATCCTCTCTCGTTCAGTTCCGCCCATTTGCTCTTCAAGTTGTTCTGCTCGTCCCTCAGCCACTCCAAGACTTCAGCGATCCGCGAGGCTCGTGTGCTACCGGCAAGCACGGTGAAATCCGAAAGGCGCAACAGGACTTCGAAATCCGGCGCTTCGACGTGGACGTGCGGCGGGGCGTGATCGTCGGCGTACATGCGCACAACGATCGCTCCAAAACGCTTAAGAGCAGGCATGCATCATCTGTTTCCATATGATGCAATGATTGCACTCTATCGCCAAAAGTCAATGCGTGCGGAAGACGGAAGTCACCTCGCGCCCATCGATTCTCAAGTCCCCGCCGCCGCCGACTCCCGCGCCCGCATCGCGCCCTGCCAGCGCAGCAGGTTCGGGGTGTCTTCGCCGACCTTGAACTTCACCATGCGGGCGAACTCCAGGCCGGTGAACAGGAGGCCGTCGGCGATGGTCACACGGTCCGCGGCGAGCCATTCGCTGGTGGCGAGCCGGCTGTCGAACAGGGCGAGGGAGCGCTCCGCCTGGGCGCGGTACGCCTCGAACATCGCGGGGTTCTGGGTCTCCAGGGCGGCGAGGGCGGGGTGGCCGTGGCGGACCGACATCATCAGCGGCGTGGCGGCGGTCATCTCGGCGCGGCGGGTCCACATCTCTATCCGCGCGGTCTCCAGCGCGTCGGCGCCGAACATGTTTGGTTCGGGATAGAGCGACTCCAGATAGCGGCAGATCGCCACCGATTCGGTGATCGCCTCGCCGTCGTCCAGCACGAGGGCCGGCGCCTGCGGCACGCCGACCTCGGCCAGGTATTCCGGCGTCTTGTGCCGGCCGCCGAAGAGATCGAAGCTGTCGATCTCGATATCCTCGATCCCTTTCTCGGCCATGAACCAGCGCACCCGGCGCGGATTGGGGGCGAGACGGCTAGTGTAGAGTTTCACTTTAGTCTTCCTCGGGCGAACTCGAAGTGGCGGTGGAGCCCACCTGTCCACAGAGAGCGAGCCTGAGGGTTCGCGCGCCCGTTAGCAATGCTTGGCCGCCGAGAGCGCCTCGAGATGGTCCACCCGGTCTTGTTCGGGAGGCGGGGCCATGGCGTCGGCCTGGGCTTGCTCCATCTTCTTCCGAGCGTCCTGAGCGTGTTTCATCCGGCTCAGGGCCGACCCCATCATAAACACCGGGCCGACGATCGGAATGAAGCCGCCGAGCTGGCTCGCGCCCATCATCGCGCCGGCCCCGACGGCGCCGCCGGCGATCGCGGCTCGGGAGCCGCCGCGGCTCCCGTTCGCGGCCGCCCGCAACCGCTGCGCCTGGGCCTGTTTGCGGTCGCGCACCGCGGCGCTCAGGCTGTTGGTCTCGGTCATCAACTGCTCGCAACTCATCGCGCCATCCGTGGGGCGCATGACCTGATAGACCGCCGGTTGCGCGGTCGGCGCTGGTTGCGTCGGGATCGAAGGCGGCGCGCTGGGAAGGGCGGCGGCCTCGGTGGAGAGCGCGAAAACGAGGGCGGTCGCCAGCTTCGCGTCGCGGAAGTGGAAGGTCATAGTCTCACTCTTGATCTGTTTGAGGGTTGGTCGATCTCCTCATGTGTTCGAAGGGAGTGAGGGCCGCGCCCGTCATTTGACGGGCGCCCGATAAATTCATCCGTCGGCCTCGCCGAGGCCATCCGGCCGGCGGGCTATCGGGGTCGCCCGAGTGATGGCGATGACGGGAGGCGATGAACTCCTCCGGCCGCGAGCCGTTGTCGTGCGCCCGCCCGGTCAGAAGAAAGCTTCGCGATGAACAAGTCAGCCTCCGCCGCCATCGCGAGTGTCGCGGTCCTTGGTTGCGGAATCCTGGGCGGCATGAGCGGGCCGCAGCAGCCCCGGGCGGGGCTATGGTATCTGCGGCTGCGCAAGCCGAGTTACACGCCGCCCGGGCCGGCGATCGGCGCGACCTGGGGCGTTCTCGAGATATTGCTCGTCGTCACCGGCTATCGCCTGCTGCGCGATAAGCCCTCGAGGCGGCGCACGGTGGCCCTGAGCGGTTGGGCGTTGACCCTGGTGGGCCTCGCGGGCTTTCCGTTCCTGTTCTTTCGCGAGCGGCGCCTGGGCTCGAGCACTTTGGCCGCGGGAGCGATGCTGGCGTCGGCGGCGACCACCGCCATCGCCGCGCGCAAGATCGACGCTCCCGCGGCGGGGCTGACCACGCCTCTTATCGCGTGGGTGGCGTTCGCCACGATCCTCAGTGAGGAACTGCGGCGGAAGAACCGCTCGCGTTCAGTTGACTAAAGGCCGCCTCAGCGAACCGGAAGAGACGGGTGCGCTTCGGCGAGCGCACCCGCTTGGAAGAGAGTCGTTCGCGCCTACTTCGGCGCCATCATGGTGCCGTCGCTGTTCATCATTTCCGGATGAGCGGCGGCCATGGCCTTGCACTTGTCGTTGGCCATCATCGCGTCCTTGGTCATGCCGGCGCACATCTTCTGCGTCTTCATCATCGACTTGGACATCTTCATGCTCGACATCTTGTCGCCGCTGCTCATCGCGCCGGAGCTCATCGACGATTGCGCGAACGCCGCGCCGGAGGTCAGGGCCAGGGCCGAAACGGCGACGGCCAGGGTTTTGATAGTCATCAGAGAATCTCCTATTGCCTATGATCAGGCCTTATAGCGAACGTCTGAAAGCGTTCAAAGGTCCATATCGGCCTTCAGACGCGGCATCCCCGCGGTGCTGCATTCATCGGAGCCTCGGTCTAAGGTCGCCGCCATGAAGCGACTTCCGAACCTGATCACCGGCGCGCGGCTGGCGCTGGCGCTGTTCACCTTCTTCGCGCTCGCCGCCGTGCCGCTGTTCGGCGCCCATCTCACCGAGGGGCAGCAATACGGGCTGGAGCGGTGGGCCTTCGTCGCATTCGTGGTGGCGGCGCTGACCGATTTCGTCGACGGCTGGCTGGCGCGCAGGCTCGACGCGGTTTCGGTGTGGGGCGCGATCCTCGATCCGATCGGCGACAAGGTGCTGGTCTGCGGGGCGATCCTCGGCCTGCTGTCGATCGGCTCAAACGTCGCCATCGCCTTGCCGGCGGCCCTGATCCTGTTCCGCGAGTTCACCGTCAGCGCCCTGCGCGAGGTCACGGCGGGCAAGGGGATCAAGCTGCCGGTGACCCTGCTTGCGAAGTGGAAGACGACGCTCCAGCTCGTCGCCTTGGCGGCGGAATTGCTGGTGACCTGCTGGGGCGCGTTCGGCCTGCCCAACGATCCGGGCTTTCGCGGCACGGCCACCGTGGCGGCTCATGGATTGCTCTGGCTGGCGGCGGTGGTCACCCTGATCACCGGGGCGCAATATTGGGAACAGGCGCGGCGGGCTCTGGTCTAGGGGAAGGGGAAATCACCATGGAAGAAGACTTGGCTCAGGGTCTGCAGTTGACCGCGCTCGATCCGGCTTATCGCGCCGATCCCTATCCCCGTCTTCGCCAGGCGCGGGAGCAATGCCCGGTGCGGCGCGACCAGTTCTTCGGCGCGGTTCAGCTCACCAGGTACGCCGATGTGCGCGGGGTGCTCACCGACCGCACCTTGTGGCGCGATCCGATGAAGGCGGACGATTCGTCGCTGGCCAAGCGTCGCGCGGCGATGGAGGAGAGCGGTCAGCCGGTCGGTCCGCGCAGCATCCTCACGGCCGACGATCCCGACCACGGCCGCGTGCGCGGGCTGCTGACGCCGGTGCTCTACAAGCGCTTCAACGAGTCGCGCGGCATGGTCGATCGGGTGGTCGAGCGGCGGCTGGACGCGCTCGCCGGCCGCGAGCTGTTCGATCTGGTCGAGACCTACGCCATGCCGATCCCGATCGAGGTGATCGCGCGCCTGCTCGGCGTCGACGAGAACCGTCTGGGAGAGTTCCGCGCCTGGTCGGAGGCGATCATCCAGAGCTTCAACCCCGGACGCACGGCCGAACAGACCGACACCATGAACACCGGGTACAACGCCGCGATGGACTATCTCGGCGAGTTGATGACCGCCCGCCGCGCCGCTCCGCGCGATGATCTGGTCAGCGATCTCGTGGTCATGAAGGACGCCGGCGCCGACATCTCCGATGACGAGATCAGGATCAACTGCCTGACCCTATTGATCGCCGGCAATCTGACCACCACCGACCTGATCGGCAACGGCGTCCGGCTGTTCCTCACCCATCCCGACCAGCTCGCCAAGCTCAAGGCCGATCCGTCGCTGATCGGCGCGGCGGTGGAGGAGATCCTGCGCTACGACCCGCCGGTGGACCAGACCGGCCGCGTCGCCTCGCGTGACATGGAGATCGGCGGCTGTCCCGTGAAGGCGACGGAGCAACTGTCGCCCTCGCTGCGGGCGGCCAACCGCGACCCCGATGTCTTCCCCGACCCCGACGCCTTCGACATCACCCGCGCCCGCGCGCCGCACGTCGCGTTCGGAGGAGGGGCCCACATCTGCCTCGGCGCGCCGCTGGCCCGCATCGAGGCGCAATCGGCTTTTCTCGGCCTGTTCAGGCGTTTTCCCGATCTGGCGCTTGTGGAGACCGCGCCTCGCTGGCGCTCGCTGCCGTTTTTCCGGGGACTGGAGCGGCTTGAGGTGAAGGCGGGGCGTTAGAAACCCAGCTATCTATTCCCTTCCCCCGCGACGGCGGGGGCCCAGTTTAGCCAGGACCAGCGTAGCAATGCAGAGTACTGGGCCCCCGCCGTCGCGGGGGAAGTAAGTTGGTGCGGGTGCGCGGGGCGTCTGACTACTTCGCGCCGACGCTCTCCAACTCGGCCATCGCATTATCCGGCAACTCCAGTTCCGCCGCGGCCAGATTCTCGCGCAGATGCCCGACCGACGAGGTGCCCGGGATCAGCAGGATGTTGGGCGAGCGGCGCAGCAGCCAGGCGAGAGCGACCTGCATCGGCGTCGCGTTCAGCCGCGCCGCCACCCCGGAAAGCGCCGACGACTGCAGGTGCGAGAAACCGCCCAATGGGAAGAAGGGCACATAGGCGATCCCCTCCGACGCGAGCGTGTCGATCAAGCGGTCGTCGTCGCGGTGCGCCAGATTGTACTGGTTCTGCACACAGACGATTTTGGCGATCTTGCCGCCGTCGGCGACCTGCTTCGGCGTGGCGTTGCTGAGGCCGATGTGGCGCACGAGCCCCTGACGCTGCAAGTCAGCGAGCGCGGTCAGCGGCGCTTCGATCGGGCCTTCCGCCGGTCCGTGAACATCGAACATGAGGCGCAGGTTGACGACGTCGATGGCGTCGACGCCGAGGTTGCGCAGGTTGTCGTGAACGGCGCCGGTCAGGTCTTCAGGGGAGAAGGCCGGGTTCCAGGATCCGTCCGCGCCGCGCCGCGCGCCGATCTTGGTGACGATGACAAGGTCGTCCGGATACGGATGAAGCGCTTCGCGGATGATCTCGTTGGTCACGTGCGGACCGTAAAAGTCGCTGGTGTCGATGTGATCGACGCCGCTGGCGACGGCTTCGCGCAGCACGGCGACGGCCGCCGCGCGGTCCTTTGGCGGCCCGAACACGCCCGGCCCGGCGAGCTGCATCGCGCCGTAACCCATCCGCTTAACGGTGCTGTTTCCGAGGGCGTAAGCCCCGGCGGCGGCGATGTTGGACATGATCGGACTCCGTGTTGGTGAGGTCCGTTCAGATAGGACGTTCCTTGGTGTCTCGCTCGTTCAGGACATCGCGTTCGGCGCCGGAGACGGTTCGGGCAGGGGGATGAATTCGTCGTGATCGAGGTCCGGCAGCTTCATGCGTCCGGCCCGCCAGTCGGCCTTGGCCTGTTCGATCCGGTCGCGCGACGAGGAGACGAAGTTCCATTCCAGGTGGCGCGGGCCGAGCGGCTCGCCGCCGAGCAGCATGACTTCGGCGGGCTCGACCCCGGTGACCGGCGTGGGCTCGCCGCGCGTCAGCACCGCCATCTGGCCGGCGCGGATCGTCCGGCCGTCGATCTCCACCGATCCCGCGGCGACGAAGGCCACCCGTTCCGGATACTCCGCCGGGATCTGGGCCGTGGCGCCGGCGCCGAGTCGCCAGTGGACATAGAACATCGGCGAGTGGGTTGGGACCTTGGCCTCGGCGCCGAACGCCTTGCCGGCGATCAGCCGCGCCCATAGGCCGGGGAATTCATAGGTCGGCAGGTCGTCCGGCCCGTGGTGACTGAAGCTGGGTTCGACGTCCTCGGACTCTGCCGGCAGCGCGACCCAGGCCTGGATGCCATGCATGGCGCCGCCACGCTCGCGCAGGGTCTCGAACCGCTCGGAATGGGTGATGCCGCGCCCGGCCGTCATCCAGTTGACGTCTCCCGGCCGGATCACCGCTTCGGTGGCCAAGCTGTCGCGGTGGGTGATCTCGCCGTCGAACAGGTAGCTGACGGTGGAGAGGCCGATGTGCGGATGCGGTCGAACGTCGATGCTCTTGGGGAAGCCCGCCTGAAATTCGGCCGGGCCGAAATGATCGAAGAACACGAACGGCCCCACCATCCGCCGCGCCGCCGAGGGCAGGGCGCGGCCGACCTCGAAGCCGCCGCCGAGGTCGTGCCTGCGCGAGTCGAGGACGAGGTCGATCACGGCGCGCTCCACCTTTCGCGATGCCGACAACAATAGGGTCGCGCGGCCGTTCGCGCCATCCGGAACCCTACGGCTCGCCCCGTATTGCTAGGCCGTCGCCGTTGGCGTCGTGACCATGGGACCCGCACGTGGACGTTTCCAACCCTCGCTCGACCGCGTCGATCTTCGGTCATCCGCTGCACGCCATGCTGGTCCCCGTGCCCATCGCCTGTTTCGTCGGGACCTTGGTGACCGACACCGTCTACTGGCGCACCGCCAATATGCAGTGGGCGAACTTCTCGGTCTGGCTGCTCACGGCGGGGCTGGTCGTCGCGGGCTTCGCCGTGCTGGCCGGGCTCGTCGACTTCCTGGGCGACCGCCGCATCCGGGCGCTGCGGCAGTCATGGGTTCATGGCGGCGTCAACGCCCTCGTCCTGCTGCTGTCGATCGTGAACGCCTTCGTCCACAGCCGAGACGCCTACACCTCGGTGGTTCCGACGGGTATTACCCTGTCCGCCATCGTGGTCCTGCTCCTGATCGTCAGCGGCTGGAACGGCTGGAGCATGGTCTATCGCCATGGCGTCGGCGTTCGTCCGGAGTCCCGCCGATGAGCCGCCACTCCCGCCCTGCCGCCGCCGTCGCCGCGGTGTCTCTGGCGGCTCTATCGGCCTGTGGTCCGAAGCCGATCGATCCGCACACCCAGCTCGGTCCCAACCCGATCCTGCCAGCCATCCACCAGTACCTGCTGCCGCCGATGGCGGTGTCGAAGGTGGTCGGCTGGCATGGCGACAAGCCCACCGTGCCGGCGGGCATGCGGGTCTCGGCCCTGGCCGACGGTTTGAAGAACCCGCGTTCGGTCTACGTGCTGCCCAATGGCGACGTCCTGATCGCCGAGAGCGGACAGCCCGGCCCGGCGCCGATCAACCGGCCCAAGGAATTCGTCATGGGTTCGCTGGAGAAAAAGTCGCATTCCTTCAACAAGCCCGGTCAGAGGATCACCTTGGTTCGGATGGACGCCGCCGGCGCGCCGATCCTGCGCACCGTATTCATCGACCACCTGACATCGCCGTTCGGCATGGTCCTGGTCGGCAACGACCTCTATGTGGCGGACACCGACGCCGTGCTGCGGTTTCCCTATCAGACGGGGCAAACCAAGATCGCCGCACCCGGGGTCAAGCTCACCGAGCTGCCGGGCGGCCCGATCGACCACCATTGGACCAAGAGCCTGACCGCCAGCCCCGACGGAACCAAGCTCTACGCCGGCGTCGGCTCCAACAGCAACATCACCGAAAACGGCATGCCGGCGGAAAAGGACCGCGCCTCGGTGTGGGAGGTCGACCGCGCGACCGGCGCCCACCGGCTCTACGCCACCGGCCTGCGCAATCCCAACGGTCTCACCTTTGAACCGACCACCCACGTGCTGTGGGCCGTGGTCAACGAGCGCGACGAACTCGGCCCAGATCTCGTGCCCGACTACATGACCTCGGTGAAGGACGGCGGCTTCTACGGCTGGCCGTGGAGCTATTGGGGCCGGCATGTCGACCCCCGCGTCATGCCGCGAAACCCGGCGATGGTGGCCAAGGCGATCATGCCCGACTACTCGCTGAGTTCCCACGTCGCCCCGCTCGGCATGGTGTTTTACACGGGCGCCAGCCTGCCGGCGGCATATCGCGGCGGCGCCTTCGTCGGTGAACACGGCAGTTGGGACCGCTCTCCACTCAATGGCTACAAGGTGGTCTACATCCCGTTCGCGAACGGCCGCCCCAACGGCATCGCCCAGGATGTCGTCACCGGCTTCACGACGTCGAAGAACGAGGCGCGCGGCCGGCCAGTGGGGCTCGCGATGGACAACGGCGGCGGTCTGCTGATCGCGGACGACGTGGGTGGCACGGTGTGGCGGGTGACGGGGTTGGGTGGTTGACGGAATTGCTCATGCATGACGCCCCGCCGCTTTGCGCCCCCTCCGTCACGGCGCGAGAAAGAGCGCCGCGCCACCTCCCCCGCAAGAGGGCGGGTGAGGAGTAGAATTTTCTTAATCCTCCCACGCCCGCTTGCGGGGGAGGTGGCGCGCGGCCCTCTTGCCGCGTGACGGAGGGGGCGCAAAGCCACGCCTCCGCTCTACGTTTCGAACGGCCCCAACAGCCCTAGCGGCAAACTCGTCGAGGTCTTCACCCCTCGGATCACGATCCGGCTCTCGATGTTCGACACCAAGCCGAGGTTGAGCATCTTGTCGCGCAGGAAGTCGTCGAAGGCGTGCATGTCGCGCGTCACTATTCGAAGTTCGTAGTCCGCCGCGCCGGTGACCGTGGCGCACTGCACCACCTCGGCCCAGTCCAGCACCGCGCGCTCGAAGGTTTCCAGATTGGCCTTGGTCGGCAGCGAAAGCTTCACGGTGCAATAGACCTCGAAGGTCAGGCCGAGCTTTTCGCGGTCGAGAATCGTGACGCGGCGTTGGATCAGGCCGTCGTCCTCCAGGCGCTTGATCCGTCGCCAGCACGGGCTGGATGACAGGCCGACGCGCTCGGCGATCTCGGCGACCGACAGGCTGGCGTCGTCCTGGATCAATTCCAGGATCTTGGCGCCGACCGCATCCAGTCCCTCGGGCAAAATTTCCTCCCCTCGCGATTTGCGCGCGCCAATCTTCCAACGCTACACAGTTCCGCGATACCGCCTTTGCCGAAGCCGGCGCAATCTTATATGAAAATTTCACCGGCGCTGGCGCGAGGAAGCGGCTTTTGAAACATTCCAATGTAACGCTCGACGACAAGTTCGTCGCCGAAGACGGCCGCGTCTTCATCACCGGCGTCCAGGCATTGCTCCGCATCCTTCTCGACCAGGCGCGGCTCGACAAACGCGCCGGGCTGAACACCGCCGGCTTCGTCTCGGGCTATCGCGGATCGCCGCTCGGCGGGCTCGACCAGCAGGCCAAGCGGGCCGGCAAGCTGCTCGGCGCCGCGAACGTCGTGTTCAAGGAAGCGATCAACGAGGATCTCGGCGCCACCGCCGTGTGGGGCAGCCAGCAGGCCAACCTGTTCCCCGGCGCGCTGTACGACGGCGTGTTCGGCATGTGGTATGGCAAGGCGCCCGGCGTCGACCGCACCGGCGATGTGTTCAAGCACGCCAATTTCGCCGGGACGATGCCGAAGGGCGGCGTGCTGGCGGTGGCCGGTGACGACCATTCCTGCAAGTCGTCGACCCTGCCGTCGCAGTCCGAGTACGCCTTTCAGGATTTCGAGATGCCGGTGCTCGCTCCGTCCGACGTGCAGGAGGTTCTGGACTATGGCCTGCTCGGCTACGCCATGTCGCGCTATTCGGGGTTGTGGGTCGGGTTGATTGCCCTGGCCGACACTATGGATTCCGGCGCAACCATCGATGTCGGTCTGGACCGACACACGATCGTCATCCCGGAAAACGTCAAGCTTCCCGCCGGCGGTCTCGGCATCCGGCTGAAGGACCAGCCGATGGACAAGGAGCGGCGCCTCCGCCTGCACAAGCTCCCCGCCGCCTTGGCCTTCGCCAAGGCCAACGGCCTCGACCGCGCGGTGCTGACCTCCGCCCGGCCGCGGCTCGGGATCGCGGCGCATGGTCAGGCCTGGGCCGACGTCATGGAAGCGCTGGCCTGCATGGGGCTGAGCCTGCCCGAGGCCGCCGGCCTCGGTGTGTCGCTGTACAAGGTCGGCATGCCGTGGCCGCTGGAGCCGACCGGCCTGCGCGCCTTCGCGAGGGGTCTCGAGACCCTGATGGTGATCGAGCACAAGCGCCCGCTGCTGGAAACCCAGGCCCGCGCCGCGCTCTACGAGCTTCCCGCCCACGCCCAGCCTCGGGTGATCGGCAAGGTCGACGAGCACGGCCACCCGCTGCTGTCCGAACTCGGTTCGCTGTCGGTAGCCGAAGTCGCCCTGGCGATCGCCGACCGCCTGCCGCCCGGTCCGCACATGGAGCGGGTCCACGAATACCTCGACCGCGTCTCCGCCGCCTCCATGGCCGCCGTGACCCTGGGCGCCGATCAGGTACGCAAGCCGTTCTTCTGCTCCGGCTGTCCGCACAACAGTTCGACCCGCCTGCCCGAGGGCTCCCGCGCCCTGGCTGGCATCGGCTGCCACTATATGGCGACCTTCTCCGACCCCAACACCGACCTCACCAGCCAGATGGGTGGAGAGGGGCTGACCTGGGCCGGCGCCTCGCCGTTCACCTCGCAGAAGCATGTTTTCGTCAATCTGGGCGACGGCACCTACAACCACTCCGGTTCGCTGGCCGTGCGCGGCTCGGTCGCGATGGGCAGTCACATCACCTACAAGTTGCTGTTCAACGACGCGGTGGCCATGACCGGCGGCCAGGCGGCGGAGAGCGGCTTCACCGTGCCGCAGATCACCCGTCAGCTCGCGGACGAGGGTGTCGCCAAGACTGTGGTGGTCGCCGACGACCATGCTCGCTACGAGCAGATCAAGGACCTCGCTCCGGGCGTCACCGTGCGACCGCGCGCCGACCTGATCGCCGTGCAGGAGGAGCTGCGCGACACCCCCGGCGTCACCGTCCTGATCTATGACCAGGTCTGCGCCAACGAAAAGCGCCGCCGTCGCAAGCGCGGGACCATGGCCGCCGCGCCCAAGCGGGTGTTCATCAACTCCCTGGTCTGCGAGGGCTGCGGCGACTGCTCCAAGGCGTCGAACTGCGTTTCGATCGAGCCGCTGAACACCGAGTTCGGCCGCAAACGCCGCATCGACCAATCGACCTGCAACCAGGACTACTCCTGCGTCGACGGCTTCTGCCCGTCGTTCGTCACCATCGAGGGCGGCCAGAACGCCCAGGCCAAGCCGGTCCCGGCCCTGACGGTGGACTCGACGCCGCTGCCGGAGATTCCCGCGTTCGACGGGGTGAAGAACATCGTCTTCACCGGCATCGGCGGCACCGGCGTCACCACCACCGCCTCGATCCTGGCCATGGCCGCCCACGTCGACGGCATGGCCGCTTCGGTGGTCGACATGACCGGCCTCGCGCAGAAGGGCGGGGCGGTGTTCAGCCACGTCCGCATCGGCGCCGACGAGGAGGTCCCGGTCGCCGGCCGCGTCCCCGCCGCCAGCGCCCATGTCGTCATCGCCTGCGACCTGCTGGTCGCCGCCGGCCCCGAAGCCCTGGCGCTCTACGCCAAGGACCGCACCGTCGCCTGCGGCAACGCCGACTTCCAGCCCACCGCCGACTTCGTCACCAACCGCGACGTGCGCTACGACGCGGTAGCCATGGCGCGGCGGCTGGCGGGGGCGTGCCAGAGCTACGACGCCTGCCCGGCGGCGCACCTCGCCGAGACCCGGCTGGGAGACTCGCTCTACGCCAACATGATCATGCTGGGCTTCGCCTGGCAGAAGGGTCTGGTGCCGGTGTCCGCCCGCGCTCTGTTCCGCGCCATCAACCTCAACGGCGTGGCGGCGGAGGAGAACCTTCAGGCGTTCGAGATCGGCCGCATGGCGGCCCACGACCCCGCCGCGCGAGGCCCGAGCGACAACGACGTGCTCACGCCGGAGACCACGCCGCTGGACGATCTCATCGCCATCCGCGCCAGGGAACTGCGCGCCTATCAGAACAACGCCTACGCCGACCGCTATCTGCGCCAGGTCGCCGCGATCCGCGCGGCGGAGACGGTTGTGGGCGGGGAGGGCGCCTTGGCCCGCGCCGTGGCGATCAACCTGCACAAGCTGATGGCCTACAAGGACGAGTACGAGGTCGCCCGCCTCTACACCGACGGCCGTTTCGCCGCCGAACTGGGGGACACCTTCACCGGCGGCAAGCTCAAGGTCTGGCTGGCGCCCCCGCTGCTGGCCGGCAAGGGCCGCGACGGCCGCCCGCGCAAGATGGCGTTCGGCGGCTGGATGCTGAAGGCCGGCTTTCCGGTTCTGGCTAAGCTGAAAGGTCTGCGCGGCGGCCCGCTCGACCTGTTCGGCGCCAGCGAGGAGCGGCGAATGGAACGGCGCCTGATCGCGCAGTACGAGGCCGGGCTGACGCGACTGGTGGAGGGGTTGACGATGGAGCGGTTACCGTTGGCGGTCGAGATTGCGAACATACCGGCCGAGATACGAGGTTATGGCTATGTGAAGGAAGCCGCCGCGAAGGTTGTCAGGGCGGCGGAGAACGACCTCTGGACACGATGGGAAGAGGCGCGCAAGCCTTGAAGGCGAGGCTTGCGGCTCTAAGCCAGCGCTGAAGGTTCGATGGCTCACCGCTCTTAGATTAGGCCCCTTGCAATGGCGCTCCACTGAGGGTCGCATTTGGGAAGGAAAGGAGCCGGATCGTTCATGGATGGGCCATAGATCTTGTTGCCCCATTGGCGGATCCGACTGCCGCTGGCAAACGAATCCGCTGATCCCAAGCCGATGAGGGCAAGCAAGGCGAGCGCCGCCACCGGCCAGCGCCACTTGGCTCCAGGAACCGACGCGGACCCGCGGAGGCAGAGCGCCGCCGTCGCCAGCCAGCCGTTCATTACCGAGAACGTCAGCCATCTGCCGTAATCGATGGCGACAATCGACAAGAACGTCATCGGCAAAAGGCAAACGACCGCGAAAATCGCGAGCCCCGTCCTCGAAGTCAGAGGATAGATAAATATGTATATCAAGAGCGTGATGAAGCAACTGAGGGGAAAAATATAGGCGCCGGGCGCCGAATAGACCATACAGTTGGAGACGCCGAGCGTCCGAAAGCCCCCGACGATCATGTACGAGCCTAACAGACGAGGATCGACGGGCCCCGCTCTGAGCCATTCCGAATGATCCGACACCGGACCGGCGGTGATTGTTTGGGCGATCTGTTGAGGGCTTGCGCTGAAGACGTGCTGCAAGAGCGCAACCGTGATCACAGCGACGCCCAGAACCCCGATGGCCCTCGCGCCCTGCGCGAGGGTGGCCTCGCGGTCCCGCCAGTCCAGGAACCAGAACGCGGCGCAGATCGGCACGCCGAGGATCAGAACCGCTTCGTGGCTCAAGGAGCCCAGCACGAGTACGACAGCGGCGAGTCTATAGCGATGGTCCAATACCGCCAGGAGCGCCCAGGCGACAAAGGCGTAATTCAGCATGTCGCTGTGGCCGGTGTCCGTTCCCCAGCACCGAAACGCCTGTGGTGAAACCAACAGGAGAAAGGCAAGCCAATATGAAGTCGTTCCGCCCTTTCGATTGAGCTTTAGTAGGAATATCGATAGCGGAATGACCAGAAAGATGACGCAGACCACGGAGAAAACCGACATACTGGTCTTGGCGGAAAAGTGGTTGAGGGTGGCAAATATAGTCGAGGCGAAGCCACGCCGTGAAAATCCGCTGGAAAAGTAGTTGTCCTTCATCGTCCAGTAAATGTAGGGAGCAAAGCCGTGCGATTTTTCGTGGTCGAGCCCGATCAGCCATCTCAGGCCGTTGCGGCACCCGATGATCGCCGACGCGACCAGCATCAGAAGGAGCGCCAGGCGGCCCAGCCGGCCCGTTCGTGATGTGGCGGCGTCTCGCGCCGATCCGTTCGCGGACATAATCATCAACGCAACCCACCCCTGTTGCAGTCGCCCCGCCTCAAGGCGGGCGCTTCAAGCGACCCGGTACACTGAAAGCATGACGCCCGCGGGCGTGGGCAAGACGACCCGATCCAGCGGACCGAGCGACACCTTGCCTCTCGCGCCGAAAGTCTGAGCAAGTCGGCTCGCGATGTGCGAGATCGGCGCGTCGAACGGAACAGCGCGTGACTCGACCGGTTCAAAGCCATGGCGGGCCAGCAGGCGATCGAGGGTCACCGGGGTGAAATACCACAAGTGTTCGAGCAGAAGCATATTCCATCGCGCGCCCAGCAGACGCGCAATGGCGCTGCCCGCGTTGGGAACGGTCACGAACAGAAATCCTCCCGGCTTCAGGACAGATCGAATCAAGGAGACATCCTGATCGATCAGAGGGAGGTGTTCGAACACGTCGAACGCCGTGATGAAGTCCAGCGAACCTGGCGGGCATTCCCGCGACCCGGCATAATCCGCCCAATCGCCGACCGTGACTGGAGAGCGACCCGCCATTCCGTGGCCCGCGGGGCCAACTTCGAAACCGCGCCCCCTAGGATCGTCCATCAACCTCAGGAAGCTGCCGTCACCACACCCGAGATCGAGAAAATCCGCATCCTTTGACACGTAGCTTCGAACAATCTTCGCGAGCCGGCTGAACCTGGCGACCTTTGCCTGGTCGAGAGCATCGCCGTCGTGATCGATGGATGCGCCGATCGCTCCGTAGATGCGGGAATACTGTTCAGGCGAAAAGCGCGGGCTGGTGAAGACGAAGCCGCAACCTCGGCAACGCACGATCGGGCCATGAGCGGTGGCGGTGCGGCCCGCGAGAAAAAACTCCGACGCGTCGGCGATGGAACCGAAATACGTCGGTGCGTAAAGCGGCTCCAGATCAACGTTATGACAGACGAGGCATGGATCGGCGCCGGGCGTTACTGGCGGCCACTTTATCGGTCGTCGATCGTCAGCGGGCGCCAGCGGCAACCGCGTTACCATAGGTATAAAATCGGTGCCCGAAATAGCTCGTGAAGGTCATCACGCCGGCGCCGACGAGGACGCCGCCCATTTCGGCCCAAGCCTTGGGCATCAACCGCGGCAGTAACAGCGTGCCCGCGGTTAACGATACGACCCAATAGATCAGCGCGCCAACGCTGTAGACGACCAAAAATCGCGCCGCTTCACCGGCCGCTTGACGCCAGCCATGCGCTCGGAATGCGAATAGCTTTGACATCACAAATGAAATCGTCGATGCCACGACAATTCCAACAATTAGAGCTTCGTTATAAGAACTGTATTTTACGGAGATCCAAACAGCCGCTAGATTACCCGCAGTGGACGTCAATCCGGTCAGAACAAACCGCATAAACTCGCCGAGATCGAAGTTGTTTACTCGCATGAGTTATCGTTCCACTTGTCCATCTCCAAAAAAGGAGAATTAAGTTGAACCTTTGACAATGTTTTGCTTTTGGACATGGGCGGCGGGTCGCAAGCTTGCCACAATCTTTAAAGGCGGTTAGTGTGCAGTTGCGGCGAAGTCAAGCGACAGCGCCGAGGATTTGCCTTTTGGTGGGGTCCGCTTGGCGCGTGTGGTCGTGATCGGAGCGGGAGCGATGGGGCTCGCGGCGGCCTACCACGCGGCGAAGGGCGGCCATGAGGTCGAGGTGCTCGAGGGCGGCGACCAGCCGGGAGGCATGGCGGCCCACTTTGATTTCGACGGGCTGTCGATCGAACGTTTCTACCACTTCGTGTGCAAGGCGGACGCGCCGACCTTCGCCCTGCTCGAGGAGCTGGGCCTGGCCGACAAGATGCGATGGCGCGTCACCACCATGGGCCTGTTCGCGGGCGGTCGGCTGCACGACTGGGGAAATCCTGTCGCCCTGCTGCGCTACTCCGGCGTGAGCATTGTTTCCCGCCTGCGCTACGGCCTGCTCGCCATGGTTTCGACCCGTCGGGAGCGTTGGGCGGCGCTGGAGACCCAATCGGCGCGGGAATGGATCACGCGGTGGGCGGGCCGCGAGGCCTACGACAAACTGTGGAAGCCGCTGTTCGACCTCAAGTTCTACGAATACGCTGACAACGTTTCGGCGGCGTGGATCTGGACCCGCGTGAAACGCATCGGGCGTTCGCGCAAGTCGCTGTTCCAGGAGGAACTCGGCTATATCGAGGGGGGCACTCAGACGCTGGTCGACGCGCTTTGCCGGCGCATCGAGGCGCTGGGCGGCGTCATCCGACTCTCGACGCCGGCGCGCCAGATCAAGACGCGTGGCGGCGAGGTCATCGGCGTTGAAACGCCGTCCGGCTTCGTCGCCGCCGACGCGGTCATCGCAACCGTGCCCACGCCGTTCGTCGCATCCCTGGTTCCCGACCTGCCGGAAGACTGGAAAGCCAAGTATCAGGCGATCAACAACATCGGAGTCTGCTGTCTGATTTTCAAGCTTAGGAAGCCGGTCACGAAGCACTTCTGGGTGAATATAACCGAACCGGACGTTCCGATCCCCGGCGTCATCGAGTTTTCCAATTTGCGTCAGGTGGACGAGACCGTTGTTTTCGTGCCCTATTACATGCCGGTGACGAACGCGAAGTTCACATGGCCGGACGAGATGTTGCTGGATGAAGCCTTCGCCTGCATTCGTCGTCTGAACCCCGGCATTTCGGCGGCCGACGTCCTCGGCCGCAAGGTTGCGCGGCTGCGCTATGCGCAGCCGATCTGCGAGCCCGGCTTCGCGTCCAAGCTGCCGCCGGTTCAAACCCCGATAGCCGGCCTGCAGATCGCCGACACGGCCTTCTATTACCCCGAGGATCGCGGGATTTCCGAAAGCGTGCGCCTCGGCAAGGAGATGGCGGCGCGATTGGAACCGGCATGACGGTGACGGCGATCGCGTCCGGCGACCCGGTTCCGCTCGTGGTCAACGTCAACGGGACCTTGCTGCGCACGGACATTCTCGGCGAGTCGGCTCTTCAATTCGTGGCGCGTCATCCGCTGGAGGGCTGGCGGATCGTCGAGTGGCTCTCGCGCGGAAAAACCGCGCTGAAGGGTCGATTGGCCGATCACGTCGATCCGGGTGTCGACGCCATGCCGTTGCGCGAGGAAGTCGTGGCCTTGATCCGCGACGCGCAGGCGGAGGGCCGGCCGGTCTACATGGCGTCGGCCTCGGATCGCCGTCTAGTCCAGGCGCTCGCCGATCGGGTCGGCGGCGTGGCGGGCGTGTTCGCCGTCGATCCCGGCGCGCGCGGGCCGAGAGAGGCGGCGGCGTTGGAGTTTCAGCGCGCGTTCGGAGCGGGGAACTACGACTACGTGGCGGATTCGCCCCGTGACCTCTCCGCATGGCGCAATGCCCGTCGCGTACTGGTCGTCGCCCACGATCCGGGCCTGGAAGCGCGCGTGAGGCGAGAGGTTCCGGATGCGGAGATCGTCGCGCGCCCACGACCGCAACCCAGCCGTTACCTCGCGGCCATGAGGCCTCATCAATGGGCGAAGAACCTGTTGTTGTTCCTCTCGGTGATTACAGGTCACCACTTCGACTTGCGGACCTTGTTCGCCACTCTGTTGGCGTTCTGTTGCTTCTGCGCCGCGGCCTCGAGCGCCTATATTCTGAACGATCTGCTCGATCTCCCGGGAGATCGCGATCACCCACGCAAGTCGAAGCGTCCGTTCGCCGCCGGTGAGATCCCGCTGTTGCATGGCGTGGCGATGGTGGTCGTTCTGATGGCCGGCGCCTTTCTGGCCGCCTTGGCCCTACCCATTCGATTTATCATCGTCCTCTTGGTCTACGTCGTCGCGACCATAAGCTATTCACTGGTGCTCAAGCGCCGCGTGATCCTCGATGTGATCACGCTGGGCGGTCTGTATTCGTTGCGCGTCCTCGCCGGTCTCGCGGCGGGAAACGCGAAGCAGGCCGCGCTTTGGCTTCTGATGTTCAGCCTATTTCTGTTTTTGAGCCTCGCTCTCGTAAAGCGTTGTTCGGAACTCGGCGTTCGCCGCGCGGAGGGCAAGGAGGCGACCATGGGCCGGGGCTATCGAGTCGTCGACCTGGCCGTATTGTTTCCGTTGGCAGCGGCGGCGGGGTACGCGGCGGTGCTCGTGGTCACGCTTTATCTGTCGAGCCCGGATGTCATCGCTCTTTACGCGCATCCGCGACGGATGTGGCTCGTTTGTCCAATTCTGCTTTACTGGATCAGCCGAATCTTGATCCTGGCGAACCGAGGCGAGCTGCATGACGATCCGGTCGTCTTCGCGATAACCGATCGGGTCAGCCTGGTCACGGGGGCGCTCGCGGCGGCGGTGGTGGCGGTCTCCCTTTGATCCTGGCGGCGCGAGACAAAACGCTGGCTGGCTGGGGTCGCTATCCCGTCGCCCTCTGCCAAAGCGTCGAGCCGTCGGACCCCAAGGAAGCGACTTGGGCGATGGCCAACCTCCCGACCTCGATCGCGAGGGGGAACGCGCGTTCATACGGCGACGCGAGCCTGAATCCGGCTGGCGTCATCACCACTCGCCGCCTTAACCACATCCTCGCCTTCGATGACTCGACCGGAGTGATCACCTGCGAGGGCGGCGTCATGCTGTCGGACATCCTGGATGTCTTCGTGCCGCGCGGATGGTTCCCGCCCGTCACCCCGGGTACTCGCTTCGTGACCGTCGGCGGGATGATCGCCTCGGATGTCCACGGCAAGAACCACCACGGCGCGGGGTCGTTCGGCCAGCATCTCGCCTGGCTCGACCTCGCCATGCCGGATGGCCGCGTCGTCCGCTGTTCGCTGGTCGAGGAGCCTGAGTTGTTCGCGGCCACCAGCGGCGGGATGGGGCTGACCGGCGTCGTCCTGCGCGCGAGCTTCAGGATGCTGGCGATCCAGACGGCGCGGATTCGCCAGCGGACCTCGAGGGCGCCTTCGCTGCGGGCGGTGTTCGACACCTTCGAGGCGTCCAGCGCCTCGACCTATTCCGTCGCCTGGATCGATGTCCTCGCCCAGGGCGCATCGCTCGGCCGATCGGTGGTCTACCTTGGCGAGCACGCGCGGTTGGACGAGTTGCCGGCCGCGGAGCGCGCGCGGCCTTTCGCGCGCGACAGGCCCCGCCCCAAGCGGATCCCTTTCGATTTTCCAGGCGTGGCGATGTCGCGGCCGAGCGTGTGGTCGTTCAACCAGATGTACTATCATGCTCAGCCCGAGGGAGACCGCCTGACGGCCCTGGACCCCTATTTCTATCCGATCGACGGACTGCTCGATCTCAACCGCGTTTATGGCCGCCGGGGGTTCGTGCAGTATCAGTGTGTCCTGCCGCTCGCCGCCAGCTTCGACGGCATGAGCGGATTGCTGACCGAGGTAGCGCGTCGCGGCGGAGCCTCGTTTCTGACCGTGCTGAAACGCATGGGCCCGTCGTCTTTCGGTTATCTTTCCTTTCCGATGGAGGGCTACACGCTGGCGATCGACGTTCCGGTCAGCCCGGAAAATTTTGTGCTGCTCGAACGGCTGGACGCCATCACCCTCGACCACGGCGGCCGGGTTTACCTGGCCAAGGATTCCCGAGCCTCGCCCGATGCGATCGCCAAGGGCTATCCGCGGCTCGGCGAGTTTCGCGAGCTGCGCCGTCGTCTCGGGCTCGACACACGGATTCAGTCGCTCCAGTCGCGACGGTTGAGACTTTAGTTGAGCGAGATCCTTTCTCCGGTCGTGATCGTCGCCGCGGGTTCCGACATCGGGACGGCGCTGGCCCACGCCTACGCCGCTCGGGGTTGCTCGGTGGTGTTGGCGTCGCGGACGCCCGACGCCTTGGAAACCTTGGCGACCGATCTCCAGATCCGTCACCGGGTACGCGTTACGAACCTGGCCTGCGATGTCACGCACGCCAATCCCGACGCCTTTCTCGATCGGCTGGCGGAGCAACCCGGAACGCTGGTCATGGTGGCCGGATTGCTCGGGGACCAAGGCGCTTCGGCGGCCGATCTCGGCACGGCCGAGCGGGTGATGGCGACCAACTACAATGGACCGGCGCGGCTGCTGTTGGCGGCGGCGCGGAGGATGGAGGCTCGCGGCTCGGGTTGCATCATCGGCATCAGCTCGGTGGCCGGCGATCGCGGCCGCGCCTCGAACTTCATCTACGGCTCGGCGAAGGCGGGGTTCACCGCGTTCTTGTCCGGACTGCGCAACGATTTGGCGAAGAAGGGCGTGAGCGTTCTCACGGTAAAGCCGGGGTTCGTGGCGACCAAGATGACCGCCGCGATGGACCTCCCCCGAGCGCTGACGGCGGAGCCGGACGAAGTGGCCGAGGCGATCCTGAAGGCCCATGCGGCGGATCGCGATGTGATTTACGTGAGGTGGTTCTGGCGCTGGATCATGCTCGTCATCCGCCTGATCCCGGAGCGGATCTTCAAGGGAATGTCATTGTAGGAACGCCGCGCCGGCGTCCGAAACAGCGATGGTCGCTCATCGACGAGCGGCCTCGATTGATTCTCAAGTGGCTTTTGCCGCGTCAACTTGTCGCACACATTTGTTGGCGTAAGAGCCGAAATGGACCTCGCCGACTATGAAGTTCCGTGAGACGCTTGCCTTGCCGCGGCCCTGAATTAGCCGACTTTCGGCTGATCCCGGGCCGCCTTTGTCGGCTTCGGAGGGCTGTTACTATGAAGATGCAATGGGTTTGCTGGGCCGCGCTAGCGCTGGCCGGATCGGCCGTCGCCCAGTCTGTCGATCAGGATCGTGGCGCGGGCGAGGCTCCGCCGCCAGCGTTCGCCGGCTCCCAACCGCTCGCCGATCCCGCGCCGCGTCCCGCGGACCTCGGGCCGCAAGTCGCCATCGCCCATCGTCTGATCGACGCCGCCGGCGCGTTCGACGGCTATATGCGCCGGGCGGCGACGATCGACGGCAAGTTCACCAACGGCGCCGGTGTCGCGCGGGCGGTGGAAGTCGGGTCGGTGTACCAGCCTCGGCAGCTCGAGGAAGGCGCCATCGCCTACGCCGCCCTGGTCGCCCTGCAGGATCCCGCCTTCGTCGAGGCGGTCCAGCGCATCGGCCGCGATCCCCGCGCCCGCGAGGCCTTCGCCGCGCGGCTTGTCGAGCATCCCGAAGCGGTCATGAACGCCACCGAAGCCCGGCGCGCCGCGACGCGGGTGTCGGCGGTGCTGGGCGACATGGGCATGAAGCTCGTCGTTGCCGGAACGGCGGTGAAGCAAGCGGCCTATGACGTCCAGAGCCAGGACTGGTCCCGCGGACCGATCGCCGCGCCGGATCGGCGGCTCGCGCGGATCAAGTCGGAATCGTCGGTTCCGGTGTCGCTCGCCGCGCCGGACACCGCGCACCTCGTGAGCGACCTCGTCGCGCTGCGCACCGATGACGGCGGCGACGCGCCGGAGGCGGACTCGGCCACCCGCGTGGTGACCCAGGCTCTCGCCCTCGCCGCGCTCGCGGTTCTCGGGCAGGCGGGCGACGACCAGATGGAGCGGATCGCGCCTCTCCTGGTCGACGACACCGACGAGCAGTGCCTCAACCTGGCCAAGCTGAACGAATTTCAGTGCCTCGCCGTCGCCGGCCCGCACTACGAGGACATGTTCTGCCTCGGTCGCCACGCCATGATGGACCCGGGCAAGTGCGTGGCCTCGGCGGCGGGTCTGGCTGACGCCGACACGCACACCCTGGTCGATCCGAGGTCGGTCGCGGTGCCGATCGCCGTCGCCTCCGCCGAGACCACCGAACGCGACAACGTCTTCGCGGGACCGGCGTCGAGAGGCGTCTCGGTGCCGATGGCGCTTCCCGCTCCGCCGGAAAACTACTCGCCCTACACCGGCCCGGTGCACTGATCGCGGCGCGCTTCGCGACCGGCGCATAGGTCCACCGGCGGTCGGCTTTGGGGTTTTCGGCCGTTCGACCGTTCCCCTATAGCTCTCCGCCATGGCCGAGTTCGATTTCGATGCGTGTGTGGTGGGCGCCGGTGTGGTGGGACTGGCCTGCGGCTATGCCCTCGCCAAGCGCGGCCTCTCGGTGGTCGTGCTGGAAAAGAACGCGATCATTGGCGAGGGGGTGTCGTCGCGCAACTCCGAGGTCATCCACGGCGGCCTTTACTACCCGACCGGCTCGCTCAAGGCGCGGTTCTGCGTCCGGGGCCGCCGCGCGCTCTACGACTTCCTCGACGCGCACAAGATCGCCTACCGCAAGTGCGGCAAGCTGGTCGTCGCCTGCGAGGCCGTCCAAGTTCCCCGGATCGAGGCGATCGCGGCCCAGGCGAAGGCGAACGATGTCGAAGGCATTCGCGAACTCGCGGGCGCCGAGGTTGTCGTCCTGGAACCGGGCCTGCGCGCGGTGGCGGCGATCCTGTCGCCGGAAAGCGGCGTGTTCGACAGTCACGGCTACATGCTGGCCCTGCGGGGCGAGATCGAGGATCGCGGCGGGCCGGTGGCGCTGAACACGCCGCTGCTCGGCGCCGAGCCGCTGGACGGCGGCGGCTTCCTGCTGCGCGCCGGTGGCGAACAGCCCACCGAGCTTCGCGTGCGTCTCCTGGTGACCGCTCCGGGCCTCGGCGCGCAGACCGTGGCGGCGTCGGTCGACGGCTACCCCGCCGACAAGATTCCGGCTCTGCACTACGGCAAGGGGGTCTATTTCCGGCTGAACGGCAAGGCGCCGTTCGAGCACCTGATCTACCCGCCGCCGATTCCGGGGGCGCTCGGCACCCACTACCGCAAGGATCTCGGCGGGCAGGCGGTGTTCGGGCCGGACCTCGCCTACGTCGGCTGCGAGGACTACAGAGTCGATCCCGCCAAGGCGGCGGAGTTCGAGAGGTACATCCGTCAGTTCTGGCCCGGCCTGCCCGACAACGCCCTCACGCCGGACTACGCCGGCCTGCGTCCGAAACTCCACGGCCCGGGCGAACCCCAGCCTGATTTCAGGCTGGATGGAGCCGGCGTTCACGGCATCTCCGGCCTGATCGCCCTGTTCGGCATCGAAAGCCCCGGACTGACCTCGTCTCTCGCAATCGGAGAGGAGGTGGCGGCGCGGCTCGTCGACGGGCATGAGGCTTGATCGCGCATCGGACCACGCCTTATAAGCCGCCCCTCCCGCACACGCCCGTCCCGACGGGCCGACGCCGGCGGCTGGGTAGCTCAGATGGTTAGAGCGGTGGATTCATAACCCACAGGTCGGCGGTTCGATCCCGCCCCCAGCTACCAGGGAGTTTCAATTTACTCATGTCCTTGTAGGTTGCTCTCCGAGAACAAAGGAGCACGATGACTTAAAGAATATATGAAACCCTGACGCTATAGCCGCTCCCGTTGCCGATTGCCGATGATGCCATGATCTTCAGCTTCGCATGCTGCCATCATCGAGGACCGGCTAGCCTGTGAACCATCAAATCTACGGCGACGCGGGGGGTCGCGTCGATGACGAGGGCGTTGCGGCAACAGCCCGACGCACGGTTCCCGAATTCGCCCCAACCGAAGTGGCCGACTTTATCCGCCTGCACTGCATTTCACAGTCGATCGCCGACGCCGCCCGCCAAACCATGGATAAACGGGTTAGGTGGTGAATCGGTCGCTTGCCAAAATCTTATTGTTCTCGGCTGTTCGGTTTCTTGGCGCTAGGACATTAGCCACGCCGGTGAGCGAAATACCATCCACAGTGTTCCTGGCGTACGAAGTCCCCGCGGCAACGTGGAAACCGGTAGAATGAAGGGGAGCGTGAGAAACGTAGGTCGGCAACACCATTGGAAACGCTTTTTTTTTGGCCGCCACACTCTTCTTCTCGGCGTACCCGAGCACGCTCCTTCTCGATCACCGTCGCTCCCTCGGCGGTCGGTCGTCGGTCCGAAACACGATGCCGAAATTCGGAAAGTTCGGATGACCGTCGAGCGGCTGGATCTCGCCCCCAACTTCGTGGCTCGTCAGCGCAAGCGCCGTCCTTGGATTCGAGCCGCAGCCTGTCTCCTTATCCTGACGGGCGTTTTGATGGCGGTTGTCCCGACACTCACACCCTTGGAAAAGGGCCGCATTGCCATCTCTTTGATGGTTTGCTTCCTATACGCGATAGACGGGCGGGGCACACAAGTCGGTGTCGGGACGCGGAGGACCCGGAAATGGGTTCGTCTTTGGGCCGCCCTGAGCGCATTCGGGGCGGGTTTGATCGCTGTTACCAGCTTGGCGCAGATTGTGAGACCGGGGGATCCGACTCTTCAGCTTATCACCGGCCTGCACCACGTAGGCGCGCTGCTGGTCATTGGGGTTTGCCTCAACGTCGCAGGCGCTTGCTTCCAAGGGGTGACTTTCGCCTTTATCGCGGTCGATGAGCACGCGGACCAACCGGCACCGCTCCCACCTGCCCACGACAAATCCACTTTGAATACTGCGGTCGGGAAGGCCGTCTCTGCCGTCGCAACGACGGTCGACTGGTGCCGGATAATTCCGCGCGCGACCCAGGGGGCGTTGATCTGCGTAGTGTTGCTGGTGGTCGCCAGGCTGGCGTTCCTTGGCTTCACTTTCGGTGGTCGCGGCCTCGTGGCGCAATGTGGCGGATGGTTTGGTTTCACGCTTTTGTTGGTGGGGGGCGGAACAGCGTGGTTCGCGTCTAGGGGTGCCGGCGAGATCGCGTGGCTTCAGTTCCGGTCCGCTGCTTCCGGGGTCGAGCACGCGCTCAAAATTCGAACTCAGTGGTTGATGGTGCGCGCCGAAGCGGCGACCGCCATGATCGTCTTGGCCATCGCCGCCGTCCTGGCCTTCCACCCGAACACCTTCTTGCCACCGCAAGGCAAATCACGCAGCGCGGTAAGCATCGGCAGCGACACCCCCGCCGCCTCGAACACCCCACCTTGGCAGGAGGTGACTAGCTCCAGGCCTGGCCCTCTCGACGTGGTTGCCGCGACCAATGGTCTGGACCCCAACGGCGTCGCGAGCGTCTCGACGGTGCCGGCTGGCTCCAACGGCCGCGTTGTCGGAAAGGATCCCGACGTGAGCTACAGCGCCACAGGATCTCTGCGCGGATTTCGATCGGGTTCGTTCGCTGGGACAGATACCCAGGCCGTCCCGATATCCGCCGATGAGGCTATTACCGACCTTGACGCTGCCGACGCCGAAACGGCTCGCATGGCGCGGGCGACTAATACCGTGCAGCAGTCACAGTTTCGAGCCAAGTGGGCCGCCCATATGATTGATCAACAAAATTGCGCTGGCGCACGAGAGCTCGCGCTCGCCGAAAAAGACTTTGGGCTCGTCAAGCGCGTCCACATCATGTGCGATGTCGGTGTACCTTAACAGTGGGCAAGAGCGTGCGGATGGGATTGGCGATCGTGCTGGGTTAGCTTCGGATCATCTGCAATCGCTAGAGCTAACCGGCTCCGCCACCCGAGTTCGTCGACAAACTTCGCCGACGCAGCTGAGGCTGTCATGGCGATGCTCCCGCAACAGAGCCGGCCATAGGAGAAACTGCGGCCAGCCCCTCACATTAGAGGTGCTTTACCCACAGGTCGGCGGTTCGATCCCGCCCCCAGCTACCAGGGAGTTCCATGCCTCGCGCAACGATCTCGGACATCGAACTCTACTACGAGCGCGCCGGCGCCGGCGAACCGCTGCTGTTCATCTCGGGGACCGGCGGCGATCTGCGCGTCAAACCCAACGTCTTCGACGGTCCGTTCGCCAAGACCTTTGACCGGCTGGCCTACGATCAGCGTGGATTGGGCCAATCGTCCAAGCCGGACCGGCCATACAGCATGGCCGACTATGCCGACGACGCGGCGGCGCTGATGGACCAAGTCGGCTGGCAATCGGCGCTGGTCGTCGGCGTCTCGTTCGGCGGCATGGTCGCGCAGGAGCTGGTTCTGCGCCATCCGCGAAAGGTCCGCCGCCTGGTGCTGGCCTGTACGTCGCCGGGCGGCGACGGCGGTTCGAGCTATCCGTTTCATGAGATCGGCCACTTGGCCGGCGAGGCTCGCGCCCGCCATCTGCTGCCGATCTCCGATACTCGCCGCGACGAGGCCTGGGCGCGGGAGCATCCCGGCGATTACGCCGCCATGATCGCTTTCGCCGCCACCGACCCCTATGCCGACGAACCCGGCCGCCGCGCCGGCGCCGCGCGCCAGATCGAGGCGCGGGCGGGGCACGACGCCTGGGATCGCCTGGGCGACATCGCCTGTCCAGTCTTGATCGCCGCCGGAGCCCATGACGGCATCGCGCCTCTGGCGACGCAGCGCCGGATGGCCGCGCAAATACCGCGAGCGAACCTCGAGGTGTTCGAAGGGGGCCACATGTTCATGGTGCAGGATCGCCGCGCATTTCCCGCGATGCTCGAGTTTTTGAGATCTTGAACAGGTTGAGGCCGCTGATCCCTTACGCTATGTAAGGAGAATTGGAGAATGAAATGCCGACTGCCACAATGACGAGCAAGGGTCAGATAACGGTTCCGGCCGCCACGCGGGCGCGCCTTCGCCTCAAGCCTGGAACGCGAGTTGATTTCGTCGAAACCTCCGAAGGCGAGGTAGTGATGCGTCCGGTTCGCGGAGACATTCGCCGGTTGTATGGCATCGTCAAATACGATGGACCACCTGTCTCGATCGAGGATATGGATCGGGCAATAGGAGATCAAGTCATGGAAGATTTTAAACGTTCCGTGTCTTGATCGCGCTTGATAACAACGTCCTCACCCGATTTCTTACCGATGACGATGTTCGGCAATCAGAGATTTCACGGAAATTCATTTCTCAAACTCTCACCCCGGCGGAACCAGGGTTTGTCGGCTTGATCGTGTTGGTCGAACTCGCTTGGGTGTTGAGAAGCGCTTATGGGTGCTCGCGCGCGCGTGTCGCGGAAATCGTGCTTCAACTTGTTGGCAATTCGAACCTCATCATCGAGCATTCAGACCTTGTCGCGACGGTCGCCAAGACGCCGAACGCCGATTTGGCGGACCTTCTGCTGCATCACGTCGGCCGGCTCAACGGGTGTTCACGGACGGTCACGTTCAACCGGGCGTTTTCCGCCTTCCAGAACGTGGACCTTTTAGAGTGACAATCCCTCCTAGCGAGACGATTTAATGACCGATCCTTTTTCTTTACTTTCGTTTACTCGCGGTCCGGCGTGGAAGAACCGTTTCATGCTGGCGCCGTTGACCAACACCCAGAGCTGGCCCGACGGCCGGCTGAGCGACGAGGAGTTCGACTGGCTGGTTCACCGCGCGGACGGCGGGTTCGGCATGGTGATGACCTGCGCGGCCCACGTGCAGCGGATCGGCCAAGGCTTTCCGGGACAGCTCGGGGTCTTCTCCGACGACCACCTGCCCGGCCTGACTCGCCTGGCCGACGCCATCCGGGCGAGGGGCGCGGTGTCCTCGGTCCAGCTTCATCACGCCGGCCTGCGCTCTCCCAAGGACCTCATCGGGACCGCGCCCGTCGGTCCGTCGGAAGACGCCGAGACCGGAACGGTGGCCCTGTCGGAGGCCGAGGTCGAGGCTCTTATCGAGGACTTCATCGCCGCCGCCGTCCGCGCCGAGCGCGCCGGGTTCGACGGTGTCGAACTGCACGGCGCCCACAGTTACATCCTCTGCGCCTTCCTCAGTCCGGAAACCAACCGCCGCACCGACCGCTGGGGCGGCTCGCCGGCCAACCGCGCGCGCATCGTGTGGGAGATCATTCGCGGCGTCCGGGCCCGCACGCGGCCGGACTTCCAGCTCGGCCTGCGGCTGTCGCCGGAGCGGTTCGGGCTGGTGTTCGGCGAAATTCTCGCCCTCGCCTCCGACCTCATGGTCTCGGGCGAGCTGGACTACCTCGATATGTCGCTGTGGAGCGTGTTCAAGCCGCCAGTCGACCCGGCGTTCGCCCATCGCCGCCTGATCGACTGGTACGCCGACCTGCCGCGTGGCGATACCCGGCTGGGCGTCGCCGGCAAGCTGATGTCGGGCGACGACGTCCGTTCCGTGCTCGAGGCCGGCGCGGACTTCCCGATCATCGGCCGCGCCGCCATTCTGGCTTACGATTTTCCAAAGCAAATCGAAGCCGATCCCGATTACCAATCGCCGCCGCTTCCGGTTACGGCGGGTCATCTTCTGGATCAGCGTCTCAGCCCAAGGTTCCTCGAATACATGCGGGCGTCGTTCAAGGGGTTCGTCAGCGAGGAGGAGCTGGTCCGGGCTTAAGACCGCGCTCGGGGCGTACGACTCCGAACAGCGCCAGCGTCGAGGCGAGGATCGCCGCCAGGATCACGGCGGCCATGGGCTTCGCGCCGGAGCCGGGCCAAGCGGTGGTCAGCGCCGTGGTCACGGCCGAGACCAGGGCGCCCGCCGCGAAGCCCGCCGCTCCCATCAGCGCCGAGATCGACCCGGCGCGGAGCGGATCCACGTTGAGCCCGGCGGCCTGGGTGTTGGCGCCGAACAGGCCGAACGAGGAGACAACGAGGAAAAGCGGCGCGAGCACGCCCCATTCCCCGCCGAAACCGGTGAAGGCGTCGATCGCCAAAACGGCGGCGAAGGCGATCGCCAGCGGCCGCGCGCGGACCAGAATGGTCTCCGGGCTGTGGCGGCGCAGGAGGTGGGCGTTCAACTGGCTCGTACCGATCAGCCCGACGGCGTTGGCGCCGAACACCCAACCAAAGGCTGTCGCCGGGATGTGATAGGTCTGGATCAGCAACCCGGGTGACGCGGCGATGTAGGCGAACAGCGCCGCGCTGTTGAACGCTCCCGAAAGGGTGAACCCGATGAGGGCGCGCCGCCGCAACAGATCGAGATAGGCTCTGACGGGATGCTGGCTCCGCGCCTGGATCGCGGTCGCGGCCGAACGGGTCTCGTGGAGGGCGAGGAACATCGCCAGTCCGATCAGCGCCCCGGAGCCCGTGAGCACCCAGAATATGGTCCGCCATCCGCTTATGATCAGCAGCGCGCCGCCGGCGAGGGGCGCCAGGATGGGCGCCAGCCCCATAACGAGCATCAGGCGCGACAGAATCTGCGCCGACTGCCGATGGCCGAAACGGTCGCGCACCACCGCTCGGGCGATGACCTGCCCCGCGCATCCGCCGAGGCCCTGGAAGAAGCGCGCGACGATGAGGCTCTCAAGAGATGGCGCCAAGGCGCAGGCTATCGATGCGACGATATAGACCGCGATCCCCGCCAGAAGAGGACCCCGTCGCCCCCAGCGATCCGACGCTGGACCATAGAAGAACTGACCAAGCGCGAGGCCCATGAAAAACGAGGACAGAGTCGCCTGAGCCGCGCCGGAGGGTACGCGGAAACTGGCTCCGATGGCTGGCAAGCTGGGCAGGTACATATCGATCGACAGCGCGCCCATCGCGGTCAGCGAGCCGAGCAGGATAACAATTCCCCAAGGCGTGCGGGCGTCCGCCGGATCGGCGACCTCGATGGCGGGTGCTACGGTCATGGCGCGGAGCCATACAGCACAAGGACGCGGCTGGAAGGGAACTAGGCTCTAAAAGCCGCGTTTTATTGTCGCCGAACAACAACAGTTGCCGCCATGACCAAGACTCTTCTAACCATCGCCATCGCTGTTTCAGCCATCGCCGGCGCGGTGTTGGCGTCTCCTTCTCACCGCGACGTCCCCACCCGAACCGATCTGGCGCTCATGAATCTCACGCCGACTCGCGACGTGGCGCGGCCGATCGCCGCCAGAGACTTCGTCCCCGACAAAACGCCGACGTCGTTCACCTACGCCTTGCCGGCGCCGGGCATGGGCGCCGTCCTGGGATACCGTAACAGCGCCGATCCCCATCCTGTTCAGAGCTACGAGGTCAATCAGGCGACCGCGCTGGGCTTCAGCCAGCCGTCGGCTTCAGTGGGCGCTGGACTCGCCTACCGCTTCTGAGACCGCGCGGTCTTCAGGGCCGCGGCCGCCGCTGACTGCATGAAACCGATGTCACCGCCGGCGGAGGCGAACACAAACCCCTCTGATAGATACTTCGAGGCGATTTCGGCGCCATACCCGAATATCCCCGGAATTTTGCCGCCGGCGCGACACGCATCCAAGACCTTCTTGAGCGCACCCTCAAACCGCGCCGACGAGAAATCGCCTGGCTCCAGTCCGAGCGCCATACAAAGGTCGGACGGCCCGATGAAGAGCGCGTCGACGCCCTCGACCTTGGCGATGGCGTCGACATTGCCGAGCCCTTCGGCGGTCTCGATCATCACGATGCAGACGGTCTCCGCTCCGGCGGCGCGCCGGTAGTGCGCCAGATCGCCGACGCCCCGCACCGGACCGTTGGATCGCCCGCCGAGCGGCGGATAACGGCAGGCGTGCGCCGCGCGCGCGGCTTCTTCGGCCGTGCTCACCATCGGTACGATCACGCCGTGGGCGCCGGCGTCCAACGCCTTGCCGATCTGGTCGAAGTGGTTGCCGGCCACGCGAACGAGAGGCGTCGTCGCCGAGGTCGCCGTCGCGGCGAGGACCCGGGCCAGATCGGCGGAGTCGACAAAGCCGTGCTGCAGGTCGACGCAGAGCCAGTCAAATCCGATCCCGGCCAGCACCTCGGCCGAGTAGAGGTCTCCGAGGCTGAGCCAAACCCCGACCGAGCGTTCGCCGGCGCGCCATTGGCGAAGGGCGGTGTTGATCATGAGGTCGTCTCCGGGTCGCTGTCTTCGCGCCATAGCCAGCGCAGGGAGTCGGCGAATATCGCGCCTCCGTGGCGCAGGCTGTGGCCACCGATCCCGAAGACGAAGCGGTGGTCGTATCGGGCGAAGGCCAGCGCGCTGGCCATGGTCTGGTTGGCGAGAGGCCAGTCGCCAGTGATGTAGCTGGCGTCAGCCTCGCCGCTCTGCAGGAATACGCGAATGGGCTTGCGCGGCGTGGCGCGCACGGCGAAGGCGAGGTTGTGGCCGCCGCGGATGTTCACGAAAGACCCGCAGTGGCTCAGCACCCGGCCGAACTGTTCTGGGAACCACCAGGCCGTGGTGAACGCGCAGATGCCGCCGCTGCTGATGCCGCACACCGTGCGGCGCGCCGGGTCATCGGTGAATGTCAGCCCCTCGGTCTGTTCGACGAACGGCAGCAACTCGTCGATCAGAAACCGTCCGTAAGCGGATGTAACCGAGTCGTACTCTAGGCTACGCTGCGCCATGGCGGCCGGATCGACCCGTTCGGAGCCCGCCGGACGGCCCGGATCGACGAACACCGCGACCGTCGGCTGAATGGTTCCCGCGGCGTGCAGGCTGTCGAGAACCTGGATCGCTCTGACGGCGCCATTCCTCGGCATGTAGAAGTTCCCGTCGTTGAACACGATCAGCCTCGCCGGCGTCGACCGATCGAAGCCGGCGGGGGTGTAGACCCGCACGTCGCGGAGCGTGTCCAGGAAGACTTTGCTTCCGTTCCAGTCCTTGTAACTCTTCACCTCGCCGCGTGGGATCTCCGGCCCGGGATAGGCCTCCGGGCAGGGATTGTAGTTCGCGTCCCCTGGGGCGTTCAGCGAAACCGTGAAGTCGGAACGGTCGCGCCCGTTTACCGATGTCGGCGCCAAGGTGTCCAATCCAAGAGCGCGGTAGGTTTCGTGATCGAGAGCCATCGCCGAACCGTTGACCGGAGGCGCGGCTGGCGGTCAATAGCCGTCGAGGAAACGCTGGAAAGAGGCCGTTGCATCATGACCGAACGCTTCACCGCTCAACACGTCGATGCGTGGCGCCGGGATGGCGGCGCGGTGATCGAGAGCTTCTTTACTCCGGAAGAATGCGCCGCCGTCGTCGCCGACTTCGAATCCGTCTTCGGCCGCACCGAAGGGGCGGAGACACCCAAGGACTTCAAGAAGCCGGGCGAGATCGGACGCTTCAATCGCCACCAGGCCGATCTCAACGACACCGTCCCGTTCGACTGCTCGCCGGCGCTCAACCTCATCGCCGTCCATCCGGCGCTGATGAGCCTCGCCCGCACCCTGCTCGGAACCCAGGACATCCTGCTTTACCAAGCCGAGGTGTGGGCGAAATTCACCGGCGACGCCGACTACGACCAGGACTTTCATACCGACTATGGCAACCACACCCTGACTGCGCCTTCGGAGGATGCCCGGTTCAACAGCGTCACCACCCTGTGCTACTTCACCGACGTGACCGAGGGCCACGGCCCGGCCCACTTCGTCAGCCGCCAGGACTCGCTGCCGCTCGCCGGACCGGAGGTGTCGCTGACCCGCCGGGGCGCCGCCGACCTACAGGACAAGCTGGCGGCGAAGGCGCGCTCCAGCGCCGGGCCGGCGGGCACCATCTTCCCGTATACCATCGACGTCTGGCACCGCGGCACCAACCTGACCGCCTCCAAGGGCCGGCGCTTCGCGGTGATGGCGAGCTACCACCGGGCCGACGTGCCGGCGGTCAACCGCTACGCCTGGCCGTACTATGGCTTCCGTCCGTGGCATGTGGTGTTCGAACACGCCTCGGTCGACCAGCTCGCCGCCTTCGGCGTGCAGCGTCCCGGCGATCCGTTCTGGACCGAGGAGACCATCCGGCGAACCGAGGCGCGCTATCCGAAGTGGAATAGCGCGCCCTGGCGCACCGCGCTGAGAGCGGCGGCCTAAGCCAGCCCCAGAGTCGCCGCCAGCACCATCAGCGTCCCCACCAGTCCGACGACGAAGGCGACGGTGCGCACATAGGGGATGCCGATCAGGTAGCAGGCGGCGTGGACGAGGCGCGACCAGAAGAACATCTCCGCGCCGATCACCGTCCGCTGGCTGGAGATGTGCGCGATGGCCGCCACCAGCACCACCGGCGCGAACATCGTCAGCCCCTCGCGGTGGTTGTCCACCGTCCGCTTGGCCCGTCCGGCGAACCCGCTGGGCGGCGGCACGTGGTCGCGGTTGCCGGCCAGATCGACGAAACCGAACTGCCGCGTCGCCGCGGCTCCCTGAATACCCACCAGGATGATGAGCAGGAGGGTGGCGTAAACCAGCATCGTCAGTTCGGCGGTCATGTTGTTCCCGGGATTTGAAGAAGCTCACCGCCCCGTCGGGATGTCCTTGAACGCGACGTCCTTGTCGAGCCGGATGTCCTGCGGCATGCCCAGCACCCGCTCGGCGATGATGTTGCGCAGGATCTCGTCGGTGCCGCCGGCGATGCGCAGGCCCGGCGCGCCCATCAAGGCGTTCTGGAAGGCGCCGGCGAGCGGAGCCTGCTCGCCGGTCAGGATGCCGAACTGGTCCTCGAGGTCCATCGCGGCGTTGGCCATGTCCTGCATGACGCCCGCCGCCACGATCTTGGCGATGGAGTTTTCCGGACCGGGCGTCTGGCCGCGCGAAAGAGCGGTCATCGTCCGATAGGTGGTGTATTTCAGGCCCTCGGCCTGAACGAACCAGTCGGCGATCTTCTCGCGTAGGCCGGAGTCTTTGGACGCGGGACCGGCCAGGGTCTGGATGCCTTCGGCCAGCTTCATCACCTGACCAGTGTTGGAGCCGCCGGCGCCGCCGCCGACGGAGAGGCGCTCGTTCATCAGGGTGACGATCGCCACCTTCCAGCCGTCGCCCACCGCCCCGACACGCTGGGAGTCCTTGATGCGCAGGTCGGTGAAGTAGACCTCGTTGAAGTTTGAAGCGCCCGACATCTGATGGATCGGCCGCACCTCCACCGCCGGATCGCGCATGTCGATCCAAAACATGGTCAGGCCCTTGTGCTTGGGCACGTCGCGGTCGGTCCGCGCCAGCAGCAGGCCGAAATCGGAATAGTGCGCGCCGCTGGTCCATACCTTCTGGCCGTTGATCACCCACTCGTCGCCTTGGCGGACCGCCATCGTCCGCGCGGCGGCGGCGTCCGAGCCGCCGGAGGGCTCACTGAACAACTGGCACCAGACCTCCTCGCCCCTCACCGCGGGGCCGACGAAGCGCGCCTTGTCCGCGTCGTTTCCGGCGGTCATCACCGTGGGGATGCACATGCCGAGGCCGATGGAGAACGGGACCGGACAGGCCCTGGGGCCGCCTTGGCCTCCTCCTGGCTGAAGATCATGTTCTGCCAGGTCTTGCCGCCCTGGGCCGCCCCATTCGGTCGGCCAGGTGATCGCGGCGTAGCCGGCCTCGGCCTTCTTGCTTCTGCCAGGCCTTGGATGCCTCAAGCCCGTCTCGGCTTCTCGCTCGTGCGTGGCATCGCCGCGCCGGGTCTTCGGCGCGTTCTCGCCGACAGCCAGGATTTCACCTGGGCGCGATAGGCTGCTTCTTCGGCGGTGTCGTTGAAGTCCATGGTGTCTCGTCCTTCTTCGTCTTCGTAGCGCGGGCGTCCTCGCCCGCTTTTTTGCAAGATGCGGGTGAGGACGCCCGCGCTACGGGTTTGTTTCAAGCCGCGTTGCGGCGTTCGAGTTGGCTGACCAGCCGCTCCTTCCACGCCTTCGCCCCGCCGGCGACGAGTCCGAGCTGCTGCGAGCGGCGGTAGTAGAGATGGCAGTCGACTTCCCAGGTGTAGCCCATGCCGCCGTGGGTCTGCAGACTCTCCTTCGCCGCGAACCAATAGGCTTCGGTGGCGGCGACGCGCGCCGACGCCGCGGCGATCTTCAGATCCGTGCCGCCTTCACCGAGCGCCCAGGCGCCGTAATAGGCGTTGGAGCGCGCCAGTTCGGTCTTGATGTACATGTCGGCGAGCTTGTGCTTGATCGCCTGATAGCTGCCGATCACCCGGCCGAAGGCGTAGCGCTCGAGGGCGTAGGACTTGGCCATCTCCAGGCAGCGGTCGGCCCCGCCGACCTGTTCGAAGGCTAGATAGACGGCGGCGCGGTCCAGCACGGCCTCGGTCGTCGCCATGCCCTCGCCGGCGTCGCCGAGGCGCTCGGCGGGCGCGCCGGTGAAGTTCAGCCTGGCCACCGAGCGGGTCGGGTCGAGCGTCCGCAGCGTCTCGCGCGCCACGCTCTCGCCGCCGAGCTCCACAAGGTAGAGGCCGACCTGGCCGGCTTCCCGCGCCAGCACGATGGCGACGTCGGCCGCGTCGCCGTCGGTGACGGGAAGTTTGGTCCCGCTCAGCTTGCCGCCAGACACCGCCGCCTGGATCTGCGACTCGGTCAGCGCTCCCGCCCGTTCCGACGTCGCGAAACAGCCGATGACGTCGCCGGCGGCGATCTTCGGCAGCCACCTTGCCTTCTGGGCGTCCGAACCTGCGAGCATGATCGCCTCGGCCACGAAATACACCGTGGAGGCGAAGGGGATCGGCGCCAGGGACCGGCCGAGTTCCTCGGCGATGACGCAGAGTTCCGCGCCGCCGAGGCCGAGGCCGCCATGCTCCTCGGGGATCGCCGCGCCGAGCCAGCCCTGTTCGGCGACGGATTTCCACAGGCCGGCGTCATACGGCCTGGACGCATCGTCGAGCACGCCGCGCACCACCGAAATCGGGCAACGCGCGTCGAGGGAACTTCCGCGCCTCGGTCTTGAGGAACTTCTGATCCTCGGAGAAATCGAAATCCATGCCGCGCGCCTCGTCCCGATGGTGAGCCTTGTCGTTGGACATCCACGATAGCGGGGATTTTCGCGGGGGGAAGCATGACCGTGGGGAAGGCGATCCAACTCGACCGCCGGCGCCTTCGTCGCCGGCCGCTCGGCGCCGACGTCTACGTAAAATGTGATGTATAAAATCACAGTCAAAAGGTGAAAGATTGAAAATTCCAGGTTAAATATTGTGAATCCGTCACAATGTCAGTGAACTTGTGGCGAAACTGTGCGTAGAGTGGCCACGAAAGCTAATTCATTGAGAGTTAGCCTACGCCAACGTGGGAGTTCAAATTGCAATCGTCTAAAATACTTGCCGGGGTCGCCACCGCCGCCCTCATTTCCTTTATCGCGCCGCTATCCGCGCAGGCGGGCGTGAGTTTCATCAGTTACGGAACGGCGCTGCCGACCGGCGAATCCCTGATTACTGACTTCAGCACCTCCGCCGGACTGACGGGCGGCAATCTCGTCACCGGCTCGGCCGGTGGGGTCACGGCGGCGCCGGCTTATAGCGCGTCGACGTTCGACACCGATCAGTACCTCAGCGTTCCGGGCGGCGGGTCGGCGACCTTGACCTTCGCGCCGACCACGGAAGTCAGCGTCTATGTGGGATCGCTCGACACCTACAACACCCTGTCCTTCGGCGGTCTTGGCGCGGCCAGCTACACCGGCTCCGCTCTGGGCTCCATTTCCGGAGCGGCCGACGGCAACCAGACAGCCGCCAATACCAACGGCCGCTTCGTCTTCACCTTCGCCAAGCCGGTCGACAGCGCGACCTTCGTCTCGAGCACCAACGCCTTCGAGGTCGCGAGCGTCGCCGGCGTGGTTCCCGAACCGGCGAGCTGGGCCCTCATGCTGATCGGCTTCGCGGGCATGGGTGGCGCGTTCCGGGCCAACCGCCGGACGCGTTCCGTCGTCGCCTGATTCGCACGGCGAATGTCGGAGTCGCTCTAGGCGAAATCCGATTCAAGAACTTCAACCGACATACGAAAGCGCCGCCGGAAATTTCCGGCGGCGCCAACGTGTTCGGCGAAGATAGAAGTCAGGCTTCCGCGGCGGCCGCGTTGCGGCGGCGAAGAGAAGCGCCCGCGAGACCGAAGCCGGTTAGCATCAACGCCCAGGTCGCCGGTTCCGGAACGCCCGGGGAAACGTTGTTCACCGTGAACAACAGGTCGGCCGGCGCGCCGCAGCACTCGTTATAATTCAGGGTAAACCCGAAATTTCCCGCGGGTCCGGGGTTGAACACGTTGAAAGGCGTGTTGTTGAAGCTCGTCGGACCGGGATCGTTCAGGACGGTGCCGAAGCCCACGACGTCGAGCACAACACCGTCGTCATGACCAAGCACGAAGGAGTTGTTTCCGGCTTGCAGACCGAGTGTGCCGGTGATGGTGATGTGAGTGTCGAACAGCGTGTCGCCGCCGATCGGGGTGGAAAGCGACGCCGCGTCCGCGCCGAGGAACTCGCCGATGGTGTAAAGCGCGCCCGAGGTGTAGTTGATGTTGGTCGGGGTGAACGTCGCGTCCGGTGTCACGCCCGAAAAGTCGGTCGCGGCGCTGTTGCTGGTGTCGTTCTCATAAACGTAGCCGTTGAGCGGCGAAGCCGACGCGGCGCCGCACACCAGCAAGGCCGCGCCCGCGGTCATCGCGGCCTTCAAAATCAAGTTGTGAGTCAATTTAGCCTCCAAGGGAAAGGGTCTCAGTGTCCCGTTCCCACCAAACCACGAACAGATTCCGCACACAACCTCAAAATCGCGCATCGCGAAAGAGTTGATATCGACGTCAGATTAGTGACAAGAGTGGAAAATCCGACATTACTTCTATGTCTTCACTGTGGTCTCGATCGCTGACCCGTGTCATACTGATGAAGAGGCTTGATTTCTGCGTGACAAGGCCGGGTATAAGTCGGCTGATGATCCGCGACATCAAACTCTCTGCGACGGATTGCCGATCTGCCTGACGTTTCATGACATCCACCGGTACTGGCTTATAATTATAGTCATGAGGGAAGGCGGTGATCGCGGTGGATTTAACGATCTTCCGCCTCGATCGGAACAGGACAAATGTTGGGCGGTCGCGCTCGCTTCCGCTCCAGGATTCACCGACGAGAGGGCGCCCCGAGGTCTCACGCCCTCGCGGGAATCACCACCGGCAGGGTCTCGTATCCCTTGACGAAGACCGAGTGCGTCCGCGTCGGTTCGGCCACCAGTTCGATCACCGGAAAGCGCTTCATGATCTCTTCCCAGATGATGGTGAGCTGAAGCTCGGCGAGGCGGTTGCCGACGCAGCGGTGGATGCCGAACCCGAACGACATGTGCTGGCGGGGACGGGGTCGGTCGATGATGAAGGCGTCGGGGTCGTGCAGCACGCTTTCGTCGCGATTGCCGGAGACGTACCACATCACCACCTTGTCGCCCTTGCCGATGGTCTTGCCGCCGAACTCCAGGTCGCGCGTCGCCGTGCGGCGCATATGGGCCAGCGGCGTCTGCCAGCGGATGGTCTCCGAGACCATCGAGGTGATCAGGTCCGGGTTCTCGCGCAGCTTGCGGTACTGTCCGGGGTTCTTGTTGAGCGCGTAGACCGAGCCGCTGATGGTGTTGCGCGTGGTGTCGTTGCCGCCGATGATCAGCAGCACGACGTTGCCGTTGTATTCCAGCATGTCCATGCCGCGCGTCTCGGCGCCGTGCGCCATCATCGAGACCAGGTCGCCGGCCGGCGGGGCGTTGACCCGCTCGTTCCACATCTGCGTGAACCGGCCGAAACAGGCGTCGGCCTCGGCCCGCTTGTGCTCCCAGCTCTTCGCCGGACCATGGCCGGGCGCGTTGGTGAACATGTCCGACCAGTGGGTCAGCAAGCGCCGATCGTCCTGCGGGAAGTCGAACAGCGTGGCCAGCGTCATCGCCGTCAGCTCTTTCGAGACCAGATCGACCCAGTCGAATTCCACCCCGATCGGCAGGCCGTCGAGGATCTCGCCGGCGCGCTCGCGGATGACCGGCGCCATGGCCGCGAGGTTCGACGGCGCCACCGCCGGGCTCACCGTCTTGCGCTGCACGTCGTGTTTCGGCGGGTCCATGGCGATGAAGCTCGGACGCGTCGGCCGGCTCTTGGCCTGGGCCTCGCCTTCCAGGGTCGGTAGCACGATGCCATCGGCCGACGAGAAGGCGTCGTGGTCGGTGTCCACCGCCATGATGTCGTTCCAGGTGGTGATCGACCAGAACCGGCCGTAGTCGCTCTCCTCGGTGAGGTGGACCGGGTCTTCCCGGCGCAGCCGCTCGAAGATCGGCCAGAAACCGTCGCTGACGAACAAATCCGGCTGGGCGGGGTTCAGCGTCCCGATCGGCGCGGCCATGATCGCGGCGCGCGCCTCGTGGGTGATGTCGACAGAACCGTCCATGTCATTTCCTCCGGCTTATCGTCGGTTAGCTGGGGGATAGTGATCCAAGTTTCCGAGGTCGGCAATCTTTAGGGAAGCGGAGATCGGGCTTGGCGCGTCGCGACAGCTCCCTATTGTGGATGTAGCCGACCGCTCGAGGCGCGGAGCCCGCCGGATCGCGACGGCCTTGATCAACCCGGACCTTCAAAATGCCGGACTATGAACTCTTCTACTGGTCCGTACCGTTCCGAGGGCAGTTCGTGCGCGCCGTTCTGGCCCATGCCGGCAGGACCTGGATCGAGGCTGGCGACGATCGGATCTCGAAGCTGATGGGCGGCGCGGCCCGGGACATGCCGATCCCGTTCAAGGGCCCTCCCATGCTGATCGACAGAAGGGCGGATGTCGCCATCGCCCAAATGCCGGCCATCATCCTCTATCTCGGCGAGACGCTGGACCTCATGCCCGCGACGCCCGCGCTTCGCGCCATCACCATCAAAATCGCAAACGACGCCAACGACGTGATCGACGAGATCACCCTGGATGGCGGCCGCCGGATGTGGACCGATGAGCTCTGGCGGGACTTCGTTCCTCGCCTGAAGACGTGGATGTCGCTCTGGGAGGAGACGGGTCGCCGCCACGGCCTGACCGCCGATGCCGGCTTCGTGTTGGGCGGCGAGGCGCCGGGCATCGCCGACGTCGTCACCGCGACGCTGTGGTCGACGATGACGGAGCGGTTCGAAAAGCTGAACGCGATCCTGAAGGAGGCCGCGCCCATGACGGCGGCCTTAGCGCGACGGATCGCCGACCTGCCGCCGCTGGCCGAACTGGCCGCCAAGGCGCGCCGCGACTACGGCGACACCTATTGCGGCGGTGAGATCGAGGCCTCGCTGCGCCGGGTGCTCGGCGCGTAGGATGTGTTGAGCGGAGGCTGAACGTCAAAGAATCGACTACGCCGATTTTGCGGAAAATGCATCGGCGCGACTCCGAAGGCTGCGCACAGCCGCTTGACGTCCATTGCAAAGTGCAATAGACTTTTCTCATGTCCGCCATACCTCCCTCTCCAGCAGACGCCCCCGACCCCGACCTCGCCGAAGCGCTCGCCCACGCGGAGCGTCGGCGGGCGATGCTGGAGCGGTTGTCAGAGATCGGCATGGAGCTGGCCGAACAGATCAGCCGTCACAGGGCGGCGGCGATGGCGGCGATCAACGAGGACAACGGTGGCGATCCCACCCGGCCCTTCGCCACCGTCTCGCGCTCAATACGGCTCACCCTGGCGCTGGAGGCGCGGGTCGATGCGCAGATCCTTGCGCTGCGCAAGGGGAGGTTGCCGGCGGGCTGGACGTTGGGCTTCCAAATCGCGCCCCCTGTCCGGCGGCCTTGCGAGCCGGCGCGGAGCGGCGAGATCGCGGACTCGCTCCGTCCAGCGCGAGAAAATCTCACGGAACGCGACCCGTTCGAGGATTTCAAAGATGGCGCGTTCGAAGAGGCCGTCGCGGCGATCCGCGCGGACCTCGGCCTCGGCCCTGACGAGAGCCGCTTGGACGACGATGGGTTCGCGCCGGAAGTCGTGGACTCCTCCCCGCCCTTCATGGGGAGGGTCGAGACGAAGCGCGGCGAAGTCCGGGTGGGGACGTGAGCTTCACCCCAAAAACTTCGGTGTCGATCCCAACCTCCCCACCGACAAACCAGACTGCGCCACCCCGCTCAGGCTTACGCCCGAGTCGACCCTCCCCATGAAGGGGCTCTCGGATCCACACGTTTTACCCGCTGAAGTGCTTGTCATCCCCGACGCAGCCGCGAAGCGGCAAGATCGGAGACGCCGACGTTGCCCAGGTCCGCTCCGGACGCCGCGCGGCGGCGAGCCGGAGACACGCCCGCCGGGTCTCCAATGCGGCAAGCCAAGCCGCGGCGCGTCAGATCCCAAACGTTCGGCCGGTTCGGCTTGCGGCCGCCCGGCCGCGACCCGAGGCGCATCGCTACATCCCCGATCTTTGCCGCTTCGCGCGGCTTCGTCGGGGATGACAAGCACCTCATCCGGCAAGATGTGTGAATGCCGTAGTCCATGAAGGGGAGGGAGGGGAGCCGCCAAGGCGCCGAGGTGGCGCCGGGCCGGCCGGGCGGTTAGACCGTCCCCATGCGCACCGACATTCCCCAGCCCGTCCGGCTGACCGATTACCGACCCCCCGCCTACTTCGTCGATGAGGTGCGGCTCGCGTTCGACCTCGCTCCGGCCGCGACCCGGGTGAGAGCGAGACTCGCGATTCGCCGCAACGGCGACCATGCCGAGCCGCTACGGCTGGACGGCGAGGGGCTGAAACCGATCTCCCTGGCCATCGACGGGCGCGCGCTGGACAGCGCCGAATACGCCATTGACGGCGAGGGCCTGACGATCCACGTCGTCCCGGAGGCGTTCACCCTCGAAACCGAGGTCGAGATCGACCCCGCCGCCAACAGCGCGCTGATCGGCCTGTACATTTCCGGCGGGCGGTTCTGCACCCAGTGCGAGGCGGAGGGTTTCCGGCGGATCACCTGGTATCCCGACCGGCCGGACGTGCTGGCGAAGTTCACGGTGCGCATCGAGGCCGACGCCGGCTATCCCCACCTGCTGTCCAACGGCAACCTGACCGCTTCGGGCGACCTGCCGGACAACCGGCATTTCGCCGAATGGAACGATCCGTTCCCCAAGCCGGCCTACCTCTTCGCTCTGGTCGCCGGCGAGCTGGACGTGCTCGAGGGGTCGTTCATCACCATGAGCGGGCGCGAGGTCGCGTTGAAGGTGTTCGTCGATCCGGGCATGGCGCCCCGCGCCGCCTACGCCCTCGACTCGCTGCAACGGGCGATGAGGTGGGACGAGGAGACCTATGGCCGCGAGTACGACCTCGACCTGTTTATGATCGTCGCGGTGCGCGACTTCAACTTCGGGGCGATGGAGAACAAGGGCCTCAACATTTTCAATTCGTCGCTGCTGCTGGCCGACCCCGAGACGGCGACCGATATGGATTTTGAGCGCATCGAGTCGGTGGTCGCTCACGAATATTTTCACAACTGGACCGGCAACCGGATCACCTGCCGCGACTGGTTCCAGCTCTGCCTGAAGGAGGGGTTCACCGTCTTCCGCGATCAGGGCTTCTCCGCCGACATGCGTGGCGAGGCGGTGCAGCGCATCAAGGAGGTCCGCGCTCTGCGGGCGCGGCAGTTCGCCGAGGACGGCGGCCCGATCGCTCATCCGGTGCGGCCGGCGAGCTATCTGAAGATCGACAACTTCTACACCGCGACGATCTACGAGAAGGGCGCGGAGCTGATCCGCATGCTGAAGATCATCGTCGGCGACGAGGCGTTCCGTCGCGGCTGCGATCTCTACTTCCAGCGTTGGGACGGCCAGGCGACCACGGTCGAGGCTTTCATCGCCTGCTTCGCCGAAGCGTCGGGCGGGAACCTCGACGCCTTCTTCCGCTGGTACCAACAGGCCGGCACCCCCGCGGTGTCGATCGACGCCCTGTGGGACGAGAGCGCCCGCGCGCTCGACCTGACCTTGCGCCAGTCCACCGCGCCGACGCCCGGCCAGCCGAACAAGGCGGCCCTGCCGATCCCGATCGCCTTCGGGGTTCTCGACGAAGATGGCCGGGAGATGCGGGAGACCGAGGTCGTGGTGCTCGATCAAGCCGAGCAGCGGCTCCGGCTGGAGGGGATCGACCGCTTGCCGGTGCTGTCGGCCCTGCGCGGGTTCTCGGCCCCGGTGGTGCTGACCACCGACGCGCCGGTCCAGGACGCCTATGTCCTGCTCGCCTCCGATACCGACCTGTTCAATCGCTGGGAGGCGGGGCAGGGGCTGGCGCGGGACCTGATCCTCGCCAGAGCCGCCGGACGGCCCGACGAGGTCGGCGAGGAGCGTTTCGCCGAAGCCATGGGCCGGGCGCTCGACGACCAGTCGGCGTCGCACGCTTTCAAGGCCCTGCTCCTTGCGCTGCCGTCCGAGTCGGACCTGGCGCTCGCCGAGACGGCCGCCGATCCGACCGCGATCCACGCGGCTCGCGACGCCCTTCGCCTCCGGCTGGCGGTGCATTTGGCCGAGAGGTTGCGCGGTCTGCATGGCGCCCTCCAGGAGGCCGGCGAGTTCTCCGTCTCCGCCGAGGCGGCGGGACGCCGCGCCCTGCGCAACGCCGCCATCGACATGCTGGTCGCCGACCCGAGCGCGCTCAACGCCGAGCGGGCGCGGGGCCACTACGAAGCCGCCGCCAACATGACCGACGCCATCGGCGGCCTCGGCGCCCTGATGCAGATCGGCGGCGAGCCGGCTCAGGCCGCGCTGGACGCGTTCCATGAGCGCTGGAAGGCCGAGCCCCTGGTGATCGACAAGTGGTTCGCGATCCAGGCGCGCGATCCGTCGGGCGGGGCGCTCGGCCGCGTTCTTGGCCTGACCGCGCATCCGGACTACGACGCGCGTAATCCGAACCGGATGCGTAGCCTGGTCGGCGCGTTCGCCGCCGGCAATCCGGCGCGGTTCCACGACCAGAGCGGGGCCGGCTACCGTTTCCTCGCCGACCAGATCCTGATGATCGACGGCTTCAACCCGGTGGCCGCCGCCAGGATGATCGACCCCCTCGCCGGATGGGCGCGCTACACGCCGGAGCTTGGCGCCCTGATGCGGGCGGAACTCGACCGCATCGCCGGCAGCGACGGCGTGTCGAAGAACGTCCTCGAACTCGCCGACAAGGCGCGCGTTTGAGCGACCCCCACGACCTCGAACGGTTCGTCCGCGCCCAGGCCGGTGTTTACGACACCGCCCTCGCGGAACTCCAGGCCGGGCGGAAGCGAAGCCACTGGATGTGGTTCGTCTTTCCGCAAGTCGCTGGCCTGGGCCTGAGCGAGATGTCCCGGCGCTACGCCGTCGCCTCTCTCGCCGAAGCCCGCGCCTACCTGGCGCACCCCGTCCTCGGGCCGCGCCTGGTCGCGTGCGTTGAAGCGATCCTCGGTCATTCCGACCTGACGGCCGTTGCGATTCTGGGATCGATCGACGCCACCAAGCTTCGATCCTCCATGACGCTGTTCAGCCGCGCCGCCGCGAAGCCGGAACCCTTCGACCGCTGTCTCACCGCCTTCTTCGCGGGCGAGGCGGACCCCGCCACCCTAGCGCGGCTTGCGTGACGGCAACGATGGCCTCAGCGCTTGGCCGAGCGCCTCGCGGCCGGCTGGCTGCATCGCGAGGCCATAGTCGACGACCGCGTTCTCGACGATGGTGCGGCTGGCTTGGTTGAGGGCGCGGGCTTCGGCGAGCTGCTGCTTGATCGTGTCGGCCGGCTCGCTGTCGGCGGCGAGCGCGCTCCAGGCACGCTCGCGCAGGGCGCGGGCGCGGCGGTTGTCCGGGCGGATTTCGGCGCCGTGGGCGCGCAGCATGGCGACGAACGGCTCGCGGTCGGCCTCCGGAAGAGCGGCGGTCGCCCGCTTCAGCGCCTGGGTCTGAGGCCTCGAGACCGGCCGGCCGAGCCAATAGATCGACGCGCCGGCCGAAACCAGGAACAGGTTGGCCGCCAGCGACAGGATGAGGGCGATGAGGAGGCCGCGCCCGCGCATCATCCCTCCGCCATGTCGCCGGGCTCGCCCAGCCAGCGCGCCGCCTCGCTGGCGGTGTCGACGGGCTGGCCATGGAGGCGGGACGCCGCGATCGGCGCCGCGGCCGATCCGGCCAGGACGCCCGCGACGCTGGCGGCGGCCAAGCCGGCGCCCAGTCCGATACCCCATCGCCGCCGCGACCCCATCAGGCGCGGACGCGGCGCGGAAGCGATGATCGCTTCGATCAGCCAAGAGGCGGGCGGGGGATCGAGCGATGCGTCCAGCCATCCGTCCAGTTCGGAGGCCCGAGCGAGGATCGGCCCGGCGCTCTCCGGATCGACCGCGATCAGAGCCGAAGCGCCCACGCGGTCCAACGGCGGCCAGCGGTCGATGTCCGCGCCGTAGGCGTCCGCCAGTTCCTGAAAACGTAAAAGGTTCAACGTGATGACATTCACTCTTCAATCACCTGCCTTCAGATCGGCGAGCGCGGCGCGAAGCGCGCGGCGTGCCCGTCCGAGCAGGCTTTCCAGCGCCTCGACGCTGATCTCCAGGACCTTGGCCGCCTCGATATTGCCGAGTTCCTGATAGTGGCAGAGCACGATCGCCTCGCGCTGACGGTCCGGCAGGGCCGCGAGCGCCCGGTCGACCCGAACCCCGACGTCGCGGGCGTGCAGGCCCCGGTCCGGCGCCGGGCCCTCGTCCGCCGTCTCCGGTGGCGGACCGGGGTCGACGAACTTGCGCCGTCTCAGCCGGTCGTAGCACAGGTTGAGCGCCACCCTGTGCAACCAAGTGTCGAACTTGGCCTCGCCCGGCCGCCAATTCGGGGCGAACCGCCAGGCCTTGATGAACACCTCCTGAGCGACATCCTCGGCTTCCGCCTGGTCGCTCAGCATCCTTCGCGCGAGAGACAGGACGCGGGGAAGTTTGCCCGCCACCAGGGCGCGGATCGCCGCCGCGTCGCCGCCGCCGGCGAGACTCAACCGCGCCCGATCCTCGTCGTCCGCGTGGGAGTCCAAACCTCACCCCGTCCAAGTGACTTCGCTCCACTTAATCCCGCCGCCAGCTTGAACGGCGGATGAAGCGTCTTCCGTCGGCGTCAGCCGAGCAGCCGCGTGTAGACCTCGCGCGTGACCTTCCGCGCCCGTTCGAGCGCCGTGACCAGAGCCGGAAAGTTCGGCCGGCCGGCGATCTTGGCCAGCAGGGCGCGGAAGGCGGGGGGCTCGTCGGCCGGATCGGCGCCGTCGTCCAGGGCGATCTTCAGCAGTTGCGAGGCCGATTGCTGGAGCCGCCAGCTTTCGAGCAGCCGGGAGATGTCGCCGGCGCGTGGCGGATCGGTGATCGCCAGCGCCTCCAGCGCCTCCGCCGTGTTTTGCCGCAGCGGGCCGCCTGAGGCGGCATGGGCGAGCTGAAGGAACTGGGCGCAGAACTCGATGTCGACCAGACCGCCGTCACCGAGCTTCATGTCCCAGAAGCCGGACGGCGGCCGCTCGCGCTCCATCAGTTCGCGCATCTCCTTGACGTCCTTGGCGGCGTCGGCGGTCGATCTTGGGCGCCGCAGTGCGGTCTCGATCGCGGCGGCGGACTCGCCGGCGAACGCCGCGGTCGTCGCCCACACCACCCGCGCTCGGGTCATCGCCAGCAGCTCCCAGGTCTCCGCCGCGTCGTCGTAATAGCGTTCGAACGCCGCGAGACTGACCGCGACCGGCCCCTTGGTGCCCGAAGGTCTAAGCTGGAGATCGACCTCGTAGAGCCCGCCCTCCTTCGTTGGGGCGGACAAGGCGGCCACCAGGCGTTGCGTAAAGCGGGCGTAGAACGTCTCCGCGCTCCAGCCCTTGACCCCCGAAGTCGCGCCGGGCGAAGGTCGATAGAGCGTCATCAGGTCGAGGTCGGACCGCGCCGACATCTCACGGGACCCGCACTTGCCTAGCGCGATGACGGCGACATCGCCGTCGAAGGCGCCCGCGGTCCGTTCGACCTCGGCGAGGGATGCCCGCGCCAGGGCGCTGATCAGGGCGTCGGCGAGATCGGCGAAGGCCGCGCCAGCCGCGGGCGCGTCGGCCGTTCCGCCGAGGACCTGCACGCCGATACGAAAGGCGACCTCCGCGCGCAGCCGCCGGGCCTGGTCCATGGCGACTTCGAAACCCGCGTCGGGGTCGAGGCGCGCGGCGATCTCGGCTGCCGCGTCCACGGGGCCGAAGAACCCCGGATCGAGCAGGGCGTCGAGCGCCGCCGGCCGCCGCGACAGCGTCCGCGCGAAACCGGGCGCGAAGGCCATCACCCTGACCAGCAGCTCCAGCAGTTTCGGCTGCGCGAGCAACAGCGACTGGAGCTGGACCCCGGCGGTCACGCCCGAAAAAAAGTCGCCGAAGCGGTCGAAGGCCGCGTCCGGAGATCCGCTGGCCGCAACCGCGTCGAGCAGGCGCGGGGCGAGGCGCGTAAACAATTCGCGCCCGCGCTCCGTCCGCGTGGTGGCGATGCCGCCGTGATGCCAACGCCGGATCGCGCCGGAGACCCGCGCCGGATCGGCGAAGCCCATCCGCGACAGGGTCGCCAGCGTCTCCGGATCGTCCTCGACCCCGGTGAAGATCAGGCTGCCGTGGATCGACGACAGCGCCTCCTCACCCGCGAACAGCGCGCCATAGATGGCGTTCACCGACCGCAGCATGCGACCGACGGCGGCGTCGAACGTGTTCAGCCGCGTATAACCCGCCAGTGCCGCGACGGCTTTCCGCGCCGCCTTGGCCTCGGGCAGCCGGTGAGTCTGTTCGTCGGCGATCATCTGCGCGCGATGCTCCAGCCGCCGCAGCGTCCGATAGGCTCCGGTCAGGGCGTCGGCGTCGCGCCGCGCGACGTGGCCGAGGTTGGCGAGGGTTTGGAGCGTCTCCAGCGTTCCCCGCGTCCGCAGCTCTGTCTGTCGGCCGCCCAGTATGAGCTGCTGGGTCTGGACGAAGAACTCGATCTCGCGGATGCCGCCGCGGCCGAGCTTGAGGTCGGCGCCGGCGGCGGTGAGCCGGTCGTCGACCTTGTGGGTGTGGATCTGCCGCTTGATCGAATGAATGTCGGCAATGGCGGCGAAGTCGAGGTTGCGACGCCAGATGAACGGCTGGAGGGCGTTCAGGAAGGCCTGCCCCAGCGCCTCGTCGCCGGCGACGATCCTGGCCTTGATGAAGGCCGCCCGTTCCCAATTCTGACCCACCGTCTCGTAGTAGCCGTACGCCACGGGGAGGGACACGGCGACGGGGGTGGATGATGGGTCGGGCCGCAACCGGAGGTCGACGCGAAAGACGTAGCCATCCGCCGTTCGCCGCTGAAGGATCTCGGCGATGCGGTCGGTGAAGCGCGTCGCGAACTTCTGCGGCTCGACGCCAGGCGCCAGATCGAGCGCGGCGGGGTCGAAGAACACGGAAATGTCGATGTCGCTGGAGTAGTTCAGCTCCCGCGCCCCTTGCTTGCCCATGGCGACGCAGAACAGACCGCCGATCGGGCAATCCTCCGCGCCGAGCAGACGTTTGGCTTGGACGGCTTCCCGGACCGCGATGGTGAATGCGGCGCGGACCGCCCTGTCGGCGAAGTCGGTTAAGGCGCCGGTGACCGCTTCGAGGTCCCAAACTCCGCCGAGGTCGGCGAGGGCGGTCAGAAGGTGGGTCTCGCTCTTCAGGCGGCGCAGGCGACTATCGTCGTCCGCGTCGGCGGCCAGGATCACGGCGAGGCGGTCGTCGGGCGACTCGGTCAGCACTCGGCGTAGGACGTCCGGCAGCCGGCGCGACAGTCCCGCCAAATACGGCGACGCGGCGAAGACGGGAGCAAGCGTCGGCCAAGCCTGGTCGAGAACCGGCAGCCAGCCGTCGCGTTTGGCGCTCTCTTCCAATCTTTCCCGCGCCCGATCGGACGCCGCCGCGTCCACGATTGGTCCGCATGGAACCATTTGCGCGGCGAGCGAGCCGGCCATCAGGCCGTCGCCGGAAACACCAGGGCCACTCGCAGGCCGGGCCCATGGCCGTCGACACGTCCGGGCCCTTCGTCGAGTTCGAGTTCGCCGTTGTGCGCCCGGGCCACCGCCGAGACGAGGGACAGTCCAAGGCCGACGCCGGGCTCGCTGCGGCTGTTCTCCAGCCGGACGAAGCGCTGGGCCACCCGGCCGCGATCGCCTTCGGGAATGCCCGGACCGGTGTCGGTGACCGAGAATTCGATGTCGCCGGACGAGCGGCGCCGCACCCTGAGCATGATCGCCCCGCCGGTAGGGGTGTATTTCACCGCGTTGTCGAGAATGTTCGCCAGCGCTTGCGCGGCGAAATCCCGGTGCGCTGTCAGTTGCAACCCGCGGGCGATCTCCATGCCGAAGTCGACGCCCTTGTCTTCGCAAAGCGGCTGGTAGAGGTCGGCGACGCTCTCGGCCAAGGCTCCGGGATCGAACGGCGCGCTGGGCGGCGGGTCGGCGGCGGACTCCAGGCGCGCGATGGCCAGGACTGTGTTGAACGTCCGCAACACGCCGTCGGCGTCGTCCACGGCCTGATGCAGAGCGGCGCGGGCGTCGATCCGCCCCGCCTCGACGTCGATGGTCGCCGCCTCCAGCCGGGCGCGCAGGCGGGTCAAGGGGGAACGCAGGTCGTGGGCGATGGCGTCGCCGGCGTGGCGCAGGCCGCCCATGGATTTCTCCAGACGGTCGAGCATGTCGTTGAGGCCGCCGGCCAGTTCGTCGTACTCGTCGCCGGCGCCACGCACCGGCGCCCGGACGGCCATGTCGCCGCCGCGCGCCGCGTCGATCACCGCCGAAAGGCTGGCGATGCTGCGGCTGACGTTGCGGCTGACCAGCACCCCGCCGGCGAGGCCGAGCAGGACGATCAGCGCCCCCGCGCCCCATACCGCGTGCATGATCTTGCGGACGTAGGACTCCGCCTCGCCGATGTCAGCGCCGACGAACAGTCGCTCGCCGCCGGAAAGCCGGATCTCCTCCCCCCGCGCCGCCCGTCGCACGGTGCCGCCCTGATCGCCGGGCTGGGTGAGGGTGAAGCTGGCCCAAGTCTGGGAGCCCTGAAAGTTCTTCACCGGAGAGACCCCGATCGATCCGCTGATCGGGGCGCCGCTCGGTTTCATCAGCAGGTAGAGCATCGGGTGGTCCGCGCTCGACCGCTCGATCACCGCCCGGTTCAAGCCGGTCAGCCCATGTGCCTGGTAGATCGCCTGGAGGCTGTCGCGCTCCCGCGCCACGCGGGCGTCGGCGCTGCCGTAGACCTGTCCGGCCGTGGCGACGTAGATGTAGGCCAGAAAAGCGCTCGCTGAAGCGGCGAACACCGCCAGGAACAGCAGGGTCAGCCTAAACGGCGTGGTGCGGAAAAGGCGCGGCAGGCGCACGGCCATGCCGAAGCCCTAAGCCTCCAGGCGATAGCCCGCGCCGCGCACGGTTTGCAGCATGGCCCGGTCAAAGCCCTTGTCGATCTTGCCGCGCAGTCGGGAGATGTGCACGTCGATGACGTTGGTCTGCGGGTCGAAATGGTATTCCCACACCTTTTCCAGCAGCATGGTCCGGGTCACCGACTGCCCGGCGTGGCGCATGAGGAACTCCAGGAGCTGGAACTCGCGAGGCTGCAAGTCGATGTCGTGACCCGATCGACGCACCTGCCGGCCGATCAGGTCCATCTCCAGGTCGCCGACCCGCAGCAGGGTCTGCACCGATCCCGTTTCCCGCCGTCGGGCCAGCGCCTCGACGCGGGCCAGCAGTTCGGCCAGCGCGTAGGGTTTTACGAGGTAATCGTCGCCCCCTGCCTTCAGTCCGGTTACGCGGTCGGCGATCTCGCCCAGGGCCGAGAGGAACAGAACGGGCGTGCCGTCGCCGTCGCGACGCAGGGTCTCGACCATGGTGACGCCATCCATGCGCGGCATCATGCGATCGACGATCAGCACATCGAACCCGCCATCGCGCGCCGCCGCCAAGCCCATGGCGCCGTCGGCTTCGGACCGGCAGACGTGGCCGGCTTCGGTCAGTCCGGTAACCATCGCCTTGGCGGCTTCCAGGTCGTCCTCGACGATCAGGAGGTTCATGAGTCGCGTGTCCCCCGTGTCAGAAGGCCACCATACAGCGAATCGGAGCGCGGGCACCCTGCCCGCACTTGAAGAAGGATGCGGGCAGGGCGCCCGCGCCCCACAAGAGCTGTTCAGCCTTCGATCTTGATCGGCACGAAGACGATCACGCCGGCACGGTTGACCGCCAGCGGGATGCTGGTCCGGCCGGCCTTCTTCCAGTCGCCGAGGGCGGCGGACATGTCGCTGGTGCTGGCGACTTCGCGGTCTCCGGCGCGGACGATGACGTCGCCGCGCTTGAGGCCCTTGTCGCCGGCGTCCGACGAACTCTTCACGTCACGAACCAGGAGGCCGTGAACCGCCGCGCCGATGCTGTACTGCTCGCGCGCCGCCGGATCGATCGGGGTCAGCGACATGCCGAGGATGCTGGACTTCGGCGACTGACGGCTGGCGCCGTCGGGCCCGGCCGACTCATCGCCGCTCCCGGGAACGCCGCCGTTCTGGGCGAGTTGTTCCTCGGACGGACGCAAGCCCGAGCGAACGGTGAGCGTGCGTTCCTTGCCGTCGCGGTAGACGTCGAGGCGGATGTCGTCTCCGGCGTGGGCCTTGGCGACTTCACGGGTCAACTCGTTGCCGTTCTTCACCGGAGCGCCGTTGACGCCGACGACCACGTCGCCCGGACGAACCCCGGCGCTGGCCGCGGGGCCGCCCGGAACAAGGTTGGCGACGACCGCGCCCTTGCGGCCGCTGAGGCCGAAGGAGATCGCCATTTCGTCATTGAGGTCCTGGATCGTCGCGCCGATGTAGCCGCGGGTGATCTTGTGGCCGCCCATCAGTTGCTTGGTGACGTTCTCGGCCACGTCGGCGGGGATGTCGAAGCCGATGCCGACCGAGCCCCCCGATGGCGAGAAGATCGCGGTGTTGACGCCGATCACCCGGCCGTAGGTGTCGAAGGTCGGTCCGCCGGAATTGCCGCGATTGATCGGCGCGTCGATCTGGATGTAGTCGACAAACTTCTCGCCGATGTCGCGGTTATAGGCCGAGACGATACCGGCCGTGGCCGTGCCGCCGAGATCATAGGGGTTGCCGACCGCCAGCACCCAGTCGCCGACGCGCGGCTTGGCCTTGTTCTCGAAGCTGACGTAGGGATAATCGTGGCCCTCGACGCGGATCACCGCCAGATCGGTGCCCTCGTCGCGGCCGACCAGAACGGCCTTCAGCTCCTTGCCGTTGTTGAGCACGACCTTGATGTCTTCGGCGTTATCGATGACGTGATTATTGGTGACGATGTAACCATCGGTCGAAATGAAGAAGCCCGAACCGGACGACATCTGTTTCGGCGCCCGACGCGGATCGGGTTGGCCGTCGCCCTGGTCACCACCGCGAGGCACGATGTCGAAGGGGAAGTTCTCGAACCCGGGTATGACCTGACGGCGCATGGTGCTGACGTCGACCTTGGACGTCACCTTCACCGAAACGACGGCCGGCGAGACCTTCTCGAAGATGTCGGCGAAGGACAGCGGCGCGCCCGGCGTGGAGGCCAGCACCGGCTCCGTCGAGGCGTTGATGAGATGTCCAAATCCGCTGCCCGCCAGGCCCGAGGAGTGTCCCCCGGCGCCGGCCATGGCGGCGGCGGTGACGGCGGCCGCCGCGAGAGCCGCGACGGCGACATGAGATCTATTGACGGCCATTCGTTCTGTTTCCTGTTCCGGCGTTCCAAGGGTCCGGAGCCCTTATCTAGGAAGTCGTCTCCCGTGATGGGAGAGGGGTTGGTGAAGCCTTTTACCGGGTCGCGCGGCGTTCTTAGAGCTTAAATCCGGCGGCGGCGTGTCAAATACTATAGACCGCCGCTCGCCGCGGCGTACGCGGGCGCCTTGCCGTCGCCGCGCCACTCGCCCTGGGCCTTGAGGCTGTCGGAAAGCGCCTTGGGCATGTAGCGTTCGTCGTGCTTGGCAAGGATCTGTTTGGCGACAAACAAGCCGCCCTGCTGGAAGGCGCCGGTGGCGACCACCCCCTGGCCCTCGCGGAAGAGATCGGGAAGCGCGCCGGAATATTGTACGGGCGTCGCGAGGATGCGGTCGGCGACCACGAAGCCGATCCGCCCAGGGCCGAGGGTGCGGACGCTGCCGCGCTCGACGAGGCCGCCGAGCTGGATCGAGCGGCCGGCCGGCACATGGGCCGCCCTGGCTTGCGCTGGCGTGTAGAAGTAGGAGATCGATCCGCGCAGGCCGTACAGCGTCAGACCGGCGGAGAGGGCGATCACCGGCGCGATCGCGGCGATCATCGTCAAGCGTCGCCGCGCGGCTCTGGACTTGGGCAGCACATTCATCGACAGCCGACTATCCCAACAAAGCGCGCGGATCGAGGCGCCTATTCCACCCGAGGCAGGGTCACCTCGACCTTGAGCCCGCCCATGGAGGACGCGCCCAGCCTGACCGATCCGCGATAGGCGCGGGCGAGTTCGTCGACGATGGACAGGCCGAGCCCGGAGCCTGGAGCACTTTCGTCGAGGCGCGCGCCGCGACGGAGGACTTCGTCGCGCATATTTTCGGCCAGGCCGGCGCCGTCGTCTTCCACGGTGATGACGAAGCGGCCGTCGAGAGTCGGGACGGCGGCGATGCGAACGCGGGCCTTCGCCCACTTGCACGCATTCTCCAGCAAGTTGCCGGCGATCTCCAGCAAGTCCTGACGCTCGCCGGCGAACGCCAGCGCGCCGTCGCAGCGCCAGTCGATCTCGGAAACCTTGTCGCGGAAGATACGCTCCAGCGTCCGGCTGAGTTCCTCCAGAACCGGCGCGACATCGGTGCGCTCGCCCTGACCTCCGGCGCGGGCGGCCGCGCGGGCGCGGCGCAGGTGATGGTCGATCTGCTGGCTCATGGTCTCGGCCTGCCGGGTGACGACCTCCGAAAGCTTGCCGGGTTCGGACCGTGCTTCCGTCAAAACCACGGACAGGGGTGTCTTAAGGGCGTGAGCGAGATTGCCGACGTGAGTCCTCTGGCGTTCCACCACCTCCTGATTGTGGGCGACCAGGGCATTGAGTTCCGCGGCGAGGGGCTCGAGTTCGCTGGGATAATGGCCGGTGACCCTCTCGGATCGGCCGGTGCGGACCTGCGCCACTTCGCGGCGCAAGGCGAACAGAGGCTGGAGACCGAATCTGACCTGGATAACGACGGCGGCGACGAGGCCGGCGCCCAGCAAAAGGAGAAATATGCCGACCGTGGTGTCGAACGCCGCGGCGTCGCGATCGATCGGCGTGCGGTCCTCGGCGGCCATGAAGATGACCGGTCCAGCCGAGTCGGCGAGCCGACCCTGCAAGGCGGCGATCCTCAACCTCTGCCGAATGGGACCGGGCGCATTGTAGTAGATCAACTTGCCGGGCGTTTTCGCGATTTCCGCCGCCCCTCCAGGCGGCGGCGGCAGAGCGCGGTCCCACAGAGAGCGAGAGCGCGCCAGCGCGTGAAGTCCGGCGCCATCCGCGCCGGCGATCTCCCAGTATTCGCCGCTGTACGCGCGCAATGTGGTGGGGTCGCTGAATTGAGGCCCCAGAACCTGCCCAGCCTCGAACGAGGCGCCGGCGACCAGTCCGTCGACCGTTTCGGAGAGTTCGTCATCGAAGCGGTTCACCGCCGCATTGGTGAAAAAGGCGGACAGCGACACTCCGGCGACGATCAGCAGCGCCAGACTCCAGGCGGCCGCGAGGACGATCAGCCTGCGGACAAGGGACGGACGATTGAGGCTGGCGCCGAGATCCTTGACCAGAGCGGTCGGATCGATGCGCCGCGCGGTCGGCATCAGGACGCGGCCGGCTCCATCGCTTCTCCGGCGAGGGGGATCAGCCGGTAGCCGAGGCCGCGCACGGTCTCGACCCGGTCGGGGCCGATCTTCTTGCGCAGCCGGCCGATGAAGACTTCGATGGTGTTGGAGTCGCGGTCGAAATCCTGGTCGTAGAGGTGCTCAACCAGTTCGGTGCGGCTGATCACCCGACCCTGGTGCATGATCAGATAGTGCAACAGGCGGTATTCGAGCGAGGTCAGCCGGAGCGGTTCTCCGGCCACCGACGCGCGGGCGGCGCGAGGGTCGAGCCTCAGAGCGCCGCAAGACAGGCTGGGAGTCGCGTGGCCCGCCGATCTTCGAAGAAGGGCGCGGAGGCGGGCCAGCAGCTCCTCGGTGTGGAACGGCTTGGTGAGGTAGTCGTCGGCGCCGGCGTCGAACCCGGCCACCTTCTCGCTCCAGGCGCCGCGGGCGGTCAGGATGAGCACCGGCGTGGTCATCGCCGCGCGCCGCCAACCTTCCAGAACCGAGACGCCGTCGATCTTCGGCAGGCCGAGATCGAGCACGATGGCGTCGTAGGGCTCGGTCTCGCCGAGAAACCGGGCCTCCTCGCCGTCGGGCGCGTGGTCGACGGCGTAGTCGGCGTCGGCGAGGGCGCGTTTGAGTTGGCGCGAGAGATCGGGATCGTCCTCGACAAGAAGTATGCGCATGGCTGTTCTTCTTTCCGTCCAGACCTAATGTTCGCTCAAGACGCGGCCGGTGGCGGCGTCGACGAGATAGTCGACCCGACGGCCGTTGTTCATCAGCCAGCGCACCCGATAAACCGCCCGGCCGCCTTCGTATTCGATCCCGGCGTCGAGCGCGCGCCCAGCCGACCGCCGGCCGATGCCCTGGATGACCCTGCCGAGCGGAGCCATCTGGCCCTGCCGCACGCCGGAGCGCGCCTCCTCCTGCTGTTCGCGCCAGTCCGCGCCCAGGGAGTTGGCCCGCCTTTGCGGAGCATAACCCTCGGGGTAGGGTGTCCCCGACGGCGGCGCATAACGGTACCCGCCAGGATAGCCGCCACCCTCGGGTGGACGATAGCCGCCGTAAGCCGACGGCCGCGGCGCGCCGCCGCCATAGCCAGGTGGAGGTCCGCCGCGATAGCCCTGGGGAGCGCCGCCATGATAACCGGCGTCGCGTCCGCCGCCGCGGTCGTCGCGGCGAGGGTCCGCGTTAGCGCCGCCGGCAAGGATCGAAACCACCGCCAGAACTCCCGAGACTATGGCGAGGGTATTCTTCACCGCCCGATCATCGGCCGAGGCGGCTGAACATCGTCTGAACGGCCGCCGGGCGCATCAGGCCCGGGGCTTCGGCGTATAGGGCCGCTCGCGCCGCCAGTCCTTCGCGATCTGGGCGAGTTCCGGATCGGCCTTGTCCGGCAGGGTCACCACCAGCCGGGCGAGGAGATCGCCGCGCCGGCCCTGGCCGTCGGCGAGGCCGCGCCCTTTCAGGCGTAGTGTCGAGCCGGAGTTCGATCCGGCGGGAACGTTCAGGGTGACCGAGCCGTCCGGCGTCGGCGCCTGGATCTTGCCGCCCAACACGGCGTCGGGAACCGACACGGGCAGGTCCATCACCAGACCATCCTTCTCGCGGCGGTAAACCGGGTGCGGGCGCAGCGACATTTCGATCAGGGCGTCGCCCGGACCAGCCCTTCCCGGCGCGCCCTGGCCCTTGAGCCGCAGGACCTGTCCGTCCGCCGCGCCCTTGGGGATGGTGACATCCAGCGTTCGGCCATCGGAAAAGGCGATGCGCTTCTTGCCGCCCTGGATCGCCTCCTCGAGGTCGATCTCGACGGTGGCGCGGACGTCCGAGCCGCGAGATTGGAAGCCGCCGCCGCGGGCTCGGCCCCGGCTGCCACCGCCGAACATGTCGCCGAGGATGTCATTGAGGTCGACCCCTTCAAAGTTGGCGGATTGGAAGCCGCCCGGCGCCTCGCCCCACGGACCCTGAGCGCCCGGCCCGCGACTGAAGCCGCCGCCACCAAAACCCCCGCCATAGGCGGCGGCGGTCTCCCGTCCATCGGCGTCGATCTCGCCGGCGTCGAACTTCTTGCGCTTGTCCTCGTCTCCCAGGATGTCGAAAGCGGCGCTGAGGCGCTTGAACTTTTCCTCGGCGTCCTTGTTGCCGCGGTTCACATCGGGGTGGTGTTTCTTGGCGAGTTTGCGGAACGCCTTGCGGATATCGTCCGCGCTCGCGCTCCGCGCGACGCCGAGCTCCTGATAGGGGTCTTTCGCCAAAGAAACGTCCTCGAATCCAACCCTTGTCAGTTAAGCCAAGCGGTCGCCGACGCAAGGTCTCCCTGTGGCGGAAATGTCACGGCTCCCAGTCACCGCTCCCAGTCACCGCCGCGCTCCTCGAGAAGATCGGGCGCCGAGAACTCGAGCGCGTCATCGGGATCGGCGAGGGTGACTTCGCTGATGGTTTGGCCGCGGACCGAAACGCCGGCTTCGTGCACCGACTCCGGATCGCCGGTACGTAGCGGATGCCATGCCGGCAGTCCGCGACCCTCGTGCAGGCGGCGGTAGGCGCAGCTCAGCGGCATCCACGGCAAGGCCCCGACGTTGCCCGGCGTCAGCTTGATGCAGTCGGGCACGATGGCCTTGCGTCCGGCGTAGTCGGTGCAGCGGCAGGTGTCGCCGTCGAAGAGACGGCAGGCCACGCGCGTGGGAGTGATCTTGCCGGTATCCTCGTCCTCGAAACGGATCAAACAGCATAGGCCGCAGCCGTCGCACAGGCTCTCCCACTCGGCGCGGGTCATCCGGGCGAGGGATTTCGTCTCCCAGAACGGCGCGTCCGGCATGGCGGGTGTCTAGACCCCGAGCCTATCCGCCGATAGTGACGCGCCGTTCGCAACCCCATGGAAAATCGAGGGACGATGGCGCCGCCGGTTCTGGCCCTGCGCGATGTGAGGCTGGCCGACGGACCGCGACCGCTGTTCGAAGGCGTCGACCTCGGGCTGGAGGCGCGGGCGCGGGCGTGCCTGGTCGGACGCAACGGCGCGGGCAAGTCGACGCTCCTGCGCCTGCTGGCGGGGACGTCGGAGCCGGACAGCGGCGAGCGCACTGTCACCCCTGGCCTGAGCATCGTCTATGTGCCGCAGGAGCCGCGGATCGAAGGCGCGACCCTGCTGGACTACGCCACGGCCGGCGGCGCGGCGGCGCACGAAGCGGAGTCCTCGCTGGCGGCGTTCGGCGTCGACAGCGCGCGGTCGACCGAGGGGCTTTCCGGCGGCGAGATGCGGCGCGCGGCGCTGGCGCGGGCGTTCGCCGAGGATCCCGACGTCCTGTTGCTGGACGAGCCCACCAACCACCTCGACATCCTGGCGATCGAGACCCTGGAGACGCGGTTGGCGCGCGGCCGGGCGGCGATGCTGATCGTCAGCCACGACCGCGCGTTTCTCGACCGGGTGACCACGCGGTGTTTCTGGCTGGAGAGCCGCAAGGTGCGCCGGATGGACGGCTCCTTCAGCGGCTTCGCGGCGTGGTCGGAAAAGATCGCCGCGATGGAGGCGGAGGAGGACCGCAAGCTCCAGAAGTCTATCGAGCGCGAGCATGACTGGATGCTGTACGGCGTCACCGCCCGACGGGCGCGGAACGAGGGCCGCCGCCGCCGTCTTGTGGCACTACGGGCGGAAAAGGCCGAGCGACTTAGTCTCGCGCGCGGCGAACTCAGCGTCGCCGCCGCCGGGGCCGGCGCGTCCGGCAAGCGGGTGATCGAGGCTAAGGGCCTCACCAAGACGTACGGCGGCCGGACCCTGATCTCCGGCTTCTCCACCCGCATCCTGCGCGGCGATCGGGTGGCGATCGTCGGACCGAACGGCGCTGGAAAGACGACACTGGTGAAGTTGCTGCTGGGAGAGATCGAACCGGACGCCGGGTCGGTGGTCCTCGGATCGAACCTGGAGATCGCCTATGTCGACCAGGCGCGCGCCGACCTCGAGGATACCATGACCCTGACCCATGCGCTGGCGCCGCTCGGCGGCGATCAGGTGATGGTCGGCGGTCGGCCGCGCCACGTCGCCGCCTACGCCAAGGACTTCTTGTTCCGCGACGCCCAGTTGCGGCAGCCGGTCTCCAGCCTGTCCGGCGGGGAACGCAACCGGCTGCTGTTGGCGCGCGCCCTCGCCAAACCCTCGAACGTCATGGTGCTCGACGAGCCGACCAACGATTTGGACATGGAGACGCTGGACCTTTTGGAAGACGTGCTGTCCGATTATCAGGGCACGCTGATCCTGGTCAGCCACGACCGCGATTTCATCGACCGCCTGGCGACGTCGACCATAGCCCTGAACGGTCGCGGCGGAATCGTGGAGACGCCCGGCGGCTGGTCCGATTTTCAAACTCAGAACCCCGGTTTTCTCGAAGCTCTGGAACCTCCACGCCTCAAACCCTCCAAGTCTCCGCCGCTCGCCGCCGCAAAGAAGCCGGCGAAGCTGTCGTTCAAGGATGAGCATCGCCTCACGACCCTCGAAAAACGCTTGCCCGCGCTCACCGAAGAGATCGCCAAAACCGAAACCGCCCTCGCCGATGCAAACCTTTTCAGCCGGGACCCAGGGGGATTCGACCGTCTCATGAAGTCGCTGCAGCAGGCTCGGGACGAACTTGCCGTCGCGGAGGCCGAGTGGCTGGAGATCGAGATGCGCCGCGAGGCTCTGGCCCGTCATAGCCTTGGCGCCGCCGAGGGGCTGGCCTAACCTTTGCCCCGTGTTTTCGGGGGACCTCGAGTGAAAAGCCTGCTGGCATTCGTAGCCGTCGTGTCCGCCGTCTCCCTGGTCGGATGCTCCAAGCCCGCCGTTCATCCAGCGACGGCGCACGGTCTGCCCGTCAAGTTCGCCACCGACTGGCGGGCCGAGGCTGAACAGGGCGGTTATTACGAAGCGATCGCGAACGGCGAATACGCCAGGCGCGGGCTCGATGTCACCGTCATCCCCGGCGGCCCCGGAACCAACGTGCCGCAGCTCGTCGCCGCCGGCGCGGCGCAGATGGGCATCGGCTCCAACAGCTTCATCGTCATGAACCTCGCCGCCGAGAAGGTGCCGGTGAAGGCGGTGGCGGCGTTCATGGACAAGGACCCGCAGGTGCTGATGGCCCACCCCGGCGCGGGGGTGAAGACGCTGGCCGACCTCAAGGGTCATCCGATCCTGATATCGGATGCCTCGATCACCGCCTTCTGGGTGTGGCTGAAGGCGAAGTATGGCCTGAGCGACAGCCAGGTGCGCAAATACACCGACAACAGCGCGCCCTTCCTCGCCGACCAGCGGGTGGTGCAGGAAGGCTACATCACCTCCGAACCCTATACGATCGAAAAGCAGGCCGGCTTCAAGCCGGTGGTCATGCTGCTCGCCGATGAAGGCTATCCGGGCTACGCCAGCATGGTGCTGGCCGGCGACGCCTTCGCCGCCCAGCATCCCGACGCCGTGCGCGCCTTCGTCGAAGCCTCCCGCGCGGGGTGGAAGTCCTATCTGGAAGGCGACCCGCGTCCGGCCGACAAGCTCATCCTGAAGAGCAACCCCGAGATGACCGAGGACATCCTGGCCCAGGCGCGGGACAAGATGCGCACGGCGGGCATCGTGGGCCCCGATCCTGGCGCGATGACCGACGCGCGGTGGGCCGATTTTTACCAGATGGCGTCCAGCCACGGCATTTATCCGAAGACGCTGGACTTCCACCGCGCCTATACCTTGCAATTTCTGCCGGCGAAGCCGTGAAGACCACGGCGTCTTGACCGAACGGCCCCCGGTTCTCGTCGCATCGCTCGAAGCCGTCGAGGTGGAGTACGGCGCGCGGGGCCGCGCCCTGGGTCCGTTCGACCTCGCCCTCGAGGCGGGAGAGGTGGTGGCCCTTGTCGGTCCGTCCGGATGCGGCAAGTCGACGGCCCTCCGGCTGCTAGCCGGACTGGAGGCGCCGACGCGGGGCCGGGTTCGCCGGTCGGCGGTGCGCGGCGAGACCTCGGTAGTGTTCCAGGCCCCGACCCTCGCGCCGTGGCAGAGCGCGGCGGCCAATGTCGCCCTGCCGCTGGAGTTGGCCGGCGTGCCGCGCGCCGAGGCCCGCGAACGCGCGCGGACGGCTCTGGATCATGTCGGTCTCGGCGACGCCTCGGCGGCGCGGCCGGCGCAGCTCTCCGGCGGGATGGCGATGCGAACGTCGCTGGCGCGGGCGTTGATCACCGAGCCGCGCCTGCTGTTGCTCGACGAGCCCTTCGCCGCGCTGGACGATATCACCCGCCGCGCCCTGGCCGACGACGTGCTCATGCAATGGGCGCGACTGAAGCCGGCCATCGTCTTCGTGACCCACAATGTGGAGGAGGCCGTCTACATGGCGTCGCGGGTCATCGTGATCACCGCCGGACCGGGCCGGCTCGCGGGCGAGGTGCGCACCGACGAGGCCATGCCGAGGCCACGCGACTACCGTGTCTCCGCGAAGTTCCGCGCCTATGTCGAGGAGGTCTCCCGTCGCCTCGCCGGTAGTTATGGGCAGCACCCGCGATGATCGCGCGGCTGGCGCCGGCGTGGCTGCTCGCGGGTCTCTTCGCGGTGTGGGAGATCGCCTGTCGCGCGCTGCATGTGCCGCTCTACTTTCTGCCGCCGCCGTCGGCGATCTTCCTCGCTATCTGGGCGAATGCGGCCGGATTGGCGATGTCCGCGCTCCGCACGTTGCTGATGGCGCTGGAGGCGCTCGTCCTGGCCAGCGTGGCGGCGACGACCGTCGCCCTGATCATCAGCGTCAGCCGATCCCTGGAACGCGCGGTCCGGCCACTGGCGGTGGCGTTGCAGGTGACGCCGGTCGTCGCCATCGCGCCGCTGGTGGTGATCTGGGCGGGGGTCGACCATCCCGGCCGCGCCATTGTCAGCCTGGCGGCGGTGGTCGCCTTTTTCCCGATCTTCTCCGGAGTGACTTCGGGCCTGGCGGCGGCCGATCCCGATCTCGAACGGCTGTTCAAACTGTATGGCGCGACGCGGTGGCAGATTTTGACCCGCCTACGGCTGCCGTCGGCGCTGCCGTTTATCCTCGAAGGTCACAAGGTCGCCGCGGGCCTCGCGATCATCGGCGCGGTGGTGGCGGAGTTCGTCGCCGGTTCCGGCGGCGCGCAGGGCCTCGCCTGGCGCATCCTGGAAGCGGGCAACCGGCTGAGAACGGCGGAGATGTTCGCGGCGATCTTCGTGCTGGCGGCGATGGCCGCCGCGCTCAACGCCCTGTTCGCGGCGGGGGAAAGACGGGCGCTGACATGGTGGCGCGGCCGCTGAAGGGCGCGAGCATCTGAGACGTCACTCCGTTCGGCATCGGTGTGTCCGTGCCGTAGGCCTCCGGCCACGTGTCCGGGGCGTAGTGGGTGCCGAACACCCGGTCCATGATCGGCAGCATCGAGGCGTAGTTTCGGTCCTTGTGGTCCGACCGCGTGTGGTGCCAGTGATGAAAAAACGGGCTCGACAGGATTTCCTCGACCGGCCCGAGGCGCCACTTCACATTGGCGTGGACGAAGAAACTCCACATCGAGCCGACGAACAGGATCACCGCCGGGATCAGCGTGGGGTGCGGCCCGACCGGCGACGCCAGCCCCGATGCATACAGCAACGTGAGGCCGCACAGGCGGGTGAACACCATGTCGATGGGGTGAGCCCGCGCGTTGACCAGGAAGCTGATGTGTTCGGCGCTGTGATGAACGGCGTGGAACCGCCATAGCAGTGGAATCTCGTGGCTGAGACGGTGCCCCCAATAGAAGCCGACTTCTCCCACCACCATGGCGCCGGTCATCCGCGCCCATAGCGGCAAATCGGCCGCGGCCTCGGTGAAGGACGTCGGCAGTATCGCGTGAACAGCCGCGGCGATCAGCGCCGAAGGCCCCGTCAAAAGGACGATCGGCGTAAGCGCGTTGACGAAGTACCACGCGAAGTTGGTCGACCAGCCGGCATAAAAGACCTTCTCCCGGCGGACCGAAAAGACGTGTTCCAGAGGCACGAAGATCGCCACCAGCAAGGCGAGCGCGGCCAGGGTGCTCGCACCCTGGGCCAGGACCGCCAGGGACCGATGGTGCTGAGCGAAATACTCAATCATCGTGTGAGCCTACCTGGAGGGGCCGGGGCTGACGCCACCCCGGCCTTTCGCTAGTCCCCTTGAAAACTACGGCCGCCTACGCAACGACGAGTCGGCGACGGCGGGCGATGGCGCCCAGGCCGCCGATGCCCAGGACCATCATCGCCCAACTGGCCGGTTCGGGGACCGCGCTGAGCGAGACACCGTCCAGCAGCGAAAACGGCGGCTCTCCGCCGGGCGTGCCTTGGGCGAGGAACGACAGAGTTTCGGAGCTGCCCGTGGCGGTGAAATCAAAGGTCTCGTGCATCCAGCCGGTGAAGCCGTGATTCGGGTTGTGGGCCACCGCCGTGCTGATCGATTGCGCGCCCAGACCGACGATCCAACGCTCGGTGGTCGCGCCGGTATAGCCGGACTGCTGCGCGCCGGCCCAATCGAAGGCCACATCGTAGTGCTCGCCGGCGGTGAGACCGGTGATCGACTGGGTGATGGCCTCGGTCTGATAAGCGCCGTCCGCCCCGACGAAATTGCCGCCGTCGGGGCTGGCCGCTGGAAGCATGTTGCTGGCCGCGCCCCCGTTGTGCGGGCCCCACAGGCTCAGGAAGCCGTATTCGCCTTGGGCGCCCGTGGTGTCCGCGGAGCCGGGGGCAAAGATGAAATTGTAGCCCGTCGTGCTCCAGTCGGCGGCGACGTTTCCCTGGGGATCGAGCGAGCCGAATCCGTAGGACCCTGGAACCGACGTGGTCTCGAACCCGCCGTTCCGGACGAGATTGGCCGCGTGAGCGGCGGATGCGAAGGCGAGCGCGGTGACCGCGCCGACAACAAACTTGTTCACGATGATTCCCCTTGGCCACGTCATTGGTGCAGCGCGGCATCTAAGGGTGGAATTTACATTCGTCCATAGCCTGAGTGAGGAATTTACAATTTTCGACAATTGGCCCTACCTGAGGGAAACAAAGGCAAAATATCGCGTGAACTCCTAGAGCAAGTTCGCGTATAATCGGAGGCTTTGCGTATAGACTATTATATCCCCTTTTTCGAATCACTCATTGTGGAAGATCGAGTCAAGCTCAAGAGGTTCCGCGCGACGCCAATCGCCAGATGAGAGATCACGCGGAAGATCGAGTAAGCCGATCCGATCACGGTGCAGGGCTACGACATGGTTCCCCACCGCGGCGAACATACGACGAATCTGATGGTAGCGACCTTCAGCGATCGTGAGCATGCCTTCAGTGTCGTTCAGTGTCTCGAAAACAGCGGGCGCGAGTGGCGTGGTTTCTCCGTCGAGCATCAGCGCGCCCGATGCGAAAACCTTCGCCTCGCCCCCGGTCATCGGCCGGGCGAGCTTGGCGCGATAACGCTTCGTTACACGCGCTCTGGGCGAGATGACGCGGTGCAGGAAACCGCCATCATCGGTGATCAGCAGCAAACCGGTGGTGTCGACATCGAGTCGCCCGACGCTGGAGAGGGCGGGATCGCGAGATCGCCAGCGGGCCGGCAGCAGCTCGTAGAGGCTCCTGCCAGGCTCACGGTGCGAGCAGACCAAGCCGAGGGGCTTGTTCATGATCAGGACGAGAGGGGCCGGCGGGTCGAGAGGTTGGCCTTTCACCATCACCCGCTCCGTCAGCGCCTCGCCAATAGGAACATGCAGGCCCACGTCGCGAATTCGCTCGCCGTCCAGCGTGACCACGCCCGCTTCGATCATCGCCTGGACTTCGCGCCGCGAGCCGTAGCCCATGTTCGCGAGCAGGCGATCGAGCCTCGCGGTGGGCGTCTTGCTCACCGGCGTCCTTCCAGCACCTTGAAACCGTTTTCTCGGGCGACGAGCCGGACGACGGCGAAATCCGCGGCCATCGCCGCCTCGTACGGCAGGGCGACGTTGGCCACCACGCGGCATAGTCCGCCGCGCCGAAGGGCCTTGGCCGCGGCGGAGACCAGTTCGCGGCCCAGATCGCGATCCTCGCGGCCGCCGGCGTGGAACGGCGGATTGATGACCGCGAAGTCGAGGTCCTTCACCTCCGCGAGCGCCGCGCGGGCGTCGGCGTGGAGAAAGCGGGCGCGCGCGTCTTGTATGTTGCGCCGCGCGGCGTCGACCGCCCGCCGGTCGATATCGACCAGCAGCAAGTCTTTGACCGCCGCGCCGCCGAGGATGGCTATCGACAAGGCGCCGTAGCCGCAGCCCACATCCACGCCCGAGCCCGACAGAGGCTCGCCGCTGTCGATCAGGAGAGCGCTGCCGGGATCGAGGCGGTCCCAACTGAATAGGCCCGGTTGGCTCCAAAGCCCAAGCTGGGGCGCGACTTGCGGCGCGCCGGCGGCGATCGCCTCGTCGAGAGCAACCGCGGTCTCCGGCCGCGCGCAGTGACAGATGCGGTGATGAGCCTTGGCGCGCTCCGCCACCTCGCACCCAAAGTCCGCCAGTTCGGCGCCGAGCCGCGCGCCGCCTCGCGTCTTCGGCGCCATGGCGATCAGGCGTCCGCCCGGTCGCAGGATGCGAAGGGCGTGGGCCAGACCATATCGCCGCTCGATCGTCGCGGGCGGAGCGAGAACGATCATCTCGGAAATCGAGGCGTCGGCGATCTCCTCGAGCCGGACGCCGTCCACCGCCAGGGGCGAGACCCGCAAGGCGCCAGGCGGAGATGTGTCGAGGGTGCGCGGGGGGTCGCCGTAGAGCGCCGCCTGCTGATAGACCTCAGCCACGCTCCCGCGTCCGTTCGAACGCCACCTTGGGGAAACGCTCCGAGAGGTAGCCGATCTCCCACGCCGATTTGGCGAGGAACACCGGCTGGGCGTCGATGTCGGTCGCCATGGCGCTGCGGTGCTTGCCCGCGAAATCGTCGAGGTCGGCCTTGGCGCCGTTCAGCCAGCGCGCCTCGGCGAACGGCGCCGGTTCGAACACCACGTCGAGGGCGTATTCGCCGCCCAGCCGGTCGGCCATGACCTCGAACTGGAGCTGTCCCACCGCGCCGACAATGAAATCGGCGCCGAACTGCGGGCGGAACAGTTGGGTAACGCCTTCCTCGGCGAGACCCTCCAACGCCTTCTTGAGATGCTTGGCCTTGAGCGGGTCGGTGACCCGCACGCGCTGCAAAATCTCCGGCGCGAAGTTCGGCAGCCCGGCGAAACGCAAGGCTCCACTCTGCGAAAGGCTGTCGCCGACCCGGAGCACGCCGTGGTTGGGGATGCCGATGACGTCGCCGGCGAATGCCTCCTCGGCCAACTCGCGGTCGGACGCGAAAAACATGATCGGCGCGTTGACGCTCATCTGCTTGCCGGTGTTCTCGACCTTCAGCTTCATTCCCCGCGTGAACCGGCCCGAGGTCAGGCGCACGAAGGCGATCCGGTCGCGGTGGTTGGGGTCCATGTTGGCCTGGATCTTGAACACGAAGCCGGAGACCTCGTCGTCACCCGGCGCGACGTGGGTCTCTTGGCTCGCCCGGGCGGCCTCGACGATCTTCGGCGGCGGCGCGTAGGAGCCGAGGCTTTCAAGCAACTCGTCGACGCCGAAGTGCCGCAGCGCCGAGCCGAACAGCACCGGCGTCATATGGCCTTCAAGGAAGCTCTGGGGGTCGAACACCTTCGAGGCGCCCTGGACCAGCTCCGCGCCGTCGCGGGTCTCCTCCTGTTCGTCGGCCGACAACCAGCTGTCCAACGCCTTGGAGTTCAGCGGCACTGGCGCCGGAGGGGCCGCGCTCTGGCGCTGATAAGGCAGGAACTTCTGGTGGCGCAGGTCGATCATGCCCTTGAACCGGGAGCCGGAACCCGCCGGCCAGTAAATCGGCGCGGGATCGAGGGCGAGCTTGGAGCCGATCTCATCCAGCAGGGCGAACGGGTCGAGCGCCTCGCGGTCCATCTTGTTGATGAAGGTGATGATCGGGATGTTTCGCAGGCGGCAGACCTCGAACAGCTTCAGCGTCTGCGGCTCGATGCCCCGCGCGGCGTCCAGCACCATCACCGCGGCGTCGGCCGCCGTCAGGGTGCGGTAGGTGTCCTCCGAAAAGTCCTCGTGGCCCGGGGTGTCGAGCAGATTGAACATCAACCCGGCGTGGTCGAACGTCATGGCGCTGGCGGAGACGGAAATGCCCCGCTCCCGCTCGATCTTCATCCAGTCCGACCGCGTGCGCCGCTGCTCCCCCCGCGCCCGCACCGCGCCCGCCGCCCGGATCGCCCCGCCGGCCAGCAGCAGGTTCTCGGTCAGGGTGGTTTTGCCGGCGTCGGGATGGCTGATAATCGCGAAAGTCCGCCGACGGGCGGCCTCGGCGGCGGGAGAGAGTGTGGGCATCGGGGAGGCGATAGCGCGGGGAGAAGGGGATTGGCAAACGCGTCAAACAAAGATGCGGGCGCGGCACCCAAAGCTGACGTCGCGAACTTCGCTTCAGGGTGGAAACGAACCCTGTTTATGAGTGCCGCTCAACAATTTGCCGGCAGTTGTTCATCCGATACACAGCAAAGCTGTATCTTGCCGCCAGCGCCGGTTTCGGGCGAATGTCGGAAATCACTGTGACGCGGTCCGACTGACCTCATTCCGACGCCCCGGCGACCGCTTGCCGCGAAAGGGAACGTTCACCCAGTTGGACCGCAAACAGGAATGCGGTCGTTATCGGAGCTGTGACGTCAATCCGCGGACGAGATGACGCAAAGAGAGAAGGGAAAGAGGGGGCATGCCGAGGTCATTCATCTCTGCATCGGCATTGCTTGTCGCCACGCTGGCGGCTTATTCGGCCCAGGCCGGTTTAATGTCCGAGCGGGTGGAGAAGGCGCTGCGGGACCGCATCGCCGCGGGGCGCTATCAGGCGGCGGTCATGGTCGTGGTCGACGCCGACAACTGCGAGATCTCGTCCTTCGGCAAGCTCGACGACGGCCGAGCCCCGGACGCCGACACCGTGTTCGAAATCGGCTCGGTGACGAAGACCTTCACGGCCACGCTGTTAGCCGAGGCGGTGCTAAAGGGTCGCGTCCAGCTAGACGACCCTGTGGCGCACCTGCTGCCGGACTTCAACCTGCCGGAGCGCGACGGCAAATCAATCACCCTGATCGACCTCGCCGACCAGCATTCCGGCCTGCCGCGCATGCCGACGAACTTCGCGCCGGCCGATCCGGACGATCCCTATACAGATTACGACAAAACGAAGCTGAAGGCGTTTTTGGCGAGCTACCACCTGCCGCGCGATCCCGGCGCCGCCTACGAATATTCCAATCTGGGCTTCGGTCTGCTTGGCGTCGCCCTGGCGACGCAGTCTCGCCAGACCTACGCCGCCTTGGTCGAACAAGGCGTCCTGCGTCCGCTCGGCATGAGTGAGAGCGGTGTGTCGACAACAGCCGCCATGCGCGCTCATCTCGCTGGCGGCCATACCCAAACGGGCAAGCCTTCAAAGCCTTGGGATTTGGACGCCCTGGCCGGCGCGGGCGCGATGCGCAGCACGGCCAGCGACATGTGCCGCTACCTGAGGGCGAATATGGGTGTCGTTTGGAGCCCGCTCAACGCAGCGATGAAGATGGCGCAACAGCCGCGCGCCGACCTGGATCAGCAGACCCGCATCGGGCTTGCCTGGATGACGCTGACCAGCCCGAAGGGCTCAGTCGTCTGGCACAACGGCATGACGGGCGGCTATGCGAGCTTCATGGGCTTCACCCCCGACGGTCGCCGCGGGGTCGTGCTACTCGCCAACACGGCGGCCAGCCTCGACGATCTAGGATTCGCCACCCTTTTGGCTGATTGGCCGGTGGCGCTCGCCCGCAAGGCGATCGTCCTGCCGAACGCGGCGCTCGAACCCTACGCCGGCAGCTACCGGTTGGCGCCGGGCTTCATCATCAAGGTCTTCCGCGTCGGCGACAAACTGTACGCCCAGGCAACCGGCCAGGGCGCGTTTCCGATCTATCCGTGGGCTACCGATGCGTTCTTCGCAACCCTGGCCGACATCGAGATCAGCTTTACCCACGACGGAGCGGGCGCGGTGAACGGACTCGTGCTGCATCAGAACGGCGATCGTGCCGCGACGCGGCTGACCGCTGCGGACCTGCCGAGCGAGCCCAAAACCGTAGCGCTCGATCCGGCGACGCTCGAAGACTATGTCGGGACTTACCGGTTCAATTTAGGAGCGGATTTTGTCGTCACGCTGAAGGACGGGGAGCTTTCGGCCAGGCTCGACGGCCAGGACGCCTTTCCGATTTATCCCAGCGCCAAGGATCACTTCTTCTACAAGGTCGTGGACGCCCAACTCACCTTCGAACGCGATGTCGGGGGCAAGGTCATTGCCGTCGTCCTGCATCAGAACGGCCGCGACCAGCGCGCGCCTCGGCAGGCGGGGTGAGGGGAAGGAAATCCGAGTTTTCTCGGCGAGCTGACAATCCCAGCCAAAGAGTGGCTCGCACCATCACAGCCGCGTCGGCGGTTGTCAGGGTGCGATGGTTATCCTCCGAAAAGTCCTCGTGGCCAGGGGCGTCGAGCGGGTTGAACATCAGACCGGCGTGATCGAAGGTCATGGCGCTCGCTGAGACGGAGATGCCGCGCTCGTGGCGGATACGTAGCGAACCTTACCGAAGCCGCGTCGGGAACGTCGCCGAAGATGGAGAGTGGACGGAACTTCAATCCCTGCGAAGGGCCGTTCCGCTGGTCGCCGAAATCCTCCATTTCGCAAGAGCGCCGGGTCCGCTCTCCGCAATGTTGCGCGTCGATGGTCAGGACGGCATGTCAACCCGCTTCGCGCCATCGACCGCGTAAACGTCGACGACCCGATCGATGATCTTCAAGCCAGCCGCCTCCCCCATGATCGTCTGAAATTCGTCGCTCGCGGCGTGCGCGTCGAGCGCGGCCTGGTCGCGCCAGCTCTCGAACAGGTGGAAGGTCGCGGGGTCGGCCAAGTCCTGCGACACTTTGAGGAAGGCGCATCCGTCCCGCCGGCCAGCCGCGACCGCCATACGCAAAGCGAGCGAGGCGAAGGCGGTGACGTCATCGCGTTCGAGCCGGTAGGTTGCGTCGACGAGCAGCGTTGCGGTGGTTGGGTCGGCTGGCATTTCGGTCTCCGGATGCTGCGTCGTTGGGGTGTGTGGGTGAGAAGTCCGCGTTGTCACGGCGTGCGGTGCAGGCCGTGGTGACGACGACCGATATGGAACGATGCGCACCCGCATGCTAGCACCTACCTTCAGGTAAGTGCAGGGCCCGCCATGAACGACGATCCACCCTGCGGTCTCGATGTCGCCTTGGCCGTAATGGGCGGCAAGTGGAAGCCGCTGATCTTGTTCCACCTCCAGTCGGGACCGAGGCGCTTCGGGGAACTGAGACGACGCGTCGTGGGCGTGAGCGAGAAGGTGCTCATCCAGCAACTACGAGAACTGGTGGCGGCGGGCGTGCTGATCCGGCGCGACCATCAGCGGTTGCCGCCCGTGGTGGACTATACGGTGACGCCTTTTGGCATGACGCTGGTCCAGGCGCTGATGCCCTTGTGCGCCTGGGGGGTGGAGCACAGAGCGGATGTGGAGACGATCCTGTCTCCGCTCAGATCCAGGCCTGGAGCGGAAGCGGGCCGGACGCTTGATGATGGGGAACCTCCTCCCGCAGCCCCGTGAGCGGTCGTCAACCCGCGCATCAGAGCCGACGCCCAGGCCCGGTCTGGGCGGCCAGCCCAAAGGCCGATCTCATCAACGGCCGCATTGGGTCGATGGCAGAGGCGAATTCAGTGAGATCAACGATCCTCCGCCCATTCAGCCCACCAGTCGGCATAGGCGGTATTCCGCGCCATTCGCCGATTGAGGTCCGGCGCGCCATCGGTCCACCAGGGTTCGCCGCGTTCGCCAAGGGCGTGTTTCGCGCGGTCGACGGCTTCGCGAGCACTACGGAGGGCGTCGGTGTTGCTTGATCGAAGCGCGACACCGACAGCGCGTCTCGCCGACATCAAAGCCGCGACATGGGCTTGCCTCACGTTAGGAGCGAGATTCGGGTTGGCGGCCCGCCAGAGGCGGCCCCGCACCACGATGTAGCGTCCGTCTGGTGTGATCGGCGGCATGTCGGAGCCAAACGCGCGCGCCGCCTCAGAAGTCGCGTGATCGCTCTGTTGCAGCTTTCGGAGCGCGGGCTCCCAACCCGCTCTTTTGAAGGTGCGGGCTGAGAGCCCGCGCTCCGCGAATTAGGCCTCTATTGGACTCAGTCCACCTCCTCGGTCAGAAAGCGTTTCCCGTCCGACGCCTCGATCTCGATGATCCACAGGTCCGGATCGCGCTTGGACGCGCGTTCGGCGTAGGCGTCGAGTTCGGGTTCGACGGCGTTGGCGAGGGGCTGCATCCAGACGCTGTCACCGCCGCCGCCCTGGGCCAGCGCATAGAGCCGCGCCTCGCGGGTGCGGGGATCGTAGGTTCGCACCAGCACCGCGCCGCCGGTGGCGTCGCCCTTGCGCACGACCGTCGCCGCCGCGCCCTCGAGTTGAACCCGGCGGATGAGGGCATGGACCCAGATGTCGGTGGAGAGGTTCATCGGCCACTTAAGCTTGCCTTGGCCTCCGCTTCGTGAGCAAGGGCGCCGCCATGTCGCGGCCCGACACTATCGAAGACGCCCTTGGCGAACTCGTCGACGAGTTCGAAGTGCTCGGTGATTGGGAGGAACGCTATCGCTATGTGATCGACCTTGGCCGCGAACTCACCCCGCTGTCGGAGCCGGAGCGGTCGGACGCCAACAAGGTTCGCGGTTGCGCCAGCCAAGTCTGGCTGGTCACCGAGCCGGGAGCCGACAATTCACTCGAGTTCCGCGGAGACTCCGACGCCCACATCGTCCGCGGTTTGATCGCGGTCCTGCTGCGTCTGTATTCCGGGCGGTCACCTGAAGAGATCGCGAATTTCGACGCCGAGGCCGCCTTCGCGCGGCTCGGACTGTCGGGCGCGCTGTCGCAACAGCGTTCGAACGGCCTAGCCTCGATGGTCGAGAGGATCAGGCGGGACGCCAAGGCCGCCGCCTGAATCCTTCGATAAACTAGGAACGGGCGCCGCGCTTGGCGCCGGTGGCGCGGGCCGCCTGACGGCCGCCTTGGCCGAGGCCCATCTGCTTGGCAAGTTCCGAACGCGCCTTGGCGTAGTTCGGGGCGACCATCGGGTAATCCTTCGCCAGACCCCACTTCGCGCGGTAATCCTCTGGGCTCATGTTGTACTTGGTGCGCAGGTGGCGCTTGAGGGACTTGAACTTGCGTCCGTCTTCCAAGCACACCAGGTGATCCGGAGTGATGGACCGGCGAACGGGCACCGCCGGTTCCTTGGGCGCGACTTCGACGGTCTCGGCGCCGGTGGCGATGCCGGACAAGGCGCGATGCACGCTCTGGATCAAGCCGGGCAGGTCCGTCGTGGAGATGGTGTTGTTTTCCACGTAAGCGGCCACGATTTCCGCCGTCATCTCGATTACGTCGGCTTTGTCATCCATGTCTTCGGTCTTTCGCAAAATGGGCGCGCGACTACTCGGCTGGACGCCCTCGTTTTCAATCCGCCCGCTCATATGGAGAATCGGAGCGGCTGACAAGCGGTTATTACTGATTCTCGGATGTAGCCGCGAGCCTAGAAAAAGCCTTAGTCCGCTTTGGCGCACACAAACATCAGGAAATTGTCAAACGAAATCGTGGGCGGGCCAATGTGGCCAGATGTCCGGAACATCGCTCGACACCAGATTGGGATAGTTCGCCGGCCGTTTCTCCAAAAACGACGCGACACCTTCTCGCGCGTCTCCCGAAACGCCGCGCGCCTGAATTGCGCGACTATCCGCCTGGTGCGCCCTCATCGGATGGTCCGCTCCCGCCATGCGCCAGATCATCTGTCGTGTAAGCGCGACGGAGACCGGCGCGGTGTTGTCGATGATCTCGCGCGCCAACGCCCGCGCCGCAGGTAAAAGCTCCTCTGGTTCGTGCAAAGAGCGGACCAGACCCTTGTCCATGGCTTCCTGGGCTGGAAAGACGCGGCCGGTGTAACACCACTCCAGGGCGGTCTGAATCCCGACCAGTCTCGGCAGGAACCAACTCGACGCCGCCTCGGGCGTGATGCCCCGACGGGCGAACACGAAGCCGAAACGGGCCGAGGTCGACGCCAGACGGATGTCCATGGCCAGTTGCATGGTGACGCCGACTCCGACGGCGGGTCCGTTCACCGCCGCGATCACCGGTTTGAGGCTGTCGAAGATGCGCAGGGTCACGCGGCCGCCGCCGTCGCGATCGACGCCGCCCACGCGGACCGCCATGCGCTCGGGCTCCGGATTGGCGTCGCGATCGAAGGATGCGCCGCCGCGCGACAGATCGGCTCCGGCGCAGAACGCTCGTCCGGCGCCGGTGACGATCACCGCCTTGACGGCGTCGTCGCGGTCGGTCTCGTCGAAAGCGGCGATCATCTCCGTCATCATCCGCGTGGTGAAGGCGTTTAGCTTGTCCGGCCGGTTCAGCGTCAACGTCGCGATGCCTTCCTCTACCGAGTAGAGTATGGTTTCGAATTCGGACGGCGTCATAGGCTTCCTCTACGGCAAGGTGGTCGTCACCGGTCACGCTCTTTACGGCGCGGGTTCGGCGGCGTCATAAGATCGTCGATAACCATATTCGACGCGCGGAGGAATGCACCCATGCCCGAGGCCATCGTGGTCGACTTCATTGTCGTCGGGGCGGGTTCGGCCGGGTGCGTGATGGCCAACCGGCTTTCCGCCGATCCATCGAACAAGGTGCTGCTGTTGGAAGCAGGCGGGGACGACCGGCCGACCAAGAACTTTTCTCAGTTCATGTCGAACCTGATGATCCACGTGCCGGTCGGCTATTCGCGAACGCTCAAGGACCCCAAGGTCAACTGGCTGTATCCGACCGAGCCCGATCCCGGCACCGGTGGGCGCGTGCATGTGTGGCCGCGCGGCAAGGTGCTGGGCGGATCGTCCTCGATCAACGGCCTGCTCTATATCCGCGGCCAGCACGCCGACTACGACGGTTGGCGGCAGTTAGGTTGCGAAGGCTGGGGCTGGGACGATGTCCGCCCCTACTTCCTCAAGGCCGAACATCAGGAGCGCGGCGCCGGCGATCACCATGCCGTCGGCGGCCCACTCAACGTCTCCGATGTCACCACCAATCACGAGGTGTCCGACGCGGTGGTCGAGGCCTGCGTCGAGGCGGGCATACCGCGCAATCCGGACGTCAATGCGGAAGACCAGGAAGGTGTCGGCTACTATCAGCTCACCGTGAAGAATGGCCAACGCTGCTCCGCGGCGGTGGCCTATCTGCATCCGGCGATGAAGCGGGCCAATCTCGGCGTGGAGACTCGCGCCTTGACCTCGAGGATCCTCTTCGAGGGCAAGCGCGCGGTCGGCGTCGAGTACATCCAGGACGGGGTCAAGAAAATCGCCAAAGCTCGGCGCGAGGTCATCCTCTGCGGCGGCGCGATCAACTCGCCACAACTGTTGCAGCTATCCGGCGTCGGGCCGGGCGCGCTGTTGCGTGATCAGGGTATCGCGGTTGTTCAGGATCTGCCGGGCGTCGGTCAGAACCTGCAGGATCACTATGTGATGACCATGACCTGGCGGCTGAAGGCCGGCACGGTGTCGGTCAACGAACTGACCAAGGGCGCGCGTTTCGTCGGCGAGACGATCAAGTACATCACACAGCGCAAGGGGTTGCTGACGCTGTCGGCTGCGCACATCGCCGCTTTCGTCAAGTCGCGGCCCGATCTCTCCGGACCCGATATCCAGTACCACATCCTGCCGGCGACGATGGACACCGACAAGTTCGTCAACCAGGGCCGCATGGAACTGGAAGGCCAACCCGGTCTGACGATCGCGCCTTGCCAGGTGCGTCCCGAAAGCCGGGGAACGATCAAGATCGTCTCACCCGACCCGTCGGTCTATCCGAGCATCGCGCCGAACTACCTCGCCGATCCGCTAGATCAGGAAGTCGCCGTCGCCAGCCTGAAGTGGGGCCGCAGGATCGCCGAGCAGCCCGCGCTCGCTCCCTGGATCGAGAACGAGATGATGCCGGGGCCGGACCTGCAAAGCGACGAACATCTGCTGGCCTACGCCCGCATGGCGGGAACGACGATCTACCACCCCGTCGGAACCTGCCAGATGGGCCATGGTTCGGCGGCGGTGGTCGATCCTGAACTCAAGGTGATCGGCGTCGAGGGACTGCGGGTGATCGACGCCTCGATCATGCCGCGCCTGATCAGCGGCAACACCAACGCGCCGACGATCATGATCGCCGAGAAGGCGGCCGACATGGTGCTGGGCCGCGCGCCCGCTTCGGCTCTGGCGGCTTAGGGGCTGTTCGCAATGGCCTCCGCGAACTCCATTCCGCTTCTCCCGCGACGGCGGGGGCCTAGTGCTCTGCATTGCTACACATGCGCCCAGCTAAACTGGTCCCCCACCGTCGCGGGGGAAGCGATTATGAGAGCGATCATGAAGAACGCGGGGTTTGACCGCGCATGACCCACCCCTCTCATCACGCCGCCGCCCATCCTGACAAGCCGGCCTGGATCATGGCCGCCTCGAGCGAAACCGTCACCTACGGCGAGCTGGAGGCCCGCTCGAACCAGGGCGCGCACTGGTTGCGCAGCCTGGGCGTGAACATCGGCGACGGCGTCGCCTTCTTCATGGACAACAGTCCGCGCTACTATGAACTCTTGTGGGCGGCGCAGCGTAGCGGGGTGCGCTTCACTTGCATCTCGTCGAAGCTCACGGCCGGCGAGGTCGAATACATCGTCCGCGACAGCGACTCGAAGGTGCTGGTGGCGTCGAAGGGTGTCGCCGACGTGGCGCTCGCCGTGGCGCCGCTGATCGAGGGCGTCGGCCTGTACATGGTCGACGGCGCGGTCGCGCCCTTTGCCAGTCTGGAGGACGCCCGATCGAGGTTTCCGACCACGCCGATCCCGGACCAGAGCGTGGGCGCGGCAATGCTGTATTCCTCTGGCACGACCGGGCGGCCCAAGGGCGTCAAGCGCAAGACCGGCGTGCTGGTCGACACCACGTTCGACGCGCCGTCGCCGCTGGCGACGTTGGCTCAGGCGCTTTATGGCATGAGTGGCGACACGGTCTATCTCTCCCCCGCGCCGCTGTACCACGCCGCTCCGCTCGGCTGGTCGATGGGGGTGCAGTCGCTGGGCGGTACGGTGTTGATGATGGAGAAGTTCGATCCGGAGCTGGCGCTGGCCTACATCGAAAAGTACCGCGTGACCTGCGCCCAGTTCGTGCCGACCCACTTCGTCCGTATGCTGAAGTTGCCGCCGGAAGTCCGCGCGAAGTACGACGTGTCGTCGCTGACCTGCGCCTTCCACGCCGCCGCGCCGTGCCCGATCCCGGTGAAGGAGCAGATGATCGACTGGTGGGGACCGATCATTCACGAATACTACGCCGGCACCGAAGGTAACGGCTTCACCACCATCGGCCCCGAGGAATGGCTGCGCAAGAAGGGCTCGGTCGGGCGCGGCCTCACCGCGGCGGTCAAGATCTGCGACGAAGACGGCGACGAAGTTCCGGCGCGGACCGAGGGCGGCGTCTACTTCGCCGGCGGCGGCGAGTTCGAATACCACAACGCGCCAGAGAAGACCTCGGAGAGCCGCAACAAACACGGTTGGACGACGCTTGGCGACGTGGGCTGGCTGGATGAGGAGGGCTACCTCTTCCTCACCGACCGCAAGAGTTTCATGATCATTTCCGGTGGGGTGAACATCTATCCGCAGGAGATCGAAAACCTGCTGATCGGCCACCCCAAGATCGCCGATGTCGCCGTGGTCGGCGCGCCGCACGAGGAGATGGGCGAGCAGGTCGTCGCCGTTGTGCAGCCCGCCGACTGGAACGATGCCGGCGACGCATTGGCGGCGGAGATAACCGCCTATGCCCGCGCCAACCTGAGCGGCGTCAAGACGCCACGCCGGATCGATTTCATGAGAGAGCTGCCGCGCCACGCCACCGGCAAGCTCTACAAACGCCTCATCCGCGACGCCTATTGGGGCAAGGCGGACGCTACCATCGTTTGAAAGGATTAGACATCATGGCCACCGCGATCAGCGATCTCCACACCCTCGTCGGACAGGAGGTCGGCGTCTCCGACTGGCTGGAGGTCACTCAGGAGCGGGTCAACCAGTTCGCCGAGGCGACCGGCGATCACCAGTGGATCCACGTCGACGTCGATCGCGCCACCCGCGAGATCGGCGGACCGATCGCCCACGGCTACCTGACCCTGTCGCTGATCCCCTTTCTGTCGCAGGGTCTGATGCCGGTCAGCGGCGTCACGCGCGGCATCAACTACGGCTCGGACAAGGTGCGCTTCACCAATATGGTCCGGGTCGGCAAGAAGGTCCGGCTGCGCCAGACCCTGCTCTCCGCCGAGCCCAAATCCGGCGGCATGCAGCTCAAGAGCCAGTGCACCATCGAGATCGAGGGCGAGGATCGCCCGGCCTGCGTCGCCGAGACGATCTCGGTGGTGTATAGTTGACGCGCCATGGATGACGCCGTTCTCGCGCCCGACGTGAAGCCCGTTGGTTACGACGAGGACTTCGCGTTGTGGGCGCGCGACCAGGCGCGGCTACTTGAAGAGCGTAGGTTCGACGCCCTGGATTTGGGCAATCTGGTCGAGGAGGTCGAGTCACTGAGCAGGAACGATCGGCGGGAACTGAAAAGCCGCATTGAAGTGCTCTTGATGCACCTACTGAAGTGGAAGTTCCAACCGGAGCAGTTGGCGCTCAGTCGCAAGAGTTGGCGGCAGACCATCGTGGAACAGAGATCCCAGATTCGCCTCGTCCTTGAGGACTCGCCCAGCTTGCTCCGGTGGCTTGGCGATCCGGATTGGACACGTTCAGCTTGGGAAGTGGCGGCGGTGAAGGCGGCGGACGAGACGGACCTCGAACTCGCGAAATTTCCTGAGCAGCCGACCTGGAGTGTCGACGAGATACTCGCTTGGTCGTTCTACCCAGAGTGATCGTTTGAGATTTGGATGGCGCAACGTTCACCAACTGTTGGTCGGCTGACCATGATTCGATGGAGTTTGGGGAACGCCGCCCCAAGCCGTCCCGCGAACCACAAGCACAGCGCCTCCAGCGTCGGATTTTCCAGTCCGGGATGCTCATTGAGCATTGAGTGATCGAGGTCCGCCGCGGCGGCCCGCAGAGCGGTGTCCAACTCGCCGATATCGTCGACCCAACCGAGCGGCGCTGTCGCCGGACCTCTGAGCGTTGCCTCCACCTGAAAGGAGTGGCCGTGGAGCCGAGTGTAAGACCCGTTTGCGGGACCTCCCTGCAGGCGGTGCGCGGCGTCGAAGGTCGCCGACTTGCTGATCTCGAAAACTGTGGCGGTCATGGCAGGCCGAGGTACTTATGCGTCTGGACGCTCAAGCGCCACCTCGGGTGCTCCAGGCAATAGGCGATGGCCGCCGCCGTCGCCGCGTCGCGATCCGGCCCGTCCATCGGCTGGAGGTAGAAGCGTTCGAAATCGCAGGTTTCGAACCGGGCGGGATTGACGCCCGGCTGAGGGAAGACGAGCTTCAGTTCCTGGCCGCTGTTCTGCACGACCCGCGCATCCGCCTTCGGGCTGACGCAGATCCAGTCGATCCCCGCTGGCGCGGCAACTGTGCCGTTGGTCTCCACCGCGATCTCGAAACCGGCCGCGTGAAAAGCCTCAATCAACGGAGGGTCGAGTTGGAGCAGGGGTTCGCCGCCGGTGCAGACCACGAGGCGGCCATTCGCGCCGCTGGTCCATCTATCCGAGACCACGGCGACGAGATCGGCGGGAGTGGCGAACTTGCCGCCATCGATCCCGTCGACGCCGACGAAATCGGTGTCACAGAAGGTGCAGACGGCCGACGCGCGGTCCTGTTCCCGGCCGGACCACAGGTTGCAGCCGGCGAAGCGGCAGAAAACCGCCGCGCGGCCGGCCTGGCCGCCCTCGCCCTGCAGCGTAAGGAAGATCTCCTTCACCGAATAGGTCATGCAGAGAGCGCTGGCTGTCCTTCGGCGACCCACTCGGTCCAGCCCCTCGCCCGCAGTTCACAGGCCGGGCATTCGCCGCAACCCCGGCCCCAGTCGTGACGGTGCTCGCGCTCGCCGAGGTAGCAGGTGTGGCTGTGCTCGATCACGATGTCGACCAGCTCGTCGCCGCCCAGTCCCTTCGCCATCGCCCAGGTTTGCGCCTTGGTGAGCTTCATCAGCGGGGTGTGGATCAGGAAGGTCTGCTCCATGCCGAGGTTGAGCGCGCGCTCCATGGCGTCCAGCGTCTCGCGCCGGCAATCGGGGTAGCCGGAATAGTCTGTCTCGCACATGCCGCCCACCAGCGCCGCTGAACCCCGCCGATCGGCCACTGCGGCGGCGTAGGTGAGGAAGACCAGGTTGCGGCCGGGAACATAGGTCGATGGCAGCCCCTTGGCGGTCAGTTCGATTGCCCGCCGCTTGGTCAGGGCGCTGTCGCCGATGGCGCCGAACGCCCGGATGTCCAGCTTCCAGTCGTCGCCTAGCCGTGGCGCCCACTGTGGGAAGCGGTCGCCGATCGCCTCGCGCACCGCGACCCGCGCCTCAAGCTCCACGGCGTGGCGCTGGCCGTAGTCGAACCCGATCGTCTCGACCGACCCGAACCGGGCGAGCGCCCAGGCGAGGCAGACGGTGGAGTCCTGACCGCCGGAGAACAGGACGAGCGCGTTGCCGAGGGGAGGGGGCATGGCCGGTGTTTAGTCGATCGGACCACCAAATGACAGTATGGCTTTGACCAGTTGGTCAGGTGCGTTAGGGTCTCGGCAGGAGCAAGCTCATGGCGACCGAAGTCAGTTTGTACGACGCGAAGACGCATCTGTCGGCGTTGATCGAGCGCGCGTCTGGCGGCGAGGAGATCGTCATCACCAAGAAGGGAACGCCGAAGGTCAGACTGGCGCCCGTGGTCAATTCCGGGCCACGAGAATGGGGCAAGAACGTCATGGGAGCCGCCGGGCTCGATCTCGGCTTCCTTGATCCCGACCCGGAAATCACCGCGCTGTTCGAAAAGTCCGACGATGATGGCGATCTCTTCTGATTGTCCACATGGATTACCTTCTCGACACCCATGTGATGATCTGGCTTGACGTCGAGCCCCACCGCGTCAGCCGAACGGCCAGGGCGTTGATCGACGATCCGAACAACAAGGTCTTCGTAAGCGCGGCGTCCGCGTGGGAGATTTCCGCCAAGAGACGCAAAGGCGCACTGCCGTCCCATCTCTCTGGCGCAACGTTTCTGGCGAACTATCGTGTCAGCGAACTCCCGGTCACGGTCGCCGACGGCGATCTGGCGGGTGATCTAGACCTGGACCACGCCGATCCTTTCGATCGGATGATCCTGGCTCAAGCCCAACGCCGCGGAATGACGCTCGTCACGTCCGACAGCGTCATGCGCGCATTTCCCGGCGTGGCCATTGTCTCCGCCGGCTAGCCGCGTTGCGCGCCGCCCCGACAATCGCTATCTGAGCGCCACTCCAACAGCTTAGAGACAAAGGACCGGCGCATCCCGCATGGCCGCTCAGTATATTTTTCAGATGCAGGGTCTCACCAAGACCTTTCCGGGCGGCAAGAAGGTGTTCGAGAACATCTGGCTGTCGTTTTACCCGGACGCCAAGATCGGCGTCGTCGGCGTCAACGGTTCGGGGAAGTCGACCCTGCTGAAGATCATGGCCGGCCTAGACAAGGAGTTCACCGGCGAAGCCAAGGCGCTGGCCGGCACGCGGATGGGCTACCTCGAGCAGGAACCGCACCTCGATCCCGCGCTCGACGTGTGGGGCAACGTCGTCGCCTGGTGCGAGGAAAAGAAGACCTTCGACAAGTTCAACGCCGTCGCCGCCGAACTGGGCGAAAACTACACCGACGAACTGATGGAGGAGATGACCGCCCTCCAGGAGAAGATCGACGCCGGCGACCTGTGGGACATCGATTCCAAGATCGAAATGGCGATGGACGCCCTGCGCTGCCCGCCGGACGACTCAGCCGTCGACAAGCTCTCGGGCGGGGAGCGGCGCCGCGTGGCGCTTGCGCGGCTGCTGCTGTCGAAGCCGGACATGCTGCTGCTCGACGAGCCGACCAACCACCTCGACGCCGAGTCGGTCGCCTGGCTGCAGCACCACCTGGAGAACTTCCCCGGCTGCGTGATCCTGGTCACCCACGACCGCTACTTCCTCGACCAGGTCACCAAATGGACGTTGGAACTCGATCGCGGCAAGGGCGTGCCGTACGAGGGCAACTACTCGGGCTGGTTGGAGCAGAAGGAAAAACGCGTCCGTCAGGAGCAGTCCGAGAGCGAGGCGCGCCAGCGCGCCATGGCTCGCGAGCTGGAGTGGGTGCGCTCCTCCGCCAAGGCCCGCCAGGCCAAGTCCAAGGCCCGCCTCGCGGCCTACGACGAGATGGTCAACCAGCAGGAGCGCGAGAAGCAGAGCTTCGCCACCATCCAGATCCCGCCTGGGCCGCGCCTGGGCCAGGTGGTGATCGAGGTCGCCGGTCTGGAGAAGGAATACGGCGACAAGGTCCTGTTCAAGGGCCTGACCTTCAAGCTGCCGCCCAACGGCATCGTCGGCGTCATCGGCCCGAACGGCGCCGGCAAATCGACGCTGTTCAAGCTGATCACCGGCCAGGAGACGCCGGACGAAGGCGCGATTCGCCTCGGTGATACGGTCAAGCTCGCTTACGTCGACCAGAGCCGCGACAACCTGCAGCCCAACGATACGGTGTGGCAGGCGATCAGCGGCGGCCTCGATGTGATGAAGGTCGGCAACCGCGAACTGATCTCCCGGGCCTACGTCGGCTCGTTCAACTTCAAGGGCGGCGACCAGCAGAAGAAGGTCGGCCAGCTCTCGGGCGGCGAGCGCAACCGCGTCCACCTCGCCAAGACCCTGACCGAGGGCGGCAACGTCATCCTACTCGACGAGCCGACCAACGACCTCGACATCGAGACCTTGCAGAACCTGGAAGACGCCCTGGAACAGTTCGCCGGCTGCGCCGTGGTCATCAGCCACGACCGCTGGTTCCTCGACCGCCTGTGCACCCACATCCTCGCCTTTGAGGGCGACAGCCATGTCGAGTGGTTCGAGGGCAACTTCGAAGCCTACGAGGAAGACAAGAAGCGGCGGCTGGGCGCGGACTCGCTGATCCCGAAGCGGATCAAGTTCCAGAAGTTCGGGCGGTAGGTTTTCGGGCGTTTTCGGGCTTGTTTGGGCGGTTTCCGGCTTTTTGGAAAGCATCCGCCGACCGATCGCGGGGAGCGGCTCAGGCTTTTTCCACCGCTCCTCAACTTGGATGCGGCTGGCGGTAGGCGGAGCGCGAACGTCCCGTCCGCGTCCTCTTCAGAGGATCGCCGACGGAATCCAGGCGCGCTCAACCATCGGCGGCGCGGCGGATGGACTTGGCGGCTCCGGAATGATTAGGTTTCCAAAAGCGCGGCGGAAGGCAGCCGGCGCGCTGGCGACGCAGCCGCTCGCGATAGCGGCCGCACGCGCGGGCTCGCTGAATCGGGGTTAACGATGGCAAAGATCGAAGTCAACGTGTAGTTTGCATTATGTTGAGTTTGAAGTCAATCAGAACGTCACGCTTGGCAAACCCTCGAATCAAAGCTCGCTCTTCACAATCATATTCGCCGTTGCAACTTTGTCCGAGACAGGCTCGCGGTGTCACGCGTAAGCGGGTCTTGCCGACTTCCAGGATGGGCGGGTGATCGGGAAATCCACGATGAGACCGGCCGCTTTGCGCCCTGATTGATCATTCGAGCCTATGCGAGCGTCTTTCGAAAGCCAGCACGATGTCGAACGATGGCTCAAGCCGCCGGTCGCAGCACGGCGGAGTCGAAAATCACGTGTTCCTCGATCGCCATGCCGTCGGCGAGGCGAAAGCGATCTACCCCCGGCCACGTGCGCGGCACTCCATCGATCAGGGCGGATGTCTCCCAAAAAATATAAAGGCGCTCGCCGTCACCTGCATAGTCGAGAGGCGTGACCTTCATCTCTACCATCGAGCCGAGCATACTCCTCATCACGTCGATATATTCAGCACCTGAAAACGTCCCCGCGCCCGTGAAATGGATTGTGGCGTCCGGCGAAATCAGCTCCGCTACACGAAGACCGGTAGGCGCCGCCCAAAAAGACTTGAAGCGCTCGAAAAATTCCTTGTGTCCGCAGGTCAGAGATGTAGCAGACGGATCGTTCATTGCGTCCTCCGTTGGCAAGGTGAAGCGCCCCGACTTGGCGCGTTCAATTATGTGCGTAGTGCACATATCGTCAAGTTGAAAAACGTGCGTGCCGCACATAAATCGTCACGTATGATCAATCGCACCGCCAATCTGCTAGGCGTTGTCGGGCTCGCCGTCGCCGATCGCATCGAGGGCGCCGCGCGCGACATCCTCAGTCACGTCGGTGAGACGCCCGCCGCGGTGGTCGTCATCGGGTATGGCCTGGGTCCGTCCAACGACCAACTGCGGCGCATTCTCAATCTATCGCATCCAGGAGCGGTGCGCCTCGTCGATCGGCTTGTCGCCGACGGTTTGGTCGAGCGCCGCCAAGGACGCGACAAACGCGCAATCGCGCTTTATCTCACCGCACAAGGTGAAAACCTGCGGGAGGAATTGCTGAAGGAACGTCTAGCCGCGATCAGGCCGCTTCTGACGCCGCTGACGCGATCCGAGCAGGAGGCGTTGGCTTCGCTTCTGCATAAGTTGCTTTCATCGATGCAGACCACCGACCTGGAGCGCTGCAACCTCTGTCGCCTTTGCGACGACCGCGTTTGCAGCGACTGCCCAATCCCGGCCGATTTCCGGAGCAAGGGCTTGGCGGTTTAAAGCACACGCACGCCTCGGGTCCAGGAACGCTAAACGGTCCCAATTCCAGATGAAACGGTAGAACGACAAGTCGAATTTTTCGAGGCAACCCTCGGCGAGGTCCGGTCGCGCCCGGCCTCGATCCCTCACCATCCGCCAGATGGCGCGAAACAGGCAGTCGAGGCGCGGCGGATCCACCCAGATGATCGTGTCGGCTCGGCGAAAGCGCGGCTCGGAGGTGTTGATGAATTGCCTTCGATGATCCAGTCGTCTTCCTCGGCGACGGCATTCACAGCGTCTCGCATCGTGGCGTCATCGACACCGCGCCAGCCCGGACGCCAGTAGAGCGTGTCCATGCGGATGACCGGCAGACCAAGCCGTTCACCAAGCTTGACGGTCAAGGTGGACTCGCCGCCACCCGAACATCCCGCGATCGCCACCCGCCTCATGAAGGAAAATCGATCAGGGCCTGTCAAACGACAAGGATGCGCGCCACTCTCAGCTCGCGCCGACAGTGCCATTCGTTCCCTTGAAAGGCTCCGGACACGAAAAGGGCGCGGAGGTCATCCGCGCCCAATCCGAACTTTCGATGTCAGCGCCTTATTGTGGCGGCGTGGTCGTCGGTGGTGTGGTCGGCGGGGTCGAGCCGGTCATCGGCGGGGTGTTGCTGTTGACCGGAGGCGTGGCCGAGCCGGGCGACATCGCCGAACCGGGTTCGGTCGACGATCCGGGGCTCATCGAACCGCCGGAGCTGGGAGGACTGCTCATCGCGCCGTTCGTGTCCGAACCCGCGCTGCCCATGTTCGACGTCCCGGTCGGGGCCGAGGAGCCGGACGACATTCCGGTGTCGCTGGACATACCGCCGCCGCTCATCATCGCGGAACGCTGTTTCGGCGACGCCTTCATATACGAGTCCATCTGGGAATAGGGGATCGGCTGGGACGGCGCGGCGTAGCTGCCGCCCGACATGCCGCTCGACATCTTGTGATGCCTCATCGTCTTCGCGGAAACGGCGCCGGTGGCCATCACGGCGACCGCGACCCCCGCAATGAGAACCTTCGCGTTCATGGGAAATCTCTCCGAATTGTGCGTGCGGCGGGATCGCCGACTTGCGAATAAACGAGACCACGCGACAATCGTTGCAAGCATGAAACATTCGCTTGCTCACGCGGAGCGGCTCAGGGAGATTTGATCATGCCGGGATCGAAGCCCGCCATCCTTCTCGTCCAACCTCATCTCGGCTTTCTGAGGCCGATCCTGGAGCCGGATTTCACCGTCTGGGCGCTGTGGGAAGGTCCGCCGATCGAGGCGGTGGGGGTGATCCGGGCGCTGGTCGTCGCCGGTGAATTCCCGATCAACAAGGCGCTGGCGGAAAGCCTACCGAAACTCGGCCTGATCGCCTGCTTCACCGCGGGATATGATGGTGTCGACCTCGCCTGGGCGACGGAGCGCAAGCTGGCGGTCAGTCATTCGCCGGGCGCGAATGTCGACGATGTCGCCGATCACGCCATGGGGCTGATCCTGGCGGCCTGGCGGCGGATCGCCGAGGGCGACCGCATCGTGCGCGCGGGAAACTGGCGGGGACACGAGAAGATGGTGACGCCGTCGCTCGGCGGCCGCCGGGTCGGCATCGTGGGGCTGGGCGAGATCGGCGCGGCCATAGCGCGGCGATGCGAGGCGTTCGACCTTTCCGTGAGTTGGTGGGGTCCGCGGGAAAAGCCGGGCGCGCCGTGGCCCAGGGCGGCGGACCTGGTCGCGCTGGCGCGCGACAGCGACATCCTGGTCGTCGCCGCGCGCGCCACGGCGGAGAACAGGGGCCTGATCTCCCGCGAGGTTCTGGACGCACTCGGCGGAACTGGTTTGCTGGTCAACGTCTCTCGGGGTCAGGTCGTGGACGAGGACGCCCTGATCGCCGCCCTCGCCGATGGGCGTCTCGGCATGGCGGCGCTGGATGTCTTCGCGCAGGAGCCGACGCCCGCCGCGCGTTGGGCGGAGGTGCGCAACATCGTGCTGACGCCGCACACCGCCGGAGCCACCGCCGGCGCCGTGCCGAAGATGGCGGCGATGACGCGGGAGAATTTGTTGCGCTTTTTCGCCGGCGAGCCGCTGCTCAGCGCGGCTGTTCCCGACGCTTGACATCTTCATATAAAGATATCCTTATATCCCGATGTCTCTAACGGCGGATCAGGCGGTGGCGGTGCTGCGCGCCGCGGCGGAGCCGACCCGCCTGCGCATCCTTGCTTTGTTGGAGCGCGAGGAACTTGCGGTGCTGGAGCTGTGCCGCGTTTTGGGACAGAGCCAACCCCGCGTGTCCCGCCACCTCAGGCTGATGGCCGACGCCGGTATGGTCGAGCGGTTTCCCGACGGCGCCTGGGTGTTCTATCGCCTGACGAGTTCGCCGGCCGTCCGCGCCGTGGTCGACAAGGCGCTGGCGCTGATCGCGGAGACCGACACCGTCCACGGACGCGACGCCGAGCGTCTGGCGTTGGTGGGTGGTGAGCGCGCTCGCCAAGCCGACCTCTACTTCGCCGAAAACGCGGCGCGGTGGGACGAAATCCGCTCCCTCCATACCTCGGAGACCGACGTCGAGGCGGCGATCGTCGAAGCCGCGGGCGAGGGGCCTAATCGGCGGCTGGTCGATCTCGGTTCGGGTTCCGGGAGGATGCTGACCTTGCTCGGCGGCGCGGCGAAAAGCGCGGTCGGTCTCGACCTTTCCCGCCGGATGCTGAACATCGCGCGGTCCCGCGTCGCCGAGGCGGGACTCGCGGCCTGTGAATTGCGCCATGGCGATATCCTGCACACCGAGTTGCCGGACGGCGAGGCCGACCTCGTCGTTGTCCACCAGGTCCTGCACTACCTCGGCGATCCGGCCGCGGCGTTGCGCGAGGCCGCTCGTCTCGTCGCCGCTGGAGGCCGTCTTCTGGTTGTGGATTTCGCGCCGCATGATCTGGAATTCTTGCGTAGCGAGCACCGCCACCGTCGATTGGGATTCTCGGACGCCGAGATGGAACGCTGGTTGACGGCGGTTGCGCTGGACGCGCCCGTTGTCCGCACCCTTCCGACGGCGTCCGCCGACGGCCTGACGGTGAAGATCTGGACTGCGGATCGCGCGCGGGACCGCGTGAGGCGCGTGGCGTGAACGCACCTCACAATCCCGCCCTGAGCGCCCTTGGGCCGATCGCCCGCGCCGGCGGCCGGGAGCTTCAGCCGCCGAAGGTCTCATTCGAATTCTCGCCGCCGAAGACGCCCGAGGCGGAAGCGAGCCTGTGGGAAGCGATCCGGCGTCTCGAACCACTGAACCCCGAGTTCGTGTCGGTGACCTACGGCGCCGGCGGCTCGACGCGCGAGCGCACCCACCGCACGGTCATGCGCATGCTGAACGAGACGGCGTTGAAACCCGCCGCGCACCTGACCTGCGTCGACGCCAGCCGCGCCGAGGTCGACGCGGTGATCCAGGATTACTGGGACGCCGGCATCCGCCATATCGTCGCTCTGCGCGGCGATCCTCCCGGCCAGATCGGCGGCGCGTACCAGCCTCGCGCCGACGGTTACGCCAACGCCACGGAGCTCAGCCGGGCGATCGCCGGGGTCGGCGGCTTCGAGATTTCCGTGGGCCTGTATCCGCAAATCCATCCGGAGAGCGGATCGGTCACGCGCGACATCGATGTCCTGAAGGCGAAGGTCGACGCCGGGGCGACACGGGCGATCACCCAGTTTTTCTTCGACGTCGACGGCTTCCTGCGCTTCATGGAGCAGGTGAGGGCGGCCGGCGTCACCATCCCGGTCAGCGCCGGGATCATGCCGGTGACCAACTACAAGGGCCTGCGCAAGATGTCGGAACCGTGCGGCATCGCCCTGCCGGACTGGCTGGGCAATCTGTTCGAAGGCTTGGACAAGGATCCGGACACCCGTCGCCTGATCGCCGGCTCGGTCTCCGCCGAGATGTGCGCCCGGCTGGTCGAGGAAGGCTTCGACGACTTCCACTTCTACACCCTGAACCGCGCCGACCTGGTCTATGCGATCTGCCGCGTGCTGGGCGTTCGCGAGACCGTGCAATGACCAGACCTGAACGCATCGCGGCGCTCCACGAGGCGGCGCGCCAACGCATCCTCGTGCTCGATGGCTCCTGGGGGGTGATGATCCAGCGATTGAAACTGGACGAGGCGGACTTTCGTGGCGCGCGCTTCGCCAACCACAACAGCCCGCTCAAGGGCGACAACGACCTGCTGTGCGTCACCCGACCGGACGTGGTCGCCGATCTGCACGACCAGTATTTCGACGCCGGCGCCGACATCGCCGAGACCAACACCTTCAACGCCACCACGATCAGTCAGTCCGACTACGGATTGGAGAGCGCGGTCGAGGACATCAACATCGCCGCCGCCGCTCTCGCCCGCGAATCCGCCGACCGCTGGACCGCGAAGACGCCGGACAAGCCGCGCTTCGTCGGCGGCGCCATCGGGCCGCTCAGCCGCACCCTGTCGATGTCCGCCGACGTCAACGATCCGGGCGCGCGGTCGGTGACTTTCGACGAGGTCCACGCCGCCTATCTGCAACAGGCCCGCGCCCTGCATCGCGGCGGCGTCGACTTCTTTCAGGTCGAGACCATCTTCGACACCCTGAACGCCAAGGCGGCGATCAAGGCGATCCTCGATCTGGAAGACGAAGGGCTGGAGCGATTGCCGATCTGGATCTCCGGCACGATCACCGACCGTTCCGGCCGCACCCTGTCCGGCCAGACCGTGGAAGGCTTCTGGAATTCCGTGCGCCACGCCCGGCCGTTCGCCGTCGGCTTCAACTGCGCGCTGGGCGCCGACCTGATGCGCCCCCATGTCGCCGAACTCTCCCGCCTCGCCGACACCCTGATCGCCGCCTACCCCAACGCCGGCCTGCCCAACGCCTTCGGCGAGTACGACGAGCAGCCCGACGAGACCGCCGCCATGCTGGAGGAATGGGCGTCGAGCGGCCTGGTCAACATCCTCGGCGGCTGTTGTGGCACCACGCCGGAACACATCCGCGCCATCGCCCGCGCGGTCGAGGGGAAAAAACCGCGCGTCGTTCCCGAACGACCCAAGGCGATGCGCCTGAGCGGCCTGGAAGCCTTCGAGCTGGCATGAGGTCATCAACGGAACACCTCTCCCAGAGGGAGAGGGAGGGGCCCGCCGCGAAGCGGTGGGAGGGTGAGGGGTTAAGGTCTTGCCAGCTTGAGCGCTTCCATGATTGCCGTGCCCACGCCGTCGATATTTTCGATCACGTCGTTGTTCCAGAAGCGGAGCACACGCCAGCCGGCAAGCTCCAGGACTCGCGTTCGCTCACCGTCGTAGTCGCTTTGCGCCGCATGTTGACTCCCGTCGAGTTCGACGACCAGCCGCGCGGACTCGCAGGCGAAATCCGCGAAGTATCTTTCGCTAGGAACTTGGCGGCGGAACTTAGTACCCATCACCTGCCGGTTTCGCAGGACAGCCCAGAGCTTTCGTTCGGCGTCTGTCGAGTCGACGCGGAGCTTTCGGCTTCTCGCGGTTTGGAAATCGGTTCGCATCATCATCCTCACGATAGACGAGAGACGCGGACGCGTGAAATCGTCAGGGACTGTAGCCCCTCACCCTCCCAGCTTCGCTGGGCCCCTCCCTCTCCCTATGGGAGAGGTGTGTGACCCCGCTCTTCGTCAATATTGGTGAGCGGACCAACGTCACCGGCTCCGCGCGCTTTCGCAAGCTGATCTCCGACGGCGACTATCCGGCGGCGCTGGCGGTCGCGCGCGATCAGGTCGAGGCCGGGGCTCAGGTGCTAGACGTCAATATGGACGAGGGGCTGCTCGACAGCGTCCACGCCATGCGCACCTTCCTCAACCTGATCGCCGCCGAGCCGGATATCGCCCGCGTGCCGATCATGATCGACAGCTCGAAGTGGGAGGTGATCGAGGCGGGCTTGAAGTGCGTGCAGGGCAAGGCGATCGTGAATTCGATCAGCCTCAAGGAGGGCGACGAGAAGTTCCTCCATCAGGCCACCCAATGCCTGCGCTATGGCGCGGCGGTGGTGGTGATGGCGTTCGACGAGCAGGGCCAGGCCGACACCCGCGCGCGCAAGGTCGAGATCTGCGAGCGGGCCTATCGCACCCTGATCGACAAGGTCGGCTTTCCGCCGGAAGACATCATCTTCGATCCCAACATCTTCGCCATCGCCACGGGGATCGAGGAGCACGACAACTACGGCGTCGATTTCATCGAGGCGACGCGGGCGATCAAGCAGCAACTGCCCTATGCCCGGGTTTCGGGCGGCGTGTCGAACGTCTCGTTCAGCTTCCGCGGCAATGAGCCGGTGCGCCGGGCGATGCACTCGGTGTTCCTCTACCACGCCATCGCCGCCGGCATGGACATGGGCATCGTCAACGCCGGCGAGCTGCCGGTCTATGACGAGATCGAGCCCGAGCTGCGCGAGGCGGTGGAGGACGTCATCCTCAATCGCCGCGCCGGCGGCGCCACGGAGCGGCTGGTCGACCTCGCGCCAAAGTACAAGGGCGGCAAGTCGGTTGCTCGCGTGGTCGACCTCAAATGGCGCGACGCGCCGATCGGCAAACGCCTCGAGCACGCGCTGGTCCACGGCATCACCGAGTTCATCGACGCCGACACCGAGGAGGCGCGGCTGACCTTCGATCGCCCGTTGCACGTCATCGAAGGCCCGCTGATGGACGGCATGAACGTGGTCGGAGACCTGTTCGGCGCCGGCAAGATGTTCCTGCCTCAGGTGGTCAAGTCCGCGCGGGTGATGAAGCAGGCCGTTGCCTGGCTGATGCCGTTCATGGAGGCCGAGACCGAGGGCAAGCCGCGCGAGATGGCCGGCCGGGTGCTGATGGCGACCGTCAAGGGCGACGTCCACGATATCGGCAAGAACATCGTCGGCGTCGTGCTGCAGTGCAACAACTACGAGGTCATCGACCTCGGCGTCATGGTCCCGGCCGACCGCATTCTCGACGAGGCGGTCAAGCACAAGGTCGACATCGTCGGCCTGTCCGGCCTGATCACCCCGTCGCTGGACGAGATGGTGTTCGTCGCGGGCGAGATGCAGCGGCGGGGCTTCAGCATTCCCCTGCTTATCGGCGGCGCCACGACCAGCCGCACCCACACGGCGGTGAAGATAGAGCCGTCGTATTCCGCCGGATCGACGACCTACGTCGTCGACGCCAGCCGGGCGGTGGGCGTGGTTTCGGGCCTGCTGTCGACGGAGAACAAGGCCGACGCCGAAGCAGCGACACGCGCGGAATACGTCAAGATCCGCGAGCAGTTCAGCCGCGCGCAGGCCGCCAAGGTGCGCACCCCGCTCCCCGCCGCGCGGAGCAACCTTTTCCGCATCGACTGGAACACCGGGCTTCCGCCGGCGCCCAGCTTCACCGGGGTGCGCACCTTCGCGCCGTGGGACCTCGCCGATCTGCGCCGCTTCATCGACTGGTCGCCGTTCTTCTCCGCCTGGGAGCTGGTGGGGCGTTTCCCCGCCATCCTGGAGGACGAGACGGTGGGTGAGGTCGCGCGCGGCCTGTATGCCGACGCCTCCGCCATGCTCGACCAGATCGTCGCCGAGCGCTGGTTCGAGGCGCGCGGCGTCGTCGGCCTGTGGCCGGCCAATTCCGATGGCGACGACGTCATCGTGTGGACCGACGATAGCCGCACCGTCGAGCGCGCCCGCTTCCACACCCTGCGCCAGCAGATGGCCAAGGCGGAAAACCGCGCCAACGTCGCCCTCGCCGACTTCGTCGCGCCGGTCGGGCAGGGCGAGGACCACGTCGGCGGCTTCGCGGTCACCGCCGGCCATGGCGAGGCCGCCGTCGCGGCGCGCTTCAAGGCCGCCGGCGACGACTATAACGCCATCATCGCCGCCGCCCTCGCCGACCGCCTGGCCGAAGCCTTCGCCGAGGCCCTCCACTACAAGGTCCGCGCCGAGCTGTGGGCCTACGCTCCGAGGGAGGGCTTCGACCCCGACCGCATCCTGGCCGAGGGCTACCAGGGCATCCGTCCGGCTCCAGGCTATCCCGCCCAGCCGGACCACACGGAAAAGGCGACCCTGTTCGATCTTTTGGACGCCACCGCCGCGACCGGCATCGAACTCACCGAGAGCTACGCCATGACCCCGCCGGCGTCGGTCAGCGGCCTCTACTTCGCCCATCCGGCCGCGCACTATTTCGGCGTCGGCAGGATCGAGCGGGACCAGGTCGAGGACTACGGGCGGCGGAAGGGTTGGGAGCTGAAGACGGCGGAGCGCTGGCTGGGACCGCTGCTGAACTACGAGCCGGCGCGGTAGAAAGTTGCAGCTTCCCCGTGCGGATGAATGGGATTAAATCCTATCCACGCGGCGGAGGTTTCATGCGGTCAACCCAGCAAATCAGCGTCACGGTGCCCCGCGAGATGGCGGCGACAATCAAGGCCAAGGTGGCGTCGGGAGAGTATGCCAGCGAGAGCGAAGTGGTGCGTGACGGGCTCCGCGCGCTTCAGGCGCGTGACCGCGCGGTCGAGAATTGGCTGCGTACCGATGTGGTGAAAGTCTACGACGCGGTGAAAGAACATCCGGAGCGACGGCGGTCGATAGAGGATGTGCAGGCGTCGTTGGCCGCGCAGAGAGATCGACTCGCCTCGCGCGGCTGATCTCGTGGCCTTCGAGGTCTGGTTTTCGCCGTCAGCCGAAGTCCAGCTTCTCGACATCGAAACGTTCATCGTGGAGAGCGCCGGTCCTCGAGTCGCGAAATCGTTCATGGACGCCCTTTTTCAGCATTGCCTCCAACTTCAAGACTTACCGCATCGCGGCAAGCCTCGCGACGATCTGCGCCCCGGCCTCCGAACGATGACTTTCAGGGGGAGAGTGACCGTCGCATATGCGGTCGGCGAGCAGGAGGTCACCATTCTGGCGTTCCTGTACGCGGGTCGAGACGCCGACACGGCGTTGCGTGATCTGGGCGGATAGTCGGGTCGAAAGTGAATTGGAGATCGCTGAGAAAATTGAAATACCGCGTCCGGGTTGCAATCAATTCTTAAGCCGTTGGGAGGATTTCCTTGAAGCGGTCGAACGCATCCAATCAGCGTACCCCGATCCTGACCCCGATCCGTTGCTATTTCGAGGACAGTCGGACGCAAAATGGAGTTTGGCGACGACACTTGAGCGATGGGCGCCGCATTCGACTAGAATCGTTGATTACTATCAGACAATAGGGGTCATAAAATTCGAAATCGAAACCTTCACCGAGCGAACCTGGAATATTCCCGACTGGAATGCGATTCGCCAGCTATTCAACGACTATGACACAGCTAGCCGAGAACTCACGTTCGGGTCGATCCCGGCATACGAATATATCACGCATTTAAGACACCACGGATTTCCTTCGCCGCTCCTTGACTGGACACGCTCGCCCTTTATCGCCGCGTTCTTCGCCTTTTCGGACTGTATGCCCAATACCGAAGTCTCCATCTATGTATACAACGAGCGACCAAATAGGGTTAAGGGCTCGTCGTCGAATGCGCCCACAATAACAACTTTCGGTCCTAACGTTAGAACCCACAAGCGGCATTTTTTTCAGCAGAGCCAATATTCGATCTGCTCACATTATCATGACGATCACTGGTATTTTGAGGAACATGATACCGTTTTTAGACGCCATAATGATCATCAAGATTTGCTGTGGAAGTTCAGCTTGCCAAGCTCTGAAAGAGTAAAGGTCATGGGTCTCCTCGACACCTATAACCTCAATGCATTCTCTCTTTTCGGATCGGAGGAAAGCCTGATGCGAATGCTGGCCGAGCGCGCTACAAGAAACTCACCTATCTTTTCCTAACCAACCCGTCCCCTTCCCCATCACGTTCATCACCGCCAGCGTCATCGCCTCGACCCCCGTCCGGATCGTCGGCTCAGGCACGGGCGCGTAATACGGCGAGTGGTTGAAGGGGAGCGGCGGCCCTCCCGCGGCCGTCGCGGCCACGCGCGCGGGGTCGTAGACGCCGATATTGAAATACAGTGAGGGGATGCCGGCTTCGACGAAGGCCGAATAGTCTTCGCTGGGAGCTTTATACGAACCGCCCTTAAGCGTGACCACAGAAGGCCCATGGCCGTGATCCGATGGACGCGATGCGGTCGGGTTCGGTGAGGAGGCGGTTCCAGGCGTCGCAGACGGCGTCGAGGATGTGGTCGTAATCATCGAAGATGTGGTTGGAGAGCCATCTCTGGCGCAGATATTCCCAGACGTTCTCGGCGGGGTTGAGTTCCGGCGATCTGGCGGGGAGCGGCAGGAGGGTGAGGTTGGCGGGGATGCGGAGCTTGGCGGTGGTGTGCCAACCGGCCTGATCGAGCACCAAGACGGCGTGGGCGCCGGGGGCAACGGTGACGCTGATCTCGTCGAGGTGGTGTTGCATGCCTTGGGTGTCGGCGCGCTGCATGACGACGGCCGCGCCGGTCCGTCGCTGGGGACAGATGGCGCCGAACAGATAGGCGCAGCCGGTTCGAAGATCGGTGACCTGCCGGGGCCGCGTCCCTCGTCTGGCCCAGACGCGGGTTCGTTGGGTCTTCTGGCCGACCCGCATCTCGTCCTGGAACCAGATCTCTAGGGGTGTGCCGGCAGGCTGCGCCGCTTCGATCGCCGCGATCGTCGACGGGAAGTTTTTTTAAAACTCTCCAGGGCGTCCGGGTCCTGGCGGTAGTGCCTGGGACGGGTGGTGATGTGAGAGAAGTTCAGCCGGTCCAGCAGCTTGCCGACCGTGCGTTCGTGGTAGACAACGCCCCAGCGCTCCTCGATCAGCGCCTTGAGGTCGAGGCAGCGCCACCGCGCCAGGTGGCCGAGCCCGGCCGACGCCGGACCACCCTCGACGAGGGCATCCAGCTCGGCCTCCTGTTCCTGCGTCAGCCGACGGGGGTTGCCCGGCGCGGCGCGGTTCACCAGACCCTCCGGCCCCCCGTCGTTGAACCGATGAACCCAGTCCCGCAGCGTCTGGCGGTCCATGCCCGCCAGCCGAGCCGCGTCCTCGCGGCTCATCCCCTCATAGACCGCGGCGATCGCCAGCAGGCGACGCGCCTGGTCGGCGTCCTCGGCTCGCCGCGCCAAGGCGCGAACGCTCACCGCATCATAGTCCGAACGCAACCGGATCGCCGCCATCGAAACCTCCTCCGCAATCAGGAGGATGAATCACTGTTCGCCGATCAAAGGAATCCCCGCCGAGTCACCGTCACGGGCGTTTGGTATTAGGCCTTCTTTCCTCTTTGGCCTTGTCGCCGAAGGCCGCCTTGAACACCGGGGCGGTGCGGTCGGCGAGGCCTTGATCGTTGATGACCGCGTCGGCGTGGTCCTCGCCGATCTTGATGTCCGGCTCGGGCGCGCCCGCCATCATCGCCTCGGCCATCGCCGTGCGCTTGACGCCGGCGATCAGCTTGGCGCGGACGTTCTGGTCGTAGTCGCGGATGGTGCCCATCACCACGACGTGGTCCGGGATGATGTTGCCGGCGCTGCCGCCGTTGATGGCGCCGATGGTGACGACGCCGCCGTCCAGCGGGTCCTTCTCGCGGCTCACGACGCTCTGGACGTCGACGACGAACTTCGAGGCGATCAGCACCGGATCGATGCTCTGTTGTGGTATCGCGCCGTGGCCGCCGCGACCCTTGAAGTCGATCTCGATGCTGTCGGCGTTGGCGTTCATCACGCCGGGCTTCCAGCTCACCGTGCCATAGGCGGCCGGGCCGCCGTGGAGGGCGAAGCCGTAGGTCGGCTTGGGGAAGCGGGTCAGCAGGCCGTCGGCGAGCATGGCTTTGGCGCCGCCGACGGCCTCCTCCGCGGGCTGGGCGATGAAAACAAGGGTTCCGCTCCAGCGGTCCTTGAGCGCGACCAACGCCTCGGCCGCGCCAATCCAAGACGCCATATGGATGTCGTGGCCGCAACTGTGGGCGACGAAGGTCAATTTGCCGTGATACTCGCCCCGCGCGCGCGAGGCTTAGGGCAGGCCGGTCTTCTCCTCCATCGGCAGGGCGTCGAGCTCGGTGCGCACCATGACCACCGGCCCCGGTCCGTTGCGATAGACCGCGACGATCCCCGTCCCGCCGACGTGTTCGGTGACCTCGAAACCGTCCGACCGCATCTGGTTGGCCAGCAGGGCGGCCGTGCGGGTCTCGTGGAAGCCGAGTTCCGGGTGGGCGTGGATGTTCTTGTACAGGGCGTCGAGACGCGGGTAGCCCGCGTCCAGCGTTCGATCCACCGACGCCTTCTGGACCGCGACGTCCATCGCCGACGCCGCCCCCGCCGCGAGGACCGCGACGGCGACCAGAGGGGGCAGCCGCACGCGCCCTATTTCTTGGTGCAGGTGGCGTTCGCGGCGATGTAGGAATTGCCGCATTTCTTGCCCTTCGCCGCCGTCGGGGCCATGGCCGTCTTCGCAGCCGTGGCGGGCTTGGCCATCGTCGGCTTGGCGGGCGTCATCGCCGCGGTCTTGTGACAGACCTGACCGGCCGCGATGTAGGAATCGCCGCACTTCACCCCCTTGGCCATCGGTTTGGGCGGAGCCTTGGTGCAGGCCTTGCCGGCGGCGATATACGAGTCGCCGCATTTGACGCCCTTCGCCGCCGTGGCCTTGGCGGGCGTGGTGGCGGCTTGCGCGCCCGCGACGCCGAAGGAAAGGACCGCGGCGGCGATGACAATTGAGTGTTTCATTTGGCTGTTCTCCCTCAACCTGCTGGAAAGGTGCACGGGTTGGCCGCGGTTGGCAACCTGGAGACGGTGAAACCCCGTAGCCCCACGCCCCCGGCCGCGCCCGGCGGTTCAGGGATCGTTCAGACGTTGGGGCGCGTTTTGACGGGTACCGCTCGCCGCCTTGGCGCTGACGGACTGGAGTATGGAAATGAACAAGAAGACACTGGGCGTGGTAGGTGCGATCTCATCCCTGGCCGCCGCCACCGCGATCGGCGCGGAAGCGGCGCCGAGCGCGCCTCAAGCCGTGACCCGCGCGCAATCCTACGCCGAATTGCTCGATCCCATCCCGAACGCCGTCGAACGATTGACCCTGGTCGACAACGCGGCGCGCCCGGACGGCGCGCGGCTGATCGATGCGCAATATTATCCTGACGGTCCGGTGGCCCACCATCACCACCACCATCACCACACCTATTACCGTCGTCACTGGAGGCGTCGCCACTACCACCATCATCACCACCACCACAACAACTACTAGGCGTCTTCAAAGCTGAACGCGGCGCCTCTCTAGGCGCCGCGTTCACGCGCCTTGGCGGCGCGCAGCATGTGGCGATAGGTGCCGTCGAACACCGTACTGGTCGTCGACAGCCACCGCGTCCCTTCGGACAGCGAATCACGGCTCTCCTGGATCCGGAGAGACCGTAGTTCCCGCTCGGCGGCCTCCGCCTCGTCCATGTCTTCCAGGGTCAGCTCGGGGTCGGCGGGAACGACGACGATCTGAACAAAACCCTCGCTCTTCCTGAACACATGCGTCACCCCCTTTGGCGGCGCCTTGAAGATCAGAAAATAGACCATCGGCCACCACGCCGTGCGGATGAGCGCCGGGACGGCGAGCGGCACGTCGTTCGCGGTGTCGGCATAGTAGCGGGGATGGGGTTCGGTGCGGATGGCGAAGGGCGGCTCGACCTTCAGATCGATCACGCTCTGATAGGAGTAGAAGGCGTCGCCGAACGGCCGGAAGGGGGGCCAGTTCAGCCCGTTGTCCGGCGGAGGTCCCCAGTCGGCCTGCAGCCTGACCTTGCCGCGAAAGGTGGTGACGCGGAGTTCCTGCTCGAACGGGTAGAGCAGCTCGACGCCGTACTTCGCGCTTTCGGAGAACGGCGCGCAGTGCCAGACCTGTTCGTGCGAACCGTCGGCCCGCGGCTGAGGCTCTCCGCCCCAGCCCGGAACCGGCATCTCGGTCTTGCGCGGGTCGAGGCCGGGACCGTGGACGCGGTACTTGAGACTGGGCACGCCGTGGTCAGCGCTGCGGCGCGGGCGGCGTGGCGGGGGCGGCGTCGGGCGTGGTCGACCCGGCGTTGTACTTCAGCGCCTGGCCCAGCACGGCCGAGCTTGCCGCCAGTTGCTTGGCGTTGGAATCGCACTTGTCCGGCAATCCCCAGGTCAGCCAGGCCCGGGCGAGTTCGCGTTCGGACTTGGCCTCGGCCGGCGCCCAGATCGACCGGCCCTTCTTGATCGCGGCGACGCCGTTCTCCTGGATCGGCGTCGGGCTGGCCTTCTCGGCGCCTTCCACGGCGTTCGCCAACAGCTTCAGCTCGTCCCGGGCCGCGGCGATGTCGCCGGAATAGGGCTCCTTCTCGTTCTTGACCGAGGAGCCGAACATCTTGTCGATCGTCCGCAGGTCCGGCTTCACCCGATCGTAGATATCGAGGTATTCGCCGAGGGCGCCGTAGCACCAGGCCGACAATTCATAGGGCTGGATCGGCGCGCCGGGCGGCAGCGGTTCGCCCGGTTCCTCGGGCGCCGGGAGGGAGGTCGCGGCCGGCGCGGCGGGCGCCGCATCGGTCTGGGCGACAACGCCGCTCTGGCTCAGCAGGAGCAGGGCGGCGGAAACGGTGAGCACTTGAGCCTTCATGCGGGTCCTAATCCAAGGTTTTCGTGGGCGCCGGACCAAAACCGCCCCCACCCGGCGTCTGGATCTCGATCGACTCTCCGGCCGCGACATCGATGGCGAAGCAGCCAGGGAGTTCCTTTACCGCGCCGTCGCCGCCGATCAAAATCTGGCGTCCGGTCAGGCCGGGCTCCCCTCCGGCAATCCCCCGGGGCGCGTGGTCTCTTCGGGTGGAGAGCAAGGCCGCCTGCATCGGCGCGAGGAACCGGATGCGCCGCACCGCGCCGTCCCCTCCCGGCATTCGTCCGTCCCCGCCGGAGCCGGTCCGCCGCCGAAACGACTCTACCCGCACCGGGAAACGCCGCTCGAGAATCTCCGGATCGGTCAGCCGGGAGTTGGTCATGTGGGTATGAACCGCGTGGGCTCCGGGCGCGCGCGCCGTCGCTCCGGCGCCGCCGCACAAGGTCTCGTAATACTGACGGTCGCGGTCGCCGAAGGTGAAATTGTTCATCGTGCCCTGGGCGTTGGCCATCACGCCGAGAGCCTCGTAGAGGGCATCGACGATGTGCTGGCTGGTCTCGACATTGCCGGCGACGACGGCGCGGGGAGGCTGCGGCGCGAGCATTGATCCTTCGCGCACCAGAACCTTCAACGGCTTGAGGCAACCGGCGTTCAGCGGGATGTCGTCGTCGACCAGGGTGCGGAAGACATAGAGCGCGGCGGCGTCGACGATCGCCGAAGGGGCGTTGAAGTTGGAGCCGAGCTCGTCGGCGCTGCCCCGAAAATCCAGGGTCGCCTCGCCACGCGCCTGGTCGACGGTGACGCGGACGACGACCTCGCCGCCACCGTCCATGGGCGCGCGGGCTTCGCCATCGCGCAGGCTGGCGATCGCGCGGCGGACGCACGCTTCGGCGTTGTCCTGGACCCAGCCCATGTAGCGGGTGACCGTGTCCGCGCCGTGCGCCGCGATCATCGCCCCGACCGCCTCGGCCCCCGCGCGGCAGGCGGCGATCTGCGCCTTCAGATCGGCGACGTTCCGCTCCGGCGCTCGCGACGGGTACGGCCCCGAGCGGAGCGCCGTCAGCACGTCATCCTCGAGGAAGACGCCGTTCCGCAGGATGGGCAGGGCGTCGAGTAGGACGCCTTCCTCTTCGATGGTGTGGGAGAACGGCGGCATCGAGCCCGGCTGGACGCCGCCGACGTCGGCGTGGTGTCCACGCGCGGCGACGAAGAAGGCGGGTTGTGCGTCGTCCGTACCCGAGAACACCGGCATGACCACGGTTATGTCTGGTAGGTGGGTCCCGCCGGCATAAGGATTGTTCAGGGCGAAGGCGTCGCCCGAACGCAGGACGGGATGGCGCGCGCGCACGGCGCGGACGCTCGCCCCCATCGAGCCGAGATGGACCGGCATGTGCGGCGCGTTGGCCACCAGCTCGCCGTCGGGGCCGAACAGGGCGCAGGAGAAATCGAGCCGTTCCTTGATGTTCACCGAGCGGGCGGTGCGCTCAAGCGCCGCGCCCATCGCCTCGGCCACGCCCATGAAGCGGCGGTTGAACAGTTCCAGGGTCACCGGATCGCGGGCGTCGACGGCGGCGGCGCGAGCGGCGGGGCGGATCCGGCGCAACCGGATCAGGCCGCCGGCGTCCGGCGAAGCGGTCCATCCGGAGGCGACCCAGATCTGGGTGGTGGGACGGACGATGAGGAAAGGCCCGCCTACCTCCTTATCCAGATGGGCGGCCGGCAAGGTTTTGGAGCGCGCGGCGTCATCCGCCGCGACAGCCTCGACCTCGACGCTCTCGATCACCGGCGTCTGATCAGGTTCGATGAAGCCGAACAAGCGCTGATGCGCCGCTTCGAACTGGCTCTTGACCCCGCGCGGATCGCCGAACTCCACGGTCAGCGCGGTGTCGGATTCCGCGTAGCGGACGTTGAGGCGCGGATGAACGGTCGCCAGCTCCGCGCCCTGCGCCCGGAGTGCGGCGACGGCGTCCTCCTCGAGGCGGCGGCCCACGCGATAGGCCTCCGATAGCCCAGCCTCGTCGACCGGGCGGTCGACGCCCGCCAGCCGGGTCACCCGCAACGCGGCGTGGCCGATGCCCCAGGCGGACAGAACGCTCGCGTAGGCGGGACATAGCACCTCCGCGATGCCGAGCGCGTCGGCGACCTGGCAGGCGACCTGTCCTGCGGCGCCGCCGAAAGCGATCATGGCGTGATCGCGCGGGTCGAAACCGCGCTCCGTGGAAATGGCGGAGATCGCCGCCGCGACCTGCTCCACCGCGATGGCGAGGAACCCCTCGGCGGCGGCTTCGGCGTCGGCGGCCCCCATGGCGCGCGCCAATTCGTCGAGACGCAGGCGCGAGGCGGAGACGTCCAAGGGCCGGTCACGGGTCTCGCCGAACACCGCCGGGAAGTGGGCCGGGTCGATGCGGCCCAGAACGACATTGGCGTCGGTGACCGTCGCGGGGCCGCCCAGACCGTAGGCGGCCGGGCCGGGTTCCGCGCCCGCGCTCTCCGGCCCGACGCGGGCGCGCAGTCCGTCGAAGGCCAGGATCGACCCACCCCCGGCGGCGACGGTCCGGACGTCGAGCATCGGCGCCCGGACGGTGACCCCGGCGATCGCGGCGGTGGGCTTCCGCTCCAGCGCGCCGGCGAACCGGCACACATCGGTGGAGGTGCCGCCCATGTCGAAGCCGAGCACCGCGTCCGCCCCAGCCTCCGCCGCGACCCGCGCCACGCCGACCGCTCCGCCCGCCGGCCCCGACAGGATGGCGTCGCGGCCCTTGAACGCCCCCGCCCGCGCCAGGCCGCCCGCCGAGGTCATGAAATAGAGGGGCGCGCCTCCGGTCTGGGCCGCCAGACGATCGACATAGGCCCGCAACACCGGTGTCAGATAGGCGTCGGCGACGGCGGTCTCCGCGCGCGGCAGGAAGCGGGGCAGGGGCGACGCCTCCGCGCTCGTGGTCACCGACGTGAAACCCGCCGCCAGGACGAGGTCGCGCGCCTCGTTTTCGTGCCGGGGGTCGAGGTCGCTGTGCGGAAAGGCGATCGCCACGCTGTCCATTCCGCCGGCGCGGGAGCGGGCCAGCGCCTCCGCCAGATGCGCCCTGTCCAGAGGTGTGACGACCGAGCCGTCGGCGGCCAGCCGCTCCTTGGCCTCCACGACGGCGGCGTGGAGCCGCGCGCGTGGCGATATGTCGAGCGCGAAGAGATGCGGGCGGGTCTGGTCGCCGATCAGCAGGGCGTCGGCGAAACCCTCGGTGGTCACCAGCAGGGTCTTGGCGCCCTTACGTTCGAGCAGAGCGTTGGTCGCCACCGTGGTTCCGATGCGGATCGCGGACACCTTGCCGGCCGGGAAGGGCGCCGCGCCGTCGACGCCTATCAGGTCGCGCATGGCGGTCACCACCGGATCGTCGCCGGAAGACGACCGGGACGGGACCTTGCAAACCTGGACCGCTCCCGACGGATCGGTGGCGACGATGTCGGTGAACGTGCCGCCGCGATCGATCCAGAATGTCCACATCTTCAGCACGTCTTGGATGATCGGGGCCTTGCCGCCGCGATTTTGACGCACGGAGGATTGACGAACGTCCCGCCCGAGCCGAACGATCGGACAGCGATGGGTGGAGATTGGCCACGGAACCCCTGACGAAAGCAAGCCGCCCCCGGAGGCGGTCGCCTTGGCGGAGCGTCACCTGGCTCGTCGGTGGCGTGGCGGCGCTGGTCGCGGCGGTCATCGCCGTGTTTCTGGCGATCGTCTTCTTCGTGTTCGCTGTCGCCACCGCGCTGATGCTGACCTTTCGCGCCGCGTTCCTTCGCCCGCGCCGGGTGCGTCCGACGGACAGCCCGATGGTGATCGACGCCCAGCGCGTGGGCGGTCACTCCTGGGTGGCCTACGGCTGGGACGGCCAGCACTAATTTCCAACGACACTGACAAAAGGGAAGAGACGACGATGATCGGCGTGGTTGCGGTGCTGCAGGTCCAGGATGGCAAGGGCGCTGAGTTCGAGGAGGTGTTCCGCGAGCTCTCGGCCAAGGTGCGCGCCGGCGAGCCCGGCAACCTGATGTATCAGCTCACCAAGAGCCGGACGGATCCGAATACCTACAAGGTGCTGGAACTCTATACCGATCAGGATGCCCTGACCCATCACGGCGGAACCGACTACTTCAAGGAACTCGGCCGCAAGATGGGACCCTGCATGGCCGGCCGACCGCAGGTCGAACTGCTGGACGGCGTGGAGTAGAGGCGACGGTCCGAACGATCGGCCCCTCGAAAGAATCAACGAAGCCTCTCAAGCCGCTTTCCCCGCGAAGGCGGGAACCCAGTTCAACTTGGCGCCTTCGCGGCAATGCAGAACACTGGGCCCAGCAGTTTTGCAGCCGGCCGTGCCAGTAAGCTACTGGCAGGCGACCTTGGCGGCCACGTACTTCTGCGCCGTCGCGTCCCAGCGCCAGCCCTGACAGTTGTAATTGGACTGCGGGGCCGCCTGCGGCGCGCCGTTGTACCCTTGGTCGTACGACGGGCCGGGCGGTGGAGGCGCGCTGCCGTCGTAGGCCGACGCCGGGGGGTAGTCATAGGTGTCGTACCCGCCATCATAGTACGGCGCATCGTAGTACGGCGCGGCTAGCGCATAGCCGGCGGCTAAGCCCAGGCCGCCGAACAGGAACGGGTCATAGTAGCCGTAGCCGCAGCAATAGCCGCCCCGCCAGCCATATCCACCCCGCCAGCCATAGCCGCCGCGCCAGCCGTCGTGGTCACCGCCATGCCATCCGCCGCGGTATCCGCCGTAGCCGCCGTGATAACCGCCGGCGAAGCCTCCGCCGAAATGCGACGCGCCGCCGTGAAATCCGCCGCCGCCGACGCCGCCGCCTCCACCATGGAAGCCGCCGCCTCCGCCACCGTGACCACCGCCACCGCCGCCGCCTCCGCCACCGTGACCACCGCCGCCGCCGCCACCGTGAGATTGCGCCATGGCCGACTGGCCAAGACCCGCCAGCGAGAGGGCGGCCGCGGCCGCGAGAAGAGTTTTCGTACGCATTGCCGATTGTCCAAACGTATGTGGGCGGATCGGCCCACGATTGACCTCATGTAGGCATTCCCGCGCTGAACGCACGGTGAACGAAATCGGCTGCCGTTCGAAGCCTCCTGGCCCCGCTTTTAGATGTTCTACAATGGCGCCCGTGCGCTCAGCCCCTAGATGTCGCTCGACATTCGCCGCGAGACGAAACGCATGCCCCTGAATTCCCTGTTCGAGCCGTTCGCCTTCAAGGGTCTGACCCTGCCCAACCGCGTTGTCATGGCCCCGATGACTCGCTCGAAATCGCCCGGCGGCGTGGCGACCCGGGAGGTCGCCGACTATTACGCCCGCCGCGCGGCGTCGGAGGTCGGACTGATCATCTCCGAGGGAACCGGCGTCGCCCGACCCGTCTCGCTGAACGACGCCGGCGTGCCGCGTTTTCACGGCGAAAGCGAACTGTCGGCCTGGAAGGGTGTGATCAACGCGGTGCACGCCGCCGGCGGCCTGATGGCGCCGCAGCTCTGGCATGTCGGCGCCGTCCGCGCGCAAGACCCCGCCTTCACTCCGCGCGGCGCCTACGACAGTCCGTCCGGCCTCTCGAGCCCAAACAAGCAATTCGGCGAACCAATGAGCGCGGAAGACGTCGCCGACGCCATCGCCGCCTTCGCCCGCGCCGCCGCCGACGCCAAGCGCCTGGGCTTCGATGCCGTCGAGCTACACGGCGCCCACGGCTATCTGATCGACCAGTTCTTTTGGGACGGCGTCAACCGGCGCGACGACCGCTACGGCGGTCCGACCATCGCCGAGCGCGGCCGTTTCGCCGCCGATATCCTTAAAGCGGTGCGCGCGGAGGTCGGGCCGGACTATCCGGTGATCCTCCGCGTCTCGCAATGGAAACAACAGGACTTCACCGCCCGCCTCGCCCAAACACCGGCGGAGATGGAGGCCTGGTTGCGCCCGCTGGTCGACGCCGGCGCCGACATGATCCACTGCTCGCAGCGGCGGTTCTGGGAGCCGGAGTTCGAAGGCTCCGACCTCAACTTCGCCGGTTGGGTGAAAAAGCTGCTGCGCGTTCCGACCATCACCGTGGGTTCGGTGGGCCTGTCGGGCGATTTCTTCGAGGCGTTCGGCGGCGCGAGTTCGCAGCCGGCGTCGCTGGACGAGTTGGAACGCCGGCTCGACCGCGGCGATTTCGATCTCGTCGCCGTGGGAAGGGCGCTGCTACAGGATGCGAACTGGGTCGTGAAAGTTCATCAGGGGCGGAGCGACGAACTGATGGAGTTCGAACGCGGCGCGATGGCGACGCTGTCGTAGGCGATAGGCGCAGTGCTAGAGGCGCTGTGGGTTGGAACGCACGACCCGCCCGTTCGCCGTCATCCCGCACGCAACGGAGCGCAGCGGAGTGTAGATGCGGGATCTAGTCGGGCCTCTCCGGAAGGAGCGGAGCTGGTTCCCGCATCTCCGCTCCCCCCGGATCAAGTCCGGGGTCCACTTCGTGCGGGATGATGGGGTGGACGGCCCCCGAACGGCATCTGATGTGCCATGCTGGCCGTGAGTGGACCCAGCAGAGGAGACCGTCCGCCATGCAAGCTATCAGATATGGGATCGACCTGGCCAAGAGTGTTTTCCAGGTCCACGGGGTGGATGCCTCGGGTGAGGTCGTGTTGCGGCGCCAGTTGCGGCGCGCGGAGGTGTTGAAGTTCTTCGCCAAGCAGCCGGCGGCGCTGATCGGGCTGGAGGCTTGCGGCTCGGCGCATCATTGGGGCCGCGAGCTGACCAGGCTGGGCCATGAGGCGCGCCTCATGCCGCCGATCTATGTGAAGCCCTATGTGCGGCGCAACAAGAACGACGCGCGCGACGCCGAAGCCTGTTGCGAGGCGGTCAGCCGGCCGACCATGCGCTTCGTGCCGATCAAGACGGTGGAGCAGCAGGGCCAGCGGGCGCTGCATCGGACCCGGGACCTTCTGGTTCGCCAGCGCACCCAGGCGGTCAACGCCGTTCGCGCCATTCTCTACGAGACGGGGCTGATCGGAGCCAAGGGGCGCGCGGGCGTTGAGGGGCTGATCGCGCGGATTGAGGCGGGCGGGGCGGACATTCCGTCCTGCCTGCTGGCGGCGCTGACGCCCTTGGCCCGGCAGTGGCGCTCGCTGGAGACGCAGATCAAAGCCCTGGACGACGAACTCCTGGTCCAGGCTCGCGCCCACCCCGACGCGCGCCGACTGATGACCATCCCGGGCGTCGGTCCGGTCACCGCCCACGCCGTGGTCGCGGCGGTCGGCGACGGCCGCCAGTTCGCCTCGGCCCGCGACTTCGCCGCCTGGGTCGGCCTGACCCGGGTCAACCATGACACCGGCGGCAAGACCCGCCTGACTGGCCATATCAGCAAGGCCGGCGACGGTTCGCTGCGACGATTGCTGGTCCTGGGCGCCAGCGCCGGCCTGCGCCACGTCAGGACCAGGCCGGACAAGGGCTCGCCGTGGATCCGGGGCGTGCTCGCCCGGCGCCCGGTCAAGGTCGCCGTCATCGCCCAGGCCGCCAAGACCGCCCGCATCCTCTGGGCGGTCTTGACCACCGGACAGGACTACAGGGCCCAGCCTCACCCCGTGTGAGGCCCGATCCGCCCTTCACGAGGTAAAGGAGCGAAAGGCAGCTAGGCAAAATGGTCAGGACCTGGGTCGGGACACTCCGCGCCGTCATCGCGCCTCGAGCGCGCCGGGATGATTGGAACCCGATCCGCGAACCCCTCGCGGGCCAGCGGTCATCGCATCGACCGCATCAACAGGCCGAATACATGACCGCTCCAGATCGTTCGCCAAAACAGCCAATCGCCACTTGCCGGGAAGGGGCCGTCCATACATGACGGTGGGATGAGTCGGAGGGCGGCGCTCCGAGAGTTCGGCGGTCGGAGGTCTCGCGTCGACCTTGAACCCCATTTCGCCATCCCACGCATCCCAGTCGGGATGCAGTCCCAGGTCGGCGCAGATGGCCTGGACGACGACCCGCCAGGGCTGGTGGAGCAGGGCGTCGTAATCCTCGCCCTCGATCAGACGTTCGTGGACGTAGGTCCGCTGGCGTTCGGCGGCCTCGCGGTCGCCGGCTTCCGCCTCGATGGCGGCGTTGACCGCACGGGCGATGCGCTCGCGGGGTTCGGTCGGAACGGCCGCCGCATCGGGCGCGTCGACGGGAGCTGGGGTGGGCGCCGGAGCTTTCGCGGCGGCCGGCGTCTCCCGCGCCAGGATGGCGAGGTTCGGGATCAGGCCACCCCGCAACAGGGCGATGAGTTCTTCGTCTAGTCGGCTGGCAAGGGCCAGGCACAGCCGCACCGCCCGCGAGATCACCGCGAAAGCCCGCGCCGGATCGGCGAAGGGTTTGCGTCCGGCGATCTCGACGACCTCTCCGGCGGCGAGCCGCTCGGTCATCTCCATCCCCTTGTCCGCCAGCCGATCGAGCGCGTCCCGCCGCGCCTCGATGCGGGCGATCGCATCGGCGACAAGCGCGGCGGTTGGAGGGGCAGGGATAAAACCCATCGCCATAGATTGCAACTTGAAAGCACGGAAGTCAAGCGAGAAGTTTGCAATTACACGGAAAGTCTTGCCGCGCGCTCATCATGACGTCATTCAATCCTCACCCGCTTTCTTGCGGGGGAGGTGGCGCTCGACGCCCTCTCGCGTCGCGTGACGGAGGGGGCGCAAAGCCGCTACAACGAGCGCCACACCATCTCGCGTGAGCACGAAGTCCACTCCCGCAACCCCGGAGCGCGGCCTTGCGCCCCCTCCGTCACGCGCAAGGAAGAGCGCGCGCCACCTCCCCCGCGAGGAGGCGCGGGGGAGGAGTAGCCTCAGGCGTTGAAGTTCAGCTTCAGTCCCGGCCTCGGCCATCGGCACTTGTAGAGTTTCCCGGTCGACGAACACGTCACCCAGGCGTCCATCATGTCCGCGCCGCCGAAGCAGATGTTGGTGGTTACCAAGTCCGGAAATGGAAAGTGCTCTGTCGTTCCATCGGGGTCGAACGCGGTCACGCCGCCGTTGATGATCGTGGCGACGCAGACCTTGCCGCCGGCTTCCACCGCTAGGCTGTCCAGAAGCTGGTAGCCGGGTAGGGTGTGGACCACCCGGCCGGGGGCGAAACCGGGTTGCGGGCCGAGGACGCCGGGCTCGGCGATGTCCATCGCCCACAGCCGGCCGAGCTGGGTGTCGGCCATGTAGACCACGGTCTCGTCGGGCGACAGGCCGACGCCGTTGGGGCTGATCAGGTGGTCGCGGGCGCGGATGACGTGGGAGCCGTCGCATTTGGCGTAGCACAGCGCGCCATATTTGCGGCCCTCCGGCATGCCGGCGCCGTGGTCGGTGAACCAGAAGCCGCCCTCGTGGTCGAACACGAGGTCGTTGGGGCCGGCGAAGCGGCGGCCGTCGCAGGTGTCGTAAATGGTCTCGACCTTGCCGGATGCAATGTCGACGCGCTGGATATAACCGCCGGTATGTTCGGGCGGCGTCGGACCGGGAATGGTGAGGCCGTCCTGCTTCAGCCACACGAACGAGCCGCCGTTGTTGGTGACCCAGATCGCCCCGTCCGGCCCGATCGCCGCGCCGTTCGGCCCGCCGCCGGTCTCCGCCACCGTGGTTTTCATTCCGTCGGGGGCGACGCGGGTGAGGACCTGGCCCTCGATCTCGGTGACGATGACCGAGCCGTCCGCCATGGCGATCGGTCCTTCGGGGAAGCGCAGTCCGTCGGCGACGAGGTGGATATCCATGGGCGTTTCCTCCGGGGTTCGTTGACGAGCGTTCTAGCTCTTTTCACCGCCAAGACGCCAAGAGCGCCAAGAAGATCGAACGCGCTTCGCGCGAAGCGCCAACCTCAATTCCTTGGCGTCTTGGCGGTCGAACTTCTCCTTAGGCCCGTTCCAGCACCCTCAAGGTGAAGGCGTGGTCGTCCTTCGGTCCCGCTTCATGGTGCTCCCGGCGAACCTCTGTCCATACCGCTTCGTCGAAGGCCGGAAGCCACACATCCCCCTCCGGCTCAGCGTCCACCTCGGTGAGGTACAGCCGCTTGGCCCGAGGCAGAGCGATCTCGAACAAGGCCGCGCCGCCGATGACGCAGACTTCCGAGGCGCCGTCCTCGCGGGCCTGGTCGCGGGCGATCTGAACCGCTTCGGAGAAATCCTCGCACGCCACGGCTCCGACCGGCTCGAAGCGGCCGTCGTGGGAGAGGACGATGTTGGTGCGGCCGGGGAGGGGGCGCCGGGGAAGGCTGTCCCAGGTCTTGCGGCCCATGATCACCGGCTTGCCCAAGGTGAGTTCCTTGAAGATCGCCAGATCCGATCCCAGCCGCCAGGGCAGCTTGCCCCCCGCGCCGACGACGCCGTTGCGCGCCCGCGCGACCGGTCCAACGGTCAGGATCACGGCCATGTCGCGGGTCAGACCGCGATCGGCGCGGCGATGCCGGGGTGGGGCTTGTAGCCCTTTAGCCTGATCGTGGACTCGTCGAGATCAAACAGATCGATCGCATCCGGCAGGATCAGCGTCGGAAAGGGCAGGGGTTCGCGCGAGACCTGCAACGCCGCCTGCTCGAGGTGATTGAGATAGAGGTGGGCGTCGCCGAGGGTGTGGACGAACTCTCCGGGCTCCAGCCCCGTCGCCCGCGCCACGAGCGTGGTCAGCAGGGCGTAGCTGGCGATGTTGAACGGCACGCCGAGGAAGAGGTCGGCCGAGCGCTGGTAGAGCTGGCAGGACAGCCGGCCGTCGGCGACGTGGAACTGGAACAGGCAGTGGCAGGGCGGCAGGGCCATCGCCTCCACGTCCGCCGGGTTCCAGGCGGTGACGATGTGGCGGCGGCTGTCGGGGTTGTCGCGGATCGAGCGCAGCACGCCGGCGATCTGATCGATGGTCCGGCCGTCGGGCGCGGCCCACGAGCGCCACTGCTTGCCGTACACCGGGCCGAGTTCGCCGTTGGCGTCGGCCCATTCGTCCCAGATCGAGCAGCCGCGCTCCCGAAGCCAGCCGACGTTGGTCATGCCCTTGAGGAACCAGATCAGCTCCAGAACCACCGATTTGAAGTGCACCCGCTTGGTGGTCAGCAGCGGAAAACCATGCGCCAGATCGAAGCGCATCTGGCGGCCGAACACGCCCAGCGTCCCGGTGCCCGTGCGATCGTTTCGGCGCGCGCCGGTCGCCATGACCTCGCGCAGAAGGTCGAGGTATTGCCGCTCGGGATGCGCCAGTACGGCTGAAAAGGTCGCGGGAGCGTTCATCTTCGCCCTTTCTATCAGGTCCCGCGCGGATTCGCAGCGGCGCCGCGACTTGACGCGCGAGGCGAAAAACTATCGATAACGGCCCTTAGAAGAGTTGGCCCGTAGCGCCGCGATCCACTTCCGCAGGTACCGGAGACCACACCATGCGCGTCTATTACGACCGCGACGCCGACCTCGCCCGTCTGCTGGACAAGAAGATCGCCATCGTTGGCTATGGCTCGCAGGGCCACGCCCACGCGCTGAACCTGCGCGACTCCGGGGTGCAGGATGTCGCGGTCGCCCTGCGCGCCGACTCGCCTTCTCGCGGCAAGGCCGAGGCCGAGGGCCTGCGGGTGATGACGCCGGGGGTGGCGGCGGCCTGGGCCGACGTTATCATGATGCTGGCGCCGGACGAATTGCAGCGCTCGATCTGGGAGCACGATCTGGCGTCCCACATGCGCGACGGCTCGGCCCTGATGTTCGCCCACGGCCTCAACATCCACTTCAAGCTGATCGAGCCGAAGCCCGGCATCGACGTCCTGATGGTGGCGCCCAAGGGTCCGGGCCATACAGTGCGCGGAGAATACCTCAAAGGCGGCGGCGTGCCCTGCCTGATCGCGGTGGAGCACGACGCCACCGGCGGCGCCCTCGATCTTGGCCTGGCCTACGCCTCGGCGATCGGCGGCGGCCGGTCGGGGATCATCGAAACGACGTTCCGCGAGGAATGCGAGACCGACCTGTTCGGCGAGCAGGCGGTGCTGTGCGGCGGCCTGGTTTCCCTGATCCGCGCCGGCTTCGAGACCCTGGTCGAGGCGGGCTATGCGCCGGAGATGGCTTATTTCGAGTGCCTGCACGAGGTGAAGCTGATCGTCGACCTGATCTATGAGGGCGGCATCGCCAATATGAACTATTCGATCTCCAACACGGCCGAATACGGCGAGTACGTCAGCGGCCCGCGCATCATCACCGCCGAGACCAAGGCCGAGATGAAGCGGGTGCTGGAAGACATCCAATCCGGCCGCTTCGTCCGTGACTTCATGCTGGAGAACGCCGTCGGCTCGCCCAGCTTCAAGGCCACGCGCCGCCGCGACGCCGAGCACGGTATCGAGGAGGTCGGCGCCCGGCTGCGCGCGCTGATGCCGTGGATCGCCAAGAACAAGCTGGTCGACCAGGCGAGAAACTGACGTCCATATCTCGTCGTCCGACGCCCTAGCGCGGCCACAACGACCGGGCAGCGTCCGCGTTTTGCCTGGGGCGAATGTCGGACCCACAACCCGAGCCGCGGTATCGGCGGATGCGTCGCGAGCGATGGCTCGCCGCCGCCGTCAGCGTGGCGGCCCATGTGGCGATCCTGGTCGCCCTGTTGACGGCCCGCGTTCCCACCCCGGTCGAGACCGCGCCTCCGGCCGTGACCGTTTTGCTGGTCCACGCGCCGGCTCCGGCCAAGGCCGCGCCCGCGAAAGCCGCGCCGGCGAAATCGGCTCCGGTGAGGGCGCGGAGGACGGTGACGCGGACAGCGCCGGACACCATCGCCGCCGTCGAGACCGTCGCCTCCGCCGCGTCGAACGGCGGCGCGGGCGATCTGCTGAGCGGGGCGGCGCTGGGCTCGGCGGCCGCCGCGGACTCCCTGCCGGGCGGCGCGTGCGACATGGCGCGGCGGCTGCAGAACGCGCTGCGCCGCGACGCCCTGGTGCGAACCGCCGTCGCGGCGCGCGGCGGACCCGGAGCGGCCGCGATCCTGGTGTGGAACGGCGGCTGGGTCGCCAGCCCGGGAGAGGACGGCCGGGGGCTCGCCGCCGTTCGCGAGGCCATCGTCTGGGAGGTCGCCTTCGCGCCGGCGGCCTGTCGCGAAGGCCGCGTCCACGGCCCGGTGCTGTTCACCGTCAGCGACGCCTCCGGACTGGCGCGGATCGCCATCGGGTCAGGCGACTGGCGCTGGGGCGATCTGGTGTCGTCGCGGTGATGACAGGCAGCCGAAAGTCCCTTTCCCCGCGAAGGCGGGGACCCAGTGCTCTGCATTGCTACGCCACCGCCCAGTTAAACTGGGCCCGCCTTCGCGGGGGAAGCGCCTCGAGGGGGCGGCAAAACCCCTCTCGAACGCGACCTTCAGCCTAGGCCAGAACGATCACCACCACCCTGCGGTTCTGCGCGCGGCCGGCGCGGGTGGTGTTCGGCGCGACGGGGGCTTCCTCGCCGTAGGAGATGGTGGACATCCGGTTCAGCGCCACGCCCTGCTTGTTCATGAACAGGCGCACGGCGTCGGCGCGGTCCTCGCCCAGCCGGTGATTGACCTGGGGTGTGCCGGTCGAATCGGTGTGACCCTGAATTTCGACATAAACATTCTTGTTTTCGTTTTTCAGCTTCTGGACGAAGTCCATCAGGCGGGCCTGCGCCTCGGGCGACAGGTTGGCGCGCGACACCGGGAACTTCACCGAGTCGTCGGACAGCACCATGGCGTAGAGGAACTTGCCCTCGGCCAGCTTGCCGGCGGCCTCGGCGCGCTCAAGCGCTTCGCGGGAGGTGCGGTCCAGTTCGCCGAGATGTTGGTCGTGCTGCTGGAGCTGGGCGTGATTGGCCGAGACCTTGTCGTCGACCACGCCGACCTGCTGGCGCACGAAACCCTTGGTGGCGCAGCCGCTCAGGCCGGCGGCACCCAAGAGCGCGGCGCTAATAATGAGAAGGGGGGATCGGAGGGTCATGGGGCACCTATCGGCAAGAGTCTTGAACGGGAGGTCATCCCGCGCGACGCGCCCCGCCCGCGCTCTCCAACCAGATTGGAACGGGCCAAGGCGGCCATTTCGTGGCGAGCCGTTCCCGGCCAGAAGCGGTCGGAAAATTGTCTGAAACGATGCGTCCAAAAAAGGCCTCGGGCGATATAGAGAGAACCCAGGCGGGTCCGGAGTTTTGAATGCGAGCGAACGGCCAATCGGTCTTTTTGGCCCTAGCTCTCATGCTCGCCAATTGCGCCAAGAAGACGCCACCGCCGCCACCGCCGCCGACGGTCGTCGTCGCCCGGCCCCTCCAGACCAAGCTGATCGACTGGGACGACTATGTCGGCCGCTTCGAGGCGATCAATTCGGTCGACGTCAGGCCGCGGGTCACCGGCTATCTACAGACCATCGCGTTCAGGGACGGTCAGATCGTCAAGAAGGGGCAATTGCTCTTCGTCATCGATCCTCGGCCCTATCAGGCCGCCCTGACGCAGGCGCGCGGGCAGCAGGAGCACGCGGTCGCGGCGCTGAACAACGCCAAGGTCGAATTGACGCGGGCCCAGAACCTGCTGGCGGCGCACGCCATCCCCGAGCAGCAGTACGAGACGCGGCTCGCGACCCAGCAGCAGGCTGCGGCCGACCTGACCACCGCCCAAGGCAATGTGCAGACCGCGTCGCTGAACCTCGGTTTCACCCGGGTCACCGCGCCGCTCGGCGGCCGCATCTCCGACCGGCGGGTGGCGCCCGGCAATCTGGTTACGCAGGACAGCACCATCCTGACCAATATCACCGACCTCGACCCCATCCGTTTCACCTTCGACGGCGCCGAGGCGCTTTATCTGAAGTATGAGCGGGAGGCTCAGGCCGGCCGGCGGCCCCAGTCGCGCTACCATGCCAATCCGGTGGAGATCCGGCTGCAGGACCAGGCCGATTACGCCATTCGCGGCCGGATGGACTTCGTCGACAACGTCCTGGACCCCAATTCCGGCACGATCCGGGGACGCGCCGTGGTGCCCAATCCCCACCTCATCCTCACGCCCGGCATGTTCGGCCACCTGCGCCTGCTCGGCTCGGGAACCTATGTCGGCCTGCTCATCCCCGACGACGCCATCGTCGCCCAGCAGAGCGACCAGATCGTCTATGTCGTCGGACCCGATCGGAAGGTGGCCCAGCGCAAGGTCACGACCGGTCCGCTGGTCAATGGCCTGCGCGCGGTGCGCTCCGGGCTCGGCCCTGGCGATCTGGTGGTGATCGACGGCGTTCAGCGCGCCAAGGTCGGCGTCAAGGTGACCGAGAAGATGGGGCAAATCACGCCGCCCAATCCCGGCGCCTCGCCCAATCCGGCCGACGCCGCGCCGCCGCCCGCCTCCGCGACCTTCGCCGACCAGGCCAACTGAGCGTCCCGGCGTGAAATTTTCGCACTTCATGATTGACCGACCGGTGTTCGCCGTGGTGATCGCCATCCTGATCACCCTGCTGGGCGCGGTCGCCTTTCCCAACCTCGGCGCCGCGCAGTACCCGGAGATCGTCCCGCCGACGGTGAACGTGACGCTGACCTATGCCGGCGCCTCGGCCGAGACCCTCGCCGAGACGGTCGCCGATCCCCTCGAGGAGCAGATCAACGGCGTCGAGAACATGATCTACATGTCCTCGAACTCCACCGGCGACGGCAACCTGCAGATCACCGTCACCTTCAAGCTCGGCACCGACCTCGATAAGGCTCAGGAGCTGGTCCAGAATCGGGTGTCCACCGCCATTCCCCGCCTGCCCAGCGAGGTGCAGCAGACCGGCATCATCGTGCGCAAGAGTTCGCCCGACATCCTGATGGCGGTGCACATGTATTCGCCGGACGGGTCGTTGACCCAGCAGTACGTCGCCAACTACGTCACGCTCCATGTCCAGCAACCGCTCCTGCGGGTGCCCGGCGTGGGCGACATCGGCACGCGGGCGGCGCGCGACTACGCCATCAGGGTATGGATCGATCCGGATAAGGCCGCGGCGCGCAACCTGACCGTGGAGGACATCGTCAACGCCTTGCGCGCTCACAATGTCCAGGTGCCGGCCGGCAACATCGGCGCTCCGCCGTTCGGCAAGTCGCCGTCGGCCTACCAGCTCCAGATCCAGGCCGAGGGCCGGCTGGTGACTCCTGAACAGTTCGCCGACATCGTGATCAAGCGCGACGCCCAGAACCGCATCACCCGGATTTCGGATGTGGCGCGGGTGGAGCTCGGCGCGCAGAACTACACCACCAACGCCTATCTCGGCTTCGATGAGAAGGGCAAGCCGCAGATCGACCAGGCGGCGGCCATCGGCATCCTGCAGCAGCCCGGCACCAACGCCCTCAAGGCGGCCAAGGGCGTGATCGACGAGATGAAGGTGCTGCGCAAAAGCTTCCCGCCCGGGCTCGACTACCAGATCATCTACAACCCGACCCAGTTCATCAGCCAGTCGGTCACCGAGGTCTACAAGACGCTGTTCGAGGCGCTGGCCCTGGTCGTGGTGGTCGTGATCGTCTTTCTGCAGAGCTGGCGGGCCGCGCTCATCCCGATCATCGCTATCCCGGTCTCGCTGGTCGGGACCTTCGCGGTGATGCTGGCGGCTGGGTTCACCCTGAACAATTTGACCTTGTTCGGGCTGGTGCTGGCGATCGGCATCGTCGTCGACGACGCCATCGTGGTGGTGGAAAACGTCGAGCGCCACCTCGAGGAGGGCATGAGTCCGCGCGAGGCGGCGCATGTCACCATGAACGAGGTCGGCGGCGCCCTGATCGCCATCGCCCTGGTGCTGGCCGCCGTGTTCGTGCCGGCGGCGTTCATCTCCGGCATTTCCGGGCAGTTCTACCGTCAGTTCGCCCTGACCATCGCCACGGCGACCGTGCTCTCGCTGATCGTCTCGCTGACGCTGTCGCCGGCGATGGCGGCCCTGCTGCTTAAGGCGAAAAGGTCGGAAGAGGAGCGCAAGCAGGGGCCGCGCTGGCGCCGGACGCTGACGGGCCTGGGCGACCGGTTCAACCGCGGCTTCGACAAGCTCGCGGGGCGCTATTCGGACTTGACCAAGCGCCTGATCAAGGTCGCGGTGATCATGCTCTTCGTCTATGCCGGCCTGATCGCGCTGACGACGTGGCGGATCTCCGCGACGCCCTCCGGGTTCATCCCGCCGCAGGATCAGGGCAATGTGATCATGGCGGCCCAGTTGCCGCCGGGATCGTCGCTCGCGCGCACCGACGCGCTGATGCGCAACACCGTTCAGACCGTCCTGAAACAGCCGGGGATCACCGGCGCGTCGACCTACGCCGGCGTGGACGCCTCGACCCAGACGACCAATGTCGCTTCCGGCCAGGCCTATCTCATCGAGAGCCCGTTCAAGGACCGCGAAAAACACCACATCAAACTGAAGTACACCATCGCGGGTCTGCAGAAGTCCCTGTCGGCGTTCCCGGGAGCGATGATCCGCATCCTGCCGCCGCCGCCGGTGCGCGGCATCGGCACCCAGGGCGGGGTCAAGATGATCGTCGAGGACCGCAGTGGGACGGCCGACTACCGGCGGCTCGAGAAGGTCGCCCAGGATCTCGTCGCCGCGCTGCACGGCAACGCCGACGTCAGCGACGCCTTCGCAACCTTCAACACCAAGACGCCGCGCCTCTACGCCCAGATCGACCGAGTCAAATCCGAATACCTCGGTGTGCCCAACTCACAGGTGTTCGACACCCTGCAGACCTTCCTCGGGTCGAGCTACATCAACGATTTCAACTACCTGAACCACACCTATTCGGTCTACGCCCAGGCCGACGCGCCGTTCAGGCAGGACGAATCCGAGGTCGGGCAGCTCCAGACGCGTTCGGCCAACGGCGCGATGATGCCTCTGGCAGCCGTGGTCAACCTGAAGCGCGTCACGGGTCCCTATCGGGTGTTTCGCTACCAGCTCTACCCGGCCGCCGAGGTCCAGGCCAACACGCCGCTCGGCCACTCCACCGGCCAGACGATCACCGCGATGGAAAAGGTGGCGCAAAAGGTGCTGCCGGCCGGTTTCAACTACGAGTGGACGGAACTCGCCTATCAGCAGCAGGCCGCCGGCAACACCGCGACCCTGGTTTTCGTCCTGGCGGTGGTGCTGATCTTCCTTCTGCTCGCCGCGCTCTATGAGAGCGTGACCATGCCGCTGGCGGTGATTCTGATCGTACCGATGTGCCTGCTGGCGGCGATCACCGGCGTCAACATCATGGGCATGGACAACAACATCCTCACCCAGATCGGTTTCATCGTCCTGATCGGCTTGGCGGCGAAGAACGCCATCCTGATCGTCGAATTCGCGCGCCAGGGGGAGCTGGAGCAGGGCCATGATCGCGCTCAGGCGGCCAGCGAGGCGGCCCGCACCCGCCTGCGGCCGATCCTGATGACCTCCTTCGCCTTCATCCTGGGCGTGATCCCCCTTGCGTTCGCCACGGGGGCCGGCGCGGAGCTGCGCCGGGCGCTGGGCGTCGCGGTGTTCTTCGGCATGATCGGGGTGACGGTGTTCGGCCTGATCTTCACCCCGGTGTTCTATGTCGTCACCCGCAAGCTCAGCGAGAAGCTGCCGCAACCGCGGAAAGACGACCCGAAGGAGAAGGACACGAAAGTCGATGCGCCGGGTGGCTCCGAGCCGCGTCCGGAGCCGAGCACATGACCCGTTTCGGCGTGACAAAGGCGCTGGCTCTCGCCGGGCTGGTGTCCGGCTGCACCGTCGGCCCGAATTACCGCCCGCCCGCGCCGCCGACGCCCTCGACCGGCGGCTTCAGGTCGGCGTTGCCGAGTTCGGTCGGTTCAACGGATCAACCACCGCCGAACTGGTGGAGACTGTATAGCGATCCGGCGCTCGACGCCCTGGTCCAGGACGCGCTGACGCACAACAAGAACCTCCTCGTGGCGGCGGCCAACCTGGCGCAGGCCAGGGCCGCCCTGTCCCTGGCCCGGGCCGGCCGCTACCCGTCGACGACGCTCTCCTCCGGCGCCACTTACGGCGTGAGTTCGACCGCCGCGGCGAACGCGGGCGCCGCGGGACGGACAGCGACGCCGTCGGCCTACTACGTCGCCGGGCTCGACGCCTCCTACGAGATCGACCTCTTCGGCCGCATCCGCCGCGCGGTTCAGGCCGCCAAGGCCGACTACGAGTCGGAGCAGGCGGCCGAGGACGCAACCCGGATCAGCGTGGCCGGCGAGACCACCCGCGCCTACCTCAACGCCTGCGCCTACGCCGAGGAGGTCGCGGTCGCGCGCCAGTCGGTGAGCATCGTGTCGCAGAGCCTCGACCTCGAGGTGACTCAGGTGCGCTTCGGCGTGGCGTCCGACTTCGATCTTGCCCGGGCGCGGCAACTCGTGGCGCAAACCCAGGCGGCCGTTCCGGTCTATGAAGGCCAGCGCCGCGCCGCCCTCTTCGAGTTGGCGGTGCTGACCGGCAGGCCGCCGGAGGAAATCTCCCGGGCCGCGGACACCTGCAAGGCTCCGCCGCGACTGACCACCGTCATCCCGATCGGCGACGTGCGGGGACTGTTCGGACGCCGACCGGACGTGCGTCAGGCCGAGCGCCACCTGGCCGGCGATTTCGGCAGGATCGGCGTCCAGACGGCCGACCTTTATCCGACCATCTCGATCGGCGCCTTCGGCCAGACGGCGTCGAGGGGCCTGTCGGGCCTGACCTCGCTCAGCAGTCTGAGCTACGGCGTCGGCCCGACTCTGTCCTGGGCGTTTCCCAATGTGGCGCCGGCCCTGGCGCGGGTGCGCGAGGCGCGCGCGGCGGCCTCCGCCTCCTACGCCAACTATCAGCAGTCCGTGTTGCAGGCCTTGCAGGACACCGAGGAGGCGGTGACCAGCTACAGCGCGGAACTCGATCGCCATGCGTCGCTGGTGACGTCGCGCGACCAGGGCCAGATCGCCTTCAAATTCGCCCAGATCCAATATCAGGGCGGCACGGCGAGCTATCTCGACGTGCTGACGGCGGAGACCAATCTCGTGAACGCCAACATGCAGCTCGCGGCGTCCGACGAGGCGGTCGCCTCGGACCAGGTCACCCTGTTCAAGGCGCTCGGCGGCGGCTGGGAGCAGGCCCCGGATGTGCGGCCCCTGCCACTGACCGACGCGAAGACGAAGAAGACGATCGAGGTGCGGTGAGCGTTTCTTCTTATGTTGCCCTTCTCCCCTTGCGGGAGAAGGTGGCCCGCGCAGCGGGTCGGATGAGGGGTCGACGAAACCTCTCCGCGTAAGCTGTCCAAGAATGCCGGAGAGGCCGGCGCGACCCCTCATCCGTCGGCTTCGCCGCAACCTTCTCCCGCAAGGGGAGAAGGACGCGCACTCGTAACGACAAATATTCAAAGGTTCTCAATTCCAGCCAAGTGACCCACCGCGCAAGAGATCGTCCGCCGCAGCAGTATGCTTCGCCCCCTCGCGGTCATGCAGCACGATCGCCGGCAGCAGCCTCATTGGCGCCCGTCCCGTCTTCACGCCCCTGACGATCACGCGCTTGGCCGGCTCATCCGCGTACGGATGGACCGGCCGCACCTGGATCGAGCCGACCTTCGGCGCGAAAAATCTCAGAATGTCGCCGAGCCGATCCGCGCGGTGGATCAGGGTGACCGCGCCGCCTTCGCACACCGCCCTGGTCAGGAATTGAACCCAACCCTCCAGTCCGGTGTCGGCGATCCAGGCGCCTTGCTTGTCCGGCGCCGGTCCGCGGATCGCGGCGGCGTCGTCGAAGAACGGGGGGTTGGCGAGCGCGGCGTCGAACGGCTCCAGGCCCAGCTTCGAGAACGGCGTCGCGACATCGAACGGCGTGGCGCGCATCCGGTCGGAGAAGCCGTTGGAGGCGATATTGTCCCATGCCAGCGCAAGCGCGGCCGGGTCGCGCTCGACGCCGACGAACCGCGTCTCCAACCGCCGCGCCGCCGCCGCCAGCATCACCGCGCCGGCGCCGCAGCCCACATCCAGCACGCGCTGACCAGGGCCGGCGTCGCAGGCGGCGGCGAGGAGGGCCGCGTCCATGCCCGCGCGGTAGCCGTCGCGGAGCTGGCGGAACCTCAGCCGGCCGCCCAGCAGGGCGTCTTCCGTCACGCTCATGGCCCGGTTCATCGCCTCTTCGCCTTGACCATGCCCTAGCGCGCCACCATTGTCCCGGGCAACGGAGCCACTTCGACGCCCGACGTGAAGGAGCCAGGGCTCTTGGATGCAGCCAAAGCCATCGTCAGCCGGCCAACGGGCTCGGTCGATCGCCTGATGGCGCTCGCCGCGCCCGACATGGCGCGGATCGACGCCCTGATCGTCGACCGCATGCAGAGCCCGGTCAGCGTGATCCCGGCCCTGGCCGAGCACCTGATCGAGGCGGGCGGCAAGCGCCTGCGGCCGCTGCTCACCGTCGCCGCCGCGCGCCTGGTCGGGGGTCGAGACGACGGCTGTCTGCGTCTCGCCGCCGCCGTCGAGTTCATCCACACCGCGACCCTGTTGCACGACGACGTCGTCGACACCTCCCAGCTTCGCCGGGGCAAGACCGCCGCGCACCTGATCTGGGGCGCGCCGTCCAGCGTCCTGGTCGGCGACTTCCTGTTCGCGCGGGCGTTCGAGCTGATGGTCGAGACCGGCGTGCTCCAGGCGCTGGAGATTCTGGCGCGGGCCTCGCGGGTGATCGCCGAGGGCGAGGTGCTGCAGCTCAGCCGAATGCACGATCTCAACCTGACCCAGGCGATCTACCTGGAGATCATCACCGCCAAGACTGCGGAGCTGTTCGCCGCCGCCGCCGAGGCCGGCGCGGTGTCGGCCGGCGCCGGCGCCGCCGAAGCCGCCGCGCTGCGGACCTACGGCAAGAATCTGGGGCTCGCCTTCCAGCTCACCGACGACGCTCTCGACTATGGCGGCGTGACCGAGACCCTGGGCAAGAACGCCGGCGACGATTTCCGCGAAGGCAAGGCGACCCTGCCGCTTCTGCTGGCCATCGCCAAGTCCGGCCCGCGCGAAGTCGACTTTTGGGAGCGGGCCATCGGCCGCCAGGAACAGACCGAGCCCGACTTCCGCCGCGCCCGCGAGATCGTCGTCGGCACGGGCGCCCTCGAAGCCACCCTCGATCTCGCCACCGACTACGCCGAGGAGGGCAAGCGCGCCTTGGCCATCTTCCCGCGCGGGGAGTGGCGCATGGCGCTGGAATCGCTGGCCGATTTCGCGGTCAGCCGCCGGGCGTGAGGCGTCCCAGGGGCGGATAACTTTTACAGGATCGCTTCCCCCGCGACGGCGGGGGCCCAGTGCTCTGCATTGCTAACAGCTCGCCCAGACAAACTGGGTCCCCGCCGTCGCGGGGAAAACGGACTTGGAAGTACGCTCTACTCCTAAAAGCGCGACTACCCTCAGAAGCTCACGACCACCCTGCCGTAGTAGTACCCTCCGTTACCGCCCCAGGGCGCGAAGGCGTAGGGGACGCTGTAGACGCGGCCGCCGCCGGCGATATCGTGGAGCGGCGGTATCTGATTGAACAGGTTGTTCGCTCCGACATCCACCTTGATCGCCTGGGTGATGCGGTAGCCGAAATCGAGGTCGGTGATCCCCGTCGTTCCGATCTGCTCGAAGATCGTATTGTTGGCCGACCATTGGCGGGTGGGGCCGTAGATGGTCTCCCGCAGGTTCGCGCTGAACCTGTGCCAGGTGTAATAGGCCTGCAGGATCACCTTCTCGCGGGGCGTCGCGGTGGTGAGGGCGCTGGCCGAGTTCGGCGTGAAGAACGTGGTCTGGCCGTACTGCGCGTTGGTGACCTGGGCCGGAAGCGGCGGTGTCTTGGTGAGCTGAGTTTTGTTGTAGTTCGCGCCGATGGTCCAATCGACGTGACCGTAGTCGCCGAAATCGGACGCATAGTTGGCGGTCAGTTCGATGCCGTCGGTCCGCGTGTTGGCGGCGTTGGCGAACAGCGCGATGCCCGTATAGCTCAGGCCGGTATCGAGCGTCACGCCGCGGGCCGCGATGGCGTTGAGCACGCCTTGCGAGATGGTCACGATCTGGCCGTTGATGGTGTTGGTGCCGTAGATAAAGCCGCTCACCAGGATGCGGTTGTGGATATTGATCTGATAGGCGTCGACCGTGACCTGTAGATTGTCGATCGGGTGGGCCACGAAACCGACGCTGTAGTTCTGCGACAGCTCGGGCTTCAGAGGCTGGAATCCCGCCAGCTGAGCGGCGGCCGAGTTCGGCGGAAGTTGCACCTCCGCCGAGTACGGGCTGACATTCGTGCCCGAGTAGCGCTCTTCGGCGAGGGTCGGTGCGCGGAAGCCGTTGCTGACCGTCGCGCGGACGGCGAACATGGGGTTGAAATCGTAGCGCGCGGTGATCTTGCCCACTTCGGTGTCGCCGAAGTCGCTGTAATGGACGTAGCGGCCGGCGAGATCGAGATGGAGTTTCTTGATCGGGTCGATGGCGAGGTCGATGTACCCGGCGTAATCGGTTCGCGCGAAGTCGCCCTGATCCTGCGGCGTGTAACCGGAGAACGATTGCGCGCCGCCGCCGATGTAGGATGAAGGTTCGCCCTGCCCGATGCCATAGGTGTCACGGCGGTACTCACCGCCGAAGGCGACGCTGAGCGGCGAGGCCATGCCCACGGCGAAGTCCTTGCTGAAGTCGGCGTTGAGCGTCAGCTCGGTCGCCTTGTACTCGCCGTCGTAAAAGCTGGTCTGGGGCACGACCGGCGTGGTGGACAAGGCCTGGTCCTGTGCGAACACGACGGCGTTCGCCGAGTCGACGGTGTATACTTGTTCGCTGTTGCCGCCGTAGGTGCCGGACAGGTCGTAGTGGAAGCCCTCGAAGTCGCCGCGCATGCCGCCGGTGATCGAATAGTCCTTCTCGTCGAACTTTTCCTTCGGATCGAAGCCCAGCGGCAGGGGATAGACCGTCACGCCGTTCAGGGCCGTCCCCACGATCTTGTTCGGCGTACGGTAGTTCTCGAAATGCTGGGCTTCGCGATAGCCGTAGCTGCCGATCACGTAGATCTCGGCTTCGGGCGCGATTTGATACCCGGCGCTGACGAAGCCGTTGTAGATGTTGAATTGGGGATCGCCATTGAGCTGGTTCTCGTGGGGATAGCCGCGGAACTGCGTGACGTTGGAATTGGGAAAGGTCAGGCCGCTCTTGAGAGAACAGTCGGGGTTTTGGAAGCGGGAGTCGCCACAGCCTTGAACGCTGTAGTTATGATAGCGATTTTCGAACGTAACGTTGAAATACCCCTTATCGCCGATCTTGAAGCCTTTGTTAATCGAAATCGACCCCGTTTCACCCTGATAATTCGTACCGTTGCTGTCGTAGTATTCACCGCCGGTGATATCCAGAGTGCCGGTGGTTCCCTTCTTGGTGATGATGTTGATGACCCCGGCGATGGCGTCCGAGCCGTACTGCGCGGCGGCGCCGTCGGTCAGCACCTCGACGTGGTCGATGGCGCCGATGGGGATGAAGGAGAGGTCGGTGGTCGCCGAGCCGGAATAGGGGCTGCCTCCGTCTACCGCGAGGTTCGCCGTGCCGTGACGTCGCTTGCCATCGACGAGGACCAGGGTGTCGTTGGGGCTGACGCCGCGCAGCGCCGCCTGGATGTTCACCGCCGCGGCGTCTCCGCCGTTAGCCTGGAAATTCAGCGAGGGAACGCTCGTCGCAAGCGAAACCGCCAAATCGGTCGCGCCGGTCAGGGTGAGGTTGCGCGAACCGACGACCTGGATCGGCGCGGCGCTGTCCTCGGCCTTCACGCCGACCTGGCGGGTGCCGGTGACGATCACTTCGGAGACTTCGCCTGAGTTCGACGAGGCGTCGGCGGCGTGGGCGGCGAACCCGGCGCAAAGGAAAGGGAGCAGGCTGGCGCCGGCGAAAAGCTTCTTCATGATGGTCCCCGAAATTTGGACCCTGTCATCGAGTCCTGATGACGGTTTCTTGAAGCGGGCTCATGCCGGTGAAAAGCGAAACCCGCGAAATCGACTAGATTTTAGACAGTTCCATCCAACCGCGTGTTTTCCAGAGCACAATTCGCCAGTTGCTCGCCCAAAAATTGGTCATTAGGGGGGTGGGAATGCTTATCAAGTTGTCTCCCCCGCCGCTGGCCGCGATGGCCGTCGCGCTCGGCGCCGCGGTCGCGGCGAAGGGCGCATCCGCCGAGCCGGTGCGTTCGGCGAAGGGCATGGTGGTCAGCTCGCAACACTACGCCACCGATGTCGGCGCCGCCGTGCTGCGCCGGGGCGGCAACGCGGTCGACGCCGCGGTGGCGGTCGGCTACGCCCTCGCCGTCGTCCATCCCTGCTGCGGCAACATCGGCGGCGGCGGGTTCATGATCGTACACACCGCGCCCCGCGGAAAAGAAGGCGGCGTGAACACCTTCATCGATTTCCGCGAGCGCGCGCCGCTGGCCGCCAAGGCGGACATGTACCTGAATCCCGATGGTTCGGTGGACGCGAAGAAGAGCCTCGACGGCTATCTCAGCGTGGGCGCGCCCGGCTCCGTCGCCGGCTTGGAATACGCTCGCCGCCACTACGGCACGCTTCGGCGCGCGGACCTGATCGCGCCGGCGATCCGGCTTGCCCGCGACGGCTTCGTGCTGGAGGCGCAGGACGTCGAACTCCTGGCGCCCCACACCGCCCAGTTCCGCCTCGATCCGCCGGCGGCGCGCACGTTCCTGAACAACGGCCGGCCCTACACCGCGGGCGAGCGCCTCACCCAGCCGGATCTCGCCCGGACGCTAGGGCTGATCGCGGCGGGCGGGGAGGGCGCCTTCTACCGCGGCCCGATCGCGCGCGACCTCGTCGCCGCGTCGAAGGCCAGCGGCGGCCTGCTCACCATGGCCGACTTCGCCGACTACACCGTGGAGGAGCGCGCGCCGGTCACCTGCGACTATCGCGGTCTGACCATCGTCCTGCCGCCGCCGCCAAGCTCCGGCGGCGTCACCCTCTGCGAGATGTTCGGCATCCTGTCGGGCTTCGACAAGGCGCAACTCCGACCCGGAACCGCGAGCGCGGCGCATCTGTGGACCGAGGCGGCGCGGCGGGCCTATTTCGACCGCAACACCACCCTGGGCGATCCGGACTTCGTGCCGGATCCCACGGCGCGCTTGCTGGCGCCGAACTATCTCGCCAAGCTGCGCTCGACGATCAGCCTCGACCGCGCGACTCCGTCCGCCAACCCGGGCGCGGTCGGCGCGCCGCCGGAGAACCGCCAGACCACGCACTATTCGGTGGCCGACCGCTGGGGAAACGCGGTGTCGGTGACCTACACCCTGAACGACGGCTTCGGCGCCAAGGTGGTCGCGGGGCGGACCGGCGTGCTGCTCAACGACGAGATGGACGACTTCACCGCCAAGCCCGGCGCGCCCAACGCCTACGGCCTGATCCAGGGCAAGGCCAACGCCATCGCGCCGGGCAAGCGGCCGCTGAGTTCGATGTCCCCGGCCATCGTGCTGGACCACGGCAAGGTCCGCTGGGTGCTCGGCGCCCCCGGCGGCGCGCGGATCATCACCACCGTCGCCGGCGTTCTGCTCGACATGATCGACGGCGGCATGACTCCGCGAGCCGCCGTCGACGCCCCGCGCTGGCACCACCAGTGGCTGCCGGACACGGTGGGGTTGGAGCCGGGAGCGCTGCCGGTGAGTGAGAGCGCCAAGCTCACCGCCATGGGGTCTAAGGTCGAGCCAATGGACGACTGGGGATCGGAGAACGCCGTGGAGCTGATCGCGGTTAGCCGAGCGGCAAACGGCGGCCGCGTGCTGGAGGGCGTCAACGACCGGCGGGCGCCGTCGGGGTCGGCGAAGGGGCCTTAAGCAGGCGCCGGGGTGGCGGCCCTGCGCCCCCTCCGTCACGGCGCGAGAGGGCGCCGCGCCACCTCCCCCGCACGAGGGCGTGGGAGGAGTAGAAATCGCTTAATCCTCACCCGCCCTCTTGCGGGGGAGACCTTCCGCTCGACGCCCGCTCGCGTCGAGTGACGGAGGGGGCGCAAGGCCGCGCGCCGAGATGCGGACTTTTTAAATTTCGGCATCGACTCGCTCCCAGTCCGCCGCCTGATTCCGGAACCACGTCGCCTGGCGTTTGGCGTAGCGCCGGGTGTCGCGTTGCGCGAGCGCGAGGGCGCCGTCGAGGCTGAGCTCGGCGCGCAGGTGGGCGGCGAAGGGGGCGACGCCCAGCGCTTTCATCGCCGGCGCAGTGGGCGCGAGGTCGCGGGCGACGAGGCTTGCCACTTCGTCGAGGGCGCCGGCGTTCGCCATCTCTCTCAGGCGCGCGTCGAGGCGCTGGTTCAGCGTTTCACGATCCGGATCGATGACCAGACGGCGCCACGCCGCGTGCGCGGGAGCGCACGTCTCGCTATGCCACGCCGTCAACGAACGGCCGGTGGCGGCGTGGACTTCCCACGCCCGGGCGAGGCGCTGGCGGTCGCCGGCGGCGATGCGCGCTGCGGCGTCGAAGTCGACCTCCGAAAGCCGCGCGCGGAACGCCGCCTCGCCGAGCCGTTCCAACATTGCCCGGCTCTCGTCCCGCGCCTCGACCGGGATCGGCGGGATGTCCGCCAACCCCTCGGTCAGCGCGCGGAAATATAGCCCGGTGCCGCCCACCACGATCGCCGGCCGGCCGCGCGCCGCGATCTCCGCCAGAACCGCGCGCGCGGTGGTCAGCCAGCGGCCCACGGACCACGCCTCGGCGGCGTCCACGACGCCGAACAGATGATGGGGCGCTTGGCGCTCCTCTTCCTCGCTCGGCCGGGCGGTTAGGATGCGCAGGTCGCTGTAGACCTGCATGGAATCGGCGTTGACGATCTCGCCGCCGTGCTCCCGGGCGAGGCGCAGCGCCAGGGCCGACTTGCCGCTACCGGTCGGGCCGCCGATCAGCCAGCCGGGTGACTTGCTCATCGCCCGACTTTAGTCGCTTCGTCGGGAGATGACCCGACTTTCGTTGATCTTCCTGTTGGCGGCCATGACCCTGAACACCCGCGCGTCGGCCTATGACGCCACCGACAAGTCGATCGGCGCGCTGGAGGCGGATCTCGCCGCCGGCCGCGTCACCTCGGTGGAGCTGGTCCGCGACTACGAAACGCGGATCGCGAGGCTCGATCCGCTGCTGCACGCGGTGATCGTCCTTAACCCCGACGCCATGGTGCTGGCGAAGCGCGCTGATCTCGCGCGCAAGTCCGGAGTGCCGCTGGGTCCGCTCGCCGGCGTGCCGATCCTGATCAAGGACAATATCGAGACCGCCGATCCGATGGCCACGACAGCCGGCTCCCTGGCGCTGAAGGACAATGTCACCGGCCGCGACGCGCCGCTGGTCGCCAAGCTCCGCGCCGCGGGGGCGATCATCCTCGGCAAGACCAACCTGTCGGAGTGGGCGAACATCCGCTCGTCGCACTCGATCAGCGGCTGGAGCGCGGTCGGCGGACAGGCGCGCAACCCCTACGATCCCCGTCGCTCGCCGTGCGGGTCGAGCGCCGGTTCGGGCGTCGCCGTCGCCGCCAGCCTCGCCGCCGCCGCCATCGGCACGGAGACGGATGGTTCGATCTCCTGCCCATCGTCCGTGAATGGATTGGTCGGGTTCAAGCCGACCGTCGGGCTTGTCTCCCGCACCCACGTCGTCCCGATCAGCCACACCCAGGACACGCCCGGTCCGATGACCCGCACCGTCCGTGACGCCGCCCTGATGCTTGACGTCATCGCCGGTGTGGACCCCGCCGACGCCGCCACCATTTCGGCGCCGAGGGCTCCGACGGACTATCTCGCGGCGCTGAAGCCGGACAGCTTGCGCGGAGCGCGGGTCGGCGTGCTCCGCTTCGCTGCGGGTTTCCATCCCGAGACTGACGGCGCGTTCGAAACCGCTCTCGACGCGCTCCGCCGTTCGGGCGCCACGCTGGTCGAGATCATCGACCTTCCCCGCCGCGCCGAGATCGGGCCGCTCGAAACCCTGATCCTGCGCACCGAGCTCAAGGCCGACCTCGCGGCGTATCTCGCGGGAACCGATCCGAAGCGCGTGCCGGTCCGCGCCCTCGCCGATGTCATTGCGTTCAACACGGCGCACGCCGCCGAGGAAATGGCGTTGTTCGGTCAGGACACCTTCGAAAAGGCCGATCAAACCGGCGGCTTGGACAGCCCGGCCTACCTTCACGCCAAGGAGACTGCCCATCAACTCGCCGGGCCGGACGGTATCGACGCGCTACTCGCGGCCAACCGCGTGACCGCGCTCGTCGCGCCGACGCTCGGGCCGCCGGGCTTTATCGATCCGGTGCTCAAGGACCGCTACGTCGGCGGCGGCGCCGGCAGCCTCGCCGCTGTCGCCGGCTATCCGCATCTGACCGTCCCGATGGGACAGGTGGAGGGTCTGCCGGTCGGCCTGTCATTCATCGGCCCGGCATGGAGCGAGGCGACCCTGCTTAGCTACGGCTACGCCTACGAACAGGCGTCCCACGCGCGCAAGCCGCCTTCACTGGACGCGCTGGCCGTGGCATCGAAGCGGTGACAAGCTAGGCGAGGAACGGCATGGACGATCGTAAAGGCCCCTTGGACGGCGTCCGCGTGGTGGACCTCACCCAGTTTATCCTCGGACCCTACTGCACCCAGACGCTGGGCGATCTCGGCGCCGACGTGATCAAGGTCGAGGAGCCGTCCGGCGATCGGCAGCGCAACGGCAAGTCGCCCAGTTCCAGGTCGATGGGGCCGACCTTCGTCGCCCTGAACCGCAACAAGCGCTCCATTGCCCTCGACCTGAAGAACGAGCCCGGCCGCCGCGCCCTGCGCAAGCTGATCGCCAGCGCCGATATCTTCATCCACAACATGAGGCCGGACTCCATCGGCCGGCTCGGTTTCGGCCACGAGGCGGTGACGGCGATGAAGCCGGACATTGTCTATGTCGAGGCCATGGGCTACGCCCCCGAGGGTCCGTACGCCGGGCTGCAGGCGTTCGACGATCTGATCCAGGCCGGCAGCGGCGCGAACGGCCTGGCGCCGCTGGCCACCCCGGGCGCGGATCTGCGGCCCCTGCCGTCGTGGATCGCCGACAAGACCTGCGGCCTGTTCGCCGTCATCGCCACCCTGGCCGCCCTGCGCCACAAGGAACGCACAGGCGAGGGGCAGTATGTCGCCGTGCCGATGCTGGAGACCTTCACCGGCTTCATCATGGCCGAGCATCTCTATGGCGAGACCTGGATCCCGCCGCTGGGCAAGTTCGGCGCCACCACCGCGCTCACCGAACACCGGCGGCCGGTGCGCACCGCCGACGGCTGGCTAATGCTCAACCCCGCCAATCGCGACCAGGCGGCGAAGTTCTTCGCCCTCGGCGGCATGGAGGGCGCCTACGACAGCGAGCGTTTCCGAGGGGCCGAGGGTCCGGGCGCCAAGGTCGCGGTCTACAACGCCATGATGGCCGAGGCCGCGGCGACGCGCACCACCGCCGACTGGATGAAGGTCTGCGCCGAGAACTCCATTCCGGTCATGGTCGCCAACCGGGTCGAGGACATCGTCCACGATCCTCAGCTTAAGCAGACCCTGTTCGAGACCCGCCACATCGAAGGCGAGGGCGACTACCGCGCCATGAAGCCGGGTCTCCGCTTCGCCAAGACCCCCGCCACAATCCGCCGCGACCCGCCGACCATCGGACAGGACACCGCCGAGATCCTGGAGGAGATCGGGCTCACCCCACAGGCGATCGCGTGATGAGCGACACACCCGAAGTCCTCTACGAGGTCGCCGATCACGTCGCCACGGTCACCCTGAACCGGCCGGAGCGGATGAACACCATCTCGCGCAGGATGTTGTCGGAGTTGACGACGCACCTCGTCGCCGCCGACGCCGACCCGGACGTGCGCGCGGTGATCCTGACCGGAACCGGCCGCGCCTTTTGCGCCGGTCTCGATCTGACCGAGGCGACGCGTGGCGGGGAGGGTGGCATTAGCAACTCCGCGACCGTCTCGACCAATCTCGACCTGCGCGAGACGCCGCCCACGGTGCTGTTCAACATGGGCACGCCGACGATCTGCGCCCTCAACGGCTCGGCCGCGGGCTACGGCATGGACACCGCGCTCGGCTGCGACATCCGCATCATGGCCGAGGGCGCCAAGATGGCGGCCGCCTTTACCAAGCGCGGTATCGTGCCGGAGAGCGGGGGCACCTGGTTCCTGCCACGCCTGATCGGCTGGTCGCGCGCCGCCGAGCTGATCTTCACCGGCCGCACTCTGACCGCCGGCGAATGCCTGGAGATGGGCCTCGCCTCCCGCGTCGTCCCCGCCGCCGACCTCGCCGCCACGGCTCGGAGCCTCGCGCTGGAGATCGCGGCCAACGCGCCGCTCGCGGTGCAAGCCGCCAAGCGGATGATGCGCATGGGCCTCTCCGAAGGTTTCAACGACCACGTCCACCACGTCTTCCTGCAACTTCTACCGCTGCTGAAATCGGCGGATGCGAAGGAAGGCATGGTCGCCTTCATGGAGAAGCGTGAGGCAGTGTTCGAGGGACGGTGATTTTCGCCTATCGGACTTTGCAGCCGAGGCGTTTGCGCTCTAAAGTGACCAAATGGATGGTCAGGAGTAGTCATGGACGCTGTGAGTTTGGCGAAGGCCAAGGCCAGTCTCAGTGCGTTGATCGAAAGGGCGCGGGGTGGAGAAACCATATCGATCACCCGTCGCGGCAGACCCGTGGCGAACCTGATCGGCGCGGAACGAGTGCGTGAGAAGATCGATATCGATAGGTTGCGCGCGCTGACGGCGGGAATGAAACATTCGGAGTCCCTCGACGACTCTTTCATTCGAGGGCTGCGTGACGACGTTCGATATTGATGGACTACATCGACACCTCTGTTCTCGTCGCCGCTTTCACCAATGAAGGCGCCACCGATCGGGTTCAGACTTGGCTCGGCCGCCAGGATGGCGCCGATCTCGCAGTCAGTCCTTGGGTTGTGGCGGAATTCTCGGCTGCCCTTTCGGTGAAGATGCGAATTGGCGCAATCACGGCCCGACAGAGAGCAGACGCGCTTCTGTTGTTTCGGGAAATGGTCGCGGGATCGTTCCGAACCGTCCCCATCGAAGCCGCGCATTTCGAGATGGCCGCCGGGATCGCGGATCAAACCGCGCTCGGCATCAGGGCTGGTGACGCTTTGCACCTCGCTGTGGCGCTCGGCTACGGCGCGACGATCCGAACTCTTGATCGTCGAATGATGGAGGGAGCTGATGCCTTGGGCATCCCCGCGGAGTTCACTTAGGCGCGTTCCCGCAAATAGCGGACGCCGTGCCGGCACGACCGCCGATCCGCCCGCCCGCGCTTAGACCGCCCTGCCCGCCAGCCAGAGGGCCATGTTGCGGACGTAGCGGTGAGTGTCGTTCAGGGCCGCGGGGTCGCGCACGACTTCGTCGCCAGGCGGTTCGCTGACAAAGCTCGGCGCGCCGGCGCTGGGATCCCAATTGTAGTCGGCGAAGTGATGGAAGGTGCTTTGGGCGATGGCGGGTCCGTCGCCGTCCGCCGGCTCGAACGCCACGGCGAGGTTGAACACCTTGCCGGACGTCTTGCTGGTCCCCGTCGCGACTACCCGGGCGGTCGGCTCGTCCGCCGGCGCGGAGACGGCGCCCTCGTGCGGATGGGCGGGCAGAGTCCGGATGACGCCGATCGGCGAGGCCGGGTCGAGGAGCACCGGGTGCGGAGCGCCGCTCGCCGTCACCTTCTGGAGGTCGCCATTGGCGCCGGAATGGTAGTTTGGCCATGAGATGTCGGTGGTGACGGTGTCGTCGATCAACCGCCGGGCTTCGTCGGGATCGAGATTCCGCGTGTGGAAATGATGCGCCTTGCCGACGCCGCCCAAGGTGCAGATCGATGAGCCGAGGTCCATGTGGTCGCGGGTCACCATCATGCCGCCGCCGCGATGACGGAAGCGGCCGATCCCGGCGCAGTCCTCCTTCGTCAGACCGTCCCCGGTGTCGATGGCGAACAGCCAGAGTTCGTCGAAGTCGTTGGTGTCGAGGGTCGACAGCACGGAGTCCGGCTCGCCCGGCGCGTCGCGATCGCGGGCGACGACCTCGAACAGCGGTGCGCCCTCGGCGTCGGTCTGCTCGGACAGGAAGGTCCGCAGCATGTCGAAACGTCCGATCCACCAGTCGTCGGACGTGGTCGCGATCGTGGTTTGCAGCAAGATGCGGATCGGCTTTTCGCTCATGGCGTCCTCCGGTGGCTGACGTGAGGCGATCTAGGGTCTCCGGTGACGGACCGGAAGTCTCCGATGGGGCGAAAGCCTCGTCAGACCCGCGCGCGGTTCCTCACCCACTGCGAGAACAGCCACTTCTCGCCGCGGGTCGGTGGCAGGCCGGCGTGAAGGGTGCGGGGATCTGGTGCGCCGGAGCCGTCGATATTGGCGAAGTAGAGCGCGTCTCCGGCCCGGCCCTTATGGCGCAGGCCGAGGTGGTGGAATTCCGTCTCGCCGCCGTCGAATTCGTCGCTGAGGTAGATCAGGAAGGTGACGATGCGCTGGCCGCGCAGGGCGACCTCGGGCAAGGCGGCGTCGAGATAGTCGACATGCCGGGCGAACTGCTGGCCGGTGTCGTAGTGGAGCACCTGGGAATTTTCCAGCGCGCCGACCGGCACGCCTATCGTGGCGGCTATCCGCTGGCGGACCAGCAGCAGCACCACGTCGCAATTGAGCAGTCCGAATTCCAGATATGAGTTGCTGCGGGCGCCCGCCTCGATCCCGGGGGACCCGTCGGGCGTGTAGACGAGGGCGGGCTTGACCCGGCCTTTGGCCAGGCCGATCAGCCAGCCGCCGACGGTGTCGGGCAGGAAGCCGTCGATGGCCACGATGCGCGGCGCGGCGTTGAGCACGCGTTTCTCGCATGGCGCCGTCCAGTCTTCGATCCGCACCGAGGCCGCCAGCGCGCCCCAGCGATCGTCCGCCGAGGCGCCGGAGTGCGATCCCAGCACCCCGAGCTGGCCACGCGCCGACGGCGATCCGCGCCGCGCGGCTTCGACGAGATGGTCCATGGCCGCCAGCCAACTCTGGGGCGTCCCAACGCCTGCGGCGTTCAGCGTTGCCAGAAGGTTGGACGCGGCGGCCACGCCGTCGCGCGCGTCCGCCCGGACCTTGACCATGGCCTCGGCGAGCGTGGCGGCGTCGCCGCCGAAGGCCGCCTCGTTCAAACCGCCTCCGACAGAGCCAAGGTCTCCCGCAACTGACGGCGCAGGAACTTGCCGCTGGCGTTGCGGGGCAGGGGCTCGGCGACAATCCACAGGTAGCGCGGGACCTTGTGCTTGGCCATGATCGCCGCGCAGTGCTCCCGCAGGGCCGGGGCGTCGATGCTTGTCCCCGGGCGTGGATACACCGCGGCGGCCACTTCTTCGCCCAGCCGTTCGTCCGGCACGCCAAACACGCTGCATTCGGCCACCGCGGCGTGGCGGTACAGGCTGGCCTCGACCTCGGCGCAGTAGACGTTCTCGCCGCCGCGCAGCACCATGTCCTTCTTGCGATCGACGATGAACAGGAAGCCGTCCTCGTCGATCCGCGCGATGTCGCCGGTGTGCAGCCAACCGTCGGTGATGCTTTCGGCCGTGGCGTCGGGTCGGTTGATGTAGCCCTTGATCACCTGGGCGCCGCGCACCCACAGCTCGCCCAGGCCGCCGAGCGGCACGGTGTTCCCCTCGTCGTCGACGCACCTGGCTTCGAAGCACGGCATCGCCGGCCCGGCGCTATCCGGCTTGTCGACATAGAAGTCGCCGGAGACCGCGGTGATGATGCCGCAGGTTTCGGTCATGCCGTAGCCGGTGTTCGGCCGCGCCGTCGCGACGTTGGCGTCGATCTTCAGCACCAGGTCCGGCGGCAACTGCGCTCCGCCGCCGCCCAGAGTCACCAGGCTGGAAAGGTCGTGGCTCTCGAAATCGGGATGCGAGATCAGTTCGCGCGACATCACCGGCACCCCGCTCATCGCGGTCACCTTTTCGCGCTCGATCAGGGTCAGCGCCTCCTTGGCGTCCCAGCGGTACATCAGCACCATCTTCCCGCCCGCCGCGGTCACGGCGTAGGCGCCGCAGTTGTTGGCCGTGACGTGGAACAGCGGCGTGGTGATCAGGGCGGCCGGGATCGGCGGCGGCGCATCGGGGTCGATCGCCACGCCCGTCGCCCGCGCGGTCGCCAGCGCCGTGACCTGTCCGGAGAACATGATGCTGAACAGGTTCGACACGCACCCGCGGTGGGTGAGCTGCGCGCCTTTCGGAAAACCGGTGGTCCCCGAGGTGTAGAAGATCGAGGCGTCGTCGTCCGGATCGACCGCCGCGTCGGGCAGGGCGCCCGGCGTCTCGATCACCTCTTCCCAGGCGAGGCCGCCGACCGGCGCCGGCGCGCGCACGGCGACAACGGTGATGTCCGTGACCATCGACGGGCGCTCGGCGATCCGCGCGAGGCGCTCGGCGTCGCAGAACAGCACCTTCGGCGCGGCATCCTTGAGGCCGAACTCCATCTCCTCCGGCACCCACCAGGCGTTCATGCCCACCGCCGCGACGCCCAGGCAGACGCAGGCCCAGTAGATCAGCATCCACTCGGGGTAGTTGCGCATGGCGATCGCCACCCGGTCGCCGCGCGTCACCCCCCGCGCCGTCAGCCACGCCGCGACCGCCGCCACCCGCGCGTGGGCCTCGGCGTAGGTGATCCGCTCGTCGCCGTAGATCAAATAGTCCCGCTCGCCGAAGGCGGCGCTGGCGAGCCACAGAGCGCGGATGGTCGGGGGGGCGTTTTTATAGGCGCGGAGGTTCTGCCCGCGCACGGGAACCTCGACGATCTCGAACGGAGCGCCCGGCGCGGTAAGCTCGGCCCAGGCGGATTTCAGTTCACGATAGTGCATGTAAATTTCCTCGGATGTCGCTTTGCGCCCCCTCCGTCACGGCGCGAGAAAGAGCGCCGCGCCACCTCCCCCGCAAGAGGGCGGGTGAGGAGTAGAGATCGTTTAATCCTCCCACGCTCGCTTGCGGGGGAGGTGGCGCGCGACGCCTCTCGCGTCGCGTGACGGAGGGGGCGCAAGGCCGCCATTACAATTCAAGCCGATAAACCCGCTTCGCCGTGCCGCTGAACATCGCCGTCTTTTCCTCCGGCGAATACCCCTTCGCCAGCACCTTGAAGGCGTTCCACAGTGTGCGGTAATCGCAACTGCCGATGTCGACCGGGAAGTTGCTCTCGCACATGCAGCGGGCAGGGCCGAACGCCTGGATGCAGGTCTCGATGTAGGGCCGCCACTCGTCGGCGAGCTGAGTCGACGGCGCGGCCGGGTCGCTCATGAAGGACGGGAAGTGGCAGAAGGCCATCGCCAGTCCGCCCAGCTTCACCACGACGTTGTCCACCGTCGCCAGCTTCCTGATCGACTCCGACCAGATCGGGAAGCGTTCTTCGCGCCGGCCGGCGTAGCTGGCGACGCCGAGCGGGGTGCCGACGTGGTCGAGCACGATCGGCGTGTCCGGGAACGCCCGCGCCAGATCGATCAAGTCCGGCAGCTGCGGTTCCAGCAGCCAGGCGTCGAACGACAGGCCGGCGCGGGAGAGTTCCGCGAAGCCCTCGCGGAACTTCGCCTCCTTGAACACGCCGGGCGGCCGGCGGGCGAGGGGGCCGAGCACCGTGGAGTCGGCGTCGTACGACACGCTGTGGCGGATGCCGCGAAACCTGCCGCCGCCGGCGACGAGGTGGGCGTCGAGCACCTCGCTCACCGCGGCGCCCAGCATCAGGTCGGCGTGGCCGACGATCCCGGCGCAGGCCCGCGCCGGACCGTAGCCGCCGCTGGCGCTCATCGCCGCGACGCCGTTGACGAACTCGGTCTCGCCCACGGGCTTCATCGCCGAAGGGCCGTCGGCGCGGTACATCGAGCCGCACTCGATGAACACCGTGGCGACGACGTTGTGGCCGCTGGTCATGTCCGCCAGCAGCTCGGGCAACAGGTATGTGCTCACGTCGGCGATGGCGCGCTCGAAATCATGGGTCATCGTCGCGGGGTCGCGCGCGGGCCGGTCCCACAGGTGATGGTGGGGGTCGACGATCGGCAGGTCGGGTTCGAGCACGTCTTCCGGAACCGCGGGGCTCATCGTCTTCCTCCTCAAGATGTGGGCTCTTGCCGGCGCCGCCTTAGCTCCAATGCCTCCCGCGCCCGCTTCGCGCAACCCGGCCTTGCGGGCTCCGATGCGATAGGCCAGAGGGGCGCGGCCCATGCGCGTCGCCATCACCCTTGTCGCCCGGACCTTCGACGTGCTGGAAGCGGGACTGGAAGTGGCGCTGGAGGGGATCGTCTCCGGCGGCTGGCCGATCTCCGACACCCGCATCCTGGGCGACGGGGCGATGGACATCGCCGTCGAGCGCGGCGATCCGGAGGGGCTGAAGACGGCGCTCGCCAGGGCGCTGGAGCGCCACCCCATCGACATCTGCGTCCAGCCCGCCGCTGGGCGCCGCAAGCGGTTGCTGGTGGCGGACATGGATTCGACGATCATCACCTGCGAGTGCCTCGACGAGATCGCCGACATCGCCGGGATCAAGGCCGAGATCGCCGCGATCACTGAACGCGCCATGGCCGGCGAGATCGCGTTCGAGGCGGCGCTGATCGAACGGGTGGGCCGCCTCGCCGGGCTCGAGACCTCGGCGCTGCGGCGCGTCTTCGACGAGCGCGTGCGCCTGACACCGGGCGCCGCGACGCTGGGAAGGACCATGGCCGCGCATGGCAATCGCTGCGTGCTGGTCTCCGGCGGGTTTGAGTTCTTCACCGAGCGTGTGTCGGCGGCGGCGCACTTCCACGCCCATCGCGCCAATCGCCTGATCGACGACGGCGTCCGGCTTACGGGAGAGGTCGCGCGCCCGATCATGGGTCGCGAGGCGAAGCTGGCGGCGCTGCGCGAGGAGGCGGAGGCGCTCGGCCTCACGTTCGCAGAGACGCTCGCCGTCGGCGACGGTGCCAACGACTTGGCGATGATCGAGGCCGCCGGCCTCGGCGTCGCCTGGCGCGCCAAGCCGATCGTCGCGGCCGCGGCCGACGCCCACGTCGATCACGCCGACCTCACGGCCCTGCTTTACTTCCAGGGCTACGGCGCCGACGAATTCGCCTGATGCTGCCGCGCGAGGTCAGGGCGGTCGTGTTCGACATGGACGGCCTGCTGGTCGACTCGGAGCGGGTGTTCCGCGACTCGATGATGGCTGTTAGCCGCCAGTTCGGCCGCGAGCTGCCGTTGGACGTGTTCCTGAGCATGGTCGGCGCGCCGCGCGAGCAGAACCGCAGAGTGGCGCTGGAGCATTTCGGCGCGACCTTCGACCACGACGCCTGGATTGAGGCGGTGTCCGACCACGCCCACGCCGCCATCGCGGTCGATCTCGCGCTCAAGGCGGGAGTGGTGGAGTTGCTGGACCACCTCGACGATATCGGCATGCCGCGGGCCATCGCCACCTCGTCGAGCCACGGATCGGTGACGCTCCAGCTCACGCCGCACGATCTGCTGCGTCGGTTCGGCGCAATCGTCGCCGCGGGCGACTATGCGCGGGGCAAGCCGTTTCCCGACCCCTTCCTCGCCGCCGCGAGCCGGCTCGGGGTCGAGCCCGCCTATTGTCTCGCCCTCGAGGATTCCCACAACGGCGTCCGCGCCGCCCATGCCGCCGGCATGATGACCATCATGGTGCCGGACCTGCTCGAGGCGACGAGCGAAATGCGCGCTTTGTGCGTGGATATCGTTGACACTCTGCACGGGGTGACAGCCCTGATCGGCTGACGCCCGCCAATGCACGACATTCAGAGGGTCACGGCTAAGCTTAACAAATCGTTTACATAAACTTGGGCGAAACGCAACGTTCGCGGCGAATCGTAAGATCGACGTGGGAGTAGTCGGGAGGCGCCTCCGCCGAATTGTAAGTAGAAAACTTTAGTTAACATGCACTAAGGCGGGCGCTTACCGAATATAACGATCCTTTAAGATTCGGAGACTAAAGCGTTGTTTGAATCTGTCTTGAAAGTGTCGCTGGTCTGGCTTATCGTCTCAATGGACGGCGGCGATGGGCGCGCCGCCATTAGGGAGATTTCTGTGATGAAAAGCAGGCTTTTGGCCTCGGCGGCGTGCGTCGCCGCCTTGGGTGTCTCGACCGCGGTCTTGGCCGCCACCCCTTCCAACAACAATGTCGGCAACACCAACGTCACCGCCAACGGCAACACGCTGAACGCGAACAGCACGCCGACGTCGGATTCCTACAACACCAACACGACGACCGACACCACGAACGCGAGTTTGACCAAGACCAACAGCTCGACCAACGGGTCCTACAACTCGACCCCCACGAGCACGACCAACACCACGAATACGAGCCTGACGAAGACCAACAGCTCGACGAACGGGTCGTACAACTCGACGCCGACCGATTCCTACAACACCAAGACCAACACGACCACTGACACGACCAACGCGAGCCTGACGAAGACGGATAACTCGACGAACGGCTCGTACAACAGCACCCCCACGACCACGACGAAGGCGTCCTACGACACGACCGGATCTTACAACACCAAGACGACGTCGACCGACAACGCCAACAACTCTACCCATATGAATACGACGGGGTCCTACAACACCACCCCGACCACCACGACCACGGACAATGCGAACACCTCTACAAATGGTTCGTATAATTCCACCCCAACCGATAACGCCAACAACTCGACAAACGGCTCATACAACACGACTCCGACCAATACGACCAAGACCACTGGCTCGTATAATACCGCGACCGACAACTCCAATCACTCGGTCAACACCATGAATGACAACTCCGATCATTCGGTGGACGCGGAGAATAACTCCAAAACCTATACCGACAACTCTAACAACTCTAAGACCTACACCGACGGTTCGAACCGGTCGACCAACGGGTCCTACGACACGTCGACGACGGCCTCGAACAACACCGACAACCACGCCACCACCACGATCACCGCCAGCCTCTCCACCGAGGACCTGTCGGCGACGGTGACCGGCAACACGGTGACCTTCCCGAGCGGCAGCGGCACTCCCGGCGGCTCTCTGAACACCGGCGGCGTGAGCTACAGCGGCAGCGCGTATCAGAACTTCGCCGGCATCCAGACGGCGAGCACCAACACCGGCATCGGCTCGGCCAACCAGGCCGCAACCGCGCTGTCGGCGAACGCCAACATCGCCTTCGGTCACTGACGATCAGCCGGGGCCGGAGCGGCGACGCTTCGGCCCCGTCTTCTTTAAATAGACACCGGAGGACGCGATGAGACGCTTTACCCCGTTCGCGGGTCTGTTGGCGGCGTTGGCGGCCTCGGGGCCGCTCGCGGCCGATCCCGCGCCCGCGCCGACGCTCGCCGCTCCCGCGCCGATGACCGCCGACCAATTGGCGGAGGTCAGCGGCGGCCAATCCCTGGTCGCCAACGCCCTGACCACCCAAACGCTCAGCGCTTCGGTGAGCGGCAATCAGATCAACGCCGGAACGATCCAGTCGGGCGCCGTGTCCTTCGACAAGGGCGCGTTCTCCGGCTTCAACGGCGTCGGCAACTTCGTCATCAATACAGGCAACAACAACATTCTTCAGGGTAGCCTGAGCGTTACCGTCGTTCCCCTGCGCTGAGGGCGGCGATGGCTTCGCGACTGAAATCCCGCGCTCTGGCCGCCGGGCTCCTGAGCGCGCTCCTCGTCGGGGGCGCGCACGCCCAGTTGGCGCTCGGCGAGGTGCCGGGCGGCGGCATGGCGATCGTGCAGGTGCGGACCTGGCGCGACATCCCGTTCCGCGACGTCGTTCGCCAGCAATATGACTACAGTTGCGGGTCGGCCGCCTTGGCGACCCTCCTGCGTTATCACTACGGCATGGCCACAGACGAGGCCCACATCTTCCGCGCCATGTACGCCTCGGGCGACCAGGCCAAGATCCGCCAGGTGGGCTTTTCGCTCCTGGATATGAAGCGCTACCTCGTCGCGCGCGGCCTGACGGCGGACGGCTACCGCGCCACCTTCGATCAGCTTCGCGCGATGCAATCCCCGGCCATAGCGGTGGTGAGCGTCGGTCGCTATCGTCATTTCGTGGTGCTGAAGGGCGTCCGCGGCGATCGCGTCCTGATCGGCGATCCGGCCCTCGGCCTCAAGACCTATTCCCGCGCCGAATTCGAAGCGGTGTGGAATCACATCATCTTCGCGATCCACGACGATACGCGGATCAAGGGCGCCTTCAACCAGGAGGCGGAGTGGCGGCCCTGGGCCACCGCGCCCCTCGGGACAGCCCTGGATCCGAAGGAGCTCGGCTTCATCCGCGAGCTTCCGCCGCTTTACCAGGTCGCGCAGATCCGGACCATTCCATGAGCGCCCGCGGAGCCATGCTGGCGGCGATGGCCGCCATCCTCACGGTCGCGCCGGCCATGGCGCGCGCGGAGACCACGGCGGAGCGGTCGGCGGCGTTGACCGATACGGAGCTCGAGCGGGTCCGCGGCGGCTATCTCAGCGCCAACGGCATCACCTTCGGTTTCGGCGCCAGCGTCAGCACCTATGTCGATGGGAGCCTCGCCCTGCAGACCCGTTTGACGGCCACCGACGACGGCCTGCTCCAGAGCCAGGTGGCGGGCGCCGCCCCGGGCGCGATCCCTTTCGACGCCGCCGCCGCCCAGGCGGCCGGTCTCGCCGGTCTCATCGGCCAGGGCGTCGTCCTCGGCGGTCAAGGCGGCGCGACGACGATCGTGCACAACCTGACCGGCGACCAGATCCTCAACGTGGTGGTCAACGGCGCGAGCAACCGCACGATCACCCAGAACACGGCCGTCACCCTGACGCTGCCCGCGTTCAACCAGCTCCAGCAGAGCGCCGCCGCCCAGCAGCTCAACGCCTCGCTCCTGAGCGCCGTCGGCGTGGGCGCGGTCGGCGCGATCCGGCACTGATCCAGGTTCAGAGATCGCCCGCCGCGAAGAGGCTGTGAACACTTAGACCCTGCGTAAAGGCTCGCGTCCAAAATCCTTTTCCCCCCGCGACGGCGGGGGTCCAGTGCTCTTCATTGATGCGCTCCCTCAAGAGCGTTCTCACTTCGATCGATGAACATCGTAACAATGCAGAGTACTGGGTCCCCGCCTTCGCGGGGAAAGCAAAACCCGTGAAAGCACGCACTGCGAATTTTTCAAATCCGTGAATCGCCGGTCGCGCTAGAACGAGATCGGCAGTCTTATCGTGAACCGGAGGTTCGGCGCGTCCGGCGTGACCCCAAACTGGAAGTTGGTGCTGACCAGGAGGTTATCGCGCAGGCGGTATGACCAGCCGAAGGTGAGCGCGCCGACCTCGAGATCGTTGGAGTGCTGCACCGTGACCCCCGCGCCCTTGCTCGTGAGCTGCTGGGTCGTGCCGAAGATGTAGCTGTTGGCGTAACCCAGGGAGAAAGAGAACTTCGGATTGAGCGCGAAGCCGAAGCCGAAGGCGGCGTCGACCGAGTCACCGGGATCGACATTGCCGACGAGGATGCCGCCGATCGTCTTGTTGATGTCGCGCGAGAAGTTCTTGAGGTAGCCGACGTTGGCGAAGAGCACGATGGGGTCGGTGGGCACGAGCACGGTGACGCTGGGCTCCAGGCCCCAGAATCCGGAGCCGGTCGCCAGATCGGTGGCGATGCCGCTGCTGTCGAAGTTTACATCGTAGGGTCCACGACCCGTTGTCGTCTTCAACCGCAGATTGGCGATGAAAGTCGGCTTGCCTTCGGTCGCCGCGTTGATCTGATACCGCGCGGCGAGTTCGATATCGCCGATGTCCGCGCCGTTAAGGTCGGTGGTCTGGTTCACCGCCGGCACGCCCGTCGCGACCGGCTGCGCCACGGTGGTGATCCGATCGTTGCGATAGAGGAAGGGAACCCGCGCTTCCAACTCGATGCGGTCGGTCAACCCATAACGGAAATCGCCGGTGGCGACGACCACGTCGCGGTCGGCCGTGGTGGCGTTGACCAGTCCGAGTTGAAGGCCGGGGATGATCTCCACCCCCTGAAACACGAGCCGATTGGCCCCGGTGCGGTCGTACTCCACCGAGGGCTCGAAAACGAAACGATGCGTCGGCGTGAGCACGCCCATGCCTTGAGGGATGGCGGCGAGCAGGGAGGGGCGGATCCGCTCTTCCGGCGCCACGCCGACCGGTTGGCCCGGCAGGGCGGTGGCGCCGGGCAGGGGCGCCTCGGGCGTGGCGGCGGCTTCGCGGGTTCCCGGAGAGGGTGGCGGGGTCAGGGCGCTCTGCGACGGCGCGGTCCCGGTAGACGGAGGCGCGACCGCCTCGGCCATCGCCGTCGGCGCGCGCTGCGTCCGGACGCCGTTCAGTTGAGCCTGCTGATCGGCGATCAGCCTGTCCTGCGCGGCGAGACGGTCGTCCTGCGCGGCGATACGGTTGTTCTGCGCCGCGATCTTGCCGTTCTGCGCCGCGATCTGGCGCGCCTGCTCCGCCAACTGAGCTTCGATCTTCGCCAGCTTCGGATCGACTGGCCTGCGGGCGGCCGCTTCAGCGGTGATCGGCCCGGCCAGAATCACAACGAGCGATACACCCGCGACGAGTCCGCGCTTTCGAACGGATGATGATTGCAAGTCCACTCCCCCAGAGCGCAACACTATGAACAGATGCGCCAAGAAGCACAGCCGTCAACAAATGTCTATACGTTCCAGCATCTCTCCGATTTGTTAGATAGTGTAAGTAGTGATAAAGCGGCAGACGAGCCTCCGCGGGTGGTCGGCGAAAATATCGGAGACCAAGAAGTCCGCTGATTACTTTCAGCGCGAAGAGCCAATTCCATTGGGCTCGATCGAAACGGTGAGTGTCGCGTGCGTTCCGAACGCGTTATGAAACGTCAGCGAACCGCCCCAACGCGCGATCTGTGCACGGATGATTTTCATACCCACGCCAGACGATCGATCGGCCTCGTCATTCGCCATGAAGCCGGGTCCCCTATCGGAAACCGTGACCGTCACCATCGAGCCGGGCGACTTGCGGCATTTCACGTCGACCACGCCGCCCAGGCCACCATAGGCGTGCTTGGCGGCGTTCAGGATGAGTTCACTGACCGCGATGGCGAGGGCCTGGGCCGCGTCGGCCGGCGCCGATGTGTGGTCCGCGGTCACATTCACCGTGACACCGGCGGCTTCGGCCACGGCCGCGCAGACACTGGTCAGCAGAGCGCCCAGATTGACGATGTCGGTCGAGTCCTGAAGCAGAGCACGATGAACCTGCCCCGCGGCGGCGACACGCGACGCCGCCGTCTTGAGGGCGCTCTTCGCCGATGGGTCGGCGATGCCACGTTCCTGCAGAGACAGGAAACTAGCGACGAGTTGCAGATTGTTGGCGACCCGATGGTGCAGCTCCAGCGCGACATCGGGTTGCGACGCTCGCGATGACGTCGCCGACGCGTGCTGTTTGATGTCGAAGGAGTCGTGATCCATGGACGCGCCCAACAAGAGACATCCAGAATAATCTCTAGTCGAATATTGTACCAACGCCTGATCACGCGCAATTGATCGACGGACATGTTTTGTACGTCTTAGTACGAACAAACGATGGAAGCTGTGGTGTCGGCTTTAGACGCTCCCATTACTTTACAATTGTAAGTTTAGCTCGCCGCCCGCTTCCTGCCCTTCGCCGGAAGCTTCGCGGTCGCCTTTTTCCCGCCGCCCGCGAGACTGGCGCGAAGCGCGGCCATGAGGTCGACCACGTTGGTGTCTTCCGGCTCGTCGACCTTCACGGGCTTCGCGCCGCGCTCCTTGTCGGCGATCATCTTCTTGAGCGCTTCTTCATAGCGATCGGTGAACCGGTCCGGATCGAACGGGCCTTCCTGCTGCTCGATGATCTTGTGGGCGATGGCCACCATCGCCTTGTCGACCTTCACGTCCGGGATGGCGTCGAATACCTCGTCGGGGTCGCGCACCTCGTCGCGGCTGCGCAGGGACCAGGCGATGATGCCCTTGTCACGGGGTTCGAGGGCGACGAGGCGCTCGCGGGTGGACATCACCACGCGTCCGAGGGCGATCTGGCCCGCCGCGCGCATGGCCTCGCGGATCACGGCGAACGATTCGGTCGCCAGCTTGCCGTCGGGCGCGAGGAAGTAGGGGTCGTTCCAGTACAGGCGGTCGATGTCGTCCTCGGCGACGAACCGCTCGATATCGATGGTCTTGGTGCTCTCGAGGCGAACCGACTTGATCTCTTCGTCGGTCAACAGGACATATCGCCCTTTCTCGACCTCATATCCCTTGACCAGGGTCGATCTGTCGACCGGCCCGGTGTCGGGGTCCGTCGTCACCATCTTGATCCGATTGTTCGTCTTCGGATTGATCAGGTTGAAGTGAACGTCGCCGCCGTAAGCCGTGCCAGTGTACATCGCCACCGGGCAGGTCACGAGCGATAGTCGAAGATGCCCGCGCCAGGTTGGACGTCCAAGCGCCACCGTTGCTCCCCGCCTTGAAACGACCGACCGAAACGCATCATCAAGAAAGTGGTTTCATTACGGTGTTAGTCACGTCAAAAATAAATATTATTCGTTCGACCCGACATAATTGGCGAACTCGCTTGAGAATCTGAGGCAGTACTCAGAAGCTTTATCCAGCAATTCATGTACGATAACAGACGCTTCATCCGTCGTTGCGAGTAGGTCAAGGTGCGAAAACGTACTGTTCTGCGGAAATCTCATCTCTGAATCCACAGTTTGCCCTTTGTCACTTAGATCACTAACTGCGATTGGCCGGACATTATTTTGCGTCCGAAAACATTTCGGACGGGTTTAATTCTTACCCGGAAAAGGGAAAGATTTGAACCGGTCGACCACGAGATTCCGTAATCTCTTGCTTCAATCCATCGGGTCGGACGACCTGGAATGTCTCGTCCCTCATTTAACTCCCGCACGCCTCGATCTACGAAAGATCTTTGAAAAGCCCGGAAAGCGGATCGACGAAATCTGTTTCCCGGAAACCGCTATCATTTCGGTCGTGGCCAATAGTCAGTCAGGCCGGTCGATCGAGGCGGGATTGATCGGATTCGAGGGCATGACCGGCATCGCCATCGTCATGGGCGACGACCAGTCGCCAAATGAAACCTTTGTCCAGTTGGCCGGCGCGGGTCATGTCATCTCGGCCGAGCACCTGAGATCCGCTCTCGACAGCTCTCCGAGCCTGCGTCTGACCCTTCTGCGTTACGCCCACACCTTCGTCGTGCAGACAGCCCAGACCGCCCTCGCCAACGGCCGCGCCAAGATCGACGAGCGGTTGGCCAGGTGGCTGCTGATGGCGTCGGATCGTATCGAGGGGCCGGACCTGGCGCTGACGCACGAGTTCCTGTCCGTGATGCTCGGCGTGCGGCGTCCCGGTGTCACCGACGCCCTGCATCGTCTCGAGGGCGACCGCCTCATCCGCGCCAAGCGGTCGTCCATCACCATCCGGGACCGCGCCGGCCTGGAGAGGGTAGCCAACGGATCGTATGGCGTCAGCGAGCGGGACTATGAGCGCCTGTTCGGGCCGTTCAGAAAGCCGGTCGTGGGTCAGCCTCACCCCGAAAGCACGGCCCAGCAAGAGCGTCCCGCCGCCTGAGGTCAGCAGCCCTCGGTTAGGGCTCCGTCATGATGCAGCGAGAAGCAGTGCTGCTCACCGGTCTGGTTGTCCCGCACGGTGACACGATGCTCGACGTCGGAACCGCCCAGGGTTTCCATGAAGGTGAGCGCCGCCTCTTCGAAGGAGTAGGCGTCGATCGTTGCAGAGGGAGCGTGGAGGTCCTCGACCTGGACGTGCGCGCGGAAATGGCGAATCGGCGTTGTCATCACGCGATTACACGCGCTTGGCAAAGTGTGCTCAAGGCCTGATCGGAGTCGTCGCCGGAACGCGGCGGGTGTCGGCTCGTTGATCGGGCGTTCGGCGATCGAGCGGGGTTACGCGGCATGGAGTCCGAAAACGCGCTTTCGCCCGAGTTGCTGACTCGGATGGACGCCTATTGGCGGGCCGCCAACTATCTCACCGTCGGCCAGATCTACCTCAAGGACAATCCGCTGCTGAAAACGCCGTTGCGGCTGGAGGACATCAAGTCCCGCCTGCTCGGTCACTGGGGCACCACCACCGGACTCAATTTCCTCTACACCCACCTCAACCGCCTGATCGTCGAACACGACCTCGACATGATCTTCATCGCCGGTCCCGGCCACGGCGGCCCCGGCCTGATCGCTCAGAGTTGGCTGGAGGGGTCGTACACCGAGCAATATCCCGGCGTCGAACGCACCGAGGCGGGCATGGCGCGGCTGTTCCGCCAGTTCTCCTGGCCCTACGGCGTGCCGAGCCATGTCGCGCCCTCGGTGCCGGGGTCGATCCACGAGGGCGGCGAGCTCGGCTATTCCATCGTCCATGCCTTCGGCGCGGCCTTCGACAATCCGGGCCTGATCGTCGCCTGCATCGTCGGCGACGGCGAGGCGGAGACCGGGCCGCTGGCCGCCAGTTGGCACTCCAACAAGTTCCTCAACCCCCGCTTCGATGGGGCGGTCCTGCCGATCCTGCACCTCAACGGTTTCAAGATCGCCAACCCGACCATCTTGGCGCGTATTCCTCAAGACGAGCTCGCCAGCCTGCTGACCGGCTACGGCTGGGAGCCGCACTTCGTCGAGGGCGACGATCCGCCGGTGGTTCACCAGGCGCTCGCGGCGACGCTCGATGCGGTGCTGGAGAAAATCCGGGCGATCCAGACGTCGGCGCGGGACGCTCACGCGGGCGATGACATCCCCCGGCCGCGCTGGCCGATGATCGTGTTCCGCACGCCCAAGGGCTGGACCGGGCCCAAGGAAGTCGACGGCGAGCCGGTGGAGGGAACCTGGCGCGCTCACCAAGTGCCCATCGACCATATGGAAAAGCCGGGCCACCTCGAAATTTTGGAAACCTGGCTGAAGAGCTACCGCGCCGACGAACTGTTCGATGACAGGGGCGCGCCGCGCGAGACCCTCGCCTCGCTGCCGCCGACCGGCCACCGGCGGATGAGCGCCAATCCCCACGCCAACGGCGGGGGACTGCTACGGCCGCTCGCGATGCCCGACTTCCACGACTTCGCCGTTACGGTGGCGGCGCCCGGATCGGTGAAGGCCGAGGCGACCCGCAACCTCGGCAAATTCCTGCGGGAGGTGATGGCGCTGAACATGGCGGCCCGGAACTTCCGGATGTTCGGTCCCGACGAGACCGCGTCCAACCGTCTCGAAGCGGTCTACGAAGCCTCGCCCAAGACCTGGATGGCCGAGCGGAAGTGGATGGACGCCGATCTCGCCGAGGACGGCCGGGTGATGGAGGTCTTGAGCGAACACCTCTGCGAGGGCTGGCTCGAGGGTTACCTCCTGACCGGCCGCCACGGCCTGTTCTCCTGCTACGAGGCCTTCATCCACATCGTTGATTCGATGTTCAACCAGCACGCCAAGTGGTTGGAGGCGTGCAACAGCATTGCGTGGCGGGAGCCGATCGCCTCGCTCAACTACCTTTTGACGAGCCACGTCTGGCAGCAGGATCACAACGGCTTCTCGCACCAGGATCCGGGCTTCATCGATCATGTCGCCAACAAGCGAGCCAAGGTCACGCGGATCTATTTGCCGCCGGACGCCAACACCCTGCTGTCGGTGACCGACCACTGCCTGCGCAGCCGCAACTATGTGAACCTGATCGTCGCCGGCAAGGCGCCGGAGTGGCAGTGGCTCGACATCGACGCCGCCGCGCGCCACTGCGCGGATGGCGCCGGCATGTGGGGTTGGGCGAGTTCGCCGGGCGAGCCGGAGGTGGTGCTGGCCTGCTGCGGCGATGTGCCGACGACGGAGACACTGGCGGCGGTGACCCTGCTACGTGACTACGCGCCGGACCTCGAGGTCCGGGTGGTGAACGTCGTCGATCTGCTCTGCCTTGGTCCGTGCGACCAGCATCCCCACGCCCTCGGCGACGGCGATTTCGACCGCCTGTTCACCGCCGACAAGCCGGTGATCTTCGCCTTCCACGGCTATCCCGGCATCGTGCACAAGCTGACCTACAACCGGACCAACCACGATAACTTCCACGTCCACGGCTACGACGAGCAGGGTTCGACCACCACGCCGTTCGACATGACCGTGCGCAACGGCCTCGACCGCTACACCCTTGCGCTGGACGCCATCCGCCGGGTTCCGAGGCTGGCGCCCCAGGTCGCCGCCGAACAGGACCGCTACGGCGCGACCATGGAACGCCACAAGTTGTGGGTCATCGAACACGGCGAGGACATGCCGGAGGTGAGGGAGTGGCGGTGGACGGCGGCTTGACCCATCGCCTCCGGAGCGCGGACGTCCCGTCCGCGACTTTCGCGCCCGCACGAGCCGATGCGGACGGGACGTCCGCGCTCCGGGACCTGGAATAAACGCGTGACCGTCGTCGTGGTCCTCAACGCCGGATCGACCTCGTTCAAGTACGGCCTGTACAAGGTCGAGGGGGCGGCCTGCAAAGCCGTCGAGAGCGCCGAGGCCGATGGAAACGACTTCGCCGCTATTTCCGACAGGCTGTCGGCGTGGCCGACACCCGACGTCGTGGGCCACCGTATCGTTCACGGCGGAGCCAAGGTGCGGGATCATTGCCTGATCGACGACGGCGTGCTGACCGAACTGGAGGCGGCGAAGGCTCTGGCGCCGCTCCACGTCCCGCCCGCGCTGGCGGGGGTGCGCTGGGCGATGAACCAGTATCCCGGCTTGCCCCAGGTCGCCTGCCTGGACACCGCCTTCCACGCCGGCATGCCGGACGTGGCGAAGACCTATCCGCTGCCGGCGGACATCCGCGACGCCGGCGTCGTCCGCTACGGCTTCCACGGCCTGTCGTGCGCCTCCATAGTTCGGCGTCTCGTCGCCGATCTTCCCGAACGTCTGGTGATCGCTCACATCGGCGGCGGATGCAGCGTCACCGCGGTGCTGGCCGGCCGCTCGATCGACACCACCATGGGCCTGACGCCGAGCGGCGGACTGATGATGGCGACCCGGTCGGGAGACCTCGATCCCGCCGTGCTGATCTACCTGATGCGGGAGCGGCGCATGGACGCCGACGCGCTTGAGGATCTGGTAAATCGGCGTAGCGGCCTGCTCGGCGCCTCCGGCCGATCCGCCGATTTGCGCAAGCTCCACCACGATCCGGACGGCGACGCCGACCTCGCGCTGGCGATGTTCGCGCGGTCGGCCGCGAAGGCGATCGCCGCCATGACGACCTCGCTCGGCGGCGCCGACCTGCTGGTCTTCACCGGCGGCGTCGGCGAGCACGACGCGGCGATCCGCGAGGCGATCGTGTCAAGCCTGTCGTGGGCCGGCATTGGCGCTGTGAGGGCGATGCCGTCACTAGAGGACGATGAGATCGCCCGGATCGCATCGAGTCTGGTGACCTAGCTCTCAACCTTTACGCCGCCTTTATGCGGCGCGCGCGAAGCATGCGGCGAACATTTACGGCCGTCGGATTTAAAGCCACGTTTCCTATCGGAGGCTGGACATGGACCTGATCTACATCGCCGCCGGCGTGGGGCTGTTCGCGGCCTTCGCCGGCTATGCCGCGTTGCTGCGGAGGATCTGACGATGATCCTCGCGATCCTCTATGGCGTCGGCGCGGTGGGCGTCGGCCTCTACATGCTGGTGGCGTTGATCCGCCCCGAAAAATTCTAGGCGGGCTTCTGTCAAAATGAACATCCAGGGCTGGGCCGAGATCGCGCTGACGATCGGCCTCTCGGTGGCGTGCGGCTGGCCGCTCGGCATCCATATGGCGCGCGTTTGGGACGGCAAGGTCCGCTGGCTCGCGCCGGTGGAGACCGTGTTCTACCGCGCGTCCGGGGTCGATCCGGAAAAGGGGCAAGGCTGGTTCGCCTATACCCTGTCGTTCCTGGCGTTCAGCACGGCGGCGTTCCTGTTCCTCTACGCCATCCTCAGGCTGCAACAGCATCTGCCGCTGAACCCGGGCGGCTTCGCCGGCTTCTCGCCGGATCTGGCGTTCAACACCGCGATCAGCTTCGTCACCAACACCAACTGGCAGTTCTATTCCGGCGAGAGCGCCGCCAGCCACCTGACCCAGATGGCCGGCCTGACGGTGCAGAACTTCGCCTCCGCAGCCGCCGGCATCGCCGTGGCCGCCGCGCTGGCGCGGGCCTTCGCCGCCAATCGCGGAACCAGCCTCGGCAACTTCTGGGCCGATCTGGTGCGGATCACGCTCTACATCCTGCTGCCGCTGTCGATCGTCTTCGCCCTGGCGCTCTGCGCGCTCGGCGTGCCGCAGACGCTGATGGGCCATGTCGACGCCACGACCATGGAGGGCGCCAAGCAGTCGATCGCGCTCGGCCCGATCGCCAGCCAGGAAGCGATCAAGCAGATCGGCACCAACGGCGGCGGCTTCTTCAACGCCAACTCGGCCCACCCGTTCGAAAACCCCAATTCGATCACCAACCTCATAGAGGAAGTGATCATGAACATGCTGGGCTTCGCCTGCGTGGTCGCCTTCGGCCGCATCGTCGGCGTGGCCAAGGAAGCCCGCGCGTTGCTGGCCGTGATGGTGATCATGGTCGGCGCGGCGGCGGCCGGCATCTACGTCGCCGAGTCGCAACCCACGCCCGCGGTGACCGCGGCCCATGTCGTTCCCGGTCCGAACATGGAGGGCAAGGAGGTCCGCTTCGGCGCGCCATCGACGGCGGTGTTCGCGGCCATGACCACCGGCGCCTCCGACGGCGCGGTCAACGGCATGCACGAGAGCCTGACGCCACTCGGCGGCGGGATCGCGATGTTCCTGATCCACCTGGGCGAGATGCTTCCGGGCGGCGTCGGCTCGGGACTCTACGGCATCGTGCTGATGGCCATCCTCGCCGTCTTCGTGGCGGGCCTGATGGTCGGCCGCACGCCGGAATACCTCGGCAAGAAGATCGAGGCGAAGGAGATCCAGTTCACCATGCTGGCGACCCTGATCCTGACCATCTCCGTGCTCGGCTTCACCGGCGTCGCCGTCGTCCTGCCGATGGCGCTGAAGACCGCCTCCGTCGGCGGCCCGCATGGGCTGACGGAGATGCTCTACGCCTACACTTCAGCGACGGGCAACAACGGCTCGGCCTTCGCCGGCCTGGGCACGAGCCCATACCTCAACGTGACGATGGGCGTCGCGATGTGGCTCGGACGCTTCGGCTACGCCGTGCCCGTGCTCGCCATCGCGGGAACCCTCGTGGCCAAGCCGAGCCTCGCCCCGACCGCCGGCACTCTTCCGACCCACGGCGCCCTGTTCGTCGGCCTCCTGATCGGGGTGATCCTGATCCTCGCCGGCCTGCAGTTCTTCCCCGCCTTGGCGCTGGGCCCAATCGTGGAGCACTTCCAGATGCTCAAAGCGGTGGCGGGGCGGTGATGCACATCGACAACTCGGACGCGGCCTTGCGCCCCCTCCGTCACGCGCAAGAGGGCGCGCGCCACCTCCCCGCAAGTGGGCGGGTGAGGATTTTCTCTACTCCTCCCCCGTCCTCTTACGGGGGAGGAGGATCGGCGCTCTTTCTTGCGCCGAGACGGAGGGGGCGCGGGGCCGCCACTCCGGCTTCTCCACACGAGGAATGATCTAAATGGCAACCGCCGCTATCGCCGCCGGCCCGCAAGGGGCCATGCTTCGCCGGGCCGGGCTCGACGCCCTGGTCAAGCTGGACCCGCGCAAGCTGGCCGGCAATCCGGTCATCCTCGCCACCGAGGTCGTCGCTCTGCTGGCGACGGTGTCGACGATTGATGCGCTGATCCGTCACGGCGCCATTGGCTTCACCCTGCAGATCGCGATCTGGCTGTGGGCCACCGTGCTGTTCGCCAACTTCGCCGAGAGCGTCGCCGAGGGCCGGGGCAAGGCCGCCGCCGACTCTCTCCGCGCCGCGCGGGTGACGACCAAGGCCAAGGTCATCGTCGATCCGGACAACGGCGTCACCGTGCCGACCCCCGCGCACGACCTGACGCCGGGCATGATCGTGTTGGTGGAGGCGGGGGACGTCATTCCGGCCGATGGAGAAATCATCGAGGGGGTCGCGTCGGTCAACGAGTCGGCGATCACCGGCGAGTCCGCGCCCGTGATCCGCGAGAGCGGCGGCGACCGCTCGGCGGTGACCGGCGGCACCACCCTGGTGTCCGACTTCCTCAAGATCCGCGTGACCTCCGGTCCGGGCTCCAGCTTCCTCGACCGCATGATCGCCATGGTCGAAGGCGCCAACCGCCGCAAGACGCTCAACGAGATCGCGCTGGCCGTTCTGCTCGCCGGCCTGACTCTGATTTTCCTGATCGCGGTGGTGACCCTGCTCGGTCTCGGCTCCTATTCGAAGGTGAACCTCGACCCCATCGTGCTCGGCGCCCTGTTCATCTGCCTGATCCCGACCACCATCGGCGGTCTGCTCTCGGCGGTCGGCATCGCCGGCATGGACCGGTTGCTCAAGGTCAACGTCCTGGCCACCTCCGGCCGGGCGGTCGAAGCGGCCGGCGACTGCGACACCCTGTTGCTCGACAAGACCGGCACCATCACCTTCGGCAACCGCATGGCGACCGAGGTTATCGCCGCTCCCGGCGTGCCGGACGACCGCGCCCTGCGCGCCGCGGTGATGTCGTCCCTGGCCGACGAGACCGCCGAGGGCCGCTCCATCCTCGAACTGGCCCGCGAGAGCCACGGCATGGTCGAGACCGTGCCCGGCGGCGCGACCTCGATCCCGTTCAGCGCCACCACCCGCCTGTCGGGCCTCGACGCCGGCGAGAGCGGCTGGCGCAAGGGATCGGTGGACGCGATCTATCGCTTGGTCGGCCTTGCCCAGCATGAGGTTCCCACCGAGGTCGCCGCCGCCGTCGACCGCATCTCCCGATCCGGCGGAACGCCGCTGGCCGTGGCCGAGAACTTCCGCCTGATGGGCGTCATCCACCTCAAGGACGTGGTCAAGCCGGGGGTCAAGGAACGCTTCGCCGACCTGCGCCGCATGGGCCTGCGCACGGTGATGATCACCGGCGACAACCCTGTCACCGCCGCCACCATCGCCTCGGAAGCCGGCGTCGACGACTTCCTCGCCGAGGCCACGCCGGAGGACAAGCTCGCCCTGATCCGCGAGGAGCAAGGCAAGGGTCGCCTCGTCGCCATGTGCGGCGACGGCTCCAACGACGCCCCCGCGCTGGCTCAGGCCGACGTCGGCGTCGCCATGCAGACCGGCACCCAGGCCGCCCGCGAGGCCGGCAACATGGTCGACCTCGACAGCGACCCGACCAAGCTGATCGAGATCGTCGAGGTCGGCAAACAGCTCCTGATCACCCGCGGCGCCCTGACCACCTTCTCGATCGCCAACGACGTCGCCAAGTATTTCGCCATAATCCCGGCGATGTTCGTCGTCGCCCTCCCGGCGCTGGCCGCGGTCAATGTCATGCGGCTCGGCAGCCCGCAAAGCGCGATCCTGAGCGCGGTGATCTTCAACGCCCTGATCATCGTCATGCTGATCCCGCTCGCCCTGCGCGGGGTGAAATACCGCGCCATCGGCGCCGGCGCCCTCCTGTCGCGCAATCTGTTGATCTATGGCCTCGGCGGCGTGATCGCGCCGTTCATCGGCATCAAGATCGTCGACCTGATCATCAACGCCGTGGGGTTGGTTTGATGACTCCTTGCACGGTCGTAGACCCCCTACCGCTCGCTGGCGCGAGTCGCTTCCCCCTTGGGGGAAGACGGACACCAGCGCCGAACCCGCTCTTCCTTCGTCTTCCCCCTCAGGGGGAAGCGACTCGCCTCGGGCGAGCGGTAGGGGGTCCGCCCCGCCGCCATAAAGGATACTCAGATGCTCCGTGAAATCCGTCCCGCCATCGTGATGATGGTCCTGTTCACCCTGATGTTCGGCCTGGCTTACCCCCTTGCGATCACCGGCGTCTCGCGGCTGGTCCTGCCGGACCAGTCCGGGGGCAGCCTGCTGAAAAACGGCGGAACCGTCGTCGGCTCGGCGCTGATCGCCCAAGGCTTCGCCAAACCGGAATATCTCCACCCGCGCCCCTCGGCGGCGGGTAAGGGCTGGGACCCGATGAACTCCGGCGGCTCGAACATGGGACCGATGGACCCCAAGCTGATCGACCGCGTCGCCACCGACACCGCCGCCCTGCGCAAGGAAAACCCGGGCGCCGTGATCCCCGCCGACGCGGTGACAACCTCGGCCAGCGGCCTCGACCCGGACATCTCGCCGGCGAACGCCCGCATGCAGGCGCCGCGCGTCGCCGCCGCCCGCGGCCTGGCGCCCGCCGCCGTCCAGTCGGTCATCGACGGCCAGACCGGAGCCCCGATCCTCGGCTTCATCGGCCAGCCCCACGTCAACGTCCTCGCCGTCAACCGCGCGCTGGACGCCAAGTACCCGGCGGCGCACCCTAAGGGGTGATGAGGAAGCACAATAAATCGAGGCGCTCCTCGGAACACCTCTCCCAGAGGGAGAGGGAGGGGCCCGCGCGCGAACGCGCGTGGGAGGGTGAGGGGTTACCCTGCCGCCGCACTCGCGCCTCCTCCGGTGACACCGTAACCCCTCACCCTCCCAGCTTCGCTGGGCCCCTCCCTCTCCCTCTGGGAGAGGTGTTTCGTTGAACGACCCCCTCCGCCCGGACCCCGACGCCCTGCTCGCGCACTCCAAGCGGCAGGGCAGGGGGCGGCTGAAGGTCTATCTCGGCATGGCGCCGGGGGTCGGAAAGACGTTCGAGATGCTGAGCGCGGGGCGCAGGCGCAAGGCGGAGGGAGCCGATGTCGTAGTCGGCATCGCCGAGACCCATGGCCGCAAGGACACCGAGGCCCTTCTCGACGGGCTGGAGACGCTGCCTAGGGCGACGATCCAGTACCGTGAGCACGACCTCCTGGAGTTCGACATCGACGCGGCGCTGAAGCGCCGGCCCGGGCTCCTGCTGGTCGACGAATACGCCCACTCCAACGCGCCGGGCTCGCGTCATCCCAAGCGCTGGCAGGATGTCGAGGAGCTGCTCCGCGCCGGCATCGATGTGTGGACGACGCTCAACGTCCAGCATCTCGAAAGCCTGGTGGACGTGGTGTGGAAGATCACCGGCGTCCGCGTGCGGGAAACCGTGCCGGACTCGGCGCTGTCGGCCGCCGACGAGATCGAGCTGGTCGACATCACCCCGGACGAACTCCGTGAACGGCTGCAGGCCGGCAAGGTCTATTTCCCGGAGGCCGCCAAGCTCGCCGCCGACAACTTCTTCAAGCCGGAGAACCTCACCGCCCTGCGCGAGATGGCGCTGCGCCGCGCGGCGCAGACGGTGGACGACCAGCTCGTCGACGCCATGCGCCGGGGCGGTATCGAGGGGCCATGGGCCGCCGGCGAGCGCATCCTGGTTCTGATCGCCGGCGACGCGGGCGCTCCTGCCCTCGTGCGCGCCGGCCGCCGCCTCGCCGACCTGATGGACGCGCCGTGGACCGTCGCCCATGTCGAGCGGCCCAACCGGCCGACGGAGGACGCCAAGTCGGCGCGGCGGGTCACCGAGACGTTCAAAATCGCCGAGCAGCTCGGCGCCGCCACCATCGTGCTGACCGGCGACGACGTGCCCGACACCGTGACGGCTTTCGCCCGGCGCGGCAACGTCACCCAGATCGTGATGGGCAAGTCGCGCGACAGCCTGTGGCGGGTGGTGGCGGGGCGTTCGCTCGGCCATGCGTTCCTGCAGCGGTCGGGCGGCGCGGCGCTGCACTTCGTCGGCGCCGGCGCTCCGGAAACCGACGCCCTTCCGACCCCGGCGGCGGTGATCAAGCAGGCCGGCCGGCAGCCGTTGCAGTACCTCGGCGCGATCGCGGCCGTGGCGGTGGCGGCGGCTCTCGCCACCATCCTCGACCGGTACAAGCTCGGCGCCGACCTCGGCATGATCTTCCTGGCCAGCGTGCTGCTCGCCGGTCTCGCGGGCGGACTGCGGCCGGCTCTGGCGGCGGCGGTGCTCGCCATCGTCGTCTACAACTTCTTTTTCCTGGAACCGAGGTTCACCTTTCGCATCGGCCACGCCACCGACATCATCACCTTCGCGATCTTCATGGCGGTGGCGGGCGCGACCGGATGGCTGACCGGGAGGGTGCGGGATCAGGAGCGGCTGTCCTCGCGGCGGGCCAGCGCGGTCACCGCCCTGCTCGCCGCCAGCCGGCACCTCTCCGGCGGCGCGACGGTGGGCGACACCGCCCAGGCCCTCGCGGAACAGGCGTCCGCCGCCGCCGGATCGCGCGCCGTCGTCCTTTTGCCGCGCGGCGACACCGTGGAGATCGCCGCCGGCGCGCCGGGCGAGATCGCCCTCTCCACCACGGACATGACGGCCGCGCGCTGGGCCTGGGAAAAGAAGGAGGTCGCCGGCCGCGGCACCGGCACCCTGCCGCAAATCGGCTGGACCTTCAGCCCGCTGATCGGCGTGAGGGGCCAGTCCGGGGTGGCCGGTATCGAGACCGTGGCCGGTCAGGGCGTCGACGACCAGCGCCTCGTCGCCGCCATGCTCGACCAGGGCGCCGTCGCGCTGGAGCGGGCGGAACTCGCCGCCGCCATCGTCGAAAACGAGGCCCTGCGCCGGTCGGACAAGCTGCGCGCCGCCCTGCTCAACTCCATCAGCCACGACCTGCGCACGCCGCTCTCGACGGTGATGGGATCGGCGACGACCCTGATCGACTACGACGCGACGCTGAAGCCGGAAGTCCGCGCCGATCTCCTGGTCAGCATCCGGGAGGAGGCCGACCGCCTGAACCGCTACGTCGGCGACCTGCTCGACATGACGCGGCTGGAGGGGGGCGCGCTGAAGACGCGATCGGAATGGACCGACGTGCGCGACGTCCTGATCGCCGCCACCCACCGGGTCGAGCGCCGCCTTGGCGCCCGCACCCTGCTGCGTGACTTTCCGCCGGAACTGACCAGCGTCCAGGCCGATCCAAGCCTGCTCGAACAGGCCCTGGTCAACATCCTGGAGAACGCCATCGAATACAGTCCGGACGGGCTGCCGATCGAGGCGGCGGTGTACGAGGATCGCGGCAATGTGGTGATCTCCATCGAGGACGAGGGCCCGGGCATTCCCAAGACGGAGATCGAGCGTATCTTCGAGAGGTTCCGCCGCCTGGAGGAGCCCTCCGATCGCGGACGCAAGGACCGCAAGGGCGCGGGGCTCGGCCTCTCCATCGCCAAGGGCTTCGTCGAGGCGATGGGCGGCCGTATCGCCGCCGCCAGCCCGATCCATGGCGGCAAGGGAACCCGGGTGTTGATCAGCCTGCGAAAGACGCCAATGGAGGTCATGGCGTGAGCGCGCACAAGCCGCGCATCCTGGTCATCGACGACGAGGCGCAGATCCACCGCTTTCTCGGTCCCGCCCTGGAAGCCGCCGGCTACGAGCCGATCCGCGCCGACACCGCCGTCGAGGGCCTGTCGGCCATCGCCCGCCGCGCGCCGGACGCGGTGATCCTCGACCTCGGCCTGCCGGACATGGACGGCAAGGAGGCCCTGGTCCGAGCCCGCGCCTTTTACGACGGCCCGATCCTGATCCTGTCGGCGCGGGACATGGAGACCGAGAAGATCGACGCCCTCGATATGGGCGCGGACGACTATGTCGAAAAACCTTTCAGAATCGGAGAGTTGCTGGCGCGTCTTCGCGTCGCGTCGCGTCACCGCCTCGCCGACGCCGGCGCGCCGGCGGTGACCCGGACGGGCGATCTGGAGATCGACCTCGTCAAGCGGCTGGTGACAAAGGCCGGCGAGCCGGTGAAGCTCTCGCCCCGCGAGTACGATCTGTTCGCCAAGCTGGTCGAGGGGCAGGGCAGGGTGCTGACCCACAAGCACCTGCTCACCGCCGTCTGGGGACCGGCGAACGCCGAGGACGTCCAGTACCTCCGCGTCTTCGTCGGCCACCTGCGCCAGAAGTTGGAGCCGGACGCCTCCAACCCGCGGCACATCGTGACCGAGAGCGGGGTGGGATATCGCTTCATCGGGGATTGAGCGGCGTCTTTTCAAAGCCTTTATGCACCGACGCTCTCTCGCGGATCGAACCGCTATGCCCGTTTCTCCTATGATCGGGCGTCATGGTTACCGGCGCTTTCACACCTCCCCCGCCTGTTCGAGACGTGCAACCTACAGCGCGGGAAGACCTCCCACGGGCCGACGTTCGCGATAAGGGCGACGCTTTCTTCCGCGTGTTCGCGATCACCTTGCTCGGCGTGGTGGGTTTCCTCGGCCTGCTGATCGCCGCCTGCCGCCTGCCGAGTCTCGCGACGCCCCTGCGTGTTCTGGCGCTGGTGTGGTTCGCCGCCTTCGGCGTCTGGCACGCGCGGGCCAGCGGCCGAATTTCCTGACTCCCGAGACGTGGCGCGGACAGAGATCGGCCCGTCCTCGGGTGGCGGTCTCCCGACGGATCGGGTAGCGGCGCTGTCGCCCTGACCCGATCCGGACCGGGGGTTTCCTCCGTTCGTCTCAGCAAAAGTTTGCGCGGCCCGACAAAATCTGCCTGTCGCCCCGACGGGAGCCCGGCCTATGGCGTGATCGCACACGATCGAGGCGCGGAATGACCCTGGACTATTCACGACGGAGCTTGCTCGCGGCGACCGGCGCCGCGGCGATGGTCGCGCCCTTCGCCGCGCGCGCCGCCGGATCGGCGACCCTGCTCAACGTCAGCTACGATCCGACGCGGGAACTCTACAAGGGCTATAACGCGATGTTCGCCGCCGACTGGAAACGGCGCACCGGCGGCGATGTCCAAATCCGGCAGTCCCACGACGGCTCGGGCAAGCAGGCGCGCGCGGTGGTCGACGGGCTGGAGGCGGACGTCGTCACCCTGGCTCTGGCCTACGACATCGACGCCATTGCCAAGCGCGGCCTGATCGCGCCGAACTGGCAGACCCGCCTGCCGTTCAACAGCGCGCCCTACACCTCGACGATCGTCTTCCTGGTGCGAAGGGGCAATCCCAAGGGCATCCGCGATTGGCTGGACCTGGTGAAGCCGGGCGTCCAGGTCATTACTCCCAATCCCAAGACATCGGGCGGGGCGCGGTGGGCCTATATGGCCGCGCTCGCCTTCGCAGCCCACCGCAACGGCGGCGACCAGACCCGGGCGCTCGGCTTCGTGCGCGGCGTCTACGCCCACGTCCCGGTGCTCGACACCGGCTCGCGCGGCGCCACCACCACCTTCGTCCAGCGCGGCATCGGCGATGTCCTGCTCGGCTGGGAAAACGAAGCCATGCTGGCGATGGACGAGATGCCCGGCAAGCTGGAGATCGTCCGCCCGTCCTACAGCATCCTCGCCGAGCCGCCCGTCGCCGTGGTCGACAAGGTGGTCGACAAGCACCGCACGCGGGGCGCGGCGGAGGCCTATCTGCGCGGACTGTACGGCGAGCCGGCGCAGGACCTCGTCGCCCGGCGGCACTTCCGTCCGCGCGGCCGCGCGGCCGCGACGAAGTGGGCGGCGAAGTTCCCGCCCATGCAGCTGGCGACGATCGCCGACTTCGGCGGCTGGAACGCCGTCCAGGCCAAGCACTTCGCCGACGGCGCGGCGTTCGACAAGATCTACAAGCCGCGATGACATCGGCCGACGCAGCGCATGCGGGCTGGGAGCCCGCGCTCCGGAGCGCGGGCTCCCAGCCCGCCCTTTCCAGGCCATGGCGCGAGCCGTCGGCGCTGCCGGGCTTTCGCGGCGCCTTCGCCTTCACCCTGGTCTACGCCGGGTTGATCATCCTCCTGCCGCTGGCGGCCCTCGCGGCGCGTCCGTGGGAGCATGGCCTCTCCGGCGTGATCGGCGCGATCGCCGAGCCGCGCACCCTGGCGGCGCTGCGGCTGACCTTCGGGGCGGCCGCGGCGGCGGCCCTCGCAAACGTTGTCGCTGGGCTGCTGATCGCCTGGGTGCTCACGCGTTACGACTTTCCCGGCCGCCGGGTGTTCGACGCCCTGGTCGATCTGCCGTTCGCCCTGCCGACGGCGGTGGCGGGGATCGCGCTGGCGACGCTGTACGGCCCGAACGGCTGGATCGGCGGCCTGTTCGCGCCGCTGGGGATCAAGATCGCCTACACCCCATTCGGCGTGTTCGTCGCCTTGCTGGCGGTGGGCCTGCCGTTCGTGGTCCGCGCGGTCCAGCCGGTGCTGCAGGACATGGACGCCAGCCTGGAGGAGGCGGCCCAGACACTGGGCGCATCGCGGCTCGCCGCCTTCGTCCGCGTGGTCGCCCCTGCCCTCGCGCCATCCCTGCTGACCGGCTTCGCCCTCGCCTTCGCCAGGGGGGCGGGCGAGTACGGCTCGGTGATCTTCATCGCCGGCAATCTGCCGGGCCTGTCCGAGATCGCCCCGGTGGTGATCGTCACCCGGCTGGAGTCCTACGACTACGCCGGAGCCGCGTCGGTGGGGCTGGCCATGCTCGCGGTGTCGCTGTTCGTCCTTATCGCGACCAACCTGGTCCAGGTCGCCCTCGGCCGCCGGAGCGCGCCTTGATCCTCGGCGCCGCCCCTCTTCGCCGGGTCGATAGCCGCGGCGCGGCCTTATTGGTGACGCTGGGCGTGCTGTGGCTGGCCCTGATCATCGGCGCGCCTCTGGCGACCGTGGTCATCGGCGCCTTCTCCAAGGGCGCGGCGGCGTTCGTGTCGGCGTTCAAGGACCCCGACGCCCTCGCCGCGATTCGGCTGACCCTGCTAACGGCGGTCATCGCCGTGCCGCTCAATTTGGTGTTCGGCCTGGCGGCGGCGTGGTCGATCGCCAAGTTCGAGTTCCGCGGCAAGGCCATGCTGATGACCCTGATCGACCTGCCGCTGTCGATGTCGCCGGTGATCTCGGGCCTGGTCTGGGTGCTGGTGTTCGGCGCGCGCGGCTGGTTCGGACCGGAACTCAACGCCATGGGCATCAAGGTGATCTTCGCCGTGCCCGGCATCGTGCTCGGCACCATCCTGGTCACCGTGCCGCTCATCGCCCGCGAACTGATCCCGCTGATGACCGAACAGGGCGCGGACGAGGAACTGGCGGCGACCACCCTCGGCGCCGGCGGCTGGAGCGTGTTCTTCCACGTCACCCTGCCCAACGTGCGCTGGGCGCTGCTCAACGGCGTGTTGCTGTGCAACGCCCGCGCCATGGGCGAGTTCGGCGCGGTGTCGGTGCTCTCCGGACACATCCGGGGGCTGACCGAGACCCTGCCGCTGCACGTCGAGGCGCTCTACAACGACTACGATTTCGCCGGCGCCTTCGCCTGCGCCACCTTGCTGGCGGGCCTCGCCGTGGTCACCTTGATCGCGAAAGCCCTGCTGGAGAGGAGATCGGCCGCATGACCCTCACGGTGGACGGCGTCTACAAACAATTCGGGCGTTTTCCGGCGCTTACCGGCGTTTCCTTCGAGGCGCGGGACGGCGAGTTCCTGACCCTGCTAGGTCCGTCGGGGTCGGGCAAGACCACCCTGCTGCGCGTGCTGGCCGGGTTGGACAAGCCCGACCACGGCTGCGTGTTCATGGATGGCGAGGACTTTTTGGCCCTGACCGCGCGCGAGCGGCGGGTCGGGCTGGTATTCCAGCAGTACGCCCTGTTCCGCCATATGACCGTGGCGCGCAACATCGCCTTCGGTCTCGAGGTGCGGCCGCGCAAGGACCGGCCCTCGCGGGCGAAGATCAAGGCCCGCGTCGAGGAACTGCTGGCCCTGACCCAGATCGAGGGTCTCGGCGGCCGCTATCCGGCGCAGCTCTCCGGCGGCCAGCGCCAGCGCGTCGCCGTCGCCCGCGCCCTCGCCGTCGAGCCACGCCTGCTGCTGCTCGACGAGCCGTTCGGGGCGCTGGACGCCAAGGTGCGCAAGGAATTGCGAAGCGAATTGCGCCGCATCCACGACGCCACCGGGGTCACCACCATCTTGGTCACCCACGACCAGGACGAGGCCATGGCCCTCGCCGACCGCGTGGTGCTGATGAACAAGGGCCGCATCGAACAGATCGGCGCTCCGGCGGAACTGGACGACGCTCCCGCTTCGCCGTTCGTGTTCGAGTTCCTGGGCGAGGTGAACCGGCTGCCGTGCGAGATCGTCGCCGGCCAGGCGGTGTTCGAAGGTTTCCGCGCGCCGATCTTCGGAGCCGCGCCGAGCGGTTCGGCGATCGCGATGTTCCGTCCGTCGGAAACGCGGCTGGACGCCGGAGCCAACGCCGAGGGCCTGCCGGTGCGGGTGGTGGAGAGCCGAGGCCGGGGCGCGGTGCGCTCGGTGGAATGCCAGGCGCTGAGCGGTCAACGGCTGGTGGTCGACCTGCCGGAAGCGCAGGCGGCGGGCGTCGCGCCCGGCGACCGCGCGCGGCTGAGCGCCACGCGGGTGGTGCTCGACGGCGAGGGCGCGATGACGCAGCCGAAGGCGGCGGAGGTCACGCCGTTGGTGCGGCGCGGCAGGGTTTGAAATCCTCCCCCGCAAGAGGGCGGTGGAGGAGTGAATGTAAGTCTATTGCCGCATCGCGCTCAATCCTTCGCAATATTCGCAGCTTTCGCCGATCGGCATGCCTGGTGGGATCTTCAACGGGGCGACTTCTTCCACCCCTCGCGAGGTCGGATGAGCGATCTCTTCGGCCACGCTCATTGCGAAGGCTTTGTCGGCGGCGCTCCCTATGTGGGCGGATTTCAATCGCTCGCCGAGGCTTCGAAGGCTAGCCTCGATCTCGGCTTTGGCGCTGGGCGACAACCGTTTGTCGTCACGGGCGCGCTGAAGATCAAGCACCAGACGCATCCGCACCCTGCGGCGGATTTCGGCGGCATGGGCGGGGTCGGACGGGTGGTCGGTAAATACGGCGTTCGCGGTATCGCCGAGCAGACCGCCGAGTGTCAGGGCGCCGGGCAGCCGCGCGCCCTGGTCGGCGACGCGGTTCAGGCGTTCGGGGGCGAGCAGGGCGGTGAAGGTGATATCGGCGGCGACGTCGGCGGCTTCGGGAAGGTCGAACACCGGCGTGGTGTCAGCGCCGAACACCTCGGTCTCGAACTGTGGATCGCGATTGTTCGAACGTCCATTATTCAAGAGCTGGATCAGGGAGTTGGGGAGGTCGAGCGTCGCCGGTTCCACGGTTTTCAGCAGTTCGCGCAAGGCCGCTCTCTGGCGGTCGCCCGAGATGACCTCGGCGCGCTCGTGGCCGTCGCCATTGGCGGCGTAGGCGTAGTCGACGCCGCCGATCAGCTTGGCCGCCGCGTCGACCTCGTAGCGGTGGAACAGGTAGACCGGCACGATCACCCGCTTGAGATCGGACACCGGCGCGCCGATCGCGATGTTGCGCAGCCCGAAATTCGCGAGCGCGATCCGGCGCACGTCGAGCGTGTGTCGCAACCCTTCGACCGGGTCGGGTCCGTCGTCCCACAGCGAACCGGCCGGGTTGGCCGAGCCGACTGGCCGGGCGTCGTCATCGGAAACGAACTTCAAGCCGGAGGCGAAACCGTCGCCGACGATCTTGGACAGGACGGCCTTCTGGTCGGCGCCGGGAGGAGCTTCCGAATAGAGCCAGTTCACCACGAACAAGTCCCAGGCCCCGACGCCTTTGGCGTAGGCGTCGGACAGGTCGAGGGCGCCGTCCTTGATCGTCACCCGCGGCGGCGGATAATCGTCGACGGAGGCGCGGCCGATCGCGCTGCCGGCGAAGTTATGACCGAAGCCTAGGGCGTGGCCGGTCTCGTGCACCGCGAGCTGGCGGACGCGGGCGAGGGCGATATCGACGGGATCGTTCGGGCCGCCGTGGCCGGTGTTCTGAACGCCGAGCAGGCCTTCGTAGATCATCCGGTCCTGCCGCACGCGCTGCGAGCCGAGCAGGACGGAGCCCTTGACGATCTCGCCGGTGCGCGGATCGCTGATGCCTTCGCCATAGGACCAACCGCGCGTCTGGCGGTGGACCCAGTTGATCACGTTGTAGCGGGCGTCGAGCGGGCTGACGCCCTCGGGCAACAGCTCGACCCGGAACGCGTCGATATAGCCCGCTCTGTCGAACGCCTCCGCCCACCACCCCGCGCCTTCGATCAGCGCCGAGCGGATCGGTTCGGGCGCGGCGCGGTCGACGTAGAACACTATGGGCTTCTTCACCCGCGACCGGGCGGCGCCGGGGTCGATCTTCTCCAACCGGAACCTCGGCGCGAGGCGGTAGGCGAGGGGAGAGGCCAGCGGCGCGGCGTAGTTGGTGACCAGCTTGTCGATGGTGGAGAAGTGTGGGTCGGCCGGTCGCGGCTCGAAGCCCGGCGGCGGCAGCCTGATCAACGAATGGTGGGTGGTGAGGGTGATCGCGTGCGGGTCGGGCGCGATGCCGCGCACCTCGTCGCCCGGCTCGTCGGCGGTGAAGGTCTGCGTCGCCTCGAACTCCAGGTTCTCGGGAAGGGCGAGGCTGGCGTCGAGGTCGGGGTGGGAGAGGTCGGCGTCGAGCTTGAACGACCCCTGCTTGGCGCGGCGCAGGGCCTCGGTCACCCCATAAGCGTCGCGGGTGAGAAAGCTGGTAATGTCGACCAGCAGGGCGCCGTCCGGCGCCTCGGCCTTGATCTCGCCGGACCACACCGTGGATTTGGCGAAGGAGTCGATGACCGCGCCATGCTCGGCGGGGCTGCCGCCGTCGGCGCGGAAATCGGTGTTTTCGTACTCGGCGTAGACCTTCGGTCCGACGCGGCGGAACACCAGGATCTGGGTCGCGCCCGGCTGGTCGCGGTCCATGCCCACCGGCGTCGAGCCCAGGCTGGCCCGGAGATAAACCTGATAGATGAACCTCGCCGAGACGCCGTCTTTGCCCGCCGCGGGTAGAGAGATCAGGATGCGGCCAGCCTTGCGGTCGATCCAGGTCGGAAAAAGGCCGGGCCCGGCCTCCATGCCGGCGGTGGCGGAAGCGAGCGTAACCGGCGCGCGGGTCGGTTCGGCGCCGAAGGCGTTGTAAGCCGCCAGACTGAGGCAGGCGCTCGCGACGAGCGCGGTAAACAGAGTTTTCAAAAGCTCTCAGCCGTTTGGCAGCGCCGAAACGCCGAAGGCGTACGGGTGGCCGAAGATCAGGGCGATGTAAATCGCGATCGCCAGGACCGGCCGCCACCAGCCGATCTCGCCGAGAGCGAGCTTCTGCCGTCCCGCCAGAATAGCGCCGAACGGCGGGTTGGAGGTCCGCTCCGCGAACCCGCTCCAGCGCTCGCCGAGTATGCGTCTGCGTTTGCGGTCGATGCTTGACGTGCCGAGCAGCGAGAGCAGCAGCATGGAGCCGAACAGGATCAGGCTCGCCGCGTCGCCATTGACCAGAAGATGCCCCGCCGCCCAGATCGCCACGCCCCACAGAAACGGGTGGCGGGTGACGCGCAACATGCCGCCGACCACCGTCGGCGAATCGAGTGCGGACTCGCCGCCGACGGCGGTCGGATTTCGCGTGGTCAGGCCGATGACGATGAACAGAAAAGCGACGAATTGAAGCGCGAGCTGGATGGACTTGGTCGCCGGCGTGCCGCCCCAGAACACCGTGTCTCCCGCCGAGCCGCGCGCGCCGGCGTAGGCGAAGCCGAGCCACGCCAGCCCGGCGAGCGAGGCCAGGGAAAACAGCCCCGAATAAACGCCGGAGCCGAGACGGGCGACGAGAACGTCACGCAGCCGCGTCCCGGACACCATAAGGTGGAGGAGGAGAAACGCGACCGCGGCGGCGCACAGCATGATCATCGGCGGCTTCCTTTACGCCGTAAATCATTGTCCGCGGCGGGTGTCGAAGTCAAACGGTTCGCGATCCGCCCCAGGGTTTTGGCGGAGGCTCCGCACGCGCTATGACCGCCTGAATACTCGCGAGGGAACTCGACCATGGCCCACTGGCTGATCAAGTCGGAGCCGACGAAATACAGCTTCGACGACCTCGTGCGCGACGGCCGCACGGTATGGGACGGCGTGCGCAACAACCAGGCCGCCCTCTACCTCAAAGCGATGAAGGTCGGCGACCGCGCGTTCTTCTATCACTCGCAGGTCGGGCTTGAGGTCGTCGGCGTCGCCGAAGTCTCGAGGGAGGCCTTCCTCGATCCCAGCGACCCCGCCGGCCGCTTCGTGGCCGTCGAGGTCTCGCCGGTGCGCAAGCTCGCCTCACCCGTCACCCTGGCCCAGATGAAGGCCGACGCGCGGCTGGCCAACATGGCGATGTTCCGCCAGTTCCGCTTGTCGGTGGCGCCGGTGACCGACGAAGAATGGGCGGTTGTCCTGGGTCTCGCGGGCGACGGCGGCGTCTGAAGAGAGCTGCCCCGAGCACCTGAATTATCAGGCGTTCACGGACTTCCGGGGACGGCCGCCTCGGCGGCCGTTTTCACGCGACGCCGCTATTTTGGCTGACGTGCGCGCACGGCCGCCTCGGGCGCCGAGTTCCTTGGCCATCCACGCGTTGGAGCCGAACACGCCCTGCATGAGCGCGGGAACGTACAGATCGGCGTCCAGCTGGGGCCAGTGGAGACCGAGACCCGACGGGCTGATCTGGATCTCGGCAAGTTTGGCGGGCGAGGCGTCGGCCAGCCCCTCAGCGAGTCGCGCCGGAAAGGTCAATTCCAGACCAGTGTCGAGCGCGACCACCACCCTCCCACGCCGGCGGTCGAACCGCGCCGCGACGGCATGGCCCGCGTCTCGAAGCGACGCCATGCGGCCCTCCGCCCGTTCCAGGTCCCGTTCAGTGATGGCCATGAATGGTCCTCCATTCCAAACACAACGCGATGATCGCGGCTGCCAAGATTTGCTCCAGGCGGTTCAGATCGGCCAGCCGAAATCCGAAGCTTTCACGCACCTCAGGCGGTCCATCGGGACAGTGTAGATCGAAAACCGCTTCCTTCCCACCGCCTCGGACATGAACGTGAGCCGGCCGATGGTCGTTCGGCCAGATCACGACGTTCAAGCCGTCTATGCGCATTATCGTGGGCATCGGCGACTACACCAATAACCTAAGCGGTAGGGAATAGGGTTGTACGATCCTCAGCGTTCAGCGTCGCCACCACCGGCACGTGGTCGCTCGGCTTTTCCCAACTCCGCACGTCCCGAAAAATCTTGACGCCCTCCAGCCGATCCGCCGCCTGCGGCGACATCAAGAGGTGGTCGATCCTGATGCCGTGGTTCCGGTTCCAGGCGCCGGCCTGATAGTCCCAGAAGGTGTAGCCGCCGGGGGCGCCGTCGACGGCCATGTAGGCGTCGGTCAGGCCAGTCCACTTCAGGGCGCGGAACGCGGCGCGGGTCTCCGGCTGGAACAGGGCATCGTTTGCCCAGCTTTCCGGGCGGTCGGCGTCCTGGGGTTCGGCGATGACGTTGTAATCGCCGGCGATGACCAGGGATTCTTCGAGCGCCAACAGGTCGCGGGCATGGGCCTCGAGCCGCGCCATCCATTTCAGCTTGTATGCGAACTTCTCCGTGCCGATCGGATTGCCGTTGGGCAGGTAGATGCCGGCGACGCGGACGGGGTTCGGACCGGAGACCACCGCCTCGATGTACCGCGAGTGGTCGTCGCCTTCGCCGTCGGGCAGGCCGCGTCGGATGTCCTCAAGCGGCGTTTTACTGAGGAGCGCCACGCCGTTGTAGCTCTTCTGGCCATGAACGGCGACGTGGTAGCCCAGCCGCTCGAATGCTTCGGCGGGGAACTTCTCGTCGACGCACTTGATCTCCTGCAGGCAGGCGACGTCCGGGCTCTCGGCCTCGAACCAGCGCATGACGGTTTCCAGCCGCGCGTTGATCGAATTGACGTTCCAGGTCGCGATCTTCAAGGTCGGAAGGTCCCCCGAGAGCAGCGGATTCCATCAACCGCCTCCCCCGCGAAGGCGGGGGCCCAGTCTAACTGGGCGCAAAAGGTAGCAAAGCAGAGTACTGGATCCCCGCCTTCGCGGGGAAAGCGAAGGGAGAGGGACTCGCACCAAATCGGGAAACGGCTCAAGTCAAATCGAGAAACTGACGCCGCAACCGCAACTGCTCTTGGCGTTGGGATTCTTCACCCGGAACTCGGCTCCGGCCAGTTCGTCGGCGAAGTCGATCACCGAGCCCTTGAGGAGGGCGAGGGAAATCACGTCGACCACCGCCGCCGCGCCGTCGCGCTCGACCAGGATGTCGTCGGCTTCCGGGCCCTCGACCAGATCGTAGCGGTATTGGAAACCGGAGCAGCCGCCGCCGTCCACCGCCACCCGCAGTAGGCGCGGCGCGCCTTCCTTGGCCGAGATGTCGTGCAGGCGCTTGGCGGCCGAGGCGGAGAGGGTGAGGTCGTGGACGGTCACGTTCGTTAAATCCCGTTGACGCTTTATATGAGAGCGCGCGCGCCCGTTGGCAAACGGGGGATGAGCAGGAAAGCGGATGATCTCGTCGAACGACCGCGCGCCCTATGCCGTGGACTGGACCGCCTCGCGTGGCCGGCTGTTTCCCGAAGCGCCCAGCGCCACCCGCACCCCATTCGCGCGGGATCGCGACCGCATCATCCACACCTCGGCTTTCCGCCGCTTGAAGGAAAAGACCCAGGTGTTCGTCGCCCACGAGGGCGACCATTTCCGCACCCGGCTCACTCATTCGCTGGAGGTGGCGCAGATCGCGCGGTCCCTGGCCGGCGCGCTCGGCCTCGACGCCGACCTCGCCGAGACCATCGGCCTCGGCCACGATCTCGGCCATCCGCCGTTCGGCCATGCCGGCGAGGACGTGCTGCGGTCACGGATGAAGGATTGGGGCGGGTTCGACCACAACGTCCAGACCTTCCGGGTGCTGACCAGCCTGGAACGGCGCTATCCGGCCTTCGACGGCCTAAATCTGACCTGGGAAACGCTGGAAGGCGTCGTCAAGCACAACGGTCCGGCCACCGGCATGCTGAACACCCCGGCATGGAAGGCGATCGTCGACTTCAATGGGGAGTTCGATCTCGGGCTGCGGATCTGGGCTTCGGCGGAGGCGCAGGTCGCGGCGATCGCCGACGACGTCGCCTACAACAACCACGACGTCGACGACGGGCTGGCGGCGGGCATCTTCACCCTGGACGAGTTGGCGGAGGCGCCCCTGGCCGGACCCATCTTGGCCGGAGTTCGGGAGGACTATCCCGGGCTGGAGCCTGGGCTGGTGAGATTGGAGACAGTCCGCCGGATGATCGGCGAGATGATCGGCGACATCATGATCGAGACCGCGGACCGCGCACGCGCGTCGAAGCTCGGGTCGGCGGACGACGTTCGCATGATGGATCGGGCGCTCGTGGCCTTTTCGGCGGACATGTTGGAAGACCTCGCCCGGCTGCGCGCGTTCTTGCACGAGCGGATGTACCGGCACTGGCGCGTCAACCGCACCCGCAGTCAGGCGCGGCGGCTGCTCAGCGACATGTTCGCCCTGTTCATGGACGAACCGGACGTCCTCCCGGCCGAGTGGCACGCGCGACACCAAGCCAAGGACGAGGCCGGCGGCGCGCGGGTGATCTGCGACTACATCGCCGGCATGACCGACCGCTACGCGATCGAGGAGCACCGCCGCCTGTTCAACATCGACGGCTGGCTGGCGACGGCGGGGTGAGGACATCTTCATCCTTCTCCGTGAAGAACGGAGGAGGATTGAAGAAGCGCCGAATCATCTAGGCGCTCTTAACCGATCCGATAGACTCTTGCGGCAGTGATTCGCGGCATACGGCGCGCGTCGGTGCCGCGTGAGGGTGTGATGGCCGATTCCAGACAGTACCGCGACGACTCGCTCGCCTTCGACGATCGGCGTGGCCCGCCGCCGAGGCGCGGACCGGCGCCGGTCACCCTGATCATCAGCGTCCTGCTGCTGCTCGGCGTCGCCGGAGGCGTGGCCTATCTCTATCGCGACGGCGTGAGGGGAGCGGATGGACCGCCGCGGCCGGTGGGCGCGCCGTTGCGCGACGTGCGCACCATCGCGCCGCCCACGCCGGAAGCGGCGGATCCGGCGGCCGGGCTGTCGATCTACAAGGACGATCCCAATGCGGCGGCGACGCCGAAGTTCGCGCCGCCGCCGGAAGAGCCGGCGCCACGCGCCGTGGCGGCTCAGCCCGCGCCGGCCGCACCGCCTGTCCAGTCGACGGACGCCTCGCCCGCGCCGAGCGCGACGTCCAAGACGATGACTATAGACAAACTGATCGATCAATCTGACGCCAAGCCCGATAAGGCCCCGAAAGTCGACAAGATCGACAAGGCCAAGGCCGACCAGACCGATGCGGCCAAGCCGGCGGTGGTCCAGATCGGCGCCTTCTCCTCCGAGGACCTCGCCACCAAGGCGTTCCACGACGCCGCCAGGCTGGGCGGCGGCAAGATGGGCGGCGCGTCGATGCACATCGTGCCGATCGTCAAGGGCGACGAGACGCTCTATCGCGTCGCGGCCGTCGGGTTCTCGTCGAAAGAAGACGCCCAGACGGTTTGCGAGAAACTGAAGGCCGCCGGAAAGAGCTGCTTCGTCCGGTGATCCGCGCCTGCATCCTGGGCTGCGCGGGACCCGAACTCACGGCCGAGGAGGCGGCCTTTTTCGAGAGCGCGGAGCCCTGGGGCTTTATCCTCTTCAAGCGCAACATCGAGACGCCGGATCAGGTGAGGAAACTGGTCGCGGACCTCCGCGGCACCATGGGGCGCGATGACGCGCCCGTGCTCATCGACCAGGAGGGCGGGCGCGTCCGGCGCCTTGGCCCGCCGCACTGGCGTCGCTACCCCGAGGGCGCGGCATACGCCGCCGCCGGAACCGAATTCGCTCGGCTGGGTGGTCGGTTGATCGCGCACGACCTCATCGAGCTCGGCATCAACGTCGACTGCGCGCCGGTGTTGGACCTGCCGTCGCCCGGCGCTCACGCCGTCATCGGCGACCGCGCTTTCGGCGATCGGCCGACCGAAGCGGCGACCCTGGCGCGAGCCATGGCCGACGGACTCCTCGGCGGCGGCGTGCTGCCGATCATCAAACACATCCCGGGGCATGGCCGGGCGACGAGCGACAGCCACGAATCCCTGCCCAGGGTGGATGCTTCTAGGCCCGACCTGGAGAGCTGGGACTTCCAGCCCTTCCGATTGCTGGCGGATATGCCGGCGGCGATGACCGCTCACGTGGTCTATTCCGCCTTCGATACGGCAAATCCCGCCACCACCTCGAAGGCGGTGATCGACCGGGTGATACGGGGCTTCATCGGCTTCGATGGATTGCTGATCAGCGACGACCTGGAGATGAAGGCGCTGACCGGCTCATTGCGTGAGCGCGCCGAGGCGTCGCTGGCGGCGGGCTGCGACGTGGCGCTGCAGTGCCACGGCGGCGTGGCGGAAATGGCCGAGGTCGTCTCCGGCGCCGGCGCGCTGGAGGGCCGCGCCGCCGAGCGGGCGGCCGCGGCGCTGGGCCGGATTTCAACGCCGCGCGCCGCGTTCGACGCCGAAGTGGAAGGTCGGCGGTTCGAGGCCGCGTTCGCCGCATGAACGCGCTGGTTCACAACCGGCTGCAGTTCGACGAGGCCGTGGTTCGGGCGCCGCCGGACGAGCCGCTGATGCTGGACCTCGAGGTCTGGGAAGGCCCGCTGCACGTCCTGCTGGAACTGGCGCGGGCGCAGAAGGTCGACCTGAAGGCCATCTCGGTGACCCGGCTGGCCGATCAGTTCCTCGCCTTCGTCAAACACGCCAAGGGCCGGCATTTCGCGCTCGCGGCCGACTATCTGGTGATGGCCGCTTGGCTCGCCTACCTGAAATCCCGCCTGCTGCTGCCCAAACCCGAGGCCGAGTCTAAGACCGAGGAGCCGCCCGAGGAGGTCGCGCGTCGGCTGGCCTCGCGGCTGGTGAAGCTGGACGCGGTGCGCCGCGCCGTCGCCATGCTGGAGGCGAGGCCCGCGTTGCGGCGCGACGTCTTCCCGCGCGGCGATCCGCAAGCGACGGTCGTCGTGTCTCACGACATCCTGGAGGGCGATCTGCACGCCCTGATGGCCGCCTATGTCGGTCAGCGGCGCGCCGCCGCCGAGGCGGGCTACCGGCCGCCCGCTGTCCAGGCTTGGCGGCTGGACGACGCCCGCGAGCATTTGCGGCGGGTTCTGCCGAGGCTGGCGACGTGGACCTCGCTCGACGCGGTGGCGCCGGACGCGGAGACGGATGGACCTGGCCGTGTCTCGATGCTTGCGTCGACCCTCTCGGCCGGCCTTGAATTCGTCAAGGACGGCGATCTCGACATGCGTCAACTCGCGCCGTTCGCTGAGGTCTACCTGCGCGCGCGGGCGGCGTGAACGAGGCCTTCGAGGTCGAGCGGATGATCGAGGCGCTGCTGTTCGCGGCGGCCGGCCCCCTGAGCCTCGACGATCTCCGTTTCCGCCTGCCCGGGGGAGCGGCCGTCAGTGAGGGCCTCGCCGACCTCCAGGCGCGCTACGAAGTGCGCGGGGTGCGGCTGGTCGAGGTCGGCGGACGCTGGCGGTTCGAGACCGCGCCCGATCTCGCCCACCTGATGACGGTCGAGCGCGACACGCCGCGCCGGCTGTCCCGCGCCACGCAGGAGACCTTGGCGATCATCGCCTATCACCAGCCGGTCACCCGCGCTGATATCGAGGCGATCCGAGGGGTGCAGACCAGCCGGGGTACGCTCGACAGCCTGCTGGAGTTCGGCCTAGTCCGCATGCGCGGCCGGCGGCGGACGCCGGGACGGCCGGTGACCTGGGGCACGACGACGGCGTTCCTCGAGCACTATGGCCTTGCCTCGCTCGGCGATCTGCCGGGCGCCGTGGAAATGACCGCCGCCGGCCTGCTCACGCCGGGCGGGGCGGCTGACCTTGCGATCCCCACGCCCGGTGCGGACACGTACGACGAGGATCCGCTCGACGACACCGCCACCGAGTTCCACCGCGATTTCCTCGAAGGCGGGGAGGCGGCCCCGTCTTAGTCCGGCTGGACGCGCGTCGATGGCGCCCAGACCTAAAGGCGACTATATCTGGCGGTACAGACATTAGCGTCGTGGTCGCCGATTCATCGCGGCCCGACGGGAACGGCGAGAGCCAACGTTGAACGCTCAGGGCTTAAGCCCCGGCGTGTGGAGAATCGATCATGGGCGGTCTTGCCCCCTGGCATATCATCATCCTCGCGATCATCGTGCTCCTGGTGTTCGGCGGTCGCGGCAAGCTGTCCGGCATGATGGGCGACGCGGCCAAGGGCATCCGCGCCTTCCGCGACGGCCTCAAGGGCGACGAGCCGGCGACGCCGCCGCCGGCGCAACCGATCGCCCAGGCCCCGCCTGAAAAAGACCCGATCGTGCGCTGACGCCTGGCCCACCGCGAACGCCCGGGCGCCCGTGTTTCCTGAAGGCCGTATCTTCGAACTCGTCATCGTCTTCGCGGTGGCGCTGATCGTCGTGGGTCCGAAGGACCTGCCGATCATGATGCGCAAACTCGGCCGCTTCATCGGCCACATGCGTGGAATGGCCGCCGAGTTCCGCGCCAGCTTCGACGAAATGGCCCGGCAGTCGGAACTCGACGAACTGCGCAAGGAGGTCGAGGCGATGCGGTCCGGACGGACGATCGCCGGTCTCGAACCCGACCCGCACACGCAGGGGGTGTTCGACGACATCCACGCCAGCCTGAGGTCCGATGGGTCGGCGACGCCATCGCCGGTGGCGGAAGCGTCCGCGGCGCCAGCGGCTTCAGAGCCGATCGTCGAGCCCGCCGAGCCTGAACTGCCGATGGCCATGCCTCACACGCCGCATCCCACGCCCGCGGAATTCCAAACGCCCGCGAGCCGGGTCCTGTCGTGAGCCTCGACCGCGACGACGCCGACATCGAGGCGTCGCGCGCCCCGTTGATGGAACATCTGGTCGAGCTGCGTCAGCGGCTGATCGTCTGCGCCATCGCCCTGGCCCTCGGATTCGGCTTCTGCTTTTTTTTCGCGCGCAACATCTACATTTTCCTGCTGGAGCCGTTCGAGGTCGGCGCCAGCCTGGTCGCCGAACAGAAGGCGCGGGGCGGACACGGCGGCTATTTCGACATGCTGGCGGTGCTCACCGGATTTCGGGCCGCGCCGCACGGCATCGAGCATCTCAAGCTGATCTTCACCCAGCCGCTGGAGTTCTTCTTCACCAAGGTGAAGCTGGCGGTGTTCGGGGCGATCGTGGTGACCTTCCCGATCCTCGGCTGGCAGCTCTACCGCTTCGTCGCCCCCGGGCTGTACCGGCGCGAGCGCTACGCCTTTCTGCCGTTCCTGCTCGCCTCACCGGTGCTGTTCACCCTGGGCGCGGCCCTGGTCTACTATGTGATGCTGCCTTTCGTGCTGTGGTTTTCGCTGAACCAGCAGATCGTCGGCGCGGGCAATGTCTCGGTCGAGCTCTTGCCGAAAGTCTCCGACTATCTGTCGCTGGTCACCACGCTGTTGCTGGCGTTCGGGCTGTGCTTTCAGCTCCCGGTGGTGCTGTCGATCCTGGGCATGACCGGTCTCGTCACCAGCAAGATGCTGCGCAGCACCCGGCGCTACGCCATCGTGGCGGTGTTTGTCGTCGCCGCCATCCTGACCCCGCCGGACCCGATCAGCATGATCTCCCTCGCCCTGCCGATCACCCTGCTCTACGAAGTTTCGATCTGGTGCGTGGCGCTGATCGAACTGCGGCGCGGCAGGGAGGAACGATCCACCGAAGTCGTCGCCGTCTGATCCTCCTCCGCTTCGCGGAGGAGGATTGGCGGAACGGGCGGCGCGGCTTAAGGAACGGCCCTCTCCAATCCGACTCCCTGAACTCATGCACGACATCAAGGCTCTCCGCCTCGACCCGGAGGCGTACGACCGAGCCTGGCGCGCGAGGGGCCTGCCGCCGCAGACGCCGCGGCTGCTCGGCGTGGACGCGGACCTGCGCGACGCGCAGACGGCGCTGCAGACCGCCCAATCCCGGCGCAACGAGGTCTCCAAGCTGATCGGCCGAGCCAAGGCCGCGAAGGACGAAGCCGCGGCCGACGCGGCGATGGGCGAAATCGAGTCGCTCAAGGCGACGATCGCGTCCGAAACGGCGCGCGAGACCGCGGCGGCGGCCGAGCTTCACGGCCTGCTCGCGGCCTTGCCGAATCTTCCGGCCGACGGGGTCCCGGAGGGCGAGGACGAGAGCGGCAATGTCGAGATCCGGCGTTGGGGCGAGGTCTCCGACCAAGCGCTGAAACGTGATCACGTCGATCTCGGCGAGGGCCTGGGCCTGATGGATTTCGAGGCGGCCTCGCGCATGGCCGGATCGCGCTTCGTCGTGCTGGAGGGGCAGCTCGCGCGACTGAACCGCGCGCTCGGCCAGTTCATGATCGACATGCAGACGGAGGAGGGCGGCTACACCGAGGTCGCCGTGCCGCTGCTGGTGCGCGGCGAAGCGATGTTCGGCACGGGACAACTCCCCAAATTCGCCGAGGACCTGTTCCACACCACCGACGGCCGGTGGCTGATCCCGACATCGGAGGTGCCGCTGGCCAATCTCGTGGCCGGACGGATCGTTGCGGAGGAGGAACTGCCGCTGCGCTTTACCGCGCTGACGCCCTGCTTCCGTTCGGAGGCCGGCGCGTCGGGACGCGATACCCGCGGCATGATCCGCCAGCACCAGTTCGACAAGGTTGAGATGGTCTCGATCACCGCGCCCGAACAATCGGCGGCCGAGCACGAGCGCATGGTGGCCTGCGCCGAAGCGATCCTGAAACGGCTGGAGTTGCCGTTCCGCACCATGCTGCTGTGCGCGGGAGACATGGGATTCACCGCGCGCAAGACCTACGATCTGGAGGTGTGGATTCCCTCTCAAGACACCTATCGCGAGATCAGCTCGTGCTCGAACTGCGGGGACTTCCAGGCCCGCCGGATGGACGCCCGCTGCAAACGTCCGGGCGACAAGGGCACGCGGTTCGTCCATACCCTGAACGGCTCCGGCCTGGCGGTGGGCCGGGCTCTGGTGGCGATCATGGAAACCTATCAGGACGAGGGCGGCGCCATCGCGATCCCTCAGGCGCTTCACCCCTATCTGCGCGGCCTGACCCGGATCGAACCGCCTGAAAAGCGCCGCGCATGAGGATCCTGCTCACCAACGACGACGGCGTCCACGCCGAGGGGCTGGCCGCGCTGGAACGCATCGCGGCGACCCTGAGCGACGATGTGTGGATCTGCGCGCCGGAGACCGAACAGTCCGGCGCCTCGCGCGCCCTGACCCTGCTGGAACCGCTGCGGGTCCGCCGGCTGGACCCCCGCCGCTTCGCGGTGCGCGGCACCCCGACCGATTGCGTGATGCTGGCGATGCAGGAGCTGGTGGAGGGCGCCAAGCCCGACCTGGTGCTTTCGGGCGTCAACTGGGGCGCTAACCTCGCCGAGGACGTCACCCTGTCCGGCACCGTGGCCGGCGCGATCGAGGCGATGACCCTCGGCGTGCCCGCCATCGCGCTGTCGCAGATGCATGGCCCGACCGCGGACAACGAGCCGTTCGATTTCGCCGTGTCCGAAGCGCACGGCGCCGAAGTGATTGGGTTGCTGCTGAAGGCGGGCTGGCCCGAAGGCGTGATCCTCAACGTCAATTTCCCACGCGCCTCGGTCGGGGCCATGCCGTTCGAAGTGACCCGCCAGGGCTTCCGCGACGCCCGCACGCGCTTCGCCGAGGCGCGCACCGACCTGCGCGGCCGGGAATACTACTGGATCGGCTATAACTCGCGCCCGTCCAAGCCCGCGCCCGGCACGGACCTCGCGGCCGCCTACGCGGGCCGCATCTCGGTGACGCCGCTGCACATCGACTTGACCCATGCGCCGACGCTCACCGACCTGCGCGACCGACTGGCGGCGAACGCTCCCGTGCCCGAGCCGGCGGCATGACCCGCAAGCCCAAGGAACACGTCAACCGCGAGCCGGGCGAGGCCGAGACCCAGCTCGCGCGCCTGGTGCTGAGCCTGCGCTCGCAGGGCGTCACCGACCCCGCCGTGCTGGCGGCGATTGAACGCACGCCGCGCGACCTGTTCACCGAGGCCCTGTTCAAGGAACGGGCGTGGGAGGACTCGGCCCTGCCGATCGCCTGCGGACAGACCATCAGCCAGCCCTACATCGTCGGCCTGATGACCCAGGCCTTGACTCTTGAGCCGCGCGCCCGGGTGCTGGAGATCGGAACCGGCTCCGGCTATCAGACCGCGGTCCTCGCGCGCCTGTCGCGGCTGGTCTATACCATCGAGCGCTATCGCACCCTGCTGCGCGAGGCCGAGAGCCGCTTCGCCACCCTGCAACTCACCAACGTCATCACGAGGTTCGGCGACGGAAATATCGGCTGGAAGGAGCAGGCGCCATTTGACCGAATTCTGGTCACCGCGGCGGCGCCCAAGGAACCCACCATGCTGTTAGCGCAATTGAAACCGGCCGGGGTGCTTGTGGCGCCCATCGGCAAGGGGCCGGTGCAGAAACTCTGCCGTTACGCCGGCGACGGCTCCGGAGGTTTCGATACGGAGGTGCTCTGCGAAGTCAGATTCGTGCCGCTGCTCGAAGGCGTGGCGCGGGAGCTTTGACCTTCGAGACGCCCATATTGAAGGATCGAATTTTGAACCACCATCCCAAACCAGACCTCCGGCCGACGCGGCGACGCCTGATCCTGTCGTCCTGTCTCGCGGGCGCGGCGTCGGTGCTGTACGCCTGCGCCACGCCGACCTATCCGACCGACACGCGCGCCGCCGCCGCGGCGCCGCCGCCCGCGCGAGCCGCCACGCCCGCACCTGTTCCCGCGGCCACACCCGCTCCCGCCCCCCCGCCGGACACGGCGACGCCCGCTCCTCCGCCGACGGCCGTGGAAAGCCAACCCCTGCCGCCGCCGCCGTCGACCGCGCCTCAAGCCCAGGCCTCCACGCCTCCACCGTCATCGCCGGCGCCGCGGGTCCAGGCTTCCGCGCCTCCGCCGGCGTACGCGCCGCCGGCCTACGTTCCGCCCGAGCGGCGCGAGGTGACGCGGACCGTGGCCGGCGGCCAGGTCGTCAGCGCCACGCACATGTTCCGCGACTACGTGGTGCGTAAGGGCGATCACCTCGACGCCATCGCCCGCGACTTCGATGTCTCCGCCGAGGCCCTGTCGGACGCCAATCATCTCAAGTCGCCCGACGCGCTGCGGCCCGGCCAGCACATCAAGATTCCGGTCGCCAAGGCCTACGTCGTCCAGTCCGGCGACACCATGGCCGCGGTGGCCAAGCGCTTCGACCTGGGCGCGCGCGATCTGGCCGAGCTCAACGACATGGGCGAACGTGACCGCCTGCGCTCTGGCGACCGTCTGGCCCTGCCCGCCGATGCGCGCGATCACGGGCCGACCAGGGTGACAGAGACGATGTACGCGCGGCAGGAGACCTACCGTCCGAGGCGCGAAACCCGCGGCGACGACCAGCCCTTGCCGCGCTCGGGGATCTATACGCCCGCGACCGGCGCCGTGGTCGCCATCGCCGCGCCTCCGCCGCAATACCATTCCTATTCCAATACCTACAGCAACAGCGGCTCCCGTTACGCCCCGATCGTTGGACGCGCGGCGGGCGAGGCGGCGCCGACCCTCACCGACGCCGAGATCAGCGCGGCCGGCAAGGGCCGGTTCGTCTGGCCTGTGCGCGGCGAGACCCTGGCGAGATTCGGCGCCCAGGGCGTCGGCCGCCGCAACGACGGGTTGGACGTGAAGTCGCCCGCCGGCACGGTGGTCCGCGCCGCCGCCGCCGGCGAGGTGGTCTACGCCGGCAATCAGGTGCCCGGCTTCGGCAACCTCGTCCTCGTCAAGCACGCCGACGGCTGGGTCACCGCCTACGCCCACCTGGAGCGCGCCAGCGTGCAGATGCGCCAGACGGTGATGCAGGGCCAGGAGATCGGCGAGGTCGGCGCCAGCGGCGGCGTTCCCGAACCGGAACTCCACTTTGAAGTTCGCTACGCCGCCGCCCCGACCGACAAGGCCAAGCCGGTCGACCCTCTGCTGGTGCTGCCAGAGTAGGAAACGCCGACTTCAGATCGCCGCCAGTCGCCGCCCGCGCGCGCGCAACACGCCGCCGAGCGCGCCAATCCCCACCAGTATGAGCGCCCAAGTCGAAGGCTCGGGCACGGTCATGATCTGCGTCACGTCGAGTTCACTGGGCACGCTGAAAGTCACGCTGATGGAGCCTCCCGGGTTCGTGAAGCCCAGGAAAGTAGTAGAGCCGGGTAGCGGGGTGCTGACCGAGCCGGCGACTCCGTTCACGATGTAATCGTAAGTGTTAGGTCCATAGTAGGAACCCAGCTCGAGACTCAGATCCGGTTTGGAGGTTGAGATGGTGAAGGTGGCCGCCTGATCGCCAAGATAGGGCGTCGGATAGATGTCGGAGTAGAGATTTTCATCGGACGAAGCGAAGGTGACACCCGCGAGATTGTAGGAGGGGCTCACCGGGACTGGGCCCACGCCCACATTGGGAAAGTCGAAAGTCACGACGCCTGGGGCCGCCGCATCGAAAGCGGCTTGGCTGGTGTAGATCGTTGTCGCCGCAACAGCCGTCGCGGCGCCCCCACATACGGCAAGCATCGCCAAAGATGTCGCCAGAATTTTGATCAATGTTCCGTCCCTCCCTGCTTGGCGCGGGGACGCGCCTGCCAACCGTCGCGCACTTGAGGAGAATACAAAGTTGCTGAGTAACTGGGACACAAAGTTCCCGCAGAGTCGACCCGCTTTCGCCTAGGCTCTCTTCGCATTTGCGTGACATCGTCGACGACGTGACAGGCGATAGAGTGAGTTGTTCAAACAGGCTGCTATTGCGATCCGCTGCCTTCAGTGCCCTCTAACGGTATGGCAAGGTTCGAGCGGGACGACGGCCCCACGGCCAATCTTGAGGAGAAGATGGCTATCGGCGGCGTGGACGAGCCACCCGCACAGCTCCTCGCGCTTCCAGCCGATCATCCGCTGCGCTTCGAGCTGAACAACGAGATCCACGCCCGTCCGCCTGAACGGATCGAAGCTCCGATGCGGGTGTCGTATCTGGCGCTCCTGGCCGACCAGGCGAAGCGCCAGGAGGCCTGGGAGAAGCTGGCGGTGCTGTCGCGGGACCACGGCGTCCCTCCGCCCGGTTCCGATTCCGCCCATTTCAGCGCGACTTTGGGGGCTCTCCGGCTCCGGGCGGAGCGGCATTCCGAGTTTTTCCGCGTTCAGTTTAGCCTGCCCGGGTTCGGCCGAAGCGGAGAGGCGGACCCGTTCGCCGAGCCGGCGATCGCCGCCGTTCCAGCGGAATGGGTCGCGGCTCTGCCAGGCGAGCTGATCGTCGCGACGCATGTGGCGATCATCCCCAGCGCCGCCTCGCCGTCCGATCCGGCCGCGTTCGCCCATGGTCTGTTCGCGCGCGACGAACTGCTCGGCGCGTCGGTGGCCGGAGGGGCGGGAAGCGCGTTCACCGATCTGCGTATCCGCGAAGACGGCTTCGGCCGGCTGCTGATGCTGGATCGCGGCATGACGCCCGGGCAGACCGGGCGCGCGCTGCAGCGGCTGCTGGAGATGGACACCTATCGGATGCTGGCGCTGCTCGCCCTCCCGGTGGCGCGCAAGCTGATCCCGGGCCTGACGGCCAACGAGCGGGAACTGGCCGGCGTCACCGCCGCCCTGGTGACCGCCGGAGAGCCGGACGAGCCGGCGTTGCTGGAACGCCTGACCACGCTCGCGGCGCAGGTCGAGAGCCGGCGATCTGAGACGCTGTTCCGCTTCGGCGCGGCCGCTTCCTATTACGATCTCGTGCAGCGCCGCATCGAGGAACTCCGCGAGGGGCGGATCGAGGGCCTGCAGACCTTCCACGAGTTCACCGAACGGCGGCTGGCGCCGGCGATGAACACCTGCCGGTCGGTGGTGGCGCGGCAGGAGGCGCTGTCGGTGCGCGTCGCCCAGGCGACCGAACTCTTGTCCACCCGCGTCGACCTGTCGAGCGAGCGGCAAAGTCACGCCCTGCTGGCGTCGATGAACCGCCGCGCGCAGCTTCAGTTACGATTGCAGCAAACCGTCGAGGGCCTCTCGGTGGCGGCGATCACCTACTACATCGTCGGCCTCGTCGGTCATGCGGCGGAAGCGCTTGACGCCCTCGGTGTCACTATAAGGCCCGCCATCGCCATGGGTGTGGCCATCCCGATCGTCGCGCTCCTCGTCTGGCTGGGGTTGCACCGGCTTCGCCGCAGGGTCACTCGGGGGGTTGATGATCACGACGCAGTCTCGTGAACTGGCGAACACAGCAAGGCCTTCAGGCCAGGATCACGGAAATTGTGATTTGCGGATTGTCGGATTGTTCCTAAGAAAAGTTAGGGTCTTTATGGCGAAAATGTAGCTGGGCGATGGAGGTTTGAAGTGCGATTGCCGTTTCGTCCTTGGCTGTTCGCCTCGAGTTGCGTCTTTCTTCCGGCCGCCAACGCGGCAGCTTACGACATGTTTACCGCTCCCGTTTCAGGTATTTACACGATCACCGCGGCGGGAGCCGAGGGTGGGACCGGAGGGCTGGGGCAAAATCCGTTCTATCCCGTTACGGCCGGAGCGGGCGCCGTGGTGAGCGGCGATGTTTACCTGGCGAGCGGCGCTGTCCTTTACATTGTTCCGGGAGCGGTGGGCGGATCGAACTTTAATTCGGGCGGCGGCGGTGGCGGCGGTAGCTTTGTCTTCACCTCCTTGACGTCGCCGTTGCTCGTCGCGGGAGGCGGAGGCGGCTCACCTTACTGCGCCAACCTAGCGTGCCAGTTCGGCGGCCCGGGTACAATCGGAGCCCCCGGAAGCGGGTTAGGCGGGGCGGCGGGCAGCTCCGCCTTCGGCGGCGATGGAGCCGGCGGCGGCGGCTGGCTCGGCGCGGGTTCCGCACCACCGCCCAAGTACGATCCGTTCGGCGACCCTTTCTTCGATTTCCTGACGGGGGGCGCCGGTCCGCCCTCTTTCGCGGGTGGTGCTACCTATAGCACATCCTCGGTCATCGATTTTGGCTCTGCTCCGGGCGGTTATGGCGGCGGGGGCGCTGGAGGATATTTCGGCGGCGGCGGCGGCGGCGGGTACACAGGCGGAGACGGCGGCGGCGACTTTTTGTCGACCGGCGGGACATCCTACTTCGCGAGTATACTGACGAACACCAGCGGAATTGCTGGCGACAATCAGGCCTTTGGCTATGTCAACATCCGCGATGGCGCTCTGAGCGTGACCTTCGCCCTTCCCGAGCCGGCGGCTTGGACGTTGATGTTGGTCGGGTTCGGCGGGATCGGAGCCCGCCTGCGACATTCACGCGGCAGGCGCGCAATCGTCTGACGGGGCTGCCTTCCCGACTGATGATGAAAACTCGGTCATACCAGCCATCGCTGGCGATGACTTACGTGGTTCGCCGGCGTCTCGCCGACTCTTGCGCAAGATGCCGGCGAGACGCCGGCGGACCAAAGGGTCAGCGTATACGCGAGTTGGCCTTGTTTTCCCCCGCGATCGGGCAAAGAACCGGTTACGCGAACGTTCAGCTTGGTCAGCCGCCGGCCATCTTGCGGAAGAACTTCTGGCCCTGCTCGCCGCCGGCGACATAGGCTTTCTGGCCGGTTTCGTCGGTGATCTTGTCGAAAGCGTCGCGCACGGCTTCGACGCTGAGGTGGTCGCGGTCGAGATAGACGCCTTCGGTCTCGACGATCTTCGACACCGCGAAGGCCCCGCCGCCGGCGGTCAGGATCACGCCCGAGGGCGCCTCCTCGGAACAGAGGTAGACGACGCCCGGGGTGACGTTCTCCGGCGCGAGCCGCGCCAGGACTTCCGGCGGCATCAGGCTCTCGGTCATCCGCGTCGCGGCGACCGGCGAGACGGCGTTGACGTGGATGTTGTTCTTCTGGCCCTCCAGCTTCAGGGTGTTCATGAAGCCGATGATGCCGAGCTTGGCCGCGCCGTAGTTGGTCTGGCCGAAATTGCCGTACAGGCCGGACGACGAGGTGGTGACCACGATGCGCCCGTAGTTCTGCGCCTTCATGATCTCCCACAGCGCCTTGACCGGCTTGACCGTGCCCATCAGATGCACGTTCATCACGAACTCGAAGTCGGCGATCTCCATCTTGGAGAACGACTTGTCGCGCAGCACGCCGGCGTTGGCGACCAGGATGTCGACCCGGCCCCAGTGGTTCATGGCCTGTTCGACCATCAGGGCGACCCCGGCGTCGTCGGTGACCGACGAGCCGTTGGCGATGGCCACGCCGCCCGCGCCCTCGATCTCGGCGACCACCTTTTGCGCGGCTTCGGAAGAACCGCCGGAGCCGTCCATCGACCCGCCCAGATCGTTGACGACCACCTTGGCCCCGCGTCGCGCGAGTTCCAGCGCATGCTGGCGCCCGAGACCGCCGCCGGCCCCGGTCACGATCGCCACCTTGCCGTCAAACCTGATGTCACTCACGCGGTCGTCTCCTTGGATTGGTCGGCGAGGTTTTGCGCGGGGCTAGGAAGGATTTCAACCACCAAGAACACCAAGATCACCAAGGCAGACCTCTTCTCGCGTTTCACCCGAGAGTGGCGTCGAGCCTACCTTTGGACGGCGGAGCTGTCTTTCTAATCAACTTGGTGAAACTTGGTGTTCTTGGTGGTTCAAACCATCTTCGCCGCCGCGATCCGAGCGCGGGCGATTTCGATGGCGATGTCCTGGGTCGGCCGGTGTTCGACGGCCGCGCGGTCAAGCACCTCTTCCAGAGTGACGATCAGGCGCGCGAGCTTGCTCTCCACCCACGCCGGATCGAACGCGGTGTCAGCGGCGAGGGCACGGATTTCACCGGCGACGTTGATGATGCCGCCGCCGTTGATGACGAAATCGGGCGCATAGACGATGCCGCGCGCTTGCAGCGCGGCGACGGTTTCGGCGTCGGCGATCTGGTTGTTGGCGCCCCCGGCGATGATCGTCGCCTTAAGCCTGGGCAGGGTCGCGGCGTCGATCGCGCCACCCAGCGCGCAGGGAGCGAAGACGTCCGCCTCCACGTCGAAGATGTCGGCCGTTCCGACGACGCGCGCGCCGGTCCGCTCTGCGACGGCGCACAAGGCGTCCCGGTTGACGTCGGTGATCGTGAGTTTGGCGCCGGCGGCGGCGAGCTTGTCGGCGAGGTAGGCGCCGACGTGGCCGACACCCTGGATCGAGACGCGCACGCCATCGAGGTCACGCTTCAGCGCGCGGCGGACGCAGAGCTCGATGCCCCGCTTGACCCCCTCGGCGGTGACCGGACTGGGATCGCCAGACGAGGCCGCGGCGCCCTCCAGTCCGGCGACGAACCGGGTGGTCCGCCGCGCGGCGGCGAGGTCGTCCGGCGAGATGCCGACGTCCTCGGCGGCCCAATAGGCGCCTCCGAGCGTGTTCACCGCCCGGCCGAACGCCTCGAACATTGCCGGGGTCTTGTCGCGCCGGGAATCGCCGATGATCACCGACTTGCCGCCGCCAAGCTCGATATCGGCCACGGCGTTCTTGAACGACATCGCCCGCGACAGGCGCAGGGCGTCGTCGATTGAATCCTGCTCGCTGGCGTAGGGCCACATCCGGCAACCGCCGCCGGCGGGTCCGCAGGCGGTGGAATGGATGGCGATGAACCCCTTCAGTCCGGACGCCTCGTCGGCAAAGGCGTGCACGCCTTCGTGGCTGTCGAAGGCGACGGAATCGAAGATACTCAAGGCGTGGAACTCGCGAGGGCGGGGGAGGGGTGGCGGCCTCTACGCCGGGCGAGGCTCTGCGGCAACCCCGGCGCGCCGGACGGCAGCGGCGCGTTCGGATCGCGGATGAAGCTCAGGATATCGCCCCACACGCGGTCGGCGTGACGGTCGCGCAGGAGGAGATGCCAGCCATCCTTGTAGTAGGCGGTCCGGGCGCCGGCCGGCAGATGGCTCACCGCCGTCTTGGTCGCCGATGGTGGGATGACCTGATCGTGCGCGCCGTACTGATAGAGTGTGGGCGCGCGGATGGCGCCGATGTCGCGCTGGGCATGCTGCATGGTGGTGACGAGGCCGTAGAGCGCGTCGGTGCGCGCGCCCCAGATCATCAGGGGATCGCGGCCCATGGCGATCAGTTCGTCGCGGTTGTCGCTGGCGGCGATCTTGCTGGTCAACCACGACGGAGGGATGAAGACATGGCCGGGCGCCACGCCTTCGGCGAGCCACAGCAGGGAGCGGTTCAGCAGCGGCTGGCTCGTCCAGCCCCACACCGCCGGCGCGGCGAGGACCAGGCGGTCGGCGGCGGGGGAATCGTCGCCGGCGAACGCCTCGATGGCGACCGCCGCGCCCAGGCTCTCGCCGACCACGGCGATCGTCGCGGCGGGGTAGCGTTGTCGAACCAGCCTGACGAGGGTGCGCAGGTCGTCGATGCGCAGCGCGTCCGGCGCCCAGACGCCGCGATGAGGCGAGCGGCCGAACCCGCGCTGGTCGTAGGCATAGGTCGTCACCCCGCGCGCCGCCCACCACGGCGCGGCGAGGTGGAAGGCGTTGGCGTAGTCGTTCATGCCGTGGACGCCGACGATCACCGCCCAGGGCGGCCCGCCGGCGGCATCCCAGCGGGTCAGCGCAAGCCGCGCGCCGTCGGCGGCGATGAAGGCGCGATCCTCCAGACGCGGGCCGGTGAAGCCGGGTCGGGGTGTTTCCGGATGCTGCAGGGTCGCCGAGCACCCGCTCAGAACGAGGGTGACAATCGCGCTTGCCAACACGACGAGGCGCGATCTCATTGCGCCAACAGCGCCGCGACTCGTTTCCGCAGATAGGGCGTCACCTCCGCCTCGAACCACGGATTGCGGTTCAGCCAGGCGGTGTTGCGCCATGACGGATGCGGCAGGCACAGCACGGCCGGCAGGGTTTCGCGCCATGCGCGGACCTGGGCGTCCATCGACGGTCTTGCTTTGTCGCCCAAGGCCCACTGGTGAGCCGGACGTCCCAGCAAGATGGTAAGCTCCATCTTTGGCAGGGCGGTGATCAGGTCGTGGCGCCACAGGGCGGCGCACCGCGTCGGCGGCGGCAGGTCGGCCCCCTTGACCGTGCCGGGATAGCAGAACGCCATGGCCGCCACCCCGATCGTAGGATTTTCATAAAAGGTCTGGCGATCAACGCCGAGCCAGGCGCGCAGCCGATCTCCCGACGCATCGTCGAACGACAGTCCGCTCATATGCACCCGCCGGCCGGGCGCCTGGCCGACGATCAGCAGCCGCGTGGTCTTCTCAACCCGCAGGACCGGCCGGGGCTCGTGCGGCAGATACGGCGCGCAGGCGCGGCAGGCGCGGATGTCCGCGAGCAGCGCCTCCAGGTCGACGCCGGACTTTTCCTTCATCGACGCGATCTAGCCCGGGCCGGCGCCGCCCGCCAAGCGGACGACGACGCCGATCAGCAAAACCCCCAGCACCGTGGCCGCCGTGGTCCAGGGCCTAGGGTGGCGGTGGTGGCTTTCCGGCAGCAGCTCGCTCGCGCCGATGTAGAGGAAGAAGCCGGTGAACACCGCGAGCAGGGGCGCAAGCGCGGCGCCCGGAACCCTAAACAGCCGGCTGAGACCAATGCCGGCCAGGGGCGCCAGCGCGTCCGCCGCCAACCATGCCCGCGTGGCCCGCCGGCTATGCGCGCCGCCGACGCTGAGGTTCACCGTGTTCATGCCGTCGGCGAGGTCGTGGGCCAGCACCGCCAGGGCCAGCACCGCGCCGACGGTCGCCGAGACCTGGAAGCCGAGCCCGATGCCGAAACCATCCAGCAGGCTGTGCGCCGTCAGGCTGCCCGCGCCCAGATGGCCGCGGTGGCTCGTCCCGCCCGCGCCGCCGATCAAAAAGGCGCGGTCGACGACAAGATAGGCGAGGAACCCTCCGGCGATGGCCGCGGCGATCGCGAACTCGCCGACCGAGGGCGCGCCTGACCGCATCGCCTCCGGCAGCAGGTCGAGCAGGGCGACGCCGATCACCGCGCCGGCGCTGAAACCGAGCACGAGGTGCACGCGGTCGGCGAACCTTAGCGCCAGATAGCCGCCGAGGAGCGTCGCGCCTCCGGCGGCGAGTCCGATGATGACGAGCAGCAGCGCCGGCGAAACGAGCGTCACGCGGCCCGCGCTAAGGGAAGGATGCCGAGGGGCTTCATCCGCTCAGCCTTAGCACCGCATCGCTCAGAAATTCTTGGTGATCCCGCCGAACACGCCCCGCCTCGCGCCGAACTGCGGCGCGCCGACGCCGACGCCGGTGCCGTCCCGGATTTCGTAAACCCGATCGAACGCGTTGGTGACGTCCAGCCGCGCTTCGATGGATTTCAGCGGACCGGTCTCAAAACGATGCGAGAGAGAGAGGTTCACGGTCACGTAGCCCGGCAGGTGATCGCCGTTGGGGATGTTGTCCGGTCCGGTGGAGCGCAGTCCGCTGCCGTAGATCAGGTCGCCGCCGATCCGCGTGCCCCGCCAGAGGTACGACGCCCCGGCCGAAGCGCTGTAGGTCTGATCGTGGTCGAGATAGATGTAGTGGCGCCGGATGTAGGCCAGGTCTTCGGCGCTGAAGTTGAACTGGCTGGTGATGATCTCGCGGCCCTGGTTCTTGGCATAGGCGAAGTTGGCGTAGGTCGTCAGCGGGCCGTGGTTGTAGCTCGCCGTCAGTTCGACACCGTACTGCCGCCCGTCTTGATAGTTGAACGGCGTCAGGATGATCGGCGCGCCGAACTGGCCTTCGTCGACGAGGTTCTTCGACGTCTTGTAGTAGCTGTCGACGCCCACGGTCAGGTCGTGGGAGACCCGCTGCGACACGCCGACATCGAAATAGTTCGCCCGTTCCGAATAGGGCGTCGTGTCCGTGGTGACCGAGGACGCCGCCGTGGTGTTGGCGAACCGGGTCACGGTCTCCGATCCCACCAGTTCGAACGGCGGGGGCGAGAAGTAGCGCGAATATCCGGCGTGGAAGGTGGCGCCGACGCCGGTCGTCCATACCAGGTTCACCCGGGGGCTGAGCTGGTTCTCGTTGCGGAAGCCGTCGAAGTCGTCGAAGCGCAGGCCGTAGTTCAGCACCAGCCCCCGCGCCAGCTTCCACTCGTCTTGGAGATAGGCGCTGATGGTGTAGGCGGTCTTGCCGCCGTTATCGACGATCGACACCGGCGCGTCGCTTACCTGGGAGCCGTCGGGGTTGAGGGCAATGACCCGGGAGGTGGTGTCACTCGTCGCTCGATCGATCTCGCCGATCACGCCGGCGCGGACGGTGTGGGCCTCGCCCAGATGCAGCGCGCCCTCCGCCTGGAACCCGCCGGCGATATCGCGTTTGTAGGCGCTCTGGCTGATGCCGTCGAACAGCAGGTCGCCCAGCGGATCGGGCACGAACTTCAGCGTCGAATACCGGCCGAACAGAGAGATCTGGGTCGTCAGCGCGTCGGAGGTCCGCAGCAGGCTGACGACGCCGTAGTAGGTCGCCTCCTTCTGGCTCTCGTTGAGGTCGGCGCTGGGAAAGGTGGTCTGGCCCTCGACCACCAGCGGCTGGTCGCCGTTCGGGCCGAGCAGGATGCCGGGCGTCGCGCCCTCGACGTTCGGGATCTGGAAGCGCTGGTTGGAGGCCCCGAGGATCGCCGACACCTTGGTGGACGGATCGAGGATGTCCTCCAGATAGGCGAAGCCCTGGAACTGATCGGTCTTGTCGTGCAGCGGCGTCGATCTGCCGTCCGGCGACTCGATTCCGAGAGCCGAATGCAGATAGCTGCCCGAGACGAAATAGTTGAAGGCGCCTGATCCGCCGCCGACCTCGAAGCTCGGCTGGATCTGGTCGTGCGAGCCGCCGTAGATCGAGACGTCGCCGGACGTGCCGGTGACCCCGTCCTTGGTGGCGATGTCGATGATCCCGGCGGTGCGCAGGCCGTACTGGGCGGGCAGGGCGCCGGTGATGAGTTGGACCTTGTCGGCCAAGCGTGGGCTCAGCGCCTGGCTGAATACGCTCAGGCCCTCGGGCAGGATGACGCCGTTGAGCCGGAACTGCAGGCCGTTGTGCTCGCCGCGTACGTGGAGCTGGCCGAAGGAGTCCTGCGCCACCCCCGGCGATTGCAGCACGACCTGATTGAGCTGGAGATTGTCCCCGCCGGGCAGCGCGGCGATCGCCTTGGCGTCGATGGTGTAGACCGACGCGCCGAGCGCCGGTTGGATGGCGGCTCGCGCCGCGTTCAGACGCCGGGCGGTGACCACGATCTCGCCAACGGTCGTCTGCGACGGCGAGCGGGGGGCGACCTGCTGCGCTCCAGCAGCCAGTGGAGCGGCGACGGCAACGGCGGCGTGCACCGCCGCCCAGGCGCGGTGTTTCGACAATCGCTTGCGCACACATGACTCCGGGCCGCCGTTGGCGTCTCATACGCGCGGGCCAGACTCGCGGCACAGGGTCAAAGTTCCTCTTTTGCGCGGGAAAACTTCCCGATCCGCCGCATTGATTCAAGAGTGTGTTGTCGGCGCGTCGTCATGCTCTGTAAGGGTCGGCCATGTCCCTGCGCCTCAGGACCGTTCTCGCCATCGCCATGGTGCTGGTAATCGGCTCGTTGGCCGGCCTCGGCGTGGCGGGTTGGCAGGCGAAGCGGACACTTCGCGAGGAGTTGGCGGCGGCCCTCCTCGGCGGTCAGCAGTCCGCCGCCGGCGCGTTGCGGGAGTCGTCCGCGTCGAGCGATTCCCTACGCGACCTGAGCAGGCTGGTGTCGACCTTCGATGGTGATCGCCACGTCCAGGCCGTGCTCGTCGACTCGATGGGCGCGATCGTCGCCCGCTCGCACCCCTTCAGGTCACGCCTTGCGCCGGCGTGGTTCGCGTCCCTCTTCACGCTACCGGTGGACAGCGTGGCGATACCGGCGCCGACAGTCGGCCGGATCGTGCTGTCGCCGGTGTTCGGCAATGACGTCGGAGCGATTTGGGCTGAATTCGTCGGTTGGCTGGCGGTGCTCGGCCTATCGCTCGTCGCGGGGTCGGCATTCGTCTGGCTAATGCTCGGACCCGCCCTTCGGCCATTGGCGGACTTTGCAGGAGCTTTCCGGCGGATCGGCCTTGGAGATTATGGTGTCCGCGTCGGCGAGCGGGGCCCAATGGAACTCGTCCGACTCGGCCGGGCGGTCAATCAGATGACCGAACGTCTCGAGACGATGCAGGCGCGCAACCAGGCGTTGGAACAGCAGATCGGCAACCTTCAGGAGGAGGAAAGAGCCGATCTCGCGCGCGATCTCCACGATGAGATCGGCCCCCATCTGTTCGCCGTCAATGTCGACGCGGCGATGGCCCGCCGACTAGTCGAGGAGGGGCGGGGGCCGGAAAGCCTGCCCCGTATCCAGGCGATCCAGGCCGCGACAGCTCATATGCAGACGCTTGTTCGGGATATCCTGGGGCGGCTGCGGCCGACGGAGGTCTTCGAACTCGGACTCGAAGCAGCGATCGCGGAACTGGTTGAATTCTGGAGGTCGCGCCGCCCTGCCATCCGCTTCGAGCTGGATCTCGTCTCGGGCCGCGAGTTCTCCCCCGCCATTCGCGAGACCCTTTATCGCGTTGTCCAGGAGGGGCTGAACAACGCGGTGCGACACGGTCGCCCAACGGTCGTGCGTGTCGGCATCGGCGTCGATCGGGATCGCGAGGTCATCGCCACCATCGCCGATGACGGCGCCCACGCCGGAACGCCGGGCGCGCCGGGTTTTGGTTTGATCGGCATGCGCGAGCGGGTCGCACGGGCAAAGGGCGTCCTCGACATCGACCGCGGCGGTCCGGGCCGCGGCTGGACCCTGACCGCTCGTCTGCCGCTCGCGGAAGCTTCGTCCATCACTCTAATGACGGAGGACGCATGAGCATCCTCCTCGTCGACGACCACGCCCTGGTCCGCGCCGGCGTCAAACGTCTTCTGGCGACGGTCACCGATCAGGACATCGTCGAGTGCGCCGATGGGCGCGACGCGTTGGGCGTCGTCCGCCGGGGCGGCGTCAAACTGGTCATCCTCGATCTCAACCTTCCCGGCCTCGGCGGGTTGGAGCTTCTGCAAAGGCTCGTCCAGCTAGGCGCCGGATCGGTCCTGGTGCTGTCGATGCACGCCGAGCCGATCTACATCCGCCGGGCGCTGGACGCCGGCGCGGCCGGCTACGTCACCAAGAACGTTTCGCCCGATGAGCTGGTCACGGCCGTGACTCGGGTGCTCGGCGGCGGACGCTACGTCGAGGCGGAGCTTGCCCAGACGCTGGCTCTCCAGGGCGGCGTGTCGGGTTCCGAACTCAGCAACCTCGCGCCTCGGGAACTGGAGATCATGCGGCTACTCGGCGATGGATTCAGCCTCGCCGAAATCGCTCAAGCGGTCGGCGTCGGCTACAAGACGATCGCCAACAGTTGCAGCGAGATCAAGACCAAGCTCGGCGTTTCCCGCACCGCCGACCTCGTTCGCCTGGCGCTCGCTACCGGCCTGAACTGACCGGTAGCCACGGCATTGCCTAATCGACCAGCGCCGGCTCCTGGGCGTCGGAGGCGTCCTTGTCCGGGGCGTTGTCGTCCGGGTGGATGACAAGCTCCAGAACCTCCGGCGTCGGGACGGCCTGCTCGTGGAACACGAAGGCGAGCTTGCCTTCCTTGAGCACCACCTTGACGTGACCACCCTTCGACAGGCGGCCGAACAGGATGTCGTCGGCAAGGGGGCGCTTGATCTGCTCCTGGATGACCCTGCCGAGCGGGCGGGCGCCGTAGAGTTCGTCGAAGCCGTTCTTGGCCAGCCAATCGATCGCCTCGTCGCTGGTCTCGATGGTGACGTGGCGGTCGGCGAGCTGGGCTTCCAGTTGCAGGACGAACTTCTGCACCACCATCCGGATGACTTCCGGAGTCAGCGGCTTGAACGCCACCACCGCGTCGAGGCGGTTGCGGAATTCCGGCGTGAACAGCTTCTTGATCGCTTCCTCGTCCTGGCCCTCCATTCGGCCGCGGCCGAAGCCGATCGAGTTGCGCTGTCCGTCCGCCGCGCCCGCGTTGGTGGTCATGATCAGGACCACGTTGCGGAAATCGACCTTCTTGCCGTTGGCGTCGGTCAGCACGCCGTGATCCATGACCTGGAGCAGGATGTTGAACACATCCGGGTGCGCCTTCTCGATCTCGTCGAGCAACACGACGGCGTGCGGGTGCTGATCGACGGCGTCGGTCAGCAGGCCGCCCTGGTCGAAGCCGACATAGCCCGGAGGGGCGCCGATCAGGCGGCTGACGGTGTGGCGCTCCATGTATTCGCTCATGTCGAAGCGCAGGAGCTCGATGCCGAGGGTCAGCGCCAGTTGCCGCGCGGTCTCGGTCTTGCCGGTGCCCGTCGGGCCGCTGAACAGGTAGGAGCCGATCGGCTTGTTGGCGTCGCGCAGGCCGGCCCGCGCCATCTTCATCGCCGACGATAGCGACTGGATCGCCTCCTCCTGGCCGAACACCGCGCCCTTAAGGTCGGTCTCCAACTGGCGTAGGGATTCGGTGTCGGACTTGGACACCGATTTCGGCGGAATACGCGCGATCTTGCTGACCACCGCCTCCACTTCCCTGACGCCGATCACCTTCTTGCGCTTGGCTTCGGTCAGCAGCATCTGCGACGCGCCGGCCTCGTCGATGACGTCGATCGCCTTGTCCGGCAACTTACGGTCGGTGATGTACTTGGCCGAAAGCTCGACCGCCGACTTGATCGCGTCGGCGGTGTATTTCAGCTTGTGGAAGTCCTCGTAGTAGCTCTTGAGGCCCTTAAGGATCTTGATGGTGTCTTCGACGGTGGGTTCGTTGACATCGATCTTCTGAAACCGGCGAACGAGGGCGCGGTCCTTCTCGAAATGCTGGCGGAACTCCTTGTAAGTCGTCGAACCCATACACCTCAGCGTGCCCGACGCCAGAGCCGGCTTGAGCAGGTTGGAGGCGTCCATCGCCCCGCCGCTGGTCGCGCCGGCGCCGATCACGGTGTGGATCTCATCGATGAACAGGATGGCGTTGGCGTGGTTCTCCAACTCCTTGATCACCTGCTTGATCCGCTCCTCGAAATCCCCGCGATAGCGGGTGCCGGCGAGCAGCGAGCCCATGTCCAGGCTGAAGATGGTCGACTTGGACAGCACGTCCGGCACCTGATGGTCGACGATCTTGCGCGCCAGACCCTCGGCGATCGCCGTCTTGCCGACGCCCGGATCACCCACCAACAGGGGGTTGTTCTTGGTCCGCCGGCACAGGATCTGGATGCAGCGCTCGACCTCGTTGGTGCGCCCGATCAGGGGATCGACCTTACCCTGGCGCGCCTTTTCGTTGAGGTTGATGCAGTAGGCTTCCAGCGCCTCGCCGCCGGTCTTCACCGCCGGCTTTTCGTCGTCCTCGGCCGCGCCCTTGGTCGGCCGCGCCTCGGACGCGCCGGCCTTCTTGGCGATGCCGTGGGCGATGAAATTGACCGCGTCGTAGCGGGTCATCTCCTGCTGCTGCAGAAAATAGGCCGCGTGGCTCTCGCGCTCGGAGAAGATCGCGACCAGAACATTGGCGCCCGTGACATCGTCGCGGCCGCTGGACTGGACGTGGATCACCGCGCGCTGGATCACGCGCTGGAAGCCGGCGGTCGGCTTGGCGTCCTCGCCGTCGTCGACCACGAGAGACTTCAGGTCGTTGTCGACATACTGGCCGAGATTCTTCTTCAGCACCGCGAGGTCGACCTCGCAGGCCTTCATCACCGCCGCCGCGTCGGAGTCGTCGATCAAGGCCAGCAACAGGTGCTCCAGCGTCGCGTACTCGTGCTTACGCTGGTTGGCGAAAGCCACCGCGCGGTGCAGGGACTCTTCGAGGTTCTGCGAAAATGATGGCAAACTGGGCCTCTCAATCCTTTTCCATGGTGCACTGCAGCGGATGCTGGTGCCGCCTGGCCGTCTCGATCACCTGGGCGACTTTCGTCTCGGCGACCTCATAGGTAAACACGCCGCAGACGCCGACGCCATTCTGATGGACGTGAAGCATGATCCGCAGCGCCGATTCCCGCGATTTGTTGAAAAATCGCTCCAAAACATAGGTAACGAACTCCATCGGCGTGTAGTCATCGTTTAGAATCAGCACGCGGTACATCGCGGGCTTCTGGGTCTTCGGCTTGGTCTGGGTGACGATCGCGGTCCCGGTCCCACCGCCGATCGTCGCGCCTCCTTGTTCTCTGTCAGCCACGACGGCTCTCCAACGCAGCGGAACGCCAAGGACTCCGCGAGGCCGATTAGATATGGAAACTTGCGGCCATTGGAAGGCCCGTCTTCAAGACATCGGTGAATGACCGCGGGGCCGCTAGGTTCCAAGGCTCCTCCCGGTGACGATCGCGGCGTCGCCGAAACGGTCGCGGACCCAGTCGACGACGCGTTCCGAAGCCAGGTTTCGCCCTTCGGGCGTGGGGAAGAAATCGTCTCCCGGCTCGACTTGTGGCGTCAGATCGCTGAAGCCTATGCCAATAAGTCGGAACGCGCTGGCGCCGGCCTCGCGATGCAAAAGGTCGCGGGCGACGGCGAAGGCGGTCTTCGCGGTCTGGGTCGGCGCCGGCGCGGCGCGGCGGCGGGTGATGATCGAGAAGTCCGGCCGCCTAAGCTTGAGGGTGATCGTCCGCGCCGCCACGCCCTCGATCCGCGCCCGGCGCGCGACCTTCTCGCACAGCGGCCACAGCCGCGCCTCGAGATCGGCGGTGGACTTGAGGTCGTGATCGAAGGTGGTTTCGGCGCTGATCGACTTGCGGTCGCCGTCGGGGTTCACCGCCCGCGCGTCCCGGCCCCGCGACAGGTCGGCGAGGCGCGCGCCGGAGACGCCGAACCACCTCACCAGGTCGCGGGGATCGCTTCGCGCGATGTCGCCCACGGTGCGCAGCCCGCGCTTGTCCAGCGATCCGACGAAAGCGGGGCCGACGCCGGGCAGGATGCCCACGGAACGGGGCGCCAGAAACGCCTCGGCCTCGGCGCCGCCGATCACCGCGAAGCCGCGCGGCTTGTCGAGGTCCGAGGCGATCTTGGCGAGGAACTTGTTCGCCGCCAGCCCGATCGAAACCGGTAGGCCGATCTCCCGTTCGATCTCCGCCTGCAGCCGCGCCAGGATGACGGCGGGCGGCGCGCCGTGCAGGCGTTCGGTGCCGCCAAGATCGGTCCACGCCTCGTCCAGCGACAGCGTCTGCACCAACGGCGTCAGCGCTCGTAGTTTCTCGAAAATCCGTTTGCTTTCGGCGACGTACTTGGAGAAGTTCGGTTTGATCACCGTCGCCTCGGGGCACAGCTTCAGCGCCTTGAACATCGGCATCGCCGACCGCACGCCGGATATCCGCGCGATGTAGCAACAGGTGGTCACCACCCCCCGCACCCCGCCGCCGACGATCACCGGCACGTCGCGCAACTCCGGCCGGTCGCGCTTCTCCACCGAGGCGTAGAAGGCGTCGCAGTCGAGATGAGCGATGGTGAGGGTGGCGAGTTCAGGGTGGGAGATCACCCTCGGCGATCCGCACGACGCGCAACGCTTCGCGGCCTCCGGAGAGGTCCAGAAGCAGTCGCGGCAGAGGGTTCTCACCGCGCCGACTCGGGCGGGGGTTCGACTGTCGCGGAGTGGCGCTTGACGTAGTCGGACATGGGTGATCCAGGGTCTCGCCGAGAAGGTACCTCATGGCGGGCACGGTTGGGTAACTGACGACCACCACGTCCCGCCGCGTTTGGCGATTGTCATCCCCCGGAGCAAAGCGAGAGCGGGGACGCGGCTGTGCTCTTTCAGGAAACTAATGGGCCGCTTAAATTTGTCCTTCTCCCCTTGCGGGAGAAGGTGGCCCGCGTAGCGGGTCGGATGAGGGGTCGACGTCTGTCTCCGCGAAACTGTTGAAGTCGCTTGGATAGGCCGGCGCGACCCCTCATCCGTCGGCTTCGCCGCCACCTTCTCCCGCAAGGGGAGAAGGACGATGTGGGAGAAGGGAGCTCGCTTCGGTTCACTGCCGTCTATGCAGCGCCGGGCGCTTGGCGCGGGCGGTTTCGGGGGGCGGCTTCTTGGCGCAGAGCATGGTCCAGTCGACCCGGCGGCGGCCGGGCGGGGCGACGAAGCCCGTGTCGTCGGTCCACAGGCTCCAGTCGGGCTCCAGGCCAAGATCGGCGCAGATGGCGGCGACGGCGTCGCGGAGGGGAAGGTTCAAGAGGACGTCGTAGCACTCGCGGTCGAACAGACGCTCGTGGAGGGCGTCCAGCCTTTCGTGGGCCTCGGTGATGCTCTCGACCTCGAGGTGGATCACCTCGCGCACGGCGATGTCGGCGCGGTCGCGGCGCGGGTCTGGCAGTTTGACGACGGGTTGCGCTGTCTCGGGTTCCGCGGTCTCCGCCGCCGCCGCGCGGACGCGGCGCGGCGCGGAAAACTCGCCGCGCCGCATCGCCAGGATCTGATCGTCGACCCTTGCCTCCAGCGCCAGCGTCATGCGCACCGCGCGGGACACCACGGCGAAGGCTCGGCAGGGGTTCCCGCCTCGAGCCTCGTTCACCGCCGCCCTGTCGGCAGCCGCATGCGCCCCGACCTGCTCGATCAAATCCATCCCGATGTCGGACATCCGCTCGAGCTTGCCCCGCCGACGCTCGGCCCGCGCGATGGTGGCGGCGACGTGGGGGTCTTCGGGATCGGAAAACTCGGGGTTAACGGACATGAGCACCATTATTGCATACCGCAATATGATGTCAAGCCATAATCCGAACTCACTCCTCACCCGCCCGTTTGCGGGGGAGGATTGAAGTCGAGTTGTGTCCGCTCAGGAGGGATATTCGAGGGGGCGATGATCGGAAACATCAACCCAACATCGGCGTCATCCCCGGGTCCCCCTTGGCCATCGCGCGCTGGTAGGCGGGGCGTTCGCCGATGCGTTTCAGGTAGGCTTTCAAATTGGGGAAGGCGTCGATGGAGATGTCGCGGAACGCCCGGCTGGTGGTCAGGCAATAGACCATCATGATGTCGGCGGTGGTCAGGTTCGCGCCGCCGAAGAACTCGGCTTGGCCGAGCCTCGCCTCGACCATCGCCCAGCCGCGGCGGCCGCGGTCCTCGACGAACGCGGCGGCGGGGTTGCCTTCCGATCCCATGGCCAGCACGAGCTGCATCATCATCGTGGCCATGAAGGTGCCGTTGGACCAGTGAAACCAGAACAGGTGGTCGGCGAAGTCTGGGTCGTCGGGCCGGGGGGTCAGCCGACCGTCGCCGTAACGCGCGCAGATGTAGTCGCAGATCGCCCCGCTCTCGCCCAGCACGAGGTCGCCGTCGGTGATCACCGGCGCGATCCCCATGGGGTGCAGCGCTTTGTACTCATCGGGCGCGAGGCGGTTATCCGCCCGCCGGTCGTAACGCTTGAGTTGGTAGTCGATGCCGAGCTCCTCACAGAGCCAGACGATGCGTTCCGATTGGGAGACGCCGAGATGATGGACTGTGAGCATGTCTTCGGAACTCCTGTTCAGGTTTTGTGCAACTCAAAACACCGCGTGGTCGCCGCGCTCGATACTCGCCTTGCCATCGATCGCGCGGGCGTAGAAGTCGAACAGGCTCTCCGAGCCGGTCGAGGGCGTCGCGTCGGCGTCGTAGCGGCCGGTGGCGGGGTCGAGGACGAGCATCGATTCGGTCGCGTAGTAGCGGCCGATGCGGGCGAGTTCGGCCTTGTCGGCAAGGGGCGGAACGACGCGGCCGAGGGTGGACATGGCGAAGACGATCACATCGAGCAGCGCCAACGGAACGTGGGAGATGCGCGGTTCGCGCTTCAGCAACGCGAAGAGATGTTCGGCCTGTTGGCGCGGCGTGATCGCCTCGCCGGGACCGCCGATCGGCAGGATGCGGTCGCGTCGGGTGTCGTCGTCGAGGCACTCGGCGATGTAGCGGGCGAGGTCGTCGTCGCCGATCGGCTTGCAGGCGGTCGCGGCGCCGTCTCCGAACACCAGATAGGGCTTTCCCGCCTGGACCCGGGCGATCTGTCCGGACAGGGATTTGAAGAAGGCCGTCGCCCGGACGATCGAATAGTCGAGGCCGGACTCGATTAGGACCTGCTCGAAAGCGAGCTTGGCGTGCTGGAAGGCGAGGCGCGGCTTCTGAACGCAGATCGCCGACAGCAGCACCATGTGGGTCACGCCGGCGGACCTGGCGGCCTCGAGCGCCGCGACATGGGCCGCGTGGTCGATGGCCCAGGCGTCCTTCGGCGCGCCAGTCCGCGACGCGAGGCAGGACACCAGCGCGTCGAACCGCTCGCCGCGAAAGCCATCCCTGGCGAGCGAGGCCGGATCGGTCACATCGCCCAGCCTGACGGTCGCGCCTTCCAACGCCGCCATGCTACCGCCGTCGGCGGATTGCGGGCGCACGAGGCAGACGACTTCATGGCCGGCCTGGACCAGGGCGCGGACGCAGGCTTGCCCGATCGTGCCGGTGGCCCCGATCACGAAGACGCGCCGAGGCGCAGGGGACCGACAGGCCGGGGACGGGTTCAAGCGCGGGGATTTGCGCGACGGCGCTGGATGACGCCAGCCACCCTCACGCGCTCGGCCACAGCCAGGCCGCGCCCCGGACGCCCGAACTGTCACCGTGCGCGGCGGGGAGGACCGGCGTGGTGAAGACGTCGGAGAAGACGTACTTCTGGATCGCCGGACCGATGCGGGGATAGATCTCGGCGGTGTTGGACATGCCGCCGCCGCAGACGATGGCGTCCGGGTCGAGGATGTCGCAGATCACCGCCAACGCCCGGCCCAGGCGGTCGATGTAGCGGTCGAAGGCGGCGGCGGCGTCGGCGTCACCGGCGCGCGCCAGCTCCATGATGTTGAGGCCGATCGCGGATTTGCCGGTTACCTCCTGATAGTCGCGGGCGAAGCCGGTGCCGGAGATCCAGGTCTCCAAACAGTTGCCGTGGCCGCACCAGCAGTGGTGGGCGTCGCGTTCCTCGGCGGACGGCCAGGGCAGGGCGGTGTGGCCCCACTCGCCGCCGATGCGGTTACGGCCCTCCACGGTGCGTCCGCCGACGACCACGCCGCCGCCGCAGCCGGTGCCAAGGATGGCGCCGAACACGACGCGCTGACCCTGGGCGGCGCCGTCGGTCGCCTCCGACAGGCCGAAGCAGTTGGCGTCGTTTTCCACGCGGAGCGGGCGGCCGAGGGCGGCTTCGACATCCTTGTCGAAGGCCATGCCGTTCAGCCAGACGCTGTTTGAATTGCGCACCAGCCCGGTTTTCGGCGAGATCGAGCCCGGCATGCCGAGCCCGACGCGGGTCCTGCCGATCCCGGCCTGCTTTTCGGCCTCATCCACCAGCCGGGCCACGGTGGCGATGGCGGCGCGGTACTCGCCGGGGTTGGGCTCGCGGACTCTGGCGAGGAAGGTTCCGGTGTCGCTCAGCGCGGCGGCCTCGATCTTGGTGCCGCCGAAATCGACGCCGATGCGAATCATGCGAACTCCAGTCCAAGCGCTTCGGCGACAGCCTTGCCCATCTCCGGCCAATCGTCGATCCGCCGATGGCGGTCCGGCGCGCAGAAGGCGAGGGGCCGCAGCCGGAGGTCGGCGACCATCTGGAACCGGTGGACGTCGGGCGCGCACGCCTGCACCGAATCGAGGTTGGGCAGCAGGTCGTCGAGAAAGGCCGCGGGACCGGAGGTGCGGGAGGCCAGCGCCTTCACCGGCGGCCCTTTCAGCCCGGTGTTGACGATCAACGGATAGGGCATGCCGCTGTCGATCAGCCACCGCGCCCGCTTGGGCCGGCTGTGATCGGGGGCGTTGGTCAGGATGACGATGGTGGCCGACCGCGCCCAGGCGGTCATGACGTCCACGGCGCCCGGGGCGACGTCGATGTCGCCAACATCGGTCTCAAAGAAGGTCTCGAACAGCTTGCGCCCGGCGGCGACGTCGAGATGTTCGGTCGCGCCGGGGCGGTAGATGTTCTGGAACAGGGCGAACTTGTCGATCCGCATCTCCAGGTCGTGGCGCGCGAGAAACCGCTCGAACCCGACCATGAACATCGCCAGCACCTCGTCGACATCGACGATGATCAGCGGCCGTTCCGGGTCGATGTTCAGCCCGATGTCCAGCGGCGGCGCGGCGGTCGTGGGCGTGTCGGTCAACGCGGGCTCGAGCTCTTCTGATGACGGCGGCTAACCTGCGCTTAAGGTTATTGCCGTGTCTAGCGAGTCTGGAGATTCGCTTGCCATGCGGAAGACCATCCTCATCGTCGAGGACAACGAACTCAACCAGCGGCTGTTCGCCGAACTGCTGGAGGAGGCCGGCTACGCCACGCTGTGCGCCGGCGAAGGGCTGGACGCCCTCGCCTTGGCCAAGGCGCACCGGCCGGACCTGATCCTGATGGACATCCAGCTTCCCGCCATATCGGGGCTGGAGGTCACGCGCTGGCTGAAGGACGATCCGGCCCTCAAACACATCCCGGTGGTCGCGATCACCGCCTACGCCATGCCGGGCGACGAGGAGCGTATCAAGGCGGGGGGGTGCGAGGCCTACATCCCCAAGCCGATATCGATCGAGGTGTTCCTTGAGACGATCGCACGGTATGTGGGGTAGGAGATCCGGGCTACTCGTACTCGCTTCCCCCGCGAAGGCGGGGGCCCAGTTTAACTGGGCGCAAAACGTAGCAATGCAGAGTACTGGGTCCCCGCCTTCGCGGGGAAGGGCGGTTGAGTTGACCGCCCGCTACTTGATCTTGCCTTCCTTGAACTCGACGTGCTTGCGCACGACGGGATCGTACTTCTTCACCACCATCTTCTCGGTCATGGTGCGGGCGTTCTTCTTGGTGACGTAGAAGAAGCCGGTATCCGCCGAGGAGTTGAGGCGGATCTTGATCGAAGCCGGTTTGGCCATGGCGAAGTCCTGAAACGAGAGAGGCGCTGGGGCCGAAACGAGGGAGCGGGGTGGTTAGAGGGAAGGGGGGGAAAAGTCAAACTTCGGGCGACCGGCTACGGACGAGACCCCCTCACCGGATGAAGTACCCGTCGACCCTCCAGGCGTCGCCTTCGCGCGCCAAGATGACAGTTTCCACGGCGGCCCTTTTGCGGGCGAGCTCCGTGTTGAAAGCGACGACGTCGTAGTCGCCGTCGGGCGCGCCCGGCAAGGTCGTCGTCTTGGTCTCGCCCTTGAACGCCCGGGACACCACCTGACCGAGCGGACCGCGCGCCTTGGCGACCTGATGAGTCCACTCGTCCTGGGTGACCCGGCCCTTGAACAGGGCGCCGGCCTCGCTCCAGCTTCGTCCATAGTCGCCGGCGTCCACGGCCGTCACCCACCGCCCCGCCGCCACCGCCGCCGGGCCGGGGGCGCTCGCCGCCCTCGCGGCGGACGCCGTCAGGCCGGCGATCATCATGGTCAGCGCCAATACTTTCATGCGGCCTATCCTTACGCTCGCATCAAAGATGCACAAGCTGTTGCCTTCCCCTCGCGAACCGCAGCGACGGCGCCGGCAGCGTCGGATCGACCAGCCGCCTCGGCAACTCGCGCAACACGAATCGCGTCACGGTCGGCAGGTCCAGCGCCATGGCCGCTTCCAGGCCGAACCAGGCGACCTCGTCCAGTTCGCCGCAGTCGGGCTGGCGCTCCAGGCTGATCAGCCGGGCGGCGTCGGCCATGAAGAAGCGGGCGTCGAAGCGTTTGGGCGAGGCGGCCGGGGTCACCGCGCGGGCGACGAAGTCCATCGCGGCGAGATCGGGCAGGGCGCCCAACCCGAGGAACTCCCGCCACGGGCCGGCGGAGACGCGCGGCGGCGCCGGTGTCGCCAGAAGCAGGCCGACCTCCTCGAACGTCTCGCGCACCGCGGCCATCGCCAACGCCCGGGCGCGGGCGAGCGACGCGGTCTTCGCCAGGCGCGCCGCGACATCGGGGCGCAGATCGGTTCCGTGCGGCGCGTGGAAGTCGGCGCGATCGATCCGGCCGCCGGGGAAGACCCACTTGTCCGGCATGAAGCTGTGGCCGCCGTGGCGGCGGCCCATCATCACCTTCGGCTCGCCGTCGTCGCGGCGGACGATGAGCAGGGTCGCGGCGTCGCGCGGCCTGACCGGGCGCCCGCCGGCCTTCGGCCAGTCCCGCGGATTTTCGGCGGCGTCTTCAAAAGCGTTGTCGGTCATGGGACAACCGTAGGCGACAGGTCACGAATTTGACAATCGCGCGTGATGGTGGGAGTGCGCCTTTGAGAAGCATTCTCACGCCTGGAGCGAGATCGTTTTGACCACGACCACAGCGCCGTTCCTACGAGACAAGTCGGCGCGCGGCCGGATGACGCGGTTCGCCGCGGTGCTCGGTCCGGGTCTCGTGGTCATGCTGGCCGACACCGATGTCGGCAGCATCATCACCGCCGGGCAGAGCGGCGTGCAATGGGGTTATCGGCTGCTGCTGCTGCAGTTGGTGCTCGTCCCGATCCTGTACATGGTCCAGGAACTCACGGTCCGCCTCGGCATCTTCACCGGCCGCGGCCATGGCGAGCTGATCAAGGAGACCTTCGGCAAGACCTGGGCCTGGATCTCGGTCGCCGGCCTCGCCGTGGCCACCGCAGGCGCGCTGCTCACCGAGCTTTCCGGGGTGGCGGGCGTCGGCGAGATCTACGGCGTGCCGCGGCCGGTCAGCCTCGGCCTCACCGGCGCGACCCTGCTGCTGGTCGTGCTCACCGGATCCTACCGGCGGGTGGAGCGGGCGGCGATCTGTCTTGGACTATTCGAACTGGCCTTCTTCGGCGTCGCCTGGGCGGCGCATCCCGACCTGGCGCAGATCGCCGAGCAGGCGGTCCGCATCCCGATCGCCGACAAGGACTACCTCTATCTCGTGGCCGCCAATATCGGCGCGGTGATCATGCCGTGGATGGTGTTCTACCAGCAGTCGGCGGTGGCCGATAAGAAGCTCCGGCCGGAGCATTTCAACGCCGCGCGGATGGATACGGCGCTTGGCGCCCTCCTCACCCAGATGGTCATGGCCGCCGTGCTCGTCGCCGCCGCCGCCACTCTGTTCGGACGGGAGCGCGGCGACTCGCTCAAGACGGTGGGTGACCTCAGCAACGCCCTGACGCCGTTCCTGGGCGTGGGCGTCGGCCGGCTGGTGTTCGGCCTGGGCATCGTCGGCGCCGGGATGGTGGCGGCCATCGTCGCCTCCCTGGCGCTGGCGTGGGGGCTCGGCGAGGTGACCGGCTACAAGCGTTCGCTGGAGTATCACCCGCTGGAGGCGCGCTGGTTCTACGGCATCTACGCCGTGGCGATCGTCGGCGGTTGCGTACTCGTCGCCGTCGCGCCGAACCTGGTCTCGCTCAACGTCGGCGTCCAGGTGATGAACGCGCTGCTGCTGCCGGTGGTGCTGGGATTCCTGATCGCCCTGGCCGTGAAGGCGCTGCCGGAGAACGTTCGGCTGAAGGGCTGGTATCTGTGGCTGGTGATCGCCGTGGCCGGGGTGACCTGCGCGCTGGGCGTGTTCGGCGGACTAACCGGCGCGGTCACCGGTTGATCAGCGCCGGGGCCGACCCCGCTTCGGCGGCGGCCCCGGCTTTCGCCTGACGGCCAGCCTCGGCCTGGGCGCCTTGGGATCGCGCGGTTCCGGATCGCTCAGCATCTCGAACAGCAGGCCGCCGGTCAGGGGCGTCGCCTCCTTCAACCGCACCTCGACTCGTCGGCCGAGCCGCCAGCGCGCGCCGGAGTTTTGGCCGATAAGAGCATGGGCGCTGTCGTCGTGGACGAAGTATTCCGTTCCGAGGCTGGAGACCGGAACCAGCCCGTCCGCGCCGGTCTCGTCCAGACGCACGAATAGGCCGAAGCGGGTGACGCCGGTGATCCGCCCCTCGAACGTCGCGCCGACGCGGTCCATCAGGAAGGCCGCGACGTAGCGGTCGGTGGCGTCGCGCTCGGCGGCCATGGCGCGGCGTTCGGCCATGGTGATGTGCTCGGCGGTCGTCTTGAGCGCCGCCGGTTCCTCGACCAGGCCGCCGTCGCCGAGCTTGAGCGACGCGATCAGGGCGCGGTGCACCACGAGGTCGGCATAGCGCCGGATCGGCGAGGTGAAGTGGGCGTAGCGGTCGAGGTTGAGACCGAAATGACCGATGTTGTCGGGCGAATAGATCGCCTGCATCTGGGTGCGCAGCACGACCTCGTTGACGATCTCGGCGTGCGGCGTCTCGCGGGTCTGGTCGAGCAGGCGGTTGAAGCGGTCGGTGCGCGGCGCCTCGCCCTTGCTCCACGGGATCGACAGCGTGGCGAGGAAGTCGGACAGCGACTGCAGCTTTTCTTGGCTGGGCGCGTCGTGGATGCGGTAGATCAGGGCGGCGCGGCGCTGTTCCAGGGTCTGGGCGGCGCAGACGTTGGCCTGGATCATGAACTCCTCGATCAGCTTGTGCGCGGCGAAGGAGGCGCGCGGTGTGATCGACTCGACCGCGCCGTCTTCACCCAGCACGATCCGGCGTTCGGCCGACTCGATCGCCAGGGGCGAGCGCGCTTCTCGTCCGGTGCGCAGCACGTCGTACGCGGCCCACAACGGCTTCAGGACCGGGTCGAGCAGCGGCCCGGTGGCGTCGTCGGGCAAACCGTCGATCGCCGCCTGGGCCTGGTCGTAGGACAGCTTGGCGGCGGAGCGCATCAGGCCGCGCACGAACCTGTGACCGAGCTTGCGGCCCCGGGCGTCGAACACCATCCGCACCGCGAGGCAGGCGCGGTTCTCGTCCTGAACCAGGGAGCATAGGCCGGCGGACAGCCGCTCGGGCAGCATGGGCTCGACGCGGTCGGGAAAGTAGACGCTGTTCGACTTGTCGCGGGCGTCGCGGTCCAGCGCCGAACCCGGCGTGACGTAGGCGGCCACATCGGCGATGGCGACCCAGCAGATCCAGCCGCCGGGGTTCTTCTCGTCGTCGTCCGGCGTGGCGAACACCGCGTCGTCGTGGTCGCGGGCGTCCGGCGGGTCGATGGTGATCAGGGGCAGATCGCGCAGATCGGTGGGTCCGGCAAGCGTCGGGGGCTTGGCGGCTTCCGCTTCGGCCTCGGCTACGGCGGAGAAGCCGGTGGGGATGCCATGGGTGTGGATCGCGATCAGGGAGGCGGCGCGGGGATCGTCCTCGCGGCCGACCACCTCGACGATCTTGCCGCGCCGGGGGCCGTAACGGCGCTCTTCTGATCCGAGGACTTGCGCCAGAACGAGATCGCCGTCGCTCACGCCGCCGGCTTCGTGGGGCGCGATGATCAGCGTGTCCTTGGAACGACGATCCACCGGTTCGATCCGGACCTCGCCGCGCGATTTTCTGGCGACGCCGAGGACGCGGGGCGCCGCGCCGCCGACGCGCTTGATCAGCCTGGCTTCCGTCGCGCCGCCGTCGGCGGTTTCGAATTTGACGAGCAGGCGGTCGCCCATTCCCGGCGCGCCGGCGGCGGCCTCGTCCTTGCCGGGCGCGAGACGAACTGGCTTGGCGTCGCCATGGCCCTTGACCAGCCGGACGAAGAGTTCGCCGTCGGCGTCCCGCTCGACAACATCGACGACGCCGACGTGGGGGAGGGGTTCGGAACGGCGAGGAGACGTTCGCCGAGGCGGCTTAGACTTGCGCACGGCTAAGCCCGAAGGTCCGTTGAGGCGGCCTTGCGCCCCCTCCGTCACGGCGCAAGAAAGAGCGCCGCGCCACCTCCCCCGCAAGCGGGCGGGTGAGGAGTAGAAGTCCCTTAATCCTCCCACGCCCGCTTGCGGGGGAGGTGGCGCTCGACGCCTTCTTGCGTCGAGTGACGGAGGGGGCGCAAAGCCGCGTCAGCGATGTCGCGAGCGTCACGCCTTCTTCTTCGCGGCGGGTTTCTTTGCCTTCGCCGCCGGCGCTTTGACCGTGGCCGGTTTGGGGCGCGGCGCAGCCTTCTTCGCCGTAGCCTTCCGACCCTTGCTTTTGCCGCCGACGGCCTCGCGCGCAGCCAGCAATCCGACCGCTTCCTCCATCGTCAGTTCGGCGGGGTCGGAGCCCTTGGGCACGTTGGCGTTCACCGACTCGTGCTTGATGTAGGGTCCATAGCGGCCGGCCAGCACGCGCACCGGCTTGCCCGTGATCGGGTGCGGCCCGAGTTCTTTCAACGCCGCCGCAGACGCGCCTTCGCCGCGCGCGCCGCGACCGCCGCCGGCGCGTTTCTCGGCCAGCACGGCGACGGCGCGGTTAAGGCCGACGTCGAACACCTCGTCCACCGTGGGCAGGTTGGCGTAGGTCTTGTCGTGTTGGACGTAGGGTCCGTAGCGCCCGATGCCGGCCAGGATCATGCCGCCGGTTTCGGGATGTTCGCCAACCTGACGCGGCAGCCGCAACAGGCGCAGGGCCTTGTCGATATCCATCGTCGCGGGCGGCCAGTCCTTGGGCAGGCTGGCGCGCTTCACCGGATCGGCGGCCTCCTCGACATAGGGTCCGAAGCGGCCGGTCTTCAGCCAGATGGCGTGGCCGCTCGCGGGATCGAGACCCAGTTCGCGGTCGCCCGAGACCTCGCCGCCCTCGCCCTCGGCGCCGGCGATCGGCCGGGTGAAGCGGCATTCGGGATAGTTGGAGCAGCCGATGAAGGCGCCGTAGCGCCCGGTCTTCAGCGACAGCCGGCCCGTGCCGCAGACGTGGCAGGCGCGGGGGTCCGTCCCGTCGCCTTTGCCCGGGAAGATGTGCGGGCCCAGGGCGTCGTTGAGGGCGTCCAGCACCTGGGTCGTGCGCAGCTCGCCGATGTCGCCGACGGCGGCGCTGAAGCCGGTCCAGAATTCCCGGAGGAACGCCTTCCAGTCGAGATCGCCCGCCGAAACGAGGTCGAGTTTCTCTTCGAGGCCGGCGGTGAAGTCGTATTCGACGTAGCGGGCGAAGAACTGTTCGAGGAAGGCGGTGACCAGGCGGCCGGCGTCCTCCGGCACGAAGCGGTTCTTGTCCATCTTCACATACGCGCGGTCGCGCAGCACGGTGAGGATCGAGGCGTAGGTCGAGGGACGGCCGATGCCGAGCTCCTCCATCCGCTTGACCAGGCTGGCTTCGGAATAGCGCGGCGGCGGTTCGGTGAAATGCTGGTCGGCGCGGGCCTCGGCGACCTTGGCGGCGGCGCCCTGATCGACTTTCGGCAGCCGGCCTTCGTCGTCCTCGCCCGAAGCGTCGTCGCGGCCTTCCTCGTAGACCGCGAGGTAGCCTGGGAACAGCACGACCTGACCGTTGGCGCGCAGGCCGGTTCGGCCGTCGGCGCTCTCCAGGTCGATCGTGGTGCGCTCGATGCGCGCCGACTCCATCTGCGAGGCGATCATCCGCTTCCAGATCAGTTCGTACAGCCGGCCGAGGTCGGGCTCCAGCCGCAGCTTGCCCGGATTGCGCTCCAGGCTGGTCGGGCGGATCGCCTCGTGCGCCTCCTGCGCGTTCTTGGCTTTGACCTTGTAGTGACGCGGCGCGTCGGGAACGTAGTCCTTCCCGTAAAGACCGCCGATGACCGCGCGGGCCTCGGTGAGCGCCTCGGGCGCCGACTGCACGCCGTCGGTCCGCATGTAGGTGATCAGGCCGACGGTCTCGCCGCCGAGATCGACGCCTTCGTAGAGCCGCTGCGCCGCCTGCATCGTGCGTTGCGCCGAGAAACCGAGCTTGCGCGAGGCCTCCTGCTGCAGGGTCGAGGTGGTGAAGGGCGGCGGCGGGCTGCGGCGGGCCGGCTTCTTCTCGATGGCCGAGACTTTGAAGGCGGCGGCGCGCACCGTGGCGCGGGCGGCGTGAGCGGTCGCCTCGTCGGGCAGGTCGAACTTCTTGAGCGCCTTGCCGTCGTGCTTGACCAGTCGCGCCAGGAACGGATCGCCGCCGGCGGCGACGTCCGCCTCCACGGTCCAGTATTCCTGGGTGCGGAAGCGCTCGATCTCGATCTCGCGGTCGACGATCAGGCGTAGAGCCACCGACTGGACCCGGCCCGCCGAACGCGACCCCGGCAGCTTGCGCCACAACACCGGCGAGAGGGTGAAGCCGACCAGATAATCCAGCGCCCGGCGGGCGAGGTAGGCGTCGACCAGCTCCATGTCGATGTCGCGCGGATGCTTCATCGCATCGGTGACGGCGGACTTGGTGATGGCGTTGAACACCACCCGCTCGACCGCCGCGCCCTTCACCGCCTTGCGGCGCTTGAGGTCTTCCAGCACGTGCCAACTGATCGCTTCGCCCTCCCGGTCGGGGTCGGTGGCCAGGATCAGGCGGTCGGCGCCCTTCAGCGCCGTCGCGATGTCCGACAGGCGCTTGGACGACTTGGCGTCGACCTCCCAGCTCATGGCGAAATCCTCGTCCGGCCGGACCGATCCATCCTTCGGCGGCAGGTCGCGGACGTGGCCATAGGAGGCGAGGACCGTATAGTTCGATCCGAGATATTTGTTGATGGTCTTGGCCTTGGCCGGGCTTTCGACGACGACGACGTTCATGCTGGCCTTGGGTTTGGAGACGGCCGGAACGGCGCGGATTCGCCGCCGAAATCGGCGACGCCCTTTAAACGTGGGGGGCGAGCCCCGCCGCTGTCAACGGGGACTCTGGCCGTGACCGCGCGCGCCACGGCGTTCAGCGCGCCACCACCATGCCGCCCGAAAGGACATCGGCGCGCCCGGCAAGGCTGAGTTCGACCACGGCCGCGAGCACCTCGGGCATCGGCGTCCCCGCCGCCCGCGCGAGTTCATCGAGCGCGGTAGGGCTTGGAGAGAGCAGGCGACCAATGGCTTCAAGCGTCGGCTCCGCGACCTCCTCCTCTTCAGGGCTGGGGGCCCAAGCCGACTCGGAGCGTCGGGGCTCGGCGACAGAGGACTGGGCTTCGAGAACACGGATCACATCGGCGGCTTCCTCAACCAATGTCGCGCCCTGGCGGATAAGATCATTAGTCCCGCGCGACCTGGGATCCATCGGCGAACCGGGAACCGCGAAGACCTCGCGGCCCTGTTCGTTGGCCAGCCTGGCGGTGATCAGCGACCCGGAGCGGAGTTCCGCCTCGACCACGACCACGCCCATCGACAGACCGGAGATGATCCGGTTGCGGCGAGGGAAGTCCGCCGCCCGGGCGTTGTGGCCCATCGGCCGTTCGGAGACGATGCAGCCCAGCCGCGCGATCTCGGCGTGCAGGTCGCGGTGTTCGGGTGGATAGATGTCGTCGACGCCGCCGGCGAGGACCGCGACGGTCCCGGTCGGCAGAGCCCCCTCGTGCGCCGCCGCGTCGATCCCCCGCGCCATGCCGGACACGACCGCGAACCCGGCGTCGCCGAGATCGGCCGCAAGGGTCCGGGCAAAGCGCTGTCCCGCCGCCGACGCGATCCGCGCGCCGACGATGGCCACAGCGCGCCGCGACAGCAGGGCGACATCGCCTGACACCCAGAGCAGGGGCGGCGGGGGATCCATCGCCGACAACAGATTCGGGAACGCCTCGTCCGTCGAGGCAAGGAGTTCCGCGCCCGCGGCCTCGCCGGCCGCCAACTCGCTCTCGGCATATTCGACGGTCGGGATGTACGCCGCGGAACCCGCGCCCTGACGCTTTATGCTTGGCAAGGCGTTCAGCGCGCGCGCCGCCGATCCGTGACGCTGGATCAGAAATTTGAAAGTGACCGGCCCGATGTTGTCCGCTCGCGCCAGCCTCAGCCAGTCGATCTGTTCAGATCGGGAGAGCGCGGTCACGCGGGCTTCGCCTTGCCCGCGCCGATCCGAGGCTCCGCGCCCTTGAGCAGCCGATCGATATTGGCGCCGTGCCTGATGAAGATGAGGACGGCCATAAAGATCGTCAGCCAGACCGCATCCATCCGCTCCGGACGCAGGACATACGTCGCAACCGGCGCGACGATCGCGGCGGTCAGCCCGGCGAGCGACGAAAAGCGAAAGATCGCGGCCATGGCGAGCCAGACGGCGCCGGCGACCAGACCCACCGGCCAGAACACGGCGAACAGAATGCCGTAGAAGGTCGCTATTCCCTTGCCGCCTCGAAAGCGCAGCCAGACCGAGAACAGGTGCCCGAGGAACGCGCCGCCCCCGGCGACGACCCCGCCCAGCGGCGAGACCAGCCACGTCGCCAACAGCACCGCCGCCGCGCCCTTGCCGGCGTCACCGATCAGGGTGATCGCGGCCAGATCACGGCGCCCGGTGCGAAGAACATTGGTCGCGCCGATGCTGCCCGAACCGATGGAGCGGATATCCTCCGTTTTCGCCAGCCGCGTCGCGATCAGGCCGAAGGATATCGAGCCCAGCAGATAACCGCCGACGAGGCAGGCGAGGAGCGACGCGGTGTTTTGGGCAAGGTGCGGAGACATCCTAGGATTTCTCTGGGCCGACTTTCGGTTTGGCACAAGAACAAAACGTGATCACTTCCGACGCCTGTCTCAATTCAGGAGCGCTTGGAGGCTCGGCGCCAATGCCCTGCCAGCGAAAGGATGATAGATGGTCGCGCCGCCGACCGTCATACCGTCCTGCAAATCTTCGGTGACCACGATCGCACAACCAAACCCGGCGGCGGTCTCGATCAATAGACCGTCCCAATAGCTTGTCCGACCCGACCGCGAATGTGCGATTGCGGCTCGCACCGCGTCCGCGGTGGGTGGGATGGCGGGAAACAGCGTTAGCCAGTCTTCGACCTGCGTCGCCGCCGCTGCGTGATCCATCATTTTCTTACGCGTGACGACAGCGTAAAACTCTGAGATCGATTGCAGGGTCAGCAGGCAGTCCTTGCCAGTGGATCGCTTCAGGATTTCAATTGACAGGCCATGTTTGACGCCGGCGTCACGGTCGATGACATAGACGAGGATGTTGGTGTCGAGCGTAAATCTACCGGGGGTCATAGCGGTCGACCCGCTCGTCGTAGATAGCTTGGCGATCGAATTTTTCGCCGCCGAGGGACAACCCGGGGTTCGCGCGCGCCAAGGTCCGCGCGAGGGCCGCCTCCTGTTCCGCCGTCAAGACTCGCCGCGCGCCCTCGACAGGGGAAATCTTCGCGACCGGCTTGCCGTTTCGGGTGATGGTGAAAGCCGAGCCGGACTCGACCTCTCGAATGACGCGGGCGAAGGTCTGATTGGCTTCCCTTAGCGTCAAAGTTTTTTCCATGATCCACCGAGAGTCCGTAGAACTATTGTTCTACATTTCGCTCGTTTCTAGCTACCGTCAAGTCTCGTAAACCACCCGACCGTCCACAAGCGTCATTAGCACCTCGCCCTGTAACCGGCGCCCGTCGAAGGCCGAGTTCTTGGATTTCGAGGTGAGTTTCTCCGCGTCTATCAAGCGCGGAGCGTCGATGTCGCACAGCAGGAGGTCGGCGGGCGCCCCCACCGTCAGCCGGCCAGCGTCGAGGCCGATCGCCCGCGCGGGAGCGAGGGTCGCCGCGCGGATCAGGCGGGCGAGGGGGACGCGGCCTTCATGGTGCAGGGTCAGAAGAGCCGACAGCAGCGTCTCCAGGCCGATTGCACCTGGCGCGGCTTCGTCGAACGGCAGGCGCTTGTCCTCCGCGGGGGCGGGGGCGTGGGCGGAGACGACGATGTCGACCAGGCCGGACGCCAGGGCGTCGATCAGCGCCAACCGGTCTTCCTCGCCGCGTAACGGCGGGGTCAGTTTGCAGAAGGTTCGGTAGTCGCCGATGTCCAGTTCGTTGAACGACAGGTTGTTGATCGAGGCGGTGGCGAGGATCGGCAGGCCCTCGGCCTTGGCCCGCGCCAGGCTGCGCAGGGACGCGGCGGCGCTGATCTGGTCCACCAAGAGCCGGCTGCCGGTTAGGGCGACCAGGGCGATGTCGCGCTCCAGCATGATGGTCTCGGCGGCGACGGGTTCGGCGGCGAGGCCCATCCGCCCGGCGAACTCGCCTTCGGTCGCCGATGCGCCGGCGGTCAGCCAGGGATCGGCCGGCCGGTGTGAGACCAGCACGCCCAGCGCCCCGGCGTAGGACAACAACCGGCGCATCACCCGCGAGTCGACGATCGGCCTGTCGGCGTCGGTGACATAGACGCAGCCGGCTTCCCGCATCAGGCCGATCTCGGCCATGCCCTTGCCGAGACAGCCCTTGGTCGCGGCGCCGGCGGGGTAGACGTGGACCAGTTCGATGTCGCGCGCCCGGCGCAGGATGAAGTCGACCACCGCCGGATCGTCGATCACCGGGTCGGTGTCCGGCTGGACCACGATCGAGGTCACGCCGCCGGCCGCCGCGGCGCGGGCGGCGGATTTCAGCGTCTCTTTAGGCTCGGACCCCGGCTCGCCGGTCTTGACCCGCAGATCGACCAGGCCGGGGCACAGCATCGCGCCGTTCGCCTCGATCATCTTCACGTCGGACGGCAGATCGCTGAACGCCATCTCGCGCGACACGCGCGCGATACAGCCGTCGGCGACCAGCAGAGCGCCGGGGCCGTCGTACCCGGACTCCGGGTCGATCAAGCGCGCGCCGTGGAACGCGATGGGACGCTCGATCATCGGCAAGTCCCAATCCTCCCCCGTCGCGCTCGCGACGACGGGGGAGGGGGACCCCGAAGGGGTGGAGGGGGCGGCGAGCGACGGAACCACCGTGATTTCGCGCCGGCGTTCCTCTTTCGGGCGTTCCCTGACGTGGCAGCCCCCTCCACCGCTTCGCGGTCCCCCTCCCCCGCCTCTTCGGGCGGAGGAGGAAAAATTGGGCGCTCGCTCATCGCCTCGGCGCTCATCGGTTATCCAGCCGCGCCGCGAGCGAGGCCAGCACCGCCATGCGGGTGGCGACGCCCATCTCGACCTGATCCTGGATCAGGCTGACGGAGAGATCGTCGGCGACGTCGGAGTCGATCTCCACGCCCCGGTTCATCGGCCCAGGGTGCATCACCCGCACCCCCGGCTTGGCGCGCGCCAGCTTTTCGCGGTCCAGGCCCCACAGCCGGAAATACTCGCGCATCGACGGCACCACCGCGCCCTGCATCCGCTCGAGCTGCAGGCGCAGCATCATCACCACGTCGGCGCCCTCGATGCCGCGTTTGAGGTCGTGACAGACGGTGACGCCCCAGCGGTGGATGTCGGGCGGCATCAGGGTCGGCGGCCCGACCACGCGCACTTCGGCGCCCAGCATGGTCAGCAGGCCGACGTTGGAGCGCGCCACCCGGCTGTGAGCGACATCGCCGCAGATCGCCACGACCAGCCCGCCGATCCGTCCGAACGCGCGGCGCATGGAGAGCGCGTCGAGCAGCGCCTGGGACGGATGCTCGTGCTGACCGTCTCCGGCGTTGACCACGCTGCAATCGACCTTCTGCGACAGCAGCGACGCCGCGCCGGACGAGCCGTGGCGTATGATGAGGATGTCCGGCTGCATGGCGTTCAGCGTCACCGCCGTGTCCACCAGGGTCTCGCCCTTGGAGATCGACGACGAGCGCGGACTCATGTTGACCACGTCCGCGCCCAGCCGCTTGCCGGCCAGTTCGAACGAACTCTGGGTCCGCGTCGAGGCTTCGAAGAACAGATTGACCAGGGTGCGGCCCTTGAGCAGGTCGACCTTCTTGGCGCGCTGGCGGTTGAGGGTGACGAAGCCGTCGGCCAGATCGAGGAGGGCGGCGACGTCGGGCGGCGCCAGATCGGTGACCGAGAGGAAATGCCGCGTCGGAAACGGCAGCGCCCGTCCCCGCATCTCCTCGACGGTGGGCGGCGCGCCGGTCATGAAGGGAGGGTCATAGGCGGGTTTGGCGGACGCGCCAAGCGGCGGTCCGCGGGGGAATCTGGACGGCGCCACGGAACCGTTGCCGGCTTGAACGGTTGGGCCGGACGCGGGCTGATGGTCATCGGACCCTCGGCCTATGCGCTCACAAACAGTCGATAGCGACGTGGACCCCGCGCCGCCCAGGAGTAAGCATCGTGGCTCGTAAACAAGTCGATTTCGCCCAACCGAACTACAAGGTCGATTATCGGGAGATTCAGCCCTTCGGAACGCTCAAGCAGCTTCCGATCGCGCTCGAGGAGAACGCCCGCGCGCAAAGCGTCGCCCTGCTCAACCAAATTCTCGCCGACACCATGACCTTGCGCGACATGTACAAGAAGCATCACTGGCAGATGTCGGGCGCGACCTTCTACCAGCTCCACCTGTTGCTCGACACGCACTACGAGAAGCAGGCGGAACTGGTGGATATGATCGCCGAACGCATCATGGCGCTGGGCGGGATCAGCATCGCCATGGCGCCGGATGTCGCCGAATCAACGAAGATTCCCCGTCCGCCGAAGGGACGCGAGGATGTTCCGACCCAACTCGCGAGATTGCTCGAGGCTCACGAGATCGTCCTGCGCCAAGCTCACGAAGGCGCCGAACAGGCCGACGAGGCCGGTGACGACGGCACCAACGACCTCCTGGTCAGCAACATCATCCGCACCAACGAGCCTCAGGTATGGTTTATCGCCGAACATCTCGCCGAGACGGTCCTCGTCCGCCCCGACGCGTGAACGACAAAGGAGGCCGGCGGTCGGAGGTCTCCGACACCAGGGCGATCAGAACCCTGAAAGCCAGGTCGGAGCGTCTGATCGCCGTGTGCGGCAAGTGCGGGCGCAAGCTCGGCGGCGGGTTTGGACCGGATGGCGATCAGGCGCTCGCCAAGCGCCTCCGGCGCGTGATGGCCGACGCGAAGGGCAAGCGCGCCGCCATCCTCATCGTCGAAACCAAGTGCATGGACATCTGCCCCAAGCGCGCCGTGGCTCTTGTGGACAGCGCGGCGCCCGGAAAGGTGACGATCGTACCCGCCCGGACGTCCGCCGCTCTGGTCGTCGACTCACTTGGAGGAAGAGTAAACACTTAGAAGCTCCGGCTCACCACCGCCTTGAGCAGAACCGGCGCCACCAGTTGGTTGCCGTTGACCCGCTGATAGACCGGCAGCTCGACGTCGCCGTACAGTTTCCACTTGCCCACGGCCGCCTCGATCCCCGGCGAAATCAGCACCCGCTCGTAGCCGCTGTCCGGACGATTGGAGAGATCGCCGCTGTCCTTGGCGCGCGCCGAGCCGATTACCTGCAGGATCGGCGTGAACTTTAGCTTGTCGGTGACGCGGCCCAGACCTCCGTAGGAGACCCCGATCGCCCCGTCGAGTTCCGCGCCCGGCCGATAGCCGCCGCGCGTATTGAGGGGGATTTCCGCTCGGCCTTGAGCAAAGTAACCCCACGTCTCGTTCTTGGTCAGATTGCCGACGTGATATCCGCCCAGAAGCAGGTCCGTCGTGCCCGTGCCGATCGAGGTGTCCCTGTCAAAACTAGGATAGGTGAAGTCGCCGGTGGGCAACTTCAGGCCAAAGGTGACGCCGGTGGACATGTCTTTGGCAAAGCCAGTGTAAACGCCCATCAGCCGAATGTCGCCGATGGCGGCGTGCTCGAAGCGATCGACTCCTGTCCCGTCGTCGTTCTCGGTTCGAAACACTCTGTTCCAGATCGGAACCTCGGCCATCACGCCCCAGCGGTTGTTGAACATGTACTGGCCGCCGATAGTGAAGAATTCCGTCTGGATCTGCTTGTCGGCGTTATTTTCGGCGGGAGCCTTGTGGGTTCCGGACCAGTTCTGATTCTGGTTCATATAGTCCGTCTCGACGTAGACGTTTCCGCCGCCCGATAAAGGGATCAGGTTCCCCGCGCCGACGCCGAACACGCCGCAACCGCAGGCACAGGCTTCCGCGACCGCCGGCAGGGCAAGAGCAAGCACGGCGGCGGCCGCGCCCAGATGTTTGAAAGACATGAAGTCGACTCCCCGACCGGTCCTTCGGATCGGCCGCGCACATATGATCTGAGTGCGTCGGAGACCCTCCGGCGCGGCTGGACGAGATCAGACGAGGATGGGTGGAGGGGCTTGGGACGGCGGCGGAGGCGCGGCGAGACCCGCGCCAGTCGTCGCGAACACGATGAGCCGCGGGAGCGAAGCCGGTGTCCAGGCGGAAGAACCGGCGAGTTCGAAACTCGCCGCGCTAAGCGCGTGCCCCGCCTGAGCCGCGAATTCGCAACCGCCGTCGGAATGGGCTTTCGCCGGAGGCGCGGACTTGCGGGCGCCGGACATCGGCTTGTCCGTCGCCATCGTCGTCATCGGACCGTGTCCGGAACACGCCACGAGGCGGACGCCATGCGGGGTCTGCGCCAACATGGTCCCGGGCGGTGAGCCGATCCGCGCCAACAGCGCGACCGCCACGAGGACGATCCAGACGCCTCGCCAAGCAGGTGATCGGAAAGCTGGTTTGCTCATGAGCGGGTACAAAAGACCACGACGATCCCTGAGTTCAACCCACCTTCGGCAGCACGCGAATAATGGCCATCATGCCGTTATCCTCGTGACCCAGGATGTGACAGTGATAGACGAAGTCGCCCACCACGTCGCCGCGGAAATCCATCTTCAGGGTGACGCTGGGATACGGTCCGGATCCATTCCAGTAGGGCACGTTGACGGTGTCGAGAAACTGTTGCTGGTCGGGCGGCACGGGCACGCCGTTCACGGCCATCAGCAGGAAATGGATTTGGTGCATGTGAAACTCATGCACCTCCTGCGCGCGGTTCTCGATCGTCCAGGTCTCGACCGCGCCTTGGCGGGTGACGATCGCCGGCGGGTTCGCCGAGTCGAACAGGGTCGGCGTCGCGCCATCCACGGTGATGAAGAAGTTGGTCGGGCTCGCCGGGTCGGTGGGATCCGACAGCACCTCGGAGAAGTAGAGCTTCCGTTTGGTTTGGACGGCCGCCTGCAACAGGCCGGCGAAGCGCTGAGGACCCGGCCGCGCCGCGGTGGTCGGCATGGTCGCCTCGGTCTTCGGCGCGACATCGTCGAGTCTGGCCGCGGCGGAGGCGATACTCGTTGTCCCCGTCGTCTTGAGGACCGCGAGATTGCGCGTCGTGTCGTTGTCGCCGAACGGGCCGGTGTCGACCGCCCGCGAGATGAGGAGCGCGTCGCGAACCTTCGCCGACGGCGTGGTGATGATGAATTCGGCGCGTCCGGCCGGCGGAAGAAGCAGATGGTCGGTGACGAAGGTCTTGCCCTTGGCCGCGCCGTCTTGAGAGCCGGTGGGAACGCCGTCCAAAGCAACGACGGTCAGAGGCTGATTGACCTTGTCGTAGCTGAGGACCACATCCGAAACGGTGTCCGCCGACGCGTTGAGCACGCGCCAGAACTCCTGCCGCGACGGCGGCGTCGGTAGAATGGCCGGCATGCCGACCGGATAGCTGTTCGGCACGTAGTTCAGGGAGATATCCCAGGCCGGAACGTGGCCGCCGGGGGTCTGGTTACCCGCCACCACCAGATCGCGGATGATCAGGGTGCGCGACGGCAGCCCTTTCACCGCCGGCTGAAGAGCCTCGATGCCGTCGACGATTATCGCCCCGGACGCGCCGCCTTGCAGCGCCGCCTCGGCGAAACCGTGGATGTGCGGGTGATACCAATAAAGTCCGGGCGGCTCGTCCGCGGGGAACTTGAGCGAATAGGTGTAGGTCTGGCCGGCGTTGACGATGGTGTGGATCACCTCGTCCGAATGGCACGTCGGCGAGATATTCGTACCGTGGAAGTGCATGTTGACCGACGTGTTGTTCATCGAGGTCGCCAGGCATGGCTGCGGTCCGACGGCCATCGACATGTCTCGGAGCGCGCTCGCCAGCGCCGGCGGGATGTCGTTGGTCAAGGTGATGTTGAGCGTGTCGCCGGGATTGATGTGGAGAGTCGGCGACTCGACGCCGGTCGGCGTCACGAAACAGAACAAGCGCCGGCCGTCGCTGTCGACGTCGGTTTCGTAATTCAGGGCGACGTTGAGCTGGCCGTTGTGGCTGTAAAGGTCGTAGGGCGCCATGACCACGCTTCCGGCGACGGGACGCGCGCATGCATGGGCGAAACTCGCCTTGCCGGCGCCGGTGTTCGCCGATGTCGGCTTAGGTGTACCCGAGAAGTACGGGCTTGCCGCCTTGGGCGGGGTTTGGGTGGTCAGCACCGCCGCCGACACTGCAACGGCGGCGATAGCGCCGGCCCCAGCGTAAACAACTTTGTTCATGATCGTCCCCCTGATAATGCGAGTGGTTATCAGGAGCTTTTTCGGTGATCAACCGCCAGATTGCAAAACCTCCTTGCAACCTTCGCCAGGCGAACGGCGGTTAGGCCCTGGGCGCGGCATCCGCGAGCCGGTCCAAGGCGCCCTGCAGAATCCAGGCGGCCGCCATCTTGTCCACCGACGCGGCCCGTCTCGCCCGGGTGGCGTCGGCCTCCGAGATCAGCACCCTGTTGACCGCGGCGCTGGAAAGCCGCTCATCCCAGAAGGCGATCGGCATAACGCGCAGACGCAGCAGGTGGCGGGCGAAGGCGCGGACCGACTGGCAGCGCGGCCCCTCCGTCCCGTCCATGTTGACCGGCAGTCCAATTACGAGGGCGCCCGCGCCACGCCGCTCCATGAGGGTGAACAGTTCGCCGGCGTCGGCGGTGAACTTCTTCCGCTCGATCAGGGCGAACGGGCTGGCGATCATCCAGCCGGTGTCGGACACCGCGACGCCGATGGTGCGCGTACCGAGGTCGAGGCCGACCAAGGGCGAGCCCCTGGCCGCCGCGCCAGGAAGATCCAATAGATCGACTACGGCCATTGATCGGCTCTCGGCTTCGACCCCGGCCTTGTCAAACCGGCGCGCGCGCGCATAACGCCACCGCTTCACGAGGACTGTCATGAGCATCGACGTCGAAACCGTCCGCAAGGTCGCGCGGCTGGCGCACATCCGCGAACCCGAGGACAAACTCGCCCCGCTGGCGGCGGAGCTGTCGGCGATCATGGGCTGGATCGAACAGCTCGCCGAGGTCGACACCGACGGTGTCGAGCCGATGACCTCGGCGGTCGCCGCGACCCTGCCCATGCGCGACGACGTGGTCACCGACGGCGGCGACGCCGCGGTCGTGCTGGCCAACGCGTTCTCCAGCAAAAGCGGCTTCTTCGTCGTGCCCAAGGTGGTCGAGTAGTGAGCGGTCTCACCGGCCTCACTCTGACCGACGCGGTCGACGGCTTGCGCAAGCGCGAGTTCTCCTCCGAGGAGATCACCCGCGCGCACCTCGACGCCATCGCCGCCGCGCGCCCGCTCAACGCCTATGTGCTGGAGACGCCCGACAAGGCGCTGGAGATGGCCCGCGCCTCGGACGCCCGCATCGCCGCCGGCGAGGGCGGATCGCTGGAGGGCGCGCCGCTCGGGATCAAGGACCTGTTCTGCACCAAGGGCGTCCGCGCCACGGCGGGGTCGAAAATCCTCGGCGAGTTCGTGCCGCCCTACGAGTCCACCGTCACCGCCAACCTGTGGCGCGATGGCGCGGTGATGCTGGGCAAGCTCAACATGGACGAGTTCGCCATGGGCTCGTCCAACGAGACCAGCGCTTTCGGTCCGGTGACCAACCCCTGGCGCTCGCGCGGGTCGAACTCGGCGCTGACGCCGGGCGGATCGTCCGGCGGCTCGGCGGCGGCGGTGGCGGCGGGAATCGCGCTCGCCGCCACGGCGACGGACACTGGCGGCTCGATTCGTCAGCCGGCGTCTTTCACCGGCACGGTCGGGATCAAGCCGACCTACGGCCGCTGCTCGCGCTGGGGCGTCGTCGCCTTCGCCTCGTCGCTGGACCAGGCCGGACCGATCACCCGCACCGTCGCCGACGCCGCCCTGATGCTGAAATCGATGAGTGGTCACGACCCCAAGGACTCCACCAGCCTGCCCGCCGACGTGCCGGACTTTCCCTCATTCGTCGGCAAGTCGCCTCGCGGACTGCGGATCGGGGTGCCGAAGGAGTACCGCGTCGACGGCATGCCGGCCGAGATCGAGACCCTGTGGTCGCGCGGCGTCGAGTGGCTGAAGGAGGCGGGCTGCGAGATCGTCGAGGTGTCCCTGCCGCACACCAAGTACGCCCTGCCGGCCTACTACATCATCGCCCCGGCCGAGGCGTCGTCCAATCTCGCCCGCTACGACGGAATGCGCTACGGCGAACGGGTCGAGGGCGCCTCGCTGAACGACACCTATGAACTGACGCGGGCTTCCGGTTTCGGCGCCGAGGTCAAGCGGCGGGTGCTGATCGGGACCTATGTGCTCTCCGCGGGCTATTACGACGCCTATTACCTCAAGGCGCAGAAAGTCCGCCGCCGCATCGCCGACGACTTCGACGCGGCGTTCAGCCAAGTCGACGCCCTGCTCACCCCGACCGCGCCATCGGCCGCTTTCGGCCTGGGCGACAAGTCCGACGATCCGGTCGCGATGTACCTCAACGACATCTTCACCGTGACGGTGAATCTGGCGGGGCTGCCGGCGATCAGCGTTCCGGGCGGATTGGACGCCGCCGGCCTGCCGCTCGGTCTTCAGCTCATCGGCAAGCCGCTCGACGAGGGCACGCTGTTCACCTTGGCCGGAGCGATGGAACAGGCGGCGGCGTTCTCCGCCAAGCCGGATCGCTGGTGGTGAGCGAGGCGCGGCCGCCGAAGCGTCGGCAGGGCTTCTGGCTGACCGTCGGAGAAATCGTCGGCGTGCTGGCGCTGGTGATCGCCGCGCTGAACTACTGGGACAGCCACAAACAGCATACGGAAGAGGTTCGTCAGATCACGGCGGAACAGCGGGCGCGGCAGGCGTTCGTCGTCACCGGAACGGCCGAGGCGGACGGCCGCCGCATCATCCTGCGCTCGATGAAGGCGTCGCAGGCGATCCAGAGCCAGCGCTACTACTTTCCGCGCGCCGTGCTCGATCACGCCATGGAGGTCTCCGCCGCCGAACCGCAGATCGATCTCGGCTGGCTGGAGGATGGCCTGCGCAAATCGCCGAGGAGCGGGAAGTCCGGCGAGAGCAGCCTGCCGGCGGTCATCGTCACCACCTATGTCGAAGACGGCGAGACCCGAACCGACACCTCGCTGTACCGCATCGGCTACGGCTGGACGACCGGCCTGCTGGGCGGCCCCAAGTTCCACCTCCAGGGCATCGCGCTCAGCCGCCGCGCGGTGAAAGGCGATCCGGCAAGGGTTGTCGGATGACGCTCAAATTTTCGTATCTACAAATACCTTGACAGCGGTGAAGCCGCGTTTAAGGTGACGGTGTGGTGATCACCTACGACGCCGCAAAGCGCCAAGCCACATTGGCGGAGCGCGATTTGGACTTCGAGGACGCCCGTGCGGTCTTCAGAGGACGAACGCTTGACCGGCTCGACCTCCGAAAGGATTACGGCGAAACACGGTATGTGACCTTCGGCCATCTGGGTGATCGACTTCTTGCGATCGTCTGGACGCCAACGAAGGAAGGCCGACGAATTATTTCGATGCGAAAGGCGAACGATCGTGAGCAGAGCCGTCTCAAACTCCATTTTGGATCCTGAAGATGACGCGCCAGAGCTGACCAAGGCCTGGTTGGCGGGCGCTACCGCGCACGAAAACGGTGTCCCAGTTTCTCGCGGCGGTCGCCCCCGCAAGGCCGACCCGAAACGGCCGGTCAGTCTGCGCCTGTCGGCGGAGGTTTTGGACTATTTCCGCGCCACCGGAAGGGGATGGCAAACCCGGATCGACGAGACTTTGCGCGACGCGATCTCCAGACGGTAGGAACCGCGTTCCCGAGCCGCGCGAAGCATCTGGAGGATCGGAGCGGCGCCGACCCTCCAGCGCCAGTTTTATTTCTTCTTCGCCGCGTCGAGATCGGTCTGGATCGTTTTCAGCTTGGCGTCGTCGAGTTGCGCTTCCGGATAGGCCTCGATGGCGCGCAGGGTCATGCCCTTGATCTGGTCGAGACCGGGATAGGCCAGCAACTGCGGGTAGTCCTTGGCGAGCACCGCCTTGGACGCGTCGTTGGCGACCAAGTCGCCGATGGTGGTGGTTTCGACCGACATCGCCCCGGGGGCGGCGGGGATCGCGGTCTGGGCGGCGGCGGCGCCGGCGACAAGCGCGGTCGCGGCGGCGGCGACGAGAAGTGCGTGTTTCATGGATCGTTTCCTCGTGTGAGTAGCAAGCGCTGCAGTGAGGTTCAAAATCCGGCTTTTGTCCAGCGCCCGCGCCTCTATATGTCGGCTATGTCAAGCAAGACGGCCGATCTAATCGAAGGCGCCACGGGCGCTTGGGAAATCGTCTTGGGCCTGGAGATCCACGCCCAGGTCGCCAGCAACGCCAAGCTGTTTTCCGGCGCCGCCGTCGGCTTCGGCGCGGCGCCCAACACCCAGGTCAGCCTTGTCGACGCCGCCATGCCGGGCATGCTGCCGGTGATCAACCGGCGCTGCGTGGAACAGGCGGTGCGAACCGGGCTCGGGCTCGGCGCGAAGATCAACCATTGGTCGCGGTTCGACCGGAAGAACTACTTCTATCCCGACCTGCCGCAAGGCTACCAGATCAGCCAATACAAGGACCCCATCGTCGGCGAGGGCGTCCTCGAGGTCGAACGCGACGATGGTTCGACCTTCAACGTGCGCATCGAGCGGCTGCACCTGGAGCAGGACGCCGGCAAGTCGATCCACGACCTCGATCCCAACGTCACCATGGTCGACCTCAACCGCGCCGGCACCGCCCTGATGGAGATCGTCTCGTTCCCGGACATGCGTTCGGCGGAGGAGGCGGCGGCCTACGTCAAGAAGATGCGCACCCTGCTGCGCTATCTCGGCACGTGCGACGGCGACATGGAGAAGGGCAATCTGCGCGCCGACGTCAACGTCTCGGTGCGCAAACCGGGCGATCCGCTCGGCACGCGCTGCGAGATCAAGAACGTCAACTCCTACCGCTACATCCAACAGGCGATCGAGTACGAAGCGCGCCGCCAGATCGCGGTCATCGAGGACGGCGGGACGATCCGTCAGGAGACTCGGCTGTTCGATCCCGGCAAGGGCGAGACCCGGTCGATGCGCTCGAAGGAGGAGGCGCACGACTATCGCTATTTCCCCGATCCCGACCTGCTGCCCCTGGTGCTCGACCCGGCTTGGGTCAAGGAGATCGAGGCGTCGCTGCCTGAACTGCCCGACGCCAAGCGCAAGCGGCTGATCGACCAGTACGGCTTGTCGCCCTATGACGCCGGGGTGCTGGTGATCGACGGCGCCCGCGCCGATTATTTCGAGGCCGCCGCCAACGGCCGCGACGCCAAGCTGGTGGCCAATTGGGTCACCAATGAACTCCTCGCCCGGCTCGGCAAGGACGGCCTCGACATCGAATCCAGTCCGATCCCCGCGCGCGACGTCGCCGAGATGGTCGAGCTGCTGGAGACCGGCGTGATCTCCTCCAAGATCGCCAAGGAGGTGTTCGACCGTATGTGGGCCGGGGAGGGGACGCCTCGGAGCATCGTCGAGGCGCGCGGCCTGACCCAGGTCAGCGACACCGGCGAACTGGAGCGGCTGATCGACGACCTGATCGCCGCCAACCCCGGCCAAGCCGAGGCGGTCAAGGCCAAGCCGCAGGCCATCGGCTGGTTCGTCGGCCAGGTGATGAAGGCCACGGGAGGCAAGGGCAATCCGGCATCGGTGAACGCCATCCTGCGCCAGCGACTTGGCGCAAGCTGACTCGCTGGCCTCTCTGTGTATCCGACGCGAGAATTCGTCGCACAAACGTCTCTATTCGTTAATCGATTATTCAGGCGAAATCCGATCTAAGGGGCGCATCGTATAGGCTTCCGAAGGGAAGAACGCGGTGATGGCCAACCAAGCGGTTCTCGAGCGCGTCCAGGCGTTGCCTTCGCCGGCGTCGAACCCGAGCGGAGACGAACTCTTTCGCCTAGGCTTGCGCTATTCCACGGGGCAGGGCGGCGCGCCGCTCGATTATGTCGCGGCCCACACCCTGTTCAACCTCGCCTCGCTGCGCGGTTCGTTGGAGGCCAAGATCTACCGAAAGGAACTCAGCGCGGAGATGGACTCCGCCGACGTCGCCGAGGCGCAGCGGGCGGCGCGGGACTGGCTGGCCCGGGCCTGACGGCGGGCGTTCCCGCCTTCGTTGCGCCGGCCGCCCGAACAGGCTATCGCCCCGCCCGTGTGGTGACGTGGCCGAGTGGCTTAAGGCGACGGTTTGCTAAACCGTTGTACGGTGTAAAGCCGTACCCAGGGTTCGAATCCCTGCGTCACCGCCACCCGCCGGCCGAAAGTCCAGACTAAACATTGTTGAGTCGCGGAAGTGATTCGACCTTGGTTTCCAAGCATCGCCGTTTGCGCTATCTTCGCCGTTCTTGGGAGGGAACGAGAGATGGCCGAGGTCGACGGCGATAAGCTCAACGCTTTGATTGGAAAGGTGCTCGGCGATCTCGGCGCGGCCTATAGCGTGCCGACGGTGCGCATAGGTTTCCGGCTGGGACTGTTCGCCGCCTTGAACGACGGCGAGGCCACGGCCGCCGAACTCGCGAAGCGCACGGGTCTGGCGGAGCGGTATGTCCGCGAGTGGGCGCTGGCTCAGGCGGCCAACGGCTACATCGCCTGCGACGTGGCGGCCGAGCGGTTCCACCTGACCCCCGAGCAAGCCATGTTCTTCGTGGTCAAGGACAGCCCGCTCTATATGGAAGGCGGCTTCGATCTCGCCGCGGCCAACATCGAAGCGGAGCCCAAGGTCGAGGCGGCGTTTCGCAGCGGCGGCGGCGTCAGTTGGGGCGACAGCGCCGGCTGCCTGTTCTGCGCCGTGGGCGCCTTTTTTCGGCCGGGCTATGTCAACAACATCGTCCAGTCGTGGCTGCCGTCGCTCGACGGTGTCCTGCCGAAACTGGAGAGCGGCGCCAAGGTCGCCGATGTGGGGTGCGGCGTCGGTTTCTCGACCCTGATGATGGCCGAAGCCTTCCCGAAGAGCGCGTTCGTTGGGTACGACTTTCATGCTCCGTCCATCGAACAGGCCAACGCCCACGCCAAGGAGCATGGCGTTGCCGACCGGGTGCGGTTCGAGACCACGCCGGCGAAGGCGATCGCCGAACGCGATTTCGACCTGGTGACCATGTTCGACTGCCTGCACGACATGGGCGATCCGCGCGGCTGCGCCGCCCACATGCGCGAGATGCTCAAGCCGGACGGGTCCTGGATGCTGGTGGAGCCGATCGCCGCCGACGAGCCGGGCGCCAACATCGGCAATCCCGTCAGCCGGATATTCTATAACGCCTCGACGATGATCTGCGTGCCGACTTCGCTGGATCAGGAGGTCGGCGAGGGCCTCGGCGCCCAGGCCGGCCAAAAGAAGCTCACCGAGGTGCTGACCGGCGCCGGCTTCAGCCGGGTCCGCCGCGCAACCGAAGGGCCGTTCAACATGGTGCTCGAAGCGCGACCATAGCGCGATCGTCGGCTAAGCTGTGAAGCTGCCCTGAACACCGTCATGTATGGACGGCCCCTTCCCGGCAAGTGGCGATTGGCTGTTTTGGCGAACGATCTGGAGCGGTCATGTATTCGGCCTGTTGATGCGGTCGATGCGATGACCGCTGGCCCGCGAGGGGTTCGCGGATCGGGTTCCAATCATCCCGGCGCGCTCGAGGCGCGATGACGGCGCGGAGTGTCCCGACCCAGGTCCTGACCATTTTGCCTAGCTGCCTTTCGCTCCTTTACCTCGTGAAGGGCGGATCGGGCCTCACACGGGGTGAGGCTGGGCCCTGTAGTCCTGTCCGGTGGTCAAGACCGCCCAGAGGATGCGGGCGGTCTTGGCGGCCTGGGCGATGACGGCGACCTTGACCGGGCGCCGGGCGAGCACGCCCCGGATCCACGGCGAGCCCTTGTCCGGCCTGGTCCTGACGTGGCGCAGGCCGGCGCTGGCGCCCAGGACCAGCAATCGTCGCAGCGAACCGTCGCCGGCCTTGCTGATATGGCCAGTCAGGCGGGTCTTGCCGCCGGTGTCATGGTTGACCCGGGTCAGGCCGACCCAGGCGGCGAAGTCGCGGGCCGAGGCGAACTGGCGGCCGTCGCCGACCGCCGCGACCACGGCGTGGGCGGTGACCGGACCGACGCCCGGGATGGTCATCAGTCGGCGCGCGTCGGGGTGGGCGCGAGCCTGGACCAGGAGTTCGTCGTCCAGGGCTTTGATCTGCGTCTCCAGCGAGCGCCACTGCCGGGCCAAGGGCGTCAGCGCCGCCAGCAGGCAGGACGGAATGTCCGCCCCGCCCGCCTCAATCCGCGCGATCAGCCCCTCAACGCCCGCGCGCCCCTTGGCTCCGATCAGCCCCGTCTCGTAGAGAATGGCGCGAACGGCGTTGACCGCCTGGGTGCGCTGGCGAACCAGAAGGTCCCGGGTCCGATGCAGCGCCCGCTGGCCCTGCTGCTCCACCGTCTTGATCGGCACGAAGCGCATGGTCGGCCGGCTGACCGCCTCGCAACAGGCTTCGGCGTCGCGCGCGTCGTTCTTGTTGCGCCGCACATAGGGCTTCACATAGATCGGCGGCATGAGGCGCGCCTCATGGCCCAGCCTGGTCAGCTCGCGGCCCCAATGATGCGCCGAGCCGCAAGCCTCCAGCCCGATCAGCGCCGCCGGCTGCTTGGCGAAGAACTTCAACACCTCCGCGCGCCGCAACTGGCGCCGCAACACGACCTCACCCGAGGCATCCACCCCGTGGACCTGGAAAACACTCTTGGCCAGGTCGATCCCATATCTGATAGCTTGCATGGCGGACGGTCTCCTCTGCTGGGTCCACTCACGGCCAGCATGGCACATCAGATGCCGTTCGGGGGCCGTCCACCCCATCATCCCGGGCGGCGTGAAGCGAAGCGGAACAGAGACCCGGGACCCAGGGGACTGGGTACGCACCCTCAGCGGCGACATCGCGCCCGGCCCCCTGGATCCCGGATCGTCGCTCCGCTGCGCTGCGCTGCCGTCCGGGATGACGGCAGTCTGGGGAACGTTGCAGTTTAGCCAAGTAATGCTTCAGGAATACAACGGGCCCGCTCGCGTCAGGCGGCCAGCAGGGCGGCCACGTGGGCGCAGGCATAGGGCTTCGGGACGAAATGGCTGCCGATGGGCAGGGCGGCCGGGTCGACCTTCCTCGCGCCCGACGTGACGACAATCCGAATGTCGGGATGCAGTTCGCGCGCGCGATGCGCCAGCGCGATGCCGTCCAACCGGCCGGGCATGTTCACGTCCGTGAAGAGACCGGCGATGTCGGCCCTGGCCTTCAAGAGGAGCAGCGCATCGTCCGCGTCGGAGGCGTCGACGACATCGAAGCCCGCGTCCTCCAGCATCATCATCGCGTCGAGCCGGATCAACGCTTCGTCCTCGACGACGATGACGATCATACGAGGCGTCTTAATCTTTGATCCGTCCATGATGTCCTGGTTGGAACGTAAAATTAGAGTCCGCGCTGCCTTGGGCCTCAATCTCTTACGTTGGGAGTGATCCGTTGGATGCGTTGCCGGTATGCGCTTACAAGGCGCGTGGCTGCGGATGATATCTGGGTCCCAAGCCGATCGCGAAAGCTTAGGAGTCTTCGACGGCGCCGTGGCGGCGAGCCGTTCGACTCGCCGTCGGGATCACGGTCTGCACGCGTAGCGGCAGGCCGTCGATGCTCCGCGTACGCCCGGCGATCTTCGCGAGCCGGTCGGCGGGATCCTGCGCGGCATGGTAGCGCGACAGAGTTTCCCGTTCCCGGTCGAAGCTCATGAACGGCACGCCCCATCCGCAACTCGTCTGAACGCTCTCGACGTCGATCAGGAAGATCTGCCGCGCGCCGGGGAGGATGGTGAAGTCCCTCGCCAGCGACGGCCACTCCGCGTCCTGCGGCAGGACCGCGCGTCCCCGGCCATAGAGACGCAGGATCAGAGCGGGCTGGTCGAAGGCGCAGAACATCACGGTCACCCGGCCGTCGGCGGCGAGGTGGGCCTGAGTCTCGTTGCCCGACCCGCCGACGTCGAGATAGCCGACGCGCTTCGGCCCCAGAACGCGGAATGCGTCCATGCCCTTGGGCGAGAGATTGATCCGCGCGCCCTCGGCCGCCGTCGCCACGAAGAAGACCGGCTGGCGGCGAATGAAGTCGGCGTGATCGCCGGACAAGGTTTCGAAGAAATCCGCCATCGACACACCCACGGTTCAGAGTCGCCGCGACACTAATCCGGCGCGGGCAAAACCCAAACGATCGGCCTGTGGCGGTGCAACTCGATCTATGCGCAATGGCGAAAAGATGCGCCGTCACTTCACCCTGATCATTCTGGTCGCCATGATCGCCGGGCTAGGCGGCGGCTGGCTGGCGCACGACACTCTGAGCAAGGCGGACGCGGCGAGGCTGGCCGGTTCCCTCGACCTGGTCACCGGCGTCTTCATCAACCTGATCAAGATGATCATCGCGCCGCTGATCTTCGCCACCCTGACCTCGGGCGTGGCGCGGATGGAGGGCGGCGGCCGGGCGGGGCGGGTCGGCGGCCGCACCATCGCCTGGTTCCTGATCGCCGGCGTCATCGCCCTGGCCATCGGCCTGACCATGGCCAGCGTCATAAGGCCGGGCGCCGGCATCCACCTGCCGACACCGCCCGCCGAGGCGGCGGTGAAGTCCGATCTCAGCGTCAAGGTCTTCCTGGGCCACGTCTTCCCGACCTCCATCGTCGACTCCATGGCGCGCAACGAGGTGCTGCAGATCGTGGTGTTCTCGCTTTTCGTCGGCTCGGCGATGAGCGCGCTCGGGAGCCGCGCCGGCGCCGCGCTCGAACTCCTCGAACAGCTCGCCGCCATCATGCTCAAGGTCACCGGCTATGTGATGAACGTCGCGCCGCTCGCGGTGTTCGCCGCCATCGCCAGCGCCGTCGCGCTGCACGGCGGAGCGCTGATCGTGATCTACGCCAAGTTCATCGGCGGTTTCTATCTCTCCATCGCCATCCTGATCGGCCTGCTGCTCGCCGCCGGCTGGGTGGTGATCCGGGGCAGGATGCCGGGATTGCTGGCGGCGATCCGTCAGCCGACCCTGCTCGCGTTTTCCACGGCGAGTTCCGAGGCGGCCTATCCCAGCCTGCTCGACGGCCTGATCCGGTTCGGCGTTTCGCCGCGCGTCGCGGGCTTCGTCCTGCCGCTGGGCTACAGCTTCAATCTCGGCGGTTCGATGATGTACGCCACCTTCGCCATCCTGTTCGTGGCGCAAATCTACGGCGTGGAGTTCAGCCTGACGCAGAAGCTGGCGCTGGGCGCGTTGCTGTTCGTCACCAGCAAGGGCATCGCGGGGGTGTCACGGGGCTCGCTCGTGGTGGTCGCCGCCACCCTGCCGTACTTTCATCTGCCGCAGAGCGGCCTGCTGCTGATCCTGGCCGCCGACCAGTTGCTCGACATGGGCCGATCCGGCGCCAACGTCATCGGCAACGCCATCGCCGCCGCGGCCGTGGCGACCTGGGAGGGCGAGCTTGGGCCGTCGGTCGCGGACGTCACCGCCGCGGTCGAAGGCGCCGCGGCTTAATGGCTGATCGACCGACCGGCGCTTCTCCCACGACGGAGCCTGTGAAGAAATTGGCGAGCGGCTCAAAGTCGTCCTTCTCCCCTTGCGGGAGAAGGTGGCCCCCGCAGGGGGTCGGATGAGGGGTCGACGTCTATCTCCGCGTAACCTGTCGAAATCACCTGGATGGCCGGCGCGACCCCTCATCCGGCGGCTTCGCCGCCACCTTCTCCCGCAAGGGGAGAAGGACGCACAAGTGTCGACCCGCCATTCTTTCACACGCTCGACGGTGGGGGCCCAGTGCTCTGCACTACCACGCTCGCAAACACTTAAGCTGGCCCCCCGCGGCGGAGGCGATCAGGAGAGATCGGGCTTCGCTCCCTTCGACCCGGACGCGGACCCCAGCGCATGACTCCGCCCGCGGCTCTAGAGGTCACCGGCCTCTCCAAATCGTTCGGCAAGCCGGCCGTGGACAACCTCGATCTCACCGTCCGCGCCGGGGAGTTCTACGCCCTGCTCGGGGCCAACGGCGCGGGCAAGACCACCACCCTGCGGATGATCGTCGGCCTGCTGAAGCCGGACGCGGGTTCAGTGCGGGTTTTCGGCGTCGACGCGCTCCTCGATTCCCGGGCCGCCAAGCAGATGATCGCCTGGGCGCCGGACGAGCCGATGCTCTACGACCGTCTCAACCCCATGGAGTACCTGGAATTCGTCGCCGGCCTGTGGGGTGTCGAACCCAAGGCGGCCCGCGCCTCCGCCGAGACCCTGTTGACCTGGCTCGGCCTGTGGGACGACCGCGCCAAGCGTTGCGAGGGCTTTTCGCGCGGCATGAAGCAGAAGACCGCGCTCGCCGGCGCCCTGATCCACGATCCCAAACTGCTGATCCTCGACGAGCCGCTCACCGGCCTCGACGCCGCCGCCGCGCGCCAGGTCAAGGATGTGCTGAGCGCGCGGGTGCGCGGCGGCGCGACGGTGATCCTGACCACCCACATCCTGGAGGTCGCCGAGCGCATGGCCGACCGCATCGGCATCATCCAGCGCGGCCGGCTGATCGCCGAGGGCACGCTCGATCAACTGCGAGCGCGGGCCGGGGAACGCGACGGGACCCTGGAGGACGTCTTCCTCGAACTCACCGCCGACTCGCCGTGATCTTCGCCGTCGGCTCGACGCCATGGCTGCTGATCCACGAGCTGCGGCTTGCGCGACGGGGGGTGCTGTCGCGCCCTGGCATGAAGTGGCGCGCGCCGGTGGTGGTGGTCGCGCTGGTCATCGGCGGTCTCGCCGCAGGTGTTCCCGCCGCTTTGGCGATCAAGCAATTTGGCGCGCCGCGCACCGTCATGGCGGAGGCGATCGCCGCCGTCGGATGCCTGGCCGTCGCGACGCTGATGCTGTCACAGAGCCTGGCCGCAGCGACGGAGACGCTCTACGCCCGGGGCGATCTCGACCTGTTGCTCTCCTCGCCGATCGCGCCGCGCGGGGTGTTGTTCGCCAAGTGCGCGGGCATCGCCGCCAACGCCTTCATCGGCTTCGCGCTCCTGATCACGCCGGTCGTTCTGCCGGTGGCGATCCTGGCCGATCCGGCCTGGCTCGCCGCCTATGCGGTGCTGGCGGCGCTGGCGCTGCTCGTCACCTCCGTGGGCCTCGTCATCGCCATCGGCCTGTTCCGCCTGATCGGGCCGAAGCGGACGCGAACGGTCAGCCAACTTCTGGCGGTGGTCATCGGCGCGTCCCTCTTCCTCGCCGCGCAGAGCCGCAACCTCGTGGGCCGAACGCGCTTCAGCCACTGGATGTCGACTCTCGGCTCCCCGGGACCCGCGTGGGCGACCGCCGCTCCGCTGTCGTGGCCGCTTCGCGCGATCTCCGGAGATTTCACGCTCGTCTTCGCCGCCCTAACCATTGGGTGCGCCGGTTTCGCGGTCGCCACGGCGTGGGTCGGCCGCCGCTTCGCGCACCACGCGGCCACGGCAAGCGGCGCCGCGGTTGGCGAAGGTTCGCGCCGCGGCGGAGAGGGCGCCTTCGCCGCCGGAGCCTTTCAGGTCACCTTCCGAAAGGAGCTGCGGCTGCTTCGCCGCGATATCCCGCTGCTCGCTCAGGTCCTGTTGAGGGTGGTCTATTTGGCGCCCCTGACCTTCATCCTTTTGCGAAACGCTCATGGTCATGGCGCGACGCGGCTGTCGGTGGCTGTCGGCGCCGTCGCTTTCATGTGCGGCCAAGTCGCCGGGAGCCTCGTCTGGTTGACGGTCTCCGCCGAGGACGCTCCGGAACTGATCGGCTGCGCGCCAGCCTCCCACGCGACGATCCGGCGGGCGAAGCTCTGCGCCGCGCTCGCGCCATTGGCGGCCCTGATGACGATCCCGATCGCCATTCTGGTGGCGCTCACGCCGCTCGCCGGGCTCGCCGCAGCCTGCGGGTGCGCCGCGGCCGCGCTGAGCGGCGCCCTGATCGGCTTCGCCCTGCAGAAACCCGGGAAGCGGTCGGCTTTCGGCCGCCGCGGAGCCGGCTCCCTCGTCGCGGCCGTGGCGGAGTTCGTGGCCGGCGCCCTTGTCGCGATCGTTTCCGGCTTCGCGGTCGTCTGGCCGCCGCTGATCCTCATCCCCTTGGCGGTTGCGGCGGGTCTCGCCTGGCTTCTGTGGCGTGGCGATGGGCCGCCGCCCTACCCACTTCCCAAGGCGTGCGCCGTCGTCCAGTAAGCCCCAGCTTGTTCCGCCGGAGTGATTTTGTGCCGCGACGACCGCTTCCCAGCCGCCGATCGAACCCCGCCGCGCGCATGATGCTCCTGCGCCAATGGCACACCTACATCGGCGCATTCATCGCGCCCTCGGTGCTGTTCTTCGCCCTCACCGGCGCGATTCAACTCTTCAGCCTTCACGAGGCGCACGACGGCTACAAGCCTCCCGTCCTGATCGAGAAGCTCGCGTCCGTTCACAAGGATCAGGTGTTCCGCGCCAAGGATGACCACCACGGCGGCCACGACGACGCGGCTTCCGGCCCCAGCGATGACGGCGATCACCACGACGCCGACCACAACCAGTCGGCTCACGCCGGCCCCGCCAGGGCCCGGCCGGTCGACACGGCGCAAATCCGCACCTGGGCGCTGAAGTGGGTCTTCGCGGTCGTCGCGCTCGGCCTGGTCGCCTCGACCCTGATCGGCCTGTGGCTGGCCTTCACCAGCGGGAAGCGCAAGGGCGTCCTGCTTGTGGTGCTGCTGGTCGGCGCGGCGGCCCCGGTCCTGCTTCTCGCGCTCTGAGTCACCGGAAGGTGTTTTCGACCTAGCCAGCGCGCGGCGAATGACTAATGTCGCCGCCAATCACGTCATTCATTCGGGAGATTTTTGAGATGCGCGAAGCGGTGATCGTTTCCTACGCCCGCACGGGCCTGGCGAAATCAGGACGGGGCGGCTTCAACATCACGCCGACCGTATCCATGGCCGCGCACGCCGTGAAACACGCGGTCCAGAAAGCCGGCGTCGAGCCCGAAGCGGTTGAGGATGTCTTCATGGGCAACGTCGCCCATGGCGCCGGCAACGTCGGCCGCCAGGCGGGGCTGCTGGCCGGCCTGCCGATCACCACCGCCGGGGTGACGATCAACCGTTTCTGTTCTTCCGGCCTGCAGACCATCGCCATGGCCGCGCGCTATGTCACCGACGACGGGGCCGACTGCGTCGTCGCCGGCGGGGTCGAGTCGATCAGCTTCCCAGGCGGCGGCGGCCCGCGCGAGAACAACGATCCCAAGCTGACCGAGATGTACCCCGATATCTTCATGCCGATGATCGACACCGCCGACATCGTGGCCGAGCGCTATGGCCTCAGCCGCGAATATCAGGACGAATATTCCCTCGAGTCGCAGCGCCGCATGGCCTCCGCCCAGCAGGCCGGCAAGTTCAAGGACGAGATCGTCCCGATGAAGACCAAGATGAAGGTCGTCGACAAGGCCACCAAGGAAGAGAGCATCGTCGACTACGTCGTCGACCGCGACGAGTGCAACCGCCCCGACACCACGGCCGAGGGCCTCGCCAAGCTCGAACCCGTGCGTGGTCCCGGAAAGTACATCACCGCCGGCAACGCCTCCCAGCTCTCCGACGGCGCGGCCATGGTGGTGATCATGGAAGCCAAGGAGGCCGAGCGTCGCGGCCTGACCCCGATGGGACGCTTCATGGGTTGGGCCGTCGCCGGTTGCGCTCCCGACGAGATGGGCATCGGACCGGTGTTCGCGGTGCCGCGGTTGCTGGAGCGTCACGGCCTCAAGGTCGACGACATCGACCTGTGGGAGCTGAACGAGGCCTTCGCCAGCCAGTGCCTCTATTCCCGCGACCAGCTCGGCATCGATCCGGAAAAGTACAACGTCAACGGCGGTTCGATCGCCATCGGCCACCCCTTCGGCATGACCGGCGCCCGTCTGACCGGACACGTGCTTCAGGAAGGCAGGCGCCGGGCTAACGTGAAGCACGCAGTGGTCACAATGTGCATCGGCGGCGGCCAGGGCGGCGCGGGATTGTTCGAGGTTTATTGAGACGGAGGCGTCTTGATCGGGTGGTGGGCTTGAGTACGTGTTGCCGCACGGATACGCTGACGTCATGGTCAAGAAGCTAACCATAACCGTCGACGAAGACGTCTACCTGGGGTTGCGGCTCAACGTTGGTCCCCGGCACATTAGCCGCTTCCTGAACGACCTGGCTAAACCGTTGGTAACCGACGATGCATTGGCTGCGGGCTACCGCGCGATGGCCGCCGACGGGTTCCGCGAACGCGAGGCGGACGAGTGGACGGAGGCAATGATCGGCGACACCGGTCGCGATGGCTGAAACGCCGCGCCGCGGCGAGGTGTGGTGGATAGATTTCGACCCTTCGCTTGGAGGCGAGGCCAGAAAGACGAGGCCAGCCATCGTGGTCAGCAACGACGCGGCGAACTCGGTGCTGAACCGCATCCAAGTCGTCCCGCTGACCAGTAACACCGCGCGAGTCTATCCTGGGGAGGCGCTCGTCACGCTAAATGGTGAACGCAGAAAAGCCGCCGCCGATCAGATCGCGACCGCCTCAAAGCTTCGCCTCAGGGGACGGATGGGAGCATTGTCCGCCCTGGATATGATAGCGTTGGACCGCGCCATTCGGCTACACCTTCACCTTTGATCGCGTCACGAACCATCGCGGTAACCCTCCGCCTTCCTCTTACCCGGAATCCTGATACGACCGCACTCCGTGGGAGAGTGATCGTGTCCGAAGCCGTCGCCGAAGACGCGAACCTAGGCAGCCTGGAACAGCAGGAGGCCGACTACGAGAAGTTCGTGTGGAAGCACCTGCCGCGCAATTTCGCCGGCCACTTCCTGCACGGCATGCTCGGCATGACCGGCTTTCGCCTGTTCAACGCCCCGACCTTCCTGCCGGCCTATCTTCATCTGATCACCGGGTCCGATTTCCTGGTCGGCCTCGGCCAGTCGCTGCAGCAGCTCGGCGGCGTGGTCTCGCCGATCGTCGGCGCGACCCAGATCGAGCACCGCAAGAAGGTGCTGCCGATCTCCATGATCATGGGCACGCTGATGCGCGTCCAGATCCTGGGCGTCGCCTTGGCCGGGTTCTTCCTGCACAAGCAGATCCTGGTCGTGGTGACCATGATCTTCCTCTTCCTGCTCGGCCTGTTCTCCGGCGCGCAGCAGGTCGCCTTTCAGCTCCTGCTCGCCAAGGTGATTCCCATCGCCAGGCGGGGCCGGCTGCAAGCCTTGCGCAACGTCACCGGCGGCGCGATCGCGGCGGGGCTGGCCTGGGTCGCCGGCAAGTACCTGATACAACGCAATGTGTTCGGCAACGGCTACGCCACTACCTTCCTGCTCGCCGTGCTGCTGACCAGCCTCGGCCTCACCGCGCTCAGCCTGCTGATGGTCGAACCCATCCCGCCGACGATACGCGAAAGGGCGCGGGTGTTCGACCGGATCAGGGACTTTCCCAAGCTGCTGAGTGAAGACCGCGGCTTCATGTTCTTCATGATCGCCCAGACCCTGGCGACCGCGGGCCGCGTCGCCGCCCCGTTCTACATCCTCTACGCCGGCCACTCGATCAAGCTGAACGGCGAAAACCTCGGCTTCCTGTCGCTGGCCTTCCTCGGCGCCGACACCGTCACCAATATGATCTGGGGCCTGATCGGCGACCGCTTCGGGTTTCGGGCCGCTTTCGTCGGCGCCCTGATCGTCTGGGTCGCCGCCACCGCGCTCCTGATGGTCGCGCCGACGTTGGGCGGCGGCTCCCACGTCGTGCCGCTGATTTTCGCGGCCTTCTTCGGCCTCGGCGCATCGCAATCCGGATACCAGATGAGTTCCCAGACCATGGTGCTGGAGTTCGGAGCGCGCGACGACATCGCGATGCGGCTGGGGCTGACCGCGACCTCCCAGGGGTTGATGAACGCCATCGGGCCGCTGGCCGGCGGCCGGCGGCGCCATCGCGGCCCTGCTGGGTTACGAGGTCCTATTCGGCGTATCGATCGGGTGCCTGGCGGTGGCCTTGGTCGTGCTCCTGACCCTCGTCGAGGAGCCGCGCAACCGACGGGGCGTCGCCTAGAGCAGAAACACCTCTCCCGGAGGGAGAGGGAGGGGCCCGCGCGCGCCGCTTCGCGCGTGGGAGGGTGAGGGGTTACGGTGCTTCCAGCAAACGCGTAAAGCCGTCGAGACCGTAACCCCTCACCCTCCCACCGCCTTGCTCTGGGCCCCTCCCTCTCCCTCTGGGAGAGGTGTTTCACGGGTCGCTCCGAACCGGGCGGCGCTGCAGGAGTCCACCATGCGCATCGGCATCCCCAAAGAGATAAAGACCCTGGAGTTCCGCATTGGCGCGACGCCCGGCGTGGTCCAGCGCCTGTGCCGCGAGGGCCACCAGGTCTTTGTCGAAGCGGGCGCCGGGGCCGGGATCGGGCTGGCCGACCAGGTCTTCAAGGATGTCGGCGCGGAGATCCTGCCGGACGCCGACGCGGTGTTCGACGCCGCCGAAATGATCGTCAAGGTGAAGGAGCCGCAGGCGGTGGAGATCGCCCGGCTGAAGCCGCATCACATCCTGTTCACCTACCTCCACCTCGCCGCCGATCCAGAGCAGGCGAGGGGGCTGATGGCCTCCGGCGCCACCGCCATCGCCTATGAGACCATCTCCGACCGTTGGGGCCGGCTGCCGCTGCTGGCGCCAATGAGCCAGGTCGCCGGGCGGATGGCGGTGGATGTCGGCGCCTATCACCTGCTGAAACCGGCGGGCGGACGCGGCATGCTGCTCGGAGGCGTGCCCGGCGTCCTGCCCGCCAACGTCCTGATCCTGGGCGGCGGCGTCTCGGGCAAGCACGCCGCGGAGATGGCGATCGGCCACGGCGCGGACGTCACCCTCTACGACATCTCCGCCGCCCGCCTCGAACAACTCGACGACCAATTCAGCGGGCGTCTCAAGACCTGCTACTCCACCCACGATCTCGTCGCCGAGGCCCTGCCTACGGCGGATCTCGTCATCGGCTGCGTCCTAATCCCAGGCGCGGCGGCGCCAAAGTTGGTGACTCGCGCTGATCTATCGGCCATGCGCAAGGGCTCGGTGCTGGTCGACGTCGCCATCGACCAGGGCGGCTGCTTCGAGACCAGCCACTCGACGACACACGCCGATCCCACCTTCGAGGTCGATGGCGTCATCCACTACTGCGTCGCCAACATGCCGGGCGCCGCTCCGCTGACCAGCACCTACGCCCTCAGCGCCGCCACCGCGCCCTACATCTCGGCGCTGGCCCGGAAAGGCATCGATCAGGCGCTGGCCGACGATGTCGGTTTCGCCGAGGGCCTCAACGTCGAGCGCGGCAAGGTCGTGCACAAGGCGGCGGCGGAATCGCTGGGGATGTGAGCGAAGACCCGCCGAAATATTCCAGGCTGGAACATGAACGTCGCTGGTTGATCCTGGGCGATGGCCCGGATCTATCCCAAGCGCGAGGCCGGCTGATCGAGGACCTGTATCTCGAAGGCGGCCGGCTACGGCTCCGGCGGGCGATCTTCGATGACGGCCGGACTGAACTGAAGCTCTGCAAGAAGTACGGCTCCGACGACCCGCTGTCGCAGCCAATCGTCAACATCTACCTTGCCGAGGCCGAATATCGCGCGCTACGGCTGCTGCCCGGCGATCCGCTCATCAAACGCCGCTACAGCGTTCCCCCGTTCGGCGTTGATGTCTTCGAGGGCGCGCTGTCGGGCTTGAGGTTGTGCGAGGCTGAAGCGGACACGCACGAGGGCTTGGCGAGCGTGCCCTCGCCCAGTTGGCTCGGCCCGGAAGTCACCGGCGATCCGCGCTTCTCCGGTGGCAGCCTGGTGCGGATTTCATTTGGCGATCTATGTGAAGCCATGGATGAGTTGCGGACCCAAGCCAAATCGGAACCGTCGTCGACTCGCCGGCTCTAGCTCATCGGCCGCGAAAATCAGCCGCCGGCCCAGAAGAATTCGACGCCGTTGCGTGGTAAGCTTTGAAGATGACCGCGCCGGATACCGCCGCCACTATCGACCTCCTTCATCGCTATTCGCGGGGAGAGATGTCGGCCATCGATCTGCGAACGCAGCTCGACGGGGCGACGTTCGGCGAAATTTTGATATTACTCGGTGAGCACGACATCCCGTTACCCGTCGCCTCCCGCGAAGGGCGCGAGGATCGCCTTGCGCTCGCGCAAGAGTGGCTGTTTCAGCGATCCGATGCGGGCTGATCTCACGCTATTCGTGGTGGACACCGGGCCATTGATCACCTTGGCCGCGGCCGAGGCTCTCGACTATCTCCTTCACGTCCGCGGCGGCATCGTGGTTCCCGACGCCGTTTTCTACGAAGCGACCTTCGATGCGGCCAAGCTGGGGGCCGAAGACATTCTCGAATGGGTCAAGCGAAATCACGATCAGGTTGAGATCGCACCCACACGCACCTTCACGACGTTCGAGGCCGCGCGTTTGTCCCTGCCGAAGTTGCGCGAGTCCAATCTTGGAGAACGTTCAGCGGTCGAAGTCATCGAGGAGCCTGGTCGGCTGGAGGAGGGAGAGCGCGCCGTCCTACTGTGCGAGGAGAGCGCGGTTTTACGGCGGGTCGTGGTTCGGGATCGAGACCGGATCGTCGAGGTCAGCACGATGGATTTCTTGCTGGCGCTGGAACGTGAGCGCCGAATACAATCTGCCGACGAGATATTCGAACGCGCGCTCGCCGCCGGTCGATCGGCCTCCAGGACCGAGAAGCTTCCGCACCCGATCCATTCGATCAACGACGAAATTAGGGGTCTCGTCAGGCGGTGACGGCATCCGATGGACGATGGCGCGAGTGACGGGACTTGAACCCGCGACCTCCGGCGTGACAGGCCGGCGCTCTAACCAACTGAGCTACACCCGCACAAGATCGGGAAGGGGGGTCTGATAGGGACGCCCGGCGCCGGCGTCAACAGCCTGGAAATATGCGCCGGGGTGCGGTCTTGGCGACAGCTTGGCCCACGGCCGGGGCGCTTCACGCACAAGGACGGGACCCGTATGCCGACCGGTAGTCGAGTCAGTCGGCGACGTCGGCGAACGACGGGGCCCGCTTTTCCACGTTGGCCATCACCGCTTCCACCTGATTGGGGCTGCCGATCAGGGCGATCTGCTCGACGCTTTCCTCGACGAGGCCCTCGGCCGGGCTTTGCACGACGGCGCCGTTGAGCAGCCGTTTCGAGGCGCGAACGGCATGCGGGTTCTTGGCCGCGATCTCGCGAGCGACCGCCAGCGCCTCGGCGCGGGGGTCGGCGCAAACCCGGGTGGCGAAGCCCATGGCGAAGGCCTCCTCACCGGAAAATATCCGGCCGGTGTAGGTCAGCTCCCGCACCACATCCTCGCGCACGAGGTGGCGCATGAGCTGGGTGCCGGCCATGTCGGGCACCAGGCCCCACTTGATCTCCAGGACGGCCATCCGCGCGTCCGGCGCGACGAAGCGCATGTCGGCGCCGAGGGCGAGCTGGAAGCCGCCGCCGAACGCCACGCCGTGGACCGCGGCGATCACCGGCACAGGCACCTCGCGCCAGACCCAGGCGACATACTGCGCGCGGTTGGCGATACCATGGGTGCGGCCGCCGAGACCGGAGTTGGCGGAGCGTTCTGGCGCGGCGGCCTTGGGCGCCGAGGCCATGCGGCCGAAATTGCCCATGTCCAATCCGGCGCAGAAGGCGCGGCCCTCGCCGGAAAGCACGACGGCGCGAAGCCCGGGCTCGGTCTTCAGCCGAACGCCGGCGGCGACGAGCGCCTCGAACATCGCCTCGTCGAGGGCGTTCATCTTGTCGGTCCGCACGAGACGAACGTCGGCGACGCCGTCCTGGATTTCGATCGTGACCCTATCGTTCATGTCGGTCTCCACCCTTTATCGTTTGACGCCGCGAACGATCGCGACGACCAGCGCCGCCGTCACGCCACATACCAGAAGCCAGGGCAGGACGCTCGCGCCGACGATCCTGGCGCCCACGGCGCAGACGCCGACCGTCGCAAGGGCCAGCGCGGTCATCACGAGATCGGCGGCGAACATCTTGTATAGAGTGGCGAGGAAGTCGCGGACCACGCTCACGCCGGAACGCTCTCGGAGCGCGAGCGCACGAGGCGCGAAAGGCCTAGCCCGAGCAGCAGGAAGAAACAGACGAGGGCGAGGATCGCCCAGTCACCGCCGGGGAAGGGCGCGTTCAGTCCCTCCGAACACCAGAACACGCCAAATCCGGTGAGCAGGCCGCCCACGGCGAACTTCAGGGTGTTTTCCGGGACCCGCGACAGCGGCGCGCGCAGCGCCACGCCGGCGCCGAGGACCATGAGACAGGCCGCGCCCGCGCCGATGGCGGCCGGCAGCAGCAATCCCGGTCGGGCCGCGACGGCCAAAACGATGAACACCACCTCCGTACCTTCCAGCAGGACGGCCTTGAAGGCGGCGAGCCCCGCCAGCCAGTCGGCCGTGGTGGCCTTCGCGCCGCCGCGCAGGGCGCGGGTCTCCTTTTCGAACGCCGCCGCCTCGTCGTGGAGGGCAAGGGCGCCGCCCGCGCGCAGCACTGCTTTTCGCAGCCAGCCGAGGCCGAACACGAGGAGCAGAATACCCACGACCAGTTGCAGGCCGTGGATCGGAACCAGGGCCAGCATGGGCCCGAACAGCGCGACCGCGATCACCAGCAGGCCAAGCGCGGCCGCCGTGCCGATCAGCGCGGGTCGGAGCCCTTGAACCACGCTGACCGCGAGAACGATGGTGAAGGCCTCGACGACCTCGACGGTTGACGCGAGGAAGGAGGCCAGGGCGATCGGCGCGGCGGTGGCGAGGCTGACCATGCGGGTTTGTAAGGCCAAGGCCGCCACCGCGCCAAGCCATCATCGAAACTCGCCGGCTTTTCGCGAGGCGGGTCGGTTGCGGCTTTCAACCAAGGCGTCGACGCATTACGAGGAAGCCGCAACGGCGATCCCAGCAGGACCTCAATGACACGATCCATCGTTTACGGGGCCCTGGCCGCGGCTTTGTTGATGTCCGCGCCGGCCGCCGCCACCGCGCAGTCCGCCACCGGCGCGTCGGGACTGAAGATCGTCGATCGGATCGCCGGCCCGGACGGCGGGTGGGACTATTCGACCTACGATCCGGAGCGGCATCGCATCTATGTGGCGCGCGGCTCCGACGTGATGACGATCGATCTCGCCACCGGCAAGACCAATCCGAAGTTCGCCGCGGGCTCCCACCTGCACGGGGTCGTTCCCGTTCCCGGGACCAACCTGTTGGTCAGCACCAATGGCGGCGACACCTCGGCCAAGATCCTGAACGCGACCACCGGAGCCTTGATCGCCTCCGTACCGACCCCGAAGGATCCCGACAGCGCGATCTATGATCCCCACACCAAGACTATGATCGTCGTGGGGGGCGACAGCGGCACGGTTAGCATGATCGACCCGAAGGCCGCCAAGGCGGTCGGCGAGATCGACGTGGGCGGCGGTCTCGAGTTCGCCATTCCCGACGGCAAGGGCCGCCTGTTCGTCAATGGCGAGGACAACCACGAGATCGTCGTCATCGACCTCGACGCCAAGAAGGTCGTCGCCCGCTACCCAATGGCGGGCTGCCTGCGGCCGACGGGCCTTGCCCTCGTCAGCGGCCACCGTTTGATCTCCTCCTGCCAGAGCGTGGCGAAAATCATCGACTCCGAGACCGGGAAGGACATCGCCACCCTGCCCATCGGCGTCGGACCGGACGCCGTCATTTACGATTCGGGGCGAGGCATGGCCTATGTGCCCTCCGGGCGCAGCGGCACCCTGGCGGTGATCGCCCTGCGAGGACCCGGCGCCAATACGGTGATCGACACCGTGAAGACGCAGGTCGGCGCCCGTAGCGGAGCGGTCGATCCGGCGACGGGGAAGCTATATCTTCCGGCCGCCGAGTATGGACCCCCGGTCACCGGTCAACGTCCGGCTATGAAGCCCGGAACCTTCCAGGTTCTCGTGCTGGGAAAGTGAACGAAGACGCGCCGGAACCATTGACCTTGGCGCGCTGGTTCCTATAACAAGCTCTCCCGCGAAAGAAGCGCGAACGGCGCGTCGACCTCTCCCCGAAAGGCGGAAGGGTGGACGTGGCTTTTCGCGCCCGTTTTCGTTTGCGCGGGCAGACAGATCAGGTGCGAGTTCGATCGGGGCGTTTCGTCGAGACGTTATCGGGCTCAGGCAGGAGAACAGCGGCTTGGCCCGTATCGCAGGCGTCAACATACCCACCAACAAGCGCGTCGTCATCGCGCTGCAATATATCCACGGCATCGGTCAGGCCAAGGCGCGGGAAATCGTCGACCGGGTCGGCATCGAGGACGCCCGCCGGGTCAACCAACTCACCGACCAGGAAGTCATCCAGATCCGCGAGACGATCGACCGCGACTATCAGGTCGAGGGCGATCTGCGCCGCGAGACTTCGGTGAACATCAAGCGGCTGATGGATCTCGCCTGCTACCGCGGCCTGCGCCACCGCAAGGGCCTGCCGGTGAGGGGCCAGCGCACCCATACCAACGCCCGCACCCGCAAGGGTCCGGCCAAGCCGATCGCCGGCAAGAAGAAATAAGAAGGGCTCAGGACGAATGGCCAAGGAACCGGCGCGCGTCAAAAAGCGCGAACGCAAGAACATCACCTCCGGCGTGGCGCACGTGAACGCCTCGTTCAACAACACCATGATCACCATCACCGACGCCCAGGGTAATGCGATCTCGTGGTCCAGCGCGGGCACCATGGGCTTCAAGGGTTCGCGCAAATCGACGCCCTACGCCGCCCAGATGGCCGCCGAGGACGCCGGCAACAAGGCCGCCGAGCACGGTGTCAAGACGTTGGAGGTGAACGTTTCCGGTCCGGGATCGGGTCGTGAGTCGGCGCTTCGCGCTCTTCAGGCCGTCGGCATGACCATCACCACCATCCGCGACGTGACGCCAATGCCGCATAACGGCTGCCGTCCGCCGAAGCGCCGGCGCGTCTAGCCCCCGCGACGTCCACACTCCAGCGCTGCCGAACTCCAGGCCGCGCGACCTCTATCCCCCAGGGAACCTGTCCGTGATTGAACGCAATTGGAATGAACTGATCCGCCCGGAAAAGCCGATGATCGAGTCCGGCTCCGACAGCGCGCGCAAGGCCCGCATTGTCGCCGAGCCTCTCGAACGCGGCTTCGGCGTCACCCTTGGCAACTCGCTGCGCCGGGTGCTGCTCTCCTCGCTGCAGGGCGCCGCCGTCACCGCGATCCAGATCGACGGCGTGGTGCACGAATTCTCCTCGCTGGAAGGCGTTCGTGAGGACGTCGTGGACATCGTTCTCAACATCAAGCAGCTCGCTCTGCGCATGCACGCCGAGGGTCCCAAGCGCATGACGCTGAAGGCGACCGGCCCGGGCGCGGTCACCGCCGGCCAGATCGAGACGCCGTCGGACATCGAGATCCTCAACCCCAAGCACGTCCTGCTCACCCTTGACGAAGGCGCCTCGGTGCGCATCGAATTCACGGTGGAGAACGGCAAGGGCTATGTGCCGTCGGAGCGCAACCGCCCCGAGGATGCGCCGATCGGCCTGATCGCGGTCGACGCGCTCTACAGCCCGGTCAAGCGCGTCGCCTATCGCGTGGAGCCGACCCGCCAGGGCCAGAGCCTGGACTACGACAAGCTGGTCCTCGAAGTCGAAACCAATGGCGCCGTCTCGCCGGTGGACGCGGTGGCCTACGCTTCGCGCATCCTGCAAGACCAGCTCCAGGTTTTCATCAGCTTCGACGAGCCGAAGAAGAAGTTCGACGGCGAAGCCAAGCCCGACCTGCCGTTCAATCCGGCCCTGCTCAAGAAGGTCGACGAATTGGAGCTCTCGGTCCGTTCGGCCAACTGCCTGAAGAACGACAACATCGTCTACATCGGCGACCTGATCCAGAAGACCGAGGCGGAGATGCTGCGGACGCCGAACTTCGGCCGCAAGTCCTTGAATGAGATTAAGGAAGTGTTGACCGCCATGGAACTGCACCTCGGCATGGACGTGCCCAACTGGCCGCCCGAGAACATCGAAGATCTGGCCAAGAAGTTCGAAGACCAGATATAGCCTCATACTTACGGACCGTCGGGAGACGGCCCGAAATTCGGAGAGATCGACATGCGCCACGGCGTTGCCCATCGGAAGCTTGGACGGACCTCCGCCCATCGCGCCGCCATGTTCGCCAACATGTCGGCCAGCCTGATCAAACACGAGCAGATCGTCACCACCCTGCCCAAGGCCAAGGAGCTGCGGCCCTTCGTCGAGAAGCTGGTCACCCTGGCCAAGCGCGGCGATCTTCACGCCCGCCGTCAGGCGATCTCTCAAGTCCGCGACGTGACCCAGGTCGGCAAGCTGTTTTCGACCCTCGGCCCGCGCTACGAGGCGCGTGAGGGTGGCTACATCCGCGTGCTGAAGGCCGGCTTCCGCCACGGCGACAACGCGGCCATGGCGGTGATCGAGTTCGTCGAGCGCGACGAGGCGGCCAAGGGTTTGGACTCCGGGCCGGTGGAGCACGCCGGAGCGGAATAGACCCCCTACCGCTCGCGTGAACGCGAGTCGCTTCCCCCTGAGGGGGAAGACGAGAGCAGGGTGGCTTCGATGGTGGTGAAGACGCCGTCTAGATTGGTGAAGACGTCCTTCGCAGTTACCCGGAGTGTCGCGATTCCATGTCTGGCCAACCACGCGTCGCGTTTTGCGTCGCGCTGGGGTCGATCTCCCAGTCCGTGATCTTCTCCATCGACCTCGATCGCAAGTCTGGCTCGGAAGCAAAAGAAATCCAGCACATACGGGCCGATCGGGTGCTGCCGACGGAATCGATAGCCGGCAACCTGACGTTTGCGAAGCGCGTCCCACAGATATATCTCGGGCTTGGACATGTCCCTCCGAAGTTCCCGCGCTTTCTCAACACTCATGTCTCGTCTTCCCCCTTCGGGGGAAGCGACTCGGCGTCAGCCGAGCGGTAGGGGGCCTTCTTCGCGGCCTGCCAGAGAGTTTCCATCTCTGCGAGAGACGCGTCGCTGGGTGATCGCCCCTCAACGGCCAGCGCGCGCTCAATATACCGGAACCGCATCGCAAACTTAGCGTTCGCCCCCGCCAGCGCCGCCTCCGCATCGATGCCCAGATGCCGGCCGATATTCGCGCAGACGAAAAGGATGTCGCCCAGTTCGTCCGCGGCCTTGGCGCGGTCGTCGGCGGCGATTTCGGCCTCCAGTTCGGCGACTTCCTCCGCCAGCTTCTCCATCACCTCGCCGATGGTCGGCCAGACGAAGCCGACGCTCGCCGCTCGCTTCGACAGCTTGGTGGCCCGGACCAGGGCCGGCAGAGCGCGGGGCACGTCGTCGAGCAGGCTCGCCGCGCCCCCCGACGCCGCCTTGGCGCCGCGCTCGCGGGCCTTGATCTCCTCCCAGCCGCCGGGCTCGCCGCCGAAGACGTGGGGGTGGCGGCGGACCATCTTGTCGACGATGCCTTGCGCCACGTCGTCGAAATCGAACGCGCCGGCCTCCTCGGCCATGCGGGCGTGGAAGACGACCTGGAACAGCAGATCGCCGAGTTCGCCCTTCAGGTCGGCGAGGTCGCCACGCTCGATGGCGTCGGCGACTTCATAGGCCTCCTCGATAGTGTAGGGCGCGATGGTCGTGAAGGTCTGCGCCAGGTCCCAGGGGCAGCCACCATCCGGCGAGCGCAGCCGCGCCATGATCGCCAGCAACCGATCCATGGGCGTCCCGGCCGCCGCCGGCTCAGCCGCGCTCTTCATCCGTGAGGCGGCGCCATCCGTTCGTATTGAGCACTTCGAGAGGTCGGTAGCGGGATTTGTAATCCATCTTGACGCTGCCCCGCACCCAGTAGCCGAGGTAGAGGTACGGCAGGCCGAGCGCCTTCGACTGCGCGAGATGGTCGAGGATGATGAAGGAGCCGGGACTGCGGCGCCGCGCCGCGGGATCGTAGAAGCTGTAGACCAGCGAGAGCCCGTCGCTCAGCATGTCCGCCAGGGCGCAGGCGATCAGCACTCCAGGACCGTCGTCCAAGGACGGCTCGCGGTACTCGACCATGTGGGTGCGCACCGTCGTGTCCTCGACCATGGCGACATAGTCGCCCCACGTCATCTCGGCCATTCCGCCGCCGGAGTGCCTGGAGACGAGATAGCGGCGCAGCAGATCGAATTGCTCGCGCGTCGCCTCGGCCTCGACGATGTGGCGGACGGCGTCGCCGTTGCGCGCGAGCACCCGGCGCTCCGACCGCGACGGCGCGAAATCCGTCGCCGGCACCCGCGCCGACATGCAGGCCGAGCAGCCGTCGCACGCCGGGCGATAGGCGATGCTCTGGGAGCGGCGGAAGCCGCCCTGGGTCAGGGTGTCGTGCATCCCAGCGCCGCCGGCCATCGGCAGATGGGCGAATACCTTCCGCTCCGCCTTGCCCGGCAGATACGGGCAGGGCGACGGCGCGGTGAGGAAGAACCTCAGGCCTCGGGTCGGGGTATGCTGGGTCACCTAGGCAGACGAGTCTCTTTCTTTTGGAGCGCTGATTAGGGGATAGAGCGGCGGCGGACGCAAGGGCGCCGCGCCGTACGCGTGGAGAATGGGATGAAGGTTGCTTTCCTGGGGCTGGGCGTCATGGGCGCGCCGATGGCCGGCCATCTCGCCGACGCCGGTTACGAGGTGACGGTGTTCAACAGGTCGCGGGAGAAGGCCGAGGCGTGGGCGTCGCGCTGGAAGGGGCGAATCGCGGCGACGGCGGCGGATGCGGTCGCGGGGGCGGAGATGATCGGGCTGTGCGTCGGCAACGACGATGACGTCCGGGACCTAGTCGCCAGGTCGACAGATAGAATGGCGCGAGGAGCGGTCGTCCTCGACCACACCACCACCTCGGCCAAACTGGCGCGCGAGATGAGCGCGCTGTGCATCAAGTCCGGCGTGGCGTTCCTGGACGCCCCGGTCTCCGGCGGCGAGGCGGGGGCCAAGGCCGGGACGCTCACGGCGATGGTCGGCGGCGACGCCGCCGCCCTGACCAAGGTTGAGGCGACGGTCGGCGCGTACGCCAAGACAATCCGCCGCATCGGCGAGTCGGGCGCGGGCCAACTCGCCAAGATGGTCAACCAAATCTGCATCGCCGGCGTGGTGCAGGGGCTGGCGGAGGCGGTGACCTTCGCCAAGACCGCCGGCCTGGACACCGATCTGGTCTATCAGGCGATTTCCAAGGGCGCGGCGCAGTCGTGGCAGATGGACAACCGTTGGGCGACGATGGCCGAGGGTAGGTTCGATTTCGGCTTCGCGGTGGACTGGATGCGCAAGGATCTCGGCTTGGTTCTGGATGAGGCGCGGTCGAACGGCGCGCGGGTCGAGGTCACCGCCCTGGTCGACCAGTTCTACGCCGAGGTCCAGGCGATGGGCGGCCGGCGGTGGGACACGTCGAGCCTTGCGGCGCGGTTGGGACGCCGCTGACCGCGGCGCGGGAGGATCAGAACAGAACCGAACTTTTACCCGCCTCGCCGGCGAGGTCCTGGATGAACTGCCACGCCACCCGGCCGGACCGCGCGCCGCGCAGTTGCGACCAGCGTAACGCGCGACCCTCGAGGTCGTCCGCCGGCAGGCCGAGCCGCTCGGCATAGGCCGCGACCGCCGCGAGATAGGTCGGCTGGTCCATCGGCGGAAAGCCGATCCACAGCCCGAAGCGGTCGGACACGCTGACCTCCTCCTCGGCGTTCTCAGCGGTGGCGATGGCGTCCCGGCTCTCGGCGTGGTCGCGCGGCATCAGGTGGCGGCGGTTGGAGGTCGCGAGGAAGAGCACATTTTCCGGTGGCCCGGCGACGCCGCCTTCCAGCGCGGATTTCAACGCCTTGGCCGCCGCCGCGCCGTCCTCGAACGACAGGTCGTCGCACAGGACGACGAAGCGCTCGGTTCGCCCGCGCAGGAGGTCGAATAAGGCCGGCAGGTCGCCCACCGAGTCGCGGTCGACCTCGACCATCTTCAGCGCCGGACTCTTCACGGCGGCGGCCATGAAGGCGGCCTTGGCCAGCGAACTCTTGCCCGTTCCCCGCGCGCCCCAGAGCAGGATGTGGTTGCCGGCTCGCCCGGCGGCGAAACGCTCCACCGCCTGGATCACCGCAGCCTTCTGCCGTTCCACGCCGACGAGAAGGTCGGCGGGCATATCGTAGTCCGGCGCCGGCGCGAACGCCGCGCCGCCGAGATGGCGAAAAAGGCGCGCGGCCGAGAAATCGAGCGGCGGGGGAGGGGCCGGCGCGAGCCGCTCCAGCGCCTCGGCGATTCGCTCCAGCAGGGCCGGCGTGGCGTCATCCATGAGGCGTTTCCTAGCCGTTGAGGCTCGCATTGCCAAAAGGGGCCGGCGCCACTAGTTTCCCGCGACTTTGAGCAGGGGCTCTCGTCCGGCCGAGGTTCTCGTCGGACATATTCAGCGGAGACGGAATGACCGGCGCGCACGCCCTCGTATTGGCCCTCGCGGCCGCGCCGGCAGGCGGTCTGCAAGGATTTCTCGCCGGACCCGGCCAGCTTCTGCCGCTCGTCGCCGTCGGCGTGCTGTTCTATTTCATGATGTGGCGTCCGCAGCAGCGGCGCATGCGCGAGCACACCGCGCGGGTCAGCGGAATCAAACGGGGCGACACGGTGGTTCTGTCCAGCGGGATGATCGGCAAGGTGGTGCGGGTCGAGGATGCCGAGATCGGTCTTGAGATCGCCCAGAACGTCACGGTGAAGGTGGTCAAGACCATGGTCTCCGAAGTCCGCGCGCGGGGCGAACCGGCCGCCGCCAACGACGCCAAGGCCTGAGCGCGGCGCGGCGGTTCGGCGGATGCTCGCGCTGACGCGATGGAAGCTGGCCCTGGTGGCGATCTCGCTCGCGTTCGGGCTGATCTTCACCCTGCCCAACCTCGTCCCGAGCGGGACTTTGCCGTCGTGGCTGCCCAACCAGACGTTGAACCTCGGTCTCGACCTCCAGGGCGGCTCGTATCTGCTGCTGGAAGTCGATACCGCCGCGCTGAAGAAGGAGCGGTTGACCAACCTCGCCGAGGACGTCCGCACCAAGCTGCAGGCCGAGCAGATCGACTTCTCCGGCCTCGCCGTTCTCGGCGATGCGGTGACGGTGAGGGTCACCGATCCTGGCAAGCTCGACGCCGCTCGCAAGATCCTGAGCAGCGAACTTGGCGAGCGGATCGCGACGGGCGGCAAGGACGTCACGGTCCAGACCGCGCCGGACCAGCGCGTTGTCGTGAACTTCGTTTCCCAGGCCGCCGATTCCGCCGCCCGCGACGCGGTGACCCGCTCAATCGAGATCATCCGCAAACGCATCGACGCGCTGGGCACCAAAGAGCCGATCATCACCCAGCAGGGCGCCACGCGCATCGTGGTCGAGGCGCCGGGCGAAAGCGATCCGGAGAAGCTGAAGGCGGTCATCGGCAAGACCGCCAAGCTGACCTTCCAGATGGTCGACAGCGAGATCGCGCCGGAGGATGTCGCCGCCGGCCGCATCCCGCCAGACGACGAACAGCTTCCAGCCGCCGCGGGCGAGCAGGGGCCGCCTAACTATGTGGTCAAGCGCCGCTCGGTGGTCACCGGCGAGATGCTGACCCAGGCCAGCGCCGGCCACGACGAGAACAACCAGCCGGACATCAATTTCGCCTTCAACGGCAATGGCGCGCGGCGCTTCGCCCAGGTGACCAGCGCCAACATCGGCAAGCCGTTCGCCATCGTGCTCGACAAGCAGGTGATCTCGGCGCCCCGGATCAATTCCGCGATCACCGGCGGCACCGGTCAGATCACCGGCAACTTCACCGAAGAGTCCGCGCACAACCTCGCGCTGCTGCTCAAGTCCGGCGCACTGCCGGCGCCGCTGAACGTCATCGCCCAGCACACCGTGGGCGCGGAACTCGGGGCAGACGCGGTCAAGGCCGGTCAGGTCTCGATCCTGATCGGCGCGGCGCTGATCTTCGCCTTTATCATCCTGAGCTATGGCCTGTTCGGCGGCTTCGCGGCGGTCGCCCTGGTCATCAACGGCCTGATGATCGTCGGCGCAATGAGCCTGACCCAGGCGACGCTGACCCTGCCCGGCATCGCCGGACTGGTGCTGACCCTCGCGGTCGCCGTTGACGCCAATGTGCTGATCTACGAGCGCATGCGAGACGAGGTGAGGAGCGGCAGGCAGGCGATGAGCGCCGCCGACGCCGGCTTCAAGCGCGCCCTGACCACGATCATCGACGCCAATGTGACCACCCTGGTCGCCTCGATCATCATGTTCCAGTTCGGCTCGGGACCGGTGAAGGGTTTCGCCTGGACCCTGTTCATCGGGGTGATCACCTCGGTGTTCACCGCCGTCCTGATCACCCAGGTGCTGATCGCCTGGTGGTTCCGCGCCACCCGCGCCAAGGCGCTGCCGATCGCGGCGGGACCGCCACGTGGCTGGCCGCTGATCAAGCTGCTGCCGACCCAGACCCACTTCAAGTTCGTCAGGCTCGCTCGCCTGTTCGCCACCCTATCCCTGATCGGGGTCATCGGCACCGCCGTCGGCGCCTGGAAGCCGGGCCTGAATCTCGGCATCGAGTTCAAGGGCGGCACGGTGTTGGAGTTGAACACCGGCGCCAGGCCGGTCGATCTCGGCAAGGTGCGCGGCGTGCTCAACGGCCTCAACCTCGGCGACGTTCAGGTGCAGACCTTCGGCAAGCCCAACGACGCCATCGCGCGCTTCCAGACGCCGTCCGGCGCCGACTCCGGCCAGACGGTGACCCGGGTGAAAGCGGCCGTGACGCAGGCGCTCGGCCAGGTGACGTTCTCGCGCACCGACGTCGTCGGCCCGGAGGTTTCGGACGAGCTCAAGGTCAAGGGCGTCGAGGCTTTGCTTGCGGCGATCGGGCTGATGCTGCTCTACATCTGGTTTAGGTTCGAGCTGCAGTTCGGCCTGGGCGCCGTGGTCGCCCTGTTCCACGACGTGACCCTGTCGTTCGGTCTGATCCTGCTGCTGCGACTGGAATTCAGCCTGAACATCGTCGCGGCGCTGCTGACCATCATCGGCTATTCGATGAACGACACCGTGGTCGTGTTCGACCGGCTGCGCGAAAACCGGCGCAAGTTCAAGCGCATGCCCCTGCGGGAGCTGATCGATCTGTCGGTCAACGAGACCCTGACCCGGACGGTGATCACCGGCCTGACCGCGCTTCTCGCGCTCTCCGGTCTCGCGGTGTTCGGCGGCGAGTCACTGCGGCCGTTGTCGATCGTGCTGTTGTTCGGCATCGTGATCGGAACCTATTCTTCGATCTACGTCGCCTCGCCGATCATCCTGTTGTGGGGCGCGAGGAAGCGCGACGAGCCCGCCGTGCCGATCGCGCCGCAGCCGGCGCGTCCTTAAAGGCGGCTGTCGTGCGCGAGCCGCCGACGATCGACAGCTTCGGCGGCGGCGGCTTCCGGGTCTCCGGCGTGTGGCGGCCGGGATCGCTGCTCCTGCTCGGCGACGAGGCGCTCGATTGGCGGCCGTCCTCGCTCTCCGAGGTGACCCCAAAGGACCTTGCCGAGATCCTGAAGGCGGGCGTCGCGGTCTCGGAGTTCGTGCTTCTCGGGACCGGACACACGCAGACGCTTCCGGCGCGGTCGATCCGCGACGCCGTGCGCGCGGCGGGCCTCGGCCTGGAGTTCATGTCGACACCGGCGGCGGCCCAGACCTACGGCGTGCTCGCTACTCAGGGGCGGCGGTTCGCCGTCGCCCTGATCGCGGTGTGACGGCGGCTTTGCGGGACTAGGGCGATACGGTTATCGTCACGGCAGCGCTTGAAGCGCTTCGTCAGGGGATTCGCCGATGGGCGCGCTGCTTTCCAATTTCCGCAACACCGTGATTCTAAGCGCATTGCTCGCCGCGATCATGCTGTTCGCCTACAGCCACAGCCCGCATGGCGTGGACGCCGTTTTCTGGCAGGCGGTGTTCCGTTGGATGCATGTGGTGTTCGGCATCCTGTGGATCGGTCTGTTGTATTATTTCAACTTCGTCCAGATCCGGAAGATGCCGGAAATTCCGGTCGAGCTGAGACCCGCCATTTCGAAATACATCGCGCCCGAGGCGCTGTTTTGGTTCCGCTGGGCGGCGCTGTTCACCGTGCTCGCCGGCTTCGGCATCCTCGGCCTGAACGGTCACAAATACGCGGTGAACGTGCTGACGTTCGGTTTCGCCGGCGGCTACGACTCGAGCAAGCGCGGCTTCACCCTGATGGGCATCGGGGTCTGGCTGGCGCTGATCATGTTCCTCGACGTTTGGGGCGTCATCTGGCCGAACCAGAAAGTCGCCCTCGGCATCAAGGACGGCTCCGCCGATCAGAAGGCCAAGGCCGCGCGGCTGGCTATGCTGGGTTCGCGGACCAACGTGCTGTTGTCCCTGCCGATGCTGACCTCCATGGCGATGTACCAGTCACTCTACCGCTGAATTGAAGGCGGAGACGGTGGAGCAGGGGGACGATCTCGACTCCCTCGTTCGCCGGGTCGACCCGCACCGCTGGCTCTCCAGCCGCTTCATCGCCGACCGCGAGGCGCGCGCCGACGTCATCGCGCTCTACGCCTTCGACCATGAATTGGCGCGCGCGCCGAAGGTGGCGAGCAATCCGCTGATCGCCGAAATCCGCCTGACCTGGTGGCGCGAGGTCGTGGATGAGATCTTCGAGGGCCGGACCGTCCGCGCGCATCCCACGGCGCGCGCGATCGCCGGAGCGGTGCGCCGCAGGTCGCTTGGACGGGAGCTCTTGGAGGCGATGATCGCCGGTCGTATCGAGGCGCTGGGGCAGCCCGGTTCCGACCTCGCATCCGCCGTGCGCCTCTCGGGCGGATCGGCCGCCGTCTGCGCCGCGTCGATGCTTGTCGATGCGGAGACAGCGGAAGCCGCGCGGCCGGCGGGGGAAGTGTGGGCCGAAGTCGGAGAGGCCGGGTTCGATCGTAAGGCGGTGGGCGAACGTCTGGTGATCGCCGGACGCGCGGCGCGGCGTCTGCCATCCCAGGCATTTCCGGCCGTCGCCCACGTTGCGCTGGCGCGGGATTATATGGTGGAGAAAACTCCTTCGGCGATCAGGTCCAGGTTCCGGCTCATCGCCGCCGTGCTGACCGGGTCGCTCTGACGGGTCGAGACCGCCCAGCCCGCCAAATCCTCCAACGCCCTGACGCTCATCGCCCGCTTCTTCGCCCGACCTCGCTCGCCGCGCGCGAACGGCTTGCCGTCGGATGAGCGTTTCGGCGCCTCCATGGGCGGCAGCAGGCCGTAGTTGATGTTCATCGGTTGGAACGACCCCTTCGCGCCATCGAGGTGCCCGCCGGTGATGTGGCCGAGCAAGGCGCCGAGCGCCGTGGTCGGCGGCGGCGGCTCCAGCACGCGGCCGTGGACCTCGGCCGCCGCCATCCGGCCGGCGAGCAGGCCGATCGCCGCGCTCTCGACATAGCCCTCGACGCCGGTGATCTGGCCGGCGAAGCGCAGGCGCGGGTCGGCCTTGAGACGGAGCGCGCCGTCCAGCACGCGCGGGCTGTCGATGAAGGTGTTGCGGTGCAGCCCGCCGAGCCGCGCGAAGACCGCGCTTTCCAGGCCCGGGATCATGCGGAACACCTCGGTCTGGGCGGCGTGCTTCAGCTTGGTTTGGAAGCCGACCATGTTCCACAACGTGCCGAGCGCATTGTCCTGGCGAAGCTGGACCACGGCGTACGGACGATCGGCGGGATCGTGGCTGTTGGTCAGCCCGACCGGCTTCATCGGACCATAGCGCAGGGTCTCGCGGCCACGCGCCGCCATCACCTCGATCGGCAGGCAGCCGTCGAAATAGGGCACGTGCTCCCAGTCCTTGAACTCGGTCTTGGGGCCGGCGAGCAGCGCGTCGATGAAAGCCTCGTACCGCGTGCGATCCATGGCGCAGTTGATGTAGGCGGCGTCGTCGCCGGCCGGCCCCTGCTTGTCGTAGCGCGACTGCTTCCAGGCCTTGGACATGTCGATGCTGTCGAAGTGGACGATCGGGGCGATGGCGTCGAAGAACGACAGTTGGTCCTCCCCGGTCAGGCCGGTGATGAACGTGGCGAGCGCGGGCGAGGTGAGCGGGCCGGTGGCGACGATCACGCTGCGCCAATCGGCGGGCGGCGCGCCGACCTCACCGCGCTCGATGACGATCAGCGGATGAGCCGAGATCCGGGCGGTGACTTCCCCGGCGAACCCATCGCGGTCGACCGCCAGCGCGCCGCCGGCCGGGGTCTGGTGTGCATCGCCGCAGCTCAGGATCAGCGAGTCCAGCCGCCGCATCTCGGCGTGGAGCAGGCCGACGGCGTTGTACGCCCAGTCGTCCGAGCGGAAGGAGTTGGAGCAGACGAGTTCGGCAAGGAAGTCGGTGTGGTGGGCGTCGGTCGCCACCGCGGGACGCATCTCGTGCAGCGTCACCCGCGCGCCGGCGTTGGCTGCCTGCCAAGCCGCCTCGCACCCGGCCAGACCGCCGCCGATGATGTGGATGTCCGTGGTCATGGAGCCGGGTTGTAGGCGCGCGGCATGGCTCTTGAAAGTCGCGCCCGCGATGGCGCGTCAACGCGCACAGCCGTCGGGCTGGCGCCGCCCCGGCGACTCCGGCACAGAAGAGCGGTGGTCGGAGGTCGGCGGTTGATCCTGGAGAGCCTGCGAGCGGCGGTGGTCTTTTTGCAGCGCGCCTGGAGCCGGCCGTGGTTCGTGATCGTCGTCGCCGTCACCGCCGCCGCGGGTATCGCCGGCCTCATCGCCGCCGGTCCATCGTCCTCGCTTTCATCCGTGATCGTTGTGGCGTTTATGGTCTTCGTCCCTCTTGTGCAGGGGCCGCTCTACACCTCGGCGATCGATGACGCGCCGCCTGAACCCACGGTGACCGACGGCGGCGCGCGCTATGTGCGGCTGGTCGTCGTGGGCCTTCTCACCGCCATCTTTCTCGCTGTCCCCGCCCTTTTGATCTTCGTCGTGGGACTAGGGGCGGCGTATGGGATGGCGTTCGCCAACCCCGGGTTCGATCCGGCGAATGCGTCGACCTGGACGGCGGGCGGGCCGGTGCTGGTCGGCAGCGCGGCCGTGCTCGGGGTCGGCGCCCTGAGCTTGCTTTGGCTGTCGTCGCGGGTGTCTCTGGGCGCCGCCGCCACGGTCGCCGAGCGCCGGGTTCTGATGATCTCGACCTGGCCTTTGACCCGAGGCGCCGGCTGGAGCCTGATCGTCGCCCGCTTGATCCTGAGCCTTGTCGTCGTGACCCCGGTCGCCGCGGCGTTTTCCGGAACGCGTTCGCTTGCGCCGACGTCGGCCGGCGGGATCGCGTCTCTGACCGGCCTGGTTCTTCTGGTCGGCTTGTGGGCGCCATTGAACGTGGGCGCGCTGAGTTACTTCTATCGCCATCGTTCGCCCTTGCCGACGCCATGACGACTTTCTCACCGCTCAACGCCGCGACCGAGGGTCTTCGGGTGATCCGGCGCGAGCCGACCGCCACCCTGGGTTGGATCGCCATCTGGATGTTGGCGCTGGTGGTCGTCACGGTCGTGCAGCTTGTGACGGTCGGACATCAGCCGGCGCCGCTGCTCGCCAAGGCCGGTGCGGGCGCCCTGATCGCGCGCTTCGGGCCGCTCTGGCCGCTTCTGGTCACGACGATTTTCGCGCTCATCATGATGTCGACCGCGACGCTGTTCCGCGCCGTGCTCACACCGGCGGAACATGGCTGGCGCCTGTTCAAGCTCGGCGCCGACGAGGCGCGGCTGGCGGTCGTGACGATCGGCGCCACCATCGTGCTGTTGGCGTTCGGCGGCGTCCCAAGCCTGATCCTGCTGCTCGTCGCCAAGCCGATATTGGCGACCGTGCCGGCCTCCGGCCACTGGGTCGTTCTGCTGGGAACGGCGGCCACGGTCTGCATCGATGCCTGGATCGGCGTGCGGCTTTCACTGGCTCCGGTGCACACCTTCGCCGAGGGGCGGTTCCATTTCTTCGACTACTGGCGTCTGACCCGAGGCAATTTCAGGCGTCTGCTGATCAGCTACTTCTATTTGGCGTTGCAGATCGTCGCTGTTTTCATCGCGGTGGCTCTGGGTCTATTTCTCGTCGGACAACTGGCGGAGGTGATCGCCGCCCGTCATCTTGATCTCTTGGGTCGGGCCGCGCTCTTCGCGCTCGCGGGGGTCGCGGCTCTTCTGCTGGCCGTTCTCTTCGTCATCCCGCTGATCTTGGTCTGCGCCTGCCAGGCGGTGGCTTATGCGGCGATCGTCAGGCCCGATCCCGCCACGCCTTGGGCCGTTTCAAGCGGAGGCGCTTGGCCGGGCGGAAACGCGGGCGCGCCACGCGGCGAGGTTTGACCACTCCGGGTCCAGCGGCAGGCCGATCCAGGTCGCGAAGTCGACGGTGGACAGGGCGCAGATGTCGGCCATGCTGAAGGCGTCGCCGGCGATATAGTCGCGGTCTTCGAGTTCCCGGTTCAGGAACTTCTGCGCGCCGGCGTAGGTCTCGACGTTCGACTGGCCGAAATCCTTGAACTGGGTCAGCAGGGCGGCGGTGCGCGGATGGGCGTGACGCCAGTAGTTGCCCACCGGCGTCATCACCACGAACTCGATGCGGCGGATCCACATGTCGATGGTGGCGATCTCGAACGGCGTCGTCCCGAACAGCGGCGGCTCCGGCTGGGTCGCCTCGAAATAGCGGCAGATCGACACCGTCTCGGAGATCGTGGTCCCGTCGTCCAGCTCCAAGGTCGGGATCTGGCCGAGCGGATTTCGCGCGCGATGCTCGGGAGACTTGTGCTCGCGCTTCATCAAGTCGATCCGCGTCTCGGGCAGGTCGACGCCTTTCTCGGCCAGGAACATCCGCACGCGGCGCGGGTTCGGCGCCGGCATCGGCGCGCCGTAGAGCTTCATCGCGTTGCTTTCCTTGTATCCTTAAGAAGCATGGCCCACGATTACATTCCGCTCGTCCGGGCATTCGAGCGTGTGAAGCAGTCGGCGCGCCGCACAAAGTCGTCCTTCTCCCCTTGCGGGAGAAGGTGGCCGCCAAAGGCGGTCGGATGAGGGGTCGACGTCTCTTCTCCGTTCAAGTCGTTGAATCACTCGGATAGGCCAGCGCGACCCCTCAACCGTCGGCTTCGCCGCCACCTTCTCCCGCAAGGGGAGAAGGACGAATGCGCCCTGCGCCTCGATTGCTTCGCAGGCTCATTCGCCGGGATGAGCGGGAGAGGAGTCAAGATTATTGCGATCCGGTATTTACACGCTCCACCCGCCTCCCAGCGCCTTATAGATCGCCACCAGGTCCGTCGCCACCTGCGCGTCCGACTGGGTGAGCTGATCCTCGGCGTTGAGCAGGGTCGTTTCCGCGCTCAGGACGTTGATGAAGGTGACGAAGCCGGTGCGGTACTGATCCTCGGCGATCCGGAGAGAGTTTTGGGCCGACCCGACCGATTGGGCGAGGTTGGCGCGCCGGCTTTCCTCGGCGGTGTAGCGCGCCAGATCGTCCTCGACCTCGCGCAGGGCGACCAGGATCGTGATTTGATAGGCGATCTCGGCCTGCCGGTTCTCCTCCCGCGCGACACGGACCGACGCGTGGGCGCGGCCGGCGTCGAAGATCGGCACGCTGCCCATGGCCAGTCCGACCGATGTGAGGTTGTGGCGGGAGAACAGGCCGTCGAGCGAGGTTCCGGCGAAACTCGCCAGCCCGATCAGGTCGACCTTTGGATAGAGCGCCGCGGTCTGGACGCCGATCTCCGCGTTGCTCGCCGCCAGCTTGCGCTCGGCCTGGCGGATGTCGGGTCGTCGACGCAGAAGTTCGGACGGCAGACCGGTCGGAAGTGTCGGCGGGGGTGGCGGGATCGCGGCGCCCGTCGCGGCCAGGCGCTGGGCGAGCGCCTCCGGCGGCTTGCCGAGCAGGACGCCGATGGCGTGGACCTGAGCCTTGGCCTGGGCGTCGAGTTGCGGGATCTGCGCGGCGGCCGTGGCGACCTGCGTCGACTGCTGGTTGACGTCGAGGTTGGTGACGAACCCGGTTTTGCGCCGGGCCGCGACCAGGGTGAACAGGTCGCGCTGGCGCTTCAGTTCCGCCTGGCCGACGGCGATCCGGGCCTGGAGGGCGCGCAGGGTCAGGTAGTCGTTGGCGACCTCCGACACGAGCGTCACCCGCGTGTCCCGCTCGGCCCAGCGGCTGGCGTCGGTGTTCGCCCGGGCTTCCTCGATGCTCCGCCGGGTCCCGCCGAACAGGTCGAGTTCCCATGACGAGTCGAAGCCCGCCGAATACAGATTGAGGTGCGACGGGATCGGCAGGCCCAGCGCTCCGCCGGAGCCTCCCGAACCGCCGGACCCGCCCGGCGCTCCGCCCGATCCGGACTTCCGATTGGAGTTGAGTGTCAGCGCGTTGGCCGATCCGCTGAGCGTGGGATATTCGGCGGCCGCCGCCACCGTCTCCCGCTCACGGGACTCGCGCACGCGAGACGCCGCGGTCTTCAGGTCCGGGTTGTCGGCGAGAGCCTCCTTGACGAGAGCGTCGAGCAGGGGATCGTTGAACTGCGTCCACCACGCCGACAGATCGGCGTCGGCCGGATTGATCGCGAGGCGCTCGGTCGACCGCGCTTCCGCGTAGGCCGGCGGGGTCGGGAGTTGCGGCGCCTTGAAGTTGGGTCCTACCGTGCACGCTGTCGTCATCAGGAGAATCGGCGCGAGCACGCCGAGCGAAGCCTTGAACGCCGCGGTCATGCGCCACCCGCGGAGGCGCCGCCCTTGCTCCCGCGCATCAGGAACAGCAGGGGAATGGCGGCGAACACGACGATCGTCAGCACGTGGAAGACGTCGATATAGGACAGCATCAGGGCCTGCCGCTGCATCGTGCGGTAAAGCGACGCCAGCACGGTGGTGGGCGTGTCGCCGACCGTCGCCGTCTGTTGGCCGAGCGCGCGCGCGTATTGGCCGATGCCGAAGTCGTAGTTCGGATTGAGCGGATCGAGGGTTTCGACCAGCCGCGCCTGATGCCATTGCGACCGCCGGGCGAGCATGGTCTGCACCGACGAGATACCGAGGGTCCCGCCGAAATTCCGCGCGACGTTCATCAGCGCCGACGCTTGGTTGTTCTCCGACGGCTTCAGCCCGACGTAGGCCACCGCGCTGATCGGCACGAACAGGAATGGCAGACCCACCGCCTGATAGGTGCGGGCCAGCGCCGCGTCGCCGAACGACATATTGGTGTTCAGGTGACTCATGTTGAGCAGGGCGAGCCCTTCGACCACGAAGGCGCCGCCGATCAGGTAGCGCGCGTCGACCTTGCCGGACAGAATACCGACGATCGGCATGGCGATCAGGGTCGCGACGCCCCCCGCCGTCAGCGCCAGTCCGGCGTCGGTGGCGGTGTATCCCATCACCTGTTGCAGAAGTTGCGGGATGAACAGGGTGCTGCCGAACACGATGACCCCGGTCAACAATAGAAAGAGGCTGGCGATGCCGAAGTTGCGCCGGCCGAACATGGCGATCGGCACGATGGGCTCGTCCCGCGTGAGTTCCCATGGAACGAACAGGAACAGCGACACCGCGGCGGTGATCGCGGTCACCGTGATCAGCGGGCTGGCGAACCAGTCGTCGGTCTGCCCGCGGTCCAGCGTCACCTCCAGGCAGCCGAAAAAGAGCGCGACCAGGACAAAGCCGACGACGTCGACGCGCAGTCCTTTGGAAAGCAGCTTCTTCCGGTCGTCGATCAGCGCCTTTGGCTCGTCGACGAGCATGTTGACCAGGAACAGCGACAGCATGCCGATCGGCACGTTGATCAGAAAACACCAGCGCCACGAACTGGTGTCGGTAATGAAGCCGCCGACGACCGGCCCCACGACGGGTCCCAGGATCACCACCAGGCCGTAGGCGGCGAAGGCGATACCCCGCTGCTGCGGGGGGAAGGTGTCGGCCAGCATCGACTGCTCGGCGGCGGCGAGACCTCCGCCCGCCGCGCCCTGGATGATCCGCGCGAGGATCAGCAGCGGCAGGTTGGGCGCGATGCCGCAGGCGAACGACGACAGGGTGAAGACCGCGACGGAGATCATGTAATAGCGCTTGCGGCCGATCACGTCGGCCAGCCAGCCCGAGATCGGGATGACGATGGCGGTGGACACCAGGAACGTCGTCGAGACCCAGGTCGCCTCGTCGAAGCTGACCGCCAGGCCGCCGGCGATGTGATTGAGCGCGACATTGACGATGGAGGTGTCGAGCACGGTCATGAAGGTGGCGATCGAGATCACCGCCACGATGGTCCACGGGTTACGGTCGCCGGCGACCGAGCGCTCCGGTGTCCAGCCGTCCTGGGCCTGCTCTCCCGCCGAGCCGGCTTCGCCGCGTTCGGCCATCAGTCCCGCACCCTGACCTTCGGGCTGACCGACATTCCGGGTCCCAACGGACACTCATGCGGATAGCGGTCGAGGACGATCTTGACGGGAACCCGCTGGACGACCTTCACATAGTTTCCCGTCGCGTTTTCCGGCGGGAGAATGCCGAACGCCTGGCCAGCGCCGCGCTGGATCGAGTCGACCCGGCCGGTGACCTTGCCGCCCGGGCAGGCGTCCACTTTCACGGTCACCGGCTGGCCCACCCGCATGAGGGCAAGCTGGGTCTCCTTGAAGTTCGCGGTGACCCAGACCTGAAGCGGGACGATCGCCAGGAGCTGGGTGCCGGCCTGAACGTAGGCGCCCACCGCCACCGTCTTCTGCGTGACGTGGCCGGCGATCGGGGCGACCAGCCGGTTGTAGCCGAGGTTCACGTTGGCTTCCTGGAGCGAGGCGTCGGCGGCCTTTACCTGATCGAGGCTCGAGGCGACCTGGGTGCGGCTCGCCGCGATCTGGGCTTTGCGGGTCTGGATCAGTTTGCGCGACGAGTCGCGTTGGGCGGCGGTCTGCCGCGCCGTGGCCACGGCCTGATCGATTTGCTGGGGGGCCACCGCGGCGGGGTTGATCGCCGTCAGCGCGCGATAACGCGCCAGATCCTGCGCCGCTTTCGCCGCCACCGCCTCGGCGGCCGCCAGATCGGAGACCGACTGGCGGTAGTCCGCCTCGTTGACCACGATCTGGGCGCGGGCGTTGTCGACGCCCGCCTGGGCCTGGGACTTCTGCGCCTCGGCCTGGGCGACCCGGGTGCGGACATCCGAGGAGTCGATGTCGATGATCGGATGTCCGGCCTCGACCAGGGCGTTGTCGTCGACATAGACGGCGGTGACCCGTCCGCTGGTCTGCGGCGCGAGGCGGACGATGTGCGCGTCGATGAAGGCGTCGTCGGTCGCCTCGAAGTTCCGGGCGTGCAGCCACCAGAGCAGGCCCCCGACGGCCGCGGCGACCAGCACGAGGATCATCGAACCCAGGAGGATGGGGCGCTGCAGAAGGCCCTTCTTCTTCTCCTTCGGCTTGTCGTCGTCGCCCTTCTTGGCGTCGCCCGACTCGCCCTTTTGCCCGTCGTCCTTCGGCTTGTCGTCCTTCGAGGCGTCGTCGCTCTTCGGAGGCGCGTTCTCGTCCTTCGATGTGTCCTGCTCGGCCATGAAATCCCCGTTACGACACCAACGGGGTTCCTCGCCAGAGGTTCAGTCGCGCCAGCGCCCACCCACTCCCGTCATCCCGCACGCAACGCAGCGAAGCGATCCCGGACTTGATCCGGGAGTAGATGCGGGATCTAGTCAGGCCTCTCCGGAAGGAGCGGAGCTGGTTCCCGCATCTCCGCTCCCCCCGGATCAAGTCCGGGGTCCACTTCGTGCGGGATGACGGTGGGATGAGTCGGACGGCGGCGCTCCGAGAGTTCGGCGGTTGGAGGTCTCGCGGCGACGAACCCTATTTCGCCATCCCACCCATCCCAGTCGGGATGCAGCCCCAGGTCGGAGCAGATCGCCTGGACGACGACGCGCCAGGGCTGGTGGAGCAGGGCGTCGTAGTCCTCGCCCTCGATCAGGTGGTCCTGGACGTAAGCGCGCTGGCGCTCTGAAACCTCGCGGTCGCCGGCTTCGGCCTCGATGGCGGCGTCGACCGCGCGGGCGATGCGCTCGCGGGGGCTAGCAACGGCGACAGGAGCGTCCGGCTCGGCGGTAGGCGCCTTCACCACGGCCGGCGCTTCCGACTTCAGGATGGCGAGATCCGGAATCGGTCCGCCCCGCAGCAGGGCGATGAGCTCTTCGTCGAGGCGGCTGGCGAGGGCCAGGCACAGGCGCACCGCCCGCGAGATCACCGCGAAGGCGCGCGCCGGATCGGAGAAGGGTTTGCGGCCGGCAATCTCGACATGCTCACCGGCGGCGAGCCGCTCGGCCATCGCCATCCCTTGGTCCGCCAGCCGATCGAGCGCGTCCCGCCGCTCCTCGATGCGGGCGATCGCCTCGGCGACAAGCGCGGCGGTTGGAGGGGCGGAGGCGGCGGTCATTCCGCATAGATTGCATTATGAAAATAACATCGTCAAGCACGAAGTTTCGCAATCCGCAAAATTACTCCTCCCCCGTGCCTCTTCACGGGGGAGGTGGCGCGGCGCCCTCTTGCGCCGCGACGGAGGGGGCGTCGGCCGCCACAACGAAACCCCCGCGATCTGTTCTCAGCGCCGACGCTCGTCGCCAAACACCCGGCGCGCGGCCTTGCGCCCCCTCCGTCACGCGCAAGAAAGAGCGCGCGCCACCTCCCCCGCGAAGAGGGCGGGTGAGGAGTAGGTGAGTTGCCAAATCCCCTCGCAATCGTAATCGGACTTTCCGGAGCGCGGGCATCCTGCCCGCATCTTACGAAAGAGTGGGCAGGATGCCCGCGCTCCGGCGGAGAAGCGCTCAGGCGGTGACTCGCGCCCGACGCTTGGGCGTCGGTTCGCGTTTGCGGTGTGCCTCCAGCACCGGATGCAAAAACCGCCCGGTCCAGCTTTCCGGTGTCGCGGCGATCGCTTCCGGCGAGCCGACCGCGACGATCTCGCCGCCGCCGTCGCCGCCTTCGGGGCCGAAGTCGAGGACCCAGTCGGCGGTCTTCACGACGTCCAGGTTGTGTTCGATCACCACCACGGTGTTGCCCTGATCGACCAGTTCGTGGAGCACTTCGAGCAGCTTGCGGGTGTCCTCGAAGTGCAGGCCGGTGGTCGGTTCGTCGAGGATGTAGAGGGTGCGGCCGGTGGCGCGCTTGCTGAGTTCCTTCGAGAGCTTGATGCGCTGGGCCTCGCCGCCGGACAGGGTCGTCGCCTGCTGGCCGACCTTGATGTAGCCGAGGCCGACGCGTTTCAGCGTCTCCATCTTGTCGCGGATCGGCGGCACGGCCTTGAACATGTCGGCCGCTTCCTCGACGGTCATGTCGAGCACGTCGGCGATGCTCTTGCCGCGGAAGTGGATCTCCAGGGTCTCGCGGTTGTAGCGCTTGCCCTTGCAGACGTCGCAGGTGACGTAGACATCCGGCAGGAAGTGCATCTCGATCTTGATCAGGCCGTCGCCCTGACAGGCTTCGCAGCGGCCGCCCTTGACGTTGAAGCTGAAGCGGCCGGGTCCGTAGCCCCGCGCCTTGGCCTCGGGCAGGCCGGCGAACCAGTCGCGGATGCAGGTGAAGGCGCCGGTATAGGTCGCGGGGTTGGAGCGCGGCGTGCGGCCGATCGGGCTCTGGTCGATGTCGATGACCTTGTCGAAGTTCTCCAGCCCCTCGATCCGCTCGTGCGAGGCCGGCGCGTCGGCGGCGTTGTTGAGCCTTCGCGCGGCGGCCTTGTACAGCGTCTCGATGGTGAAGGTGCTCTTGCCGCCGCCGGAGACGCCGGTGATGCAGGTGAAGACGCCAACCGGGATCTCGCCGGTGACGCCCTTGAGATTGTTGCCGGCTGCGCCGATGACCCGAAGCATCCGCTTCCTGGAGAATGGCCGGCGTTCGGTGGGCACCGCGATCTCGCGTTGGCCGGTCAGGTATTGGCCGGTCAGGCTGTTCGGATTGTCCATGATGTCGCGCGGCCGGCCCTCGGCGACGACCTCGCCGCCGTGGATCCCGGCGGCCGGGCCCATGTCGATGACATAGTCGGCGCTGAGGATCGCCTCCTCGTCGTGCTCGACCACCAGCACGGAATTGCCGAGATCGCGCAGGCCCTTGAGGCTGACCAGCAGCCGGGCGTTGTCGCGCTGGTGCAGGCCGATCGAGGGCTCATCGAGCACGTAGAGCACGCCGGTCAGGCCCGAGCCAATCTGGCTGGCCAAGCGGATGCGCTGGCTCTCGCCGCCGGAAAGGGTGCCGGAACCGCGTGACAGGTTGAGGTAGTCTAGGCCGACGTCGACCAGGAAGCGCAGGCGGTCGTTGATCTCCTTGAGGATGCGCCGGGCGATCTCGAGGTCCTTGTCGGAGAGTTTTTCCTCCAGGGCCGAGAACCAGTCCCGGGCGGGACGGATCGCCAGGCGCGAAACCTCGGCGATGTTCTGGCCGTCGATCTTCACCGCCAGTGCTTCCGGCTTGAGGCGCGCGCCATGGCAAACCTCGCACGGGCTCTCGGACTGGTAGCGGCCGAGCTCCTCGCGGACCCAGGCCGAATCGGTTTCGCGCCAGCGGCGCTCGAGATTGGGCAGCACGCCTTCGAAGGTCTTGTTGACCTCGTATTTGCGGGCGTTGTCGTCATAGACGAACTTCAGCTTTTCGCCCTTCGAGCCGTAGAGCACGATCTTTCGCGCGGCTTCCGGCAGCTTCCACCACGGCTCGTCCATCGAGAACTTGAAGTGCCGCGCCAGCGCCTGGAGCGTCTGGGTGTAGAGCGGCGAGGGACCTTTCGACCACGGCGCGATCGCGCCCTTGTGCAAAGCCTTGTCCTTGTCCGGCACGATGAGGTCGGGATCGAAACCGAGCTTGACGCCCAGGCCGTCGCAGGCCGGGCAGGCGCCGGCGGGGTTGTTGAACGAGAACAGGCGCGGCTCGATCTCGGCGATGGAGAAGCCGGAAACGGGGCAGGCGAACTTCTCGGAGAAGATGAGGCGCTGGGCGTCTTCACCCTCGGGCGCATCAGCCCATTCGGCCACCGCGATGCCGTCGGCGAGGCGCAGGGCCTGCTCCAGGCTGTCGGCGTAGCGGGTGTCCAGGCCGGGTTTGAGCACCAGCCGGTCCACCACCACGTCGATGTCGTGCTTGAAGGTCTTCTCCAGCGCGGGCGCGTCCTCGATGGGATAGTAGGTCCCGTCGATCTTCAGCCGCTGATAGCCGGCGCGCCGCCAGTCGGCGATCTCCTTGCGGTATTCGCCTTTGCGCCCGCGAACGACGGGAGCGAGCAGATACAGCCGCGTGCCGTCGGGCAAGGCGGTCAGCTTGTCGACCATCTGGCTGATGGTCTGGCTGACGATCGGCAGGCCGGTCGCCGGCGAATAGGGCACGCCGACCCTGGCCCACAGCAGGCGCATGTAGTCGTGGATCTCGGTCACCGTGCCCACCGTGGAGCGCGGATTGCGGCTGGTGGTCTTCTGTTCGATCGAGATCGCCGGCGACAGGCCCTCGATCAGGTCGACATCCGGCTTGCTCATCAGTTCGAGGAACTGGCGGGCGTAGGCCGACAGGCTCTCGACATAGCGCCGCTGGCCCTCGGCATAGATGGTGTCGAACGCCAGGCTGCTTTTTCCGGATCCCGACAACCCGGTCAGGACGACCAGCTCCCCGCGCGGGATGTCGACGTTGACGTCCTTGAGGTTGTGCTCGCGCGCGCCGCGAACCTTGATGAATCGGGAGTCCTGCATGGCCTCAATATAGCGCGCCGGGGCCGCGATGCGCGACGGTCGAACGTCGGATTCGGCGCTCTTCGCGCCCTGTGCTGTTCTCCCGGGCGATCCGTGTCATAAGCCGCCCGCCACGCGGGGCGAGGCGGAATCCCCTTTCAGGAGCATTCGAACGGTATGCGGGTGGTGATGATCGGGACGGGCTATGTCGGGCTCGTGTCCGGCGTTTGTTTCGCGGATTTCGGTCACACGGTGACCTGCATCGACAAGGATGCGGGTAAGATCGAGCGCCTGCGCCAGGGCGTCATGCCGATCTACGAGCCGGGACTCGACAGCCTGGTCGCGCGCAATGTCGCCGAGGGCCGGCTGGTCTTCGCCACCGACGGAGAAGAGGCGATCCCCGTCGCCGACGCGGTGTTCATCGCCGTCGGCACGCCCTCGCGACGGGGCGACGGCTACGCCGACCTCAGTTTCGTCTACGCGGCGGCGCGTGAGATCGCGCCCCTACTTCGCGGCGCGACCGTGCTCGTCACCAAATCGACCGTGCCGGTCGGCACCGGGGACGAGATCGAATCGATCGTCCGCCAGACCTGTCCGGAGGCGGATGTCGCCGTGGTCTCCAACCCGGAGTTCCTTCGCGAGGGCTCGGCGATCGGCGACTTTAAACGGCCGGACCGCGTGGTGGTCGGGGTTCAGGACGACCGCGCCCGCGCCGTGATGTCGGAACTCTATCGCCCCCTGTTCATCGGCGAGACGCCGATAGTGTTCACCGACCGGCGGACGTCCGAACTGATCAAATACGCCGCCAATTCGTTCCTGGCGATGAAGATCACCTTCATCAACGAGATGGCCGACCTGTGCGAGAAGGTCGGCGCCGACGTTCAGCAGGTCGCGCGCGGTATCGGCCTCGACAACCGCATCGGTTCGAAATTCCTGCACGCCGGGCCGGGATATGGCGGTTCGTGCTTTCCCAAGGACACCCTGGCCCTGACCCGCACGGCGGCGGACGCCGGCGCGCCGTCCCGCCTGATCGAAACCGCCAATCGCGTCAACGACGAGCGCAAGCGAGGCATGGCCAAGCGGATCGTCGCGGCGATGGGCGGCGACGTTTCCGGCAAGACCATCGCGGTGCTGGGCCTGACCTTCAAACCGAACACGGACGATATGCGCGACGCGCCGTCGCTGGCCATCGTCCCGGCTCTGATCGCCGCAGGCGCCATCGTACGCGCCTACGATCCCCAAGGCGGGGAAGCGCGGCCTCTCCTGCCGGACGTGGTCTTCGCCGACGGCCCCTACGAGACGGTCGCCGACGCCGACGCGGTGGTCATTCTGACCGAATGGGATCAGTTCAGGGCGATGGATCTGGACCGGGTCCGCGAACTCGTCCGTACGCCGACATTGATCGACCTCCGGAACATCTATCGTCCCGAGGATGCGCGGCGGCGCGGGTTCACCTATTCCAGCATAGGCCGGCCCTAATCCTTAAGGGGCTCGGCGGGGCGAGCGCCATCCGCCCCGCGCCAGCCGCCGCACCGCCCTGGCGATCGCCGTCCACTCGGGGCCGTCGGCGTCGATCAGCTCGTAGTGTCCGGCGCCGGCGAGATCGATCCCGATCGCCGGGTCGCCGCGCGCGCGCGCCGCGCGGACATACTCCCGGCCGAAGGTCATCGGCACGATAGGGTCCAGGTCGCCCGATACGATGGTCTGACGCGTCCCGATCGGCAGAAGATCGGGGGGAGAGGTGTCGGCATAGACGTTGGCGGCGGGCCGCCGCTCGGCGCCGACGAGTTGATCGATGGTGGAAGGCCCGCCGCAGGCGTCGGGCCCCTCCGCCCGATAGGCGGCCAGATCGTTGATACCCGCGAGGGTCAGCACGCCGCCGATCCGCAGCGGTCGGGAGGCGCGAAGAGGACTGTCCGCCGGAAGCCGCCGGCGCCCGGCGGCCCAGAGCGCGAGGTGGCCTCCCGCGGAATGGCCGAGCACCACGACGTGGCCGAGATCGAGGTGATCGGTTCGGGAGATCACCCTGAGGAAGTCGATGGCGCGCCCGACATCCTCGAAGGTGCCCGGATAGCCGCCGCCGGGATGGCCGAGGCGGCGGTACTCGATGTTCCAAACCGCATAGCCGCGGCGCCGGAGATCGTCCGCGATCCCGTTCATCAGTTCCAGGCCGGGAAGCGCGGCCTGCCAGCATCCGCCATGGATCACCACGACGACGCGCGCGCGTCGCGGCCGGGCGGGCAGCCAAAGTTCGCCGAACTGTCGCGGATCGGGCCCGTAGGCGATCCGCCTGTCGGCCAGCGGGCTCCTCCGCCCCAGAATATCTTTGTATGAAGAAGACTATTCCGCGTTTGCGCCGACCCGCCAAAGCCGATCCCCACACCGACGGCGGCGGCGAGCAGTCCAAGCACGAAGTCTTTACGCGCGATCAAAATGTGCCTCGTGGCGTTCGAGACAGCCCTAGCCGCGCCCCATGCGGCTCGAGCGCCGGACCGCGATCACTCAGACGTCTAACCGAATACGCCGCCGGCCGCCCGCAATTCGCGCGGCCGGCGCACGTTTGTGCAAGTCTATTGGGGCGCTGGGGCCGGCGTCGTATCCGTCGATGGCTTCGCCATGCTGTCCTTGGACATGCCGGACTTCATATGCTTCTTCATCGAGTGATGCTTCATCATGTGCTTGTGGCCCATGCCCATCGCCTTTTCCGGCGGATTTGGGATCGGTTGCATCGTGGCCTGAGCCACGGCCGAGCCGCCAGCCAACGCGGTCGCCGCGAGCAACGCCGCGGTCATAACTTGAAGCTTCATCCTTGGTTTCCCTCTTTAAGGCAAAAACATCGAATCGAACCTCGGTTTATAATCTCCGCCTCTCGACTTGCAAGAATCTCCCATTCGCGGCCCCAAGAACGTGCGCCAACCCGTCGCGCCCTTGGACAGCGCGCTGAAATTGACCCAATTCGTGGGCTTATGTATGTAAAATTCCAACCAGAAAAATGGGCGCGGGACCAACGGCAACATGAACAGACCTGTACGCGTCACGACGGCCTTGGCGGTTGTCCTGGCGGCAACGACCTTGAGCGCTTGCAAAGTCCCCTTCGTGGGAGGCGGCGCGCCGAAAGCGCCCACGGGGCAAGTCGCCGCCACCGTCGGGGGTCAGGAAATCACGGTTCGCGATCTGCGGTCCGAAATGAACGGGGCGCAGATTTCGGATCCCAAGGCCATGAAGCAGGCCGAGGAGGCGACTCTCCGGAATATCGTCGGCCGCACCGTCCTCGCCAAGGCCGCGATCGACCAGGGGGTCGACAAGACGCCCGACTTCGCGATCGCGAAAAAGCGTCTCATCGACGGGTTGTTGGTCCAGAGCCTGCAGAACAAAATCGCGGGCCAGGTGCCGGCGGTCACGCGCGAAGAGGCGGATCGCTTCGTCGCCGCCCATCCCGACATCTTCAGTCAGCGGAAGATCTTCGCGATCGACTTCATCCAGATGCCGCGTCCCACCGACCCGGCCGTGATCAAGGCTCTTCAGCCGCTGAAGACGCTGGAACAGGTCGATTCGCAGTTGACCGCCGAGAAAATTCCGCACCAGAGATCGACGGGCAATCTCGACGCGGTCGGCGCCGATCCCCGGATGATCGATGCGATCACCAAGCTTCCGTCCGGGGAAATCTTCGTCATTCCCCGCGGCAACATGCTGCTGGTCAACCAGATCCGCGACACGAAAATCCAACCCTTCACCGGTTCGGAGGCCTCGGATTATGCACAGAAGCTCTTGACCAAGCAGCGTAGCCAGGAGGCGGTGAACCGTCAGTTCAACGCGATCATAACCAAGGCCGCGCCAACGGTTAAATTCAACAAGGATTATGCGCAGCCGCCCGCGAAACCCGCCGCCACGCCGGCTCCGGCGGCGCCCGCCGCCGCGAGCTGAGGCCGGCCTTGGCGTTCACGATTCCATAGGTGAAGCATCGTAGGCTCGAATTCATCGTCAGTGGTGTCGGTCGGCGACCAAGGTCGATTGGAAAGGGGCTCGGTGTTCGCGCGTGGGGTCAGGGCATTGCGTTTCCCGATCGGGTTTTTGGCCCTCGCGGTGACCGCGGCGCCGGCGCCGGGCGCAGCCCAGACCGCGGCTTCGGAGGTCGCGCCGGGTGGACGGGTCCAGGACGTCGACCTGTCCGTCGAGACTCTCTACGACAGCAACGTCGCCGCTTACGGCATCGGCAACGGCGGCCGGCGCGGCTTTCGGCATTCGGATATTATATTCGAACCCGCCATTCACGTCGATCTGGCGCGGCCGATCGGGCGAGAGACGGTCTACATCCAGGGGTCGGCGGGTTACGACTTCTACACCCGCAACACGATACTTAATCGCGAGAACATCAACCTGACCGGGGGCGCGCTCGCGCCTATCGGTATTTGTCAGACGACGGTAGCCGGAGCCTACAGCCGCGCCCAGTCGGACCTATCCGAACTCGCGCTCACCCCGTCAGGCGCGCCCACCGTCGTCCAGACCCGGAACGCCTATCAGGTCGAAGAGGTCTCGGGGTCCGCGGATTGCGGCAGGGCCACCGGCCTGACGTCCAACGCGCAGGTTTCCGAGACGTGGACCCAAAACAGTTCTCCCGTCCAACGCTACACCAATGCGCGAACATTCTCGGGAGCCGCCGGCCTCGGCTACAGGCGACCGATCCTGGGCACGATCTCTCTGTTCGGCGCCTATTCCCAAACCAACTACCCCGATCGCGCCGCGCTGGCGCTGTTGCTGGGAGTACCGGTATCGACCGGTTATCAGACTTACTCGGGAGGCGTGAGGTATAACCGCGCCATCGGCTCGAGACTTCAGGCCAATGGTTCGATATCCTACACGAAACTCAATAGCGAAGGTGGCTTGTCGCGGGGCTTTTCGGGTCTGACGTATTCGGCGGGCCTGACTTATCAAATCTCACCACGGCTCGGCGCCCAGGCGTTGATCAGTCGAGCGACTGTTCCGTCGATTCGACTCAATTCGACGTTTGGATTGGATAATATATATTCAGGTCAGTTGTCATACACGATGACATCCCGACTCACTCTGAGCGGCGGCGGGTCGATCGCCCACGACACTTACAATGGCATTCCTTATCCCGTCGGTTTCGACATCACCGACGAAAAAATCTACCGGGTGTTCGGTAACGCGGAGTACAAATTGACGCGCCGGATATCGCTCGGGCTCAACGCCGAGCACCTTCAGCGGGACGCGAATTTCCCGGGACTGAGCTACCCGGAAACACGTGTGGGTCTGACGGCCCGGGCGAAATTCTGATACACAAGGCATTGGAGAACCAAGGAATGCGTATGTTCAGGATGCTGGCGCTGATTGGAGCGCTGACGATCACGGTTGGCTCCGGCGTCCAGGCTCAGCGCGCCACGAGCCGGGGGGTGGGGGCAAATCCGCCGCCGGTCAGTCTTCCCGCTCCGGCGCGGACGTCGCCGACGCAACCGGCGGCGCCGTCCGCATCCGCCAGGGCCGGGACAGCGGAGTCGGCGGCTTCTCCGAGCGGAGACGCGGCGACCGATCAAACCTACATCCTAGGTCCCGCCGACGTGATCGAAGTCAGCGTGCTCGGCCGATCCGAATACACCACACGCGCCCGGATCAGCGAGGATGGCATGATCCAGCTTCAATATTTGGGCGCCGTCAACGCGGCGAACAAGACGGCGGCGCAGCTCGGCGACCAGATCGCCTCGAGCCTGGAAAAGGGCGGCTATTTCGCCCACCCAATCGTCCGCGTCGACGTGGTTTCCTATGCCAGCCGGTATGTGACGGTTCTGGGCGGCTTCGGCACGCCCGGCCTGGTCCCGGTCGACCGCGCCTACCACCTGTCGGAAATCGTCGCCCGGGTGGGCGGCGTCCGGGAAGGCGGCGCCGACTACGTGATCCTTCGTCCCCAGCACGGCGCCGAGCGCCGGATTCTGATCTCGACCCTGGCGACCGGCGACGCCGCGGACGACCCGCTGGTCGCCCCCGGAGACAAGATCTACAGCCCGCCGGCCGAGGTCATCTACGTGACCGGTCAGGTCAAGTCTCCCGGCGCCTTCGGGATCATGGCCGACATGACCTTGAGGATGGCGTTGTCGCGCGCCGGCGGCCTGACCGACTCGGGTAGCGACAAAAAGATCACCATCACCCGAAAGGGCCAGAAACTGACCCGGGTCGATCTGGACTCGCGCATACAAGCCGGGGATGTCATCCTGGTCGGCGAGCGTCTATTCTAGTATCGTTGTCACAGGGGGCGGCGGAGCTATGTTGACTGGCCCGATTGGGGCCTCAGTCTTATGGCCCTCTTCGTCCCGCCCGAGGGGTCCGAGACCCGTCGCGCCCGATCGGACGCGACGGGCTCGGAAGATTGAGGTTGTCTTATGAGTTTGATGCAGTTCGTCAGGATTTTCTGGGCGCGGCGGTGGTTGATCGTCGCGGCGACGGTGAGCACCCTGATCGGCGCGCTGATCGTGACGTCGTTTCTGCCGCCGCGGTGGGAAGCGCATGCCCGGGTGATGCTCAACATCATGAAGCCCGATCCGGTCACCGGTCAGATCATCGCGGCGCAGGAGGGCGGGCTCTATGCCCAGACCCAGATCGAGCTTCTCACCGACAACAGCATCGCCGGTCAGGTCGCCGAACAACTCGGCTGGACGTCCGATCCGAACCTGATCGCCAGCTACAGCAAGCGCTCAAAGAGCGATCAGCGCGACTTCAAGAGTTGGCTTGCCCAGATAATCGAGGACAACACCAAGGCCAAGCTGCTCGAAAACAGCAACATTCTCGAGATCACCTATACCGGCACGAGCGCCGCAAACGCCAAGGCGGTGGCCGAAACCCTCCGCAAGGTCTACCTCGACAACAGCCTGCTGACCCGCAGGGTGGATGCCGAGCACGATGCCGAATGGTACGAGCAACAGGCCGCCAAGGCGAAGGTCGCTCTCGACAACGCGATCAATGTCGAGTCCGCTTACGAGCGCGCGAACGGTGTCTTCATGGCCAACGACAAGACGGATGCGGACAGCGCCCGGTTCCAGGCCCTGAGTTCCGCCGGCGCCTCGCTGATCGCGCCCGCGGAGGCGCCGCCGAACGTTCAGGCCGACATGGAACTGGCCCAGGTCGACGCCCAGATCGCGACCAACGCCAAGATCCTCGGGCCGAACAATCCGGAAATGCTGGCGCTCAAGGCGAAGCGCGCCGCGCTTGCCGCCAACGCCAAGCAACAACGCACCAACATGCAGGTCGCGTTGGCGCACGCCAATTCCGGCGTCGGCGCGCTCGACCGGGCGATGTCGGCGCAAAAATCCCGGGTGATCGCGAACAGCCCGAAGATCGGTCAACTGCTGCAGCTTCAAAATGACGTCAATCTTCGACGGGACGAGCTGGAGCGCCTGTCGCAAAAGGTCGCGCAATTCCGCCAGGAATCAGTGGTGACCGATGCCGGAATCACCGCGCTCGGTCCCGCCTCGACGCCTAAGGCGCCGGCCTTTCCGAACTATCTCCTGATCATGTCCGGAGCCGTTCTGTTGGGCGGCGGCGTGGGCGTGATGGTGGCGCTGCTGATGGAACTGCTTGGACGGCGCGTGAGGGGGATCGAGGATTTGTCCAGTCTCAAGGATTTGCCGTTGGTCGGGGTCATCGGCGCCCCCGAGAAGCCTGGAGGACGGCGGTGGCGCGCCCTGCTCGCTAGTCGCCGCCCGAGCTTTGGACGGCCCGGCAAGGCTTTGCCGGCATGACCACCACAACCACCGCCATTGCCAGGTCGGAGACGGTCAAGGAGGTCGCGGCGCCCGCGCCTCAGGTCCAGCCGACATCGTCGTGCGAGTTCTCCCCGCTCCTCTTCACGCTCTCGGACCCCGAGAGCAATCAGGCGGAGGCCATCCGCGCCATCCGCACCCACGTGATGGCGCAGCACATCGATCGCGGACGCAGAGCGCTGGCGGTTTGCGCGCCCAATCGTGGCGTCGGCTGCACCTTCGTCGCCGCCAACCTCGCGGTCGCCCTTTGCCAGATCGGGGTCAAGACGGTGCTCATCGACGGCGATCTTCGCAACCCGAGCGTCTCGAAACTGATCCGCCCGACGGCGTCGCGCAGCGGTCTGTCCGAATGTCTCGTCTCTCACGGTCCGTTCAGCGAATCGATCGATTTCGAAGTGGCGCCGAACCTCTCGGTGATGCTCGCGGGTAAACCGGTCCAGGATTCCCGCGAGCTTCTCGCCGGCGATCGGTTTCAGATGCTGATGGACTTCTGTCTGCGCGACTTCGACATGACGATCGTCGACACGCCGCCCGCGAATACCAGTTCCGACGTGCGCCGGATCAGCACCGTGCTCGGCTACAGCCTCATCGTCACCAGCGCCAATCAGACCTACGTCAACGACGTCAAAACCCTTGCCGAGCAGCTCCGGTACGATCACGCAAAGGTTCTTGGCACCGTCCTCAACCGGGCCTGAGCGCATGACCGCCGCGATCACACTCGAAGGACGCGGCCGCGCGTCGGCGGTTTCCAACTCCTGGCCGCTGTGGCTCGGGCTCGCGGCCCTCGCCGTGCCGACCATGGTGCGTCTCTCGGAGCAATCCTGGTCGCGGGAGTTCGGCGCCTATGGTCCGATCATTCTGGCGACGGGGGGATGGCTCCTCTGGCGCCAAGCGGCCGAGCTTCGGCGGATCGGCTCTCCAGGCGCGATCTGGATAACCTGGGGGGTTCTGGCGGTCTCGCTGGCGTCGTACGTGTTCGGCCGCGCCTACGACTTCATGCCCCTCGAGGCGGGAGGGGTCTACGGGGCCGGACTGGCCATCCTGCATTCCAAGGTCGGTTTGCGGGCCATGCGGACTGTCTGGTTTCCGCTGCTCTACCTCGCCTTCGTCATCCCGCCACCGAACACGTTGCTGGTCGATCTGACCGCGCCTCTAAAGGAGTTCGTCTCCCACGTCGCGACGAACTGGCTGCACTCCTGGGGTCTGCCGGTCGCCCGCGAGGGTGTGACGATCTTCGTCGCCCAGTATCAACTGCTCGTCGAAGACGCCTGCTCCGGGATGAATTCCATCGTGGGCCTGATCGCGGTCAGCCTCCTCTATATATACTTGATGCGTGGTTCGTCTTGGTTGTATTCCATAGTGCTGGTCTGCATGGTCATCCCGATCGCGATCGTCGCCAACATACTTCGAATCATGGTGTTGGTTCTGTTGACGTACTTCTATGGCAACGAAGTAGCGCAGGGTTTCCTTCACTTCACGGCGGGGATGTTTTTGTTCGCCACCGCGCTCCTGTTCGTGTTCCTGCTCGATCGCTTTATGGTCTTCGTCGGATCGAAGATCAGGCGGACGGCGATATGACCAGTCGGCGCGATATTCTGATTGGGGCGGCCTGTGTCGCCGGCGCGGGAACCGCGTACGCCCTGATTCCCCGGCGCAGGATCAGCCTGCTCGGTCCCACCACCATGGCGGCGATCACGCCGAGGCAGTTCGGCGGTTGGACATCGCGCGACGTCTCCGACCTTGTCGCGCCGAAGGAAGAAGACAGCCTGGCGGCCCGGATCTATGGCGAGACGGTGGGCCGGGTTTATCGCAAGTCGGACGGCGGCGATGAGATCATGATGCTGCTCGCCTGGGGCGACACCCAGAGCGACGATCTGCAGATTCACCGGCCCGAGGTCTGCTATCCGGCGTTCGGCTACGCGATAAGCGCCAACCATGAGGTCGAGATTCCACTGGCCAACGGCGCCGACATCCCTGGGCGGGGCTTGGTCGCCACGGCTCCGGACCGGCGGGAGACGATCATGTACTGGTCGCGTCTTGGAGAATACTTTCCGCTTAGCCGAGGCCAGCAGCACTTCGACCGCACGAGAACCTCGATGGCGGGCGTCGTCGCCGACGGGCTTCTCGCGCGCTTCTCGGTCGAGGGCGCGGAACCCACCGAAGCGTGGTCCGCCATGCAATCCTTCATTCCCGATCTCGTGAGCGCCGTGGCGCCGTCGCACCGCGCCGCTTTGATCGGCACATCCCTGTCGCAAAAAATGGCGTCCATCTCCGTTTAAGGCGGTCAATTCACCGGGTCGTGGACTTCCGTTTGGCGGCGGCTTGCACGGCGGTCGCAAAAGCAAAATACTGTGAACCTCAGTCATTGGGCGTTCACAATAAGTGGGTTAAGTCGCGTCGCGATGAGTTCGGGTGACAAAACCGACTTGGTCTTGAGGGGTGTAGTTGACCGTATCGACCGACATTTGGCCGGCGGGACCTGGATCGGTGGTGCGGTCGTGATCCCGCTTTGTGCGTCCTCGATGCGAGGGCGGTGATCGTGGGCGTCTCGGGGGCCCGTCTGGACATCGCCATGGCCGGTGACGATCCGGATGTTTGGAATACATCGGACGCCGATTTTGAAACCGGAGCGCAACGGCTGTCGCGCGCGCCTCTGAAACGGATCCTCGACTTCCTCGGCGCGCTGGTGGGCATCGTCCTGTTGTCGCCGTTCCTGATTCTCGTCGCCCTGATCATCGTCATCGAAAGCCCGGGAAGTCCGCTTTTCCAGCAGCGGCGAAGCGGCTATCGCGGCGCCCCGTTCGTGATCTACAAATTCCGCTCGATGACCGTGCGCGAGGACGGCGCCAGCATCGTTCAGGCGGTGCGGGACGACGTTCGCATCACCCGCTTCGGCCGGCTGATGCGGCGCACGAGTATCGATGAACTTCCGCAGCTCCTGAATGTCCTCAACGGCGACATGTCCCTTGTCGGACCAAGGCCGCATGCCCTGGCGCACGACGAGTACTACGGAGCCTTGATCCCGGGGTATGCGGCGCGGTTCCACGCCAAGCCGGGGATCACCGGCTTGGCGCAGGTGAGCGGGCTCCGCGGTCAGACCGAGACGATCGACGACATGGCGAGGCGCATCGCAAAGGACCTCGACTACATCCGGTCGTGGACCATCGTCTCCGACATCAAGATCCTGTTCAGGACCGTCCTCACCTTCCTGTTTCAGCCGACCGCCTACTAGGCCAATCGTCGTCGAAGGAGACCCCCTACCGCTCGGCTGTCGCCGAGTCGCTTCCCCCTGATGGGGAAGATGTATCGGTGTGATTTCAGTATTTTTGCTTGTCTTCCCCCAAGGGGGAAGCGACTCGCGCCAGCGAGCGGTAGGGGGTCTACTCAGGCGACGATTCCCCCCCGACTCCGGCCTTCCGAGCATCTCTAACCACCTCGTCCACCGCCGCGATGGTCGCGTCGGGACGGTCGAAGATCATCATGTGCGAGGTGTGGGCCACCGTTTCCTCGCGCCCTCGGCTCGAGCGCGCCGCGATCTCCTGGTGGGCGCCGGACCAGAAGGCGTCGAGCGCGGCGCGGAGTTGTGGGGGCGCTCCGGCATGGTCGCCGTCCGCCGTGAGGACGATCAGGGGCATGGCGCCGTAGCTGGCGCGACCGTGGTCGACCTCATCCGCCGTGGCCGTGAACAGCGTTCGCAGCTCGGAGATCTGGTCGGTCCACTTGCCTGGCTGAAGCGCCTGGGCGGTGCGGATGGCGTTCACCCTGGCGTCCGGTCCCGCCGTCGGGACGCAGGCCTTCAACGCCGGATTGTCCGATGGAAGCGCACCGGCCCTGGCGGCCTCCAGGCAACCCGACGCGCGGTCGATCAGCGGTTGCACGCTGCCGGCGCCGGCGCCGAAGCGTTCGCTGAAGCGGCGATCCTGGTAGGCGATCGACGGATCGACCAGCACCATCCCAACGACCTCCTTGGGCCGCAGGTCGGCGAACACCCTCGCGTAGAGGCCGCCGGAGGAGTGACCGACGATCACGAACGGGCCGCCGATCCGCGCCGCGCGCAGGCCCTGGTCGAGGTCCCTGGCGATGGCCGCGCCATCGCGGGGCGTGGGTCCGGGATCGCTGAAGCCGGCGCCGGCGCGATCGTAGGCGCAAACCCGGCAGCGGGTCGCCAGTGTCGGTTGGATCTTGAACCAGGCGAGCGAATCGCCGCCGTAGCCGCTCTCCAGGAGGATGGTCGGCGCCCCCTGTCCCGAACAGCGGAAATTCAGACGGCGCCCGTCGGGCAGGCGCGCCAGCTTGCCCGGATAGGCGGCCGGGGTCCGCGCTTCGGGCGACATGGCCGCATCCCCCGCGACGGCGCAGGAGATCAGGAGACAGACCATCCAGGCGCCGAGCACCGGTTTTGCGAATACGCTGACGCTCATCTAGGACAAGCCCCGCTTACCTAAGGAGACGGACATGACGAGGAAGGCCGACGGCTCTTGGGACAAGTCCAGCCTGCCCAGCCGGCATGTGACCGAAGGACCGTCGCGCGCGCCGCATCGCTCCTATTACTACGCCATGGGCCTGGGCACGCGGGAAATCGCCCAGCCTTTCGTCGGCGTGGCGTCGTGCTGGAACGAGGCCGCGCCGTGCAACACCGCCCTAATGCGCCAAGCGCACGCCGTCAGCCGGGGGGTGAAAGCCGCGGGCGCCACACCCAGGGAATTCTGCACCATCACCGTCACCGACGGCATCGCCATGGGCCATGAGGGCATGCGCTCCAGTCTCGTCAGCCGCGAGGTCATCGCCGATTCGGTGGAGCTCACCGTGCGCGGCCATGGCTACGACGCTCTGGTCGGGGTGGCGGGGTGCGACAAGAGCTTGCCAGGAATGATGATGGCCATGCTGCGCCTCGACGTGCCGTCGGTGTTCCTCTACGGCGGCTCGATCCTGCCCGGCCGCTGGCGGGGGCGCGACGTCACCGTGGTCGATGTGTTCGAGGGTGTCGGCCAGCACTCCGCTGGGAAGATGTCGGACGAGGACCTCGGCGAGTTGGAACGTAGCGCCTGTCCCGGCGAGGGCGCCTGCGGCGGGCAGTTCACCGCCAACACCATGGCCTGCGTCTCCGAGGCCATCGGGCTCGCTCTGCCGCTGTCGGCCGCCTTGCCCGCGCCCAACCTTGAGCGAGACGCCTACGCCGTCGCCTCGGGAGAGGCGGTGGTGGCGTTGATCGCCTCGGGCTTGCGGCCGCGCGACATCTGCACGCGCAAGGCGTTCGAGAACGCCGCGGTGGTCATCGCGGCGACCGGGGGCTCGACCAACGGCGCGCTGCACCTGCCGGCCATGGCGCACGAATGCGGCATCGATTTCACCCTGCGCGAGGTCGCCGAAATCTTCCACCGCACGCCCTACCTCGCCGACCTCAAGCCAGGCGGCCAATATGTCGCCAAGGACATGGGCGAGGCGGGCGGGGTGCCGATGCTGATGCGCACCCTGCTCGACGCGGGCCTGCTGCACGGCGACTGCGTCACGGTCACCGGCAGGTCGCTGGAGGAGAATCTGCGCGAGGTACCCTGGCGGGAGCAGAAGGTCATCCGTCCGGCAACCAATCCGCTGTCGCCCACCGGCGGCGTCGAGGGCCTGTGGGGGACGCTGGCGCCGGACGGAGCGATCGTTAAGGTCGCCGGCATGACCTCGCACCGTTCGCATCGCGGACCGGCCCGGGTGTTCGACGGCGAGGAGGCCTGTTTCGCCGCCGTCGAGGCGGGAGACTACCGGGACGGCGACGTGCTGGTCATCCGCTATGAGGGCCCGCGCGGCGGCCCCGGCATGCGCGAGATGCTGTCGACCACCGCCGCGCTGTCCGGGCAGGGCAGGGGGGACAAGGTCGCTCTGGTCACCGACGGCCGCTTCTCCGGCGCGACGCGCGGGCTGTGCATCGGCCATGTCGGTCCCGAGGCCCAGGCGGGGGGACCGATCGCCCTGGTCCGCGACGGTGATATCATCGCCATCGACGCCGACGCCGGAACCATCGATCTCGAGGTCGATCCGATCGAGTTGGAGACCCGCGCCCGCCATTGGGAACCCAAGGAGACGGCCTACGGCTCCGGCGCCCTGTGGAAGTTCGCCCAGATGGTGGGACCGGCCTGCGCCGGCGCCGTGACCCACCCCGGAATGGCGGGCGAGCGGCACGTATACGCCGATCTCTGAACGCGCCGCGCGTTCACCTTGCCTTGGCCAAGGTCGACCCCTAAGCGACGGGCATGAAGTCTCGTAAGTCGGTTTTCGCCCTCCTGCTTCTTGTCGTGGCGGCGGTGGGGCCGCCGATCGCGCGGGCGGCCGAGCCGTGGCCCCAGGCCGCCAGCGATCTGCCCGCCGACCCGGACGTTCGGTTCGGCGTCCTGGCCAATGGCATGAAGTACGCGGTGATGCGCAACGCCACGCCGGCGCACGCCACCTCGATCCGCTTGCGTATCGGCTCCGGCTCGCTGGAGGAGAACGACGCCGAACAGGGCCTGGCGCATGTGCTCGAACACATGGCGTTCAAGGGCTCCAAACACGTCGCGGCGGGCGACATGATCAAGATGCTCCAGCGTCTCGGCCTCGGCTTCGGCGCCGACACCAACGCCCAGACCGGCTGGACCCAAACGGTCTATGAGTTCGACCTGCCGCACAGCGACCAGCAGAGCCTCGACACCGGCCTGATGCTCATGCGCGAGATCGCCAGCGAGTTGACGCTCGATCCCAAGGCCCTCGACCTGGAGCGCGGCGTGGTGCTGTCGGAGGAGCGTCTGCGCGACACCCCGCAGTATCGCGCGCAGAAGGCGCAACTCGACCTGTTCCTCCACGGCCAGCTCGCCGCCAAGCGGTTCCCGATCGGCGAGGTCGATATCGTTCAGCACGCTCCGGTAAGCCTGGTGCGGAAGTTCTATGAGGAGAACTACCGCCCCGATCGCGCGACCCTGATCGTGGTGGGCGACTTTGATCCCGCGGCGATGGAGGCCGAGATCAGGTCCCGGTTCGGCGACTGGCGCAATCCCGCGACGCCGGCGCCGAGCGTCGCCCTCGGCGCGGTCGAGTCGCGGGGCGCCACGGTGAAGCTGGTTCCAATCCCCGGCGGCGCCTCCGAAGTGGTCATCGCCTGGGCGCGGCCCTACGACACTTCGCCCGACACCTCCGCCAAGGAAAAGCGCGAGGTCGTGGAAAATCTGGGTATCGCCGTGCTCAACCGCCGGCTGGCAAGGCTGTCGCGGTCCGCGGCGCCGCCCTTCCTGAACGCCCGCGCCGGCTTCGAGAATCTGTTTCATTCCGAGAAAATCGCGGTGTTGCAGACCACCGCCGCCCCGGGCGGTTGGCGCGCCGCTCTGAACGCGACGGACCTGGAGGTGCGGCGGCTCGTCGCCAACGGAGTCACGCCGGCCGAGCTCGCCCGCGAGATCACCGAGATGAGAACCCAGTTCAAGACCGCCGCCGACGGCGCCTCGACCCGGCTGAGCCCGACGCTCGCTCAGGGCCTGGTCGACTCCGCCGACCAGAACGAGGTGTTCACCGCTCCCGCATTCGACCTGCGACTGTTCGACCAGGCGGTGAAGGGACTGACCGCCGCCGACGTCGACGCCGCCACGCGCAAGGTGTTCGCGGGCGCGGGTCCCCTGGTCGAACTGGTGACGCCGGAAACCATCGAGGGCGGGGAGGCGACGGTGGTCAAGGCGTTCACCGACGCCGACAGCGTCCCGGTGACCGCCCGCACCGCCGACGCCGATATCAAATGGCCGTACGAGAGCTTCGGTCCGGTCGGCGCGGTCGCGACGCGCCGGTCCGTCGCCGACCTGGGACTGACCACGGTCCGCTACGCCAACGGCGTCACCCTGACCGTGAAGCCGACGAAATACCGCCAGGACCAGATCCTGATCAGCGTGAAGATCGGCGCCGGGCGAGTGGGGTTGCCGCGCGACAGGGCGACCGTGAGCTGGGCCGCCAACGCGGTGATCGCCGGCGGTTTCGGCAAGATCGGTTTCGAAGACGCCCAGGCCGCGCTCGCGGGCAAGCTCGTCTCGGCCGTGTTCGCGGTGGACGACTCGTCGTTCGCCTTCACCGGGATGACGCGTCCGGCCGATCTGGCCACCGAGCTGCAGTACCTGTCGGCCTACGTCGCCGATCCGGGTTTCCAGCCCCAGGCTTTCGAGCGTCTGCGCACCGCCTACCTCGCCCAGCTTCCCCAGCTCGACGCCACGCCCGGCGGCGTCTTCGCCCGCGAGGGCGGCGCCCTGCTCAGCCGCGGCGACCACCGCTTCGCCTTCCCGTCGAAAGCCGATCTCCTCGCCGCCAAGCCGGACGATCTGCGGGCGCTGCTGTCCGGCCCCCTCCGCCAGGGTCCGATCGAGGTCACCATCGTGGGCGACGTGACGCCCGACGAGGCGATCGCCGCGATCGCCAGGACGTTCGGCGCCTTGCCGCCGCGACCGTCGGCGGCGCCGATCGCGAAGGACGCACTGACGGTCGTCTTCCCGGCGCCGAACGCATCTCCGCTGGAGCTGAAACACACCGGCCGGGAAGATCAAGCCGTCGGCGTCGTGGCGTGGCCGTTGACGAGCTTCTACCCCGATATGAAGCGGTCCAGGGTCGACATGCTGACCGGCGAGGTGTTCGAGAACCGCCTGTTGGATCAGGTGCGTATCGCCGAAGGCGCGACCTACAGCCCCGAGGCGGAGACCCAGCTTTCCCAGGTTTTCCCGGGCTACGGCTACCTTCTCGCCCAGGTCGAGATGCCGCCGGCCAAGATCCCCGGTTTTTTCGCGGCCGCGTCGAAGATCGCCTCGGACATGGCGACCACCGGGATCACCCCCGATGAACTCGTCCGCGCCCGGGCGCCGCGCGTCGCCGGCCTCGCCAAGTCCCAGCTCACCAACGAATACTGGCTGACCGACCTCTCAGGCTCGATCGCCGAACCGCGCAAGCTCGACCTGATCCGCTCGACCTTCCCCGACTACGACGCGGTGACCACGGCCGACATCCAGGCGGCCGCGAAGCGCTGGCTGACGCCGGGAACGGCGTGGCGGCTGCGGGTGGTGGCGGGGACGAAGTAGACCCCCTACCGCTCGGCTGGCGCCGAGTCGCTTCCCCCTTGGGGGAAGACAAAGAAGTAGTAGGGTCAGCGATTCTCTTGTCTTCCCCATTAGGGGGAAGCGACTCGCGCAAGCGAGCGGTAGGGGGTCTCCGCTCTACCGCGCGTTCGGGCCCTGCTTGAAATACTTCAGGAAGTCGCTGTCGGGCGAGAGGACCATGGTGGTGTCGCCGTCGGCGAAGACGCCTTCGTAGGCCTGCATCGAGCGGTAGAAGGCGGCGAACTTCGGGTCCTTGCCGAAGCTCTGGGCGAACAGCTTGGCGCTCTCGCCGTCGCCGGCGCCGCGGGTGGTGAACGACTCTTCGGTCGCGGTCGCCAGGGTTATGGTGACCTGCTTGTCGGCGTCGGCGACGATCTCGCGGCGGTTCTGCTCGCCGACGGCGCGGATCTGCGCCGCCTGCTGCTGCAGGTTGGAGCGCATCCGGGCGTAGACCGCCTGCTGGTTGGCGGCCGGAAGATCGGCGCGCTTGATGCGGAAATCGATCACGTCGATGCCGAAATGCGAGCGGGCCGCGCGGGCGCGCACGTCGCGCAGGGTGTCGGCCATCAGGGCGTCGCGGCGCTGAGAGATGATTTCCTTGGCGGTCGCCTCGCCGAGCACCTGGCGGAGCGAGGAATTGATCAGCGGCTCGAGCCGGTCGGCCGCGGTGCTCTCATCGCGCAGCGTGCGGTAATATTGCAGCGGATCGGAGATGCGGTAGCGAAGAAAGGCGTCGACCACGAGCCGCTGCTGGTCGGCGGAAATGACCTCCTCCTTGCTGGCCTCGATCGCCTGGTTGCGCTTGTCCAGCGTCACCAGCGACTCGACGAACGGCGCTTTTATTTTCAGCCCGGGATCGTAGGCGCCGGGCGGATTGATCACCCGCACGGGCTCGCCGAGGTTTACCACCACGACCTGCTGCCGCTGATCGACGATGAAGAACGCATTGGCGAGGATGACGCCGATCACAAAGGCGACGCCCAGCCAGATGAAGGGAGACCGCCTCACTTGTCGCTTCCCTGCTGGGCCGCCGGAGCCGCGGGGGCGGGCGCCGGCGCGGGAGCCGGCGTTGACGCCGTGACACCGGAACGGAAAGCGTCGGGCGGCAGGATGATCGGCGCGGTGGACCCCTTGGCGTCGACGATGACCTTGTGTGATCGGGCCAGAACCGCCTGCATGGTCTGGATGTACAGCCGCTCGCGGGTGACGGCGGGCGCGCGGCGGTACTCGGCGTAAAGCTGGTTGAACCGCGCCGCCTGGCCCTGCGCTTCGCGGACCACCTGTTCGCGATAGCCTTGCGCGGCCTGCACGATCTTGGAGGCGTCGCCCTTGGCCTCGTTGACCACCCGGTTGCGATAGGTGTTGGCCTCGTTGATGTAGGACTGCTGGTCCTGTCCGGCGCGGGCGATGTCCTGATAAGCCGCGACGACGTCGGCCGGCGGATTGGCGTTCTGGATCTGGACCTGGTCGATCGTGACGCCGGACTGGTAACGGTCGAGAATGGTCTGCATCAGGGTCAGGGTCTGGCTCTGAACCGTCCCCCGGCCATTGGTCAGGATGTCGCGCAGCAGGCTGCGGCCGACGACTTCGCGCATGGCGCTTTCGGCGACCGCCTTCACCGCCCCGTCTGGGTCGCGGACCCGGAAGAGGTATTTCGCGGCGTCGGAGACGTGCCACTGAACGGTGAACGCCAGGTCGACGATGTTTTCGTCACCGGTCAGCATCAGGCTTTCGTCCGGCGCTTCAGCTCCGGGCGAGCCGCCGACGACCGTCTTGTTCTGATTGGTGACCGAGACCAGTTCCGCCTTCTCGATCGGGATGGGCAGGTGGTAGTGCAGCCCCGGTCCCACGGAGCGGGCATAGCCGCCGAAGCGGGTGATCACCGCCTCCTGATAGGCCTGCACCGTGTAGACGCCGGTGATCATCCACACGAGCGCCGCGACCGCGAGGATCGCCCACAGCACCACCGGACGAAAACCCTGGCCGCTCGGTCGTTGAAAAGCCTGGCGCGCGCGCTCGTTCAGCCGGCGCAGCAGCTCGTTCAGATCAGGAACGTTCGGGCCGTTGCCGAGCGGCGGCGGACGGCGGCGAGGTTCCTCGCGGCGCGGCGGTTCGCCCGCCGGCTTGCCCCCGTCGCCCCCCGGCGGCGCTCCCCAAGGCCCGGGGTTGGCGTTGTCATTCCACGGCATGCGAAGCGGCGTCGTCTCTCACTAAGGCGGGCCCTTGGCGAACCGCGCGGCATTGGAGGTTGTAAAGCCACTCCAGGGACCGGATATGAGACGCCCCGAGCCGCAAAGCAACAGCAACCGATGCCCGCACCCCCGACGCCGGACGCCGCCCGAGCCGCCGCCCTGCTCGAAACGGTGACGGACCCGAAATCCGGACGCGGCCTGATGAGCGCCGGCCTGGTCCAGGGCCTCGAGGTGAGCGGCGGCCGGGTGAGTTGCATGATCGAAGCTCCCCGCGCCGAGGTCGCCCGCTACGCGCCGGTTCGCGACGCCGCCGAGCGCGCGTTGAGAAGCCTGCAGGGGATCGACAAGGTCCAGGTCGCCCTGACCACCGCGACGCCGGCGCCGGCGATGGAGACCGCTCCGCGCCGAGCCTCGGCGAGCGTCGCCGCCGATCCCCGCGCCAACCCCCGCGCGATGCCGCCGGCCCAGCGGCTGGACCATGTCCGGCGGGTCATCGCGGTCGCCAGCGGCAAGGGCGGCGTCGGCAAGTCCACCGTCGCGGTAAACCTCGCCTGCGCCTTCGCCAAGCTCGGCCTGCGCGTCGGCCTGCTCGACGCCGACATCTATGGCCCGTCCGCGCCGCGCATGTTGGGCGTCGACGCGCGGCCGACCTTCGAGGACGGCAAGCTGATCCCGCTCGAGGCTCACGGCCTGAAGGTCATGTCGATCGGCTTTATCGTCGAGGAGGGCAGGGCGATGATCTGGCGCGGGCCGATGGTGTCCTCCGCCATCCGCCAGATGATCGAGGAGGTGCGCTGGGGCGGCGAGGACGATCCGTTGGACGTGCTGGTGGTCGACCTGCCGCCCGGCACCGGCGATATCCATCTGACTTTGGTCCAGAAACTTCACATAGACGGCGTGGTCATCGTCTCGACGCCGCAGGAGATCGCCCTGATCGACGCCCGCCGCGCCTCGGCGATGTTCGCCACGATGAACCCGCCCGTGCCGATCCTGGGCGTGGTGGAGAACATGGCCTATTTCCCCGATCCGGCGACAGGCGCGAAGATCCCGATCTTCGGCGAAGGCGGGGCGCGGACGGAGGCGACGCGTCTGGGCGTTCCGTTCCTGGGGGAGGTTCCGATCGCCTTGGCGATCCGCGCGGGGGGCGATCTTGGACGTCCGGTGGTGGTCGCCGACCTAAACGGGGAGATCGGGCAGGCATTTGTGCGGATGGCGAAGGAGGTGATCGCCGCATCACGTTGATACGGTTTACCTAATGTGGCTTGGTCGCCACTTCGTGGAAGGCGGCCTTTGGCAGCCAGCGTGGCGTCCTTCTCCCCTTGCGGGAGAAGGTGGCCCGCGCAGCGGGTCGGATGAGGGGTCGACGAACTATCGCAGCCTCTTGGCGGCGGCGAAAGCAGATGCGGATGGACCAGTGCGACCCCTCATCCGCCGGCTTCGCCGCCACCTTCTCCCGCAAGGGGAGAAGGAATCATACTCGGATTACAAGAATTACTTCGACCGACTGGCGAGAGGCGCCGCGCGGGTCAAAAAGGCGGGCAGATTGCCGCCGAAGCCGACGACGTGCCGATCATCGTCTTGGTCGCGGTCCGACCGGGCGGGTTGGCGCTCGCGATCGGCGCGGGCGGGTTCGCGGCGGGGCTCGGGCGCCGGGGTCGGAGCGGGCTGAGCCTCGCGCGGGGCGCGATCGCGGCCGCCGCGCTGGCGGCGGCGTGGTTCGCGGGTCGGAGCGACGGTGGTCTCGGACTCGGCCGCAACCGGCGCCGGTTCCGCGACGGCGTCCGGGTTGGCGACGAGCGGCTCCATGCTGACCACCGAGGTTTCCGAGGCCGGCCGTCCGCGCGAACGGTCGCGGTCGCCGGAGCGCGCCGGGCGCTTGTCGCGATCGCCCTTCGGCCGCTTGTCGGTCGAGGCCTGGCTCCAGTCGACGTCGAGGGTGACTTCCGCCGGCGCCTTGCCGATCAGCTTGAGCACCTTGTCGAGGTTGCGGCTGTCGGCCGGCGTCACCAGCATGAAGGTCTCGCCGGTCTTGCCGGCGCGCCCGGTGCGGCCGATGCGGTGGACGTAGTCCTCGGCGTGGTGCGGGATGTCGTAGTTGAATACGTGGCTGACGTCGGGAATGTCCAGCCCGCGCGCGGCGACGTCCGAAGCGATCAGCAGCTTGAGGTCGCCCTTGCGGAACGCTTCCAGCGTCTTCATCCGCATGCTCTGGTCGAGGTCGCCGTGGATCGGCGAGGCGTCGAAGCCGTGCTTGCGCAGGGATTTGGCGACGATGTCGACCTCGGTCTTGCGATTGCAGAAGATGATGCCGTTCCTGACATCGTCCGCGCCGACCAGGGCGCGCAGGGCGAGGCGCTTGACCCCCGGATCGGCGGAGGGAATCCGCACGACCGACTGGGTGATGTTCTCCGCCGTCGTCGCCGGCCGCGACGCCTCGATCCGCACCGGATTGTTGAGGAACTGCTTGGTCAGCCGGGTGATTTCCGGCGGCATGGTCGCGGAGAAGAACAGGGTCTGTTTCTTTGCCGGCGTCATCTTGAAGATGCGCTCGATGTCCGGGATGAAACCCATGTCGAGCATGCGGTCGGCCTCGTCGACCACCATGATCTGGACGCCGGTGAGCAGCAGCTTGCCGCGTTCGAAGTGGTCGAGCAGGCGGCCCGGGGTGGCGATCAGCACGTCGACGCCGCGGTCGAGCTTGAGCTCCTGGTCGCCGAACGACACGCCGCCGATCAGCAGCGCCCAGGTGAGTTTCTGGCCTTTGGCGTATTTGTCGAACGCTTGGGCGACCTGATCGGCCAGTTCGCGGGTCGGCGCGATGACCAGGGACCGAGGCATCCGCGCCTTAGACCGGCCGGCGGCGAGCTTGTCGATCATCGGCAGGGTGAAGGCGGCGGTCTTGCCGGTGCCGGTCTGGGCGATGCCGAGGACGTCGCGCCCGGTCAGGGCGACGGGGATCGCCTGCGCCTGGATCGGCGTGGCGACGGTGTAACCGGTATCGGCCACCGCCTGGAGTGTGGGAGCGCTGAGCCCCAGTTCGGAGAAGTCAGTCATGCCTTGAAAAGCGACGGCCGCAGGATCATCCGGGGCGAAACATGCGCGCTCGGACCCGACGGTTCGGGCTGGACCCAAGATGGGCGCGGATCACGTTTCTGTCAACGGAGGGAGGGGCGATCATGCCCCAGCCGTGACCAGCTACCCCCAACGATCCGTCATGGCCGGGCGTCAGTCCCGGCCACCCATTGAACGCGGAATGCGGAGTGGTCGCGCTACAGCGCGGCCAGGCGCGGTTGCGCTACAACATTTTCCCCCAACTCACCGACAAATCTAGCCACTGCGGATTACCCCGCTCGATCAAATTGATCTTCCAATCACGCTTGTACTTCTTGATAGACTTCTCTCGCTGGATTGCGCCCACGATCGTCTGGTGTTGTTTGAACCAGACCAGTCGCTTGAGACCGTAGCGCGCGGTGAAACCGGGTGTCGCTCCGGACCTGTGTTGCTGGACACGGACTTCAAGGTCGGCGGTGACACCGGTGTAGAGCGTGCCATGTCGCCGGTTGGTCATGATGTAGACGGCGATGAAGGGGCGACGCTCCATCCGCTCTCGTCACGCCGAGTATCAAAGAAAGCAAGCTGCGGATTTTGCGCCTGACCGCGCCGGGCGCGGCCAACCCGCGATCGCGCTCAATGGGTGGCCGGGACTGACGCCCGGCCATGACGGAGATTTGCGTCAAAGCGTCACCATTCGATGTTTTTCCCTCTGTAATCGAAGAAGCCGCCGGTATTGAGCGCACGCAGCCCCTCGATCACCGTGAGCAGCCGTTCCGCCGCCACGCCGGGCGAGACGACGTTCGGCCCGGCTTCGACAAAAGGCCGCGACAGCGCCGTCGCCACCGTGCCGGGATGAAGGACGACGCAGATCGCCTCCGGCCGGGACCGCGCCAGCTCCACGGACGCCGTGCGCGCCAACTGATTCAGCGCCGCCTTCGAAGCGCGATAGCCGTACCAGCCGCCCAGATGGTTATCGCCGATGCTGCCGACCCTGGCGGAGAGGCAGGCGCAGACCGAGCGGCCCCGCTTGGGCAGCAACGGCAGGAAGTGCTTGAGCACCAGCGCCGGTCCGATGGCGTTGATCGCGAACTGCCGCGCGAGGGCGTTCGGGTCGAGCTCGCGCCAGGACTTCTCCGGCGTTCGCTCTCCATCGCCGAGGACGCCGGTCGCGACGATCAGCAGGCGAAGGTCGCCGGGGAGGTCCGTGACGTGCTTCGCGCAGGCGGCGATGCTGGGCTCGTCGAGCAGATCGAGGTCGGGGGTGCTGGTGCGGCCGAGCCCGACCGCGGTTTCGAAGTCGCGATCCGCTTTCAAGCGTTCGAGCACGGCCCCGCCGATGCCGCCGCTCGCGCCGACGACGACGGCGATGCTCACCAGAAGCTCGTGCCGGGCGGTCCCTTGAACGGTCCGGCATAGCCGCTGGTGATCCAGCCGCCGTAAAAACCGCCGGGCTGCGGAATCACCCGCTCGTCATCGACGAAGCAGCCGTCCATCAGCCTGGCGTAGAAGGCCACGTGATCCTTCAACATCCCGAAGCGCTCGGTCGGTTCGGGATAGCCCCAGGCCGCGCCGGGGGCGACGGTCCGTTCGGCGCGCACGTCGAAATAGGCCGCGACGCCCTTCCACTCGCAGATCGTGCGGCGCCCCACCTCGGCGAGGACGCCGGGTTCGATGTCCGCCGGCGGAAAATAATAGCTCGGCGGGTGACTGGTCTCGAGCGTCATCACCCCCCGCCGGGTCTCGGCGATCGTCTCGCCGGCGAAGACCACGCGCAGGTGGCTGGAGGTGCGCTCGGCGATGGCGGGGCGAGGAAAACTCCACACACTGCGCTGGCCGGGGAGCGGCGTATCGGGGAGAGGTGGGTTCAACAGAGCACCCTTCCGGAGCGCGGGCTCCCAGCCCGCATCTTGCGAAAGAGCGGGCTGGGAGCCCGCGCTCCGTGGGAGTCGGTTCGCTCTTCCATTACAGATCCAGGTCCTCGACGGCGAACGTCGCGTTGTCTTGGATGAAACGGAAGCGCAGTTCCGGCTTGCGGCCCATCAGGGTCTCGACCCGATCCTCCAGCGGCTCCTCGTCGTCGGGGATGCTCACTCGCGCCATCGACCGGGTCCTTGGGTCCATGGTGGTTTCCTTCAGTTGCGCGGGCATCATCTCGCCGAGGCCCTTGAAGCGGCCGACCTCGGCCTTCTTGCCCTTGAACACGGTGGCGAGGAGTTCGTCCTTGTGGGCGTCGTCTCTCGCGTATTCGGTCTTGCCGCCGGCGCTGAGGCGGTAGAGCGGGGGCAGGGCGAGGTAGAGCCGGCCGGACCTGACCATCTGAGGCATGGTGCGCCAGAAGAAGGTGATCAGGAGGGAGGCGATGTGGGCGCCGTCGACGTCGGCGTCGGTCATGATGATGATCCGCTCGTAGCGCAGATCCTCGTCGCGGTAGCGCGCTCCGCCGGCGACGCCGAGCGCCAGCATCAGGTCGGCCAGCTCCTTGTTGCCGCCGAGCTTGTCCGCCGTGGCCGAGGCGACGTTGAGGATCTTGCCGCGCAGGGGAAGGATGGCCTGGGTGCGGCGGTCGCGGGCCTGTTTGGCCGAGCCGCCGGCGCTGTCGCCCTCGACGATGAACAGTTCGGTGCCGTCGGCGGCCTGGCCGGAACAGTCGGCGAGCTTGCCGGGCAGGCGCAGCTTGCGGGTGGCGGAGGCGCGCTGGACCTCCTTGTCCTTGCGCCGCTTCAGCCGTTCCTCGGCGCGGTCGAGCACGAAGGCGAGCAGGGCGCCGGCGGTCTTGGGCTGTTCGGTCAGCCAGTGATCGAACGGGTCGCGCAGCGAGGCTTCGACTAGGCGCTGGGCGTCGATGGAGGACAGGCGCTCCTTGGTCTGGCCCTGGAATTCCGGGTTGCGCACGAAGACGCTGATCAGGGCGCCGGCCTGGGCGACGACGTCGTCGGCGGTGATCAGGTGGCCGCGCTTCTCGCCGGTGAGTTCCGCCCACGAACGTAGACCCCGGGTCAGCACCGCGCGCAGGCCCGCTTCGTGCGTGCCCCCTTCCGGCGTCGGCACGGTGTTGCAATAGGAGCGCATGAAGCTGTCGGCCTCGCCGAAGCCGGCCGCGGTCCAGGCCACGGCCCATTCCACCGCCCCCGCCTCGCCCTTGCGCTCGATACGGCCGGCGAAGGGTTGCGGGGTGATGGTCTCCGAGTCCTTCAGCGTCTCGGCGAGGTAGTCGGCGAGGCCGCCGGGAAAGTGGAAGGTCGCCTCGGCCGGGGTCTCGTCGGTCAGACGCTCGGGCGCGCAGCGCCAGCGGATCTCGACGCCGCGGAACAGGTAGGCCTTCGAGCGCGCCATGCGGTAGAGCCGCGCGGGACGGAAGGCGCAGTCGGCGCCGAAGATTTCCGGATCGGACGAGAAGGTGAGGGAGGTGCCGTGTTTCCGGCTCGGCGCGCCACGTTCGAGGGCGGTGGCCGGCTTGCCCCGCGCGAAGCCCTGGCGCCACTCGAAGCCGTCTCGCCACACCGTCACGTCCAGCCGGCTGGAAAGGGCGTTGACCACCGAGACGCCGACGCCGTGCAGGCCGCCGGAGGTCTCGTAGGCCTTGCCGGAAAACTTCCCTCCCGAATGGAGCACGGTCATGATCACTTCGAGCGCCGAGCGGTCGGGGAATTTGGGGTGCGGATCGACCGGCATGCCGCGGCCGTCGTCCTTAACCATCAGCACGCCGTCGGCGTCGAGGGTCACCTCGATGATCTTGGCGTGGCCGGCGACGGCCTCGTCCATGGCGTTGTCGAGCACCTCGGCGAACAGGTGGTGCAGGGCGCGCTCGTCGACGCCGCCGATGTACATCCCCGGCCGCTTGCGCACCGGCTCGAGGCCTTCGAGCACCTCGATGTCCTTGGCCGAATAGTCGGAGCGCGGCGAGGCGGCGGCGATCGGCGTCACCGTCGCGAGATGCGGCGGCGCCAGCGCGTCGTCGAACAGAGAGGCTTGCGCGGTCTTGGCCATCACGCGACTTTAGCAGCGATTCGTGGCGAAATCGCAGGACGGCGACGGCGCGGCCGGCGCAACCACACGACGGGCTGGACGTTCACGAACGCCGCCCCATGTAGAGCGGCGGAAGTGCTCAAGCAGCCGCGCCGCGCGGGGAGACCACCGATGACGCCGTCAGACGACGCTCTCGCGCCGGTGAAATCCGCGTATTCGCATCCGTCCGATGATCGACTCCGGAGCCAGTACCGACGGGTGCGGAGCCACAGTCAACGTCTGGCCGAACCGTTGTCGCCCGAGGATCGCGTGGCGCAGTCGATGCCCGACTGCAGTCCGACGAAGTGGCATCTGGCGCACACGACCTGGTTTTTCGAGACCTTCGTGCTGACGCCGAACGCGCCCGGGTACACAGCCTTCGATCCGGCGTTCGGCTATCTGTTCAACTCCTATTACGAGGCGCTCGGCGCGCGGCATCCCAGGCCCGCGCGGGGGCTCATCACGCGGCCGTCGTCGCGCGAGGTCACCGCCTACCGCGACCATGTCGACCGGGAGATGGAGCGGCTGTTGGCGCGGGGCGTCGCGCCCGCGACGCGCGAACTGATCGTGCTGGGGCTGGCGCACGAGGAGCAGCATCAGGAGTTGATCCTGATGGACATTCTCCACCTGTTCGCCGCCTCGCCGATCGATCCGATCTACTCCGCCTCCGCGCCGGCGCCCGTCACCCGGCGGCGAGACAGCGAGTGGCTAGGGTTCGATGGCGGCGTCGTCGAGATCGGCCACGATGGCGAGGCGTTCGCCTTCGACAACGAGGGGCCGCGCCATCGCGTGCTGCTGGCGCCGTACGCGATGGCCAGCCGGCTGGTGACCAACGGCGAATGGCTCCAGTTCATGGAGGACGGCGGCTATCGCCGCCACGAGTTCTGGCACGCGGACGGTTGGGCGCGCGCGCAGGGCGAGGGCTGGACCTGCCCGCTGTATTGGCGAAACGAGGGCGGCATCTGGCGGGAGATGAGCCTGGCCGGCTGTCGATCCCTCGATCTCGTCGCGCCGGTTCGCCACGTCAGCTTCTACGAGGCGGCGGCCTATGCCGCCTGGGCCGGAGCGCGCCTGCCCACTGAACCGGAGTGGGAGCACGCGGCGACGACGAGGGCCGGCGCTTTCGAACAGCTCGCCGACTCCGCGTGGCAGTGGACCGGCAGCGCCTATCTGCCCCATCCAAGTTTCGCCGCCTCGGAGGGCGCGGTCGGCGAGTACAACGGCAAGTTCATGGTGGGCCAGATGGTGCTCAAGGGCGGCGCCTGCGTCACGCCCGTCGGGCACGTCCGGCCGAGCTACCGCAATTTCTTCTACCCGCATCAGCGCTGGATGTTCTCCGGTGTGCGCCTGGCCCGTGACGTCGAGGCGCGGGAGGAGACCTTCGCCGAGGCGGTGCGGGCCGGCCTTTCCGCGCCGCGCAAGACACTTTCCGCCAAATGGTTTTACGACGCCAAGGGCTCGGAGCTGTTCGAGGCGATCTGCGAGACGCCGGAGTATTACCCCACGCGTCAGGAGATGGGCCTGCTGGCGCGGATCGCACCCGAGATCGCCGCGCACATCCCGCCCGGAGCGCGGCTGGTGGAACTCGGCAGCGGGGCCAGCCTGAAGACCCGGCTGCTGCTCGACGCCGCGCCCCAGATCGCGGCCTACGCGCCGGTCGACATCAGTCCCTCGGCGCTGGACGCCGCCGCGCGGGCGATCGCGCGGGATTACCCGGCCCTCTCCGTTTCGCCGATCACGGCGGACTTTTCGTCGGACATGCTGGAGCTGGGACAGGATGACGGCGCGGCCCGCGTGGTGTTCTTCCCCGGATCGACCATCGGCAACTTGCGCCGGGGCCGGCCGTCGAATTGATGACGCGGATGGCCGATTTCGCCGGACCCGACGGGCTGTTCATCGTCGGCGTCGACTTGGTGAAGGACGCCGAGACCCTGATCGCCGCCTACGATGACGCCGCCGGCGTGACGGCCCGGTTCAACCTCAATCTGCTGGAGCGGATCAATCGCGAACTCGGCGGCGATTTCGATCTGTCGGCCTTCGCCCACCGCGCGGCGTGGAACCGGCTGGAAAGTCGGATGGAGGCCCACATCGAGGCTCTACGGCTAGTGACCGTCCATGTCGGCGGCGAGGCGTTCGACTTCTATCGCGGCGAGACCATCCACACCGAGAGTTCCTACAAATATACGCTGGAAGGGTTCCAGGCCCTCGCCCTCAAGTCCCGATGGGAGACGGTCAGCCACTGGACGAGCCCGGCGCCAGAGTTCGCGGTCTTTCTGTTGAAGGCTTTGCAAGCCGCCTGAAATCGTCGTGCGATCTCTAGATGGGTTGAACTAAGCTCACTAAATGGGTTGAAATAAGCTCACTTCGTCCCGTCACTCCACAAAGAGCGAAATGGAACCGGGTGGAGATGCGAGCTCCAGCGGGGTCTCTCGGGAGAAAGGCGGCCGGTTACCGCGCTCTCCAATCCACTGCTTTACGCTTTGCGCAGGAGCCTACATCCGCAATAGGCTTTTCTCTTCACCGAAGGGGAACGTGGTGCCTGATAACCCGAGTGACGACATCAGCGACAAGTTGGGTGAGCTTTCGACGGCAATGGGGACCCGATTACGCAAAACTCGGTGGCCTCGGCTGTAAACGAGTCCTACGCGGGCGTTTTCAACATACTCCACACGAATGAGGATGTCCGGGTGGCTTTCGGGAATATCTTTTCAGACCCCGCCACCCCAGGGGTCCAGACCCCTCAATCTCGCTACAACGTTGCGGTGTACTTGACGCATACGACCGCCAAGCGACTAGCAGACGCCTTGACTGCAATCCTTAAATCGTATGACGGCGATGCTGGATCATAAGGCTGGAGAGCAAGCCGGTCCCGCCAACGACTATGACCGTGGGAATTCTCCTGTGCAAGGTATGGTGTCTGGCACTATTTCGTCCGATAGCTTTTTCAACGATCAGCGAGCCCCAGTGCGGCCGCGGCGAGACCATCCACACCGAGAGTTCCTACAAATTACGTCTCACGCTCGCGGGTGAGAGCCCTTGGGTTCAGCGGGAAAGACTACTGTAATTGGGAGGCGCCTCGCCCTCAAGTCCCGATGGGAGACGGTCAGATCAGGCAACTCGTGCGGCGCATCAGGCTATAGCCACTGGACGAGCCCGGCGCCGGGAGCGAGTTCGCGGTCTTTCTGTTGTTAGAGGCTTCGCGTCACGTTCGTATCGCTTGAGGCGCTAGGCGAATGTTTTAAGTGGGGGACGGTCTGCGGCCGCCGCCGCGGGAGGCCGTGCCGCCCTTGCGGCCGGCGTCGGCGGCGAGGTCGCGGTTCTGCGCGAAGCTGCGTTTTTCGCCCGGCACGCTCGCTCCGCCGCGCTTGGCGATCTCCCTGCGCCGGTCAGGGTCCATGGCCGCGAAGCCGCGTCGGGTCGCGGTGGTGACTTCATCGATCGTCGGCGGCATGGCAGGGCCTCGAATGCGCGAAAAGGGGCGTTCCGAGAGCGTAACCACCAACAGCGTGTCTGGTTTCCGATCATCCGCCGCCGGACGCTCAATTCGCCGCGAGGTGACGTCCGGCGATCCCGCGCGGCGCATTGCCGTTCGCGCGGCGACCGGCTAGCGTCGCTTCGAACCGGCGCGACCGGCTGATGAGGAAATCGACTGCATGGCCGTTGACGCACCCGCCGCGACGGGCCTCGGACTGGGACGAATTTTCCAGCGCAAATCCGTCGCCCAGATCCAGAGCGAGTTCACCTCGAGCGAGCTGAAGCGGTCCCTGGGCGCGCTCAACCTTGTCCTGCTCGGCATCGGCTGCATCATTGGAACCGGCATCTTCGTCCTGACCGGACGCGCCGCCGCGCAGTACGCCGGTCCGGCGATCATGATCTCGTTCGTCATCACCGGCCTGCTCTGCGCCTTCGTCGCCCTATGCTACGCGGAATTGGCCTCCGCCCTGCCGGTGTCGGGCTCCGCCTACTCTTACACCTACGCCTCGATGGGCGAGGGCGCGGCGTGGATCATGGGTCTGTTGCTGTTCTTGGAATACGGCCTGGCTTCGGCCACGGTGGCGGTGGGCTGGTCCGGGTATCTCGTGAGTCTGCTGGGCGACAACATCGGCATTCACATCCCTCCGGCCTTGACCGCCGCGCCCGGTGTTTTGGTCAAGAACGCGGCCGGCGCGGTCATCGCCACGGGGATCGTCAACCTTCCGGCGATGCTGATCGTCGCCATGGTCACCACCTTGCTGGTGGTCGGCGTGTCGGAGTCGGCCCGGGTCAACAACATCATCGTCGCCATCAAGCTGACCGTGGTGATCGCCTTCATCGGCATCGGTTCGCTCTACGTAAACCCTCATCTGTGGTCGCCGTTGATCCCCGCGCAGATCCCCGCGCCGCCCCCCGGCACCCCGATGGACATCGGCCATCAGATCGGCCGCGCCCTGGTCAACATCGTCACCGGCAACAGCCACTCCCGTTATGGGTCTGGAGGGCGTGGTCCACGCCGCCGCGGTGATCTTCTTCGCCTATCTCGGTTTCGAGGCGGTCTCCACCGCCGGCGCCGAATCGAAGAACCCCGCGCGCGACATGCCCATCGGCATCCTGGGCGCGCTGGTGATCTGCACCATTCTCTATATCGCGACCTCGGCGGTGCTGGTCGGTATCGTGCCTTATGCTTCGTTGGACAACCCGGCGCCGATCGCGGTGGCGGTGAACCAGATCGGCCTGCCCTGGTTCGCGGTGCTGGTGAAGATCGGCGCCCTGGCCGGGCTTTCGAGCGTCGTCCTGGTGCTGATGTACGGCCAGACGCGCATCTTCTACACCATGTCCCGCGACGGCCTCGTGCCGCGCTCGCTGGCCACCGTGCACCCGCGCTTCAAGACCCCATGGATCAACACCCTGATCGTGGGCGCCATCGTCTCCGGCGCGACGGGGTTTCTGTCGCTCGACGTGTTGGGCGACGTGACCAACGTGGGCTCGCTGACCGCTTTCGCTCTGGTCTGCATCACGGTGATGTATCTGCGCTGGAGCAATCCCGGCCTCGCCCGCCCGTTCCGCACACCACTCTATCCGGCGGTGCCGATCCTGGGCGCGGTGATGTGCGCGGTCCTGTTGATGAGCCTGATGGCCGTGCCCGTGACGCGCAACTTCTTCCTGGTCTACCTGGCCGTCGGCGTCGTGGTCTACTTCCTCTACGGCATCCGCCACTCGCGGCTGACCAAGGATCCGGCGCTCACGCCGGCCTAGCCGCGCGCCTTGCCATCGATGCCGATCGCGCCTATTTGGCGCGCCATCACGCACGCGGACTGTTCGGCGAGGCGCGGGTCAATCCCCGCGATTTCTCCGTTCCGGTCCCCTCGGATTTTCGGGGGGTTGGCTCCGCGGAGGCAGAACCGGAAGAAGGACTTAGACCTAAATGGCACTACCCGAATTCACCATGCGCCAGCTTCTCGAAGCCGGCGCCCACTTCGGCCACCAGACCCACCGCTGGAATCCGAAGATGGAGCGCTACATCTTCGGCGCCCGCGCCAACATCCACATCATCGATCTGTCGCAGACCATGCCGCTGTTGCACCAGGCGCTGGTCAAGGTGCGCGAAGTCGCCGCCAGCGGCGGCCGGGTGCTGTTCGTCGGCACCAAGCGCCAGGCCTCGGACCCGGTGTCGGTCGCGGCCAAGCGCTGCGCGCAGTATTACGTCAACCACCGCTGGCTGGGTGGCACGCTCACCAACTGGCGGACCATCTCGGGCTCCATCGCCCGCCTGCGCGAACTCGAGGGCCTGCTCGAGGGCGGCGGCGAGAGCGCCGGCCGGACCAAGAAGGAACTGCTCCAGCTCACCCGCGAGCGCGACAAGCTGGAACTGTCCCTCGGCGGCATCAAGGACATGGGCGGCATTCCCGACCTGATGTTCGTGATCGACACCAACAAGGAAGACATCGCGATCCAGGAGGCGCGCAAGCTCAACATCCCGGTCATCGCCATCCTCGACACCAACAGCGATCCGATCGGCATCACCTATCCGGTGCCGGCCAACGACGACGCCGCGCGGGCGTTGCAGCTCTATTGCGACCTCGTGGCCGACGCGGTGCTCGACGGCCTGACCGAAGGCCAGGTCGCCATGGGCGTCGACATCGGCGCGATGGAAGCTCCGGTCGAGCCCGCTCTGCGCATGAGCGCGGCGAATCCGGCGCCCGCGAAGTCGACGCGCCGGCCGCGCCGGAGCCGGAACTCGAAGCGGCGTTCTCCGGCGAAACCGCCGCCGCGATCACCGAAGAAGAAACCCCGGAGGCGGAGACCGCCGCCGAAGTCTACCAGGAAGGCTAAAACTCGATGGCCGAGATCACGGCGAGCCTCGTCAAGGAACTTCGCGAGAAGTCCGGCGTGGGCATGATGGACTGCAAGAAGGCGTTGCAGGAGACGAGCGGCGACATGGAGGCCGCGATCGATTGGCTGCGCGCCAAGGGTCTGTCCAAGGCGGCCAAGAAAGCCGACCGCGTCGCCGCCGAGGGCGTCGTGGCGTTGGCGACGCGGATGAACGGTCCGGGCATGGTCGCCGCGGTGATCGAGCTCAATGCCGAAACGGACTTCGTCGCGCGCAACGACCAATTTCAATCCGCCGCCCGCGCCATCGCCGGCGCCGCCCTCGATGTCGAGGGTGACGTCGAGGCGCTCCGCGCCGCGCCCATGCACGGCAAGACCGTCGCCGACGCCATCACCGACCTGATCGCCACCATCGGCGAGAACATGATGCTGCGCCGCTCGAAGCGGTTCACCGTCGCCAACGGCGCGATCGGTGCCTACGTCCACGGCGCGGTCGGCGGGTCGCAGGACCTCGGCCGTATCGGCGTTCTTGTCGCGGTCGAAGGCGAGGGTGACCAGGAAGCGCTGCGAGAACTCGGACGCAACATTGCCCTGCACGTCGCGGCGACGTCGCCGCTGTCGCTGTCGGTCGAGGACCTCGATCCCGCCGCCGTGGAGCGCGAAAAGGCGATCTTCACCGAACAGGCCATCGCCTCCGGCAAGCCGCCGCAGGTCGCCGAAAAGATGGTCGAGGGCCGCATCCGCAAGTTCTACGAAGAAGCGGTGCTGCTGAAGCAGGCCTACGTGCGCGAGCCCGATATCACCGTCGAGCAACTCGTCGCGCGGGTCGCCAAGGACACTGGCTCGCCCGCCCAGGTCACCGGCTTCGTCCGCTTCGCCCTCGGCGAAGGCGTCGACAAGAACACCGGAGACTTCGCCGCCGAGGTGGCGGCGCTGACGGGGGCGAGCTAAAGGCTCTTCCGAAACATCCTCCCCCGTTCTTCACGGGAGAGGGGGACCCCGAAGGGGTGGTGGGGGCAGCCGCGACCCCGATGTCGGCAAATCGAACGCGTATCAATTGCGCGATCGTGCCCTGTCACCAGCTCCCTCCACCGCTTCGCGGTCCCCCTCCTCCGTTTCACGGGTGAGGATGAGTGGACTTGGAAGGTCGCTCATGCCCGAAACTCCGCCCTACAAACGCATCCTGCTCAAGGTCTCGGGCGAGGTGCTGATGGGGTCGGCGCCGTTCGGGATCGACATGGCGACCCTCGACGCGGTTTCGCGGGACATCGCCCAGGTCGTGGCGGCGGGCTACGAGCTCTGCCTCGTGGTCGGCGCCGGCAACATCTTCCGCGGCGTTTCTATGGCCGGAAAGGGCATGGAGCGGGCGAGCGCCGACTACATGGGCATGCTGGCCACGGTGATGAACGCCCTGGCCCTACAGAGCGCGTTGGAGCGCAATGGGGTCAGCACGCGGGTGCAGTCGGCCATTCCGATGGACGCGATCTGTGAGCCCTACATCCGCCGCCGGGCGCTGCGGCATCTGGAAAAGGGCAGGGTGGTGATCTTCGCCGCCGGCCTCGGCGCGCCGTTCTTCACCACCGACACCCCGGCGGCCTTGCGCGCGGCGGAGATGGGCTGCGACGCCCTGTTCAAGGGCACAAGCGTCGACGGCGTCTACACCGCCGATCCCAAGAAGGACCCGGCCGCCCGGCGCTACGACAGCGTGACCTATCAGGAAGTGCTCGCCAACGATCTCAAGGTCATGGACACCTCCGCCATCAGTCTGGCCCGCGACAACGGCATTCCGATCGTGGTGTTCTCGATCCGCGAGTCGGGCAATCTGTTGAAGGTTCTGCAAGGAACCGGCGTTCACACCACCATCGAGCAGGCGAAAATCGCCGCCTGACCCGCAAGAGGAGAGCCCGCGATGGCCACCACGGAAAAACCCGATATCGCGTCGTACCGCGGCCGCATGGACAAGGCGGTGGCATCGCTGAAGGACGAGTTCGCCTCCCTGCGCACCGGGCGCGCGTCGGCGGGCCTGCTCGATCAGGTCTTCGTCGAAGCCTACGGCTCGCGCATGCCGATCAACCAGCTCGGTTCGGTCTCGGTGCCGGAGCCGCGCTCGATCACCGTAAGCGTCTACGACAAGGGCTTGGTCGTTTCGGTCGAAAAGGCGATCCGCAACGCCGGGCTGGGTCTGAACCCGGTCGTGGAGGGCACCAACCTGCGCATTCCCGTGCCGCCGCTCACCGAGGAACGCCGACGCGATCTGGCCAAGCTCGCGGGCAAATACGCCGAGCAGCAGAAGATCGCCGTGCGCAACGTTCGGCGCGAGGCGATGGACGATTTCCGCAAGGCCGAGAAGGACGCGGTCATCAGCCAGGACGACCAGAAGAAGCTAGAGGTCGAGGCGCAGAAGATCACCGACGAGGCCGTACGGCGGATCGACGAGGTCTTGAAAACCAAGGAGCATGAGATCATGCAGGTCTAGGGCGACATCGCCGGCTGATGTGCATGGCCGCGTTCAAAGAAGGACCGCCGATGACGCGTGACAGCGGCAGGCATGACGAGCCGGCCGTCGGCGCGGACTCCGGGCTTCACGTCGCCATCATCATGGACGGCAATGGCCGCTGGGCGAAGTCGCGGGGGCTGCCTCGGGCTCTCGGCCATCGCGCGGGCGTCGCGGCGTTGCGCCGCACCGTCGAGAGCGCGCCGGACCTCGGCATCGGGCGGCTGACCGTCTTTGGATTTTCGACCGAAAACTGGAGGCGCCCCAAGCGCGAGGTCTCCGAATTGATGGGTCTGCTCAAGGCCTACTTCCAGAGCGACATCGACAGGCTGGAGCGAGAAGGGGTCGGGGTCAGGATCGTGGGGCGGCGGTTCGGCCTGGATCAGGATGTCCTGGACATCGTCGAGCAGGCCGAGGCGCGCACGGCGCGCAATCGACGCTTCATCCTCCAGGTCGCGTTCAACTACGGCGGACGCGCCGACATCGTCGACGCCGCGCGGCGTCTGATGGAATCGCAGGCGCGAGGTGAGATCGTCCCCGGCGAGCTGAACGAGAGGCTGTTCGAGACCGCCCTGTCCACCGCTCCAGCGCCCGCGCCGGACCTGATCATCCGCACGAGCGGCGAGCAGCGGCTGTCCAATTTCCTGTTGTGGGAATGCGCCTACGCCGAGCTGGTGTTCCAGGACGTCTATTGGCCCGATTACGGCGCCGAACCCCTCCGCGCCGCCCTGGCGGAATTCGAAACACGCCAGCGGCGGTATGGCGGCGTGGTCGCCGATACTATCCTTGCCACCGGCTAAGTCCTTCGACTGGAACAACTTCGCCCTTCGTCTGACCTCGGGAATCATCCTGGGGTCGGCATCGTTCGGGGCGGTGTGGGTGTTCGGCTGGCGGCAGCCGATGTGGCGCGCGCCGTTCCTCATCCTGATCTCCGTCGCCGGCGTGCTGCTGTCCCTGGAATGGTCGACCATGGCGACGCCGGCGGCCAGGTGGCGGGCGGTGACCGTCACCTCCGCGGCCGTGGTCGCGGTGATCCTGCTGACCTTCGAAGGGCGTTACCTGCTCGCCTGGGCGACCGTCGTCCTGGGCGCCGTGATCGCGGCGGTGATCACCAAGGGGTTCGGCCGAGCGCGCCACCGACGGAGCCTATGGCGTGCTCTACATCGCGCCGGCCTGCCTCGCCTTGATCTGGCTGATCGGCACGCCCCAGGGTTCCGGCTGGGTGTTGATGCTGTTCGCCGCGACCTGGGGCGCGGACGTGGCCGCCTTCCTTGTGGGCAACGCGCTCAAGGGGCCGAAGCTGTGGCCACGATACTCGCCGAACAAGACATGGTCCGGCTTTTTCGGCGGCCTCATCGGCGCGGTGGCCGGGGCGGTCGCGGTCGCCGCCAGCCTGATGCACCTGTCGCTTTTGGGCGCCGGTCTGATCGGATTCTTCGGCGGTCTGGCGACCATGGCTGGCGATCTGTGGGAATCGATGTTGAAACGGCGGTTTGGCGTAAAGGACTCGGGCGATCTCATTCCCGGGCACGGCGGATTGCTGGATCGGGTGGATGGTTTGATGTTCGCGGTCATGGTCTTCGCCGTAGCGCGTCTGGTCGTGAAGTTCGGCTGGGCGCACTGATGGCCGCGCGCAGCGTCACCATCCTGGGGTCCACCGGATCGGTCGGCGTCTCGACCCTCGACCTCCTGAACCAGACGGGCGAGGCCGTCGATCTGTGGGCGCTCACCGCCGGCGGGAAGGTCAAGGAACTCGCCGAGCAGGCGCTCGCGTGGCGGCCCCGGCGCGCGATCATCCAGCATGAGCGCCTCCTGCCGGAACTGCGCGAGCGGTTGGCCGGCAGCGGCGTCGAGTGCGCGGCGGGAGAGGCGGCGATCGTGGAATGCGCTGGCGCCGGGGCCGACTGGGTCATGTCGGCCATCGTCGGAGCGGCGGGGATGGCGCCGACCCTGGCCGCCGCCCGCGCCGGATCCGTCGTCGCCCTGGCCAACAAGGAGAGTCTGGTGTGCGCGGGGCCGGCGCTGCTGGCGATCGCGACGGCCGCGGGCGGTCGGGTGGTCCCGGTTGATTCCGAGCATTCCGCGGTGTTCCAGGTCTTCGAAACCGCCAACACCGCCAACGTTTCCCGGGTTATCCTGACCGCGTCCGGCGGTCCGTTCCGCACCTGGTCGATGGAAGCGATGCGCGCGGCGACCACCGCCCAAGCCTTGGCGCATCCCAATTGGGACATGGGTCCCAAGATCAGCATCGATTCGGCGACGATGATGAACAAGGGCCTCGAGATGATCGAGGCGGCCTACCTCTTCGACATGGCGCCGGGCCAGATCGCGGTGATCGTCCACCCGCAGTCGGTGATCCACAGCATGGTCGAATACCGCGACGGCTCGACCCTGGCGCAGCTCGGCTCGCCCGACATGCGTACGCCGATCGCCTGCGCCTGGGCGTGGCCCGGGCGCGTGGCGTGGCCGGCGCCGACGCTCGATCTCGCCGCCATCGCGACGCTGACCTTCGAAGCGCCCGACGAGGCCCGGTTTCCCGCCCTGAGGCTGGCGCGCGAGGCGCTCGCCGCGGGCGCCGGAGCCCCGGCGGCGATGAACGCGGCCAATGAGATCGCCGTCGCGGCCTTCCTGGCGGGGAGGATCGGGTTCCTCGATATCGCGGCGATCGTCGAGGAGACACTGGACACGATGTCCGGCTCCGGCGACCTCGCGACATCGCCTGGACGCGACCCGGTGGAGTGGGCCGGCGCGCTCGATACCATTGGCCGCGGCGTCGCCGCCCAAGTCCTGTCTCGATTCGGGCGCATGGCGCGGGTTTAGCCCGTGGCGAGCTGAACCCCCCGGATGCATGATCTCCCCCAGACAGTGCTGATCTTCGTCGCGCCGTTCCTGCTGGTGATCACCTTGCTCGTGGTCGTTCACGAACTCGGCCACTTCCTAACCGCCCGCGCATTCGGCGTCGCGGTCGACCGCTTCTCCATCGGCTTCGGTCGGGCGATCGCCTCGTGGCGGGACCGTTCGGGCGTCGAGTGGCGGATCGGCTGGCTGCCGCTGGGCGGCTACGTCAAGTTCGCTGGAGACGACAACGTCACCAGCGTGCCCGACCGGACCGATCTCAACGCCATGCGCGCGGCGATCGTGGCCGAGGAGGGTCTTGGCGCCGAACTGAAGTACCTGCCGTTCAAGCCGCTGTGGCAGCGGGCCCTGGTGGTGATCGCCGGACCGATGGCGAACTTCCTGCTGTCGATCGTGCTGTTCTCGATCTTTCTCGGCGCGTTCGGCGAGGCGGTCACCTCGCCACGGGTGGTCCAGGTCACGCCCGGCAGCGCGGCGGCGCAAGCGGGATTTCGGCCCGGCGACCTCGTTCTGTCCGGGGGGGGGCGGCGCTTCGACAGCTTTCAGGACATGCAATCCTATGTGCAGTACCGCGCGGGTATGCCGATCGTGTTCACCGTGGAGCGCGGCGCCCGGCGACTGAACTTGACGGCGACGCCGGCCGCCGCCGCCGAACAGAGCCCGTTCGGCGGATCCCAGACCGTGGGCCGGCTGGGTCTCGGGGCGCGAGGCGGGGTTCTGAAGCGATACGGCCCTGTCGAGGCCGTCGGCAGGGGCGTCGAAAAAACCTGGGACGTCGCCTCGACCACCCTGTTCTATTTGGGTCGCATCGTGTCGGGTCAGGTCGGTGCCGACCAGCTCCATAGCGGCGTGGGCATCGCCTACGCGTCCGGATCGATCACCCGCCAGGCGATCGAGTCGGCGAAGGAGGCCCACGTCAGCCAGGCCGTGGCGGTGACCTTCTTCCTCATTCAGCTCGCCGCCCTGATGTCGGTGAGCGTCGGACTGCTCAATCTTCTGCCAGTCCCGACTCTCGACGGCGGCCATCTATTGTTCTACGCCTATGAGCTGATCACCAAGCACCCGCCGCGCGCCGGTATCCAGGCGGCGGGATTTCGGGCGGGTCTTGCCTTGCTGGTGGGTTTGATGTTGTTCGCCACCTGGAACGACCTGCAGAGATTGCGGGTGTTCCAGTTCGTCGGCAGCTTGTTTTCTTAGGGCGATCGTCTCTTCATGGCTGAACCGATGAGATGTTTCCGCGCGCGCCGCGCGGCCCTGACCGTATCGCGTCTTGCCCTCTTGCTCGGCGGCGCCGCGCTGGCGAATCCGGGAGTCGTGGCGGCCCAGGTGGCCGCCGCCACGCCGCCCCCGCCGCCCAGCGCTCCGGCGGCCGCCGCCGCTTCGGCCGCGCCGCCCACCACCGGCCAGGTGTTGCCCAGGCAAACCGGCGTCGTCGGGCGCATCCTGATCCAGGGCAACGAGCGCATCGATCCCGAGACCATCCTGTCTTATCTCCCGATCAGCGTCGGCGAAACGGTGGACGCGCCGAAGATCGACGCCGCGCTAAAGGCGCTGTTCCGCACCGACCTGTTCAGCGACGTCAAGATCGATCTGCAGGGCACGGACCTGGTCGTCCACGTCATCGAAAACCCGATCATCAACCAGGTCCTGTTCGAGGGGAACTCCAACCTGAAGCAGGACAAGCTGCAGGACGAGGTTCAGATCCGTCCGCGCGGTGTGTTCACCAAGGCCAAGGTCGAGGAGGATGTCGGCCGGATCGTCGAACTCTATCGCCGCTCCGGACGCATCTCGGCGACGGTGACGCCGAAGATCGTCGAGTTGCCTCAGCGCCGCGTCGACCTGATCTTCGAAATTCACGAAGGACCCAAGAGCGGCATCCTGCGGGTCAACTTCCTCGGCAACAGCGAGTTCTCCGCCAACGACCTGCGCAACGTCGTGGTGACCAAGGAAAGCGCGTTCTACAAATTCTTCGCGACCAACGACAACTACGACCCGGACCGCATCGAGTACGACCGCGAACAGCTACGCAAATTCTACCGCAACCGCGGCTTCTACGACTTCCGCATCATCTCCTCGGTGGCCGAACTCGACGCCAGCCGGAACGGATTCGCCGTGACCTATGTCGTCGACGAGGGCGTCCGCTACCACTTCGGCAAGGTCAAGGTTCAGGTCGCGCTCAAGAAGCTCAACCCCACCATTCTCCAGCAGCTCCTGCCGATCAAATCGGGCCAGCTCTATTCCGACGAAAAGATCGAGAAGGCCACCGACGCCCTGACCTTCGCCGCCGGCGCCGCCGGTTTTGCCTTCGTCGACGTTCGGCCGCGCTACACGCCCAATCCGGCCAAACACACCGTCGATGTAACCTTCGACGTCAAGGAAGGCCCGCGGGTCTACATCGACCGCATCGACATCGTCGGCAACACCGCGACGCTGGACTATGTCATCCGCCGCCAGCTCAACGTTTCCGAAGGCGACGCCTACAACCGCGCCCTGGTCGACCGCTCCAAGCTCAGCGTCCGCGCGCTCGGCTTCTTCAAGGACGTCGACATCACCAATGTTCCTGGCGCGGCGCCGGACCGCACCAACCTGCTGGTCAAGGTCACCGAACAGTCCACCGGCCAGCTTTCCTTCAGCGCCGGCTACAGCTCGATCGACAAGCTGGTGACCGACATCGGCATTAGCCAGTCCAACTTCCGCGGCCGCGCCGAGGACCTGCGGGCGCGCCTGTCGGTCGGCTCCCTGCGCCAGCAGGCCGATATCTCGTTCACCGAACCTCACTTCCTCAATCGCGACCTGCAGGGTGGCTTCGATATCTACGCCCAGCGCTACGACTTCACCCAGCAGGCGTCGTACACGTCCGAATCTATCGGCGGCACCTTCCGCGTTGCTTTCCCGCTGGCGAGCAACAGCCTTCTGACCACCCACTATACCATCCGCACCGACAACGTGATCGTGCCGGCTTCGCTCTGCGTGCCGGGATCGGAACTCGTCTCCATTGTGCTGTGCGAACAGCGCGGCGCTTATCTCACCTCGTCGATCGGCTACAATGTCGGGTTCGACAAGCGCAACGATCCGCAGAACCCGACACGCGGCTACTATGTGAACCTGAGCCAGGACCTCGCCGGATTCGGCGGCGACGTACACTATGTGAAGAGTGAACTCCGCGGCGCCTTCTACCATGGCTTCAACAAGGACTTCATCTTCCAGCTCAGAGGCGATCTCGGCTACGTCGATGGCTGGAACGGCAACACCATCCGCATCACCGATCGATTCTATCTCGGCGGCGACACCTTCCGCGGCTTCCAGATCGCCGGCATCGGCCCGCGCGACACCCAGTTCGGCGATTCCCTGGGCGGCAAGCTCAGCGCGGTCGGCACCGCCGAGATGACCCTGCCCACGAGGCTGCCCGAACAGTACGGCATCAGGCTCGCCGTATTCACCGACTTCGGCACGCTGGGCATTCTCGACCGCGCCAACAAGATCAATCCCAACACCAACCTTCCTCTAAGCGCGGTGCGCGACGACCTGGGCCTGCGCGCCAGCGCCGGTCTCAGCGTGTTCTGGAAGTCGCCGTTGGGCCCCCTCCGCTTCGATTTCAGCCGAATAATCAAGAAGGACTATTATGACCGCACCGAACTCTTCCGTTTCTCGACCGCAACCTCGTTCTAGGCCTGCAATTCTCAGACCCGTTCTTCTGACGTGCGTGGCCGCCGCCGCGCTGGCGGGCGGCTCCACCACCGCGTCCGCTCAGGCCCGCGCCGCCGCGCCGACCCGGGTCGCCGCTCCGGCCGGAACCCCGGTGGCCCAGGGGCCGGCGATTCCCGGCCTGTGCATGCTGTCGGTCAATCAGGCGATCTCGTCCTCGCAGGTCGGCGGTTATGTCCGCACGCGCCTCGACCAGATCGTCGCCCAGGTGAAGTCCGAACTGGCTCCCGAGGACACCGCGATCAGCAACGACGCCAAGGCGCTCGAGGCCCAGCGCGCGTCTCTCGATGCGAATACGTACCAGACCCGGGGCGCCGCCCTCGGCACGCGCGTCAACGCGCTTCGCCAGAAGGCCGAGCTGCGCAACCGCGAGGTCAAGGCGACCGAGGACAAGGCGCTGAACCGCATCGCCCAGGAACTGGAGCCGATCGCCTCCAACCTTTACCAGCAGCACCACTGCAGCGCGTTGCTCGACAAGGGTTCGGTGATGATGGGTAATCCCGAGATGGACCTCACCGGCCAGGCGGTGACGGCGCTGAACGGCAAGATCACCCAGTTCACCTTCGATCGCGAACACCTCGACACGGCCGCCGCCACGGGCGCCCGCTGATCGATCGCGGCGGCCGGAAGCGGCGCCATGCTCGACCGCCGCTTCTACGATGTCGGCGAGCCGGTCAGCCTCGGTGAACTCGAGCGGCTGACCGGCGCAGTCGCCGCGACGGCGCGCGATCGCGCGCGGGTGTTCACCGGCGTGGCTACCCTCGCCGCCGCGACGCCGGACTGCGTCGGCTTCTGCGCGGACGGCGCCTTCGCCGAGGCTCTGGCCAATTCGGCGGCGGGGGCGTGCTTCGTCACCGCCTCCACGGCCGCGTCGGCGCCGGCCGGCTGCGTGGCGCTGGTGACGGTTCATCCGCACCATGCCTACGCCCTGGCCGCGAACCGTCTCGTCACTCCACGCGAGATCGAACCCGGCGACACGGGCGTCGGCGCGGCCGCGTCTCTAGAAGCGGACGTGGTGATAGGGCGTGGCGCGACGATCGGACAGGACGTTGAAATCGGCGAGGGTACGCGGGTCGGCCCCGGCGCGACCATCGGCCCGGGCGTGCGGATCGGGCGGCGCTGCCGGATCGGCGCGGGCGCCGTCGTCGGCTTCGCCCTGATCGGCGATCGCGTTCACATCCACGCCGGCGCGGTGATCGGCGAACCGGGCTTCGGCGCGGCGCCGGGCTCGCGCGGTCTGATCAGCCTGCCCCAGCTCGGCCGGGTCATCCTGCAGGACGATGTCCGCATCGGCGCCAACACCTGCGTCGACCGCGGCGCGTGGGACGACACGGTGATCGGGGAGCGGACCAAGATCGATAATTTGGTCCACATCGGCCACAACGTCACCGTCGGACGCGATTGCGTCATGGCGGCCTACACCGGAATATCGGGGAGCTGCGTCATCGGCGATGGATGCCAGTTCGGCGGCCGGGCGGGGGTGATCGACCACATCGTCATAGGCCCGGGCGCGCGCATCGGCGCCGACGCCGCGGTGATGAAGGACGTGCCGGCGGGGGAAAGCTGGGCCGGATCGCCGGCGCGGCCGATCAAGGCCTGGCTGCGCCAGACGGCATGGCTGTCGCGCGCGTCCCGGCGACTGAAGGATTAGGGCAGACGATGACCGAAGAGACCGCCGCCGCCGAAATTGAGACCACCATCGACGTTCAGGAAATCATGCGGCGCATTCCGCATCGCCCGCCGTTCCTGCTCATCGACCGGGCGGAAGACTACAAGCCCAACGTGTCCCTGACCGGGATCAAGTGCGTCACCATCACCGAACCCTTCTTCCAGGGCCATTTTCCGGGGAGCCCGGTGATGCCGGGCGTGCTGATCATCGAGGCCATGGCCCAGACCGGCGGCCTGCTGATGTCCAAGTCGTGGGATGTCGATCCCACGGGCAAGATCATCCTGTTCATGTCGGTCGACAACTGCCGCTTTCGCAGTCCGGTCGTCCCCGGAGACGTGTTGCGGCTGGAGGTCGAGGTGGCGCGCAGCCGGGCCGACGTGGTCAAGTTCAAGGGCCGCGCCATGGTCGGCGACAAGATGGCGGCCCAGGCCGAATTCGCCGCCATGCTGGTCGAGGCCAAGGCGTGACCACCATCCACCCGACGGCCATCGTCGATTGCGCGGCGAAGCTGGACGAGACCGTCGACATCGGCCCTTACTGCACCGTCGGCCCCGACGTCCGCCTGGTAAAGGGCGTGCGGCTGATGTCCCACGTGGTCATCGACGGCCATACCGAACTTGGCGAGGACTGCCTCGTCCATCCCTTCGCCGTACTGGGCTCCGCGCCGCAATCGGCCGGCCACAAGGGCGAGCCGACGCGGCTGGCGGTCGGCGCGCGCAACGTCATTCGCGAACAGGTAACCATGCACTGCGGAACGGCCGCCGGCCGAGGCATGACCACCGTGGGGTCCGACGGCTTCTTCATGGTCGGCGTCCATATCGGCCACGACTGCATGGTGGGCGACAGGGTGGTCATGGCCAACAACGCCACCCTGGGCGGCCATGTGGTGATGGAGGACCACGTCATCATGGGCGGCCTTTCCGCCGCCCACCAGAACATCCGCATCGGCCGCCATGCCTTCGTCGGCGGCATGGCCGGGGTCAATCACGACGTCATTCCGTTCGGCAACGTCTGGGGCAACCACGCCCACCTCGAGGGCCTGAACCTCGTCGGCCTCAAGCGCCGGGGGTTCTCGCGCCCGGCGATCAACACCTTGCGCGCCGCCTACCGCATGCTGTTCGCCGAGGAGGGCACGTTTCAGGAGCGCCTTGAGGACACCGCCGAAGCCTACGCCGCCTCGCCCGAGGTGATGGAGATCGTCGACTTCATCCGCGCCGATTCCACCCGCCCGCTGACCACGCCGGCGCGGGAGATTTAGCCTGCGAAAGCGTTTGTTCGTCTGGAACGCGGGCCCCCAGCCCGCACTTTCCGTCGCGCCGCGGGGGCGGGCTGGGAGCCCGCGCTCCGGATTCGAGCCATGCGCAAGCTCGGCCTGATCGCCGGGGGCGGGGGACTGCCTCTGGCGCTGGCCCGCCACTGCCGCGCGGCGGGTCGGCCGCTTTACGTCGTCCGGCTTGAAGGCTTCGCCTCGCCGGAGCTCGACACCTTCGACGGCGAGACTCGCGGCCTGCTCGATTTCGAGGGCGGTTTTCATGCGCTTAGAGCGGCGCGATGCGAGGCGGTCTGTCTCGCGGGGACGGTGACGCGCCCCGATCTGGCGCGAAACATGGATGGAGTTCCTGACGCGGTGATCGCCGCGCGGGGCGCGGACGACGCCCTTCTTTCGGCGGTGGTGGCCCAGTTCCAGGCCCAGGGGTTCGTGGTGGAAGGCGCGCACGAGGTGATGGGCGCGCTGACATTGCGCGAAGGCGTGTCGGGTCGGATTGCTCCGTCTCCCGACGACTGGGGGGACATCGCTCGGGCCATGCTCGTCGCGCGGACGATCGGCGGCTTGGATGTGGGGCAGGGCGCCGTGTGCCGCGACGGCTTGGTGCTCGCGGTCGAGGCGCAAGAGGGCACGGACGCCATACTGCGGCGGGTCGCGGGGCTCACCCGTGGAACCGGACGCGCGGGCGTGTTGGCGAAGGCCAGCAAGCCCGGCCAGGACGTCCGAGTCGACCTGCCGACGATCGGCCCGACCACGGTCGAACTCGCCGCCGCCGCCGGGCTGGCGGGGATCGCCGGAGAGGCGGGTCGGGTTCTGGTGATCGATCGGGCCGAGACCATCCGTCTGGCGGACGAGTTGGGCCTCTTCATCGTCGGCGTCGCGCCGCCTTCGTGAGCGACCCGCCCAAACGGCTCAAGCTGTTGCTGACGGCGACGGAAGCCTCCGCCGACCTCCTCGGCGCCGAGCTGATGCGGGGGGTGAGCGAGCGCCTGAACGGAGCGGTGGACTTCATCGGCGTCGGCGGCGCGCGGATGGCGGCGGCGGGCCTGAACCCCCTGTTCGATCCCGGCGAGCTGGCCGTCGTCGGCGCCTTCAACGCCCTCGCCGTCTACCCCAAGGTGCTGCGCCGGGCGCGGCGGGTCGCCGAACTCGCCGCGCGGGAGCAGCCGGACGCCGCCGTCCTGATCGACGCCTGGGGCTTCAGCCTGCGCGTCGCGCGCGGCATTCGCCGTCTCGCGCCCGGAATCAAGATCATCAAATACGTCGCGCCCCAGGTCTGGGCGACCCGTCCCGGCCGCGCCAGGACCTTGGCGCGAACCGCGGACCATCTCCTGACCCTCCACGCCTTCGACGCGCCATGGTTCGAGCGGGAAGGCCTCCCCACCACCTTCGTCGGCAACCCCGCGCTCGACCGCGATTTCAGCGCCGCCGACGGTTCCGGCTTTCGCGACCGAATGGCCATCCCGCGCGACGCGCCCATGCTGCTGGTCCTCCCCGGAAGCCGCGCGGGAGAGATCGCCCGCCTCGCTCCGCCATTCGCCGACGCCGCGAGGCTCCTGAAGTCGCGCATCCCCGACCTGGAGGTCGTGGTCGCCGCCGCCGAAACGGTCGAGGCGCAGGTCCGCGCCGCCGTCGCGCGATGGCCGCTGGAAGTCCACGTCACCACCGGCGAGGCCGACCGCCTCTCCGCCATGAAAGCCGCCACCGCGGCGCTGGCGTGCAGTGGAACCGTGACCACGGAACTCGCCCTCGCCGGCTGCCCCTTCGTCGTCGGCTACAAGGTCGATCCGTTCACGTATCAAGTGGCGAAGCGGCTGCTCCGCTCTCGGTGGATCACCCTGATCAACGTCGCGGCGGGACAAGCGGTGGCGCCGGAGTTCCTGCAGGAGGCGTGTGCCGGGAGCGAGTTGGCGACGTGCATCAGCCCGTGGCTGACGGACGAGAATCAGCGGCGCGCTCAGGTGAAACGTCAGTCTGCGGCCTTTAGCCTGCTACGCGGAGAGGCCGCATCGGCGGCAAGCGCCGCGGACGCGGTGATCGGAATTATCGCCTGATCATCGGCGTCCGATTCCGCTAGGTGAGGCAGCCGTTGGCGGTCTCGTTGCCGGCTACGCCAGATCAGCAGGGGTAGACGCTGCGGCGGATCGCTACGCCACGAACCGGACGACGCCGCCGTCGACGCGGAGCGCCGCGCCGCTGGTCGCGGAGGCTTGCTCCGAGCAGGCATAGACGATCATGTTGGCGACTTCTTCCGTCGTCGCGAACCGTTTGATCAGGCTCGTGGGACGCGCCGAGGTCAGGAAGGCTTGCTCGGCCTCCTCCTGCGTGACGCCCCGCGCCCGGGCCTGCTTCGCCATGAAGTCGCCCAGGATCTCGGACCGGGTCGGGCCGGGCAGGACGGCGTTGACGGTGACGCCCGTACCCGCGACCGCCTCGGCCAAGCCCCGCGAAACGGCGAGCTGCGCCGTCTTGGTCATGCCGTAGTCCAGCATCTCCTTGGGGATGTTGACCGCCGACTCGCTGCTGACGAAGACGACGCGGCCCCAGCCCCGCCGCACCATCGCCGGCAGGTAGTGACGGCTCGCGCGCACACCGCTCATCACATTGAGCTGGAACACGGAGAGCCAGTCCTCGTCGGGGATCTTCACGATATCCTCGACGCCGTTGTAGTCGCGGATGTGGGCCGTACCCACGTTGTTGACGAGGATGTCGGCGTCTGGCGCCCGCGCGATGAGCGCCCCGACCCCCTCCGCCGTCGAGAGGTCGGCGGTCACGCCCGAGACATCGCTTTCGGGAACGGCCCGCCGGATCTGCCGCACCGCCTCGTCGACATGCGCCTCGCCGCGCCCGTTGACGACGACGGCGGCGCCGGAGCGCGCCAACCCTTCCGCCGTGGCGCGGCCGATGCCGGCGGTCGATCCGGTGACGATCGCCTTGCGGCCACTCAGGTCGATGATCATGGCAAGGTCCTTCGCGTCTCGATGGGGGTGAGGAATGGACGCAGGCCTCTCAGGCCGCGGACTCATCGTTCGCGAACTTGAAAAGGTCCTGGAAGATCAGCGGCGCCCAGGTTTTCCCGCGCGCCTGGACGAGCGCGCCGCCCTCGGCGAGCTTGCCCAGCTTGACCGGCGCGAAGCCGAGCCGTTCGACGAGAGCCTCCACCGCGGCCGCCGCGCCCTCGTCGTCGCCCGACACGAAGATCACCCGCCGGCCGCCGTCGACGTCCGGATCGGCGGCCAGTTTCGCCGCCGGGAGATGGTTGAACGCCTTGACCAGCCTGGCGCCGGCAAAGGCGCGGGCGACAACGGCCGAGGACGGCAAGCCGTCCAATTCCTCGACTGGAACGCCGAACGCATTCGTCACGTCGATAACCGTCTTACCCTCCCAACTACCCTGGGCCTTCGCCACTTCCCCGTGCTTCCGGAACGGAACGGCCAGAAGGATGGTGTCGGCCGAGACCGCCTCCGCCAGCGGCCTGGCCGCGACAGTCGGTCCGATCGCCGCGGCCCGCGCCGTCAGCGCGTCGGGCGGCCGGCGGCTTGCCACGACCACGTCGATGTTGTTGCGCGCGAACGCCGTGGCGAGCGCCTGGCCGACCGCGCCGAAGCCGATGATCGCATAGGTCATGAGTCTTCTCCTCTTTTGCGGGGCCGGGCCGGCAAAGCCTCGCCGCTTCCGACGACCGCGTTCAGCCAAACTTGGGAACGACGGGAGCCGGGGAAACCCGGGGGTTTTCCACATCGGGTGTGCATTTTCGCACCACTGCCTTGTTTCGCGGATAGCGGCGCTTGATCAGCCTTAAGCGTAAGTCCGTCCCGCGAGCAACGGCCCGTAAGCCGCCAACCGCTCGGACATGAATGCCGTGAAGAGCCGCACCCGCTCGGTCTTACGCGTCTCGCCCTGAGTGAGCAGCCACAGCGTGCCGTGCATGCGTAGCTCCGCGCCCGGCGCCCGCGCCAGCAGAGGGTCGGCGTCGCCGACGAAACATGGAAGCGGTGTCATGCCCAGTCCCTGGCGGACCGCGACGATCTGCGCGTCGGCGCTGGTGGTCCTGAACGGAACCTCCGCCGCCGGTATTTCTCCCCCGTGCGCCCAGTCGGGCAGGCCGATGTTGTCCTTCACGATCCAGCGGACGCGCTCGGCCTCGCCCGCCCGCCAGGCGGCAAGGAGATCACGCGACAGGTACACGCCGCCGAACAGCTCTGGTCCCGTCAGCCCGTACAGGTTGGGCGGCAGCGTGTTGCGATCGTAGACCACCCGTATCGCAACGTCCGCCTCGCGATTGGTGAGGTTCACCGGCTCGTCCAGCGACAAGACGCTTAGCTCCACCTCCGGGTGCAGCCGCGCGAACTCGGCGACGTCGGGCATCAGCAGATGAGTGGCGATCGTTGGAGCCATCGTCACCCGCAGCGGCCCTCGAACACCCTGGTCGCGTCCCAGAACCCGCGCCTCCAACTGGTTGGACGACGCCTCCATGCGCTCGGCGAGGCCGAGGATCTCCTCGCCCGCTCCGGTCATGCGGTAACCGGAGGGAAGCTTGTCGAACAACCGCGCGCCCAGCCGCTGCTCCAGTTGGGCAACGCGTCTGAGCACGGTGGCGTGATTGACGTCCAGGCGCTCAGCGGCGGCGCGCACCGAGCCGCCGCGGGCGACAGCCAGGAAGTAGCGGACATCGTCCCAGTCGATCATGCTTCGCCCCGCATCCCGCCTCGGTCCGTCGCCATGCCATGGCCGCGCGGATCGCGAACCGGCGCTAGCGCCCTGAGAGCTTACTCCCTTCACCCGCTCATCCCGGCGAACGCCGGGACCCAGATCATAGGTCCGGGTGCGTGGATATCTTGACCGAAGTTTCGTTAGCGACGCGTTGTACGGGTTTAACCGGCTCGACCGGCTCGACCTCGCCCTACGATCTGGGTCCCGGCTTTCGCCGGGATGAGCGGAGTTGGGAAGGCCAATCTAGCTCCGGTTTTCCACCTGAACGTAATCCCGCTTCAGAGGTCCGGTGTAGAGTTGTCTTGGGCGGCCTATCTTGCGCTGGGGATCCTCGAACATCTCCTTCCACTGGCTGATCCAGCCGACGGTGCGGGCGAGGGCGAAGAGGACGGTGAACATGGTGGTGGGAAAACCCATCGCCTTCAGCGTGATGCCCGAATAGAAATCGACGTTGGGGAACAGTTTTCGATCGACGAAGTAGGGGTCGTTGAGCGCGATCTTCTCGAGTTCCAGCGCGACCTTCAGGATCGGATCGTCGGTGTGGCCCGTCTCGGCCAATACTTCGTGGCAGGTCTTCTGCATCACCGTCGCGCGGGGATCGTAGTTCTTGTAGACGCGGTGACCGAAGCCCATCAGGCGGTACTTCCGATCCTTCACGCCCTGGATGTACTCGGGGATGCGGTCGACGCTGCCGATCTCGTTCAGCATCATCAGCGCCTCTTCGTTGGCGCCGCCGTGGCTCGGCCCCCACAGGCAGGCGATACCCGCCGCGATGCAGGCGAACGGGTTGGCGCCCGACGATCCGGCGAGACGCACCGTCGAGGTCGAGGCGTTCTGTTCATGGTCGGCGTGGAGGATAAAGATTCGGTCCATGGCGCGGGTGAGGATGGGGTTCGGCTTCCAGTCTTCCGCCGGCACCGAGAAGGCCATGCGCAGGAAGTTCTCGGCATAGGTCATTTCGTTGCGCGGCGAGACGAACGGCTGGCCGATGGAATACTTAAAGGCGCGGGCGGCGATGGTCGGCATTTTGGCGATCAGCCGGTGAGCCGAAATCTTGCGCTGCTCGGGATCATCGACGTTGATGCTGTCGTGATAAAAGGCCGAAAGCGCGCCCACCGCGCCGGTCATGATCGCCATGGGGTGGGCGTCCGAACGAAATCCGCCGAAGAAGCGGTCGAACTGGGCGTGGATCATGGTGTGGTGGATGATCGTCTGCTCGAAATCGACCATGTCGGCGGCGTCCGGCAGTTCGCCGTTCAGCAACAGGTAGCAGACCTCGAGAAAGGTCGAGTGCTCGGCCAGTTGCTCGATCGGATAGCCGCGATGCAGCAAGATTCCCGCGTCGCCGTCGATATAGGTGATCTTGCTTTCGCAGCTCGCGGTGGAGGTGAAGCCCGGATCGAAGGTGAAGGCGTCGGTGTCGGCATAGAATTTGCGCACGTCGACCACATCCGGACCATCGGTCCCCTTGATGATCGGAAGGTCGTAGCTCTTGTCGCCGAGCGTCAGCGATGCGTGGTCGGCCATGACCCTCGTCTCCATGAATTCTGCCCCTATCCCGGCTCAGGCTTATAGTGGGTTACCGCACGTGCGAAAGAGCGTCGTCTATCCGCGCCAGACTTTCCGCCTTGCCAAGCGCGGTGAGGGCTCCGGCGAGGTCCGGCGCGGGGGAGCCGCCCGACAGCACCGCCCGCAATCCCGGGCCGATCTTGCCCAGGCCGACGCCCTCGGCCGCCGCGAACGCGCGCAGGTCGGCGGTGAGCGGTTCCGGCGTCCATTCGGGCGAACTCTCCAGCACCTCGGCCAGGCGCGCCAGCCTGTCCCGTGTCTCATCGGTCAGCAGGGCCAGGATCCTGTCGTCGAGCGCCATGGGCCGCGCCTTGAGAACGAAACGCGAGAGGTCGGCCAGTTCGACGATGGTCTTGGCGCCATCCTTGACCAGCGGGATTACCGCCAGCAGGCGCGCGTCGGCATCTTCCGGCAGCGGAATCGCTTCGCGTTGTAGAACCTCGCGCACCAGGCCGCGCAGCCGCTCGTCGTCGGCGGCGCGGATATAGTGGTTGTTGACGTGGTTGATCTTGGCCCAGTCAAGCCTGGCCGGCGCCTTGACCACGTCGCGGACGTCGAACCAGGCGACAGCCTGGGCGTCGGTGAACAGCTCGTCGTCGCCGTGGCCCCAGCCGAGCCGCGCCAGGTAGTTGCGCATCGCCTCGGGCAAATAGCCCATCTCGGCGAACTCGCCGACGGCCTGGGCGCCGTGGCGTTTGGAGAGTTTGGCGCCGTCCGGCCCATGGATCAGCGGCAGGTGGCCGAACTTCGGCAGCTCGTAATCCAGCGCCTGGTAGATCAGGCTCTGGCGGGCGGCGTTGTTGAGGTGGTCGTCGCCCCGGATGACATGGGTGATCGCCATGTCGTGGTCGTCGACCACCACGGCGAGGTTGTAGGTCGGCCCGCCGTCGGAGCGCAGCAGGACGAGGTCGTCGAGCTCCGAATTGCGGAACACCACCGGTCCCTTGACGAGGTCGTCGACCACCGTCTCGCCTTCGGTCGGCCCGCGAAAGCGCACGACGAATGGCCGGTTGTCGCCCATCGGCGGTTCGCGGTCCCGCCACGGCGAGCGGACGGCGCGACCCTCGGCCCTGGCGCGCTCGCGCTCGGCGGCCAGTTCCTCGACGGTCATGAAGCAGCGGTAGGCGCGGCCCGACTTCAGCAGGGTGTCGACCGCCGCGCGATGCATGTCCGCCCGGGCGGCCTGGAACACCGCGGGCGCGTCCGGCTCCAGGCCGAGCCACTTCAGGCCGTCGAATATGACTTGCACCGCCGCCTCGGTGGAGCGCTCGCGGTCGGTGTCCTCGATGCGCAGCAGGAACTGACCGCCGGTGTGCCGCGCATAAAGAAAGTTGAATAAGGCCGTGCGCGCTGTGCCTATGTGCATCGAGCCGGTGGGGCTGGGGGCGATACGGGTGACGACGGGCCTGTCTGGCGTGGACATGGGCGCTGTTATAGCGCCGCGCCGGAGCGCGCCTAGTCTGGCGGCGATCTGGCGCGTGCTGCGGGCGGAGGTCGCGGCGCAACGCCACCGCGCGCTGCTGTGGACTCCGGTGGCCTTCGGCGCCGGCGCGGCGGCCTATCTGGGGCTGAAGATCGAGCCGCCGGTGTGGATCGCCTGGGCGGCGGCGGTTCCCCTTGTCGTCGTCGCGGCGGTGACGTTCCGCTTCGGCCGTCGGCCGGCGCCCATGATCGCGGCCGGCCTCCTGGCGATGGCGGCGGTCGGTTTCCTTGCGGCGAAGCTGCACAGCGACGCCATCGCCGCGCCCATAGCGCCAGGAGGGCTCGGCGTGGTGATCCTCGACGGCTGGGTGGTCGACGTCGCCAATCCGAGCGAGACGGGCGGGCGGTTGCTGATCGCCCCGGTGCGGATCAGCCGCCTGAAGGCGGGGGCGACGCCGACCCTGGTCCGCATCGTCGTCCCCGCACCGGGTGGTCCGGAGAGCCTGCCGCCGCCGGGTTCGGCGATCCGGGTCGAGACCCTGCTCGATCCCCCACCGCCGCCGGCCGCGCCCGGCGCCTACGACTTCGCCTGCGACGCTTGGTTCGAGGGCATCGGCGGCGTCGGCCTGGCGATGAAGCCGCCGGAGCGGACCATGCTGCCTCAAGGGCCGTGGCGGCTGCGCATGGAGATGACCGTCAACGACATCCGCTGGCGCGTCGCCGAGCGTCTGGCGCGGGACATCGGCGCGGTGATGGGACCGGACGATGGCGGCGCGGCGGGACTGGCGGTCGCGGTGACCACCAGCCATCAGGACTGGCTGCCGGCCAATCACCGCGACGATCTGCGGGGTTCGGGCCTCGCCCACATGCTGGCCATCGCCGGCCTTCACACCGCGGCGCTGAGCGGCTTCGCCTTCTTCTTCTTTCGCGTCTCGATCGCGGCTTGGCCGTGGCTGGCGCTGCGGGTCGACGGCAAGAAGGTCGCGGCCGCGGCGGCTCTGCTGGCGGTGGGCAGCTATCTGCTGCTGTCCGGCGGTCACCCGCCGGCTCGGCGCGCGGCGATCACCGCCGGCGTCGCCTTTCTGGCCATCCTGCTCGATCGCCGGGCGATCAGCCTGCACTCGCTTGCCGTGGCCGCGCTGATCATCCTAGCGCTGGAGCCCGATGTGGTGGTGCAGCCGGGGTTCGAGATGTCGTTCTGCGCCACCGCCTCCCTCGTCGCCCTGGCCGAGGTCTGGCGGCGCCCGGCCGGAACGCTCGGCCTGACCGGCGGCCTTGCGGTGCTGCAGAAGGCGCGGGACTGGATCGTCGGCCTGGCGGTGGTCAGCTTCGTCGCCGGGGCGGCGACGGGGCCGTTCGCGATCCAGCATTTCAACCGTGTCGCCAACTATGGCGTGTTCGCCAACCTCACCGCCGATTTCGTCGCCAGCGCGGTGATGATGCCGGCGCTCGCCGTGAGCCTGCTCGCCCAGCTTTTCGGGCTCAGCGACACCCTGGCGCGTCCGGCGCTGCTGCTCGCGGGCTGGGCGGCGAAGACCATCAACGCGCTCGGCCACACCTTCGCTGTCGCGCCGCGCGCGGCGATGACTTACCCCAGCGCGCCGGAGATCGCCCTGGCGATCTCCTACCTCGGCATCGTCTTCGCCTGCCTGTGGAGGGGATGGCTGCGCCTGATCGGCTTGCCGATGGCCGCCGCCGTGCTGTTGTGGCCCAGGCCCGCGCCGCCGGTCGCCTGGATCGCCGGAGACGGCAAGGACGCCGCGGTGATGATCGACGGAGAAGCGGTGGCGCTGAAGCCCGGCAAGCGCCTCTACCAGACCAACCTGTGGACTCAGCGTCGCGGTCTCGCCCTGCCGATTGATCCGGGGGGCGCGCAGAAGGCGCATTACGACTGCAATCGCGACGGCTGCATCCCGATCGGTTCGGCCCGTCCGGCCATCGCCGGCTGGTGGACGAAACGAAAGCCCAACGCGGAAAAGCTCGTGGCGCTCTGCGACCGCGTCGACATCCTGGTCATCCGCGCCGAGGTCACGCCGCCGCCGGGCTGCGACGGCTCCATCGTCCTGCGCCAAACCGACTTCCGGCGCGGCGGGTCCGCGGAGGTGTTCGCCATGCCCACGGGTTGGCGGATCGCCTGGTCCCAACCGGAAAGGGGAGTTCGGCCTTGGACAGTCAACGGAGTGGGCGAATAATGCGGTTCGGTCGCAGGCTAAAACAGGGGAGAGATCACATGAAGCTGGTTACCCTAGTCGCCATCGTCGCGTGTGGCTCTGGAGCTCCAACCGGAGCCGCGATCGGCGACGATATGTCGAAGACGTCCGCCATCGAGACGATCCGCGCGCTGGAGGAAAAACGCAATCAGGCGATCGTTTATGGCGACGCCGCCGCGCTGGAGCGCATGACCTCGGACGACTACACCTTCGTCACGCTTCGCGGAGAGATGCGGTCGAAGGCGCAGATCGTCCGCGACTTCAGATCTGGCGCGGCGAAATACCAATCGCGCAAGATCTCCGACCTCAAGATACGGGTTTACGGCGACTCCGCGGTGGTGACGGGCCGGGCGATCCAACAGGGCGCCGAGAATGGCAAGGACTACAGCGGCGACTACTGGTTCACCCGTGTCTACGTCAAACAAGACGGTCAATGGAAGACAGTGGCGCTACAAACCACCTTGATCAAATAGGATGGTCAGCGACCGGAACTCAGTGATACCGCCGTATCAGCCCCACAAGCTTGCCCTGGACCTGGACCTGATCCGGTCCGTAAATCCGCGTTTCGTAAGCCGGGTTGGCCGCCTCCAGCGCCACCGACGCGCCCTTTCGCCGGAGCCGCTTCAGAGTAGCCTCCTCGCCCTGGACCAGGGCGACGACGATCTCTCCGGAGTTGGCGGTGACGCCCTTGCGGATGATGACGAAGTCGCCGTCGAGGATGCCGGCCTGGATCATCGAGTCGCCGGCGACCTCGAGGACGTAGTGCTCGCCGGCGCCCAGGATGGCTTCGGGGACGTGCATGCGGTCGCGTTCGTGCTGGATCGCCTCGATCGGCGTGCCGGCGGCGATCTTGCCGAGCACGGACAGCTCGCGAGTGTCGTTGGCGGCGACGAGTGGGGCCCGGGGGCCTTCGACCACCGTGGGCTTGAACGCGGCGCGGCCCTGGACCGGGCTGCTGGTCGTCGCCTGCTGCGGCATCTTCACCACCTCCAGCGCGCGGGCGCGATGGGCGAGGCGGCGGAGGAAACCGCGTTCTTCAAGCGCGGTGATCAGTCGATGGATGCCGGACTTCGACGCGAGATCGAGCGCCTCCTTCATCTCGTCGAACGACGGCGAGACTCCGGTCTCCTTGATGCGCTCGTGGATGAACATCAGCAGCTCGTGTTGCTTGCGCGTCAGCATCGTCGCCTCGCAAAAAAGACCCGTCGGCCGGAACAAACCCAAAACCGACGGGCGTGTTCTCTGAGTGTTCTATTCCGCTGTCAAGACGACGTGGAGTTGTCGCCGAGCAACGCCCGCGTGGCGGCGGTTATGTCGGCCTGCCGCATGAGGCTTTCACCGACCAGCATCGCGTCCGCTCCGACGGCCGCGACCCGGGCCACATCGGCGGGTGAGTCGATCCCGCTTTCCGTTACCATGATTGAGGTTGGCGGTATCTTCTCCCGCAGTCGCTCGGTCGCCGCGAGGTCGGTGACGAAGGTGCGAAGATCGCGGTTGTTGATCCCGATCATCCCCGCGTCGAGCCCGATGGCGCGGTCGATTTCGGCGCCGTCGTGGGTCTCGACGAGGGCGTCCATGCCCAGCCGCGCGGCCTCGGAAAGCAGGTCCGCGGCCAGCGAATCGTCGACCATGGCGAGAATGACGAGGATGGCGTCGGCGCCCAGCGCCCGTGATTCGGCGACCTGCCAGGGATCGACCAGGAACTCCTTGCGCAGGACGGGCAGGGCGCACGCGGCTCTCGCGCTCACCAGATCGTCGTCGGCGCCCTGGAAACTCGGGCCATCGGTCAGGATCGAGAGGCAGGCCGCGCCACCCTCGGCGTAGCTCCTGGCGTGGCCGACGGGATCGAAGTCGGCGCGGATGAGCCCCTTGGACGGCGAGGCTTTCTTGATCTCGGCGATGAGGGCCGGGCCCCCAGGGCGGCGCGCGCGCTCCAGAGCGGAACGGAACCCTCTCGGGGCGGATGCGGACTTCGCGGCAACCTCGATCTCCCCGATCGAGGTCCGCCGCCGGCGCTCGCGGACCTCGTCCCGCTTGTAGGCGGCGATGTCGGCGAGGATGTCGGCGCTCATGTCGAGGTGATCTCGACGAGCTTGTCGAGCGAAGCCCTGGCGTGTCCATCATTGATCGCCGCCCCGGCCAGGGCGACACCCTCGCGGAGCGTCTCGACCCGCTCCGCCACGAGAAAGGCGGCGGCGGCGTTCAGCAGGACGATGTCGCGGTAAGGACCGATCTCGCCGGACAGCAGCGCGCGAAGCGCCTCCGCGTTCTCCGTCGGATCGCCGCCGCGCAGATCGGCCGGCGCGGCGCGGGGGAGCCCGACCGCTTCCGGGGTGATCTTGAACAGCCGCACCCCGCCGTCTCGCCACTCGGCGACCTCGGACGCGCCGGTGGTGGTCAGCTCGTCCAGGCCGCCGCCATGAACGACCCAGGCGCGCGTGGCGCCGAGCGCCCCCAGCACCCGCGCCAGCGGTTCGACCCAGCGGACGTCGAACACGCCGAGAACCTGGCGCCGCGCGTTCGCCGGGTTGGACAGCGGCCCCAGGAAGTTGAACACCGTACGGAAACCGAGGTCCTCGCGCACCGGCATGACATAGCGCATCGCGCCGTGGTGGGCCGGGGCGAACATGAAGCAGATGTTGGCCGCCTCCAGCGCGCGGAGCTGGCGGTCGGCGCCGGCGGCGATATCGACGCCGAGCGCGGCGAGCACATCCGCCGATCCCGACCGCGACGACACCGCGCGCGTGCCATGCTTGGCGACTTTGATCCCAGCTCCCGCGACCACGAAGGCCGCCGCCGTGGAGATGTTCAAGGTATGCGCGCCGTCGCCGCCGGTGCCGCAGACGTCGATCACCTCGAACGGGTGGTCCAGCACTAGGGCCTCGCGGCGCATGGCGCGGGCGAAGGCGGTGATCTCGCCCACCGTCTCGCCGCGCAGGCGCATGGCGGTGACCGCAGCCGCGAGTTGGGCCGGGGTCGCCTCGCCGCGCAGGCAGGCGGTGAAGAAGTCCTCCGCGTCCTCTTCGACGAGCGTCTCGCCGTCGGCCAGCCGCGAGAGCAGGGGTTTGAACGCCGAGGACATCCGGTCAGGCGGCCGCCGCCGCGCGGTTGCGCGCGAGCTTCAGAAAGTTGCCGAGCAGGGCGTGGCCGTGCTCGCTGGCGATGGACTCGGGGTGGAACTGCACGCCGTGGACCGGCCGCACCCGGTGCGACAGACCCATGATCTCGCCGTCGTCGGTCCAGGCGGTGATCTCCAGAGCCGCCGGCAGGCTGCCGCGTTCGACGGCCAGGCTGTGGTAGCGCGTGGCGGAAAAGCCGTCGGGAATGCCGGCGAAGACGCCCATTCCCGTATGACGAACCGGGCTGACCTTGCCGTGCATGAGGTGTTTGGCCGGCACCACGCGCCCGCCGAAGGCTTGGCCGATGGCCTGCTGACCGAGGCAAACGCCGAAGATCGGCAGATCGTCGGGCGCCTGCTCGATCAGCGGCAGAAGGATGCCGGCGTCGTCCGGCGTCTTCGGCCCCGGCGACAGCACGATCGCCTCGGGACGGCAGGCGAGGGCGTCGGCCACCCCGATCCTGTCGTTGCGAACCACCCGCACCCGCGCGCCCAATTCACTCAGATAGTGGACCAGGTTGTAGGTGAAGCTGTCGTAGTTATCGATCATCAGGATCATGGCGGGCGTTCTTAGGCGGCGCGGGCGCACGCGCCAAGCCGGGGGTGGGGTGGCGCCCCGCGAACCACCTACCCCGGATGCGAGGCGTCCCGCGAAACACCTCTCCCAAAGGGAGAGGGAGGGGCCCGCGCGCCCTCTCGCGAGTGGGAGGGTGAGGGGTTACGGTGGTGCAAACAAACGTGCCTAGCTTTTCGAGACTGTAACCCCTCACCCTCCCAGCTTCGCTGGGCCCCTCCCTCTCCCTCTGGGAGAGGTGTTCCAGGATGCTGCTTTGATTCACTGCCGCCGATGGAGCGCTGGGCGTTTAGCGCGAGCGCCCTCGGGCGGCGCCTTGCCGGCGCACAGCCTCGACCAATCGACGCGGCGCCGGCCGGGCGGGGCGACGAAGCCGGCGGCGTCGGTCCACAGGCTCCAGTCGGGATCGACACCGAGGTCGGCGCAGATGGCGGCGACGGCCTCGCGGAGGGGAAGGTTCAGCAGGACATCGTAGTTCTCATGGTCGAACAGGCGCTCGTTGAGCGCGTCGAGCCGTTCGTGGGCGTCGGTGATGGTCTCGACCTCGAGGTGGATCGCCTCGCGCACCGCGGCGTCGGCGCGGTCGCGCCGCGGATCGGGGAGCTTGGCGACCCGGTTCACCGTCTCGGGCTCGGCGATCTCCGTGGGCGCGCGGACCCGGCGTGGCGCGGGAAACTCGCCGCGACGCATCGCCAGGATCTGGTCGTCGACCCTTGCCTCCAGCGCCAGCGTCATGCGCACCGCGCGCGACACCACGGCGAAGGCCCGGCAGGGGTCGCCTTCCCGCTTTTCAGTCACCGCCGCCGCATGAACTCCGACCTGCTCGACCAGGTCCATGCCGATATCGGACATCCGTTCGAGCTTGCTCCGCCGGCGCTCGGCGCGCGCGATGGCGGTGGCGACGTGGGGGTCTTCTGAATCGGAGAAGGCAGGGTTGATGGACATGAACATCATTATTGCATACCGCAATGTGATGTCAAGCCTGATCCGCGATATATCCGGTTTTTTCGGCGACGCCGCAGGCAATAATCGCTCGACCAAGACCGTCGCCGCGCCGGGTCACCGGCGCGGCAGGCCCTACATCACAATCCTTGCAAGTCGGGCCATCCGTCTGCTTTCGTCACGGACAAGCTGTTCATCTCGAAACTCCCGCAGCGTCACCGTAATTCGATTCCTCCACACCGTGTCGCAGCCCATGAACAATGCCGGCTCGGCAAAAAAGCGAATTCGCGAACTTCTCGTACGCCGAGAACTGAACCAATTTCCCTGTCTCACTCCAGGGGGTCACCCCAAGGCGCTGGGGTGCGGGAGTTAGGTATTGTGTCCCAGAACTCGACAAGCCCGCGATGCGGAGGGTTTCGAAAAGGCCTTGAGATACGCGCCCACCGCCGCCGAGACGCCCGCCGCCGACCAGTTCATCGAGCGGGTCGCGAGCCTCACCGAGGCCGACGCCGCCGTGGCGCGCGAAGAGATCGCCATGAACAACATGCTCGCCCGTCTCTATCGCCTTACCCCCGAAGAACGGCGCTTGATCGAAACGCCGTGAAGCGCTCACACTTCCAAAAGTGAGTCGGGTGGCTGGAGGATACGCCATGAAGCAAGCGGAGTTGTTCGGCGCCGGCGACCTCGCCCAGCCCGTTCCCGCGCCTGCTCCCTGGCCAGCGCCGATACCGGAGAACATTCGGCGTCATCTCGCACGCATGCTGAGCGACGCCCGTTGGGCGCAGGTCATGCCCTGGCGAGAGTGGGAGTTGGCCTCGCTCACGGAAAATTTCAACGCTATGGCGGATAGGCTCGGCTACGCGGAATCGCTCGATTGGCGGGAGCAGTGGAAGGCTGAGGTTGCGCGATTGCAGGGTCACAACATCGCTGCATAGAAATCGTACAGGCGCCGTTCGCCTCGCCTGTCGGCGGCCTCGTCAGGACTCCTCGAACCGCCAAGCCTCCTCCGCCGCTCGCCGCAACGCCGCGGATTTCTGCAGCGTCTCCTGATACTCCGCCTCCGGGTCGCTGTCGGCGACCACGCCGCCGCCGGCCTGGACGTGGAGGACGTCGTCCTTGATCAGGCCGGTGCGCAGGACGATGCAGGTGTCGACCGAGCCGTCGGCGCCGAAATAACCCACCGCGCCGCCGTAGACGACGCCGCGCTTCACGGTCTCGAGTTCGTCGATGATCTCCATCGCCCGCACCTTCGGCGCTCCGGATAGGGTGCCGGCGGGGAGGGCGGCCATCAGCACGTCGACGGGGTCAAGCCCGTCCGGCGCGTCGCCCTCGACGTTGGAGACGATGTGCATGACGTGGCTGTAGCGCTCGATCACGAAGCTCTCGGTCACCCGTACCCGGGGCGCGACGGGACCGGGCTGGTCTTCGGCGTCGTTGGGGGCGTCGTTGCGGCCGTCGTCGCGCAGCATGGCGACCCGGCCGACATCGTTGCGGCCGAGATCGAGCAGCATGAGGTGTTCGGCGCGCTCCTTCTCGTCGGCGAGGAGCTCCGTCTCCAGGGCGGCGTCCTCTTGCGGCGTCGCGCCGCGCCGTCGGGTGCCGGCGATCGGGCGGATGGTGATCTTGCCGTCGCGCAGGCGGACCAGGATCTCGGGCGACGAGCCGACCAACTGGAAGTCCGGGAAATTGAGGTAGTAGAGAAATGGCGATGGATTGGTCCGCCGCAGCGAGCGGTAAAGCGCGAACGGCTGGCCGGCGAAGGGCGCGGTGAAGCGGTGGCTCGGCACGACCTGGAAGATGTCGCCGGCTTCGATATAGCGCTTGGCCCGCTCGACGATCGCGCCGTAGGCGGCGCTGTCGATGGGAGAGGCGAGGGGTGCGACCTGGGCTTCGGGCGGCGAGGCGGCCTTCGTCGCCAGCGGCTTCGACAGGGCGGTCGCCACGAAGTCCAGCCGTGATTTCGCGGCCGAGAATGCGTTCGATGCGTCGACCTCGGACGGACGCACCGTGGTGACCAGGATGATCTCCTGGGCGATGGCGTCGAAGATCGCCACTATCGAGGGGCGGATCATGATCGCGTCGGGAAGGTTCAGCGGATCGGCCGGGACATCCGGCAGGCGTTCGACGAGACGCACCATGTCGTAGCCGATGACGCCGAACACCCCCGCGGCCATCGGCGGCAGGCCGTCCGGAATGTCGAGGCGCGAGGCGGCGACGAGGTCACGCAGGGAGTCGAGCGCATCTCCGGCCTGGTCGTGGAAAACTCCCTTGGCGATGTCGGCGCCCGCCGCGATCTGGGCCCGTGTCCCGGCGCACCGCCAGACCAGGTCCGGCTCCATCACGATCAGCGAATAGCGTCCGCGCCACGCGCCGCCTTCCACGGATTCGAACAGAAAGGCGTACGGGCGGCCCCGGGCGATCTTGAGATAGGCGGAGACCGGGGTCTCCAGGTCGTCGATCAGCCGGGTCCATACCAACTGCGGCCGGCCGGCGTCGTGAGCGCGGGTGAAGTCGGCGAGGGATGGCTCCAGCTTCATCAGGCCGGCTCACTTCGCCTGGGCGGCTGGCCTTGGACCCATGGTGGGATCGACTCCGATCGCCTGACGCGCCAGCGCCACGTTGATCCGGGGCTTGATCTCGCGCCGCGCCGCGGCCTTGGCGGAGGCGAGGACGTCCCGCAGGTAGCTTTCGCCCATCCGCCCGCGGATGGCGTTGGTGACCTGCGCCATCTGGGCGGCGTCGCCCGGACGCACGGCGTCCAGCTTGGCAATGTAGACGCCGTTCGGCGCGCCGGCGGCGAAGGCGTCGCCGGGCTTCACGCCGAACACGCCCTGAAGGAAATTCTGGCCCATGGCCTGGTATTTGGCGGCCTGGATGCGCTGCATTCCCGCCTGTCTGACCACATGGCCCCCGACGGTGGCCGCGACCTGTTCGATCGGCGTACCCGCCTTGAGTTGAGCCACCAAGGCGTTCGCCTTGGCCCGAAGCGCCGCCAGGTAGAGCTGAGTCACATAGGCGCGGGTCAGTTCGGGCCTGGCTTCGGCGACGGTCGGCAGAGCCGGCGGAATGACCTTGTCGACCTTGACCGCATAGTATTCGCCCGATCCGGCGTCCTCGAGATCGGCGTCGTCGCCCGGGTGCTTGGCGAAGGCCGACTTGACCATGCGGTCGGTCAGTCCGGCGATCGGCTGGCCTTGCGCATCCTTGCCGGTCGCCGTGAACGGCCCGACCGTCTCGACGGGAACGCCGGCCTTGGCGGCGGCCGCCTGAAGGTTCGCCCCGCCGGTGCGGGCGTCGTCGAAGGCCTGGCTGAGCTGATAGGCCTTGTCCCGCGCCGCCTTCTGCCGGAGGTCGGCCTCGATCTTCGGACGCGCCGAGTCCAGCGTCGCCGGCTTGGCGGGGGTGATCTTGACCACCTTGACGGCCGCGAGACCCAGATCGCCCTGCACCGGACCCTTGGCCTGACCGGCCGGGAGGGCGAAGGCGACGGCGGCGAGCTTGCGGTCCGCGACCGCGCCGATCGGCTTGTCGGTATAGACGATCGGTTGAACGCCGTAGGATTTGGCGACCGCGCCCGGATCGTCGCCGCGCGCCAGGCGCGCGGCCGCCGCCGCGCCATCGGCGGCGGATTTTACCGGGATTTGGATCAGCGACCGCATCTCCGGCGTCGACAGGGTGTCCTTGCGGAGGTCGAACTCCTTCTGGACGGCGGCGGGATCGACCGTGGCGGTGGGCGCGAGCGCCAGGGCGGAGAACTTCACCACCGACACGACCCGGGTCTCTGGCCGGGTAAGCTGGGCGGCGTGCTCGCGAATGAAGGCGCCGAGTTGCGCGTCGCTCGGCGGGGTCGGCTGCGGCACCACCTTCGGATCGAGAATGAAATAGCTGATGTCGCGGTTCTCGAGACCCGCCACCGCGTTCATGGCGGCGAAGATGCGCGGGACGCGGAAGCCGGCCTGCACGGCATAGAGGAAGTGGCGCTGCGCCAGTTCGTCGGAAAGTTCGGTCTGGGCCTGGCCCGCGGTCAGGCCCTGGGCGGCGAGGAACTGCACGAACTGGGCCTCGCTGAACTTGCCGGTGACCCGGTCGAAGGCGAAGGGCAGCTTCCTGATCTGCTCGTCGACGAGTTGCGGTCCGGGATCGACGCCGATGCGGGCCAGGACCTCGGCCAGGGACTGGTCTTCTCCGATGGCGCCCAGGAGCTGCTGGTCGAAGCCGTTCTGGACCAGGAAGCTGTTGGTGACCGTCTGCTTGCTGGCGTCTTCGTACTTCTGCTTCTGCTGTTCGAATATCTTGCGAAAGTCGGTGGCGCTCATGGCGTGCGAGCCGGCGCTGACCACCGAATCGGCCCGCGTCTGACGGAACAGGTCGGGGAAGCGGCCGTTGCCGCCGACGCCGATGATCAGAAACACCAGGATCAGCAGTCCCATCAGCGCAATGGCGACGGGATTGCGGGCGGTCGAGCGAAGCGTGCCGGTCATGCGTTATCGAGTGCGCCTAACGGATCGGGACCGGATGGCGCCCGCGAATGGCGCGGTATAGTGGAGGCCGATGAACTCCCGCAAGCGAAGCGGCCGTTAGCCGTGCCTACTCCACGCCCGCTGATAGTGGGAAATTGGAAGATGAACGGGGTCGCCGAGTCGCTGGACCAGGCGCGGGCGCTCGTGGCCATGTTGGACTACCAGCCGCCCGCCGCCCGCGTCGCGATCTGCCCGCCCGCGACCCTCGTCGATCGACTGGCGAACGCGCTGGCGGGGTCGTCGATCGCCGTTGGGGGCCAGGATTGCCGGCCGGAAGCGAAGGGCGCCTTCACCGGCGACATTTCTCCGGAGATGCTGGTCGACGCCGGCGCCACCCTGGTGATTCTCGGGCATTCGGAACGCCGCGCGCTTCACGGCGAGACCGACGAGGTGGTGGCGGCGAAGATCGGCGGAGCGCTGCGGGTCGGCTTGGAGCCGATCGTCTGCGTCGGCGAAAGCATCGGTCAACGCCGTTCCGGCTCGGCCGTCGAGGTCGTATGCCGCCAGTTGCGCGGTTCGCTTCCCATGGAGCTGGCTGGGCACGCCTTCTGCGTGGCCTACGAGCCGATCTGGGCCATCGGCACCGGCGAAATCCCCACAGCCGATCAGATCGCGGAGATTCACCGAGCGATCCGGTCCGATCTCGCGACCCTGTTCGGCGACCATGGCGCCGCCGCGCCGATCCTGTATGGCGGGTCGGTGAACCCGGGCAACGCCGGCGAGGTGCTGGGCATCGCCGAAGTCGGCGGCGCCCTGGTCGGCGGGGCATCGCTGCTGGCGGAGGACTTCGCGGCCATCTGCGCGGCGGCGTGAGGCCCCCTTGCTCTGGCGCCGGACGGCACCAGATGGTAGACGCGCCGCCCGCGATCGCCGAAAGCCTTGAAGACCCAGCATGTTGAACGGCCTGCTTCTGACCCTGAACATCCTGGTCTGCCTCGCGCTGATCGCCGTCGTCCTCTTGCAGCGTTCCGAGGGTGGGGCGCTCGGCGGCGGCGGTAGCCCGACCGGCCTGATCACCACGCGCGGCGCGGGCGACCTTCTGACCCGCACGACCTGGATCCTGTTCGCGACCTTCCTGACGCTCAGTCTGGCGCTGACGCTGCTCGGTGGACGCGAGCGGTCGTCGCAGGCGATCCTCAACCGCCTGAAGCTGCAGTCGATCAACCCCAACGCCCTGCCGGCGCCGGGCGCGCCGAAATCCACCCAGCCGGCTAACACCGCTCCCCCGCCGACGGTGCAATTGCCCGTGACGTCCACTCAGCATCCGGCCGCCCCGGCGCCCGGCAATCTCAGCGCGCCCGTTCCGTCGGTCAGCCTCGCGCCGCTGCCGGCTCCCGTTCGTCAAACAAAGACGCCGGCGCCATAGGCGATTGCCGGACGGCCGGCTCGCCCGCCGTCAGCGCGCCAACTGTTCGGCGGTGCGCAGATGCTTGCGCAAGGTGGGAATCTGCTTGCGCGCCAGATCGGCCGTCTGTCGGTCGCCGACCTTCGACTGCTTCTCGAAATCGGCGATGTCCGCTCTGTGATCCTTGACCATGTAGCTCGCGAATTCGGTGTCGAACGCCCGACCTGAAAGTCCGTCGAGTTTGTTCGCTTCGACCTTCGCCTCCGGAGCCATCTCGTCGCTCGGCTGGAGGCCATGGGCCTGGGCGATCGGAACAACCTCTGACTTCGCCTTCGCATGGTCGGTATTCAGCATCTGGCCGAAATCGCGAACGCCCGGACTGGCGCCCCTTTGCGCGGCCATCTCACCCAGTTTCATCTCGGAGTTGTCCCCTTGCATCGCCTTGGTCAGGAACTCCTTGTCCGAGGCGGCGTATGCCGTCGTCCCGACGACTCCCGACACCAGGGCGGCGATTAGGGCGACTCTGAGCGCCTGTTTCATAATCAGTCTCCGTTGGCGATGTTTGCGGGGTTAGAACCCGAGGTCGGGAACCTCGTTCCCGTTCGCCGGCCGATCACCTCGGCACGGCGAGCGAATCGGTGCTAGGGTGGTCTCCCATGGCCCGGTACATCTTCATCACCGGGGGCGTGGTCTCCTCCTTGGGTAAGGGTCTCGCTTCCGCGGCGCTCGGCGCGCTGTTGCAGGCGCGTGGCTACCGGGTTCGCCTGAGGAAGCTGGACCCCTACCTCAACGTCGATCCGGGGACGATGAGCCCCTATCAGCACGGCGAGGTCTTCGTCACCGACGACGGCGCGGAGACCGATCTCGATCTCGGCCATTACGAGCGTTTCACCGGAGTCTCGGCGACGAAGGCCGACAACGTCACCGCCGGCCAGATCTACAAGACCATTCTGGAGAAGGAGCGGCGCGGGGATTTCCTCGGCGCCACCGTCCAGGTCATCCCCCATGTCACCGACGAGATCAAACGCTTCATCCTGGCCGATCCCGGGGAGGGGGTGGACTTCGTGCTGGTCGAGATCGGCGGCACGGTGGGCGACATCGAGGGCCTGCCGTTCTTCGAGGCCATCCGCCAATTGGGCCAGGAATTGCCGCGCGGTCACCAGTGCTACGTTCACCTCACCCTGCTGCCGTTCATCAAGACGGCGGGGGAGATGAAGACCAAGCCGACGCAGCACTCGGTGAAGGAGCTGCGCTCCATCGGCATCCAGCCGGACATCCTGCTGTGCCGCTGCGAGCAGCCGATCCCACCGGAGGAGCAGCGCAAGATCGGCCTGTTCTGCAATGTGCGGCCGTCGGCCGTCATCGAGGCGATGGACGCCGAGACGATCTACGAGGTGCCGCTGGCTTATCACCGCCAGGGGCTCGACCTGGAGGTCCTCGACGTCTTCGGCCTGCGCGGGTCGGCGCCGCCGATCGACCTGTCGCGCTGGAGCGGCATCGCCGATCGGATCACCCACCCCGATGGCGAGGTGACCATCGCGGTCGTGGGCAAATACACCCTGCTGAAGGACGCTTATAAGTCGATGATCGAGGCCTTGGTGCATGGCGGCCTCGCCAACCGGGTCAAGGTCAATCTCGACTGGGTCGAGGCGGAATCTTTCGAGGGTGATCACGGCGCGGCGGCGACGCGGCTCGAGGGCGTTCACGGCATCCTGGTGCCGGGCGCCTTCGGCGAGCGGGGCTCGGAGGGCAAGATCCGCGCGGTGCAGTTCGCCCGCGAGCGCGCGGTGCCGTTCTTCGGGGTCTGTTTCGGCATGCAGATGGCGGTGATCGAGGCGCTGCGGAACGTCGCCGGCGTCGCCGACGCCACTTCGACCGAGTTCGGCCCCCGCCGCCAATCCGGCGATCGGCCTGATGACCGAATGGACGCGCGACAACCAGAAGGAAATCCGCGCCGAGGGTGACGATCTGGGTGGCACCATGCGGCTCGGCGCCTACGAGGCCCAGCTAGCCGCCGGTTCGAAGATCGCCGGCATCTACGGCGAAACCAGCATCATGGAACGGCACCGCCATCGGTACGAAGTCAACATCAATTACGTCGACACGCTCGGGCGGGTCGGTCTCAGAATTGCCGGCATGTCGCCGGACGGTCGTCTGCCGGAAACCGTGGAACGCGCCGACCACCCCTGGTTCATCGGCGTCCAGTACCACCCCGAACTCAAGAGCCGCCCGTTCGCGCCCCACCCGCTCTACGCCAGCTTCATCGCCGCCGCCGTGGAGCAGAGCCGGCTCGTTTGAAAACCCGGGCGCTTGAAGCTTCCGTGGTTTTGCGGCATAGACGCGGGCCAATCAAGGCGGCCGGTCAGGCCCGCCGCTTTCGTTTGCACCGATCGAAGACACACCATGGCCGTTCCGAAACGCAAAGTCTCTCCGTCGCGCCGCGGCATGCGCCGCTCGCACCACGCTCTCGAGAGCAACAGCTACATCGAGGACAAGGACTCGGGTGAGCTGCGCCGCCCGCATCACGTCGACCTGAAGACCGGCATGTACCGCGGCCGCCAGATTTTCGCGGTCAAGGACGACTGAAGGGGGTCGGTCACTGCGACCGCCCTCGCGCCTGGATTGCCTCGCGCCGCGCCTCGACCATCTCCGGCGTGACCTCGCGGTTGTGCGCCGTGGGAGAGTTTGCGCTCCAGCGCCAGTCCGTCGGCGAGGTCGAGATCGAGGCCGCCGTCGATGATCCGTTTGTAGGTCATCAGGGTTTCCGCCGGGATCGAGGCCATGTCCGCCGCCAGCTTCATCGCCGCCGGCAGGAGGTCGTCCGGCTCGACGACCCGGTTCACCAGCCCCCACTCCAGCGCGGTCTTCGCGTCAAGGAAATTGCCGCTGAGCGAGAGTTCCTTGGCGCGGTAGACGCCGATCGCGCGCGGCAGGCGCTGCGACAGGCCCCAACCCGGCATGATGCCGACCCGGGCGTGGGTGTCGGCGAACCTCGCGTTGGTCGAGGCGATCAGCACGTCGCAGGCGAGGGCGACCTCGAACCCTCCGGTTATCGCCACGCCGTTGATCGCGCCGATCACCGGCTTGCGACAGTCCCCGGATCGCCAGGACCGGGTTCTCTTCCGCGCCGGTGGCGTTGGCGGCTGCCATGCCGAGCGGATCGCGGCCGAGCTCCTTCAGGTCGAGACCGGCGGTGAAGGCGCGACCCGCGCCGGTCAGCACCACGACGCTGGTTCCGTCATCGGCGTCGAGTTCGACGAACGCGGCGTGTAGCCGGGCGCGGAGTTCCCGCGACAAGGCGTTCATCGCCTCCGGGCGATCGAGCGTGACCAGGGCGACCTTCTCGGTTTTGTCGATCGTCAGCATCGGGCTCAGTTCACCTGCTGAAGCTTTTCCGCGAGCCACATCTTGATCAGCGATTGTCGGGTCACGCCCAAACGTTTCGCCTGACGGTCGAGCGAACTCAGCATCCAAAGGGGAAAGTCCACGTTCACGCGCCTGGCGCCCTCGTTTAGCCGTGTCCCGTTGATCCAGTCGATGTGCTCGCTGATGTCCTCACCGGTGTCGAACGCAGCGTCGAACTCACTGGCTTTCATAGCGAACAACCTCCTCTGCTCGGGACCGTCGGACCGATATCAATCGGATCGCGTCCCCTCGAAATGTCACGACCGCCGACCAATGTTTCCCGCCGATCCTGCCTATCACGATGGCGCGCGGCTCGTCCTCGGCCCGAGCTGGAAATCGCAGGGCGTCGGGATCATCCCACAACGCTTGCGCGGCCTCAAAGTTGATACCGCGCTTGAGCAGGTTCGAATCGCTCTTATTCACGTCGAATCCAAATGTCGCCCGCATCCCGGAACCTTGGTTGTGTCGGGATGGCATGTCGACGACTCTCGCTGCCGGCAAGGCGGTTTCGATCTGTCGCGACCTGAGCTAGACCGCCTCCGCCAAATCCATCAGCCGGAAATCTGCATGACCCAAATCGTCGATATCGTGGGCCGTGAAGTCCTGGACAGCCGGGGCAATCCCACCGTCGAGGTCGACGTCACGCTGGAAGACGGCGCCTTCGGGCGGGCTATCGTTCCCTCCGGCGCTTCGACGGGCGCTCACGAAGCGGTCGAGCGACGCGACGGCGACAGCGGACGGTATCTCGGCAAGGGCGTCACCCAGGCCGTGGCGGCCGTCAACGGCGATCTGTTCGACACTCTTTCGGGCGCCGAGGCGGAGGACCAGCGTCGGCTGGACGCCCTGATGATCGAACTCGACGGCACGCCGTCGAAGAGCCGGCTGGGAGCCAACGCGATACTCGGCGTCAGCTTGGCCGTCGCCAGAGCCGCGGCGCAATCGGCCGGACTGCCGCTCTACAAGTATGTCGGCGGGGTCGGCGCGCGGACCCTGCCGCTGCCGATGATGAACATTATCAACGGCGGCGCCCACGCCGACAATCCGATCGACATTCAGGAGTTCATGATCCTGCCCACCGGCGCGCCGACCTTCGCCGAGGGCCTGCGCATGGGCGCGGAGATCTTCCACGCCCTGAAGAAGGAACTCCACGACGCCGGGCACAACACCGGGGTCGGCGACGAAGGCGGCTTCGCGCCCAATCTGTCGAGCGCCGAAGAGGCCTTGGCCTTCATCGTCAAGGCCGGCGACAAGGCCGGGTATCGCGCCGGCGAGAACTTCCACCTCGGCCTCGACGCCGCCGCGTCCGAGTTCTTCAAGGACGGCCGCTATCGCATGGAAGGAGAGGGCGCGGTGCTCGATTCCGACGGCATGGTCGATTACCTCGCCGGCCTCGTTTCAAAGTTCCCGATCGTCAGCATCGAGGACGGTTGCGCCGAGGACGACTTCGACGGCTGGGTCCAGCTTACCCGCGTGCTCGGCGACAAAATCCAACTGGTCGGCGACGACGTCTTCGTGACCAACAAGGTGCGGCTGGCGGAAGGGATCGAGCGCGGTCTGGCCAACTCGATCCTGATCAAGGTCAACCAGATCGGCACCCTGTCGGAGACCCTCGACACCATCGAGATGGCCCATAAGGCAGCGTACACCTGCGTCATGAGCCACCGCTCCGGCGAGACCGAGGACACCACCATCGCGGACCTCGCGGTGGCGACCAACTGCGGACAGATCAAGACCGGGTCGCTGTCCCGTTCCGACCGCATCGCCAAGTACAACCAGCTCCTGCGGATCGAGGAGGAACTGGGCGATCAGGGAGTCTATGCGGGACGAGCGGCGCTCAGACGGCTCACCTGACGTCCGGAGCGCGGGCTCCCAGCCCGCTCTTGCTCGCGGAAAAGAGCGGGCTGGGAGCCCGCGCTCCGAAGAGAATCGTTAACGCCCGCGAGCTACGCTACGGTCTGCTGAACACTCCCGAGTCGCCCATGCTCCCCCGCCTCTCGACCTACCTTCCCACCGCTCTCCTGGCGTTCCTGATTTTTTATTTCGGCTTTCACGCCCTTACCGGTGAGCGCGGTCTGCTGTTGGCGCGGCAACGGCAGGTCGCGATGGCGGAGAAACAGGACGAGCTGCGTCAGGTCCGCGCCCAGCGGGCCGAGCTGGAGAGCCGGGCGCGGTTTCTGCGTGGCGAAAGCCTTTCGGCGGATCTGCTCGAGGAGCGGGCTCATGTGCTTCTAGGTTTTGTCGATCCCCGGGATTATGTGATCCGCACTACCCCGGACCGAGGCTGACGCTCCCCGCGTCGCCTCCACCTTGGAGGCGCGAATGGCGCGGAGCGCCCCGAAACCCGAGACGCGGACAGAGCTGCTCGACCATTACCGATCCATGCTCCTCATCCGCCGCTTCGAGGAGCGGGCGGGCCAGCTTTACGGCATGGGGCTGATCGGCGGCTTCTGCCATCTTTACATCGGACAGGAGGCCATCGCCGTCGGCATGCACGCCGCCAAGCGCGATGGCGACCAGGTCATCACCGGCTACCGCGAGCACGGCCACATGCTTGCGGCGGGGATGACCGCCAACTCGGTGATGGCCGAACTGACCGGTCGCGCCGCGGGCGCCTCGAAGGGCAAGGGCGGCTCGATGCATATGTTTTCCACCGCCAACGACTTCTACGGTGGCCATGGCATTGTCGGCGCCCAGGTCAGCCTCGGCACCGGTCTCGCGCTGGCCAACCGGTATCGCGACGACGGCCGCGTGGCCTTTGTCTATTTCGGCGACGGCGCGGCCAACCAGGGCCAGGTTTACGAGAGCTTCAACATGGCGGCGCTCTGGAGCTTGCCGGTGGTCTATGTGATCGAGAACAATCAGTACGCCATGGGGACCAGCGTGGTGCGCTCGTCGTCCGAGACGCACCTGTTCCGGCGCGGCGCCAGCTTCAACATTCCCGGCGAAGAGGTCGACGGCATGGACATCGTCGCCGTGCGCGAGGCGGGACTGAAAGCTGCGGAGCACGCCCGGTCGGGCAAGGGTCCCTACATCCTCGAGATGAAGACCTACCGCTATCGCGGCCACTCCATGAGCGACCCCGGCAAATACCGCACGCGGGAGGAGATCGACGACGTGCGCAAGACACGCGATCCGATCGAACATCTGCGCGAGCTGCTGGAGGCCGACGGCGCGGCGGACGAGGCGGCGTTCAAGGCGATCGACGCCGAGGTCAAGGCCGTCGTCGCCGACGCCGCCGAATTCGCCCGCACCGCGCCGGAACCCGACCCGTCCGAACTCTACACCGATGTCTACCTGGAGACGGCGGCGTGACCGATGTGCTGATGCCGGCGCTCTCTCCCACCATGGAGGAGGGGACGCTGGCCAAGTGGCTGGTGAAGATCGGCGACACCGTCAAAGCCGGCGACATCATCGCTGAGATCGAGACGGACAAGGCGACCATGGAGGTCGAAGCCGTTGACGAGGGCGTGGTCGAGGCCCTGCTGGTTGACGAGGGCGCCGAGGAGGTCAAGGTCAACGCGCCGATCGCGCGGTTGAGCGGGGGTGAGACGCCAATACCAGATCCTAAGCCTCTCACACCCGCGACCCCCGTGGTCGAACCCGACACCCCAAAGCCAGTTGTGGTCCCCGACTCGCCCAAGCCGGTAGTCGAGCCGAATCGTCCCGCTCCGATAAGGGAGCCGGATCCGCAGCCTGCCATCAAAACGACCAAGACCACCGTCCGCGACGCCCTGCGAGACGCCATGGCCGAGGAGATGCGGCGGGACGACGCGGTGTTTCTGATCGGCGAGGAGGTCGCCCAGTACCAAGGCGCTTACAAGGTCAGCCGCGACCTGCTGCAGGAGTTCGGCGAGCGGCGGGTGATCGATGCGCCGATCACCGAACACGCCTTCGCCGGTCTGGGCGTGGGGGCATCGATGGCGGGCCTCAAGCCAGTCGTCGAGTTCATGACCTTCAACTTCGCCATGCAGGCGATCGACCAGATCGTCAATTCGGCGGCCAAGACGCTGTACATGTCCGGCGGCCAGATCCGCTGCTCCGTGGTGTTCCGCGGCCCCAACGGCGCGGCGTCGCGCGTCGGCGCCCAGCACAGCCAGGATTACGCCGCCTGGTACGGCTCGGTGCCGGGCCTGAAGGTCGTCGCGCCCTACGACGCCGCCGACGCCAAGGGGCTTTTGAAGTCCGCGATCCGCGATCCCAATCCCGTCGTCTTTCTCGAACACGAGATGATGTACGGTCACGAATTCGAGGTGCCTGACGATCCCGACTGGCTGGTTCCGATCGGCAAGGCCAAGGTGCGGCGCGCGGGCGACGGCGTGACCGTGGTCGCCTATTCGCGGATGGTGGATTTCGCGCTCAAGGCCGCCGACGAACTGGCGAAGGACGGCGTCGAGGCGGAGGTGATAGACCTGCGCACCATCCGGCCGATGGACTGGCAAACCATCGTCGACAGCGTGCGCAAAACCAACCGGCTGGTGACGGTCGAGGAAGGCTGGGGACCGATGGGAGTGGGCGCGGAAATCGCCGCCCGTGTGGTGGAGCATGCGTTCGACGACCTCGACGCGCCGCCGCTGCGTGTCCATCAGGAAGACGTGCCGCTGCCCTACGCCGCCAACCTGGAAGCGCTGTCGCTTCCGTCGGTCGAAAAGATCGTCCGCGCCGCCAAGGCGGTTTGCTACCGATGAGCGAGCGCCGCCACTTCGTTCCCGAGGGCGGGCCCACGGTTCGCGCGCGCATCTTCACCGACGACCCGAGAGGCGTGACCGCCTTCATGCGCGAGGTGCTGGGCGCGGGTGGAGACGATCATCAGGATCGCCCGGCCGAAATGCGGATCGGCGACTCCGTCGTGATGGTCAGCGACGGGGGCGGCGCGCGCGCGGCCATGCCCGTCTGCCTCTACGTCTATGTGCCCGATGTGGACGCCGCGATGGAGCGGGCGCTCGCCGCCGGCGCCAGCGAGGAGGATCCCGTCGCGCTCATGCCGTGGGGCGACCGGCGCGGGACGGTGCGGGACCGACACGGCAACCTCTGGCAAATCGCCACCCACATGGGCGAGGGCGACCGGTGAACGCCGATGCGCGTTGGCGCCCGGGCGGTTGCCACTGCGGCGCGGTGCGCTTCGAGGCGTGCTTGCCTGAACCCGCCGAGGCGCGGACCTGCACCTGTTCGATCTGCGAGAAGACCGGATTCATCCACCTGATCGTTCCGGAAAGCGGTTTCCGTCTGGTCGCGGGCGAGGACAAGCTCACGGCGTACGCGTTCAACACCCGCACGGCGCGGCACCTGTTCTGCGAAGTCTGCGGCGTGAAGAGTTTCTATCGGCCGCGCTCCAACCCCGACGGCTGGTCGGTCAACGCCCGCTGCCTGGACGAACCGCTGGCGCTCGATCTCTCGGAATTCGACGGCCGCGAGTGGGAATCCCACGGCGCGAGCCTCGCCCATCTGTCCAAGGAGACCGCGTGACCGATATCCTCATGCCGGCCCTGTCTCCGACGATGGAGGAGGGCGCCATAGCCAAATGGCTGGTGAAAGTCGGCGACACGGTGAAGTCCGGCGACGTCATCGCCGAGATCGAGACCGACAAGGCGACCATGGAGGTCGAGGCCGTCGACGAAGGGGTGCTCGACGCCATCCTGGTTCCCGAAGGCACGGAGAACGTGAAGGTTAACGCGCCCATCGCGCGGCTCGCGGGAGGGGACGAACCCCGGAGCGCGGGCGTCCCGCCCGCGTCTGAAGCCGAAATCGCGCCGGCGGTCGAAGCAAAGCAAGACGCGGGCGGGACCCCCGCGCTCCGGTCGGGGGCGCCCAAGTCCGACACGCGCATCGCCGCATCGCCGCTCGCGCGGCGCCTCGCCACCCTGAAAGGCCTGGACCTCTCGACGATCAAGGGTTCGGGACCGCATGGCCGGATCATCCGCCGCGACGTCGACGGCGCCGAAGCCGGGCCGGCTCAGGCGACCGCCCCAGTCGCCGCCCCTCAGGCCCCTCGCGAGTTCACCTCGCTCGAGAAGATGGGCATCGCGCCCGGGTCGTACGACCTCGTTCCTCTCGACAACACCCGCAAGACGGTGGCGCGGCGGCTCACCGACAGCTTCCGCGACGTGCCGCACTTCCCGCTGTCGATGGACATCGCCATCGACGAACTCTTGGCGGCGCGGGTGAAGATCAACGCCATGCTGGAGCCGCGCGGGGTCAAGGTCAGTGTCAACGACCTGATCATCAAGGCCGCGGCCGTGGCGCTGAAACAGGTTCCGGCGGCCAACGCCAGCTACACCCCCGACGGTATCGCAATGCACAGGGGCGCCGACATCGCGGTGGCCGTGGCCATCGACGGCGGCCTGATCACCCCCATCGTCCGCGCCGCCGAGACCAAGGGCGTGGCGGCCATTGCCGCGGAGATGAAGGACCTCGCGGCGCGGGCCCGGATGCGCAAGCTCAAGCCTCAGGAGTATCAGGGCGGCACCTTCTCGATCTCCAACCTCGGTATGTTCGGCATCAAGTCGTTCGCCTCGATCATCAACGAGCCGCAGGGCGCGATCCTGTCGGTTGGGGCTGGCGAAAAGCGGCCCGTCGTGATCGGGGACGCGGTCGGCTTAGCGACGGTGATGAGCGTCACCCTGACCTGCGATCATCGGGTGATCGACGGGGTGATCGGCTCGCGCCTCCTTCAGGCCTTCAAGGCGCTGATCGAAGAACCGATTGCGATGCTGGCCTGACCAAAAAGGGAATTAAACCATGAACGCCCATGATTTCACCGCGACTAAACTCGACGGCTCGCCCGCGCCGCTGGCCGACTACACCGGCAAGGTGCTGCTGATCGTCAATACCGCCAGCAAGTGCGGGTTCACTCCGCAGTACACGGGCCTCGAGGCGGTCAGCCGCAAATACGCCGATCGCGGCCTCGTCGTTCTCGGCTTCCCCTGCAACCAGTTCGGCGCGCAGGAGCCGGGCGACGCCAAGGAGATCGCCAACTTCTGCTCCCTGACCTATGACGTCACCTTCCCGATGATGGCCAAGGTCGACGTCAACGGCGACCACGCCGATCCACTGTGGTCGTGGCTCAAGCACGAGAAGAAGGGCCTGCTCGGCAGCGAGGCGATCAAGTGGAACTTCACCAAGTTCCTGGTCGGCCGCGACGGCGAGGTCGCCGGCCGCTTCGCTCCCAACGCCACGCCTGAATCGATGGAGAGCGCCATCGAGGCGCTTCTGTGAGCGACGAGCCGGACCTTGTCGTTATCGGCGCGGGACCGGGCGGCTACGTCGCCGCCATCCGCGCCGCGCAGCTCGGCCTGAAGACCGTCATAGTCGAGCGTGAGGCGCTGGGCGGCGTATGCCTGAACTGGGGATGCATTCCGACCAAAGCGCTGTTGAAGTCAGGCGAGGTCTACGAACAGCTCGCGCACCTCGGCGACTACGGCCTGTCGGTGGAGGGCCGCGCCTACGACTTCACCAAGGTGATTGAACGTTCGCGTAAGGTCGCCAAACAACTGTCGTCGGGCGTCGCCTTCCTGATGAAAAAGAACAAGATCGAGGTGATCAGCGGGGTCGCGCGGCTGGAACCGGGCAAGGACGCGCCGGTCGTGATCGTCGGCGGGCGGAGGCTGGCCGCCAAGTCCGTGATCCTCGCCACGGGCGCCCGCGCCCGCGTGATCCCGGCGGTCGGCCTCGTTCCGGATGGGGACAGGATCTGGACCTATCGCGAGGCCATGGTTCCCAAGACCGCGCCTAAGTCCCTGATCGTGGTCGGCTCGGGCGCCATCGGCGTGGAGTTCGGCAGCTTCTACCGGGCGCTGGGTTCGGAGGTGACGATCGTCGAAGCCCTGCCGCGCATCCTGCCGGTGGAGGACGAGGAAATCTCCGCCGTCGCGCGCAAGGCTTACGAGAAGCGCGGCGTCAAGTTCCGCGTCGGCGCCAAGGTGATCGCGCTCGGCAAAGCGGACGAGGGCGTGAAAGCCGAGATCGACATCGACGGCAAGGCCGAAACTTTGGAGGCGGACGTCGCCATCGTCGCGGTGGGCATCGACGCCAATGTCGAGGACATGGGGCTGGAGGCGCTGAACCTGAAGATGGATCGCGGCCATGTGGCGATCGACCGGAACCGCGCCACCAACGTCGCCGGTCTCTACGCCATCGGCGACGTCGTCGGGCCGCCATGGCTGGCGCACAAGGCCAGTCACGAGGGGGTGCATTGCGTCGAGCACATCGCCGGCGCCTCTGGGCCGGATATCGAGGCGCCGATCCCCGGCTGCACCTACGCGACGCCGCAGGTCGCCTCGGTCGGCTTGACCGAAGCCCAGGCCAAGGAGAAGGGCCTCGAGGTGAAGGTTGGCCGCTTCCCGTTCCGCGTGAACGGCAAGGCGATCGCGTCGGGCGAGACCGAGGGCCTGGTCAAGACGGTGTTCGACGGCGCAACCGGCGCCCTGGTCGGCGCCCACATGGTCGGCGGCGAGGTCACCGAGATGATTCAGGGTTTCGCGCTGGCGATCACCATGGAGGCGACCGAGGAGGACCTCTTCGCCACCGTCTTCCCGCATCCGACGATGAGCGAAGCGATGCACGAGGCCTCGCTTGACGCGTTTGGGCGGGTTCTGCATTTGTAGGGAAGAAAGAAAGCGAACCACGAAGAGCACGAAGGAAGAGAAGGATTCACGAAGGCGCCTTGACGCGTCGGGGTTGATGTTTGTTCGGCGGCGACTGATCGACGGCTTCGCCGTCAAAAAATATTGAAGTGATTTCGTGTAATCACTGCTAAAATCTAGCTCCCTTCGTGAAACCTTGTCTTCCTTCGTGCTCTTCGTGGTTCATCTTTCCTCCACCGCATCCGGAGGAAACGATGCACGACCAAGCTCCGCCAGTCCGCGACGTGTCTCCCGCGCATCGGTTCGATGAGACCCGGCTCGAAACCTATCTCGCCGCCTGGATCGAGGATTTCGGCCACGGCATGGTCGTTCGCCAGTTCCAAGGCGGCGCGTCCAATCCGACCTTCCTTATCACCACGCAATTCGACGGCGACGAGCGGCGCTATGTGCTGCGCAAGAAGCCGCCGGGGGCGCTGCTCGCCAGCGCCCACCAGGTCGAGCGCGAGTACCGGGTCATGGCGGCGCTGCGCGGGTCCGGCGTGCCGGTTCCGACGATGCGGTGTCTGTGTACGGACGATACCGTCATCGGCACCGCGTTCTACGTCATGGATTTCCTGCCCGGCCGCATCTTCCGCGACGCGCGATTGCCGGGTTTGGCGTCGGACGAACGGTCAAGGATTTACGATCAGCTGAACGCGACCCTCGCCACTCTGCACGGCGTCGATTTCGAGACGGTCGGGCTTGGCGACTACGGCCGGCCCGGCGGTTATTTCACGCGGCAGATCGGGCGGTGGACCAAGCAGTACCGCGGCGCGCAGAGCGAGGCGATCCCGGCGATGGAGGCGCTGATCGCGGAGCTGCCGGGACGTATCCCCGAAGACGACTCCGTCACCATCGCCCACGGCGACTACCGGCTGGAGAACGTGATGTTCGCGCCCGACGAGCCGCGCCTGATCGCGGTGCTCGATTGGGAGCTCTCGACCCTCGGCCATCCGCTGGCGGACCTCGCCTACAACGCCTTCATGTGGCGGTCGCACGGCGAGAGCTGGGGCACGCTGGACGGCGTGGACCTGCCGACCAGCGGCATCCCCAGCGAGGCGGAGTATGTCGAAGCCTATCGCCGCCGCACCGGGCGTGGCCCGATCGACGATTGGGCCTTCTACATGGCGTTCGGCATCTTCCGCCTGGCGTCGATCTCCCAGGGCGTCTACCGCCGCACCCTCGACGGCGTGCTCGCCAGCGACCGGCCGGCGATCAACGGCGCGCCGGGCCTGGCCGAACAGGCGCTCGACATCCTGCGCGGAGGAAGCGGACGATGAGCGCAAGCCTGATCGACACGGCGCGGGCAGGGCAGCTCGTGACCTACGTCGTGGCCGACCATGTCGCGACCATCACCCTGAACCGCCCCGAGCGGCGCAACGCCCTGAACTTCCCGGCCTACGCCGAGCTCGAGACGGCCTTCCGCGCCGCGGTGGTCGATCCCGACGCCCGCTGCGTCATCGTCACCGGGACGGATCCGGCGTTCTGCTCGGGCGACGACGTCCGCGAAATCCTGGCCGCGCCGAAGCCCATCGAAACGACGCCGACCTCGCCCGTCGTCCGCCACCAGCCGACGCCCGCCGCGATGGCCGCGCTGGAATGCGACAAGCCTGTGATCGCCGCAGTCAATGGCGCGGCGGTCGGCTGGGGCATGGAACTGGCGCTGTACGCCGACATCCGCATCGCCTCGGAGAAGGCTCGGTTCGCCGAGCTTTTCATCAAGCGCGGCCTGGTCTGCGATGTCGGCGGCTTCTATCGGCTGCCGGCCATCGTCGGCCCGGCCAAGGCGGCCGAACTCCTGTTCACCGGAGACCCGATCGACGCCGCCGAGGCGCTGCGCATCGGCCTCGTGAGTGAGGTCGCGCCGCATGATGCGCTGATGGACCTGGCCCGGGCGATGGCGGCGCGGATCGCCGTCAATCCGCCGCTCGCGCTGCGGTATATGAAGGAGGGCCTGCGTCGCGCCACATACGGTGATCCCCGCGCAATCGGCGGGTGGGCGATCGAGACAATCCGCTCGCTTATGAAGACGGACGATCACCGCGAGGGCGTCGCGAGCTTTCTTGAGAAGCGCCCGCCGATATTCACGGGGCGCTGACGGTTACAGGACCACTCGTGCTTGCTTCGGCAATCGTCGCGTGAGCGCTCGCGCGACTTTCCGGCAGCTTCAGCCAGCCGGCGATGTTTTGGACCAGAAGGTCCAAAATCCTGAAAAACAAATCTATGCTGAATCCCAAAACGAATGCGACCGCGAATGGCCAGACACTCGAGCTGTACTGGCCGGCCGGAGGGTGATTCATCGTCAGACCGAAAATCGACCCGCTGACCCCGGCGACCGCGCCCATCATCACGCGAAGCAACAGACGAACCGCGTCCAATGCCGGAGCGAGCCTCGCCCCCGCCGCTCCGAGCGTCAAATCGGTCATCGGTCGAATCAGGTACACAAGAGCGCCAAGCGCACTTAGGAATCCCGGAAGATAGAGAGAGCCCACGAATTCAAGGCTCGAGTGTTCGTGGGTGATGACGCTCAACAGACTCGGAGCGGGGGAATTGACGCTACCCAACGAGGTTGTATAGGCGACATTCTGCAAATGGTTATCGAGAAAGAAGTCTAGCGGGTTCGCTTCCTTGGTGAGAGAAGGTGTCAAGCTGACCGCCGAGCTTATCGGCTCCAGGATTATCTGATGGGATATCTTGGCATTGTTTTTCGAATCCATCGTCGAATTTATGTTTGCGATACTTGAGCGATATAGATAGTCCTCGCTTTCAAGAACCTGAGCTTCTCTCAAGAACGTCGATAATTCTCTATCATAGTCCTCCAGTTGCTCCAATCGGCTGAGATACCTGTCCTTCTCCAGCCCCGGCGGTGACTCGGTTAGAGACTTCACCAGAGTGCTTTTGTAATAGTCCGAGTAAAATTTCAATGCCGCATCTTCAATGTTTGCATCTTGAAGTTGCTGTAGATGGGTGATATTTTCCCTAATTCGTACGTACTTGCTTGAGTATAGTAGGCAACCCAGCAGCACAAGAACGCAAAGAACGTAAAACGTACACATCGCTCGGAGCCGCTTCAGTGGATCGGATCCGGCCCGTATGTCGGCGAGCGTGGCCGGAGAGATAGCCTTGACCTCGCGTTGAATAACTTCGCGCAGCGAGTCGAGTTCTGCCGGACTCAGGTCACCGGCTTCAAATTCGCTCTCGGCCTTCGCCCAGCGCTCGAGCAGGATCGGCGAAGTCCGCCCTTCCGCGGCCGTGTAGGAAACCAGGAGGCGCGCGTTCTCAACGAGCTGAGCTTCGACATCCCGCCTCGAGAGCTTCGTACCGTTCATGCCGACCGGCCTCAACCGAGCTGACCTGGCACCCAGCCGCCAGACAAAGGACAGGCGCAAGGATATCCCGGAGGGCCGGGCTGCGAAAAACACCAGCCTCGGGGCGTAAAGCAAACCGTGCCCGCCGGGTGCGGCGGAACCTGAGCTCGCGCCGTCGCCGGTTGCAGCGAGAGCGCGAATGCGCTGGCGGCGGCGCAATTCGACAGTCGCCGCACCGCCGCGGCGAGGGGCAATCCTGGCATGCGCGTGGCCCTCCCGGACCCACGAAGGAATTCAGGCCAGCGAAGCGCAAATTTAACGTTCGGTCAACGTTTCGCGCGGCGATCGACTCGAACGATTGTTGACGCGCCACTCACGTGAAGAACAACGAACTAGACGTCGGCGTCTCCGTCTATTTTAGGTCACTGCCGCCATGATCGCCCGGCAGCAACTTCAACCACGGTATCAGCAGCGCATTCACCTCGGCTGGCCGCTCTTGCTGTGTCCAGTGTCCACAACCCGGTAAGACGTGCGCGCCCCGAAGGTTCGGGACGTGGCGGCGCATGCGCTCGATCGGATCGGCGCCGCCCATCATGTTGAAAGCGAGGTCGCGGTCGCCGGCGATGAACAAGGCGGGCTGTTCGATATTGCGGTCCTTGAACGGTTGCTGCCATTCCCAATCCCGCTCGTGATTGCGATAGCGGTTCAGCGGACCGCGCAGGCCGGAGCGCTCGAACTCCGAGGTGTAGAAGTCGAGGTCCGCCACGGTCATCCAGGCCGGAAAACGATCGGGGTCGATCAGGCCCTTCAACAACGGATCGCCGAGCGCCTTGTTCGTCGGCCACGTCGCCGCGCCCTCGCCGGAAATGGCGTAGTAGAACCGGCGCAAAAAGCCACGCACGTCCGCCTCGGCCTCGGCTTCGGCGACGCCCTCCTCCTGGAAGTAATGTTGATAAAAGAAGCGGCCTTTGCGGGTGAAGAGTTCGTCGTAGACCGCGCTGAACGGCCGGTCGCCGACGCCGGGCCACGGCACCGACAGAGCGGCGACGGCGCGGAACCGGTCGGGGTGGGCCAAGGCGGCGTTCCACACCATCGGCGCGCCCCAGTCGTGACCGAGCAGAATCGCGGGCTGGCCAGGCGCCATGGCTTCGGCCGCGCCGACGAGGTCTGAGACCATGTGGTCCATGCCGTAATCCGCCACCGGCCACGGCTTGTCCGAACCGCCGTAGCCCCGGACATCGATGGCGCAGGCGGTGAAACCGGCCTCGGCGATGGCGGGAATTTGATGGCGCCAGCTATACCAGCTCTCGGGAAAGCCGTGGACCATCAGTACGAGCGGGCCTTCGCCGTGCACCGCGGCGTGGAGGCGCACCTCGCCGGCGTCGAGGGTGCGGAACTCCGGCGTCGTCATCGGGTCTGGCCTCCGTCCACCGGGACCACCGCGCCGTGGACGAAGCTCGCCAGCGGGCTGAGCAGGAAGGTGGCGACCGCGCCGATCTCCTCCGGCCGTCCAAAGCGCTTGAGCGGCACCTCGCGGTCGATCCAACGTTTCCACGCCTCGGCGCGTGGGCCGGTCGAACGCTCCTCCCAATCGCCGCCGGGAAAGATGATGTTGCCGGGGGCCAGGGCGTTCACCCGGACCTGGCCGCTGACCCGCGCCAGCTCTTGGGCGAGGTGGTTCATGCCCGCCTTGGCCGTGCCGTAAGTCATCGGCGTGCCGAGGGCGCCGAGCCCGGCGATCGAACTGATGAACAGGATCGAACCCTCGCCCCGAGGCGTCATCAGGCGCAGCGCGCCCCGCGCCAGCCGGAAGGCGGAGGTCAGGTTCTGGGTGATCCCGCCCTCCCATGTCTCGTCGTCGATTTCGAACCCGGGCGGGCAGGGGTGCAGGCCGACATTGGCCACCGCGCCCCACAGCGGGCCGAGGGCGGCCTCGGCTTCGCCCAAGGCGCGGTCGACGGTGGCGCTGTCGCGCATGTCTCCGGCCAGGGTCCAGACCCGGTCGGCGCCGTGCCGGTCCGCGAGCCGCGCGCGCGTCGCTTCGAGCGCTTCGGCCCCTCGGGCGGTGAACGCGACCCGCGCGCCTTCGGAAAGGCAGGCCTCGACGATGCCGAGGCCGATCCCCCGGCTGCCGCCGGCGACGAAGACGACCTTGCCGCTCAAACCCAGATCCATCCGAACTCCTCCTTCGCAAAGTTCGCTTCCCCGACGAAAGTCGGGGCCCAGCTTGCTGCGTTGCTACGTTTTCGCCCCATGAACTGGGTCCCGACTTTCGTCGGGAAAGTGACTATTGGTCGTACGTCGAAATACTCCAATCGCCGACCACTCTAAGCCACGCCGGCTTCGGCTTCAGCCATGCGCTGCACGGCGACGTAGTCGGTCTTGCCCGACCCCAGCACCGGCACGTCCGGCGCGCGCACGATCCGGCGCGGCACGGCGAGTTCCGGCGCGCCGACCGATTGCGAATACTCCAGAAGTTTCGCCGCCGTCGCGCCCGAGCAATCAGTCACCAGGATCAGCCGCTCGCCCTTCTTCTTGTCCGGCAAGGCGATCACCGCATGCCGCGCGGTCGGCCACAGGCCGGCGGCGAGGTCTTCGGCCGCCGTCAGCGACACCATCTCGCCGCCGATCTTGGCGAAGCGTTTGACCCGGCCGAGGATTGTCACCCAGCCATCGTTGCTGATCTCCACCACGTCGCCGGTGTCGTGCCAGCCGTCCGCCGGCGGCTCCAGTCCGCCGTCCAAGTCGAGATAGCCGGCCATGACGTTCGGACCGGCGACCAGCAGTTTGCCCCCGCGGGCGATCCCCGGAACCGGCTCCAGCCGTGTCCGCATCGCCGGCAGCAGGCCGCCGACCGTGCCGCGCCGGTTGTCGTCGGGCTTGTTCACCGCGATCACCGGCGAGCACTCCGTGGCGCCGTAGCCTTCCAGGACCGGCGCCCCGTTGCAGCGTTCGGCGACGAGGTTGTGCGTCTCGTCGCGCACCTTCTCGGCGCCGCAGACGACGAACACCAGGCTGGACAGCTCGTCGTGGCCGGCGGCGCGGGCGTACTGGTTGACAAACGTGTCGGTCGCCAGCAGCACGCTGGCGCGGACATCCTTGATCAGGGCGGGGATCGCCTTGACGTGCAGCGGACTGGGATATTGGAACGCCTTGAGCCCGTGCAGCATCGGTAGCAGCAGCCCGGCGGTGAGGCCGAAACAGTGGAAGACGGGCAGGGGGTTGAAGAACACCCACGCCGGATCGAGCGAGATGTGCCGGGCGACCTGCTCGGCGTTGGCCACCAGATTGGCCTGGGTCAGCACCACGCCGCGCGGCGCGCCGAAACTGCCGGAGGTGAACAGGATCACCGCCGGGTCGGACAGACTCAGCTTCGTCCGCGCCTGTCGGGCGAACAGCGAGGCGGCCAGGGCGCGGAGGCGGTCCGCCGTGCCGATCGTCTTGCGGACATCCTCCAGATAGGTGATCGCGCAGCGCTCCTCGAGCGCGTCGACGATGTCGTGAAGCTTGCCCTGTTCGATGAAGCGATGGGACGTCAGCACCCGCGTCACCCCGGCCAGCTTCACCGCCGCGCGGATGTTGCGCAGGCCGGCGGTGAAGTTGAGCATCGCCGGAACGCGCCCATAGGCCTGAAGCGCGAAGAAGGTCACCGCCGCGCCGCTGCTGGATGGCAGCAGCACGCCGACCCGTTCTCCCGGTTTGGTCAGGCCCGCGATCTTGCGGCCCAGCGCGAAGCTGGCGCGGATGACGTCGGTGTAGGAGAGCGGACTGCGCTCCTGGTCTTCGAGGATGGGCTTGGAAGCGCCGTACGTCTTCGCCGCATCTAGCAGGGCGTCGAAGATGACGCCGCCGGTCAGCGCAGTGTCCGAACCCTGGTCAGGCAACGACGTCCTCCCGCGCGACCGGTCGGTCGCCGTTTCGCGCGAGGCTATAGAGGCGTGCTGTCTTTGGCAAAACGTCCGATCCGCCGTCGCGGCTTGATAAATTCGCGGAAAACCTCACCTTGCACGGCATGACACTGGTCCTCGATCAGCTTTCCACGCGCGGGACCCGTCACCCTGAGAAACAGGCGCGGCCGGATACGCCGATGCTGCGCAAGCCGGACTGGCTGCGGGTCCGCGCGCCCGGATCGGTGGCCTACAACGAGACTAAGGCCGTGGTGAAGGCATACGGCCTAGTCACCGTCTGCGAGGAAGCGGCGTGCCCAAACATCGGCGAGTGCTGGAGCGTCGGTCACGCCACCATGATGATCATGGGCGAGACCTGCACCCGGGCCTGCGCCTTCTGCAACGTGGCGACGGGGTTGCCCGGGCCGCTCGACGCCGGCGAGCCGAGGCGGGTCGCCGAGGCGGTGGCTAAAATGGGCCTCAGCCACGTGGTGATCACCTCGGTCGACCGCGACGATCTCGCCGACGGCGGGGCGGCCCATTTCGCGGCGACGGTGACGGCGATCCGCGCGGCGGCGCCCGACACGACGATCGAAATCCTGACCCCCGATTTCCTGCGCAAGCCGGTGGCGGCGGCGCTGGAGGTGATCGATTCAGGGCCGGATGTGTTCAACCACAATCTGGAGACCGTGCCGCGCCTCTACCTCGGGATCCGCCCAGGCGCGCGGTACTACCATTCGCTCCGCCTGCTGGAGCGCGCGAAGGCGCGGTCGCCCGAGATCTTCACCAAGTCGGGCCTCATGGTCGGCCTCGGTGAAACCAAGGAAGAGGTGATGCAGGTGATGGACGACATGCGCTCGGCCGACGTCGACTTCCTCACCATCGGCCAATACCTCCAGCCGACTCGCAAGCACGCCGCCGTGGATCGCTTCGTCACCCCCGAGGAGTTCGCCGCGCTGGAGACGATCGCCCGCGCCAAGGGCTTCCTGATGGTCTCCGCCAGCCCGCTGACCCGCTCGTCGCACCACGCGGGCGAGGATTTCGCGCGGCTGAAGGCGGCGCGGCTGGCTCGCGCGGCCTGAGCCCGCATTGCGCGAAGGCCTGACGCGCCGTCTGCCCTACACGCCCGAGCAGCTTTTCGAGTTGGTCGGCGATGTCGAGCGCTATCCGGAATTCCTGCCTTGGGTCACGGCCATGCGGACATGGAACCGCCGGCCACTGTGCGAAACGGTGGAGGCGTTCGACGCCGAGGCGCGGGTCCGCTTCGCCATCGTGCGGGAAACGTTCTCGACGCGAGTGAACCTGGACCGCGGCGCGCTGGCGATCGACACCGACCTCATCGCCGGCCCGTTCCGCCGCCTGGAAAACCATTGGAAGTTCGCCCCCGACCCTTCCGGGGCCAAGGTCGACTTCGCCATCGATTTCGAATTTCGCTCGCGCCTGCTGGAAAAGCTGGCGGCGGCGAACGCGGGGCGGGCGATTCAACGGCTGATGGGGTGCTTCGAGGCGAGGGCGCGCTCCCTTTACGGCTGAGCTTCCCTCATAAGCCCCATGGTGCGTATTGTAAAATAAAGTAAAGAGTGAAAAGTGTCACTAGAAAGGCGGAAAATGTCGTGTTAACGACTACCCTGAGTTTACAGGCTCACGACCGAGGGGATGAAACAATGAATAAACTTTTGTTGAGCGCCGCGGCGACCGCGATGCTTGCCGCTGGTAGCGCCGGCGCCTCGGTTGTTGACCTGAACTTTGAGGGAATCAACGCGACCTACCCGTCGGGGTTCGCCTTCATCAACGGCTTTTACAACGGCGGTACGAGCAGCGACGGCACTTCCGGTCCGAACTACGGCGTGAGTTTCAGCTCGAACGCTCAGGCGATTTGCCTCAACTCCACTACCGTATTCTGTTCAAACACCTCGCGTGGCGGCCTCGCGCCCGGTTCATCGGAGGGCGGCCTCTTCTTTCTCAGCGGCAGCTCGACCACGATCGACGTGGCGGCGGGCTTCACGACCGGTTTCTCATTCAACTATACCGACCCGTTCTCCGCCGCCGGGACGGTCGACGTCTATTCCGGGCTGGACGGCACGGGCACTCTCCTCGGCAGCTTCACTCTCGGCGGGACGCCGGATGGCGCGACCGCCTGCCCCGGCTATGGCGCTAATTTCTGCCCCTTCGTTCCGATCGGGGTGGCCTTTGCCGGCACCGCCGAGTCGATCGTGTTCGGCGGCGTCGCCAACGAAATCGTCTTCGACGACGTGACCTTCGGCTCTTCCAGTCCCGGCATTCCGGAACCGGCGACCTGGGCCATGATGCTGGCCGGTCTGGCCGGCGCCGGCGCCATGGTGCGTCGCCGCCGGAGCCTCGCGACCGCCTGATACGCTACGGGCGCCGAGCACGACCCCCGCGCCGCGCTGGCGTGGGGGTTCGTTCGTTTCTCAGCCATAGCCGTGGGCCGAGACCCACGGTTCGAGGATCGGCAAGATCGGTCCGAGATGGCCGGCATAGCGGCACCACTGCTCTATACCCGCGTCGTCAAGCCCGCGCAGCAACTGCAGGTCGCTGGGGGTCCGCGGCCGTTCGCGCGCAACCTCGGCGAAATCGCGAACCCGATCGTCCCACGGTAGCCCGAGGAACTCCAACGCCCGCGCGGCTTCGCCGTCAAAATCGGCGATCATTCGTTCCATGCGAACTTCGTGTGCCGCCAAGGGTAGCGCCAGGCGCGCTTGGCGGGCGAGGCTCATGACCGCGTCATAGAACCTCGCCGCGTCCTCCAGATCGAGAAACTCGGCCATGGCGGCGTTCATACCGAAACGACGACGAAAACAACTCAGCACCACGTCGCGCGGATCGCGCAGGGCGAACAGCACGCGAGCTTTTGGGAACAGCTTGGCGATCACGGGCAGCGCCAGGGTGTGAAGCGGCAGCTTGTCGACCAGCACGCGCCCGGCGACGCCGCTCCCCAACGTCTCCCGTATGCCGCGCCAGTAGATCAGCCGGCGACGGTTCGCCTCGTCCGGCGTAATCTCCGAAAGGCGCGCGAGACTCGGGTCGTCGCGAAGCAGGTTCTGGCCGGCCGCCCCGAGGTGATCCACCTCTTGCAGGGTGGCCACGGCCGGGTGGCTCGCCAAGGTCTTCTCCAGCAGCGTCGTCCCGGATCGCGGAAATCCGACCAGGAAGACGTGCGCCCGTGTCGTCAGGGCGCCCTCCCAATCCTCTCCCGCCGTTTCGCTCCACGGCTCCGTGGAACTCGCGACCAGAAAGCGTGTCAGCCGCCTGGCCGTCTCGGACGGACGCTCGGCTGCGCGCCAGGGTGCGTTCGCCGTGCTCTGGTCGATCAACTGGTTCCGCAAGGCGTAATCGGCGAACGCGCCTCGCGTGTCGTCCAAGGCGTCCCGGGCCTCGGCGCGCAGATCCACCGCGGCGATGCGGGCGTCCGTCGTCAGGTCCGGCCCGGAGAGAACCTGGTCGATCCGGCTTTCCGCGTCCCTCGGCTTGCCGTCGAGAAGATCGGCCCGGCAGAGCGTCATGGCGGCCCCGACCGTGGAGCCCTGAAGCTCTAGCGCCTCCAGCGCGAAGCGCCTCGCCCGGGCGGACTCCCGTCGCCGGACCGCGATGGCCGCCAACCCTTCCCGTGGCCCCGCGGCCAGCGGCAAGGCGGCTGACGCCGCCTCGAAGCGGGTCTTGGCGAGCGAGAGATCGCCCCGTTGAAAGTCGAAATTGGCCGCGGCCAGCAGACTAAGTCCGGAGCCGGGCTGCAACTCGAGAGCGCGTATAAGCGCGGAGTAGGCCGCCTCCGGCTCCCCAAGAGAAACGAGAGACTCACCAAGCCGTCGCCACGTCTCCGCTTCCTCCGGCGCGAGCGCGGCCGCCCGTTCCAGGTTACGGCGGGCGCGCGCGAAATCCTTGTCGTCGGTCGCCGCCTCCGCGGCCAGCACCAGCACGAGAGGATCGTCGAGGCCGCGTCGCAGGCCGTCAACCGCCAGCGTCAAGGCTAGAGGCCGGTTCTCCGACCGGACCGCCCCCACGATCGACTCGAAGATCTCGTCGAGTTCATCGTCCGTGGCGACTTCCTCCGTCGCCGGCGTCACTGCAACCGGTCCCGCAGGAACTCCAGCGCCACCTGCACCGACGCCATCTGGATGTCCCAGCGCGTGTCGAGGTCGAACATCTCCATCCGGTGCTGAACGGACTGGTTGGACCTCGCCGTGGCGAAGTGAACCGTGCCGACCGGCTTGAGGGGCGTGCCGCCGCCCGGGCCGGCCACGCCGGTGATCGCGACCGACAGGTGGGCGTGGGAGTTTTCCACCGCGCCCTCGGCCATCATGCGCGCGATCGGTTCGGACACGGCGCCGAGGTCGGCGATCAGGTCGCCCGAGACGCCCAGCATCTCCTGCTTGGCGCGGTTGGTGTAGGCGACGAAGCCGCGCTCGAACACGTCCGACGCGCCGGGAATGGCGCACAGCGCCGCCGCGACCAGGCCGCCGGTGCAGCTTTCGGCGGTGACAATGCGCAGGGATCGCGATCGCGCGTCATCGATGACCAGCCGGGCGAGGGTGTCGATTTCGAGCGAGAACATGGCTTCTCATCTAGCGAACCACCGTATTCTCCCTCGCCCTTCTCCCGCGAACGCGGGGGCCCAGTTTAGCTTGGCGCACGTGTAGCAATGCAGAGCACTGGACCCCCGCCGTCGCGGGGGAAGCGGTTAGGTGGCTTACGGCCGAGACAATTTACCCTGGCTTTTAGACCGGCGCGCTGACCGCCGCCACCGCCTGCGCCGCCATGCCTTCGCCCCGGCCGGTGAAGCCGAGCTGTTCGGTCGTCGTCGCCTTGACGCTCACCCGCCCCACGTCGAGACCGAGCAGGTCGGCGATCCTTGCGCGCATCGCCTCGCGGTGCGGCTTGATCTTCGGCGCCTCGCAGATCAGCGTCACGTCGACGTTGACGATTTCGCCGCCCCCGTCTCGTACGAGAGCGGCGGCGTGGCGCAGGAACACCGACGAGTCGGCGCCCTTCCACTTCGGATCGGTCGGCGGGAAGTGGTCGCCGATGTCGCCCTCGCCGATGGCGCCCAGCAGAGCGTCGGTGAGGGCGTGCAGACCGACGTCGGCGTCGGAATGGCCGACCAGGCCTTGGCCGTGGGCGATCCTGACGCCGCAGAGCCAGACCGCGTCGCCCGCGCCGAATGCATGGACGTCGAAGCCCTGTCCGATACGGGTGACGCGTTGGGCGGCGAGCATCGCCTCGGCCATGGCGAAGTCCTCCGGATAGGTCAGCTTGAACAGCATCGGATCGCCCGCCGTCAGCACGACCTTGCCGCCGTGACGCTCGACCACCGCCGCGTCGTCGGTCGGCGCGGCGTCGGCGGGACAGGCATCGTACGCGGCGGTGATGGCGGCGGCGCGGAACGCCTGAGGGGTTTGGGCCCGCCACAGGTTTTCGCGCGACGTGGTCGAGACTCCATTCGATCCCGCATCGCGCAGCTTGAGCGTGTCGGCGACGGGCAGGGCGGGCAACGCGCCATCGGCGTCGGATAGAGCCGCGATCAGCGCGTCGATCTGGCTGCCGTTGACGAACGGCCGCGCCGCGTCGTGGATCATCACGATGTGGTTTGGCGCGGCGCGCACCGCCGACAGCCCGGCGCGTACGGATTGCGTGCGCGTCGCGCCGCCATGGACCAGCGACCAGCCGTCGAGCCCGGCGAACGCTGCGTTCGCGCGCGCCTCATCCCCCGACGCGACGACCACGACCACGCGCTCGGCGCCGTGCTTCAAGAAAGTCTCCAACGACCACCGCGCCACGGCCTTGCCGCCGACCGCGCGCCACTGCTTTGGGCCTCCCGGACCGGCGCGCTCGCCCGAGCCGGCGGCGACGATGACGACGCTGTAAGCCATGGGCGTGCTTAGGCGGAGCGCGCGCGGGCGGGAAGGCCGGTCGAACGAAGAAAGATGAACCACGAAGGGCACGAAGGAAGGCACGAAGGTTCACGAAGAGACTTGGGGCGGCCATTCGATCCCGCGCGAACGTCATCGATTTTTTCGACGGCGAAGCCGTCCTTATCGGTTTGTCGGCTTTCCGCCGCCGCGGATCTCCCTTCGTGAACCTTCGTGTCTTTCTCCGTGCTCTTCGTGGTGAGTCTTGCCTTTCTTTCCCGCTCCTCCGAGCCCGTCGTTTAAAAGTTCGCGGATGCAGGCTATGTATGCCGCCCGTCCCAGCCCAACCCGAGAGCCCGACCTTGAGCCTCACCGCAGAGGCGTCCCACGACGCCGCCGACCCGTTCTTCACCGCCGGCCTCGCCGAATCGGACCCCGCCGTGTTCCGGTCGATCGGGGAGGAACTGGGGCGTCAGCGGCATCAGATCGAACTGATCGCGTCGGAGAACATCGTCTCCCGCGCGGTTCTGGAGGCGCAGGGCTCGGTACTGACCAACAAATACGCCGAGGGCTATCCCGGCAAGCGCTACTACGGCGGTTGCGAATTCGTCGACGTGGTCGAGACCCTGGCTCAGGAACGCGCGCGGGAGCTGTTCGGCTGCGCCTGGGCCAACGTCCAGCCGCACTCCGGCTCCCAGGCGAATCAGGCGGTGTTCATGGCGCTGATGAAGCCGGGCGACACCTTCATGGGCATGGATCTCGCCGCCGGAGGCCACCTCACTCACGGCAAATCCGTCAACCAGTCGGGCAAGTGGTTCAAGCCCGTGGCCTACACCGTGCGGACCCAGGACCAGATCATCGACTATGACGGCCTCGCCGAACTCGCGCTGGAGCACAAGCCGAAGGTGATCATCGCCGGAGGCTCGGCCTACAGCCGTGAGATCGACTTCGCCCGCTTCCGCGAGGTGGCCGACAGTGTCGGGGCGAAGCTGATGGTCGACATGGCGCACTTCGCCGGCCTCGTCGCCGGCGGCGTGTTTCCGAGCCCGCTGCCCCACGCCCATGTCGTCACCACCACCACGCACAAGACCCTGCGCGGCCCGCGCGGCGGCATGATCCTGTCCAACGACCTCAAGCTCGGCAAGAAGCTCGACTCGGCGGTTTTCCCGGGGCTGCAAGGCGGCCCGCTGATGCATGTCATCGTCGCCAAGGCGGTGGCGTTCGGCGAAGCGCTGCGGCCCGAATTCAAGCTTTACGCCCGCGACATCATCGTGAACGCCAGGGCCCTGGCCGATTCGCTGGCGTCGCGCGGCCTGTCCATCGTCTCCGGCGGCACCGACAGCCATCTGATGCTGGTCGACCTGCGCGCCAAGGGCGTCACCGGCATGGCCGCCGAGGAGAGCCTGGAGCGGGCTGACATCACCTGCAACAAGAACGGCATCCCGTTCGACCCCGCGCCGCCGGCGATCACGTCCGGCCTGCGGTTGGGCTCGCCCGCCGGCACCACGCGCGGCTTCGGTGTCGCCGAGTTCCGCCGCATCGGCCAACTGATCGCCGAAGTCGTCGACGGCCTCGCCGCCAACGGCGAGGACGGCAACGCCGAGGTCGAGGCCAACGTCCGCCGCCAGGTCCGCGATCTCACCGCCCGCTTCCCGATCTATGGTTGAACTTGGCCCGGCGTACCGCGCTCCGCGAGCCGTCTCTTCATGAAGTGCCCGTTCTGCGGCGATCTCGACAGTCAGGTGAAGGACAGCCGTCCGTCCGAGGACGGCGCGGCGATCCGGCGGCGGCGGATGTGCCCGGAGTGCGGCGGCCGCTTCACCACTTTCGAGCGCGTGCAGCTCCGTGAACTGATGATCCTCAAGCGCTCCGGCCGTCGGGCGCCGTTCGACCGTGAGAAGCTGGCGCGCTCGATCTCCATCGCCACCCGCAAGCGCCCGGTCCAGGCCGAACGGGTCGACCGGATGATCAACGCCATCGTCCGCCAGCTCGAAAGCATGGGCGAGACCGAACTGCCGTCCCACGTCGTCGGCGAGATGGTGATGAAGTCGCTGAAGGCGCTCGATGACGTGTCCTACGTCCGCTACGCCTCGGTCTACCGCGACTTTCGTCAGACCGAGGATTTCGCCAAGTTCCTCAGCGACGAGGGCTTGAGTGAAGACATGGCCGGCGAGACCGCGACTTGAACGCGCCGGTGCGCCAGGACCGCGCCGTCGCGCGATTGGCGGCGGTCCAGGCGCTCTATCAGTTGGAGACCACCGGCGCCGGGGTGGAGGACGTGATCCGGGAGTTCCGCGACCACCGCTTCGAACAGGATGTCGACGGCCAGAGGTTCGCGCCCGGCGACGAGACGTTCTTCGCCGACCTCGCGCGCGGGGTGGTCGAAGCGCAGGACCAGATCGACTTGGCCATCCGCGCGAAGCTCGCGGCGGGGTGGAAGATGACCCGGCTCGACGCCACGGCCCGCGCGGCCTTGCGCTGCGGGGTGTTCGAGCTTCTCCATCGACCCGACGTGCCCCGCGAGGTGGTGATCGACGAATACGTCGAGATCGCCAAGTCCTTCTTCGACGGCCCGGAAGCCGGCTTCATCAACGGCGTCCTCGACGCCGTGGCGCGGGGGACGTGAGCGTTTCCTTCTCCCCTTGCGGGAGAAGGTGGCCCGCGCAGCGGGTCGGATGAGGGGTCGCGCGATCTCTCAGCCGCGCGGAGGCGGCGGGACCGGACGCGGAAGGGCCGGCGCGACCCCTCATCCGTCGGCTTCGCCGCCACCTTCTCCCGCAAGGGGAGAAGGAAGAACGTGGCGTGACGAATTCGCCTGGATCGAGCGGTTGCGGCCGCTTACCCGAGGCGATCCCCGGGCGCTGAACCTTATGGACGATGCTGCCGTTCTCCCGTCCAGACCGGGCTTCGACCTAGTGATTTCCACCGACGCCATGGTCGAGGGCGTACATTTCGTAACCGGCGAGGCGATGGATATCGTCGCCCGACGCCTGCTGCGCACCAGTCTGTCCGATCTCGCGGCGAAGGCGGCCGAGCCGTTCGGCTATTTCCTGACCACCGCCTGGCCGGACCGCTTCGACGACGCCGACCGCGATCGCCTCATCGCCGGGCTCGACGAAGACGGCCGGACATTCGGCGTCGTTCTGTTGGGCGGCGACACCGTTTCGACGCCGGGTCCGCTGACCTTGAGCGCCACCGTCTTGGGCTGGGTCCCACAGGGTCGCATGGTCACTCGCGGCGGGGCGAAGGCGGGCGACCTCTGCGTGGTCTGCGGAACGATCGGCGACGGCTGGCTCGGCCTGCGCGCGGCGATGGGAGAGCTCGACGACCAAGGTGGCGCGCTGGCGGCTCGCTACAGGCTGCCCGAGCCCTTGTTCCAGGTTCGCGAAGCGTTGCGCAACCATGCCCGCGCCGCCGCCGATGTGTCCGACGGTTTGCTGGCCGACGCGATGCACATCGCGGAGGCGAGCGGGCTTGGTCTCACGCTCGATCTGGCGACAGTTCCGCTTTCACGCGAGGGGAACGCGTGGCTCCGGAATGTTGAGGATCAGATCAGGTCGCGGATCAAATTGGCCAGCGGAGGCGACGACTACGCCGTGGTTTGCGCTGTCGCGCCCGACGCGGCGGATGATTTCGCCACCGCGGTTCTGTCGATGGGATCCGTCGCAACGACGGTCGGATCGTTCGACGAGTCCCGACGACTGACCGTCCACCACCACGGCCGGCCTGTGGCAATCGAGTCGCTTGGCTGGCGGCATTGACGGGCGTCGCCACCACCGGCTTGCGTTCAGAGGTGGCTTTTGGCACTTACCGCGCCGAAACGGCGTCGGACGGGCGCCGGCGTCTGCATTGAAACAGGCACTCGACCGATCCCGCGCCGATAGGGCGGCGGGGTTTCGAGCCTGAACACGGGAGTTTTCCTAAAGATGTCTGTTTTGACCCTGGTGATCATCGCCGGCTTGCTGGCGGTGGCGTACGGCGCCGTGCAGACCGGCTCCCTGCTGCGCGCCTCCGCCGGCAACGCCAAGATGCAGGAGATCGCCGCCGCCATCCAGGAAGGCGCCCAGGCCTATCTCCGCCGGCAATACACCACCATCGCCATCGTCGGCGCGGTGATCCTGGTGATCATCTATTTCCTGATCGGCTGGACCGAGGCGCTGGGCTTTCTGATAGGCGCCGTGCTTTCGGGGCTCGCCGGCTTCGCCGGCATGCTGATCTCTGTCCGCGCTAATGTACGGACGGCGCAGGCGGCTTCCGAGAGCCTGGCCAAGGGTCTGTCGCTGGCGTTCCGCTCCGGCGCGGTGACCGGCATGCTGGTGGCGGGCTTCGCCTTGCTCGGTGTCGCCGGCTATTATGGCGTCCTCACCGGCGTCATGCATCTGGAAACCACTAGCCGCGAGGTCATCGATTCGCTGGTGGCGCTGGGCTTCGGCGCCTCGCTGATCTCGATCTTCGCCCGTCTCGGAGGCGGTATCTTCACCAAGGGCGCCGACGTCGGCGGCGACATGGTCGGCAAGGTCGAGGCCGGAATCCCCGAGGACGACCCGCGCAACGCCGCGACCATCGCCGACAACGTGGGCGACAACGTCGGCGACTGCGCCGGCATGGCCGCCGACCTGTTCGAGACCTATGCGGTGACCACCGTCGCCACCATGGTGCTCGGCGCAATCTTCTTCGTCGGCAAGGATTACGTCTCCAACATGATGCTGCTGCCGCTCGCGATCTGCGGCGTGTGCATCATCACCTCGATCATCGGCGCGTTCGCCGTGCGGCTCGGCAAGAGCCAGAACATCATGGGCGCGTTGTATCAGGGCCTGATCGTCACCGGCATCCTGTCGATCGGGGCTGTCTGGTACGTCATCAACGCTCTGGTCCCCGCCGGCGGCGTCGTGGTTCCGAACGGTTCGCCGGGCGGCCTCGCCGTCAGCGGCATGCAACTGTTCTACTGCGGCCTCGTCGGCCTCGCGGTGACCGCGCTGATCGTGGTGATCACCGAATTCTACACCGGCACCGGCTTTCGCCCGGTCAAGTCGATCGCCAAGGCCTCGGTCTCCGGCCACGGCACCAACGTCATCCAGGGCCTCGCCATGTCGCTGGAATCCACCGCAGCGCCTGCCATCGTGATCATCGTCGGAATCGTGATGACCTACCAGTTCGCCGGCCTGTTCGGCATTGCCATCGCCACCACCACCATGCTGTCGTTGGCCGGCTTCATCGTCGCCCTCGACGCCTTCGGCCCGGTGACCGACAACGCCGGCGGCATCGCGGAGATGGCCGGTCTGCCCGCTAACGTTCGGGTTTCAACCGACGCGCTCGACGCGGTCGGCAACACCACCAAGGCGGTGACCAAGGGCTACGCCATCGGCTCGGCCGGCTTGGGCGCCCTGGTGCTGTTCGCGGCCTACACCCAGGACCTGAAGTTCTTTTCGGCCCACTCCGACCAGTTCCCGTTCTTCGCGGGCATGGGCGGCGTCGCCTTCGATCTCTCCAACCCCTACGTGGTCGTCGGCCTGCTGTTCGGCGGCCTACTGCCGTTCCTGTTCGGCGGCATGTCGATGACCGCCGTCGGTCGCGCGGCGGAGGCGGTGGTCGCCGAGGTCCGTCGCCAGTTCCGCGAGAACCCGGGGATCATGACCTACGAGGTCAAGCCGGAGTACGGCCGCGCCGTCGACATTCTGACCAAGGCCGCGATCCGCGAGATGATCGTGCCGTCGCTGCTGCCGGTTGCCTCGCCGGTCGTGCTGTTCTTCATCATCCGGGCCGTCGCCGGCACGTCGAACGCCTTCTCGGCCCTCGGCGCCATGCTGATGGGCGTGATCGTCACCGGCCTCTTCGTCGCCATCTCGATGACCTCCGGCGGCGGCGCCTGGGACAACGCCAAGAAGCTGATCGAGGAAGGCCACCACGGCGGCAAGGGCTCCGAAGCCCACAAGGCCGCGGTCACCGGCGACACCGTGGGCGACCCCTACAAGGACACCGCCGGGCCGGCCGTGAACCCGATGATCAAGATCACCAACATCGTCGCGCTGCTGCTGTTGGCGGTGTTGGCGCACGGGGTGGTTCACTAGGTCCTCTACTCCTCCCACGCCCGCTTGCGGGGGAGGTGGCGCTCGACGCCCCTTTGCGTCGAGTGACGGAGGGGGCGCGGGGCCGCCACGCCTCCGCTCGCAGGATGATCGCCCCGCCGCCTTGCGCCCCCTCCGTCACGGCGCAAGAAAGAGCGCCGCGCCACCTCCCCCGCGAAGGAGCGCGGGTGAGGAATTGCGATAAATGAGCGACCTGTTTGAAGCCGCCGGGATGACGCCCGCGCCCGCGGATCGTCCGCTGGCCCCGCTCGCCGACCGATTGCGGCCGCGACGGCTCGAGGAGGTCGTCGGCCAGGATCACCTGCTGGGTCCCGACGGTCCGATCCGGCGCATGGCCGACGCCCATCGGCTGGGCTCAATGATCTTGTGGGGTCCGCCGGGCACGGGCAAGACCACCATCGCCCGCCTGCTCGCCGACGCCGCTGGGTACGAGTTCCAGCAGCTTTCGGCGGTGTTCTCCGGCGTCGCCGACCTGCGCAAGGCGTTCGACGCCGCCTCGCGCCGCCAATCGATGGGCGCGGCGACCCTACTGTTCGTCGACGAGATCCACCGCTTCAACCGCGCGCAGCAGGACGGCTTTCTGCCTTTCGTGGAGTCAGGCGTCGTCACCCTGGTCGGCGCGACCACGGAGAACCCGTCGTTCGAACTCAACGGCGCCTTGCTGTCGCGCTGCCAGGTCTTCGTCCTGCGCCGGCTCGACGAGGCCGCGCTCAGCGCCTTGCTGGATCGCGCGGAAACTTTCGAGAACAAGACCTTGCCGCTGGAGCCTCAGGCGCGCGAGACGATGATTGCGCTGGCGGACGGCGACGGCCGCTATCTCCTCACCCTCGCCCAATCGATTTTCGATGTCGCCCCCCGATCACGCCCTGACCGTCGCCGAACTCGGCCAGCTCCTCCAGCGCCGCAGCCCGGCCTACGACAAGGACCGGGAAGAACACTACAACCTGATCTCTGCCCTGCATAAGTCGGTGCGCGGCTCGGATCCCGACGCCGCGCTGTACTGGCTGGCGCGGATGCTGGAGGGCGGCGAGGATCCGCTGTTCATCGCCAGGCGCCTGATGCGCATGGCCAGCGAAGACGTCGGCGAGGCCGACCCCCTTTCGCTGCTGCTGACAGCGGCGGCTAAGGACTCGTTCGATTTCCTCGGCAGCCCGGAGGGCGAACTCGCCCTGGCGCAGGCCTGCGTCCACATGGCCGCGGCGCCGAAATCCAACGCCGTCTACACCGCCTTTAGCGCGGCGAGGAAGCTGGCCAAGGAGACCGGCTCCCTAATGCCCCCGGCGCACATCCGTAACGCCCCGACCCGGCTGATGAAGGATCTCGGCTACGGCAAGGGCTACCAATACGACCCGAACACACCGGAGGGGTTCTCGGGCGCGAACTACTTTCCCGGACGGCATGGAACGGCAAGTCTTCTACGCGCCGGTGGGGCAGGGGGCGGAGGAGAAGGTCAAGGCTCGGCTCGCGCGATGGGCGGAGCTTCGCGATGCCAAGGGGTAGGACCAAGCCGCAGACGCTTTCGGATGGCGAAATCGCCTTCGCCCGTTCCCTGGTCATCTTCGAGGACGATGACATCCTGGTGGTGAACAAGCCGCCCGGCCTGTCCAGCCAGGGCGGTGGCCGGGACGTCCACAGCCTGGACGAACTGCTCGGCGCCTTCGCAAAACCGTCCGGCTCGCGTCCGCGCCTGATCCATCGGCTGGACCGCGACACATCGGGCGTCCTGCTCACCGGCAAGACCCAGCCGGCCGCGGCGTTTCTGGGCAAGGCGATGATGGGGCGGCGGGTAAGAAAGACCTATCTCGCCATCGTCGCGCCGGGAGCGATCTCGCCGCGCGAAGGCGTCATCGAAGCGCCGCTGCGCCGCGAGGACAAGGGCCGGGACTCTTTCGTCCGCGTTTCGCCCCCGGATCACCCGGACGCCCAGAGCGCGACCACCCGTTATCGCGTGCTCGCCGCGAACGATCGCGCCGCGCTGGTCGAACTCTCCCCCCGCACCGGGCGGATGCACCAGCTCCGGGTGCACATGGCCAGCATCGGCCATCCCATCGCCGGAGACCCGCGCTACGGCGGTTCGATGGTTGTGGATGGTGTTGCGGCGCCGCGCCTGATGCTCCACGCCGCGTCGCTCGGCTTTCCCCATCCCGCGGGCGGCGAGCGCCGGATGGAGGCGCCGCTACCGCCCGACATGCTGGTCATGCTCACCGGACTTGGTCTCGAGGTCCCGCCGCGATGGAACGCCGATCGTCCGGTGGCGCTTGATCATCAGGGAACGGATCTGACGTCGGGAGGACAGCCATCATGTATGCACGCCTAGGCGCGATCGTCGGTCTCGCGCTCACCCTCGCCGCCTGCGAGACCGCCACGGTCTACCAGCCGGCGCTTCGCCCCGGGGCGGTGGGCTACACCGACTACACCATCGAACCCGGCCGCTACCGCATCAGCTTCCAGGGTGGCGACGGCGCCCCGCCGCAGCAGGTCCGCGACTACGTGCTCCTGCGCGCCGCCCAGGTCACCCTGCGCGACGGCTATGACTGGTTCCGGATTTCCGACCGCGAAGGCTCCATCGCCCCGCCGCGCCACCAGGGCTCGGTCTCGTTCGGCATCGGCGGCTTCAACTTCGGCCGGGGCGGCGGCTTCGGCGGCGGCGTCGGCACCACCGTCCCCGTTGGCGGCGGCCCGCAGATCGGCCGCTCGATCGAGATCGTCGCGGGGCGGGGGCCGGTCCCCACCGACGGCGGCGCCTATGACGCGCGAGGGGTGGAGCGCAACCTCGGACCTAGAGCGGCGCCACCGGGCTGAGACTGCTTTGCGTTTCACTTGACGGCGGCCAGTCCGAAGCCGGACGGCCCAGGTAGGAGGGGGGCTGCGGCTACAGCGGCGTCCTCGTTACCCCCAGGATGTTCGTAACTAAGCTTTACGACTGGGCGCTTTGCTTTGCATTCACACTGACGCATACCACGGCGTGGTTAACAATTGCCGAAAAGCAAGGTCAAAATGCAAAATACCTCAAGGCACTCGCACGTATCGATCTGGTTGCTTCATAAATTCACGAGAACGCTTTTCCTCGTCAGAAACCGCCTTTTTGGATCAGGCTATCCTGAGCTTGAGCGGGATAAATGGTTATTTTGAATAACAATTAAAGAGATGAAAACCGGAAGCTTCGGTTTACCGTGTCTTCATCCAGTTAAAAAGTCGACGCGAAAATAAAGGAAAACGTCTTGGCGAATGCATTGCTGGCGACTGGCAGACCCGTGATACACGAACTCCAGCCGGTCTTTCTCTCCACACCATCGTTGCTGGCAATCGCGATCGCTTCGGTTAGCTTTCTGATATTGATAGGATATGTTTGTGAACGGCTAGATTGGCTAGAGAATCTGCAAGAATCCCTGAACTGTAATCGAATACCGTCGACCTATATTGCGCTGTTTCAGTTTTGGCGATGGCGTTACTAGAAATTGCTTTACATGTAAAGGTGGGATTGGATGACCTCCCATAACGTCTAAACACCTCCCGAGCGGTGGCCGCTCAAACCGCCAAGTTTGGGAGGGGAGGCCTCCGAGGCTCGGCAAGGATCGCGTCCTCCCGACGGACGGTTGACCGTCGGCCTTGATCTTCCGGCGTCCAAAGCGCCATTCACCCGCTCATGCCCATGCATGAGGTCAAGCAAATAACCGTTTCCGCTCCCGACGACGGCGTGCGGCTCGATCGATGGCTGCGACGGCGATGGCCGGAGCTTGGACAGACGCAGATCCACAAGCTGGCGCGGTCGGGGCAACTGCGCGTCAATGGCGGTCGCGCGAAGGCGGAGACGCGGCTGGCGGCGGGGGCCGTGGTGCGCGTGCCGCCGTTCGCCGGGACATCGGCCGAAGGTCGCGTGGAGACGCTTTCGTCCGAAGACCGGGCGCTCGCGAGGAGTCTCGTGCTCTACGAGGATGCCGATGTTCTCGTGCTCAACAAGCCGGCCGGGTTGGCGGTGCAGGGGGGGACCAAGACCGCGCGGCACATCGATCGCCTGCTCGGCGCCTGGGGCGAGGGGCTTTCGCGGCCGCGGCTGGTCCATCGGCTCGACCGTGACACCTCCGGCGTTCTCGCGCTGGGCAAGACACCGGACGCCGCGGCGAAGCTCGCGGCGGCGTTCGCCGGGCGCGATGCGCGAAAGACCTACTGGGCCGTTGCCTGCGGCGCGCCGTCGCCTGCTATCGGCCGGATCGATCTGGCGCTGGCGAAGCTCGGCGTCGACGATCGCGAACGGATGGTCGTCGTCGATCCGGACGACCGGGCCGGCAAGCGCGCCGTCTCCGAATACCGCACGATCGCGACGGCGGGAGAGGCGGCGTGGCTCGCCCTGCGCCCGTTCACCGGGCGGACGCATCAGCTTCGCGCCCACATGCTGGCCCTCGGCCATCCGATCCTGGGCGATCCGAAGTACAACTCTCCCACTTCGATCGCCGTCTCCGGAAACCTGAAGCTCCAACTCCACGCGCGCCGCCTGGTCATGCCTAACCCAGGCGGCGGAACCCTTGATATCGAGGCGCCGATCGGGCCCACGATGCAAGAGGGCTTTGCCCGCTTCGGCTTCGACGGTACGACGGCGCCTAGAGATCCGTTCGGACGGACTGGATAAGACCGGAGGCGTGAAGCGTGGACGAGTCGACCCCAGTCGTGATCGGTGTCGGTGAGGCGTCGGAACGGATCGACTCTCCGCAATATGCCGCCCTGTCGCCGGTCGACTTGGCGGCGCAGGCGTCGTGGGCGGCGCTGGACGACGCCCTGTCCTGCGCGGCGCTCGGGCCGCGCGTCGACACCATCGCGGCGGTGCGGCAGTTCGAGGTCTCGATCGCCGGGGCGACGGCGCCGTTCGGCCGATCGGACAACGTGCCTCGCGCGGTGGCGCGGCGGCTGGGCGCCAATCCGGCGCGCGCCATCCTGGAACCCGTGGGGGGGCAGGGGCCGCAGCATCTGGTCAACGAACTGTGCGGCCGCATCGCGCAAGGCGAGATCGGCATGGCGCTGATCTGCGGCGCCGAGGCGATCTCCACCGTGCGCCACCTGACCTCACGCGGCGAGACCCGCGACTGGTCGGAGGAGATCGGCGGCGAACTCGAGGATCGCGGCCTTGGCGACCCGTTGCTGACCGCCGATCTGGCCCGGCACGGCGCCGCGACGCCGATCAGCGTCTACGCCCTGTTCGAGAACGCCCGCCGAGGACGTCTAGGAATGGACAGGGAAGCGTACCGCCTCGAGATGGCGCGGCGGTTCGCCCCGATGACGCGGGTGGCGGCGGGCAATCCCCACGCCATGTCGGGCGAAGTCTTCGACGCCGAGACGCTGGCGGCGGTGACGCCCGGCAACCGCATGCTCAGCGAGCCCTACACCCGCCGCCTCGTCGCCCGCGATCAGGCCAACCAAGGCGCGGCGGTGCTGATGGCGTCGGTTGGTCTCGCGCGAAGCCTCGGCGTGCCGGAGGACCGCTTCGTCTACCTGCACGTCGGCGCCGACGCGCGCGAACGGATGCCGATGGAGCGCCAGGACCTGTCCCGAAGCCCGGCCTCGGTCATGGCGGCCAAGGCGGCGCTCGCGGCCGCCGGCGTCACGGCGAACGATGTCGGGGTCTTCGATCTCTACAGTTGCTTCCCGATCGCGGTGACCAACATCCTCGAGGGGCTAGGCATTCCCGCCGACGATCCCCGGCCGTTCACCGTGACCGGCGGGCTGCCGTATTTCGGCGGCGCAGGGAACAACTATTCCATGCACGCCATCGCCAGCATGATCCGCGCCCTCCGCGCGCATCCGGGCGCGCTGGGCTTCGTCGGCGCCAACGGCGGCTTCCTCACGAAGTATTCGGCGGGGGTCTATTCCACCACGCCAAGGTCGTGGAAACCGGCGGAGAACCAGTCATTGCAGGCCGAGATCGACGCATGGCCGTCGCCGCCGATGGTTCAAGGCGCCGGCAAGGGAAGGATCGAAACCTACACCATCAATTACGGCGGCGACATTCCGAGGGGCGTGGTCATCGGACGGCTGGAGGAGGGCGGCGCGCGCTTCGTCGCCACCACGGCCTCGGATGATGCCACCATCGTCAACCAGATGATCGCCGCCGATCCGCTGAACGCGACCGTGGAAGCCGCGGTGGACGATCGCGGACGGTCCATCATCACCCGCTTCGAGAAGGCCTGACATGAAGACCCCGATTTGCGACATGCTCGGCATCGAGTTCCCGCTGCTGGCCTTCAGCCACTGCCGCGACGTGGTCGCCGCCGTCAGCCGGGCAGGGGGCTTCGGCGTCTTCGGCGCCACCGCCCATTCGCCGGAGTCGGTGCGTCAGGAACTGAAGTGGATCGAGGACCACGCCGACGGCAAGCCGTTCGGCATCGACGTCCTGATCCCGGAAAACATGGCGACGGCGGGCGAGAAGGACGTCACCTACAACAGCCTCAAGTCCCGCGTGCCGGAGCAACACGCCGCGTTCGCCCGCGACCTGGTCGGCAAGGTCGGCGTCGCCCTGGCCGAACAGACCGTCCGCGACGACCAGCCCCAGCCGTTCGATCCCGGGCGGGCGATGGAGGTGCTGGGCGCCGCCTTCGAGTTCCCCATCCGCCTGATCGCCAACGCCCTCGGCGTGCCGCCGCCGGCGATGATCGCGATGGGCAAGGCGCACGGCGTCCCGGTCGCGGCCCTGGTCGGCGCCAAGGAACACGCCATTCGCCAGGTCAACGCCGGCGTCGATATTCTCGTCGTGCAGGGCACCGAAGCCGGCGGCCACTGCGGCGAGGTATCGACCCTGGTGCTGGTGCCGGAGGTGCTGAAGGCGATCCGCCCGATCCGCGACGTGCCGGTGCTGGCGGCGGGCGGGATCATGAACGGCGCGCAGATGGCGGCGTGCATGGCCATGGGCGCGGCCGGCGTGTGGACCGGCTCGGTCTGGCTGGCCACCGTCGAGTCCGAGACCAGCGAAATCTTCCGCGAAAAGATGATCGAGGCTAGCTCCCGCGACGCCGTCCGCTCGCGCGGCCGAACCGGCAAGCCGGCCCGCCAACTCCGCTCGAGCTGGACCGAGGCCTGGGACCGTTCGCCGGAAAGTCCCGGCGCCCTGCCGATGCCGATGCAGAGCCTGATCAGCGAACCCGCCCTGCGCCAGGTCGACCGCGCCGCCGCCGGCGGCAACGCCAAGGCCCGCGAGATGGTGACCTATTTCGTCGGCCAGGGCGTCGGCCTGATCGACAGCGTGAAGTCGGCCGGTCAGGTGGTGCAGGAGTTCAAGGAGGAGTTCCTCGACGCGGTGGAGCGGCTGGACGGACTGGTCGCGTAGCGTCCGGGCGACTCCGCGCCGCGCTCCGCGGTGGAGAGTTAGCGGCGGCCGTCATCCTCGACGATCTCGCCGCGAAGACCTTGATCGACTTGTCTGAACCGTTTGCTTCAGGCGAAGTGGACCGCGCCGCGGCGGCAGGAAGCCTTCAGAGTTACGGGCATGGAATTTGAACGTCATTTTCGCGCACTGAACCTTCAGCCGCGGTTCCCGCGCGCCGGTACTCCCGCGGCGACAGGCCGTATTCGTTGCGGAAGGCGCGGCTGAAATGGGCCGACTCGTTGAAGCCCCAGCGGAAGCAGATTTCCGATATCGACAGCTTCGCGCACACCGGACTGCCGAGATCCATCCGGCATCGTTCCAGCCGGCGCGAGCGCAGGTAGTGGCCGAAGGTTTCGTCGGCGGCGGCGAACAGCTTCTGGACATAGCGCGGCGAGACGCCGTTCTTGTCCGCCAAACGCCGCAGCGAGAGGTCGGGGTCGGCGAGCAGGGTCTCGATGCTTTGGCAGATACGGTGCAGGTGGGGTGAATAGCCGGTCGCGCCGGCATTCGCGGCCTGAGTGAGTTCGGCGAGACTGGCCGCCAGAAACTCGGTGACCGCGAGTTCGACCGGGCGGAGATGATCGATGGTCATCCCGGGAAGCGCCTCGGCGGTCGAGCGCAACAGGCCCGAGAAAATCCGCGCCACCCCCAGAGAGCCGCGCAAACGTCCGACCTTTAGGTTGCGGACGGCGAGGATGCGGTGGTCGAGCGCCACGCGGGGCGCCTGGACGAACATGATCCGGCAGCGGGTGTCGAGGCTCAGCGTCGCCGCCCGGCCGGTGGGGCCGTAGGCGATATCGCCGACGTTGAGATGCTGTTCGGAGCCTTCGCTTTCGAGGGTGGCTTCGCCGTCGAGCAGGACCGCCAGCCAGACCGACGCGGGCTGGTCCGTCCGCCGTCCGCCGATCACCTGGGCGCCCGCGTCGATCAGGGCGAAATCCATGCCGAGCGGCGAGGTGAGACAGGTGACCGAGGCGCTCGGCGGTTCGCATTCCGATATCTCGCCGACAGGCAGCCCGAGCCGGTGCATGGCGCCGCGCCACTCCGTCGCCCGCTCGTGCGGCGCATGGGTTTCCGTGCTGAACCGCCAGGCTTTCATCGTCGGAGCGCCTCGATCCTCGCCGTCGTCGGCGAAACGCCAGCTTAGCGCGATTGTCGGCGACCGCGAGAGGCTGCGACAGGCCGAGCCGGGGAAAGAGTTGGGCGCCTAAGATTGCGGCGCATCACCCGAGCGCCCGCAGCGGCTCCGGCCGGCCGGCCTGCTCCACATCCTTCATGCGCGCCCAGGTGTCGCGATAACGCTCGACCAGCCAGCGGTTGAACTGGCCCTGCGCGCCCTCCTGCCAGGAATATCGGCTACGGGTGGCGAAGCGGGACCGTAGGCCCTGCTGGACCAGTTCGTCGACGTGCATGTCCTGCGCGATGATCTTCTGGGCGCTGGTCATGATCATCTCCAACCGGTGCTCGAACGCCGGATCCTCGCGCGCGCCGGGAGCGATGAGGATGCCGGTGTCCTGTTCGAGCGCCTCCGGGCCGCACGGCCGCAGGATGAGGTAGATGACAAGGTCGCAGGTCAGCACCAGCGACAGCGTCGGCGGCACGTTGGCGAAGGTCATCCGGCTCCGGTCTTCTTCCGTCAGCCTGGGGAAGATCGGCAGGACGGCGCGCTGGGTCGGATTGAAGCTGGCGTCTGGATGGAGCGTGCCGTTGAAGCGCAGGAACCCGGCGTCGCTCGACTTTGCCTCGGGGAACACCGCGCGCTCGCTGGGGATGAAGTCGTGCAGCGGGCCGCGATGCAGTTTGCTGGCGTGGTAGCCGTCGTTGTTGTTCTCGAACATCACCTTCCAGTTCCACGGGAAGGTTCCGGTGATCGGCGTCAGGGCCTCGGCGTCGGACAGCCCATAGCCCGCGATCGCCTCCGCCACCGCCGCGAGGCGCGGGGCGAGGGCGGGCGCGTCGGCGTCGAAATTGATGAAGATGAAGCCCTGCCAAACCTCGACCTGGAATGTCGGCAGCTTCACGTCCTCGCGGCGGAAGTCGCGGGTGCGCTCCATGGCCGGGGCGTTCACCAGATCGCCGTCCAAGGAATAAACCCAGTGATGGTAGGGGCAGACGAAGCCGCGGGCGTTGCCGGCGCCCTCGGCGACCAGCATGGCGCGGTGCTGGCACACCGCCGACATGGCGCGGATCTCACCGGCCCGGTTGCGCGCGACGATGATCGGCTCGCCGATGATCCGGGTGGTGAAATAGTCCCCCGGCTCGGCGACCTGGGACTCGCGTCCGACGCAAAGCCATTCGTGGTTGAACAGGGCTTCCTGCTCGAACCGATAAAACTCCGCGCTCGTGTAACAGGCGGGCGGCAGGGTGGTCGCGGTTTCGATCGCACCGTCGGATGACTCGATGCCGGCGAGGAACGAGTCGTTCAGAAGATCGGCGCCCATGGTTCCAGCCCTGAAGACTATCAATCGATTAGGCGCCGCGGCCGCGAAGGGTCTTGCCCACAGACGCACGCCGACTTGGCGCGTTCTCGGGGCGCCTTTCAGGGCGCCTGGGTCCAAGACGGGCTCAAGCCTCCCATATAGTTTGGCGCTGCAACTCTCAGAGGGCCGTGAGGATGTCTGTCGCCACCTTGTCGAGAACGGAACTCAAGCCCGCCTTCGGCGCCGAGATCGAGGGCCTGGATGCGTCGCGCGCGAGCCGCGCGGAGATGGCGGACGTGGTCGACGCTTTTCAGCGCCATGGCGCGATCCTGTTGCGCGACCAGAAACTCGGGCCCGACGACCTGATGCGCTTCATCTCCGCGTTCGGCGAGGCGGAGGGCCACACGCTCCAGCAGTTCACCCTGCGGGACTATCCGAAGATTTACATCCTTTCCAACCGCGAGGTCGACGGCGTTCCGATCGGCGCTCACAACGACGGCGTCGGCTGGCACACCGACTACAGCTACAAGGCCGAGCCGGTGATGTGCACCATGCTCTACGCCGTCGAGGTTCCGCCGGAGGGCTCCGACACCCTGCTGGCCGATGGCTGCGCGGCGTGGGCGGCGCTCGATCCGGCCCGACGGGCGGAGCTGGAAAAGCTGAAGCTCCACCACAGCTACGCCCACTTCATGTCGACCCGCGAGTACGGCCGCACCGAACTGTCCGACGAGATCAAGCGCGACAACCCCGACGTCGAGCATCCCCTGATCCGCACCCACCCCGCAGACGGCCGCAAGGCGCTGTGGCCGTCCACCGGCACGGTGACCGAGGTCATCGGCAAGCCCGGCCCCGAGGGGCTGGCGCTGATCGACGAGCTGGTTGAGTTCATGACAGAGGACCGCTTCGTCTACCGCCACAAATGGCGCGCCGGCGACGTGTTGATGTGGGACAACCGCTGCACCCTGCACACCGGCACTTTATACGACGACACCAAATACTTCCGCACCATGCACCGGCTGTGGGTGAAGGGCGACCGGCCTTACTAATGTTCAGCAACACGCAACTCCAAACCTCCGTCATCCCGGGCGTAACGGAGCGCAGCGCAGTGCAGACCCGGGACCCAGGGGATGCCGCGCGCGGTTCGCGCCGTGGCGAACCGACGTTGACGTGTTCCCTGGGTCCCGGATCGTCGCTTTCCCCGGTTCAAGGCCGGGGTGCGCTGCCGTCCGGGATGACGATGAATGGAGGATTAGGCCGTGGCTGATGATGGCGCGCCTCCTACCGCCACCATGCCGACCCTGTTCATCCCCCACGGCGGCGGCCCGTGCTTCTTCATGGACTGGTCGGTGATGGGCGGCCCAAAGGATACCTGGGACAAGACCGCCGCCTGGCTGCGCGGCCTGGCCGAGACCCTGCCCGAGCGGCCGAAGGCGATCGTGGTGGTCTCAGGCCATTGGGAGGAACCGGCGTTCACCGTGGCGACCTCTCCGGCGCCCGGGATGATCTACGACTATTCGAACTTCCCGCCGCACACCTACGAGCTGCAGTACCCCGCGCCGGGCGCGCCCGTGCTCGCCCACCGCATCGTCGACCTGTTGCGCAAGCACGGCCTGCCCGCCGCCACGGACTCGCATCGCGGCTTCGACCACGGTGTCTTCATCCCGTTCCTGCTGGTGTTTCCCGACGCCGAGATCCCGGTGGTCCCGCTGTCGTTGAAAGCGGGGCTCGATCCGGAGGAGCACATGGCCGCCGGCCTGGCGCTCGCCAGCCTGCGCGACGAGGGCGTGCTGATCGTCGGCAGCGGCATGAGCTACCACAACATGCGCGACTTCAGCTCGCCGGCGGCGAAGGAGCCGTCGGAGACCTTCGACCGCTGGCTGACCGAGGCCGTTGAAGCCCCCGATCCCGAACAGCGCCATGACCGCCTCGCCCACTGGTCGAAGGCTCCCGCCGGCCGCGCCGCGCATCCCCGCGAGGAACATCTCCTGCCGCTGATGGTGGCGGCGGGGGCGGCCGGCGCCGACCGAGGCGAGCGGGTATTCTCCGACGTTGCGATGAACGCCCGGCTCTCCGGATACCGCTTCGGATGACCCTGGCCGAGGAGGCGGTCCGCGCGGACGCGATGGTTGACGCCGACCTGCTGATCTCGGGCGGGACCATCGTCACCATGGACGCCGAGCGCCGGGTGTTCGGCGACGGCGCGCTGGCGGTGAAGGGCGACCGCATCGTCGCGGTCGGCAAGCGCGAGGACCTCGCGCGGACCGTCCGGGCCAGGCGCACCTTGAACGCGGAGCGGTTCGTGGCGACGCCCGGTTTCGTCGACGGCCACGTCCACATCACCGGCGACCCGCTGACGCGCGGCTTCACCCGGGGCGGACCGGGCGAGGGGCCGTCGCAAATCATGTCGCGCTGGGTCATCCCGATCTTCCGCGCCCAGACCCCGGCCGACGAGGCGATCGCGGCCCAGTGCGCGGCCCTGGCAATGATGCGGGGCGGCACGACCACCTTCCTCGAAGCCGGCACCGTCACGCACCTCGACGCGGTGATGGATGCGCTCGAACCGACGGGCGTTCGCGGCCGGGTCGGCGAGTGGGTCGAGGGCCGCGCCTACGACCCCGCCCAGGATCAGGCCAAACTCTCGGCGACAGCGATCGCGGTGCTGGAGTCGGAGATCGCGCGTTACCCCGACGACGGCGGGCGCCTCGCCGCTTGGCCGATCCTGGTCGGCCACTCGACCAATTCCGACGACGTCTGGCGCGCCGCCAAGGCGCTGGCGGACGAGCACGGTATCGGCGTTTCGGCGCACATGAGCCCGCGTCCGTCCGATCCGGAGTGGTTCCTCGCCAAGTACAACCGCCGGCCGATCGAACACCTCGCCGACATCGGCGTGCTGGGGCCGAACGTCTCGATCACCCACCTCGCCAACATAGACGAGAGCGAACTCGATGCTCTTGTCGCGTCCGGCGCCAACGCCATCCTCTGCGTCCACGCCGCCCTGCAAGGCGGCTTCGGTCTTTCCCAGCGCGGCCTCTACCCCGAGATGATAGCGCGCGGCGTGACGGTGATGCTCGGGACGGACGGCGTCGCCGCCGACATCCTCGGCGCCGCGCGGCTGATGGCGGGCCTGTTCCGCGACGCCCGCATCGACCAGACGATGTTTCCGGCCGCCCTGATCCTCGAAATGGCGACGATCGACGGTGCCCGCGCCGTGGGATTGTCGCACGACATCGGCTCGCTGGAAGTCGGCAAGAAGGCCGATTTCGTGCTGCACGACACCAACCTCCCGGAATGGGGGCCGGTGTTCGACGCCGTGACCCAACTGGCGTTCAGCGCTCCGCCCGGCGGCGTGCACAGCGTTTGGATCGACGGCGTCCAAGTCGTCGACGCCGGTCACGCCACGCTGATCGACGAAGACAAACTGCTGGCCGGCGCGCGCCAGGCCGGCGCGGCGCTGATCGGGCGGACCGGCCTGCCGAACCGGACGCCGTGGCCGGTCCTGTGACCATCGGGACGCTGAAAACGCCGCTCGCGGCGCCGTCGCCCCTCGAATGGCGCGCCGCCATGGGGCGCTTCGCCACCGGCGTGACCATCGTGACGAGCTGGGATGGCGCCGAACCGGTGGGCACCACGGTCAACGCCTTCTGCTCGGTCTCGCTCGATCCGCCGCTTCTGCTGATCTGCCTCGATCACGCCAATCCAGTGCTGGGGCCGGTGGAGACCTCGGGCGTCTTCGGCGTGAATTTCCTCGACGCCGAGTGCGTCGAGCTCGCCCGCCGCTTCGGCCGCGACCCGGTGGGCGGCCGCTTCGACGACGTCACCCATCATTGCGACGGCGGCGCGCCGCGTCTGGCGGTGGCGACCACCTTCGTCGACTGCCGCGTCGAACAGAGCCACGACGCCGGCGACCATCGCGTCGTCATCGCCCGCGGCCTGCGTATTGGCGCTCACCGGGAGGCGCCGCCACTGCTCTTCCACCGCGGCCGGTTCCCTAAACTGGAACGGGAATGACAGACATCGCGGCCGGCCCCTCTCCCTTTGGGAGGAAGAAGGCACACGAACTCCGTCGTTGAGTTTCGCGACGGCTCCCGTAACAGCCGCGCCATGAAGATCGTCGATGTCTGCGGATTCTATTCCGAAACCGGAGGCGGGGTTCGCAGCTACGTCCATCACAAGTTCGACGCCGCGCGCGGGGCGGGTCACGAGCTGACGGTGATCGCGCCGGGCGCCGAGTCTCGGATCGAACAGACCCGCGGCGGCAAGATCGCCTGGGTGAAAAGCCCGCTCATGCCGTTCGACGCCAACTATCGGCGCTTCACCGGCCACCGGGAGGTGTTCGCGCTGCTCGACGCGGAGAGCCCCGACATCGTCGAGGGCTCATCGCCCTGGCACAGCGGCTGGCTGGCCGCGCATTGGCCGGGCCGCGCGGCGCGCGCCCTGATCTTCCATCAGGATTTCGTCGCCGGCTATCCGTACACGGCGCTTTCCGGTGTCATGCCTCTGCACCGGATCGACCAACTGTTCGCGGCGTACTGGTCCCACATCCGGCGCCTTGCCTCCCAATACGATCTGACCGTCACGGGTGGCGAGTGGCTCGCGAGGCGGCTGCGGGGGTTCGGGATCGCGAACGCGCGCGCTGTGCCGTTCGGCATCGAGCGTGGACGGTTTTCGGCCCTCAATCGCAACGAGGCGGTGCGCCGGGAACTGCTGGCGCTGACCGGAACGCCGCCGGACGGCGAGCTGATCATCGCCGTCGGCCGCTTCCACCCGGAAAAGCGGCACCTCACCCTGATCGAGGCCTTCGCCAATGCCCGCGAGGCGCGGGGCGACCTAGGCCTTGTGCTCATAGGCGACGGTCTCTTCCGTAAATCCGTCGAACGCGCCGCGAGTAAGGCCGCGAATGTCCACCTGTTCGGCGCAGTGACAGATCGCGATCGTCTCGCCATACTTTACGCCAGCGCGAACCTTCTGATCCACGGCTCCGGCGCGGAGACCTACGGCCTCGTCGTCGCCGAGGCGATCGCGTCGGGCTTGAAGGTGGTAGTTCCAAACGTCGGCGGGGCGGCCGACCTTGCGACGGGGGGCTGCGGGTGGACCTATTCACTGGGCGATCCGGACGCCTGCGCCGCAGCGATCTTAGAGGCTCTCGGAACGCGGGCTTCGCCGGTCGAGGCGGAGAGGCCTTCCTACTCCGACGACCACTTCCTCAAGCTTTTTGCCCACTATGAAGTCCTCGTCGACCGTGCGGCGGCGAGACGCCTAGCCTCGGCGGCGCCCTGAGCGGCGCCGCGCCGGCCGGGCGCGAGAGCCAGGGCGGCGTCGAACGCGGCCAGGGCGTCTGCCGGCCTGCCGAGCTGAAGCAGGAGGTCTCCCAACTGTTCGCGCGCGGGTACAATCGGTCCTGGCGTAAGAGGCAGCTTTTCCAGACCGTCCTCCTCGTCGGCCGCCGCCGTCATGACAGCGACGGCCTGTCCGGCATCGCCCGCGGTCGCCGCGCGCCAACCCTCGGCGGACTTCAACAAGGCGTCGGTCTGAGCCGCCCAATAGGCGTCGCCCGAAGCGCGCAAGGCGTCGCGGCACGCTTGCAATTGGATGATGTCGGCGTCGGCGGAACGCGTCGGCGTTCCACGCAGCCGGCCCAGAGCACGGGTCCACCAGACGATCGCGGCTACCTGCGGAGCCGATCCCGGCGCCGCCTCCAGCCGCGCCGCCGCCGCCCAGTCGCGGTCCTCGACCGCCAACCGCACGGGCATGGCGTTGGCCGCATAGCCAATTTTAAAACCACCCGCTGAAAGAGCGCCCATCTCTTTAAGGCTTGTCACGACCTGGGCTGCGTCGAACGTGCGGCCAATTTGGAGGTAGGCGTAGGTTAGGTAATCCATGGCATGCAGCTCTTCGCCGACATCGCCTTGCGCATGGGCGGCGGCGCGGGCGGCGAGGTTCGAAGCGATGGAGTCATCCCATAGCCCCAGCCGGGTGAATATGTGCGACGGCATGTGCAGGGCGTGGGGTGCGGAGGGCGCGATGGCGGCGTAGGCGCGGGCGGCCGGCAGGCCGCGCCGGGCCAGTTCGGCGCTGTCATAGGCGTGGATCAGATAGTGCGGCACGCCCGGGTGTTGCGGCTGCCGCTTCCAGATCGGCTCCAGAATGTCCGCCGCGCGCTTCTGGCGTTCATGGCCGTGATCGGCGGGGGAGGCGGTTGCCACGAGCGACAGGGCGTAGAAGATTTGCGCCTCGTCATCGTTCCGGTTGTTCGCGGCTACGATGGCCATGGCGTCGGAGTAGCGCATGGATCTCACCGCTGGCGTGAGATGGTCGGCGTCGGCGTAGTAGGCCCGGAGCGCGCCGATGAAGGCTGTTTCGCGCGGCGTTCCGGTTCCAAGGGCGGCGGCCTTTTGGATTTCGGACGCGCCGGTGGTTAGCGCTATGCCGGCGGGAGCGTCCCAAAGCTGGTGATAGTGGGTCATCGCTCGGCCCCAGTAGGCCATGGCGCACGTTGGATCTTGCGCGGCGACCTCGGCGAATCCTTGGTCGGCCGCCTCGTATGTGAAGGAGTGCAGGAGGGCCACCGCCCGATCGAACGCGGCGCCCACCGCGGGCGCGCAACTCGTGGTGAAGTGCACGGCGCCAAGGTGCTCCGGCGCGGGATGATGGTGATCTTCCTCCTGAGCCGCCGCGCGCGACGCCAGCAAGAGGATCAAGGCGGTCGCGGCGATCGGTATTGGCTTCGCTCTCACCCAATCCTCCGTGCGGTCGGGCTCGCCGGCGCCGTTTGCTTGACACCCATTCCACTCCCCCTCACGGATTCATCTATCAAGGGAGCCCCGCTATCGCCACGCCCAACACCCTGATTTTCGTCGACATGCCGTCGGACGATCCAGTCGCGGCGTCGCGGTTTTACGCCAAGGTGTTCGGATGGACGGACGACGCTCGGCTCCCCGGCGTCTTCCATCGGCTCAATCCGGGCGGCTGCATCCGCGGGCCGGACGGCGCGCAGACCACCGTCGCCAATCTCCACTTCGGCGCGTCCAAGGCGTCCAACCGGCGGCCGCATCCCGAACGCGCCGGTCCGGAACCCCGCTCCCTCGCCGGTCCCGGCCAAAAGCCCCGGGTCTGGGTCCTCGTCGGCGAAGGGCAGTCGGAGGCGGTGATGATGGACACCGCCGTCAAGCTCGGCGGCAAGGTGCTGTGGCGCAACCACTTCTGGGCCGAATTCAACGGCTACTGTTGCTCGTTCGCCGATCCGTGGGGCAATGAGTTCGTGCTGTGGTCGCGCGGCGGTCCTGGGGCCAAAGCGCTGCCGGGATACACCCAGGAATAGGAAGTTTTCGGCATGGACGCCCGCGTCAACTCCCTCGACGCCCACTGGATGGGTTTCACCAACAACCGTGGCTTCAAGGCCAATCCCCGGCTGATCGCCCGCGCCAAGGACATGCACTATTTCACCGAGAGCGGGCGGCCGATCCTGGACGGCGCGGCCGGCCTGTGGTGCGTCAACGCCGGCCATTGCCGCCGGGAGATCATCGAGGCCATCAGCCGCCAGGCCGCCGAACTCGATTTCGCGCCGACGTTCAATCTCGGACACCCGCTGGCGTTCCAGCTCGCCAACCGGGTCGCGGGGATGTTCCCGGACGGCATGGACCGGGTGTTCTTCTGCAACTCCGGTTCGGAGGCGGTGGACTCCGCGCTGAAGATCGCGCTGGCCTATCAGAAGACGATCGGCCAGGGCGGCCGCACCCGGCTGATCGGCCGCGAGCGCGGCTATCACGGCGTCGGCTTCGGCGGCCTGTCGGTCGGCGGCATGGTCAACAACCGCCGCGCGTTCGGGCCGGGATTGCCGGGCGTCGATCACCTGCGCCACACTCACGATCCCGCCGGCGGGACCTTCCACCGCGGCCAGCGCGACACGGGGGCCGACCTCGCCGACGACCTGGAGCGGCTGGTCGGGCTGCACGGCGCCGACACCATCGCCGCGGTGATCGTCGAGCCGGTCGCCGGATCGACCGGCGTCCTCGTTCCGCCGAAAGGCTACCTGCAGCGCCTGCGCGAGATCGCCACCCGGCACGGCATCCTGCTGATCTTCGACGAGGTGATCACCGGGTTCGGCCGCCTGGGCGCGCCGACCGCCGCGCAGTTCTTCGGCGTCACGCCCGACCTGATCTCCTGCGCCAAGGGCCTGACCAACGCCGCCGTGCCGATGGGCGCGGTGGTCGCCGGCAATCATGTCTATGAGGCGGTGGTCGATAGCGCGCCGGCGGGAATCGAACTGTTCCACGGCTACACATATGGCGGGCACCCTCTGGCCGCGGCCGCCGGCCTCGCCGCGCTCGACCTCTACGAGGACGGCGGCGTGTTCGACAACGCCCGCGCGATGAGCGCGCCGTTCGAGACCGCGATCCACGGCATGCGGGACCACCGCCACGTCGTAGACGTCCGGAACCTCGGCATCGTCGGCGCGGTGGAGCTGAAGCCGCGCGACGGCGCCCCCGTCGGCGCGCGGGCGATGGAGGTGTTCCATCGCTGCTTCGACGAGGGGCTCCTGATGCGCGTGTCGGGCGACGTTCTCGCCCTGTCGCCGCCGCTGATCCTCGAGCAGAGCCATATCGACGAGATGTTCGAGACTCTGGGCCGGGTGCTGGATGCGACGGACTGAGTCCAACCGCGTTGAAACCGTCACAGGCCGGCGCTAGGTTTCCCGCTTCAAGAGGAGGAGCACCCCATGACCGTCACCGAAATCGCCAAGGATACCGTCGCCCTCAACGCCGCGGGCAAGTTCGCCGAAGCCGGTGACAAATACTGGAGCGACGACGTGGTCAGCATCGAAGCCGGCGGACCTCCGGGCATGGATCCCGTCAGTCGCGGCAAGGCGGCGGTGCATGCGAAAGGCGAATGGTGGGCCAACGCCCATGAGATCCATTCGGCCGAGGCCGAGGGTCCTTACGTCAACGGCGATCAGTTCGTCGTGCGGTTCACGATGGACTTGACCGTCAAGGAAACCGGCGCCCGGATGAAGATGGACGAGGTCGGCGTCTATACCGTGAAAGACGGCAAGATCGTCGAGGAGCGCTTCTTCTACGGCGGCTGACGGGTTCGCTTGAAGTTCAAGCGATGGCGGTCTCCGTGGTGGTCTCGAGATCGCGGACCTCGCCGACCTGACGCGACGCGTCCCGCGCTTCGAGTTCGGCGCGGATCGCGGCGTGTCGCCCAGCGTCAAGCTTGTAGCCGAAGAACATCGCGCCGCCGACGAAGACCAGCAGGATCGGCGCGAAGAGGTAGCACATCTCCAGGCCGAAGATGGCGTGGGCCGTGTTAACCGCGCCCTCCTTGCCGTTGTAGCCGACGGCTTTGAGGATCGGGAAGACGATGACCACGGTGATCACCGTGCCGATCTTGGTGGTGGTGGTGACCAGCGAGAACAGCAGGCTGGTGAAGTCCTTGCCGGTCTCCAGCCGCGCCTCGTCGACCACGTCGGCGACCATGGCGCGGATCAGCAGCAGAAAGGCGCTGGCGACGAAGCCGACGGCGAACATGCCGGCGATGGTCGGCAACATGTCCGCCAGAGTATGACCGGGCCAGACTCTGGGCAGGACCATCAGGATGGTCTGGCTGATCGCATAGGCGACGCAGGCGATCTGCACGGTGCGATGCTTGCCGAAACGCCGCGCCAGCCGTCCCCAGAACGGCGCGCCGATCAGGCCCGCGCCGATGTAGAAGATCAGCAGGAAGCCGACCTCGGCGATGTTGAAGCCCTTGGCGTCGTGGAAGAAGTAGACATAGAGCGGAGCCGTCGTGCCGGGTCCCAGGGTGAGCATCAGGTCGGCGACGACGATCCGCAGCATCGAGGGGCGCGAGGCGACCTTGGCCAGGTCGCGCCAACTGAAGCCGGCGCGCGGCCCGGCGGGCGCGATACGCTCGGGCGTCAGCGCCGCGCAGATCACGGCGGTGATCGGGATGGCGAGGACGATGATCCAGCCGACGCCCGGCATGCTCGCCGCCTTGCCGAGCACGAGCCGGCCATGGGTGAGGACGGGGAGCAGCATCAGGCCCACCGCGCCGACCACGGCCAGGCCCTGGGTCACGCCGTAGACCCGCGAGCGCTCGTGGTAGCGTCCGGACAAAACCGAGGCCCAGGCCGCGATGCTGAGATTGAGCATCGAGACGCCGGCGTAGGCGACCAGCATCCAGATCACGAGATGGGTCGGCCCGGCGCCCGGCGGCGGATTGAGCAGCTCGTATACGCCCACCATGGCGATCGGCGATCCGACGAGCAGCCACGGCCGGTAGCGTCCTAGCGGCGTGCGCGTCCGGTCCATGGCCAGACCGAGGAACGGGTCGAGCCAGATGTCGATGAACCGCACCGTGGCGATGGCCCCGGCCACGGCGATGAAGCCGTTGCCCAGGCCGACGTAGAAGCGCGGCAGGTAGACGCCGAACACCAGGACGATGCCGGCCAGCGGCATGCCGGGCAGGCCGAACGCCAGCAGGGTGTGCAGCGGCGTGCGGGCGGTCGCCGGTTCGGCGGCGGCCGTCATCACGCCGGCTCGGCGAAATTGACGGCGACTCCCGGATCGCCGGTCAGGCTGGCCACCGCCGGACTCTCGGTGGCCATGGCGTCGATCCGCGCCAGTTGCTCGCGGATCTCGGCGTGCCGGCGGGAGTCGAGCTTGTAGCCGATGAAGCAGGCGCCGCCGAGCATGACAAAGACAACCGGGCCGATCACATAGACCAGTTGCATGCCGTGGATCGCGGCGGGCGTGTTGATCGCGCCCTCCTTGGCCTGGTAGCCGATCCAGCCGAGCACGGAATAGGACAGGCCGATGCTGAGCGCCGTCGCCACCTTCTGCGAGGTGGTGATCATCGCATACAGCAGTCCCACGCGATGCTTGCCCTGTTGAAGACGCACGGCGTCGCCGACATCGGCGACCATGGCGCGGTCGAGCAGGGGAAAGCTCGAGGCGAGGAACCCCATGATGAACATGAACAGCCCGACCAGCGGCAGGTTTCCCTTCGGCAGCAGCGTCATGCCGATCAGGCCGAGCGAATAGCCGGTCGCCGCCGCCATCAGGGTGCGGTGCTTGCCGAACTTCGTCGCGGCGAAACTCATCAGCGCGGCGCCGAGGATGCCGGCCATGATATAGACCAGCAGCAGGACGCTGGCGTTGGCGATGGTGAAGCCCCGCGCGTCGTGGAAGTAGAACAGGTAGAGCGCGGACATCCACCCCGGCCCGAGCGCCAGGCAGAAGTCGGCGACGATGATCCGGCGCATGTCCGGGCGCGAGATCATCTCCCAATATTCCTTGAGGCGCACGGCCTGCGGCGGTTTCGAATTGGACCGTTCGGGCGTGAGCGCCAACGCCAGCGCGATGCCGAGGCCGGCGACGATGATCACGAACCAGCCCATCGCCCCGACATCGCCCGATCCGCTGGAGCCGTCGTGATGCGCCATGAGGATGGGCAGCGTGATCGCGATCGTGGCGCCGACGACGCCGAGCAACTGGATGACCCCGAACACTCGGGAGCGCTCGTCATAGTTCGCCGCGATCGCCGACGCCCATGACGAATGCGACAGCGTCACCAGCGAGGTGCCGATGTAATAGAGCAGCAGCCAGCCGAACAGGTATGGCAGCGAGACTCCCGCCATGGGGTCGAACAGCATGAACACCGCCAGCATCAGGACGGGCGCCCCCGCCGCCAGCCAGGGCCGGTAGCGGCCGAACCGGCTCCTGGTCTTGTCCATCGCGACGCCGATGAACGGGTCGAGGAAGGTGTCGCTGAGGCGGACGGCCATGAACGCCAGGCCGACGGTCGCCAGGGGCAGCCCGAAGTGGCCGGCGTAATAGCGCGGCAGGTAGACGCCCAGCGCGACGGCGAGGGCGCCGATGCACAGGTTGGGCGCGGCGAACGCCAGAAGGTTGGGCAGACTCAGCCGCGGGTACGACTGGAGTTCCTCGGTCGCCATCGGCGGCGCTCCTTCCCTTGACTTCGGCACTGGCGCGGGCGCGCCGCTGACGGACGCTTGCGTCGATGAGACCTTGGCGGGACGCGGGGCGCAAGGGGTTTGTTCTTCTGGGACCTCTTCATCGCCCGCACTCGCGGTCACTCAGGCGTCGGCCATGGCCGCGTCGTAGGCTTCCGCCGCGGCGATCCATTTGGCCTCGGCCTCTCCCAGGCGCTCCAGCGTCCGCGCGCGGCGCTTCTCCAGCTCGGCGATCTTGTCCGGCGCGGAGGTGACGGCGAGGCTGTCGTCGAGTTCGGCCACTTGCTTCGTCTCACGCGCCAGCACCTGCTCCGCCGCATCCAGCTTGCGCTTGAGCGGCGCCGGCGCCGCGCGCTGGGTCGGGGCGGTCGCGACCGGGTTGGGCGCCTTGGCCGCCGGCCGGTTGGCGTTTCTCGCGCGGTCGAGGACGAACTTGGCGTAGTCGTCCATGTCGCCGTCGAACGGCGCCACCGAGCCGGCGGACACCAGCCACAGCCGGTCGGCGACCATCTCCATCAGCGAGCGGTCGTGGGTGATCAGGATCACCGCGCCGGAATAGTCGTTCAGCGCCTCGGTGAGGGCGCGGCGGCTGTCGATGTCGAGGTGGTTGGTCGGCTCGTCGAGGATCAGCAGGTGCGGCCGCTCCATCGCCACCATGTTGAGCAGCAGGCGCGCGCGCTCGCCGCCGGACAGGTTGGCGACGGTGGTCTCCACCTTCTCCACCGTCATGCCGAACTGCGCGAGGCGGGAGCGGCGCTGCGCTTCGGACGCTTCGGGCAGGGCGCGGCGGATGATGTCCAGCGGGGTGTCGTCCCCGTCCATCGCCTCGATCTGGTGCTGATGGAACCAGCCGACCTTGATCCGCCGGTCGCGATGCAGGTGGCCACCGGCGATCGGCAGGTCGCCGGCGATCATCCGCGCGAAGGTGCTCTTGCCGGTGCCGTTGACGCCGAGCAGGCCGATACGGTCGTCGAGGTCCAGGCGCAGGTTCAGCCGTCGCAGGATCGGCGGACCGTCGTAGCCGACCGAGACGTCCTCCAGCCGCACCAGCGGGGGGGCCAGCGGGCGGAGCGGCGAGGGCAGCAGGAACGGCGCGACATGCTCCTCGATCGCGGGCGGCGAATCCTCCAGCTTGGCGATCATCTTCATCCGCGACTGGGCCTGGCGCGCCTTGCTGGCCGTGGCGCGGAAGCGATCGACGAAGGACTGCAGGTGTTCGCGGCGCGCCTCCATCTTGCCCCGCGTGGCGGCCTGGAGCCGGGCCTTCTCGGCCCGCTGTTTCTCGAAACTGGAGAAGTTGCCGGTGTAGTAGTCGAGCCGCCCCTCGGTCAGGTGCAGGATGGCGTCCACCGAATGGTCGAGCAGCTCGCGGTCGTGGCTGATGATCAGGGCGCTGTGCGGATATTTGCGCAGCCGAGCCTCCAGCCACAGCGCGCCTTCCAGGTCGAGATAGTTGGTCGGCTCGTCGAGCAACAGCAGGTCCGGCTCGGCGAACAGGGCCGCGGCCATGGCCACCCGCATCCGCCAGCCGCCGGAGAACTCCGCCATCGGGCGGGCGAGGTCGGCGGTGGTGAAGCCGAGGCCGCTGAGAATTTCGGCGGCGCGCGCCGGTGCCCGATCGGCGTCGATGTCGTTCAGCCGGGCGTAGATGTCGCCGAGCCGCTCCGGTTCCGCGATTTCCAGCTCGGCCATCAGACTGGCGCGTTCGAGATCGGCGGCGAGCACGGTCTCCAGCAGGGGGACCGGCGTCGCGGCGTGCTCCTGCTCCACCGTGGCGATGCGCGCGGCTTTCGGCCAGTCGATCTCGCCGCCGCCGGCGAAGTGCTGGCCGAGGATGAGCTTGAACAGGGTGGTCTTGCCGGCGCCGTTGCGCCCGACCAACCCGACCTTGGCCCCGACCGGCAGACTGACCGTGGCGTGATCGAGGAACCGCCGGCCCCAGGCGTCGAACACGAGATCATGGATGCGGAGCATGGAACGGCGGCCGGTGGCTGGAGGATTGGACGGCGGTGGTCGCCTTGGCGAACGGCGCGCGGCCCTCTATAGGCTGCGCCCTCCCGAATTTCCACCTCCTCACAGCGAGCGCCGAGCCATGTCCGAACGCACCTTCTCGATCCTCAAGCCCGACGCGACCAAGCGCAACCTCACCGGCAAGATCAATGCGGTGATCGAGGACGCCGGCCTGCGCATCGTCGCCCAGCGCCGTATACGGATGACCCAGGAGGAGGCGGAAGACTTCTACGATGTTCACCGCGAGCGACCGTTCTATGGCGAGCTGGTCGAGTTCATGACCTCGGCGCCGGTGGTGGTTCAGGTGCTGGAAGGCGACGACGCCGTCGCCCGCTACCGCGAAGTGATGGGCGCGACCAACCCGGAACAGGCCGATGAAGGCACCATCCGCAAGCTGTTCGCCCTCTCGGTCGGCGAAAACTCCGTCCACGGATCGGACAGCGAGGAGAACGCCAAGATCGAGATCGCGCAGTTTTTTGATGAGGCCGATATCGTGGGCTGAGGCCCGGGAAACACCTCGCCCGGAGGGAGAGGGAGGGGCCCAGCGAAGCTGGGAGGGTGAGGGGTTACGGTCCACCGGGAGCTCGCGCTGCATCCTGAAACACCGGAACCCCTCATCCTCCCACGCCCAGGCGTGGGCCCCTCCTTCTCCCTCTGGGAGAAGGGTTGGTTTGCCGCGCCCTGCATTGGAGCGACCGCCTCCATCGCCAGGATCGGCCCCGGATCGAGACCGAGGTCCACGCAGATCGCCTTGATGCAATCGTTGAACGGGCGGGAGAGGAAGGCGCCGAGGTCGTCGCGCTCGCCGAGGCGCGCGTTCATGCGACCCCGCAGCATTTCGGCGTCTTCCGCGTCGGCGGCTTCGCGCTCGATGGCGGGGGTGATGGCGGCGCGCACGCGCTCGGCCCGCGTTCCCGGAGGATCGGCCGCATCCCGCGCGGCCAGCGCCGCCTCCAGCCCTAGCTCCCCCTTGCGCATCGCAAGGATGGACTTCTCGACCCGGGCCGCCAGCATCAGGGTGAGCCGCACCGCCCGCGAGACCTGGGCGAACGCCCGAGCACCCTGCGGACCCGACCCGGTCCGATGCGGAAACTCCACCACCGCCTCGCTGATCGCCGTCGCCACCGCCATCCCCATCTGCGCCAACCGTTCGAGCATGGCGAGCCGCCGCTCGGCGGCGTCGAGCGCCTGGGCGAGGCGGGGGTCGGGGGAGGGGGTGAAGGCGGGCCTGGACATTGATGGAGAGTTTTGCAGAACGAAAACCTATTGTCAATGCGCAAAGATGGTTTCACTCTAGACATTTGAGTCTGGCTGTCTTCCACCCTATGCGAATGGCCAATCCTCTAGTGGACAAGAGGGAGCCCTAAACAGAAGGCGTATGGGTGGAACGCCGATGCATTCGCCGATGGGGTCCCTCGGAAAATGGGGAGAGCCCCAGGACCGCGCTCCGCTTCTCGTCGAGATTGCGAACGGCCTCGCCGCCCAGCATCTCCGTTAAAAGCTTAGTTATGCACTTGGCCTTCGCCGCCTCAAGCCGATCTAGGAAGCCACTGGGGTCGTCCAAAACCATCATTGCCGCACGGTGGCCGATAATAAACGAGTCGAGTGTTCTCAGAAGGCGGCCAAGATCGCGGCGGTTTTCGAAACATTCTTTCAATGTCGCGAGTTTTGACATTTCCGCCACGATGTCGGCGAGCCGACCAGCCGGAGCACAAAGCTTATAGCCTTGTTCGGTCCGCTTAATCTCCACACCTAAGAATGGGCTGGGCTGCGACGGTTCCCAAATTCTCGTTTTGCTGTTTTCTTCGAGGTCGGGAATTTTTAGACCAAGGAGAGCAAGTGTCTCTTGCATCAACTTCAGTGCGTCTTGGCACTGAACCTTAGAGTCGGAAAAGACAGCTATATCATCGGCATACCGTAAGACGTTTAGCCCGCGCGTTTGGAGCTCATTGTCGAATCGGCGAAGTAGAAGGTTTGATAGCATAGGAGACAACGGCATTCCCTGCCGCAGACCCCGACCTGCTTGTATGCCGTTGAGCTCAGGCAAGCCGACGTTTCTACCAGAACCTTTCTCAAGCTCACAATCTATAGCTTTACAGACAAGATCTGACACCACTTTCGACCGAACCTTCGCGCAAACAAGTTTTTTCACGTCCGCGCGCGAAATGCAGTCGAAGAACTTAACGATATCAGCCTGTAGAACCCACGGATGGCTTTCACGCAGTTTTAGCGCGGCACGTTGAGCGTTTGGGAGTGTGCGCCCCTTTGTGAAGCCGTAGCTCACCTCCGAGGAAGCGCTGAACCTTTGATCGTCTTCAAGGTGTCGGAGCAAACATCGCTGGAGCAGCCGATCTCGTACTGTGGGCACGGCGATAATTCGGAAGCCGCCTGTTGGTTTTAGGACCGGCGCAAGGCGCAACCGCTGAAACACATATCGATTGGCACGCAAGTCGGCCTGCAACAACGCGACGTTATCTTTTAGCTTGGCCTTAAAGTCGGCGGCCGTGACTCCATCAACCCCTGCCGCTCCCGCTGTCGAAGGCATTCGATCTCGGCTGGCCCGCCATGCCGCATGTATACTGTCAGACGACAAGCTCTGTGGTAATCGCCTCACCAGTCCCCCCCACGTATCAGGGTTCAGCTACGTGGGGGCAGTTCGCAGGACGATCCCGTCGCTGGCGCACGATACGATCCAGCTTCAGAACCTTCGCCCCCGCCCTCCGACACGCCTTGCGGTGCGCCATCCGGCGATGGGGAAACGAGGCACCTATCCCAACTCGTCACCCGCGAATTCTGCGCAAGTGCGGTGAGTTCGATTCCCGCAACTAAAGTAGCGAGGAGCCCCGCGAGCGCAACCCGTCGCCCCACTCGAATGTGGAGAACAAAACGTGAACGGTCTTTGCTCGTGGCGCAGCGCGCGTCCCCGCCCGCCCGACCTCCGTCGTAAAAGCTACTAGCCCGCCCCTGAATAAGCCTGCTGGGCACTTTGCTACCCTCCTTTCTTGACGATCCCGTCGCTGGCGCACGATGCGATCCAGCTTCAGAACCTTCGCCCCCGCCCTCCGACACGCCTTGCGGTGCGCCATCCGGCGATGGGGAAACGAGGTCGTTGGAGTTCGCGGCGTGAGAATCGCGCCGGACCTGAAAAAGAACATAAAGGGAATTTTAGCGATTCGGCAAGCGCGGTCTTGGGGTATCCAAGCGGTCCCGTCGAAGCGACCCAAAGGGGCAGAATGTCCTCGCGTTCCCGTATGCCACAACTTCGATTGCCCAACGGCGTTTCCTGGGGGAACACCCTATGCCGCTCCGACAGTCAAGGCGTCCGCCGGCGTCGGCGTCAGCAACTCCGCCTCCGGTTCGCTCCGGAAAATACGGGGACAGGAGTTCCTTTCACCTAGAAAAAGCAGAATGAGGGCCCCCGGGGAATGGGTTTAGTATACGGTTGATTGAATGAACCGACCGAACGCTGTCTTTGTACTGAGACAGAAACCTGTGAGATCATAGGCGTCGCATAGCGACAAGACAAATGCAGAGGCATAGAATGCAACTAGCAAAAGAATCCAGGGCATTGCGATAATTACCCAGATGTACATGTCGGCCTTGGCAAACCTCTTTACCCACACGATCGATCGGCCACGTTTTCGGTGGCGCATAATCGCCGAGCGACCTGCAGCCTTGTTCACGTCCTCTGTGGTGTAAATGCCTCGTGAGGCCCGCATGAGCACGACTAAAATGTGCAGCTTGTTTAGAAAGACCACAGCAAGCGCGCCACGCAAAATAACGGGATCTGAAATCGTGAATTTAGCACCAAGCGTTGTTACCTCGGAAGGGATAATATTGAGGAGGTGAACGACGACAATGAGCGCGCCGAAGATCGACAATTGGCTTAAGCCGCTATCAAGTTCCTTCCGGAGGTCATCTGCGGAACTCACGCGTAGCGGTTTGACCATTATGGAGTATTCATTCTCAAACGAGGCGCGTCGTGCTGTCCTTGAATTGAAGGGACGTGAGCACCTGTCACCACCCGTTCGGCCATCACCGAATGATCTCTACCTTATCAAGCCCCAGCCGCCCCCAGGCCTGGTCGCTCGTGTAGGCCTTGGCTCGCCGCTCCCGCGCCAGGGCAAGGCAGGCGCGGTCGCCGAGGGAGAGGCCGGCGGCGCGGGTCGACGCGCGGAGAGCGGCGGCGGCCCAGGCCTGGTCGGTGGTGTGGGGCGCGACGGTCACGCCGGTGGCGTCCACGGCCGCGCGCGCGGTTTGCGCGGTCATGCCGCGCTCCAGGAGCTTGATCGCCGTCTCGGCGAGGTTCACCGTCGAAATCAGCGCGTCGGGTAGGAGGGCCTCGACCCGTTCCCAGCCCGGCTCCCGGAACAGGAGCGCGAGCAGGGCCGAGCTGTCGAGGACCGCCTCACTCACGCATCGCCTCGGCCCGGCGCTCGGCGATCAGCTCCTCGACCACGCTCGGCCGGGTCCTGGCGTGTTTGGCCACCAGCGCCTGCGCTCGTCTGACGGCCGCGGCCACGGGTTCGATGATCAGGGCGCCGTTCTCCACCCGCCCGATGACCCGGTCGCCGTCGCCGATTCCCATCGCGGCTCGGACGCTGGCGGGGATCACGACGCGCCCGTTGGAGGCGAGGGTGAGGGTGAAGGTTTGGTCTGTCATGTGGAGCAGGAATGACAGGGTAGCGGGTTCTGTCAACAAAACACCTCTCCTAGAGGGAGAGGGAGGGGCCCAGCGGAGCTGGGAGGGTGAGGGGTTACGGCGCCGCAGGATTTGGCGCGTTTGTCTGGAGCTCCGTAACCCCTCACCTTCCCACGCGCGAAGGGGCGCTCGCGGGCCCCTTCTTCTCCCTACGGGAGAGGAAATTTCAAGACTCTGCTCGGGCCCGTTTGACTTCTTCGATGATGGCGTCGGCAACGCCTTCGATATTCGTCAGCACGTCGTTGTTCCAGAAGCGGAGGACGCGCCAGCCGAGGGTGTTTAGACAGGCGGTCCTTTCCTCGTCGTATGTTTGTTGTTCGACGTGCTGAGACCCATCTACCTCGATGACCAGCCGCAACGGCTCACTTGCGAAGTCCGCGTAATAGCGGTCGATCGCGACTTGGCGGCGAAACTTGACGCCTTCCAGTTGTCGGCCGCGAAGGATCGACCAGAGTTTGTGTTCGGCGGCTGTGGACGAGGCGCGCAACGAGCGGGCGCGCTCGATCCGGGGGCTCATCACGCTGACGCCACTTCCCCACAGACGAACGCGTTTTCTCCGGCTGTCAGCAGTTCTCCCAACACCCCCGGCGCCTCCGACGGCGCCACCACCAGCACCAGCCCCACGCCGCAGTTGAACGCGCGGCGCATCTCCGTTTCCGCCACGCCGCCGGTGCGCTGGAGCCAGTCGAACACCGGGGGCGGGGTCCAGGCGGTCCAGTCGAAGCGGGGGACGAGGCCCGGGGCTATGGCGCGGGGCGGGTTATCGGTCAGGCCGCCGCCGGTGATGTGGGCGACGCCTTTCAGGACCCCGGACTTGGCCAGCGGGAGGACGCTGTTCACGTAAATCCGGGTCGGGGTCATCAGGGCTTCGCCGAGAGTCCGGCCGGGGGCGAAGGGGGCGGGGTCGGTCCAGGCTAGGCCGGAGCGCTCGACCACCTTGCGGATCAGGGAATAGCCGTTGGAGTGGGGGCCGGAGGAGGGCAGGGCGATCATCAGGTCGCCCGGGCGTTGCGCCTCCAGTTTCGGCAGCACGCCGTCGCGATTCACGGCGCCGACGCAGAAGCCCGCGAGGTCGTAGTCGCCCGCGCCGTACATGCCCGGCATCTCGGCGGTCTCGCCGCCGACCAGGGCCGCGCCGGCCAGGCGGCAGCCTTCGGCGATGCCGGCGACGACGCGGGCGGCGGTGTCCACGTCGAGCTTGCCAGTGGCGTAGTAGTCGAGGAACAGCAGGGGCTCGGCGCCCTGGGCCAGCAGGTCGTTGACGCACATGGCGACGAGGTCGATGCCGACCGTGTCGTGCAGGCCGGTCTCGATGGCGACCTTGAGCTTGGTGCCGACGCCGTCGGTGGTCGAGACGATCAGGGCGTCGTCGTAGCCGGCGGCCTTGAGGTCGAACAGGGCGCCGAACCCGCCGAGGGCCGCGTCCGCGCCCGGTCGCCGTGTCGACTTGGCGAAGGGTTTGATCCGCTCGATCAGGGCGGCGCCCGCGTCGATATCGACGCCCGCCTCGCTATAGGTCAGGCCGTTGGGGTGGTCGGTCATGGTGGTGGCCCAAGGAACACCTCGCCCGGCGGGAGAGGGAGGGGCCCGCCGCGAAGCGGTGGGAGGGTGAGGGGTTACGGTGTCAGCCGAATCTGACGCCTGTTTCTGTAGCACCGTCACCCCTCATCCTCCCAGCTTCGCTGGGCCCCTCCTTCTCCCCTCCGGGAGAAGGTTAATTTGCGGACTCGGGCCGCGCGCGGGTTATAGGCATCCGATGGCCCCGATCACCACCACCGCCGACCTCGCCGCTTTTTGCGACAAGCTGAAGGGCGCGCCTTTCGTGGCCGTGGACACCGAGTTCATGCGCGAGACGACCTATTGGCCGAAGCTGTGCCTGATCCAGGCGGCGACGGCGGAGGCCGAGGCGGTGATCGACCCGCTGTCGCCGGACCTCGATCTGGAACCGTTTCTGGCGGTCATGCGCGACACCTCCATCCTCAAGGTGCTGCACGCCGCCCGTCAGGACGTCGAGATCTTCTTCAACCTCGGCGCGACGCCCCAGCCGCTGTTCGACACCCAGATCGCGGGCATGGCGGCGGGGTTCGGCGAGCAGGTCGCCTATGACGCCCTGGTGCGGCAGATGCTCAAGATCGACCTCGACAAGTCCAGCCGGTTCACCGACTGGGCGCGGCGGCCGCTGAGCGACAACCAGCTCACCTATGCTCTGGCCGACGTCACCCATCTGGCGCGGCTCTATCCGATGCTGCGCGAGCGGCTGGAGGCCGAGGGCCGCATGGCCTGGGTCGCCGAGGAGATGAAGGCGATGACCGATCCGGCGCTGTACGACACCGCGCCGGAAAACGCCTGGAAGCGGTTGCGGCCCAGGCGTCATGCGCCGAAATACCTCGCGGTGTTCAAGGCCGTCGCGGCTTGGCGCGAGCGCACCGCCCAGACCCGGGA